>NZ_FCOM02000031.1 GCF_001544695.2 Caballeronia arvi
CGCGATCTTCGCGAGCGAACCGCCGAATTTGCCTACCGCCGTACGCGCGGCCGATACGATCACTACGTCAGTCATTTCAGTTTCCTTTTGGCATCGAATGTTAATGCGGCTTGAGACCATGCGATCGTGCGCTCTCACGCACGATCGCACGCCGTTCAGAAGTCGCGTTCCAAAACGTAGCGGCCGGGTGCGGCCTCGATCACCGGATACTTCTTCGATCCCTGCGATGCGCCCGGCTTGACCTGCTCGCCCGCGTTCTCCGCGAGCCACTTCGACCAGGTCGGCCACCAGCTTCCGGGATGCTCCGCCGCGGCGTCGAACCATGCGTCGGGATCGTCGGGCAGACGCTCGTCGGCGCTGTCGATCATCCAGAAGCTGCGCTTGTTCTTCGACGGCGGATTGATCACGCCCGCGATATGACCCGACGCGCCCAGCACGAACTTCTGCGGGCCCGTGAGAATCGGCGCGGATGCATAGGCCGATTTCCACGGCACGATATGGTCTTCGCGCGAGCCGTAGATGAAGGTCGGCAGCGCGAGGCTCGACAGGTCGATCGACTCGCTGCACACCGTCAGCGCATTCGGGCTCTTCAGCTTGTTCTCGAGATACGTGTTGCGCAGATACCAGACGCACATCGGACCGGGCAGATTTGTCGAATCGCTGTTCCAGAACAGCAGATCGAAGGCCTGCGGCGTGCGTCCCTTGAGATAGTTGTCGACGACGTAGTTCCACACCAGATCGTTCGGACGCAGATACGAGAACGTATTCGCGAACTCGACGCCGCGCATGAGGCCGGCCGGCGCGCCGCCCTTGCCGCCGATCGCCTGCTCGCGCATCTGCACGTGCGCCTCGTCGACGAACACGTCGAGCACGCCGGTGTCGGAGAAGTCGAGCATCGACGTGAGCAGCGTCATCGATGCGGCCGGCTCTTCACCGCGCGCTTTTGCCACCGCGAGCGCGGTCGCGAGCACCGTCCCGCCGATGCAGAAGCCCAGCGTGTTGATCTTGTCTTCGCCGCTGATGTCCTGCACGACGCCGATCGTCTCGAGCACACCTTCTTCGACGTAGTCGTCCCACGTCTTGTGCGCGATCGACTGATCCGCATTGCGCCACGACAGGATGAACACCTGATGCCCTTCTTCGAGCGCATAACGCACGAGCGAGCTTTCCGGCGACAGATCGAGGATGTAGTACTTGTTGATACACGGCGGCACGATCAGGAGCGGGCGCGCGTAGACCTTCGGCGCGCGCGGCTTGTACTGGATCAGTTGCAGGAGCTCGTTCTCGTAGACGACCGAGCCTTCCGTCGACGCAATGTTCTTGCCGACGACAAAGCGCGATTCGTCCGACTGCGAAATCTTGCCGCGCTGCATGTCGTTGAGCAGATTCAGCATGCCCTGACGCAGGCTCTCGCCCTTGCTCTCGATGAGCGTCTTTTGCGCTTCGGGATTGAGCGCGAGGAAATTGCTCGGCGCGGCTGCGGCCGCCCATTGCTGCACCGTAAAACGGATGCGCTCGCGCGTCTTCGGATCGCTCTGCACTGCGTCCGCGAGTTCCTGCAGATAGCGCGCGTTGAGCAGATACCACGCGGCGGTGAACGCGTACGCGGGCGTGGACTGCCACGAAACATCGGTGAAGCGCCGGTCCTTCAGCGCCGACGGATTGATGGCCTGCGCGCCCGCCTGCTTGAGCAATTCCGACGCATCGCGCGAATAGTCGCTCTGCAATTGGTGCAGACGCTCGGGAGGAATTGCCGCAGTCGGAATCTTCGGCAGCGTGGGCAAGCCCTGCATCGCCGCGCCGAAGCCCGGCATGCTGCTCGCGAGCTTCGCGAATTCCGCGATGCCGTTCATCTTCGTGAGATCGGGCATCTGCGGCATGGCGCCGAGTGTCGGGAATGCATTTGGGAATGCCGACGGAAATCCGTTGGTGAACGCGCCGAATGCCGCGAACGGCGACGCCGCAGCGCCGGCCGCATCTTTCGCGGTATCGGCGGTGTCGGCACTAGCGCTATTCGTCTGTTGAGTGAATTTCGCCCATTGCGCGGGATCCGCGACGGAGCGCCACGCGTTCAGCCATTGATCGAACGCTTGCTGCACGCCTTGCTGTACGCCATTCGTTTCGGCAGATGAGGCTTGAGCCGAAGTGCTGTCGGCGGTACGGGAGCGGGAAGAGGAGGAAGTAGATTTGGAAGCCATACCCGCTTTTGACCTGTGAGTCTCGTAAGACCTGGATTGCTAATGCAGGCATCGCCGGGCTTTCCTGACCAGCGCGCAAGTGTTGGTGCGCCTTATGCGCGCGGCAAGAAGAAGCCTTGCTACGCCGTGCCCGATTGAATGAATTCCGGGAACATTCTTGCTCCAGGATGTCAGGCATGTCAATGCTTCGTCCCGATTTTGCCGCAGCGCGGTATTTTTTTAATTATCGTTTTCCCCCATGCGAAATATTGCATTCACAAAGGGGGTTCGTCATAGGCAAGAAATGATTGTCGGGTAGCATCCGACACCACTGCTCGACTGCCGACGGTCAATCGGCGAGCCAGATCATCGCCGCCATGCGGCCGGTCACGCGGTCGCGGCGATACGAGTAGAACCGCGTCTTTTCCGTCACCGTGCAGTGCGTGCCGCCGTGGATGCGTGCGGCGTCGACGCCCAGGTCCGCGAGGCGCAGACGCGCAAGCGCGTAGATGTCCGCGAAGTATTTGGCCGGCACGCCGCCCGCGGCCCTGAACGCCGCGTTCGTCGCGTCGCGCCGATCGGGCTGCGCGGCCGCGGCAAACGCATCGAGCACGTCCTCGCCCACTTCGAACGCGGCCGGGCCGATCGCCGGCCCGAGAAAGGCGTTGAGCTTCGACGCCGGCACGCCCGCGAGCGCCGCGACGCGCTCGCCCGTCTTCTCGATGATGCCGCCGGCCAGCCCGCGCCAGCCCGCGTGCGCGGCGCCGACCGCGCGGCCTTCGTCGTCGCAGAAGAGCACGGGCAGGCAATCCGCTGTCATCACGACGCACACGACGCCCGCGCGGTCGGTCACGCTCGCGTCGGCGCGCGTGCGCTCTCCCTGCGCGAGGCGATCGATGACCGCGTGCGCGTTCTCGACCTGAGTGCCGTGGATCTGTTCGAGCCACGCGGCATGGCGCGAGGCCGTCAAAGCGAGCGCGCGGCGGCGGTTCTCACGCACGGCGTCCGGCCCATCGCCCGATGAAAAGCCGAGATTGAGCCCGCCCGCACTGGGCGCGCCGCCATCGAACGGCGCGATGCTCACGCCGCCCGCGCGCGTCGTGACGAACGCCCGCACGCGCGGCGACACGCTCCATCGCGGCCAGAGACAGTCCTTCGATTGCAGATCGGCGGCGTTGCTGGTCATGCTTCGTTGTCCTCGTCCTCGTCGTCTTCGTATTCTTCGTCGTCCCAGTCCGCTTCGCCCTCACCCATTTCGTGGGCTTGCGCGAAGTCATCGTCTTCGTCGAATTCGATGTCCTCGTCCTGCCCGAAGCCGAGCTCCGCGGCGAGCGTCGCGAGGTCTTCCGGCACGTCCGCGCGCCAATGCACGTCCTTGCCGGTCGCGGGATGTATCAGGCCGAGCCGCCACGCGTGCAGCGCCTGGCGCGCGAATCCGTTGGGCAGCGGCGTCACCGAGCGCCTGCCGCGCACGTGCCCGTACACGGGATCGCCGAGCAGCGGATGCCCGGCGTGCGCGCAATGCACGCGAATCTGATGCGTGCGGCCGGTTTCCAGATCGCAGTGAATGGCGCTGACCGGCTGGCCGTGCCACGTCGTGCGGTCGATCGTCTTGAAGTGCGTGCGCGCGGGCTTCCCCGACGCGCTCTGCACGACCGCCATGCGCGTGCGCTCGCGCGGATCGCGGCCGATCGGCGCGTCGATCGTGCCTTCGTCACGCATATTGCCCCACACGAACGCGACGTAGCGGCGCTTCACCGTGCGCGCCTGCAACTGACGCACGAGGTCGGTCTGCGCCTCGAGCGTGCGCGCGACGACCATCAGCCCGGAGGTTTCCTTGTCCAGCCGATGCACGATGCCCGCGCGCGGCAGGCCGGCGGCCGCATCGCCGTAACGATGCAAAAGACCGTTGAGCAGCGTGCCGCTCCAGTTGCCCGCCGCCGGATGCACGACCATGCCAGCGGGCTTGTTGATGACGACGAGCGTGTCGTCCTCATACACGATATGCAGCGGCACGGCTTCCGGCGCAAATGCGAGCTGCTCGGGCAGCAGGTCCGGCACCAGGGTGATCGTGGCGCCTAGCGGTACGGGCTGACGCACCTTCGCGAGCGCGCCGTCGACGAGCACGCGGCCTTCCTCGATCCAGCCCTGCATGCGATTGCGCGAGAATTCGGGGAAGATTTTGGCGAGCACCTTGTCGAGCCGCTCGCCCGCGAGCGCATCGGGCACGCGCGCCTCGCGCGGCGCTTCGCGGCCCTCGGCGGCGGCGGATTCGGCGGACGCTGAGTCGTCGCCGGTGGCGCATCGGCTATAATCTTTGAGTTGGTCTTTGGTACGACGAGTACTTGAGCGGGTCATTTGAACGAGAATTCGGCGGCAAGAAGCGGGCATGAAGCGGCAAGCCGCGCCGGAAATACAGCTACAACAGCGAAGAATCTGCAAGAATCAGCCAGGAACAGCAAGCACTGATGCGAGCCTTCAACACCATTCATCACTCGATGCGTCAATCGATCAAGTATCTGGCGCTGGCCGCGAGCGTCGCCATCGTCACGGCCTGTCACGGCCTGCCCGAGAAGACCGACGAAACGGCAACGTGGAACAACAACAAATTATATACGGAGGCTCAGGACGCGCTGTCCGGCAGCGACTGGGGCAAGTGCGCCAAGTACTTCGAAGCGCTCGAGGGCCGCGACCCGTTCGGCCATTTCGCGCAGCAGGCGCAGATCAACGTCGCGTACTGCTACTGGAAGGACAGCGAAACCGCTTCCGCCGACCAGGCCATCGACCGTTTCATCAAGCTGCACCCGGATCATCCCGAGATCGCGTATGCGTACTATCTCAAGGGCATGATCCACTTCAACGACGACCTCGGACTCTTCGGCCGCTTCTCCGGTCAGGACATGAGCGAGCGCGATCCGAAGTCGCTGCGCGAGTCCTATGACGCGTTCAAGATCGTCGTCGACAAGTATCCGCAAAGCAAGTACGCGCCCGACGCCGCGCAGCGCATGCGCTATATCGTGAACGCGCTCGCATCGCACGAAGTTCACGCGGCGGATTATTACTATCGCCGTGGCGCGTATGTGGCCGCGATCAACCGCGCACAGCTCGCGATCCGTGAGTACAGGAACGCGCCGGCGACGGAAGATGCGCTGCACATCATGATGCTGTCGTACGAGAAGCTCGATCAGCCGCAACTCGCCGACGACACCAAGCGCGTGCTCGCCGCAACGTTCCCGGACAGCCCGTATGTGACGGGCAAGCGCCGCGCGAACGCAGACAAGCCCTGGTATCAGATCTGGTAAGTCAGGCGCAAAGAAAAAACGGCCGGTTCACACATGACCGGCCGTTTTTTTGCAGCGATGAATAGTCAGGATTCCGATCCTTATTCCGCCAGCTCCGTTTTCCATTTCGCCGCATCGGTGAAAAATTCGCGCACCACGTCCAGTTCGCGCGTGCGCTTGAACGGCGGCAGGCTTTGCCAGATGCGCCGGCCGTAGGGTTTTTCGACGAGCCGCGTGTCGCAAATCATCAGCACGCCGCGATCCGTTTCCGCGCGAATCAGACGCCCCGCGCCCTGCTTGAGCGTGATGACCGCCTGCGGCAACTGATGCACGGCGAACGGGCTCAAGCCCTTCTTGGTAAGCGCATCGAGGCGCGCGGCGAGCACGGGATCGTCGGGCGGCGCGAACGGCAATTTGTCGATGACGACGAGCGAAAGCGCATCGCCCCGCACGTCGACGCCTTCCCAGAAGCTTTGACTGCCCACGAGAATCGCGTTGCCGTAAGCGCGGAAACGATCGAGCAGTTCGGTGCGGCTCGCGTCGCCCTGCACGAGCAGCGGATTGTCCCAGCCACGCCGCTCGATCACATCGCGCATACGCGTGGCGATGCGATCGACCGCGCGCAGCGTCGTGCACAGCACGAATACGCCGCCGCCCGCCGCTTCGATGACCGGCAGCGCCGCTTCGAACACGGCATCGGTGAACTGCGGCGACGAAGGCTGCGGCAGATTGCGCGGCACATAAAGCAAACCTTGCGACGGGTAATCGAACGGGCTTGGCAGAGTCATCGAACGGCGCGCGTTCAGCCCCATCTGCGCCGCGTAATGCGTGAAGTCGCCACGCACGGAAAGCGTCGCCGACGTGAAAATCCACGCGCGCGGCACGCCCGCGCGCTGCTTGGCGAAGATGGGCGCGACCGACAGCGGCGTCTCGTGCAACTGGACCGTATGCGAGAAGACCTCGATCCAGCGCACCATTTCGTTCGGCTCTTCCTTCGCGGCCTCTTTCGCGACGTCTTCATCGGCGACGACCGCGCGCTCGAGCGACGTCGGCGGCGTGGTCCAGCCCGCGAGCAGGTCTTGCAACTCGCGCGCGCGGCGCACCAGCGCCTGCAGCGATTCCGCGCGCTCCGCATGCGAACCGAGCGCGGACGCCAACGCCTCGAGATGCGTTTCGAGCGTGTCGAGCGCTTCGAAGAGCGGATGGCCGTCCGGCAACTGGCCGAGCGACAGACGCACCGAATCTTCCTTGAACGCGAGCCGCACGTCGCGCGCAGCGCGTTCCAGCGCGGCGCCGAGCTTGGTCCAGTCGGCGGCGTCGCGCGCGTGCGAAAGACCTTCGGCGACCGTATCGCGCGCGAGTTCGAGCAGTTGCGTCGTCGAAAGCGTCTCGCCGAAGAAGAGCGTCGCCGTCTCGGGCAACTGATGCGCTTCATCGAAGATGATCGTGTTCGCCATCGGCAGGAGTTCGGCCATGCCGGTGTCGCGCAGCATGACATCGGCGAAGAACAGGTGATGATTCACCACGACGATGTCAGCCTGCTGCGCCTCCTTGCGCGCCTGCATCACGAAGCATTCCTTGTACTGCGGGCATTCCTGGCCGAGACAGTTGTCCCGCGTGGACGTGACCATCGGCCAGACCGGGGAATTCTCCGGCACGCTCGCGAGTTCGGCCTTGTCGCCGGTGCGCGTGATCTTCGCGAAACGAATGATCTCCTGCAGATGCGACGTGTCTTGGCGCGACGGCAGGCGGCCGTTGTCGGCGGTGCGCTCCAGGTAGTAGTGGCACAGGTAGTTGGCGCGGCCCTTCAGCATCGCGACCGACACCGGCACGGCGAGCGCGTCGCGCACCGTGGGAATGTCGCGCTGAAAGAGCTGATCCTGCAGATGCTTCGTGCCGGTCGAAACGATGACTTTGCCGCCCCACAGCATCGCCGGAACGAGATAGGCATAGGTTTTGCCCGTACCCGTGCCGGCCTCGACGATGAGCGTGTTCTCTCCGCCGTCGATGGCCGTCTTCGCCGTCGCGATGCCGATGTCTTCCGCCGGCTGCTCTTCCGGCGCGTAGGGCTTGTCCGACGGGCCGAGCTTGCGCGCGGGGCGGCGCTGCGCCTCGAACATCGCGGGCTCGGGCATTGCGCGGCCGGACGCTTCCATCGCGGCCGCGACCGAGCGCGCCATTTCGATCTGCGACGCGCGCGAGCGATAACCATCGATCGCGCGCGCGAGCAGGCCTTCTGCGGAGAAGATGGCGTCGAGCTCGGCGCTGCGCTTGTTCGTCAGCGCGGGCGACGTGTTCGCGTCGTCGCTGGTGTGTGAGGGTGAGTTCAAGGCGTGCTAAATCCTGCGGGTTTCGGCGCGGTCGAATGCGAAATGCCGACGCCGGTGCCCGGCGTTCAATGCGCGTCCGAGTCCAGCTGCAATTGCAGCAGGAGAATGGTGTCCTTCACCTTGAGCTTGCGCTTCTTCAGGCGCCTCAGTTCCAGGTCGTCGATGCCGGACATTTTGTTGATCAGCGTGTCCAGACTGTGATGCTCTTCCTGCAATTGCGCGATACGATCGCGAAGCACGGCGGCATCCGTGGCGGGTTGTCGGGGTGCGCGAGGGAACTCACTTAAGCGCTGCTGCATGCTCGCCTCCTTTCATCCTCTTTCGCTCGGGCTTGCCCGGCTCGCGCGGCGAGCCTGCCTGCCCTATTTCCCTTGCTGCTGCTGTTGTTGCTGTTGCACTTTCAACTGTTCCTGGCGCTCCTGCTCCTGCTGTTGCGCCTTTTCCTGGGCCTTTCTTGCCGCTTCCTTCTGACGCGCCTCGACTTCCGCGCGATGTTGCGCCGCTTCCTGCTGCTTCTGCTCGTACCGCTGCGCCTTGGCGTCGCGTTCCTGCGCGTCCTGCACGCCGCGTGCGCGTGCCTCGTCGAGCTTCTTCTGGTAGTCCGCCTGCTTCTGATCGTAAGCCTTCTGACTGGCCGCGCGCTGCGGCGCATCGGCCTCGCGCTGCGCGGCGGCGAGCGCGTTCTGACGCTGCTTGTCCTCGAAGGCCTTCTGGCTCGCCTGCTCGTTCGCTGCACGTTGCGGGGCTTCCGCCTGATATTGCGCCTGCTTGATCGCGGTCTGCTGATCGCGTTCTCTGGCGTGCTCGGCGCGCTGCTCGTCGTCGAGCGCGAGTTGTTGCTGACGGATCTGCTGACGCGTTTCGCGCATTTCGTTGCGGGCGTTGTCGAGGCAGTGATTCACGAAGAACTTGCTGTAGCAGTCGTGCTGCTTCACGCCGTAGCGGTAGTTGTTTTCTTCGGTGCGCTGGTCCAGCGCTTTCTGTCGCTGGACGAAACCGGACTTCAGCGCGTCGTCGGCATTTTGCCCGGACGACGGCTCCGCATCGATCGGACGCGCATTCACGGACGTGCCGGGATCGATCGGCCTGGCGGATTGAGCGCGCGCGTCGCGCGGCGCGGATATGCCCGTCACGCACAATAGCAAAACAGCCGCCGCGGCCGGCAGGTTCGAAAGACGAAAATTGGGCAAATAATTGGGCAAATGAGTGAGGGGCAGCGTGATAAAGAATCAGGTGCGAAGCGGCTTCACCGATGCCCAAATTCTATCACCGCACGCCGGAGCGCTCCGGCATTTATGGCAAAATGCCCGGCTTCAGCCACCCGGTCCGAAACCCGCTCGCCACGCGGCAACCTGCCCGCAGCGCCTCGCTCACGCGAATCCGGCGCATGCGGTGCGGACCGCCGCCGAGCCGAAGACAGCGCAGAATCATGACGCAAACCGTAGCACTCAAGATCGTACAGCGCATCGCCACCGAACTCACCGTGCAGCCGCGCCAGGTCGCCGCCGCCGTGCAGCTTCTCGATGAAGGCTCGACTGTCCCGTTCATCGCCCGATACCGGAAGGAAGTCACGGGCAATCTCGACGACACGCAACTGCGCACGCTCGAAGAGCGCCTGCTCTATCTGCGCGAGCTCGAAGACCGCCGCGCCGCGATTCTTTCGAGCATCGACGAGCAAGGCAAGCTCACCGACGAATTGCGCAACGCCATCGAAGGCGCGGACAGCAAGCAGGTGCTCGAAGACCTGTATCTGCCGTACAAGCCCAAGCGCCGCACGCGCGCGCAGATCGCCCGCGAAGCCGGACTCGAGCCGCTCGCGCAGGCGCTGCTCGCCGATCCGACGCTCGATCCACAGGCCGAAGCGGCAAAGTATGTTGATGCGGACAAAGGCGTCGCCGATACGAAAGCCGCGCTCGACGGCGCGCGCGACATCCTCTCCGAGCAGTTCGGCGAAACCGCCGAGATCCTCGGCAAGCTGCGCGAGCATCTGTTCAACCAGGGGCTCGTCATGTCGAGCGTGGTGGACGGCAAGCAAGGCGAGGAAGGCGAAAAATTCCGCGACTACTACGACTACAGCGAAACGATCCGCACCGTGCCGTCGCACCGCGCGCTTGCGCTGTTCCGTGGCCGCAACGCGGGCGTTTTGAGCGTAAAGCTCGGTCTCGGCGAAGAGCTCGATGCGCAGATTCCGCATCCGGGCGAAGCGATGATCGCGGGCCATTTCGGTATCGCCAATCGCGGCCGCGCTGCCGACAAATGGCTCTCCGACGTCTGCCGCTGGTGCTGGCGCGTGAAGGTGCAGCCGCATATCGAAACCGAGTTGCTCACGCAACTGCGCGAAGAAGCCGAGCACGAAGCCATTCGCGTGTTTGCGCGCAATCTGAAGGATTTGCTGCTGGCCGCGCCGGCCGGCCCGAAGGCCGTGATCGGCCTCGATCCGGGTCTGCGCACGGGCGTGAAGGTCGCAGTCGTCGATCGCACCGGCAAGGTGCTCGCCACCGACACCATCTATCCGCACGAGCCGCGCCGCGACTGGGACGGTTCCCTTGCAAAGCTCGCGCGTATCGCGGCGCAGACGCAAGCCGAGCTCGTGTCGATCGGCAACGGCACGGCATCGCGCGAAACCGACAAACTCGCGAGCGAGCTCATCGCGAAGCATCCGGAGCTGAAGCTGCAGAAAATCGTCGTGTCGGAAGCGGGCGCGTCGGTGTATTCGGCGTCGGAACTGGCGGCGAAGGAATTTCCGGATCTCGATGTCTCCTTGCGCGGCGCGGTGTCGATCGCGCGGCGTCTGCAGGACCCGCTCGCCGAACTCGTGAAGATCGAGCCGAAGGCGATCGGCGTCGGCCAGTATCAGCACGACGTGAATCAGCGCGAACTCGCGCGCTCGCTCGATGCGGTCGTCGAGGATTGCGTGAACGCGGTCGGCGTCGATGCGAACACAGCGTCCGTCGCGCTGCTCGCGCGCGTATCGGGGCTGAACGGAACGCTCGCGCGCAATATCGTCGATTTCCGCGATGCCAACGGGCCGTTCCCGTCGCGCGAGCATCTGAAGAAGGTGCCGCGTCTCGGCGATAAAACCTTCGAGCAGGCAGCGGGCTTCTTGCGCATCAACAACGGCGAGAATCCGCTCGATCGCTCGTCGGTGCATCCGGAGGCGTATCCGGTCGTCGAGCGCATTCTCGCGAAGATCAAGAAGCATATCGGCGATGTGCTCGGCAAGCGCGAAGCGTTGACGGGTCTTTCACCGACGGAATTCGTCGACGATCGTTTCGGTCTGCCGACCGTGCGCGACATTCTCACCGAGCTCGAAAAGCCTGGCCGCGATCCGCGCCCCGAGTTCAAGACGGCGACGTTCAAGGAAGGCATCGAGAAGATATCGGATCTGGTACCGGGCATGATCCTCGAAGGCGTCGTGACCAACGTGGCTGCTTTCGGCGCGTTCGTCGATATCGGCGTGCATCAGGACGGCCTCGTACACGTTTCGGCGCTGTCGACGAAGTTCGTCAAGGACCCGCATGAAGTCGTGAAAGCCGGTCAAATCGTGAAGGTGAAAGTGCTGGAAACCGATGTGAAGCGCCAGCGCATTTCACTCACGATGCGCCTCGACGACGACCTCGCGCCGGCATCCGACAACGCAGGATCGCAGTCACGCGGCTCTTCGCAGGATCGCCGGCGCGATGCACGTCCGAATCAGCGACGCGAGCCGGAGCCGGGAGGCGCAATGGCCGCAGCGTTCGCTAAACTGAAACGCTGAAGCCGGACGCCAAAGCAAAAACCCCACGTTTTCACGTGGGGTTTTTCTTTTTTGACACTGCAAAACGCTTCGTCAGATCTCGATTTTCGTTCCCAGCTCGACGACGCGATTTGCGGGAATACTGAAGAAATCCGTCGGCTTCGCCGCGTTCTGGTGCATCCATGCGAACACGCGCTCGCGCCACACCGACATGCCCGGTAATTCCGTTGGCACGACGGTTTCTCGCGCCATGAAAAACGACGTGTCCATCAGTTCGAAGGTCATCGCGTGCGAGCGCGTGATCTGCTCGAGCACCTCCTTCACATCCGGTGTCTCGTTGAAGCCGTACGCCGCCTTCACGAGGAACAGCCCGCCGCCGATATCCTTCACTTCGAGCCGATGCGCGTCATCGACATAGGGAATGTCGCGCGTCTTGAAGTTCATGAAGATGGTGCGTTCGTGCAGCACCTTGTTGTGCTTCAGGTTGTGCAGGAGACTCACGGGCACGAGCGAATCACTGCCGGTGAGATAAATGGCCGTGCCCGACACGCGATGCGGCGGATGCGCAAGCAAGCCTTGCAGGAACGGCATGAGCGGGATGCCGTCCGCGGCCGTGCGATCCTTCACGATCATGCGGCCCTTGTACCAAGTCATCAGCAGGAAGAAGAGTGCGCCGCCGATGCACAACGGCAGCCAGCCGCCCTGTTCGATCTTGAGCAGACTCGCACCGAAAAAACCGATGTCGATCATGAGGAACACGGCGATCATCCCGCCGACGAGAAAGCGGTTCCAGCCCCACAGATTCACCATCACGACCGACACGAGGATGGTGGTCGTGAGCATCGTCGCGGTGACGGCGAGACCATACGCTGCCGCGAGATTTTCCGAGCTCTTGAAGCCGATGACGATGCACAGGATGATGAAGAGCAGCATCCAGTTCACGAGCGGAATATAGATCTGGCCGATCGCGAGTTCCGACGTATGCAGAATCTTCATGCGCGGCACGTAGCCGAGCTGGATTGCCTGACTCGTCAGCGAATACGCGCCCGAGATGACAGCCTGCGACGCGATCACGGTGGCGACCGTCGACAGAATCACGAGCGGCAGCAAGGCCCAGTCGGGCGCGAGCAGAAAGAACGGGCTTTCGATGGCCTTCGGGTCGTGCATCAGCAATGCGCCCTGGCCGAAGTAATTCAGCAGCAGCGAGGGCATCACGAGGCCGTACCAGCCATAGCGGATCGGCTTCGCGCCGAAGTGTCCCATGTCCGCGTACAGCGCTTCCGCACCCGTCAGCACGAGCACGACTGAGCCGAGCACGATATACGCCTGCAGCACGTGCTGCGCCATGAAGGAAATCGCGTAGTACGGATTGAGCGCGACGATGATGCGCGGCTCCTTGATGATGTGCGCTGCGCCCAGCACCGCGAGGGTCACGAACCACACGACCATGATCGGGCCGAAGAGCTTGCCGACCACCGCCGTGCCGTGTCGCTGAATCCAGAACAGCGCGATCAGGATGACGATCGTGATCGGCAGCACATAAGGCGTGAGCTTGGGCGCGGCGATCTCGAGACCTTCGACGGCCGACAGCACCGACATCGCCGGCGTGATGACCGCGTCGCCATAGAACATGCAGGCGCCGAAGATGCCGAGCATCATCAGCACGCCCGAGACCTTGCCCGCGCCTCCGACGCTGCGCAGCGCGAGCGTGGTCATCGCGAACACGCCGCCTTCGCCGTTGTTGTCGGCGCGCATGACGAAGAGCACGTACTTGACGGCGACCACCATGACGATCGCCCAGAACAGCAAGGAGATGACGCCGAGGATCGACGCCTCGGACAAGCCGATGCCGTGCGACGGGCTGAAGGCTTCCTTCAACGAATAGAGAGGACTCGTGCCGATATCGCCGAATACGACGCCGATGGCCGCGAGCGCAAGCGAGGAAAGGGGTTGTTTATGCTCGTGCGCGTGAGTCGTGTTAGTCATAAAAGCGAGATATCCGTCCAGGGCGGAATAAAACGAACGCCATTCTATCTAACGTCGCACGAGAAGACGCCCTCTCGCGTGTTGCTCATGCGCCACGACAGACGCGAGTGAGAGTTTAGCATCGTGCCTCGTGTGCGTCGGCGGGCGTGCTCGTCATGATTCGTCGCGCTCGTCGGCCGGTCGCGGAAACAAAAACGCCGTTACGCCCGGCAGTGTGCCAGGCGAACGGCGCTCGTCTCGTCATGCGGTGAAACGATCAGGCGGCGTGAATCATCCGCGGCCGTTTTGCATGCCTCGCTTGATCCACGCGCCGAGGTTATGCGGGCGCACCGTGTCCCACTCCTCGAACGGCTGATGAATCCACGGGTTCGTTTCGAGAAACTGAACGTGATAGTCAGGCGTGATCTTCGAGCACGCCTTGTACCAGAGCACCGCCGAGCGCACCGACGTGATGCCCGGATAGCGTTCCTTCAGATGCTCCTGCACGCGCGCGAGCGTGACGCCGGAGTCGACGAGATCGTCGACGAGGAGCACGTTGCCGGAGAGATCGCCGCGCGTCATCGTGATGTATTGCGCGATGTCGAGCTCGCCCTGCTCCGTGCCCGCGGCTTCGCGGTACGAACTCGTCGCGAGAATGGCGAGCGGCAGGTCGTAGATGCGCGAGAGCTGATCGCCCACGCGCAGGCCGCCGCGCGCGAGACACAGGATCTTGTCGAACTTCCAGCCCGACTCGTGCACCTTCAGTGCGAGGACTTCGATCAGCCGGTGGTATTCATCCCAGCCGACCCAGAGGTTCTTTTCGTCGTTGCGCGGGTCCGTCATCGCGATCATGGTGAGGCTCTTTCAAATGCTTAGGTTATATACGAAATGTGGCCGCAGGAGGCGGCCACATTCTTTACAGCGTCCGGTTCGGGTCGAGGCTCTTCGAGCGCTCAGACCTTGAACGGATGGCGAAGCAGGATGGTCTCGTCGCGATCCGGGCCGGTCGACACCATGTCGATCGGCACGCCCGCCACTTCCTGCACGCGCGTGAGATAGGCGCGCGCGTTCGCGGGCAGCGCATCCCATTGCGTGATGCCGATGGTGCTTTCCTTCCAGCCGCCGAAGGTTTCGTACACCGGCTCGCAACGCGCCACTTCCGATGCGCCGCGCGGCAGGATGTCGACCGGCTTGCCGTCGAGCGTGTAGCCCGTGCAGAGCTTCACTTCGTCGAGACCGTCGAGCACGTCGAGCTTGGTCATGCACAGGCCCGAGATGCCGTTGATCTGAATCGAACGGCGCAGCGCGGCGGCATCGAGCCAGCCGGTGCGGCGCGGACGGCCGGTCACCGAGCCGAATTCCTTGCCGACGGTCGCGAGGTTCAGGCCGATCTGGTCCTGGCGTTGCGCATTGTCGGCGTCGTACAGTTCGCTCGGGAACGGGCCCGAACCGACGCGCGTGCAATACGCCTTGGTGATGCCGAGAATGTAGTTCAGGCGCTGCGGACCGATACCCGCGCCTGCAGTGGCCGCACCCGCGACGCAGTTGCTCGACGTGACGTACGGATACGTACCGTGGTCGATATCGAGCAGCGTGCCTTGCGCGCCTTCGAACAGCAGGTTGCTGCCGGCGTGGTTGGCATCGTAGAGACGACGGGAGACGTCGGTGACCATCGGCGCGAGACGGTCGGCGTAACCGAGCATCGTGTCGAGCGTTTCCTGATAGTCGACGGCTTTCGCGCCGAGATATTGCGTCAGCACGAAGTTGTGGAAATCGAGCGCTTCACGCAGGCGTTCCTCGAACACCGCACGGTCGAAGAGATCCTGCACGCGCAGGCCGCGGCGGGCCACTTTGTCTTCGTACGCCGGGCCGATGCCGCGGCCGGTCGTGCCGATCTTGCCCGCGCCGCGCTTGGCTTCGCGCGCCTGGTCGATGGCGACGTGATACGGCAGAACGAGCGTGGCGGCTTCGGAAATGAAAAGACGCTTCTGAACGTCGACGCCCGCGGCTTCGAGTTCGTCGATTTCCTTGAAGAGCGCTTCCGGCGACAACACGACGCCATTGCCGATGTAACAGGCCGTGCCCGCGCGCATGATGCCCGACGGAATGAGGCGCAGAATGGTTTTCTTGCCGCCGATGATGAGCGTATGGCCGGCGTTGTGACCGCCCTGGAAGCGCACGACGCCCTGGGCGTGGTCCGTCAGCCAGTCGACGATCTTGCCCTTGCCCTCATCACCCCACTGGGTGCCCACCACGACGACGTTGCGCCCGGGGTTCACATTCACTGCGCTGGCAGACATGTTGATTCGTTAGCTGGTTAAAAACGTATTTTACCTATGTTCGCGAAAGGTTCCGAATTTTTCGGGACGCGTTTCGCGATTTCGTCACGCTCGCATGATTGGTATCGGCTAACAAAAAGTCCTTGCCGATCAAGCGACTGTAGTCATCTCGCTCAGGCGCGCGCCTCGACTGTCCACTTGCCGTCACGCTCAACGAGCACGCGGTCGAACGCGAATTCATCGAGGACGTGATCGTGGCCGGGCAGCGCCTGAATCACCACTTCGCCCGCGCCGCGCAGCGCCTGAATCGCCGCGCGCAACGGTTCGTCGTGCTTCCACGGCGCGAGGATCGCGCTGCCGCGGGCATCGACGGGCGAGATGCGCGCCACTTCGCGCAGGTCGAGCGAAAAGCCCGTCGCGGGTCGCGCACGGCCGTACGCGAGGCCAACGTCGTCGTAACGGCCGCCTCGTGCTACAGCATTCGGCACGCCATCGATGTAAGCGGAGAACATCACGCCGCTGTGATACGCGTAGCCGCGCAAATCCGCGAGATCGATCATCAACTCCGCGCCTTCGACCTGACTCGCGAGGAACGCGAGATCGTCGAGCGCGCGCGCGATCACCGGCAGATTCGGCAGGCGGCCACGCGCGATCTGCAACACCGATGCATCGCCATAAAGCGACGGCAGCGCGCGCAGCGCCTCGCGCGGCACCTGTCCGAGATGCGCGGTGAGTTCGTTCAGGCGCGGCACGTCCTTGCTCGCGAGCGCCTCATAGAGCGCTTCGCCGAGTGAAGCCGCAGCCGGTTCGAGCTCCAGCAGCGCGGCGAGCACGCCCGCGTGGCACAAATCGAGACGCACTTTCCTCAGACCTGCCAGATGCAGCGAATCGAGCATCAGCTGCTGGATTTCGAGATCGGCTTCGAGCCCGGCGTGACCGTAGATTTCAGCCCCGATCTGAATCTGCTCGCGCGTCGCGTGCAGCCCGCGCGGCCGCGTGTGCAGCACGACGCCCGCGTAGCACAGGCGCGTCACGCCTTGCCGGTTCAGCAAGTGCGCGTCGATGCGCGAGACCTGCGGCGTGATGTCCGCGCGCAGGCCCAGCGTACGTCCGGACAATTGGTCGACGAGCTTGAAGGTGCGCAAGTTCAGGTCGCTTCCACCGCTCGTCAGCAGCGATTCGAGATACTCGAGCATCGGCGGCATCACGAGTTCGTAGCCGTACGAACGGAAACGATCGAGCAGGCGGCGGCGCAGCTCTTCGATCTTGCGGGCTTCCGACGGCAGAACGTCGGCGATATTCTCGGGAAGTAACCAGGTGGACATCGATGCGATTCCTACGGGACGCGAAGTTCGGCGATCGCGGACTTCAACGGTCAGGGACGAAAAGATAAAGACAAGATAGGCGAAACGGCGGCCTGCTGCCCGGTGCGACTCACGTCGCGATCAGCAGCAGGATGAGCCCGAGCACCATCGCGATCAGTCCGCCGATGCGGATATGGTGCGTGGGCCGCTCCGCGATGCGGCGAAAGGTATCGCGCCACGCGGTCGGGAAAACGAAGGGAAACATGCCTTCGATGATCAACATCAACGCAACAGCGAGCAGTAACGTCTCGGCCATGTCCAGGGGAATTTAGGCGCCGCGCCGGCCAGAATCCGGTGCGCGGCGCGGGCGGGAATCAGCGCTTCGCCGTGGCGGGGGGCGACGTGTCCGTCGCGCCGCCGGTCGGGCTTTTCATGAAGCGGAAGAAATCGCTGCTCGGGTCGACGACGATCACATCGCCCGGCTTGAACGTCTTCTTATACGCTTCGAGGCTCTGATAGAACTGGTAGAACTGCGGATCGCGTCCGTACGCATCGGCCGCTATGGCCGCCGCCTTGCTGTCTCCTTCGCCCTTGATCGACTGCGCCTGGCTGTAGGCGTCCGCGAGAATCGCCTGCTGCGTGCGTTCCGCGTCGGCCTTGATCTTGTCCGCTTCCGCCGTGCCCTTCGCGCGCTCGTTCGCCGCCGCCTGCTGGCGCGCTGCGATCATGCGCTTGTAGACCGAATCGGCCACCGCCGACGGAAAGTCGATGCGCGTCATCTGCAGATCGACGAGCTGCACGCCGAACGCCGCCGCCGCACTTTCCACGCTCTTCTGCGCGTCGCTCGCGAGCGCCTGCTGATTGCCGAGCGCATCGGTGAGCGTGCGCTTCGCGAAGCCGCTCGCGAGCGCCGTGCGCCCAAGCGCGACGATGCGCTCCTGGGCCGTCTGCGTGTTCTTCTCGTTGCTCTCGAAGAGCTTCACCGGGTCGGCGACGCGGTACTTGATCACCGTGTTCACCAGCACTTCGTTCTTGTCCGAGGTCGAGAAGCGGTCCGCGCCGGATTCGTCGATGGTGAGCGTGCGTGTGTCGACGAGCGTGAGCGTCTGGAACGGCGGCGGCAGCTTGAAGTGCAGGCCGGGGCCTTCGAGACGCGGATTGCCTTCGCCATGCGCGGCGACGATGGCGGCATGTCTTTCATCGACGGTGAAGATCATCGACGAACCGATGAACAGCACGATGACGACGGCGACGACGAGCGCAATGATTCGATTCATGTTCGCGCTCCTTACTGTAAGTCTTCGGAGCGGCTGCGGGAGCGGAACGCATCACGCGAGCGCAGCGGATCGCCGCCGGCATTCGCGCTCGCACCGCTTGCCGCGCTCGCCGCGCTGGCGGGTGCCGCGGCAGCCGGCGCCGATGCGCTCGCCGCGCCCTGCGCGCGCGCCTGCGGCCCTTCAGCCGTGGCCGGCGCGCTCGTCGCGGCCGCGCCGCTCGCGCTCGCCGGCGCCGACGCCTGCTGTCGATTCCCTTCGATGAGCTTGTCGAGCGGCAGATACACCACGTTATTGCCGGCCTTGCTGTCGACGAACACCTTGGTGGTGCGTGAATAGATTTGCTGCATCGTATCCAGGTACATGCGTTGACGGATCACCGCGGGCGCTTTCGAATACTCCGCGTAGACCTCCTTGAAGCGCTCGGCGTCGCCCTGCGCCTGCGTGACCTCGCGGTTGCTGTACGCCCTCGCCTCGTCGATCAGCTTGGCCGCGTCCGCCTTCGCACGCGGGAGCAACTGATCCGCAAAGGCCTGCGCGGTGTCGCGTGCGCGCTCGTTGTCCTGACGCACGCGCGACGCTTCCTCGAACGCCGACTGCACCTGTTGCGGCACCTGCACGCTCTGCACCGCGACGCCCGTCACCTGCAGGCCGGTGCGATACGTGTCGAGCGAACGCTGGATCGATTCCATCAGGCGCGCGCGCAGCGCCTCGCGATCCTTGTAGAGCATGTCGTCCGTGCTGAGGCCGCCGGCGATCTCGCGGACCGCCGCCTGCGCGGCCTGCGTGACGCTGTCGTCCGCGTTGACGCTGCGGTAAAGGAAATCGGTAGGCGACTTGATCTGATATTGCACGGCGAAGCGCACGTCGACGATATCGGCATCGTTCGTCAGAAGCGATGCGTCGCGCACGTTGCCTTGCGAGAGCGCGGCGCCGCGCCCGATTTCGACGGAGCGGATCTGCGATGTATCGACGATATCGTTCGACTGGAACGGATACGGCAGGCGCCAGTGAATGCCCTGCGGGACCGTCTGACGATACTTGCCGAACTGTGAAACGACGCCGACATGACCGTCCTGCACGACGAACACGCCGCTGCCGAGATAGATGGCGATCAGCACGCCGATGATGATTCCGAGGCCGATCTTCGTGCCGCGGCCGTTTTCGCGCGGCGCGCCGTTGCCGGGCTTTTTGCCGAACACGCCGGCGAGGCGGCGATTGAACTCGCGCCACATCTCGTCAAGATCGGGCGGACCTTCGTCCTTGCCGTTCGGGCGCTTGCCGTCTTGCGGACGCTTCGTGTCGTTCTTCACGCCATTGCCGTCGCCCCGCCCCCAGCGCGGATCGTTCATCGAAAAGACGGCATGCTCAGCTTGCCGGATAGTCCGCTCTTTGTAGTCGTTCACTCGGTGATTCACCATTAGACAGCCGGGTCGATGCGGGGTCGATGCAGTTCCGGAGCAAGTCAATGCCCGTGCTCGGGAACCTTGTGATCGTCACGTTCTACGGCCTGCCGGTGGTCTTCCGGCTGCGCGTTTGCGTCGTGTATGGCGTTAGACCCGGACTGCGTGGATTGCGTTGCTTCGGACGCCTCTTGCGATACCGGAAATTCGGCGAGCACGCTGGGTAGGCCCGCGTCGGCTTCTTCGGATTCCGCCGTGGCGATTTCGGCGATGGCAGCGCGCAGCGCATCGAGTCCCTGACCCGTGCGTGCACTCAAGAAAACGCGCGAAATATTACCATACTCGTCCCTTTCAACCGCCTCGTCGCGGGCCGCGAGCTCGGGCACCGCGTCGATCTTGTTGAAGACGAGAATCTGGCGGATATCGTCCGCGCCGATACCGCGCAACACCTCGTTCACCTGATCGATCTGATCGAGGCGCACCGCGCTCGACGCATCGACGACATGCAGCAGCACGTCCGCGTGAATGGTTTCCTCGAGCGTCGCGCGGAACGCGGCGACGAGCTGGTGCGGCAATTCGCGGATGAACCCGACCGTGTCCGACACGACGACATGGCCCGCCTCTTCGCCGAGGAACACGCGGCGCGAAGTGGTGTCGAGCGTCGCGAAGAGCTGATTGGCCGCGTACGCCTGCGCCTTGGTAAGCGCGTTGAAGAGCGTGGACTTGCCCGCGTTCGTATAGCCGACGAGCGACACCGACATCGTGCGATTGCGCGCGCGCTGACGCCGCTGCGTACCGTGCTGACGGCGCAGCTTTTCGAGCCGCGACTTGAGCGCCTTGATGCGCTCGCCGATCAGCCGGCGGTCGGTTTCGAGTTGCGTTTCACCCGGACCCCGCAAGCCGATACCGCCCTTCTGCCGCTCGAGGTGAGTCCATGCGCGAATCAGGCGCGTCGACAGATATTGCAGTTGCGCGAGCTCGACCTGCAGCTTGCCTTCGTGGCTGCGGGCGCGCTGCGCGAAGATATCGAGAATGAGGCTCGTGCGATCCACCACGCGGCGATTCAGCGCGACTTCCAGATTGCGCTGCTGCGCGGGTGCGAGCGCGTGGTTGAAGATGACGAGCTCGACGTCGCTCGCTTCACATTGCAGGCGCAATTCCTCGACCTTGCCGCTGCCGATGAACATTTTGGCATCGGGACTCTGACGGCGGCCGGTGAGCGTGACGGCGGGATGGGCGCCCGCACTTTGTGCGAGCAGACTGAGTTCTTCGAGACTGGCTTCGAAATCGATCTTGCCGAAGTCGATGCCGACGAGCGCTGCGTTGATCAAATTGATGTTTTCAGATTTTTTGAAGCGACCGGCGAGTTGCTTAATGTTCGTGTTTGAAGTGCAAAGTGCGCCGGTCGCGACGAGGTTTAGGACGATTCAGCGTCCGGGTGGAAATTCACCGGGCGGGCCGGCACGACCGTCGAAATGGCGTGCTTATAGACCATCTGGGTGACCGTATTTCGGAGCAACACGACGTACTGGTCGAACGATTCGATGTTCCCTTGAAGCTTGATGCCGTTGACCAAATAGATCGACACCGGCACGTGCTCTTTACGCAGTGCGTTCAAAAACGGGTCTTGTAACAATTGCCCTTTGTTGCTCATAGCAAACTCCGTGTTTTTTTGCAGGTTGGAAGTATTGTGGACGAAGAAAAAGAGATCCGCCGACAATCGCTACACTATAGCCGATTTTCGCTGTTTTACGTTTCCGTGCCCGGTCGGCCAAATGGCCAGCGGCGCCGTAACGCAAGGCTTCTCGCGGCTCTTTATTCCTTGTCCGCGTAAGGGTTTCGGCTCGACCGAAACTCTATGCGCAGTGGAGTGCCGGCGAGACCAAAAGTTTCACGGAAGCGCCCTTCGAGATAGCGCTTGTATGTGTCCGTGATCGCGTCGAGCGCATTGCCGTGCACGACGATGATCGGCGGATTCTGGCCGCCCTGGTGCGCATAGCGCAGCTTCGGCCGAACCGGCCCGCGACGGCGCGGCTGCTGGAATTCGACCGCTTCGATGAGCGCGCGCGTGAGCTTCGGCGTCGGCAGCTTGGCCATTGCGGCGGCGTAGGCGTCATCGACTGATTTCATCAATGCGCCGATGCCCGTCTTCTCCAGCGCCGAAACGTAGTGGAACTTGGCAAAGTCGAGAAACTTGAGCTTGCGCGTCAGGTCCGCCTTCGTACGTTCACGCACGTGCGAATCCAGACCGTCCCACTTGTTCACGCCGACCACGAGCGCGCGGCCCTGCTCGACCACAAAACCCGCGATGTGCGCGTCCTGCTCCGAAATGTCCTGCTGCGCGTCGAGCAAGAGAATCACGACGTTGGCGTCAGCGATCGACTGCAGCGTTTTCACCACCGAGAACTTCTCGATCGCTTCGAACACCTTGCCGCGGCGGCGCAGGCCGGCCGTGTCGATCAATGTGTATTTGCGGCCTTGCCGCTCGAAATCAACGTAGATCGAATCGCGCGTGGTGCCGGGCATGTCGAACGCGATCACGCGCTCCTCGCCGATCAGCGTGTTCACGAGCGTCGACTTGCCGACGTTCGGACGACCGACGATCGCGATCTTCACGCCGTGCTTCGCCTTCTCTTCTTCGGTCTCTTCCGGCTGATCCTTGTACGCGATGTCGAGCGCGTCGTTGATCATCTCGACGACGCCGTCGCCGTGTGCCGACGAGATTGCGCGCGGGTCGCCGAGACCCAGCTCGTAGAAGTCCGCCGCGACCGCCGAATACTTCATGCCCTCGGCTTTGTTGACGACGAGAAAGAGCGGCCGGCCCGTCTTGCGCAGGTAATCCGCAATCGCCTTGTCCTGCGGCGCGAGCCCGTTGCGGCCATCGACGATGAACACGACGATGTCGGCCTCTTCGACCGCCTGACGCGTCTGACGCGCCATCTCGTGCAGAATGCCATCCTTCGCGACCGGCTCGAAGCCGCCCGTGTCCACGACGAGATACGGCCGCTCGCCGCCCACACGGCCTTCGCCGTAGTGGCGGTCACGGGTCAGGCCCGGCAGGTCCGCGACGAGCGCATCGCGCGAGCGGGTGAGCCGGTTGAAAAGAGTCGATTTCCCCACATTGGGGCGCCCGACGAGGGCAATCACGGGTTTCATCTGATGTTGTTCAAGGTTGAACGCTGGGCGAACGCGGAACGGGCGGTAGAAACTTCTCGTTGCGTTCCGCTACGCCGCGCAATGGCTGCGCTTGTCGAAAATTAGCATGGATTCGGCTTGCCGCACGCGAGGTGCGCGGGACAGCCCTTCGGCGGTCGTCGGCCGGTTGCCTCTGTGGAGGCTCGTTTCGCACGTCGCCTTCGCGCGACGCGCTTCATTCTTGCACCCTGCTTCTGCGTGCGGGTTTTATCGCGACGCGCGCGGCGCCGCTTCTTTCTCGTGCGGCTCGTCGTGGCGAGCCTGCCGCGCCGCCGGTTCGACGGCGCGCTTGCTGCTGTCGGCCGCGAAAGAGCGCCAGGCTCGCTCGCGGCCGGTGGTGCCGGTCAGTTGCTCGGGCGGAAACCGTAGAGATCGCCATCATGCGTCTGCACGACGAGCGTGTTGCCCGCCAGCACAGGCGCAGCGGTGATCGCGCTGCCGTCGGTCGGTGCACGGCCGACCAGCTCGCCGCTTTCCGTGTTCAGGAAGTGCACGAAGCCCTGGTAATCACCCACCACGACCGCGCGGCCGAGAATGAACGGCACGCTGACATTGCGGTTCTTGAGCGTTTCCGTCTTCCAGAGCTGCGAGCCATCCGACGCGCGGAACGCGTTGACGACCGACCAGTCGTCGCCCGCTGCGACCACTTGCTCAGCCTGCGCGAGGCCGCTGTCGCTCGAGAAGTTCTTCTCCCACACCGGACGCCCGGAGTTCGCGTCGAAGCAGCCGATACGGCCCTGGAACGTCACCGCGCAGGTCTGTGCGCCGACGAGGCCCGGCGCGCCGGTCACGTCGTTGATACGCTCGACTTCGGTCACGCCCTTCGGATATGACACAGGCGCTTGCCAGTAGGCATCGCCGGTCTGCAGGTTGATCGCCGCGAACGTGCCGCCGGGGAAGCCCGCGAGCACGGCCTGATTGCCGGCGAACGTCATGCCCGCCGCGACGCGCAGGTTCAGCGGCACGGCGCGCAACTGGAAGACCCACCGCTGCTCGCCCGTCTGCGCATTGAATGCGATGACCTTGCCGTCGATCGTGCGCACGATCACGAGATCGTTGCCGACGAGCGGCGGCGAAATGATCTCGCCCGGCGCCGTGGCGGTCCAGAGCAATTTGCCGTCGGCGCCGAGCACATCGACCTGGCCTTTCAGGCCGCCCACGGCCGTGAGGTTGCCATCGCTGCCGACACCCGCGGACAGATCGTCCTTGAGCTTCGTGCGCCAGACGTCCTGTCCGGTCTTCGCGTCGATCTTGGCGACGGTGCCGTTCGTGCCCGCAGCAAACACGAAGTCGTCCACCGCGACCGGCGAGAACAGATAACGGCCGGCCTTGCCGACGCTCGCCTTCCACGCCTGATTGACGTTCAACACCGGCTTGAATTCGGCGAGCGGCACCGGCACGCGGCGTTCATCCTTGGTCGACGAGCAAGCAGCCAGCAAGGCGGTCATCGCGCAAGCGAGCGGCACGGCGTAGCGTTTCAAAAAAATCATCGGTGGACGCAATATGAATGGTTGAATGAGGTTGATCGGTGCTGGCCGCCGCGTCGCTTCATGGCGACGCTGAGAGCGAGCAGCTCCATTGAGCAATGTCGAGTCGATACGGAAACGTCGGGATCAGCCGCCGAGCGCATCGAGCTTGAACTGAACCAGTTGGCGCGCAGACGTGTCATTCGCGGGCAGCGCGTCGAGCGCAACCTTGTACGCCGCGCGCGCATCGTCGCGCTTGCCTTGCGCGGCGAGCAGATCGCCGCGACGATCGGCAATCACGCCCTTGAACGCGTCGAGCGGTTGATCCGCGAGCAGCTTGAGCCCTGCGTCGTAATTCTTTTCGTCGAGCAAAACGAGCGCGAGTCGCAGCTTCGCAATCTGTTTGTACTCGCCGTCCTTCGCGTGATCGATCGCCCACTGCAGCTGCGCCTTCGCGCCTGCCGTGTTGCCCGCGGCGTAGAGCGATTTCGCGGCCGCGAGCGCGGTCATCTGCGCGTAAGCGGTGCCGCCGAACTTGTCTTCCATGTCCGCCGCGACACGCGCGACGAGCGCCTGGTCGTTGCCGTTTACCGCCTGCTGCAAATGGTCGTACAGCACCGAAGCTTCGGCCGCCTGACGACGCTGCCAGTAGTTCCATCCGTTGTAACCGGCCGCGATGATGAGCGCCACGAGCACGATCCAAGTCGTGCTGTTACCCCATCTGGCCCACCAGGCCTTTACGCTTTCAAGTGATTCTTGTTCGTCGTGATAGCTCATCGTCCAGCTAGTCCTTCCTGCGTTTCATTTGATCCGGCGCGACGCATGCAGCGTGGGTGCCTAAATCTTAGGCACCCTCGTCATCGGCGGTTGCAACCATCGCATTGATTAGGTATTCGGTCAAGTCTTCCGCCGGAACGTTCACTTGCTCGTTCTTTTGTCCTTCGGACGTTTCGCCGCCCGAACGACGCAGCGGCTTGACGCCGATCATGCCTTGCGCGAGTTCGTCCTCGCCGAGCACGACCGCGAAAGCCGCGCCGCTCGCGTCGGCCTTCTTCATCTGCGACTTGAAGCTCGCGGACGCGCCGTCCGGGCTGCAATGAAGGATGACGTCGAGGCCCGTGTCGCGCAGACGCTCAGCGACGATGAACGCGTGCTCGGCCGCCTTCTCGCCCTGATGCACGACGTACACATCCGTGCCTTCGGCTTCCGGCGCGAGCTGCTCTTCCTTCAGCAGTTCGAGGATGCGCTCCACGCCCATCGCCCAGCCACATGCCGCAGTGGGCTTGCCGCCGAGCTGCTCGATCAGCGGATCGTAGCGACCGCCGCCCGCGACCGTGCCCTGCGCGCCGAGCTTGTCGGTGATCCACTCGAACACGGTCAGGTTGTAGTAATCGAGGCCGCGCACGAGACGCGGGTTGATCGTGAACGGAATGTTGTTCGCCTTGAGCAGCCGCTGCACGCCGTCGAAGTGCTTGCGCGACGCCTCACCGAGAAAATCGACGAGCTTCGGCGCGTTCTGCGCGATCTCCTGCATCGCCGGATTTTTGGTGTCGAGCACGCGCAGCGGATTCGTGTAGAGGCGGCGCTTCGCTTCTTCATCGAGCGAATCGACGTGCTTCTCCAGATACGCGATCAATTCCTTGCGATGCGCCGCGCGCTCGTCCGCCTGACCGAGCGAATTCAGCTCGAGGCGAATGCCCGTGAGTCCGAGATCGTCCCAGAGACGCTGGCACATCATGATGATCTCGGCGTCCGTGTCCGGACCCGCAAAGCCGAGCGCTTCCACGCCGACCTGATGGAACTGGCGATAACGCCCGCGCTGCGGACGCTCGTGACGGAACATCGGACCGATGTACCACAGGCGCTTCGGGCCGTCGTACAGCAGGTTATGTTCGATGGTCGCGCGCACCACCGCTGCGGTGTTCTCGGGGCGCATCGTCAGATGCTCGCCGTTCAGCGCATCGGTAAAGCTGTACATTTCCTTCTCGACGATATCGGTCACTTCGCCGATACCGCGCGTGAACAACTGCGTATGCTCGATGATCGGCGTGCGGATGTTCTGATAGCCGTATGCGCGCAGCATCGACTTGACGGTGCTTTCGAAGAAGTCCCACAACGCGGCATCCTGCGGGAGGATGTCGTTCATGCCCTTCACGCCGCTCAGTTTTTCGAGCCGTTTCTTCTGTTCAGTCATCTGTATTTAGATTGAAGCCGCGGATGTTTCTTCGCGCTTGCCGTACGTACGCTCCACGTAGTCGGCTACGATTTGCTGGAACTCGACGGCGATATTCTCGCCGCGCAGCGTCTTCACCTTCACGCCGTCGATGAACACGGGCGCCGCCGGATTCTCGCCCGAACCGGGCAAGCTGATGCCGATATTCGCGTGCTTCGATTCGCCCGGCCCGTTGACGATGCAGCCCATTACCGCGACGTGCATCTTCTCGACGCCGGGATACTGGTCGCGCCAATCTGGCATCGAGCTGCGCAAATAGTTCTGAATCTGCGACGCGAGCTCCTGGAACAGCGTGCTCGTCGTGCGGCCGCAGCCGGGACACGCGATGACCATCGGCGTGAACGAGCGCAGGCCCATCGTTTGCAAAATTTCCTGGCCGACGACGACTTCGCCCGTGCGCGCGCCACCGGGTTCCGGCGTCAGCGAAATGCGGATCGTGTCGCCGATGCCTTCCTGCAGCAGCACGGAGAGCGCCGCCGTCGAAGCGACGATGCCCTTCGAGCCCATGCCGGCTTCGGTGAGTCCCAGATGCAGCGCGAAGCTGCAGCGCTTTGCCAGCTCCCTATACACGGCGATCAGATCCTGAACGCCGCTTACCTTGCACGACAGAATGATCTTGTCGCGGCCGAGACCCAGTTCGACCGCGCGCTCCGCCGAGCCGATCGCCGACTGGATCAGCGCTTCGTACATCACGCTTTGCAATTCCCACGGCGTCGAGCGCGCGGCGTTTTCGTCCATCATGCGCGCGAGCAGATCCTGATCGAGACTGCCCCAGTTCACGCCGATGCGCACCGGCTTGTCGTATCTGATCGCCGCTTCGATCATCTGTGCGAATTGCGTGTCGCGCTTCGCGCCCTGACCGACGTTGCCCGGATTGATGCGGTACTTCGACAGCGCTTCCGCGCACGCCGGATAATCGCGCAGCAGCAGATGGCCGTTGTAATGGAAGTCGCCGACAAGCGGCACCGTCACGCCCATGCGATCGAGCTGCTCGCGGATATGCGGAACTTCGGCCGCCGCTTCCGGCGTGTTGACCGTGATACGCACGAGTTCGGAGCCCGCCTGCGCCAGTTCCTTGATCTGGATCGCGGTGCCGATGGCGTCGGCCGTGTCGGTATTGGTCATCGACTGGACGCGCACGGGCGAATCGCCGCCGATCGTCACGAGCTGGCCGCCCCAGCGCACGTCGACCGCATGCGATGCGCGACGCGCGAGCGGTCCGCCGAAAACCGGCTCGGTCGAACAAATCTTGCTGCTGATCAGGGATTGAGCTTCGGATTGCATCGAAAAACCCTTTGGCAATCTGCGCGCCGAGGCAGCGCGGCTGCGTGTGTGGAATCTCAAACGGGCATCACGTCATGCAAACCGTGATGCCCTCGAATGTCTACTGCGCGAATCCGCTGCGATCAAGGCAGCGAGAGGCGCGCGACGTTTCCGCGTGCGGAGGAATAGCGCTTGGCATCGACCGGTTCGTCGTCGACCGACAGGGACTCGACGCCCTTCACGTTGCCGACCGTCACCTTGAACGGCGCCTCGCCTTCCACGCGCTGCGTGTTGCCGGCGCGAACGAGGCCGGAATACAGTTCCTTGCCGTCCTTGCCGCGCACGCTGAACCAGCTATCTTCCTTGACTTTCAGTTCGACGGCGCCGGAGCCGCTTCCCGCGACACCCGGAGCGGACGCCGCGGCAGCAGCCGTAGCCGATGCCGGCTTCGCCGCCGTTGCGGGCGCCGCCGCGCCGGGCGCGCTCGCACCCTGCACCGCCGAAAGCGTCGACGACGAAGCCGGGAGTGCGTTCGTGCCGAGCGGACGCGGCATCGGCTGATCGCCGGGCGCCGCCGCGACTTCGGGCAACGACGCTTCGCCCGTGTTGGCCGCGGCAGCCTCATCGGGTGTCGGCGCGGACGATGTCGCGGCCGGCTCGTTCGAGCCCGGCGTCGTCGACGACAGGCCGACGCCCGTGGTCGCCTTCAGGCGCGCGAGCCAGTTGCTCGAGTCGCCGCCGGTATGCCACATCACGAGCGCCGCCAGCACGACGATGATCGCCAGCACGCCCCACATCCACGATTTGCGACGGCCCGACGAATTGCCGAGCGGCACCGACACGCGCCCGCGCGGCAGGCCCGCCCCTGACGACGCGGGCACCTTCAGGTTGTGCTCGACCGCTTCGCCATCGCGCCGGAACGCCTGCGTGAACGGCGCCGGATCGGCGCCCAGAATCTTCGCGTAGCTGCGCACGATGCCGGCCGCAAACGTGCGGTCGGGCAACTGGCTGATATCGCCCGCTTCGAGCGCGAGCAGCTTCGGCGGCGACACCTTGAGCCGCGCCGATACATCGTCGATCGACCATGCTTTCGCCTGACGGAGCTGCGCGAGACGCGCACCGACCGCCTGTACCGAGTCCAGGGGCCCCGCCTGGCTCGCACCGAATGCCGCCCCTTCCGCGCCGGTCTGTCCGTCGTGCTGGCTGCCGGACCGGTTGCCGGTATGACTGCCGAAAGGCGTCGGGTGCTGCGGCTCACTCATGCCAAATTCCTCGCATCGATTCTTTTCTATAGCGCTGCTGCTTCGTTAAGTTCGAAAACTCCGGGCACGATACAACTCCGGCGCCATTGCAGACCGCTTTATAACAAAATGTTCGGCTTTTCGTGCCGCGTCCGGCGCCTTGGCCCCTGTTTCGCGGCTTTTTTGATTCGAACGTTCCCGTCAGACCGCCCGCACCTCGATCGTCTTGCTTCCTGCCCGGCCGGTGCGCTCTGCGAGACGCGTGCGATCCTGCACCGCACCCGCGAGCTGGCCACACGCGGCGTCGATGTCGTCGCCGCGCGTCTTGCGCACGGTGGTGACGACGCCTGCATCGATCAGCACCTGCGCGAAACGCTTGATTTGCTCGTTCTTTGAACGCGTCAGCCCGGATTCCGGGAACGGATTGAACGGGATGAGGTTGAATTTGCACGGCACGTCGCGCGTCACGGCGAGCAGTTCGCGCGCGTGCGCTTCGCTGTCGTTCACGCCATCCAGCATGCAGTATTCGAACGTGATGAAGTCGCGCGGCGCGACTTTCAGATACCGCTGGCATGCGGCCATCAATTCGCGCAACGGATACTTCTTGTTGAGCGGCACCAGCATGTCGCGCAGCGGATCGTTCGGCGCATGCAGCGACACCGCGAGCGCCACCGGCAGATCCGCCGCGAGACGGTCCATCATCGGCACGACGCCCGAGGTTGAGAGCGTCACCCGCCGGCGCGAAAGGCCGTAGGCGTTGTCGTCGAGCATCAGGCGCATGGCCGGCACGACGGCGTCGTAATTGAGCATCGGCTCGCCCATGCCCATCATCACGACGTTCGTGACGACGCGCTCGCCCTTGCCCGGTCCGCCGACTTCGCGCCCTAGCGAGCGGCGCAGCGCGAACTCCGCCATGCGCAACTGGCCGATGATCTCGCCCGTCGTCAGGTTGCGGGAAAAACCTTGCTTGCCGGTGGAACAGAACCGGCAATTCACCGCGCAGCCCGCCTGCGACGACACGCACAACGTGCCGCGCGTTTCTTCGGGGATGAACACGGTTTCGACCGCGTTGCCGTTGCCGACGTCGATCAGCCACTTGCGGGTGCCGTCGGTGGAAACGTGGTCGCTGATGATGTCGGGCATCGCCATATTGGCGCGGCCCTTGAGTTTTTCGCGCAGCGATTTCGCGAGATCCGTCATGCCGTCGAAGTCTTCGGCGCCATATTGATGGATCCAGCGCTGCAATTGCTTGGCGCGAAACGGCTTTTCGCCCAGGCTCGCGCAGTATGCGGTGAGCCCGGCGGCGTCGAGATCGAGAAGGTTGACGGTGCTGCTGCTCGTCATGTCGAGTTCTGCCATTTCAGATTGCGAAGCCCGGTATGTATGGTCCGGGACCGTTCGCGCCAGTTCCTGCTTTCTTACGACTTCTTGTGCGTCGAGGCGCGATACCGGATCGGCCGCACGGCCAACCCGGCGACCAACGCGAAACTTAACGCGAGTAGACGTTCACTTGCGGGAAGAAGAACGCGACTTCCTGCTCTGCCGTTTCCGCTGCGTCCGAACCGTGCACGGCGTTGGCGTCAATGCTGTCGGCGAAGTCAGCGCGGATCGTGCCCTTGTCGGCCTTCTTCGGATCGGTCGCGCCCATCAGGTCGCGGTTCTTGACGATGGCGTTTTCGCCTTCGAGCACTTGAATCATGACCGGGCCGGAAACCATGAATTCCACGAGGTCCTTGAAGAACGGGCGCGCAGCGTGCACGGCGTAGAACTTCTCCGCGTCGGCGCGCGACAGATGCACCATGCGCGACGCGATGATCTTCAGGCCTGCGTTCTCGAAACGGCTGTAGATCTGGCCGATAACGTTCTTTGCCACTGCGTCCGGCTTGATAATCGACAGGGTGCGCTCGATCGCCATGAAAAACTCCAGAAAATGAATGGTTTACGGATTAAAACGAATCGACAATTGTAGCACGAAGCAAGGTATCATTGCGATTGAAACCTTACGGCGCCGTAAGGATCAAACCCAGCGAGAACTTAACCGTTGGGACGCCCGAATCAGCCTTTCGGGCTATTGAATTCGGGACGCGTCGGGGCCATATTGGAGCGGAGCGCCGTATTGCAACGGGCAGTGCGCCGTCCAGCGGAAGCGGCCAAAAACAGTCCTAATACTGGTTTAAGTCCGAGAACTTATCATTCGTGTATGACGGGTGTCGCGGGAAGACCGAACGACAGACAATTGGAGCAAGGAGAAACCATGAACGAATCACCCTATAGCTTTGGCCGTAATGGCAGCGTCACCTCAGTGGAGACGCGCAACCGCGTGCTGCGCAACACCTACTGGCTGCTCGCGCTCTCGATGGTGCCGACGGTGCTCGGCGCATGGGTCGGTGTCGCGACGGGCTTCTCGCTGTTCGCCGCCACGAGCCCGGCGATGAGCTTCATCGCGTTCCTCGCGATCGCATTCGGCTTCATGTTCGCGATCGAAAAGACGAAGGACAGCGGCATGGGCGTGGTGGTGCTGCTCGGCTTCACGTTCTTCATGGGCCTGATGCTTTCGCGCCTGTTGAGCTTCATCCTCGGCTTCTCTAACGGGCCGCAACTGATCATGATGGCGTTCGGCGGCACGGGCGTGATCTTCGCCGCGATGGCGACCATCGCCACCGTCAGCAAGCGTGATTTCTCGGGCTTGGGCAAGTTCCTGTTCATGGGCGTGATCGTCATCCTGCTCGCCGCGTTCGCGAACATCTTCCTGCAGTTGCCCGCGCTGATGATGACGATCTCCGTGCTCGCCATCGTGATCTTCTCGGCGTACATGCTCTTCGACGTGCAGCGCGTCGTGAACGGCGGCGAGACGAATTACATCAGCGCGACGCTCGCGATTTATCTCGACCTGTACAACGTGTTCACGAACCTGCTGGCGCTACTCGGCATTTTCGGCGGCAACCGCAACTGATCTGCCTCACTGCGGCAAAAACAAAAAACCGGCCTTCGGGCCGGTTTTTTTGTGCCTGCAATATACCGCGCGAGATCAATCGCGCTCGAACAATGCGATCGATTCGACGTGCGACGTGTGCGGAAACATGTTCACCACGCCCGCGCCCTTCATGCGATAGCCGGCTTCGTGCACGAGCAGGCCGGCGTCGCGCGCGAGCGTCGCCGGATTGCACGATACGTAGACGATGCGCTCGGGCAACGGCCCTTCGCCGCTTTGTGCGATGTCCGCGAGCGCCTTCGACACGGCGAGCGCGCCTTCGCGCGGCGGATCAATCAGGAACTTGTCGAAGGGGCCGAGCGCTCGCAGATCGTCGGCGGTGATTTCGAACAGATTGCGGCATGCAAACGACGTATGCCCGTCGACGCCGTTGGCCTTCGCATTCTCCAGTGCACGGGCGGTCAGCGCCTCGCTGCCCTCGATGCCGACGACTTCGCGCGACACCCGCGCAAGCGGCAGCGTGAAATTGCCGATGCCGCAAAAGAGATCGAGCACGCGGTCCGATCGTTCAGGCGCGAGCAGACTCAGCGCGCGACTCACCAGCACACGATTGATCTGATGATTCACCTGCGTGAAATCGGTCGGCTTGAACGGCATCCGGATATCGAATTCCGGCAGCGTGTAAGCCAGCTCGCGATCGAGCGGATAAAACGGATAGACCGTGTCTGGACCCTTCGGCTGAAGCCAGAACTGAACGTCATGCTCATCGGCGAATGCGCGGATCAGGGCTTCGTCGGCCTCGGTCAGCGGTTCGAGGATGCGCAGCACCAGCGCGGTCAGGTCGGTGCCGACCGCCAGTTCGATCTGCGGCATGCGATCACGGATCGACAAGCCGGCCACCAGATGACGCAGCGGCACGAGCATCGCCGACACGTGCGGCGGAAGCACCTCGCAACTCGTCATATCGGCGACATAGCTGCTTTTGCGCTCATGAAACCCGACCAGCACGCCGCCTTTCTTCTCGACGTGCCGCACCGTCAGCCGCGCGCGATAGCGATAGCCCCACGACGGTCCGTGAATCGGCCGGAACATCGTCTCTGCGCGCAGTTTCGACAGATGTTGCAGACTGTCTTCGAGCACGCGCTGTTTCACTGCGATCTGCGCGCGCACGTCGAGATGCTGCATCGAGCAGCCGCCGCAGATGCCGAAAAACTGGCACTTCGGTTTCGCGCGGATGACGCTTTCACGCAGCACGCGGACCACTTGCGCCTGCTCGAAGCTCGGCTTCTTGCGAAAGCTCGAATAGCTGACACGTTCGCCCGGCAGCGCGCCTTCGACGAAAATGACCTTGCCCGGCTCGCCGTCCTCGTTGACCGTGCGGCCGACGCCGCGCGCTTCCATATCGAGCGACTCGATTTCGAGCTCGGGCGCGACGAAGTCGGGATCGGGCGTGACGGACTTCGCCGGCGCGGCACGACGGCGATGGGGAGTTTTTCGAGCGGCTTCAGACACCTGCGTACTTCCTGATTAACGATGGGCTAAGGACTGGCAAAGGCGAGATTGTAGACGAACGTCATCACCCCGCTTCACTTCCCGAATGCCGCCAGATACTCGGCCCAGTGCGGCGACGTTTCCTGCGCGAGTGCGTTCTTCACGAAATTGATTTCGTCGGCGTACTCATCGGGCGTGAAGCCGCCGCGCATCATCTGAAAACGGAAGTACATTAAGTACGTGTTGACGACGTCCGTCTCGCAATAGTTGCGGATTTCGTCGAGATGGCCGTCGCAATACGCTTCCCACACCTTGCCGCCGTCCATGCCGAGCTTGCCGGGAAAGCCGCACAGCTTCGCGAGCGCATCGAGCGGCGCGTTGGCGCGCGCCTGATACATCGCCAGCACGTCCATCAGGTCGATGTGCCGCATGTGATAGCGGCTGATGTAGTTGTTGAACTTGAACTCGCGGTCGTCCTGCCCGAGGTCCCAGTAGCGCGGCGCGGCAATGCCGTGCACCAGGGCGCGGTAATGCAGCACCGGCAGATCGAAGCCGCCGCCGTTCCACGAGACGAGCTGCGGCGTGTATTTCTCGATCACGCGATAGAACGACTGAATCAGCGCCGCCTCGCCATCGCCGGGAGCGCCGAGCGAGCGCACGCGAAAGCCGCTGTTGTCGCGGAACACGCAGGAAATCGCCGCAACGCGCTGCAGATGATGCGGCAGGAAGTCATTCCCGACGCGCTCGCGGCGCGCTTCGAACGCATGTTCGGCGACTTCGCGGTCGGAGAGATCGTCGGGTAAATCTTCGAGACGGCGAATGCCGTCGACATCGGGGATCGTCTCGATGTCGAAAACAAGAATCGGTGTCATTGAATCCTGGAACGCGACGCCCTCCCGGGCGCCGCCAAAGCGTTAAAGCACGGCGTCCTTACGAACACCGTTGGAGGCGAAAAAGCGCTTGAGCCGCACGAGCGCCTCTTGCTGGATCTGGCGCACGCGCTCGCGCGTGAGGCCCATTTCGTCGGCGAGTTCTTCGAGCGTCGCGGGCTCGATATGGTTCAGCCCGAAGCGCCGTTCGATCACATGCCGGTGTTTATCGGACAAACGCGACAGCCACAGGCGCGTGAGCGATTCGAGTTCGCGATGTTGCACTTCCGCGTCGGGCGACTGGCTCTGATCGTCGGAAAGCAAATCGAGCAGGCTGCTGCCCGGATCGAGGTCGAGCGGCGCGTCGAGCGAAGCCGTGTGCTCGTTGAGCGCGAGGATATCGGTGACTTCCTCGGGCGTCTTGCCGGTCAGATACGCGATATCGTCGATGCTCGCGTCGCGGCGCTCGGGCGCGACGCTGTCGGCCGCATTGGCGGAATTCTTTTCCAGATGGCGCTTCGCGCGCAGCACCTGATTGAGCTCGCGGATCACGTGGACAGGCAGGCGCACCGTGCGCGCCTGATTCATGATCGCGCGCTCGATGCTCTGGCGGATCCACCAGGTGGCATAGGTCGAAAAACGGAAACCGCGCGTCGGATCGAATTTTTCGATCGCGTGCATGAGGCCGAGATTGCCTTCCTCGATCAGATCGAGCAAGGGAACGCCGCGATTGAGATAACCCTTCGCGATGCTGACGACGAGCCGCAGATTGCGCTCGATCATGACCTGCCGCGCCTCGAATTCGCCTGCTTTCGCGAGCCGCGAGTAGCGCTGCTCTTCCTCGACAGTGAGGAGCGGCTTCACGCTGATGCGGTTCAGGTAATGCTGAATGGTGTCGGCCGTGAGCTCGGCCTGCAGCAGCGAGCGGAAGTCGTCGGCGTCGGGCGGGGAATCGTTTGCGCTTTCACCCGCTTCGTCGCTGCCCTTTCCCCGGCTTTCGCCTTCTTCTTCGGAATCGACATCGACGTCGACGTTCTCGTCGTCATGATTCGAAGCACCGTCTTCCACCGACACTTGCAAAGGTCGGCTGATCGTCTCAGTCTCGGCTTGCGGCAGGCGGCGCTTCGTTTTTGGCATGATGGTTTCGCTTTATTGCGGCGGCAAATACTTCAGTGGGTCAACAGGTTTTCCCTGCCGGCGAACTTCGAAATGCAACATCACGCGGTCCGAATCGCTGTTCCCCATCTCAGCGATTTTCTGCCCTTTAGTTACCGCGTCTCCCTCTTTTACCATCAAAGCACGATTATGTGCGTACGCCGTCAGAAAAGTTGCGTCGTGCTTGATGATAATGAGATTGCCGTAGCCGCGCAGCCCATTTCCGGAGTAAACCACTCGGCCATCCGCCGACGCGTTGACCGCATCTCCCGCCGCGCCGCCAATATTCAAACCCTTGTTGCTCGCCTCGTTGAACGTGCCGAGAATCGGTCCGCGCGCCGGCCAGATGAACGCCGGCTGTGCCGCTGGCGCCGTGCTCGTGTCAGCGCCCGGTACCCCCGGTCCTGACGCCATGCCGGCCGCCGCACCCGCGGTGGCTCCCGGCGCCGCGCCCATGCCCGAATTCGGACCGTAGTACGGCGGCTGCGCACCGTTGAGCGGCTGCGCCTGCACGCCGCCGCCCACGATCGGCGCGGTCGCCACGCCGGGCGTCGCCGCCGCGACGTTCGCGCCCGGAGGCGCCACGCGCATGAGCTGGCCGACTTCGATCTGGTTCGGGTTGGTCAGGTTGTTCCACGTTGCGATGTCGTGATAATTCTGACCGTTTTCCAGTGCGATCCGATATAGGGTGTCGCCCGGTTTCACGCGGTAATAACCGGGAGGCGGCGGGCCGTTGTCCGGCGTCTGCGCCGCGGTAGTGCCGATGGGCGCGCCCGTTCTGTCGACGACGGGCGCCATGTCCATGCGCGTCGAACACGCCGCAAGCGCGGACAACGCCAGCACGCACACGCCGCGCTGCATCGCGCTCAGGCGTCGGTCCGCACTTTCTTCTCGCAAAGCACGAAGGATACTCATCGGTGTCAAATCACTCCGGATTTTAAGGGTACAAAGAAAACGCGATCGAGCTGCTCTTCCCGCCATTGCGCCGCCGAAACGCGCGTAACGAGCGTCAGCACTTGCGACTGCGCGGCCTGCGATCCGACCGGCGCGACGAGCTTGCCGCCAACCGCCAGTTGATCGAGCAGGGCCTGAGGCACGTCGAGGCCCGCGCAGGCGATCACGATCGCGTCGAACGGCGCAGCCGCGGGCAAGCCGAGGCGCCCGTCGCCGTAATGCAGCCTGATGTTCGGCACGCGCAGCGGCCGAAGGTTGAGCTTTGCGCGCTCCGATAGCGGACGCACACGCTCGATCGAATAAACCTCAGTGGCGACTTGCGACAGCACCGCCGCCTGATAGCCACAGCCGGTGCCGATCTCCAGCACCTTGCTCAACGTGCGCCCCGCCGCGACCAGTTCGATCATGCGCGCCACGACGGACGGCTTCGAGATGGTCTGGTGATGACCGATCGGCAGCGCGGCATCTTCATAAGCCTGCGCGGCGAGCCCCGGATCGACGAACATGTGGCGCGGGACCACGGACATCGCGTTGAGCACGCGCGGATCGGTCACGCCATTCGAACGAAGCCGTTCGACCATACGCTCGCGCACCCGTTCCGACGTGAGCGTCTGCATGCTCGCGAGCGCAACATTGGGCGCGCCTTTTCGCGTGCCGGCCGTGGCGGCGTTCAGGGCGCGCTCGTCGGAGCGCGGTGCGACGCGCAATGCGCTCGTGCGCGGTGCATGATGAGTCTGCGCGGCGCTCTTGTTAGCGACCGGAACCGGTTTCGCGACGCTCGCCGCGCCCGGCGCGGGCTTCACGCCGGAATGCGTGGGAAAAACAGACGTGGCCGGCTTCGCGGAGGCGGCGGCCGTCGCAGGATTTTTCATCGTCGCGTTCGCCGCGCGCGATGGACCGGGTTTCGCCGGTTGCGCCGGCGCTGACTTGAGCGCTGAAGCGGCGCCTTGCTTGCCGCGCGCGTCTTGCGCACGGGCTGCCGGCGAGCGCCGCTCGCGAACCAGATCCGCGAGCGCCAGCGGAAAGCGCTTGGCGCGCTCGTCCGTCATGTGCGGCGGCTCCCGGCGCGCGCCCATTCGCGCGTCTCGACCATGAGCTTCGTGTGAGTCAGATCGAGTTGCAGCGGCGTGATCGACACGAAGCCGTTCGCGACTGCGTGGAAATCGGTGCCTTCGCTTGCGTCGAGCGCGTCGCCGGACGGTCCGATCCAGTAGATCGGATTGCCGCGCGGGTCGCTCTGGCGGATGACCGGCTGCGACGGATGGCGCTTGCCGAGGCGCGTAACTTTCCATTCACGCAACTGATCGTAAGGCAGGCTCGGGATGTTCACGTTCAGCAACGGATGACCCGGCATCGGATGATCGAGGAAATGTGCAACGATCTCCGCGGCGACGCGCGCGGCGTCTTCGAGATGAAGCCAGTCGCGGCCGACGAGCGAGAACGCGATCGCCGGAATGCCGAACATGAAGCCTTCGGTGGCCGCCGCGACGGTGCCCGAATACAGCGTGTCCTCGCCGACGTTCTGCCCGTTGTTGATACCGGACACGACGAGATCCGGCTGCTGGTCGAGCATGCCGGTGAGCGCGATGTGCACGGAATCGGTCGGCGTACCGTTCACGAAGTTGAAACCGTTCGGCGCCTGATGAACGCTCAAGGGCCGCGACAGCGTAAGCGAGTTGGACGAGCCGCTGCAGTTTTGCTCGGGCGCCATCACCGTCACTTCGCCGAGCGGCTGCAGGACGTCGTGCAGCACATTGATGCCGCGCGCCAGATAACCGTCGTCGTTGCTGAGTAGGATTCGCATCCGACGATTGTAACCGAGGAAGCATGGCGCGACGACGACTCGAAGGCCCGGCCGCGCCGCTTCGCGTGCCCTGTCGCGTGCCCCGTTGCGTGCCCTACACTGACGTCATCTCAAAGGAGCAAACATGCGCGCCGTCAGATGCAACGAACACGGACTGCCCGATACGCTTTCCATCGAAACGCTGCCCGACCTGCATCCCGAAGCGGGCGAAGTCGTCATCGACGTGAAAGCGGCGAGCGTGAATTTTCCGGATGTGCTCATCATCCAGAACAAGTATCAGTTCAAGCCGCCGCTGCCGTTCACGCCCGGCGCGGAATTCGCGGGCATCGTGCGCGAAGTGGGCGCGGGCGTCACGCGCCTCAGGCCCGGCATGCGCGTGGCCGCGTACACGGCGCAAGGCGCGTTCGCCGAACAGGCGCGCGCAAAGGAAGCGGACTGCATCGCGCTGCCCGACGACGTCGATCTCGCCGACGCCGCCGCGTTCACGCTTGCGTACGGCACGTCGTACCACGCGCTCGTCGATCGCGGCGCGTTGCAGGCAGGCGAGACGCTGCTCGTACTCGGTGCGGCGGGCGGCGTCGGCGTCGCGGCGATCCAGATCGGCAAGCTCGTCGGCGCGCGCGTGATCGCGGCGGCATCGAGCGCGGAAAAGCTCACGTTCTGTCGCGAGCATGGCGCCGATGACATCATCGATTACGCGAAGGAAGATCTGCGCGAGCGCGTCAAGTCACTGACGGACGGCAACGGGCCGGATGTCATCTTCGATCCGGTCGGTGGCGCGTATGCGGAGCCCGCGTTTCGCAGCATCGGCTGGCGCGGGCGGTATCTGGTCGTCGGCTTCGCGAACGGCGAGATTCCGAAGCTGCCGCTCAATCTCGCGCTGTTGAAAGGCGCGAGCATCGTAGGCGTGTTCTGGGGCGGTCACATGCAGCGCGAACACGCGCTCGCCGATCACGAGTTCGCGACGATGGTCGACTGGATCAAGGCTGGCAAGTTGCGGCCCGTCGTCACGAAGCGCTATTCGCTCGACGAAACGCCGCAGGCGCTCGACGACATGATGAATCGCCGCGTGACCGGCAAAGTCGTGATCGAGCCGTAAGGCGGCTTGTTCGCGGCGCGCGTTTCGACGTGTACTTGTCGAACTAGAGGCGCCGCGACTGCGCGCCAGGCAGCATGCCGATGCGCTCCGCCTGGCGTGTTTTGGCGTCGGCGAAATCGGCCGCCACATAATGGTGCTGCGCGCGAGCATGCTTGTCGTGCAGCATCTGAAAGGCCGTCATGACGCGCCGCACCGTGAGCAGGCGTTGCCACATGCGCTCCCTGAGCGCGCCGAACGGCAGCACGGAAAGCGGCAGCACGACCGCGCCCGGTCCCCAGCCCGGACGCCAGGAGCGCGCGAGGCCCCGTCGCATGAAAAGCGACAACGTCGGCACGCCGATGCACGACGCGAGATGCCCGAGACCCGAATCGTTGCCGATGAACCAGGACGACTCGGCAATCCACGTCGCGACTTCGCCCAACCGCGGCAGCGCGTTGATCTCGCATCCTTCGCTGGCGATGTCGCCCCATGCGCCGAATTCGGCAGGCGCGACGAGAAAACTCGGCTGCCAATGCAGATGCGCGAGCCCGCGCGAGAGTGCCAGAAACTTTGCGCGGCCCCACATCTTCTCGGGATGGCTGCCCGTCGGATGGATGGCGATGCGATTCGCGAAGCGCCCTTCCACCACGCCCGCCGGCACGGCGAGGCCATTCGCGCGCGTGACATCACGCAGGCCGAACACCTTCGTCGCGACCTCGACGATACGGTCCACCATGTGCTTCGAGCCGCGGTATTCGGGCAGCGTCGCGAGACACAGCGTCTCGCCGGAACGGCTGAGCGCCGCTGCATAGTCGGTCGGCAGCAGTTCGATCACCGTATCGAACGCGCCCTGCCAGGCGTCGGGCTGCGCTACTGTTACGTGCGGAAACCAGTCCGCAAGCTGCTCCGCGACCCAACCGAACACGACGGGCCGATAACCATTGCGGAGGAGATTGTTGACGAGGACGAGCCCGATGAGGCTGTCACCGATCGGTGATGGCAACACCACCGCAATCGAACTGTCAGTTCGCAGATTCATTCCTGTTCTCGCGGAATCGCGCAGATGAGCGCCGCGCCGATGACGCGCGGCAGCATCCGAATTCAGAGTGTCGCTTGGATTGCGTGACGACCTGATGTGTTCCCGACGCCTGCTTCGGACAGGTCACGCGGGATCCGTATGGACCCGCGGTGCGGCACCGGGATTAGCGCAGCATCATAAAGATATCTGCCGTGCGTGACCATAGCCGATTCGCCGGAACCGGTGTGGCACGAATTGTCGCGCAAATCGCCGGCGTCTGCCGGCCGCGCCCGTCAGAGCTTTTCCGTTTCGCCGCTCTTTGGCTGCCACTTCATGAGGCGACGCTCGACCAGCGCGACGAGACCGTCGAGCACGAGCGCGAACGCCGTCAGCACGAGAATGCCGGCGAAGACGGTGTTGATGTCGAAGGTGCCTTCGGCCTGAAGAATCAGATAGCCGACGCCGCGCGCCGACCCGAGATATTCCCCGACAACCGAGCCGACGAAGGCCAGTCCGACCGACGTATGCAAGCTGGAAAACACCCAGCTCGTCGCGCTCGGTAGATAAACGTACCGCAACAGTTGCTTGCGGTTCGCGCCGAGCATGCGCGCATTGGCGAGCACGACCGGGCTCACTTCCTTCACGCCCTGATAGACGTTGAAGAACACGATGAAAAACACGAGCGTCACGCCGAGCGCGACCTTCGACCAGATGCCGAGCCCGAACCACACGGCGAAGATCGGCGCGAGGATCACGCGCGGCATCGAGTTGGCGGCTTTGATGTAGGGATCGAGAAGCGCGCTTGTCGTCGGTGCGAGCGCGAGCCAGAGGCCGACGCCCAATCCGAACACCGTGCCGATCACGAACGCCAGCACCGTTTCGATCAGCGTCACCCACAAGTGAATGTAGATCTCGCCGCTCGTGAACCATTCCCAGATGCGCACCAGCACCTTCTGCGGCTCGCCGAAGAAGAATGCGGCCTTGTTGGCGTCGTCGAAATAGAAAGGCGGCAGAAGCGTCGGGCTCGTGAGCGCGTACCACAACGCGAAACACACGAGCAGCAACAGCCATTGCCACACGATGAGGTTCGTCCGATTCGGGCGCAGCTTGTTCCACATGGTCGTATCGTCTTATTCGGCGGCGGCGGTGGGCTTCAGCTGCTGCTGATAGCCCTTCAACACTTCCTCGCGCAGCACGCCCCAGATCTGCGCATGCAGTTCGACGAAGCGTGGATGCGAGCGGATTTCGGCGACATCGCGCGGGCGCGGCAGGTCGATCGCGAATTCGCCGATCGGATGCGTGCCCGGCCCCGCCGACAACACGATCACGCGGTCGGACATCGAGATCGCTTCGTCCAGATCGTGCGTGATGAAAAGCACCGCCTTGCGCTTGGCCGCCCACAGATCGAGCAACTCGTTTTCCATCAGCTGACGCGTCTGGATGTCGAGCGCGGAGAACGGCTCGTCCATCAGGATGATGTCGGGATCGAGGATGAGCGTTTGCGCCATCGCGACGCGCTTTCTCATGCCGCCCGACAGTTGATGCGGATAGCGGTCGCCGAAGCCGCCGAGACCCACGCGCTTCAACCATTCCTCGCCGCGCGCATCGGCCTCCTGTTTCGACACGCCCTGAAACACGAGGCCGGCCGTCACGTTGTCGAGCGCGGAGCGCCACGGCATCAGCGCATCGGCCTGGAACATGTAGCCCGCGCGCTTGTTGATGCCCGCAAGCTTTTCGCCGAACACGCTCACGGTTCCCGACGAAGGCGCAAGCAACCCCGCCGATACGTTCAGCAGCGTGGACTTGCCGCAGCCGGTCGGCCCGACCACCGAGACGAACTCGCCCGGCGCGATCCTGAGGCTCGTATTGCGGACCGCGGTGTAGCGGTCCTTGCGGCTCTCGCGCGAAGCGAACGTGCAGGTGACGTCCTCCAGCGCGAGCGCGTGATTCGATGGCGCGTTCATCGATCAGACCTTAACGGTGGCGAGCGCCTTCTTCACGAAGTCGTTGGTCCACGTCTTCGACAGATCGATCGGCTTGCCCTTCACGGTTTCGTCGAAGGCTTGCAGCGTCTTGAGCGAAGTCGCGGGACCGTCGGCGGGCATCAGGCCGTCGGGCGACAGCGCTTCTTTCACGTGCTGCCATGAATCGAGATACAGCGCGCGATCGCCGAGCAGGTAGCTTTCCGGCACCGTCGCGATGAGATCCTTGCCCGATGCGCCTTGCAGCCACCTCAACGCGCGGACCATCGCGTTGGTGAGCGCCTGAGTCGTGTTCGGGTTTTTCGTGATGAAGCTCTGCGATGCATACAGGCAGCCCGCCGGCATGTTGCCGCCGAACACCTTGACGGTATCGGCGAGCGTGCGTGTGTCCGACACGATGCGGATATCGCCCGCGCGGTCGAGCTTCGTCATCACCGGATCGAGATTGGCGATCGCGTCGATCTGCCCGGACTGCAGCGCGGCGATCGCGCCCGCCCCCGCACCCACGCCGATGAACGACACGTCGCTCGCCTTGAGCCCGGCTTGCGCGAGCACGAAGCCCGCCATGATCGAGGTCGACGAACCCGGCGCCGTCACGCCGATTTTCTTGCCCTTCAGATCCGCGACCGACTTGTAGTTCGGCATCGTCTTCTTCGATACGGCAAGCACGATCTGCGGCGCGCGTCCTTGCAGCACGAATTCGCGGAAATACTGGCTCTTCGCCTGAAGCAGGAGCGTGTGCTCGAATGCGCCCGACACGACATCCGCGCTGCCGCCGACCGCCGCCTGCAGCGCCTTCGCGCCGCCCGCAAAATCGGCGATCTCGACTTCGAGACCTTCGTCCTTGAAGTAGTTGCGGCGCTCCGCGATGGTGAGCGGCAGATAGTAGAAGAGATTCTTGCCGCCGACCGCGATGGATACCTTGGCCTGTTCCGGCTTGTTCTGCGCAAACGCGAGCGGCATGCCCGAAAGTGCCCCACCCGCGAGCACGGCGCCGCTCGCGATGAACGTTCTGCGTTTCATCGTCTCTGTCTCCTTGGAATTCTTGTAGTCCGCGAGCGCGTCAGATCACGCGCATCAAATCACTTTTTCAGCCCGCAGCCGCGCAATATCGTCGGCATCATACCCGAGCGTCTGAAGTACTTCATCCGTGTGTTCACCGAGTTGCGGGCCGAGCCAGCGCGTCTCGCCCGGCGTTTCCGAAAGCTTCGGCGTGACGTTGGGCAGCGTGATTTCCTTGCCGTCCTGCCACGGAAAACGCTGCATCATCTGACGCGCGATGTATTGCGGATCGGTGAACATGTCCGCGACGCTGTAGATGCGGCCAGCAGGAACATCGGCGGCGTTGAGCACGGCGAGCGCTTCCTCGATGCCGCGCGTCGAAAGCCATGCGGCGATGGCGTCATCGATTTCCTGCGTGCGCGGCACGCGGCCGTCGTTCGACGCGAGCGCAGGATCGTTCGCGAGATCCGCGCGGTCGATGGCGTTCATCAGGCGCTTGAAGATCGGATCGCTGTTGCCGCCGATCACGATGCTGCCATCGCGGCAAGGATAGGTATTCGACGGCACGATGCCCGGCAGCGAGGCTCCGGTGCGCTCGCGCACCATGCCGTACACGCCATATTCGGGCACGACGCTTTCCATCATGTTGAAGACGGCTTCGTACAGCGCCACGTCGACGACCTGCCCTTTGCCGCCGTTCACGCGGACGTGATGCAGCGCCATCATGCCGCCAATCACGCCGTGCAGCGCGGCGATCGAATCGCCGATCGAGATGCCGATGCGCGGCGGCGGCAGGTCCGGATAGCCCGTGATGTGGCGCAGCCCGCCCATCGATTCCGCGATCGCGCCGAAGCCCGGCCGATCGCGATACGGCCCGGTCTGGCCGTATCCGGAAAGCCGCACCATCACGAGGCCGGGGTTGTCTTCCGATAGCACTTCATAACCGAGCCCGAGCTTTTCGAGCAGGCCCGGGCGAAAATTCTCGATGACGATATCGGCTTCCTTCGCGAGCCGCCGGACGATCGCCTTGCCTTCGTCGGCCTTGAGATTCACCGTCACCGATTTCTTGTTGCGCGCCTGCACCGCCCACCACAGCGACGTGCCGCCCACTTCGGGATACAGCTTGCGCCACTTGCGCAGCGGATCGCCGCCATTCGGATCTTCGATCTTGATGACATCGGCGCCGAATTCGCCCATGAAGCGTGCGGCGAACGGCCCGGCGATGAGCGTGCCAAGTTCCAGAACCTTGACGCCGGCGAGTGGTCCCGTCGTTGCGCTCATGGTCATGTCTCCAGTTGTTTTTTTTTTAAAGGGGGATATCCAGCGGTGCGAAGCGCGGCGTGCCGTCGGGCAGCGTTTCGTTGAACATCGCGGCGGGCCGGACCCACAGGCCGCGTTCGTGCGGCCACAGATGTTCGTAGACGATCATCGCTTCCTCGGTCTCGGAGTGGCGCGCCACTCCGATCACGCGATACAGCCCGCCCTTGTAGTGACGATGCGTCGCGAGCGCGAGGGCTTCGGTTTCTGTCATTGAATCGATCCTTAAACGGAACGCCGGTCGAGCATCGCGCGCGCGATCGTGCCCGCATCGACATATTCGAGCTCGCCGCCGACCGGCACGCCGCGCGCGAGCCGCGTCACCTTCAGCCCTTTGCTCTTCAACGTCTGCGCGAGATAGTGCGCGGTCGCCTCGCCTTCGTTCGTGAAGTTGGTGGCGAGCACCACTTCCTGCACGATGCCGTCGAGCGCGCGGCTAATCAGGCGCTCGAAGTGAATCTCCTTCGGACCGATGCCGTCGAGCGGACTGAGCCGCCCCATCAGCACGAAGTAGAGCCCGCGATACGTGAGCGTCTGTTCGAGCATGATCTGATCGGCGGGCGTCTCGACGACGCACAGCAAGGCCGGATCGCGCTCCTCGTCGGTGCAGACTTCGCAGATATCGCTTTCCGTGAAGGTGTTGCACTTCTCGCAGTGCTTCAGATGCTCGGTCGCGAACAGCAGCGATGCTCCGAGCTTCTCGGCGCCCGCGCGGTCGTGCTGCATCAGGTGATACGCCATGCGCTGCGCCGATTTCGGGCCGACCCCGGGCAGCGCGCGCAGCGCCTCGACGAGCGCCGACAGGGCGGAAGGTTGTTTCATGTTTCCTCATGACACGCCGGAATCGCTCCGGCGCGCGGGTTTAGAACGGCAGCTTGAAGCCCGGCGGCATCGGCATGCCGGAGGTCATGCCGCTCATCTTTTCCTGCGTGGTCGCCTCGGCCTTGCGCACGGCATCGTTGAACGCAGCGGCGACGAGATCTTCCAGCATGTCCTTGTCGTCGGCGAGCAGGCTCGGGTCGATCGACACACGCTTGACGTCGTTCTTGCAAGTCATCGTCACCTTCACGAGACCGGCGCCGGACTGGCCCTCGACCTCGATCAGCGCGAGCTGATCCTGCATCTTCTTCATGTTTTCCTGCATCTGCTGAGCCTGTTTCATCAGCCCGGCGAGTTGGTTCTTCATCATGGTTAGGCTCCTTACTGGAAAACGTGTGGTGCCAGCGTGCGCCCGGCGCGCGCTCGACATTCGGTGCGGATGCGCGACGTCGACAACACGCCGCGCGCTTCAGTTCACGACGGACTCGCGCCCGATGCGGCAATCGGCTTGATCGAGCCTTGCACGATACTCGCGCCGAAATCGCGGATCAGCGACTGCACGAACGGATCCTGCTTGATTTCCTGCTCGGCTTCCTGCTGGCGGCGCGCGCGGTCCGCGGCATCGAGCGCGGCGGCAGTGCGGCGCGCGGGCGCGACATTCACGCTGACTTCGATCGCGCGGCCGAGCTTCTCAACGAGCGCGGCCTTGAGCTTCGTGACGTGCGTGGCATCGGTGTACATCTGGACGGCAACCGCGAGCGTGACGGAGCTCGCGTCGCAGGCAGTCAGTTCGCTATTGAACGCGAGCTGATAGGCGACGCCCTTCAGCGGCAGATCGACGGCGAGCACGGGCCATTCCACGGTCACGCCGAGCACGTCGAGCGACACGGCGGGCGGCAGCGGCGTGGCGTCGATGACGGGCGCGGGTTTCGCTGCCGGCTCCGCGCCGAAACGCATGTCGTCGGGACCGCTATCGAAAGCGGGCACGAAACCGTCATCGGGCAGCATGAAATATTCGTCCGCCGATGCCGCCGGCGAATAGTCGTCGGGCGGCATGTCTTCCCACGGCGGAATGACGTTCGCCTTGTTTGCGTCCCCTGCTGCGGCCTTCGGTTCGGCGGCCGGCGCCGCGCGTTTGGACGTCGGGACCTGGACTTGTACCGCCGGCTTCGCGACGGGTTTCGGCGCAGCGGGCGCAGCCGCTGGCGCAACCGAAGCGCCGCGCGCACCGCGATCGGACGAAAGACGCATGCCCGCGCTGCGCAGCACTTCGAGCGCCGCGCGAGCGCCGCCGCCAGCGCGCGACGACGCTTCTGGCTCCGATGCGCGCGGTGCAGCGGGCGCGACTTCATCGACGGCCTGCCGCGCAGCGCTCGGCACCGGCGCGGGTTTCACAGGTACGGGCTCGCTCGCTTCGATGGGCGCGGCGGGCTGCTCGCTTTCGCCAGCGGCTTCGACCGGCGGCGTCTCTTTCGCCTTGACGACGACGGGTTCCACTGAAGGCGCTTTCGCCACCGGCGCCGGCGCGACTGCGCGCTCGGCCATCGCGCCCGCAAGCGCCGCGCTGCGCGCGGGTTTCGCAGCCGAAGGCGCGCTCACCGCGACACCACCGCCGCCCGGCCCGCCCGCAGGCTCGAATGCGAGCATGCGCAAGAGCGTCATCGTGAAGCCAGCGTATTCGTCCGGCGCGAGACCGAGCTCGCCGCGCCCGATGGTGGCGATCTGATAAAAGAGCTGAACCTGCTCGGCCGACAGCATGTCGGCAAAGCGGCGGATGTCCGCGGCCTCCGGCCATTCATCCAGCACCGACGACGGTGCGAACTGCGCCCACGCGATTCGATGCAGCAGACTCGCGAGATCCTGCAGCGCCGTCGAGAAAGACAGACTGCGCAGCGCCATTTCGTCGGCGATTTCAAGCACGAGCGCGCCATCGCCTGATGCGAGCGCGTCGATGAGGCGAATCAGGTAGCTTTGATCGAGCGCGCCGAGCATGCCGCGCACGGCTTCCTCGGTGACTTCGTTGGCCGAATACGCGATGGCCTGATCGGTGAGCGACAGCGCGTCGCGCATGCTGCCGTCGGCCGCGCGCGACAGAAGACGCAGCGCCTGCGATTCGAACGTGATCTGCTCTTCCTGAAGAATGTTCTCCAGATGAGACACGATGTGCCCCGCCGGCATCTGCTTCAGATTGAACTGCAGACAGCGCGACAGCACGGTGACCGGAATCTTCTGCGGATCGGTCGTCGCGAGGATGAACTTCACGTGCGGCGGCGGCTCTTCCAGCGTCTTCAACATCGCGTTAAAGGCGTGATTCGTGAGCATGTGCACTTCGTCGATCATATAGACCTTGAAGCGCGCATCGACGGGTGCGTACACGGCGCGCTCGAGCAGCGCCGCCATTTCGTCGACACCGCGATTGCTCGCCGCGTCCATCTCGACGTAATCGATGAAGCGGCCTTCATCGATTTCCCGGCACGCACGGCACACGCCGCACGGCTTCGAGGTCACGCCGGTTTCACAGTTGAGCGCCTTCGCGAAGATGCGCGAGAGGGTCGTCTTGCCGACACCGCGCGTGCCCGTGAACAGATAGGCGTGATGCAGGCGGCCGCCGTCGAGCGCGTGCGTGAGCGCACGGACGACGTGCTCCTGGCCGACGAGCGACTCGAACGATTTCGGCCGCCATTTGCGTGCGAGAACTTGATAGGTCATGCGCGAAATTGTATCAGCAACGACCTCGTGCAAACGCCGGTCCGGCGGGGCCATCGGGCCCGAGCGAACGCACGGAAAAGCCACACGCGGACAGCGTGCTACACGTCGACGAAACAGGGGAAAACGAGAGGGAACAGCAGAAGAAAAGCGGAAGGTGACGAGCCCGACCCTCGGCACTGGTGGAAAACGGCTGTGGCTGCTTCGTTCCCGACCTGACCAGGTTGACCGCGCCGCCATGCGAGGAGGCCCGTCACGACGAATTGTATCACGGGGCCACGCGATGCCGGAAGGCGTCGCTCGATCGCACGGAGTTACCGGAGTAACGGATGCCCTCTTGCACTACGTGTTTCCGCCCTCAGATGCGCCCTATCGGCACCCGGCAACGGATAGCAAAGTAAGCTAAGATGACCGGTGAATTGTGCGGAAGTGGTGCATTTTGCGCTTTCGCGAGTCATTCGCCGCCGCGTGCGAGTCGTACTGGCGCATGGCGAGCGGGCTTGAACATGCCCGTTGGCGACGAAATTTTTCTCAGTTTGTTGTATCGTGGCGAGCATTCAAAACGCGGGCCTCGAATCAATAGAGGTATTCAGACAATGAGCGAATCAATCAAGCACATCAGCGACGCTTCTTTCGAACAGGATGTCGTCAAGTCGGATAAACCTGTCCTGCTCGACTTCTGGGCCGAGTGGTGCGGTCCGTGCAAAATGATTGCCCCGATCCTCGACGAAGTCGCGAAGGATTATGGCGATCGTCTGCAGATCGCGAAGATCAACGTCGACGAGCATCAGTCGACGCCGGTGAAGTTCGGCGTGCGCGGCATTCCTACGCTGATTCTCTTCAAGAACGGCGCAGTGGCCGCGCAGAAGGTCGGCGCATTGTCCAAGTCGCAATTGACCGCGTTCCTCGACAGCAACCTGTAACGGCATCCACGGCGAGCGCCGGCATCTCCCGGCGTCAGCGTCCGGCATCCACGGCGCAATCCACGCGCACGGCGATGCAGCCGATGTTGTCACACGACAACATCGGCCGAAAAGCCCCGCCCAAAGCCCACCCGAGGCTCGTGTGGCGTGTGCTATGCTAGAATCACAAGAGTTCAAGAAGTACTAAGTCTCGAGCGGTTCCGCTCACCTCTTCTCCCAAATCTTTCTGTCGCACCTCTTCTCCCCGGCGGGAAATCCGTATGCATTTATCCGAGCTCAAGTCTCAGCACGTCTCCGCACTGATCGAGATGGCCAATGGCCTCGAAATCGAAAATGCGAACCGCCTGCGCAAGCAGGAACTCATGTTCGCGATTCTTAAAAAGCGCGCCAAGGCTGGCGACACGATTTTCGGCGACGGCACCCTCGAAGTGCTGCCCGATGGCTTCGGTTTCCTGCGCTCGCCCGAAACCTCGTATCTCGCGAGCACGGACGATATTTACATCAGTCCGTCGCAAATCCGCCGCTTCAATCTGCACACCGGCGACACGATCGAAGGCGAAGTACGCACGCCGAAGGACGGCGAGCGTTATTTCGCGCTCGTGAAGGTGGACAAAGTCAACGGGCAGCCGCCCGAGGCCTCGAAACACAAGATCATGTTCGAGAACCTCACGCCGCTGCATCCGAACAAGCCGCTGCCGCTCGAACGCGAAATGCGCGGCGAAGAAAACGTGACGGGCCGGATCATCGACATGATCTCGCCGATCGGCAAGGGCCAGCGCGGCCTGCTCGTCGCGTCGCCGAAGTCGGGCAAGACCGTGATGCTCCAGCACATCGCGCACGCGGTGAAGGCGAATCATCCGGACGTCATCCTGTTCGTGCTGCTCATCGACGAGCGCCCGGAAGAAGTGACGGAAATGCAGCGCTCGGTAAAGGGCGAAGTCATTGCGTCGACGTTCGACGAACCCGCCGCGCGTCACGTGCAGGTGGCCGAGATGGTCATCGAGAAGGCGAAGCGTCTCGTCGAAATGAAGCACGACGTCGTGATTCTGCTCGACTCCATCACGCGTCTCGCGCGCGCCTACAACACGGTCGTGCCGGCGTCGGGCAAGGTGCTGACGGGCGGTGTCGACGCCAACGCGCTGCAGCGTCCGAAGCGCTTCTTCGGCGCGGCACGCAACATCGAGGAAGGCGGCTCGCTCACGATCATCGGCACGGCGCTCATCGAAACGGGCAGCCGCATGGACGACGTGATCTACGAAGAGTTCAAGGGCACCGGCAACATGGAAGTGCACCTCGAGCGGCGTCTCGCGGAAAAGCGCGTCTATCCGTCGATCAACCTGAACAAGTCGGGCACGCGCCGCGAAGAACTGCTCATCAAGCCGGATCTGCTGCAGAAGGTCTGGGTGCTGCGCAAGTTCATCCACGACATGGACGAAGTCGAAGCAATGGAATTCCTGCTCGACAAGATCCGTCAGACGAAGAACAACGCCGAGTTCTTCGACATGATGCGTCGCGGCGGAGGCTGATCCGCTCAAGCTTTGCGTTCGAACGAAAACCGCCTGCTTTGTCAGGCGGTTTTTTGTTGGGGCCGTGCGTACAATCCGCAACTGTTCCAGTCTCTCGATTCGACGCATGGCCAACCTCTTCACCCGCTGGTTCGGCGCGCAACGCCGCGAGCGCGCGCTGCGCAAATACGCCATCGACGACGCGCTCTGGCAGCGCACGCTCGCCGCGTATCCGTGCTTCGGCCATCTGGGCGCGCAGGATCTCGCGCGTTTGCGCGAGAGCGCGAGCCTTTTCATCGCGCAAAAGGAATTCTCGACGGCGCACGATCTCGAACTGACCGATCAGATGATCGTCGCGATCGCCGCGCAGGCTTGCCTGCCGGTGCTCAATCTCGACCTCGATCTGTATCGCGGCTGGGTCGGCGTGATTGTTTATCCGGGCGAATTCGTGATCCGGAAGACGGTCGAGGACGAAGACGGCGTCGTGCACGAAGTCGAGCACGATGCAAGCGGCGAGGCGTGGGAAGGCGGCCCCGTCGTGCTCTCGTGGGAAGATGCGCAAATGTCCGACGGCTCGGAGGCCTACAACGTCGTGATCCACGAGTTCGCGCACAAGATCGACATGGTGACGGGCATCGCCGACGGGCATCCACCGCTCTTTCGCCGCTGGCACGCACCGCTCGATACGACCACCTGGGCCGACATCTTCGATAACGCCTACGATCACTTCTGCGCGCGCGTGGACGCGGTGCCGGAGCGCCGCTGGAACCGCTTCGAGCGCGAATCGCTGATCGATCCTTACGCGACGGATCATCCGTCGGAATTCTTCGCGGTGTGCAGCGAGGCGCTTTTCGTGACGCCGAAGGCGTTCGAGGCCGAGTATCCGGAGCTTTATCGCCTGCTTGCGCGCTATTACCGGCAGGATCCGGCGGGCGTGGGCGCGCTTGTCGCGTAGACTTCGAAAAAAGTGTCAAGCAACTGATTTTCTGGCATAATCGCCGTTTTTCGACCCTAGGCAAGTGACTCGCGCGGTTCATGTGAAAGCGCAGCGGGTTGGCTACCGCCAGTTATCAGGAAAGACCATGAAACAAGGCATTCACCCGGATTACCGCGAAGTCCTGTTCGTCGACATGTCGAACGACTTCAGGTTCGTGACCCGCTCGACCATCCAGACGCGCGAAACCGCCGAATTCAACGGCAAGACCTACCCGCTCGCGAAGATCGAAGTGTCGTCGGAATCGCACCCGTTCTACACCGGCCAGCAGAAGATCATGGACACGGCAGGCCGCGTCGAGAAGTTCAACAACAAGTTCGCGCGCTTCTCCACCAAGAAGTAAGTCGGACTTCGGGCTTCAGCAAAAAAGGGCAGCTTTGGCTGCCCTTTTTTGTCGCCGATTGCTTTTCGTATTTCAGGCGGCGCGCCTCGGCACCGCCTTTGCTGCATCGATCGAACGTCGTTGCGTCTGGCCACGGCGCGCAACGTCGATCCGCCTTCAACGACGCCGCGCGACTACAATGCCGGTTGCTCCGGCCCCGCCCGCGCCTTGCGCGAGATGAGCGGCCCCTTATCCAATCAAGCCTTCTCGCATGCGATCTGTCGTTCGTCTGACTGCCTCCGCCACCAGCGCCCTGCCGCGCTGGCTGCTGCTCGCCATCTGTATCACCTACGCGTCGTTCGGCCTGTTCGGCCGCGATCCGTGGAAGAACGAGGATGCGGCGGGCTTCGGCGTCATGTGGACGATGGCCAACGGCGACGCGCGCGACTGGCTGCTGCCGAACCTCGTCGGCCGAGCGCCGACCGCGGATGGCCCGCTGATGTACTGGCTCGGGGCATCGGCGATCCGGCTGCTGAGCCCGTGGGTCGATGCGAGCAACGCGTCGCGCGTGGTCACGGGTCTGCTCTTCTGTCTGGCGTGCGCATTCGTCTGGTATTCGACCTATCTGCTCGGCCGGCGCGACGAAGCGCAGCCGTTCAAATACGCATTCGGCGGTGAGCCGGAGCCGCGCGACTACGGCCGCACGCTCGCCGACGGCGCTCTGCTCATCCTGCTCGCGTGTTTCGGCCTCGCCGAGCGCGGCCACGAAACCACCCCGCAACTCGCGCAGTTCGCCGGCACCGCGATGCTCATCTACGGCCTCGTGCGCAGCCTCGACAAGCCGATCCACGGCGGCCTCGTGTGGGGCGTGGCGATCGGCGTGGTCGGGCTGTCGAGCTCGCCCGTGCTCGTGTTCGCGCTTTTGCTCTGCACGCTCGCGATGACGATCATCGTGAAGCAGGTACGCGCCGCGCCGCTTCTGATTTTCGGCCTGCCGGTCGCGATCCTGCTGATCGCCGCGTGGGTGCTGCCCACGCTGCACTACTTCCCCGAAGACGGCGAATGGTGGCTGCGCCAATGGTGGCGCAACAGCTTCTCGTTCTTCTCCGGCACGCCCGGCGCGATCCTCGGCTACGCGATCAAGAACCTGCCGCTCTTCACGTGGCCCGCGTGGCCGCTCGCGATATGGGCGTTCGTCAGTTGGGGCGGGCTGCGGCGCTCGCCGCACGTGGGCGTGCCGCTGTCGATCATCGGGCCGCTGCTCGTGCTCGTCGTCCTGCAGGCGCACGAAACCAACCGGCTCTTCATGCTGCTCCTGCCGCCGCTCTCCGTGCTCGCGACCTTCGCGCTGCCCACGTTGAAGCGCGGCGCGATCAACGCGATCGACTGGTTCGCGATGCTGAGCTTCACCGTCATCGGCTCGCTGGTATGGCTCGTGTGGACCGCGGGCATGTTCGGCTTTCCCGCGCCGATGGCCCGCAATCTCGCGCGTCTCGCGCCGGGCTTCCATCCCGAGTTCAAGCTGATTTCCTTCGTCTGCGCGGTGGCCGTGACGATCTGCTGGTTCATGCTCGCGCGCTGGCGTCTCGCGCGTCACCCGAAAGTGTTGTGGCGCAGCGTCGTACTGTCGAGTGCGGGCACCACGCTCATGTGGGTACTGCTCATGACTCTGTGGCTGCCGGTGGTGAACTACAGCCGGACGTATCGCGATGTCGCGGAGCAGATCGCCGTGCACCTGCCGCCCGACTACACCTGCATTTCGCCCGTGCGCCTGGGCGACGCGCAGATCGCTACCTTCGCCTACTTCGGCGGCATGCACTTCGCATTTGACGAAGACTGCGACGTGATCCTGCGCCAGGACCCGGCGGACTTCGGCGAGCCGTCGTCGATGTCGGCGTTCCAGTGGAAGCTCGTGTGGGAAGGCAGACGCGTCGCCGACCGCGACGAGCGTTTCCGCCTGTACGTGCGCACCGAGCGTCCCACGCCGCCGGCGAAGAAACCGCTGCGTCCGAAGAGCCTGCGCCGGCCGCAGTAACGCGATGCGCGCGATCCCGACACCGACCGGCACGACCGGCATGCTGAGCGACGTGCGCAAGATCGCCGCGCTCGCGTGGCCGGTGCTGATCGGCCAGTTGGCGGTGATCGCGTTCGGCGTCATCGATACCGCGATGGTCGGCCGCTTCTCCGCCACCGATCTCGCCGCGCTCGGGCTGGGTGGCTCCGTCTATATTTCGGTGTATATCGGGCTCACGGGGATTCTCGTCGCGCTGCAGCCGATCGCCGGGCAGCTTTTCGGCGCGGGCCGCGAAAGCGAGATCGGCGAGGAGACGCGGCAGGCGTTGTGGCTTGCCGCGGCGCTCACCGTCATCGGCTTCGTGCTGCTCTACTTTCCCGAGCCGATTCTCTCGCTCGCGAAAGCGCCGCCCGCGCTGCACGACCGTACCGTCGACTATCTGCGGATTCTGTCGTTCGGCCTGCCCGCGAGCCTCGCGTTTCGCGTCTACAGTTCGCTCACCAACGCGGTCGGCAAGCCGCGGCTCGTGATGTTTCTGCAAGTCGGCGGACTGCTGCTCAAGTTTCCGCTCAACACCTGGTTCATCTTCGGCGGCGCGGGCGTGCCCGCGCTCGGCGGTCCCGGCTGCGCACTCGCGAGCACGCTGATCAACTGGGCGCTGGCGATCGTCGGCATGACGGTGCTTTTCAAGGTCGAGTTCTTCCGCCCGTTCGGCATCTTCTCGCACTTCTGCTGGCCCGTCTGGCGGCGACAATTCGCGCTTCTGCGCCTCGGCATTCCGATGGGTCTCTCGTATCTCATCGAAGTGACGTCGTATACGTTCATGGCGCTCTTCATCTCGCGCTTCGGCACGACCACGCTCGCCGGCCATCAGATCGCCGGCAATCTCGGCGCGGTGCTGTACATGACGCCGCTGTCGATCGGCATTGCGTCGTCGACGCTCGTGTCGCAGGCGCTCGGCGCCCAGCGTTTCGACGACGCGCGCTCGATCGGGCGTCACGGCATCGGCATGGCGTGCGTGCTCGCGCTCGTGTACGGCGTGGCGCTGATTGCCGCCCGCCCGCACGTGATCGCCGCCTATACGCCCGACGCGAACGTGATCGCCGCCGCGATGCCGCTCGTGCTCATCATCTTCTTCTATCACCTCGGCGACGCGCTGCAGATCACGGTCGCGTTCATCTTGCGCGCGTACAAGGTGACGGTCGTGCCGACGGTGATCTATGCCGTCGCGCTGTGGGGCATCGGGCTCGGCGGCGGCTATCTGCTCGGCTTCGATATTGGCGGCGGCGTGCCCGAATGGCTGCAGGGCGCGCGCGGCTTCTGGATCGCCAACTCGGCGAGTCTGGGCGTCGCGGGCGTCGGGCTCTTCGTTTATTGGCGACGCGTGAGCGCGCGGCGCGTGTCGCGGGTTGACGCCGACTGAGCTGTCGTCGAAAAGCGTCGTGATCGGAAAGAATGACGTAAGGCTCCAGTAGAATTTCGCGTCGAGTCAGTCTCGGAGCGAGTGGATGAGCCGCATAACAACGTCACAAAAAAAATGGATTCTGGCCGCATGCACGCTGATCGCAGCGCTTGGTTTTAGCGCCGTGCTTCACCGGGCCGATGCCGCGCGCATCGCGAGCGTGTCGCCGCAAGGCAAGGTCGCGCAAGTGCGGCAGGTCGTCGCCAAATTCGACGAACCGATGATCGCCTTCGGCAGCGCGTCGGCCGCCGCGCCCGGCAAGGTCGTCTGTAGCGGCGCGAGCGCCTCGGCGCTGGCGGGTTCGGGCCGCTGGATCGATCAAAAGACCTGGGCCTTCGATTTCGAGCACGATCTGCCGCCCGGCGTGCGCTGCGCGCTCGATCTCGCGGACGGCCTCAAGTCAGTCGCGGGCAACGCGCTTTCCGGCCCGCGCCATTTCGCGTTCCAGACGGGCGGTCCGTTCGTCACGCGCGTCATGCCGGGCTATGGCGACATCGAAGAAAATCAGGCCTTCGTGCTGCGCCTGAACGGCCCGGCGACGCAGGCTTCCGTGCTTCAGCATGTCTGGTGCGAGTCGAGCGCGCTCGGCAACCGCATTCCGGTGCGTACCGTCGACGATCCGACACGCGCCGCACTGCTCAAACATTTCCGGCTCGATAAAGAAAGCGACCGCGTGCTCACGCTTGCGTGCCAGCAAACGCTGCCCTCCGCAACGAAGATGCAGCTCGTCTACGGCGCGGGCGTGACGGGACAAAGCGGCATCGCCAACGATGTCGAGAAGCGCTTCGACTTCACGGTGCGCGAGCCCTTCACGGCGAGTTTTTCGTGCGAGCGCGAGAACGCGAAGGCGCCCTGCACGCCTTTGCGTCCGCTGCGCCTGAATTTCAGCGCGCCGGTCAGCCGCGCCGACGCGCAGAAATTCGTGCTGCGCGGACCGAAAGGCAACGCAACGCCTCATTTCGATGCCGCGGACAAAGACGCGGAAGTGAGCGCCGTCGAGTTCGCCGCGCCGCTGCCCGAGCGCGCCGATCTCACCATCGACGCGCCCGCGAACCTGAAAGACGTGAGCGGCCGCACGCTCGCGAACGCCGATCTCTTCCCGCTCAAGACCGCGACGGCAGCGATGCCGCCGCTCGCGAAGTTCTCGTCGGGCACGTTCGGCATCATCGAACGATTCGCTGAAGCCGGCATGCCCGCGATGCTCCCCGTGACGCTGCGTCACGTCGAAGCGGACCTGCATGTGCAAGGGCTCAACTCGGGCACGTCGCAAATCACGAAGCTCAAAGTCGATGCGGATCAGGACATCCGCGAATGGATGCGCGCCGTCGACACGTTCGATGGCATCTCGATGTCGCGCTCGTCGATCGAAGAGCGCATGCCGGCGATGCTGAGCAACGGCATCGCACCGGTCGTCATCCTGAATGAGGACGGCACGGTGTCGAAAGACCCGCAGATCGACATCCGCTCGCTGTCGATGCTGGCAAAACAACGCGGCGTCGAAACCCTCACCCTGCCCGCCGCCGATCCCAAAGCGTTGCGGCCCTTCGAAGTCGTCGGCATTCCGCTCACGAAGCCTGGCTTTTACGTCGTCGAAATGAGCTCGCCCGCGCTCGGCGCATCGCTGCTCGGCAAGAATCAGGCGATGTACGTGCGCACGTCGGTGCTCGTCACGAACCTCGGCGTGCATTTCAAGCAGGGACGCGAGAACAGCCTTGTGTGGGTCACGACGCTCGACAAGGGCAAGCCCGTCGCGAACGCGCAAGTGCGCGTGACCGACTGCAATGGCGATGAAATCGCGACCGCGAAGACCGATGCGCAAGGCATCGCGAAGATCGGCAAGCCGCTCGCCGCCGCACGCGAATGCAACGCGCGCAGTCTTGCGTGGGGCGGCTTCTTCGTGTCGGCGCGCGTGAACGATCCCGCAAGCGGACCGGACATGGCGTTCGTGATGTCGGACTGGAATCGCGGCATCGAATCGTGGCGCTTCCACGTGCCGACCGACATGAGCGCGACGCGCACGACACGCGCGCATACCGTGTTCGACCGCACGCTCCTGCGCGCCGGCGAAACCGTGTCGATGAAGCATCTGCTGCGCGTCGAAACGCTGAACGGTTTCGCGTTTGCGCCGCACGATCCGACGCGCGTAACGATCCGGCACGTCGGCAGCGGACAAACATGGCATCTGCCGCTGAAATGGGCCGCGGACCACAGCGCCGATACGACCTTCACCGTGCCTGCCGCCGCGAAGCTCGGCGAATACAGCGTCACGCTGGACAACGGCACGGCCAGCGATGACAGCGACGACAACGACAACGACAACGCCGTCACGCAGTCGTACGAATCGGGCAGCTTCCGCGTCGAGGAATTCCGTCTGCCGGTCTTCAAAGGCTCGATCACGGCGGGCGACAGCAAAGCGCCCGGACTCGTCGCGGCACAGGAAGCGCCGGTCGCGGTGCGGCTCGAATACGTGCAAGGCGGACCGGCCTCGAATCTGCCGGTGCAGGTGTCGGCGCTCGTGCGCGATGTATCGCCGCCGTTCGCTTCGCAGTACGAGGCGTTTAGCTTCGCGCCGTATCGCAAGCCCGCGGACGACGGCGCCAGCGCGAGCGCCGGGGACGGAGACAGCGAAGAGCAGGACAACGCGACGTCGAAGCTCGTCGCCGACAAACTGCGTGTCACGCTCGATCGCGACGGCGCGGGCAAGGTCACGATCAAGCCGCTGCCGGCGGTCGAATCGCCGAAACGTCTCACGCTCGAAGCGAGCTTCGCCGATCCGAACGGCGAGATTCAGACGATCAGCGGCACCGCGACGCTCTGGCCTGCCGCGGTCTCGGTCGGCGTGAAGGCAGGGCATTGGGTGTCGGTCGGCGGCGCGCTGCCGGTGCAGGCCATCGCGCTGGATTTGCAGGGCAAGCCGCGCGCGGGTGTTTCGGTCGAAATCAAGGCCGTCGCGCGCGTGATGTCGAGTTCGAGAAAGCGCATGGTCGGCGGCTTCTATGCCTACGACAACCACACCGAGATCAAGGATCTCGGCACGCTGTGCAGCGCCAAGAGCGACGATCACGGCATCGTCTCGTGCGACGCCAAGCTCAAAGAGCCGGGCAACGTCGATCTGATCGCGATCGCCAAAGACGGTGACGGCCGGGCGGCCAACGCGAGCACATCCGTGTGGGTCACGCGCGCAGACGAATTGTGGTTCGGCGGCGAGAACACGGACCGCATCGACGTGCTGCCCGAAAAAACGAGCTACGAGCCCGGCGAAACCGCGCGTTTTCAGGTGCGCATGCCCTTCCGTTCGGCGACGGCGCTCGTCGCGGTCGAGCGCGAGGGCATCGTCGAGACGCGCGTCGTCGAGCTGAACGGCAAGGATCCGACCGTCGAACTCAAGGTCGAGGATGCGTGGGGACCGAACGTCTACGTGTCGGTGCTCGCGCTGCGCGGACGCATCCGCAACGTGCCGTGGTATTCGTTCTTCACGTGGGGCTGGAAGGCGCCCGTCGAATGGGCGCGCGCGTTCTGGTACGAAGGCCGACAGTATCAGGCGCCGACGCCGCTCGTCGATCTGTCGAAGCCCGCGTTCCGTTACGGGCTCGCGTCGATCAGGGTCGGCGCCGCGTCGCACAGGCTCGCGGTGAGCGTCAGCCCGGATGCGAAGTCGTATACCGTGCGCGGCAAGGCGCACGTCAAGGTGAAGGTCGCGCTGCCCGATGGCAAGCCCGCGCCCGCCGGCACGCAGATCGCGGTCGCGGCCGTCGATGAAGCCTTGCTCGAACTGATGCCCAATCAAAGCTGGGACGTGCTCGACGCGATGCTGCAACAACGCGCGTACGGCGTCGAAACCGCGACGGCGCAGATGGAAATCGTCGGACGGCGCCACTTCGGACGCAAGGCCGTGCCCGCGGGCGGTGGCGGCGGACACAGCGCGACGCGCGAACTGTTCGATACGCTCCTCCTGTGGAATCCGCGCGTGACGCTCGACGCGAAGGGCGAAGCCACCATCGACGTACCGCTGAACGACGCGCTCACGCGCTTCAGGATCGTCGCGGTCGCGGCGGTCGGCGCGGGGCAGTTCGGCACCGGCAGCGCATCGATTCAAAGCACGCAGGATTTGCAGCTGATCTCGGGATTGCCGCCGCTCGTGCGCGTCGGCGATGCGTTCCGCGCGCAATTCACGCTGCGCAACACGACGGCGCGGACGATGCGCGTCGTCGTTACGCCGCACGCCGGATCGCTTGCGCTCGATGCGCGCACGGTCGAGCTCGCGCCGGAATCGTCGCAGGAAGTGGCCTGGGATGTGACGACGCCCGATGTGCTCGGCATGAACTCATCCGCGAGTCTCGACTGGAACGTGAGCGCGTCCGAGCAGGCCGGACCTTCGGTTGCCAAACCCGCAAGCGACGCCGTGAAGCTGACGCAAAAGGTCGTCGCGGCCATTCCCGTCGCCGTGCAGCAGGCGACGATCACGCAAGTCGATGGCACGCTCACGCTGCCCGTCGCGCCGCCCGCCGATGCCAGCAAATCGAGCGACGGCGCGGTGCGTGGCGGCATCGCCGTGTCCTTGCAGCCGAAGCTCGCGGACGGCCTGCCCGGCGTGCGCCGATGGTTCGAGCGCTATCCGTACAGTTGCCTAGAGCAGCAGACCTCGCGCGCGCTCGGCCTGATGGACGCCGCGCAATGGCTGGGCGTGATTGCGAAAATGCCGTCCTATCTGGACCGCGACGGCCTCGCGAACTACTTCCCGCCCGCCGACGACGAACGCCCGACCGGCAGCCCGACGCTGACCGCGTATCTGCTCGCCGTCACCGACGAAGCCGCGAAACAGGACCGCCGCTTCGCCCTGCCCGACGATGTGCGCAATCAGATGGCCGCGGGTCTCGCGAATTTCATCGACGGCAAGATCGAGCGCAAATTCTGGGCGCCGCGCAACGATCTCGACTACGAAAAACTCGCGGCGATCGAGGCCTTGTCGCGCTACGGTCTCGCGCAGCCGCGCATGCTCGGCTCGATCACGGTCGCGCCGGATCAATGGCCGACGTCCGCGGTGCTCGATTACTACGCGATCCTGTCGCGCGTCGACGGCATTCCGAATCGCGACGAGAAGCGCGCGCAGGCCGAGCAGATCATCCGCGCGCGTCTGACGTATCAGGGCACGCGCCTCACCTTCTCGACCGAACGCGACGACGATCTCTGGTGGCTCATGACCGGCACCGAGACCAACGCCGCGCGCACCGCGCTCCTCTTCGCGGACGCGCCCGGCTGGAAGGACGAGATGCCCCGCCTCATCGCGGGATTGCTCGCGCTGCAGAAAAGCGGCGCGTGGCACACGACAACCGCCAATCTGTGGGGCGCGCTCGCGGTCGACCGCTTCTCGCATGTGTTCGAGAGCACGCCGGTCACGGGTCATACGTCGATTCAACTGGGTGCGTCGACGCAAAGCGTGAACTGGGGCGCATCGGGCACATCAGCGCCCGCGCCCGCCTCGGCCACGCCCGCGACGAACACGGCGAACGCGCGCAGCATCATGCTGCCGTGGTCGACGGGTTCGCTCATGCTCACGCAAGACGGCACCGGCAAGCCGTGGGCGACGATCGAAAGCCTCGCGGCCGTCGCGCTGAAAGCGCCGTTCGCGGCGGGCTATCGCATCGCGAAGACGCTCACGCCGGTCGATCCGGCCGTGAAAGGCGTCCTCTCGCGCGGCGACATCGTGCGCGTGCATCTCGATATCGACGCACAAAGCGACATGACCTGGGTCGTCGTCAACGATCCGATTCCCGCGGGCGCGACGATTCTCGGCTCCGGCCTCGGGCGCGATTCGCAAGCGGCCACCCAAGGCGAGAAGCAGGATCGCGACGCATGGCCCGCGTTCGTGGAGCGCGGCTTCGACGGCTATCGCGCGTATTACGGCTATCTGCCGAAAGGCAAGCTCCAGGTCGAATACACGATGCGCCTGAACAATCCGGGCACGTTCGGCCTGCCGCCGACGCGCGTCGAAGCGCTCTACGCGCCTTCGTCGTTCGGCGCGCTGCCGAATGCGCCCGTCGTTGTCAAACCCGTCGTCAAGCCGCTCGCGGCGAAGTGATGCGATGAAACGCGCCGCCTGCCTTCTCATCGCGTGCATGCTGTCGACGGCGGCGCACGCGTCGCCGTCCTTCGACGACGTGCGCGCGAGCTGGCGCAGCTCCGACTGGGTGCTGCTCGCCCGCGACGGCGAACCGCTCGCACGCACGCGCATCGACAAGAGCGCGCGGCGCGGCGACTGGGTCGCGCTCGCGGACGTGTCGCCGGCATTGCGCGAGGCGATCGTCGTATCGGAGGACAAGCGCTTTTACGAGCACGCGGGCGTCGACTGGCGCGGCGCGGCGGCCGCTGCGTGGGGCAACCTGTGGAATACGCGCACGCGCGGCGCGTCCACGGTGACGATGCAGCTCACCGGCCTCATTGATGACGAAGGCAAATCCGCGGGACGTCGCTCCATCGGCGAAAAAGCGCAGCAGACAGTCGGCGCGCTGTGGCTCGAACGCAGCTGGCGCAAGGATCAGATCCTCGAGGCGTATCTGAATCTCGTGCCGTTTCGCGGCGAGATCATCGGGTTGTCGGCGCTATCGCAGACGCTCTTCGGCAAGGCGCCTTCCGGTCTCGACGAACGCGAGGCCGCGCTTGCCGCCGCGCTGGTGCGCGCACCGAACGCGCCGTATCCGAAAGTCGCCGCGCGTGCGTGCGTGATCCTGCGCGACATGCAGGCGCTGCACGGCGCTCGCAACGTCGATCCATGCGACAACCTCAGCAGCTACGTTCAGCTCACGCTGACGCGCACCGCCGCCGTGCCCGTTTTTGCTCAGGGCGACGACGCGCTCGCGCCGCATCTCGCGCGGCGTATCGCGGGCGAAGCCCATCCGGCGGCAGGCGCGCGCGTGCGCTCCACGCTCGATGCGCGCCTGCAACGCTTTGCCCGCGATACGCTCGCGCGCACGCTCGCCGAACTGAACGCGCGGGCGCATCCGCGCAACGTGCACGATGCGGCGGCCATCGTGATCGACAACCGATCGGGCGATGTGCTCGCGTGGGTCGGCTCGGCGGGCGGGTCGTCGAACGCGCCGGAAGTCGATGCCGTGCTCGCCGCGCGTCAGGCCGGCTCGACGCTCAAGCCCTTTCTCTACGCGCAGGCGATCGACGAAAAGCGCGTCACCGCCGCCACCCTGCTCGACGACGCGCCGCTCGATCTCGCGACCGGCGGCGGCCTCTATATTCCGCAAAACTACGATCACGACTTCAAGGGCTGGGTGAGCGTGCGCACGGCGCTCGGCTCGTCGCTGAATGTGCCGGCGGTGCGCACGCTCGTGATGGTCACGCCGCATCGCTTCGCCAAGACGCTCGTCGCGCTCGGCCTGCCCTTGTCGAAGGCGGGCGATTACTACGGTTTCAGCCTCGCGCTCGGCAGCGCCGATGTCACGCTGGCGTCGCTCGCCAACGCCTACCGGACGCTCGCGAACGGCGGAGTCGCGCGGCCGGTTTTCGATCTCGCGGACCATCGCGAAGCGCCCGAAGGCACGCGCGTATTCAGCCCGGAGGCGAGCTTCATCGTCACCGACATCCTCGCCGACAACAACGCGCGCACGCGCACCTTCGGCTTCGACAGCGTGCTCGCGACGCGCACCTTCAGCGCGGTGAAGACCGGCACCAGCAAGGACATGCGCGACAACTGGGCGGTCGGTTTCACGTCGCGATACACCGTGGGCGTGTGGGTCGGCAATGCCGATGGCGCGCCGATGTGGGACGTTTCGGGCGTGACGGGCGCGGCGCCGGCATGGAACGCGATCGTCAACTATCTAAATCGGCGATCGGATAGCCAGGCGCCGCATGCCCCGGCGGGCGTCATGGCGACGCGTGTCACGTATCAGAACGACATCGAACCGGCGCGCAGCGAATGGTTCGTGCGCGGCACGCAGATGAGCGACATCGGCCTGACGGCGAATGCGGCGCAGACCGCGCGCGGCGCGCGGGACGATGCACTGGCGGGACGCATCGGCGCACCGACGAACGGTACGATCTTCGCGCTCGATCCGGATATCCCGCCGGCCCGGCAGCGCATATGGTTCGAGCGCGCCGGCAGCGGCGCGCGCCTTGCGTGGCGGCTCGACGGCAAGCCTTACGGCCACGACGCCCGCGCCGCATGGCTGCCGTGGCCGGGCCGTCACGTGCTGGAACTGGTCGATGCCAAGGGCGAAGTCGTCGATAAAGTCGGCTTCGAGGTTCGCGGCGCGTTTGCGAAGACGGCCGCCGGCGCGTCCCGGTGATGCGCGGCGCGAACGTTGCGCTGGCAGAAACCGCGACGTCATCCGTCCGGCGTTGCGCAACGTTAAAGATTGTGCGGGAAGCGCGGCGCACGCGACGGGGTCGTGCACAATGCGGACCGTCATCGTTCGGGACGGTTTTTTGCCCTATGCTTAACGGCAGCTTTCCGATCGGCCCGAACTTATCGATCTATCCTTTCTTCTTAAGTCTGGAGTGCCGTCATGCTGAAAAAGCTGTTGATGCTGTGCCTGGCGTTCATGGTGTCGATCGGCGTCGCGTTTGCCGCGGTCGATGTCAATACCGCCGATCAAGCCGCGCTGGAATCGGTCAAAGGTCTGGGGCCGGTGAAGTCGAAAGCGATCATCGACGAGCGCACGAAGAACGGTCCGTTCAAGGACGCCGACGATCTCGCGACCCGCGTCAAAGGCCTGGGCACCAAGTCCGTTGCGAACCTGGAGCAGAACGGCCTGACAGTCGGCGGCTCGTCACTACCGCCGACGGGCAAGCCGTCCAAGCCCACGACGACGCAAGGCGGCAGCGCCGCGCCGAACTCGACGGTCAAATCTTCGACAGCGGCCACCGCCGCGACCTCGCCCGCGGCCACGACGGCGCAGACGCCGGCCGCGACACCCACCGCGCCTGCCACGCCTGCATCGGGCACGAAGGCATCGAAGAAATCGAAGAAGGAAAGCGCAGCAGCGACGACGACGGCGACTGCATCGAGCCCCGCAGCCGCGAGCGACGCGAAACCCGCCAAATCGAAGCGCACCAAGAAAGACAAGGCCGCCAGCGCCGCGGCCGCCAGTCAGTGATTCTTCGGGGAACCTTATCGAAGGGACATTGCCTTCGCAGGATCATCGTCGAACGGCCGCTCGCGGCCGATGCCCGCACCGCCGCTCCTTCACTCCATCCGGATGCGGCGGCGCGAGCGAACCCACCCCGTAACCTTTCGTAGTGAGACCGCCATGAGCCTACTCGATATCCTCGCTTCCTCCCTCGGCAATTCGTCGCAACAAGGCGGGCAACCTGCCCAGTCCGGCCAGGCCGCGCTGATCGCGGTGGCGATGCAATTCATCAACAGCCAGCCGGGCGGCATCATGGGTCTGATCCAGCGCTTTCAGCAGCATGGCGCGGGCGATGTCGTCCAGTCGTGGATCGGCACCGGCGAGAACAAGCCCATCAGCCCCGGCACGCTCACGAACGTGCTCGGTGAAGACAATGTCGGCGCGCTCGCGCAGAAGGCCGGCGTCTCGGGCGATCAACTCTCGGGCATGCTGGCGGCGGTGCTGCCGCATATCGTCGATCGCGCGACGCCGAACGGCGAAGTGCCGCCCGAAGGCCAGCTCGATCTGACCGGCGTGCTCGGTTCGCTCGGCGGCCTCGCGGGTCTCTTCGGCAAGAGCGAAGAGCCGAAGCAGGGTTAAGCGCGTTTTTCCGTTTTCGTTGGAAAGCCCCGCAGGCTGTGCGCCGCGCGGGGCTTTTGCTTTTGGGGCGGCGAGCTTGCGCCGCGAAACGGCAACAAAAAAGGCAACGGATCGCTCCGTTGCCTTTCCGATCGAACCGCCGCCCGGCGTACCGGGCGGCAGCACCGCGCCTCAGTGCACCACGCGATCGAACACGAACTTGCCTTCCCGCACATCGACCGGAATGACGTCCTTCGGCCCGAACCGCCCGGCGAGAATCAGCTTGGCGACCGGATTCTCGATCTCCTGCTGAATCGCGCGCTTCAGCGGCCGCGCGCCGAACACCGGGTCGTATCCGACCTTGCCGATCTGCTCGAGCGCCGCATCCGACACTTCGAACTCCATGTCGAGCTTGGCCAGACGGTCATGCAGACGCTGCAACTGGATCTTCGCGATCGCCGAGATATTCGAACGATCGAGCGCATGAAACACGACCACGTCGTCGATACGATTGAGAAACTCCGGCCGGAAGTGCAGCTTCACTTCCTCCCAGACGGCGTTCTTCACGTTCTCCTGCGGCTCGCCGATCATGCCCTGGATGACCTGCGAACCGAGGTTCGACGTCATCACGATCACCGTGTTCTTGAAGTCGACGGTGCGGCCCTGGCCATCGGTCATGCGGCCATCGTCGAGCACTTGCAGCAGCACGTTGAACACGTCCGGATGCGCCTTCTCGATTTCATCGAGCAGAATCACGCTGTACGGCTTGCGGCGCACCGCTTCGGTCAGATAGCCGCCTTCCTCGTAACCGACATAGCCCGGCGGCGCGCCGATCAGCCGCGCGACGCTGTGCTTCTCCATGAACTCGCTCATGTCGATGCGCACGAGATGATCCTCCGAATCGAACAGGAACGCGGCCAGCGCCTTGCACAGCTCCGTCTTGCCGACGCCCGTGGGCCCCAGAAACAGGAACGAACCATACGGACGGTTCGGATCCGACAGACCCGCGCGTGAACGGCGGATCGCGTCCGCGACCGCGCCGATCGCCTCGTCCTGGCCGATCACGCGCTCATGCAGCTTTGCTTCGATCTGCAACAGCTTCTCGCGCTCGCCCTGCATCATCCGCGACACGGGAATGCCCGTGGAACGCGACACGACTTCCGCGATTTCTTCCGCGCCGACCTGCGTGCGCAACAGGCGCGGACGCGTCGGGTTGTTCTGCTCCTGCGACTCGGCCTGCGTCACCTGCTTGAGACGCGCTTCGAGCTCGGGCAGCTTGCCATACTGCAATTCGGCGACTTTTTCGAGCTTGCCCTCACGCTGCAGACGCGTGATATCCGCGCGCACCTTCTCGATCTCTTCCTTCAGTTGCGCGCTGCCCTGCACCGCCGCTTTTTCGGCAGTCCAGATTTCCTCGAGGTCGGAATATTCGCGATTCAGCCGCTCGATTTCCTCTTCGATGAGTTGCAGACGCTTCTGCGACGCTTCGTCCTTCTCCTTCTTCACGGCTTCGCGCTCGATCTTCAACTGAATGAGACGGCGGTCCAGCTTGTCCATCTCTTCGGGCTTCGAATCGATTTCCATCTTGATGCGCGACGCGGCTTCGTCGATCAGATCGATGGCCTTGTCCGGCAGGAAGCGGTCCGTGATATAGCGATGCGACAGTTCCGCCGCCGCGACGATCGCCGGATCGGTGATCTCGACGCCGTGATGCAGCTCGTACTTCTCCTGCAGGCCGCGCAGGATCGCGATGGTCGCCTCGACCGACGGTTCATCGACGAGCACTTTCTGGAAACGCCGCTCCAGCGCCGCGTCCTTTTCGATGTACTTGCGATATTCGTCCAGCGTCGTCGCGCCGATGCAATGCAGCTCGCCGCGCGACAGCGCGGGCTTCAGCATGTTGCCCGCGTCCATCGCGCCTTCGGCCTTGCCCGCGCCGACCATCGTGTGAATCTCGTCGATGAAGACGATGGTCATGCCTTCGTCCTTCGCGATGTCGTTGAGCACGGCCTTCAGGCGCTCTTCGAACTCGCCGCGATACTTCGCGCCCGCGAGCAGCGCCGCCATGTCGAGCGACAGCACGCGCTTGCCCTTGAGCGTTTCCGGCACTTCGCCGTTGACGATGCGCTGCGCGAGCCCTTCGACGATCGCCGTCTTGCCGACGCCCGGCTCACCGATCAGCACCGGATTGTTCTTCGTGCGGCGCTGGAGGATCTGGATCGAGCGGCGGATTTCGTCATCGCGGCCGATCACCGGATCGAGCTTGCCGGCGCGCGCGCGCTCGGTCAGATCGACCGTGTATTTCTTGAGCGCCTCGCGCTGGCTTTCGGCGTCCTGGCTGTCGACCTGCGCGCCGCCGCGCACGGCATTGATCGCCGCTTCGAGCGCCTTGCGCGACAGACCGTGCTGCTTCGCGAGGCGGCCCGCTTCGCCGCGGTCGTCGGCGACGGCGATCAGGAACATCTCGCTCGCGATGTACGTGTCGTTGAGCTTTTGCGCTTCCTTGTCGGCCGCATTGAGCAGGCCCGCGAGCTCGCGGCTCACCTGAACGTTGCCGTCCGTGCCCTGAACTTGCGGCAGACGCGCGATTGCATCGTTCAGCGATGCCAGCAGCGCCTGCACCTGCACGCCCGCGTGCGACAGCAGCGAGCGCGCGGAGCCGTCCTGCTGCGCGATGAGTGCCGCCAGCAAGTGGACCGGCTCGATGTACTGGTTGTCGTGTCCGACTGCCAGGCTTTGCGCGTCCGAGAGCGCTTCCTGGAATTTGGTGGTGAGTTTGTCGATTCTCATTTTTCGAAGCTCCAATTCTGAATACGATCAAAATGAGGCGCTTTTTGTCACTTTCAAGCACTGTTTAGCTCGATAAGTGCATTTTTTGCTCTTCGACAATCATGGGCGCGGCCGCGCCGGAGACGAGATCGATCCGATCAGGAAGGCGCGCCGTCGGGCGCTAAAGCGTCCGCCGGAACCCGCGCGATAGTTGCGATGCCCAGCAGCGCCGCGAGCTCGTTCGCCGGGTGCGCGAGCTCGCGGACCGTGTGCTTGTCGAGTTCGGCGAGAAACGCGTCGCGCGCGGCCGCAAGCACGCCGCGCAAGCGGCAGTGCGGCTGAATCACGCAGCGCTGCGTCGCGCTGTCCCGCTCCACGAAGCAGCCGACGATCGCAAAGTCGCTCTCGGTCTTGCGCACGATCTCGCCGATCGTGAGGTCGCTCGAACGCGCCGAGAGCCGCAGGCCACCGTTGCGCCCGCGCACCGTCTCGACCCAGCCGAGCTCGCCCAACTGCTGGACGATCTTCATCAAATGATTCTTCGAAATGCCGTAGGCGTCCGAGATTTCCTGGATCGTCGAGAGGCCGGAAGGCCGGACGGAGAGATACAGCAGAACGCGCAGCGCGTAGTCGGTGTAGTCGGTGAGTCGCATGGTGTCGCGCGATTGGAATTAGGAGGTTAAGCGCCTTGGCGCCTCGGCGCATCGACGAAAAGCGGAACAACGAGAATGACCCGGACGGAAGCGGCGTCATGTCGCGCCGCTCCGAAAGTCCGCGCGGCGGCAAGGGAGATGACTTTCGCCCGACCGCCCGAGGGCTAATATCCGCACGCGGGCTGGCAGAATGGAGCCGGTACGGCGTCCGCCCAGTTCGCAAAAGCAGTAGCGGGGGAAGCCTCGCGCGGGTAACCGCCATTGTGCTTCATATCGCCGCCTTTCGTCAGTAAAACACCGGCCGGCGGTTCGAACCGCCGACCGACCGCACTGCAGCATTGCCATGAACTCAGATCGACAGCCCGCCGCGACCGCGCGGGAACGCGAACCCAACGAGGCCAACGTCCGCGCGCTGGTCGAGGCCTTCTATCGCCGGGTCGACGACGATCCGCTCCTCGGCCCGATCTTTTCCCGCGCGCTGACGGGCCGCTGGGACGACCATCTCGCGAAGATGACCACGTTCTGGTCGAGTCTCGTGCTCGGGTCGAAGCAATATCGGGGGAACGTGCAGGAGGCGCATCGGCCGATCGACGATATCGAGCCGCGCCATTTCGCGCGCTGGCTGTCGCTCTTTCTGAACACGGTGGAAGCGCGCTACGAGCCCGCCGCCGCCGTGCAGTTCATGGAGCCCGCGCTGCGCATCGCGCAGAGCCTGCAGCTCAGCAAGTTCGGCTGGGATTACCAGATTCCCGTCGAGCAGCAGGAATTGCTTGCGGCGCTCAAGCGCCAGCGCACGGGCGGAGCGCCCGAACCGCGCTTTCCCGAACGGCCGGACGCTGAGCCATTTCCGGCGAAGTTCGTCGGCAAATCGGCCGACGATCAATAGCGCGCTTCAGGGCTTCGCGCCCTGCCAACGGGCGAGCGCCGCATCGTCGGATTCGCGGGCATCGACCCAGCGTTCGCCGGCTTCCGTCTTTTCCTTCTTCCAGAACGGCGCCTGCGTCTTCAGATAATCCATCACGAAGGCGCAGGATTCGAACGCCTCGCCGCGATGCATCGCCGTCGTCGCGACGAGCACGATCTGATCGAGCGGCTTCAGCTTTCCCACGCGATGCACGATCAGCACGTCGGAGCCGCGCCAGCGCTCGCGCGCCTGATCGGCGATCGCTTCCAGCGACTTTTCCGTCATGCCGGGATAGTGCTCGAGCTCCATCGTCTCGACGGCGCTGCCCTCGTTCAGATCGCGCACCGTGCCGACGAAGCACGCGACCGCTCCTACTTTCGGATTGTCGGCGCGCAGTGCGGCGACTTCCGCGCCGATGTCGAAATCGGCTTCCTGCACGCGGATCTTGGCGTGTGTCGACATCGCTCAGCCACCCGTGACCGGCGGAAAGAACGCGACCTCGCACCCTTCCGTGATGCGCTGCGACGGTTGCGTCATCACATGATTGCAGGCCATGCGCAGCGCGCGGCCCTCGGCCAGCGCCTCTGCCCAAACGCCGCCGCGCATGCGCAGCCACGCGCGCACGTCGCCGACGTTGACCACCGTGTCCGGCACCGTAACGGTCTCGTTAGCGACGCCCAAAGCCTCGCGCACGCTCGCAAAAAACCTCAGATCGATCTTCATTTCGCTACCGCATCAGTTCTGAAAAGGGGATGAAGCGCACGATTTCGCCTTCGCTTATCGCGTGATTCGGTGGATTGTCGATGAGACCGTCGCCCCAGACGGTCGATGTCAGCACGGCCGAGCTCTGATTCTCGAACAGATCGAGCCCGCCCGACTCGTTCACGCGCGCGCGCAGGAATTCGTTGCGGCGATCGCCCTTCTTCTGGCTGAAGTCGGCGCGCATCGAATAGACGCGCGGCGCGACGTTCCCGCCACCGGCGAGACGCAGCAGAAACGGCCGCACGAACAGCAGGAACGTGCAGAAGCTCGAAACCGGATTGCCGGGCAAACCGATGAAATACGCGTCGCTGCCCTCACCCTCGCGCTCGGCCGAATCCGTGCCCCGCCGCACCGCGCCGAACGCGAGCGGCTTGCCCGGCTTCATCGCGATCTGCCACATCGAAATGCGTCCCTCGGCTTCCACCGCCGGTTTCACGTGATCTTCCTCGCCGACCGACACGCCGCCGCACGTCAAAATCAGATCGTGATCGATGGCCGCGCGCCGCAGCGTCTCGCGCGTCGCATCCCGCCGATCCGGCACGATGCCGAGATCCGTCACGTCGCAGCCGAGCTTCGCGAGCAGCGCGCTGAGCGTGAAGCGGTTGGAGTTGTAGATCGCGCCGGGTTCGAGCGGCTCGCCGGGCATGCGCAGCTCGTCGCCGGTGAAGAAGATCGCGACGCGCACTTTACGCACGACATCCAGTTGCGCGCACCCGACCGACGCCGCGAGCCCGAGCGCCTGCGGCGTGAGGCGCGTGCCCGCGGGCAGGATGACCGAATCGCGCCGGATGTCCGCGCCCTGCTGCGTGATCCATTCGCCCGCGGCCGGCGTCTGCGCGAACGCGACGCGCCCGTCGTCCGAAACCTGCGCCATTTCCTGCATCACGACCGTGTCCGCGCCGGGCGGCACGGTTGCGCCCGTAAAAATGCGCGCGGCCGTGCCCGCCGCAAGCGGCTTGGCCGCGTGGCCCGCCGGAATGCGCTGCGACACCGGCAACGCGACGGGCGCGCTTTCGCTCGCGCCGGCGAGATCGGCGGCGCGGACCGCATAGCCGTCCATCGAGCTGGTGTGCATCGGCGGGACGTCGAGCGGCGAGGTGACGTCGGCGGCGAGCACGCGATTTTGTGCGTCGAGCGTCGCGACGCGCTCGCGCCCGTCCACCCGGCGCGCGGCGTCGAGCAGACGGCTGAGCGCTTCGGCAGTGGCGAGCATCGGAGGACGGCTGGAAGCGGTGGGCGTGGATGACATGAAGTTCGCTTCGGGCGCTCGATGCGCCTCGATATGGAAAGAGCAGTGAACTATTGTAGCGAGAAGGCAGGCACTACACGGCCTACCCGATCGGGCCCGCGGGAAGCCGTCCATGCGCCTCAAAGCCGCCGCAGTGCGGTGATACACTCGCACCACACTTCCCACGTCCATTTCCATGAAATTCTGCTCCCTCTGCGGCCACGAGGTCGGCCTCGCCATACCGCCCGGCGACAACCGCGAGCGCTTCGTCTGCGATAACTGTGGCACCGTGCACTATCAGAATCCGCGCAACGTCGTAGGCACCGTGCCGGTCTGGGACGACAAGGTGCTGCTGTGCCGCCGCGCGATCGAGCCGCGTTACGGCTACTGGACGCTGCCGGCCGGCTTCATGGAAATGCAGGAGACGACGAGCGAAGGCGCCGCGCGCGAAACGCTCGAGGAAGCGGGCGCGCGCGTTGAAATTCAAAGCCTGTTCACGCTGCTCAACGTGCCGCACGTGCATCAGGTGCATCTGTTCTATCTCGCGCGGCTGCTCGACATCGAAGTCGATCCGGGCGAGGAAAGCCTGGAAGTGAAGCTCTTCGAGGAAAGCGAGATTCCGTGGGACGAGATCGCGTTTCCGACCGTCGGCCAGACGCTGCGTTTCTACTTCGCCGACCGCGCCGCGGGCAATTTCACGCTGCATACCGGCGATATCTTCCGCACGCTGCGCGACGGCTGAAACTCGAGAACATGGTTCCCTGGCTCGCCGACGACGATCCGTTCCCGCCCGTCGAGCGCGCGCTCGGCGCATCGAGCGGCGCGCCGGGCTTGCTCGCCGCAAGCGCCGATCTGCTGCCCTCGCGGCTCATCGATGCCTACGGGCGCGGCATCTTCCCGTGGTATTCGGACGGTCAACCCGTGCTCTGGTGGAGCCCCGACCCGCGCATGGTGCTTTTTCCAGCGGAGTTCAAGGTGTCGGATTCGCTGCGCAAAACCCTGAAGCGCGTCGTGCGCGAGGACGCGTGGGAAATCCGCGTCGACGACGACTTCGCCGCCGTGATGCGCGCCTGCGCCGAGACGCCGCGCAACGGCCAGCGCGGCACGTGGATCACGCCGGATATCGTCGATGCGTACACGACGCTGCATCGTGCGGGCAGCGCACACAGCATCGAAACATGGCACGACGGCGTGCGCGTGGGCGGACTTTACGGCGTGTCCTTCGGGCGCATGTTTTTCGGCGAATCGATGTTCGCGCACGAGACCGACGCGTCGAAAATCGCGCTCGCGGCGCTCGTCGGACACTTGCGCCGCCACAAAATAGAGATGATAGACTGCCAGCAGAACACGTCGCATCTGGCGTCGCTGGGCGGCCGCGAGATCGCCCGGCGCGCGTTCGTCGCACATCTCAGAAGGGCCACGGCGCAACCGGCGATCGGCTGGCGTTTCGACAAAACCGTCCTTCTCGACGTGCTGGCACGCTGAACGCTACAGCCGTTTTGCCGGGCATTTTGCCAAACGCTTACGCCGATCGACCCACGAACTGCAGCCGCCGACCGCGCGCCCGAATTCAGACACGCGCGGGCCGGCCGGCAACGACGAGACGACGCCTGCGAGAGCCGCCAACGTGACACATCCGAACGAGCTGCCGCTGTCACCGCTTTCCGCGCTGCAATTCTATGCAACAGCGCCCTACCCTTGCAGCTATCTGGAAGGGCGCGTCGCACGCTCGCAAGTCGCGACGCCGAGCCATCTCATCAACTCCGACGTCTACACCGAACTCGTCAAGGCCGGCTTCCGGCGCTCGGGTGTGTTCACCTATCGCCCGTATTGCGACGGCTGCCGCGCGTGCATACCGGTGCGCGTGCCGGTCGCGCGCTTCGTGCCGAACCGGGCCCAGCGCCGCGTGTGGAAACAGCATGGCAGTCTGGTGGCGAGCGTCGCGCCGCTGCATTACGACGAAGAGCATTACGCGCTCTACATGCGCTATCAGTCCGCGCGGCACGCGGGCGGCGGCATGGACCGCGACAGCCGCGACCAGTACGAGCAGTTCCTGCTGCAAAGCCGAATCAACTCGCGCCTCGTCGAATTCCGCGAGCCGGCGCATCCGGGCCATGCCGACGAACCCGGCGAGCTGCGCATGATCAGCATGATCGACATTCTCGGCGACGGGCTCTCGTCGGTGTACACGTTCTTCGAGCCGGACCTGCCGAAAACGAGCTACGGCACCTTCAACATCCTTTGGCAGATCGAGCAGGCGAAAAGCCTCGACTTGCCGCACGTCTATCTCGGCTACTGGATTCGCGAGAGCGAAAAGATGGCCTACAAGGCGAATTTCCGGCCGCTGGAAGGTTTGATCGACGGCCACTGGACGCTGCTCGATCCCGTGAATACGCAATCCGCCGGCACGCTGCCGATGCCTGGCCGCATCCACGGTCCGGCGCAGCCGAAATAACGCCAGAAATAACGCCCGAAGCGGAAAGCCAGACCGGCCCGACCGGCACTTCGTCCAAAGCCGCTAAAATGGCGGTCTTAAAAAAATCGCCGTCACCGGCTCTCACTTCGTGTTCAGTTCCCTCTACCCGCTCGCGCGTTCGCATCTCTTCAAGATGGACGCGGAAGACGCTCATCACCTGACGCTGCGCATGCTGTCCGCGGCCGGCCGCACCGGACTCGCCGGCGTGCTCGCCGAACGCGGCCCCGATTCGCCCCGCACCGTCATGGGCCTTACGTTCCGCAATCCGGTCGGGCTCGCGGCGGGCCTCGACAAGGACGGCGCGTGCATCGACGGGCTCGCCGCGCTCGGCTTCGGCTTCATCGAAGTCGGCACCGTGACGCCGCGCGCGCAAGACGGCAATCCGCGTCCGCGCATCTTCCGGCTGCCCGACGCCAACGCGCTCATCAACCGGATGGGCTTCAACAATCGCGGCGTCGACCAGTTCGTCGCCAACGTGAAGGCCGCGCACTATCGCGGCGTGCTGGGGCTGAACATCGGCAAGAACGCGGATACGCCGATCGAGCGCGCCGCCGACGACTATCTCTACTGTCTCGAGCGCGTCTATCCGTTCGCGAGCTACGTGACGATCAATATTTCGTCGCCGAACACGAAGAATCTGCGGCAGCTGCAAGGCGCGGGCGAGCTCGATGCGCTCCTCGGCGCGCTGAAAGAAAAGCAGCAGCGTCTGTCCGATCTGCACGGCAAGCTCGTGCCGCTCGCACTGAAGATCGCGCCCGATCTCGACGACGAGCAGATCAAGTCGATCGCGGGCACACTGCTGGCTCACAAGATCGACGGCGTCATCGCGACGAACACGACGCTTTCGCGCACAGCCGTGACCGGCATGAAGCACGGCGACGAGGCCGGAGGGCTGTCGGGCCGTCCGGTATTCGATGCGTCGAACGAAGTAATCCGCAAGCTGCGCGCGGAAGTCGGCGCCGACCTGCCGATCATCGGCGTGGGCGGGATTTTCTCGGGCGCGGATGCGCGCGCGAAGCTCGCGGCGGGCGCATCGCTCGTGCAGATCTACACGGGGTTGATCTATCGCGGTCCCGCGCTCGTGAAAGAGTGCGTCGAAGCGCTCGCGTGATTCGTCGAACCCGCATATAGACATAAGCAAACGGTATTACAAGGCGATTGCATTTTCACTATGATCGCCGCATCTGAAGAAAGACGCTGTCGTCATCAAGAGGAGAACAACACGATGAAACTGTCCACGCTGAAGAAGCTCGTCGCCGCCAGCCTGATCGGCGCGGCATTCACGGCCGTCACGACCGCCGCCCACGCCGACGACCTGCTCGATCAGGTCAAGCAGCGCGGCACGCTGCGCGTCGGTCTCGAAGGCACCTTCCCGCCGTTCAACTCCAAGACGCCGGCGGGCGAACTGGTCGGCTTCGATGTCGATATCGCCAAGGCCGTCGCCGCCAAGCTCGGCGTGAAGCCCGAGTTCGTGACGACTGAATGGAGCGGCATCATCGCGGGCCTGCAGGCGGGCAAGTTCGACGTGATCGTGAACCAGGTCGGCATCACGGACGCGCGCAAGCAGACGCTCGACTTCTCGCCGGCGTACACGTATTCGAACGCGCAGCTGATCCAGCGCAAGGACGACACGCGTGAGTTCAAGTCGCTCGAAGAGCTGAAAGGCAAGAAGCTCGGCGTGGCGCTCGGCACGAACTATATGGACATGGCGAAGGCCGTGCCGGGCATCGACGTGAAAACGTATCCGGGTGCGCCGGAATATCTGCGCGATCTCGCCGCCGGCCGGCTCGACGCGGCGCTCAACGACCGCCTGATGCTCGCGTATCTGACGAAGAACTCGAATCTGCCGCTGCGTCCGGGCTCGAACGTCGGCGCGGGCAATCCGTCGGGCATTCCGTTCAAGAAGGGCAATCCGAAGTTCGCGAAGGCGATCTCCGACGCCATGAACCAGCTCGAAGCGGACGGCACGTTCACGAAGATCTCGGACAAGTGGTTCGGCATCGACGTGACCAAGCCGGCGAAGTAAGCAGCGCCGCTTGCGGCGTCGCGAGGGCGGCATCGTCATGGTGCCGCCCTTCTCTTTTGCAGACTCGGTTTAATATGTGCCGATTTGTTTCGCTTCAGCTCCGTTTCAGTCAACGCGTTTCTTAAATGTCCACGACATCACTGCTCGTTCAATCGGCGCCCGTACTGGCGCAAGGCGCGCTTCTGACGATCAAGTTCGCGCTCTATTCGATGTTCTTCGGCCTCATCGCGGCCGTCGTGCTGGCGTTGATGGGCATCAGCCAGAACCGCGCGCTCGTCGCGATCGGGCGCTGCTACGTCAGCGTGATGCGCGGCACGCCGTTGCTCGTGCAGATTTTCGTCATCTATTACGGCTTGCCGAGCATCGGGATTTCGCTCGAACCGACGCCTGCGGGCGTGATCGCGCTGTCTGCAAACGTCGCGGCGTATCTGTCCGAAAGCATGCGCGGCGCGATTCTCGGCATTCATGCCGGGCAGTGGCTCGCGGCCTATAGCCTCGGGTTGTCGCGCGTGCAGACGCTGCGTTACGTGATCGGGCCCCAGGCGCTGCGCATCGCGGTGCCGAGCCTGTCGAACAGCCTCATCAGTCTGATCAAGGACACGTCGCTCGTCTCGGTGATCACCGTGACCGAACTCTTGCGCAGCGCGCAGGAAGTGATCGCGGCGACCTATCAGCCGCTGCCGCTCTATCTCGCGGCGGCGTTCGTGTACTGGATTCTCTGCAGCGTGCTCGAATTCGTGCAGCGGATTTTCGAGCGGCGTCTCGCGTTGCCGGGACGCCACTGACGCTTTAGTCCCGTTCGAAAGGAAACTTGAGCTTCAGATCGCGTCGTGCCGCGTCGATGATCGCGATCATGCGCATCGACGTCGCGTGCGACATCACCGGGCTTTCGGTTTCTCCGGCGCGCAACAGCTCGCAGAAATGCGCGGTTTCGTAGTTGAGGCCGCCGCCCGTGAAAGGCTCGTCGAGCTCGATCGTGCGGCCATCCGCATACGCGATGGTCGCGCGCGCCGGATTCCACCAGTTTTCGTGAATGGTCACCGTGCCGAGCGTGCCGCCGATCAGCGCATCGCCGCGGCCTTGCAGATCGAGTCCGCAAAAAAGTTGCGCGATCCCGCGTTCGTGGCGCACGTTGAGGCTCGCGAACACGTCGACGCCGGTCGCGCCCAATCGGCCGATGGTCTGCACGTCCAGCGCCTCGCCGAGCCAGTCGACTGCGAGAAACGCCTCGTAAATGCCGATGTCGAGCAACGCGCCGCCGCCCGCTTCCAGCGAGAACGACGGATGGTCGAGCGGCACGTTCGCCATCGAGCAGCCCGCGCGCACGAGACCGATTTCGCCGATCGGATCGCTTTCCAGATGCTCGCGCAGCCGCCGGTACAGCGGATAAAACGGCGGCTTCATCGCTTCCATGAAGAGAAGCTTCGCCGCGCGCGCCGCGTCGATCATGCCCTGCAGCGCGCGCGCATTCACGGCAGCGGGCTTCTCGCACAGCACGGGCTTGCCCGCCGCGAACGCGCGCAACGCGTATTCCGGATGGCTGTCCTGCAAGGTCGCGATGTAGAGCGCGTCGATATGCCCGAGCATCGCATCGAAGTCGGCGAATGCGTGCGCGTCGAACGCTTCGGCGAGCGCGCGCGCCGTTTCCTCGCGACGCGAACAGACGCCCGCGAGCCGCGCGCCTTCGACATGCGCGAGGCTGTCGGCGAAGCGCCGCGCGATGCGCCCCGCGCCGACGATGCCCCAGCGTATCGTCGCTCCCTCGATGTTGGTATTGCTCAATCCTGCCTCCGTGCGCAGCGTTTGTCGTGCGGCGATTGTGCCTGAACACGGCGTGTCACGAATCCGCGCCCGCGCCCGCGCACGACGCACGCACGACAAAAAGCCGGGACATGTCCCGGCTCCATGCTCGATCATGCTCAAAACTGCATCGACACAAACCAACCGGTCGAGTCGACGCCTCGCTTCAGGCGCCCGCGGACGCGTTCACGTTCGGCGCTGCGGGCTGGCTGCTCACGCGCTCCAGCGAGAACGCGCGGCCCACTTCCTCCGCGGCCAGATCGACGAGCGCGCGCGTCGCGGTTTCGGCGGCGGCGGAATCCTTCGCCTCGATCGCCTCGACGACACTCTTCTGCGCCGCGAGCGTCGCCTCGCGCACGGACTCGATGCCGTCGACGATCGGATTCACCGTCACGAGCGCCCCGCGCACGATCGCCGTCATCTGGCGAAAGAACTGGTTCCCGCTCGCCGCGACGATGCGCGTATGCAGCACCTCGTCGGCCGCCTGATATTCCGGCTCGCCCACCTGCAGGCGCGAGAGCGTATCGAACGCGTCGCGGATGCCGGCGATCTCGTCGGGGGTCGCGCGCGCGGCAGCGAGCGCTGCGGCGCGCGGCTCGATCAGCATGCGGAATTCGATTACATCGCGCAAAAATGTCTGATCCGGCTTCGCGCGAAAGCGCCAGCTCACCACATCTTCGTCGATGAGACGCCAGTCGCTCATCGGACGAATACGGGTGCCGGTTTTCGGCCGCACGTCCAGCATGTGCCGCGCGAGCAACATCGACAGCGCCTCGCGCATGACGGTGCGGCTCACGTCGAACTCCTTCGAGAGGATGTCCTGCGGTGGCAGTATCGCGCCATATTTTTGCTCGACGATGCCGGAGACGAGTCCGTCCATGACCTTCGCCACCAGCGATCGCTCTTTGTTTTCATCCATCTCGCTTCTCCCCTTCTTGCCTGTTCCGTAGCCGTGTATATGAGCGCATCGCTTTCGCTTCCCCGGGCTGCGAAAGGCACGACGGGTTCCCGACAGGTCCATTCGTCGTGCTTGATACGTTGCGTCTTCGTTGCTTCGAATGCCAGTGAGGAATTTCCTGACAGGGTATTCCCTCTGACCTCGATATCGCAGTTTCGTTTTTTCTCTTTTTGCCGCTGCACGTGCATCTGCTGCGCTCGCGCCGCGCGCGCGCAGGCATTCATCAGGGAAACTGAAGAATGGCGGCGTCGCAGCGCGGCGTGTACGTTTATTTCCGGCCCGACTTCTCCTCGGACCGATCATGCACTCATTTGAGCAAGCATCCAGTGGGCTTTCTGTGCGAACGCGAACGCAAGCCTGCTGGCATGGGCCATTTGTATGATCGGATGGTTTGGACGAAAGCGCCGTGGCGCGGTGCAGCGCAGGGATTTGTCAGCGCTATGCTTAAATCGCGCCATCTTGCGTGCGCGTGCGTCGGGAATCGATCGTCGCCTGGCGGCGCCGCATCGATTCGCGCTCGGCGAGTGTGTGCTGATAGATCGCCATGTACTCGGCGCTCACTCTTTCGACTGACAACTGCGGCAGATTTTGCCGCGCGCGCGCCGCGAACTGGTCGCGCGCCGGCCGGTCGAGCAGAAGCCAGTGCAACTTCTCCGCCGCCTGCGCGATATCGCCTGCGGGCACGAGCACGCCTGCCGCGCCGTCGTCGAGCATTTCGGGGATGCCGCCCACGCGGGTCGCGACGATCGCGCAGCCCGCCTCGCGCGCCTCGGCGATCACGAGCGGGCCGGGGTCCTGATGCGAGAGCAGCGCGAACACGTCGGCGCCCGCGAAGTACGGCCGCGCATCGGCGACGAAACCCGTGAAGTGCGTGACAGCCGCGATGCCCAGTTCGGCCGCGAGCGCTTCCAGCGAACCGCGATCGGGGCCTTCACCGACGAGATAGAGATGCGGCTCCGGCATGAACTCGCGCTCGCTCTCGGACTGCTCGCGCACGAGCGCGAATGCTTGCAGCAAATCCGCGATGCCCTTCCTGCGGTACATGCCCGCGACGCAGACGATATTCGGATGCCTGAGGCGCACCGGCTTCGCGGCCGGGCGGCACACGAGGCGCGGCGCAGCCACGGCGCCGTTGAGCACCACCGACAGACGCTCGGACCCGATGCCGTGCGCCTCGAGATCCATCGCGACCGCGCGGCTCACAGCCACCATCCGATCGCCGGCGCGCACGAGCGACGCGCTTTTCTGCAGCTCGTGATGCACCGTGGTGACGAGCGCGAAGCGCCGCCGCATGCTGCCGAAACGCGAAATGAGCGCACCCGTCATCATGTGCGCGTGCACGATGTCCGGATCGAAACGATCGATGAGACGATTGAAGCCCGCGATCATCGACGGCACGCGCCACGGCTGCCGCGACTGCTGCAGCGGAATATGCGTGATGCCGTGACGCCGCAGGAGCGGTTCGAAGCCGCCGCCGGACGATGCGACCACGACATCCTGGCCCATGCGCGCCTGGACGCAGGCGAGATCGACCATCATGTTGACGGTGCCGTTACCGATCATCTGCGCGTGATTGGCGAGGTGGACTATTCGCATGAGAAGAGCTGTCTATGCGCGCGCCGGCCCATGCCGGCGGCGTCGTTCTTATTGTTTCGAGGACGCGTTTCGAAGCGGCTCGCGCCGCCTTGTTCGTTGTTCTTGCCTCGATGCCCGACGGTCCACGCCTTGGGTGCTGCTGACTGCGGATTGTTTCCTTTCGCTGACGGTTATTCGGTAGCGCCTAGAGCAACTCGTAGGTGTTCTTCGCATAGTCCTCGGCGGCGTACTGCGGCTTGCTCGCGCCGAATGCTTCGCGTGGCTGACGGCTTTTTCTCGTCAGACCGATATACGGCATGCCGTGCTCGAGAAACGGCCCTTCTGTCTTGCGAAAGCCGAATGCTTCGTAGAACCCGCGCAGGCTCACCGGCGCGGTAAGGCGCACACAGCGGCCGGGCCAGCGCTCGGCGGCCACCGCGAGCACGCGTTCGATCAATGCGTGCGCCGTGCCGTCGCCGCGGCGCAGCGGGCTCGTCAGGATTTTGTCGACCACCACTTCCGGATCGTCCGGATCGCCGGCGTGAATGCGCGCATAGGCGAGCACGGGCATCGAACGCGCCATATCTTCTGCTGCGAAAACGTGGGTGCCTGTTTCGTCGCGGCCATCTGCATCGAGATGGACATGCGATTGTTCGACGACGAACACCGCACTGCGCGCGCGCAAAATCAAATAAAGCTCACGCGCAGTGAGTTGTTCGAAATCCAGCGTTTTCCAGTTCATCGATTATCTCCATGCTTTACCGGTAATAACCGGCGTTGCGACGGTTGAACGTTACGTTCCGACCGGTCTTAATTCAGTGCGCCATCGCACCGACCCAGTCCGCGTGCGCCTTTCAAATAGGATCGACCACACGCAAGAAGGCGTCCCGGGGAAAAAGACGCCTGCGCGGCCATTCGAATGCTCACGCGGCAGCCCGCAATGCGGACCGCCGCGCGCGCTCGCTTTGCGTCGATAGCACTCGCGTAATACGGCACCTTCATGGGAAAATCACAATGCATACCGCCATCGGACGCGACAGAGACGCACAACTAAAAATCCATTCGCTCTTGTGCGCATGCGGTATCGGATGCCGGTATTTCCGGCCCGAGGTCATGGCATGAGCGCGTTCCATACGAGCGGTGTGACGAATTCAGGCGCGAGTCGTTCACGCGTCGTGTCGCTCGATCCTCTGCGCATGCGCGCGCGCCGTCATCATGCTCACGCGCTGCATCGCGGCGAGCGCATCTGGCGCGAAGGCTTCGCGCCCATCGATCTTTGGATAGAACTCCTGCACGGCAACGGACTCGAGCCGCGCGCGGCCCTTGCATTCACCGTTGCGCAGGACTTCGAAGCCGATCAGTTCACGCTCGGCAAGCTCCCGTACGAAGATATCGAGAAGCTCTATGGCCTGCAGGTGCATGAGCTCTCCATGTTCGATTCGCTCGAAGAGCGCGCGCTCGTCCAGACGCGCCGCGGGAACACCATACTCGTCGAAGTGGATGCGTTCTTTCTGCCCGACATGCGCACCGTTTCGTATCGGCGTGAGCATGCGAAAACGACCATCGGCATCGACGTGATCGATCCGGACGCGCGGCGTCTCGGCTACTTTCATCACACGGGATATCACTTGCTCGACGGCGATGATTACGACGGCATATTGCGCCCCGGCGCGACGCACGATGCGCATCGAACGCGCGGGTCCGCGCTCTTTCCTCACGTGGAATTCGTGAAGCGCGTGAAGGATCCGCTGGCGGGCACGCCGCTCGCCGAAATCTCGGCGGATCTGTTGTGCATGCATCTTTTGCGGCGCCCGATGCACAACCCCATTTCACGCTGGCGCGCGGCTTTTCCCGAACATGTCGATGCGATGATCGCGCGCGGCGAAGCCTATACGCATTTGTACGCGTTCAATGTGATGAGGCAGCTCGGCGCGAACTTCGAACTGCTTGCGCACTATCTGCACTGGATGCGCGAGCAAGGTTTCGATATTCCCGTTCAGACGCATGCGGGCGCACGCAAGATCGCAAGCGAGACGATGGTCATGCAATGCCGCCTCGCGCGCGCCATTTCGCGCGGACGTCGCGAGCTTTGCGAGGCGTCGTTCGACATCATCGAAGACACGTACGAGCGCGTCATTCCTTCTCTCGCGGATATCGTTTGCTGACTGCGTTCACGCGCGTTTGAGCGCCCATTTACCGGTTCAGCAAACGCTTGCTGCAAAAACACATTCGAGGCCCTGTTTCAAGGGGTTTTTCATTCGCTTACCTGCGCGACGGATATTCGTCCGGATGACCTCTTGATGTCTTTGCCGCAATTTATTTAAAGCGGCTCCCGCGCTGCTTAATCAGTTCCGCATGAGATTGTCCGCGATGAAACATTTCGCGACGCGTTTCGTCGGCGTGAAAGACGGCCCGAGACACACACATCCGATGAAATGCGTGCAAACGTTCACGCAGGAACACGTTCCTTCGTGCGTCGCGCCCCGTGCCGCAAGCCTGCCGGGGCTCTGTGGGCCACTACACGCTCGATACGCCGCCACCGATGCAGGAATGCGCGTGGCGTAGCGCACGTATTTTTCGGAACGTGCAATGGGCGCAACGTTTCTGCTTCAGGCAACGCCTCGCGCCAGGGATTTCACGTTTCCCCCAAACCCACGCCCGGCAAGGCTTTGCGGGGAATCAAGAGCGACGGAAAATAACGCGCGTTCGATAGCCCACTCAGCGCATGAAACACAGATGAATCATTTTTCAATGTCCCTACGAAAGAAGGTGCCCTTTTGAAGGGGCGTCGGCGTGTGAGGCCTGTCGCACGGTGATTAGATTCATCTGAAACCTCATTTGAGACGATTGCCCTGATGAAACTCATCGGGACACACGGCTATTCCTAAGACCACCCTTGTTCAATACTGAAACAAAAACGCTGCGCTGCGCTGCATCACGAAAATCTGATCCGCTATGAGGCCCCGCCAGCATTGCGATTGCCCGCATTGGCACAGTCCTCGCTAATAGAGACGCGCAACCCGAACCGACGCGAACAACAAAATCGATTCACGCGCCGACGGGCCGCTACGGGGCTGATGTGACGGTCTTCCTGTCTGGTCGCACGCGACTTATTCGGAAAGACCCCATCAGTAAATAAAAGTGAAGCGCAACGCGCGAAGTTTCGAGAGAGAACAATCATGCTGACCCTCCAGTCCGACCTGCACGGCAATCACCTGCTCGGCGCACTTCCGGCGCACGAATGGCAAGCACTCACGCCGCATCTCGAACTCGTGCAACTGCGCACCGAGCAGTTGCTGTGCGATTCGGGCCAGCGCATCCACCACGTCTATTTCCCGACGACGGCGATCATCTCGCTGCTTCACACGATGGAAGACGGCGGTTCGGTCGAAATCGCCGCCGTGGGCCGCGAAGGCATGACCGGCGTGCCCGTGCTGACCGGCGGCGAAACGATGCCGACGCGCGTGCAGGTGCAGTGCCCCGGCTTCGCGTATCGCATGAGCGCGCAAGCCCTGCGCGAGCAGTTCGGCCGCTCTGACTTTCTGCGCCGCCTGATGCTCCTTTATATGCAGGCTCTGCTCACCCAGGTCGCGCAGACGGCCGCGTGCAACCGCCATCATTCGCTGAACAAGCAACTTTGCCGCTGGCTGCTGATCGAAATCGACCGTACCGCGTCGAACGAACTGCAAGTCACGCAGCAACTCATCGCCGACATGCTGGGCGTGCGCCGCGAAGGCGTGACCGAAGCGGCGGGCAAGCTTCATGACGCGGGTCTCATCCATCACAGCCGCGGCTGCATCAAGGTCGTGGATCGCGAGGGCCTCGAAGCCCGCGCCTGCGAGTGCTACGGTCTCGTCAAGCGCGAATTCGACCGGCTGCTCCCGCGTCTTCGTGCAACCGAGGCAGCAACGGCCTCGAGCGTTTAACGGTCTGGATTAATGCAAGAAAAAAATCACGGTTTGTTTGCTTGGCTGGCACGTTGTCTCGATGTATGTCTCATCATTGCGGGCGGATTGATCGCGCATGACCTACGCTTTTCGTCGCTCGACATCAGCGACATAGAAAAGCTGCTGATCGCGTTCAATTCCGCACTCGCTCTCGTCCTTTTCCCCGCATTCGGCGTGTACGAAACCTGGCGCGGCAAGCCGCTCGCGGAGATGTTCGCGCGCGTCACGCTCGCATGGATGGCCGTCGTCGCGGCGGGCCTTCTGCTCGCCTTCACGCTGCATCGCATGGATGCCGTGTCGCGCCTCTGGTTCGCCTATTCGACGCTCATCTCCGGCGCGCTCATCATCGCGGCGAAACTGATCGCCTATTCGGCGTTGCGCCTGATGCGCGGCCGCGGCCTGAACCAGCGCACCGTGGCGATCGTCGGCGCGCAAGGTTTTTCGCGGACCCTGCTCGCGCACCTGTGCAGCACGCCCGAGCAAGGCTTCACGCCCGTGTGCGTGCTCGATACGACCAGCGCAGAGGAACTGCGGGCCACCGGCCTCGACGGCGTGCCCGCGCCGACGACCGCTGTCGGCATGGAAGGCAAACGTTTGCCTGTCCTGAACGCTTTCGACGACCTCGTCGACAAGGTGCGCGCCGAGGAGATCGACGAAGTCTGGCTCGCGCTGCCGCTGTCGCAGGAACACACGATCTACCGCTTCGTGCACGCGTTGCGCCATGACTTCGTGAATCTGCGGCTGATTCCGGACACGCGCAGCATTTCGCTCTTCAATCATTCGATGACCGATGTCGCGGGGCTCGCCACCATCAACCTGACGACGTCGCCCGGCAACAGCTTCCAGATGTGGCCGAAGCTGGTCTTCGACCGCCTGTTCGCGGCGACCGCGATCCTGGCGCTCGCGCCGCTTTTGATCGCGATTTCGATTGCCGTAAAGGTGACCTCGAAGGGACCGGTTTTCTTCACGCAGCACCGCAAGGGCGCGGACGGACGGCCGTTTCGCATCTACAAGTTCCGCTCGATGGCGGTGCATCGGGAAAACCACGGCCACGTCACGCAGGCGACGCACAGCGATCCGCGTGTGACGAAGGTCGGCGCGTTCCTGCGGCGCACGAGCCTCGACGAGCTGCCGCAGTTTTTCAACGTGCTGTTCGGGCACATGTCGGTGGTGGGTCCGCGCCCGCATGCGATCGAGCACGACGATCTGTACAAGGATCTCGTCTACGGCTACATGTTCCGCTACCGCATCAAGCCGGGCATCACCGGCTGGGCGCAGGTGAACGGCTATCGCGGCGCGACGGAAAAGGTCGAGAAGATGCAGAGCCGCGTGAAATTCGACCTCTTCTACATCGACAACTGGTCGTTCTGGTTCGACCTCAAGATCGTCGCGATGACGATGTTCAAGGGATTCATCGGACGCAACGCGTATTGATCGATGGGTTTGCCTGCGGCACGCGCGACGGCTCGAAAAACGCGATATCGTGAGTGGATCGCCATTGGACCGTGGCCGCGAGGAAATCGATCATGTTCGGCAGACACGCGCATCGGGAGCCGCGTCAGAGCGCGGCCATTCACGTCATGACGGGCATGCAGGGCGAAAGACAGAAACGTCGCCGCATGTCCGACTCCGGCCATCTGCGGCTCGCGATACTCGAATCGATCGGCGAATGCGCGCGCGATGCGCAGGGCGTCATCGAGGCGCTCACGGCGCGCTGCGGAGGCTTCTACGGCCCGAGCCCGGGTTTCGTCTATCCGATGCTTTCGCTGCTCGAAGATCAGGGCTACGTCGCGGCGGACGAGCCGGACGGCACGCGCCGACGCTACACGATCACGCCTGCCGGGCGCCGTTATCTCGACGAGAACCAGCCGTTCCTCAACGCGATCAGCGCAGAGCGTTCCGCGAGCGCGCCCGCGTTGCGCGATGCGCTCGATCGGCTGAAACACGCGCTCGTGCGGCGCGCGCGCCTGGACGGCGACGAAGCCGCCCGGCTGGAACAGATGCGGGAAATCCTGACGCGCGCGGCGCGCGAAATCGAAGCGCTGTGAGCCGGCGCGTCTTTTTTTACTTGTAGTCGATCCGCTCGACGCCCGTTTCCGTGCCGAGCAGGCAGATATTCGCGCCGCGGGCCGCGAACAGACCGACTGTCACGACGCCCGGCCATGCGTTGATCTGCGCTTCGAGCGCGCGCGGATCGGCGATCTTCAGCCCTTTCACGTCGATGATTTCGTTGCCGTTGTCGGTGATGTAAGGTGCTCCGTCCTTCGTCACGCGCAGAACCGGCACGCCGCCGAGCGCCGCGAGCTTGCGGCCGATCGCGGTGCGTGCCATCGGCACGACTTCGACGGGCAGCGGGAACGTGCCCATCACCGGCACGCGCTTGCTTGCATCGGCGATGCACACGAACACGTCCGCCACCGATGCGACGATTTTTTCGCGCGTCAGAGCGCCGCCGCCGCCTTTGATCATCGCGCCGCTGGCGTCGATTTCGTCGGCGCCGTCGACGTACACGGGCAGCGTCTCGATGTCGTTCAGATCGAACACTTCGATGCCGTGCGATTCGAGCCGCGCCGTGCTCGCCACAGAGCTCGACACCGCGCCGCGATACCGCGCTTTCGATTTCGCGATGGCGTCGATGAAGCAATTGGCCGTCGATCCGGTTCCGACGCCGATGATCGCGCCTTCCGGTACGTTCGCGTTCACGTAGTCGGCGGCGGCCTGGCCGACCAGTTGCTTGAGTTCGTCTTGGGTCATGGGAGCGGTGGTGCTTTCGGAGAAAACTGAGATTTTATCGGAGCGCGGGCGCGGGCCGCGCGGATCACGCGATCGCGCGCAGAAAACCGAGCGGATCGTGCGAGCGCGCAACCGACGCGATGAACGCGAACACGACGATCGCCAGCACGCCATACACGGCGCGCGCGCCCTTCGTGCGGCCGCGCTTCAGCGCGAACGTGCCGAGCACGATATAGACGACGAGGCCCGCGATCTTCGCGGAAAGCCACGCGGCATTCGCACTGAAGCCGATGATCGCGACCAGCGCGACGGCGCTCGCGAGCAGAAGCGTGTCGATGACGTGCGGGAGGACTTTCGTCGGGCGCGCGGCGAGGAGGCGCGAATCCGTCAGCATCCAGATCCAGCGCAGCACGAATCCGGCGATGGAAAGGCCCGCGCAGGTCATGTGAATCGCGCGTAGCGAGAGAAAATGATCGGCCATCGCGGGCTCCTTTTTTTAGTTGGCGAAGTACTTGTCGAGCAAGGCCTGGGCGATGGCGTCGCTTTCCGCGTCGGCGTTGCCTGCGTAGTCCGACGGGCGGAAGTGCATCTGAAAGGCGCTGAAGACGCGGCGTGTTTTGTCGTCGAGCACGCCGTCGGTCGCGACGTCGTAGCCATAGCGCTTCAGTTTTTCCTGCAGCGCGCGCACGTCGGAGGGCGCTTGCCGGTCGCGGCCGGCGAGATGCGCGACCACGGTCGCGTCGTCGGGCCATGCGCCCACGCCGGCATCGTACAGGGCGCGCCACGGAAACAGCGGGCCGGGATCGATCTTGCGTTGCGGCGCGATGTCGCTATGGCCGACGACGCGCGTCGGCGGAATGGCGTAGCGCGTGACGATGTCGCGCGAGAGCCTGATGAGTGCATCGATTTGCGCGGGCGGGTACGGCTGCCATTTTCCATCGCCGATAGGGCCGAGGTTCACGTTCTCGATGCCGATCGATGAGGCGTTGAGTTCGGTCGCGCCTTGCCAGGAGCTTAGGCCGGCGTGCCATGCGCGCTTGTCTTCGGGCACGAGTTGATAGACGACGGGTTCGCCTTTTTCGATGCGCGGGACGTCGGGGACGATGTAGTGGACGCTGACCGAGTCGCCGGTCAGGACCTCTATGGAACCCGCTTCGTCGATCTCGGTGTAGTGCATCACGAGGAAGCGGATGCGGGCGTCGGCGTTTTGGGCGTGGTAGCGCGTGTCGGCGATGTAGGTGGTGCGGTCGAGTTGGGTGGTGCAGGCGGTGAGAAAACACGCCGATATCAATGCGGCCAGCGCTCTAGTCAAACTCATCGAACAGTCTACTTTGTACATCCGCGGTTCCTGGCTTCGCCGATTTGATTGCCTTCTCCCGATCGAAGTCGGCGTCCCAGCGCGAAAGCACCCATCGCTTGTGCTCGAGCAGAACATGGGTATCTGGCTGGTCCTCGGACAATCTGGGCAAACGAATTCGGCGGTTCGCAAGCGAACCATATTCGCTATCACGCAGCTTGGGCGAAACAAACACTTCGTAGGTCTTCGGTTCGATCGCGATCAGCGCCCGATCGTAAAGTGTGTGCAGATCGGCCCTCAACAGTAGTCCGTTTCGCACATCATTAGTCTTCTCGCCAAAATAGCGATGGATATGCGCGGCCTCCAGCACCTGTACGACGTCGCAACCCGATATTGCGCATCGGTGATCGTATGCCTGCAAGAGTGACGTCCGAAACGCGCCTTGCCCTTCACGCAGAACAATCGTCGCGTCTATCCACCTGCGCTCGTCTTCGAAACTCAGTGGCAAAGGCATGGCCGCCGAGCGGACGGCGCCTTCCAGTCGCTCAACTGACGCCTCGGTTCCTGTCTCGCGTGCCTCTTGAACGCTTGACAAAAGGAAATAACCGTCCTTCCAGTCAGTGACGTGCGCTAAGCCAAGGACTTGATAACGGGGATTGGGCTTGCGCTTGACCTGCAGCATCACTCCGACAGGAATGTTGTGGTCGCGGCAAGCCAGTAAGCCACGGTTCGTGTACTGGCTGTCACGCTGAGCGGGATCAAGCTGCTCTTGGAAGTATCGATAGGTCCACGCACCATCGGCACTGAATTTTGGCGCGAGATCAGCGTAAGGGCCGCCAAGCGATTGACGCACACTTACTGCGTAGTCGATATCTTTCGGCTTATAAATTCCCTTCGCTTTCGTGGCGACAAGCGTTCCGTCTTGCAGTGGTTGAGGCCATGACACCTCTTGCCCCTTATGACTATCGAACCACTGCAAGACCGCTCGATGCGCTGGAGTCAGACGTTCAAAGATTGAGCTAAGAGATGCCATGCAATTGCGCGCTTAACGTTGTGCCCACGTTGCCTTACTTCTTCACCGCCCTCTGCCTGACCGCCTCGAACAGACACACGCCCGACGCCACTGAAACATTGAGACTCTCGACCGTCCCCGCCATCGGGATATTCATGATCTCGTCGCACGTCTCGCGGGTCAACCGCCGCATGCCCTCACCCTCAGCGCCGACGACGATCGCCACCGGCCCCTCCAGCTTCGTCTCGTAAAGCGACGCGGTCGCCTCGCCGGCCGTGCCGATCACCCAGACGCCCGCATCCTTGAGTTCGCGCAGCGCGCGCGCCAGATTCGTCACGGTGATATACGGCACGCTTTCCGCCGCGCCGCTCGCCACCTTCGCCGCCGTCGCATTCAGGCCCGCCGAGCGGTCGCGCGGCGCGATCACCGCGTGCGCGCCCGCCGCATCCGCGACACGCAGACACGCGCCCAGGTTGTGCGGATCGGTGACGCCATCGAGCACCAGCAGCAATGGCGTGCCGGAAATGCCATCGAGCAGTTCGGCCAGATTCTGCGCAAGCGGCAGATCGTGCGCACGCGCGACCACGCCCTGATGCTGAACGTTGCCCGAGAGGCCCCACAGCCGCGCTTCGTCCGCCGCGATCAGCCGCACGCCCGCCTCCTTCGCGGTCCGCAGAAAGTCCTGCATGCGCCGATCCTTGCGCGACGGGTCGTACAGCACCTCCTCGATCGACGATGCATCCGCGCGCAGACGCGCGGTCACTGCGTGAAAACCGTATAGAACCTTGAGACGTGACATGACTGATCCGAACCTTCGCTGAGAACTTGAAAAACACGACGCGGCCCGAAGCAATCGCCAACGGGCCGCGCGTATTCGTTTGGCGGCGTCGTGCGCGCCGCTCGTGTATATCGCTTCTTACCGCTTCTTGCGTGCCGCGCGTCCGCTCGAGGCCGTCTTCGCCGCGCCGCGCTTCGTCGGCGCGCCGCCACGCGCGCCGCCTGGCGCTGCGCCCTTCTTCGTGCCGCCGCGCGCGCGCGTGCCCGGCATGTCGTCGTCGGGCAGCGAACGAATGCGCGGACCCGCGACACCGCTGCCGCTCGACGCCATTTCCACGCCACCCGTCGATGACGACGGACGCGGCGCCAGCGACTTCACCGGCGTATCGCGCACGAGCCGGAAATCGATCTTGCGCGCGTCGAGATCCACACGGCTCACCTGCACGCGCACGCGATCCGACATCCGGTAGCGGATGCCCGTGCGCTCGCCGCGCAGCTCGTTCTTGATCTCGTCGTACTGGAAGTAGTCGGAGCCGAGCTCGGTCACATGCACGAGCCCTTCGATGAACAACGAATCCAGTTGCACGAAAATGCCGAACGACGTCACGCCGTTGACCATGCCGCCGTATTCCTCGCCGAGCTTGTCGCGCATGAAATAGCACTTGAGCCACGCTTCGACGTCGCGCGAGGCTTCGTCGGCGCGCCGTTCGTTCGACGAGCAATGCAGGCCCAGTTCCTCCCAGATCGCGACGCTGTTGCGCGAGCGGCCGCGCGCGGTGTCGTCGGCCTTCTGCATTTCGCGTGCGGCTTTCGTCAAGCCCGTGCTCAGCGAGACATCGTGCCCGACGTCCGGCAGATACTTCTTGCCCTGCAGAATCGCGTAGATCGCGCGATGCGTGAGCAAGTCGGGATAACGTCGAATCGGGCTCGTGAAGTGCGCGTACGCTTCATACGCGAGCCCGAAATGGCCGATGTTGTCCGGGCTGTACACGGCTTGCTGCATCGAGCGCAGCACCATCGATTGCAACATCTGCGCGTCGGGCCGGTCGCGGATCTGCGCGATCAGCGCGGCGTAATCGCTCGCGTGCGGCTTCTCGCCGCCGGTCAGCGTCAGACCGACGCCGCGCAGGAACGTGCGCAGGTTTTCCAGCTTTTCCTCGGTCGGCCCCGCATGCACGCGATACAGCCCCGGATGCTTGTTGCGCTTCAGAAAATCCGCCGCGCAGACGTTCGCCGCGAGCATGCATTCCTCGATCAGCCGATGCGCGTCGTTGCGATGACGCGGCACGATCTGCTCGATCTTGCCCTGCGAGTTCACGACGATATACGTCTCGGTCGTATCGAAATCGATCGCGCCGCGTTTCTGGCGCGCGGCATGCAGCGCCTTGTAGACGCCATAGAGATCCTGCAACTGCGGCAGGATATCGGCGCGCTTCGCCGCTTCCGGGCCCTTCGTGTTGGTGAGCACGGCCGCGACTTCGGTGTACGTCAGACGCGCCGCCGAATGCATCACGCCCGGATAGAACTGATACGCCTTGATCTCGCCGCGCGCGGTGATGACCATGTCGCACACGAGCACGCAGCGATCGACCTGCGGATTCAGCGAGCACAGACCGTTCGACAGCTTCTCCGGCAGCATCGGAATCACGCGGCGCGGGAAATACACCGACGTGCTGCGATCGAGCGCATCGACGTCGAGCGCATCGTTCGGGCGCACGTAGTGCGACACATCCGCGATGGCGACCAGCAGACGGTAACCCTGGCCGCGTCCGACCGCGACCTGCTCGCAATAGACGGCGTCGTCGAAATCGCGCGCGTCCTCGCCGTCGATGGTGACGAGCGGCACGTCGCGCAAATCGACGCGATGACGGATATCGACCGGACGCACTTCGTCCGGCAGCTTCGCGGCAGAAGCCAGCGCGGCGTCGCTGAACTCATGCGGCACGCCGTACTTGCGCACGGCGATCTCGATCTCCATGCCGGGATCGTCGATATCGCCGATCACTTCCATCACGCGTCCGAGCGGCTGCGAATGGCGGCTCGGGAAATCCGTCAGATCGACGGACACCACCTGCCCGACCTTGGCCTTCTTCGGATTCTGCGTGATGAGGATGTCGTGTCCGATGCGCTTGTCTTCCGGCACGAGAATGAGCGCGCCGTTCTCATTGATCAGCCGCCCGATGACGCGCTTGTTCGCGCGATCCGTGACCTCGACGATATGCCCTTCCGGCCGCCCGCGCCGGTCATACCCGACAATGCGCGCGAGCACGCGGTCGTTGTGCATGACCTTCTGCATTTCGCCGTTGGGAAGGAACAGATCGTCCTGGCCGTCATCGCGGATCAGGAAGCCGAAGCCGTCGCGATGCCCCTGGACGCGGCCCGCCACGAAATTCGACGGATGCGTGAGCTGATAGTGGCCACGCTTGTCGAGGCGGATCTGCCCGTCGCGTTCCATCGCCGCCAGTCGCTTGAAAAATCCTTCGCGCTCCTGACGCTTGATCGACAGCGCCTCGGCAATGTCGTTCGCGGCATGCGGTGTCTCGCTCGTGCGCAGCACGCCGAGAATTTCTTCGCGGCTCGGAATCGGATACGGATATTTGCTCAAGGGCGTAGTCGTGTTTTTTCTCGTTGGTCGGGACTTTTGCGATGCTTTGCAAACGGGAAGGCGGTCATCGTTGCGGGTCATTCTAACACCCGTCTTTTAAGCGCCACGGGGCTCGCGGGCCGACGCGGCGCGCCTGGCGCGCTGTCACGCGCATCGCATCGAAACTCTTGACAGGCGGACCAGACTCGCTATAATTGCGTTCTCTGCTGCTGAGGAACGCAACACACCCCAGCAACGCACCCTTGCCCAGGTGGCGGAATTGGTAGACGCACTAGGTTCAGGTCCTAGCGGTGGCAACACCGTGGAGGTTCGAGTCCTCTCTTGGGCACCAGATGTTTGAAAAAGCCACCCTCGGGTGGCTTTTTCTTTTTGTGCGGAGACCGTGGTTTTGTTTCAGACGAGTCGTATTACGTTTCGATTGACACGGCGTCCGTTCCCGCTAAAATAGCGGGCTTGCTGTACCCCTTGGCCCAGGTGGCGGAATTGGTAGACGCACTAGGTTCAGGTCCTAGCGGTGGCAACACCGTGGAGGTTCGAGTCCTCTC
>NZ_FCOM02000048.1 GCF_001544695.2 Caballeronia arvi
TCGTCTGGCCACGAACCTACGTCAAAACACGACATTTCTATCTGGCAGAAACACGACATTTCTATCTGGGACCTACAAACAAAAAGTCGCTAATTTATGTTATGTCAAATATAACGCCCGACCGCTTTCGACAGACAACAGCTCCATCCGCGTCTACAGCGCTGTCGGCCCAATCTTGAGCGTTTTCTCTTCCAGCCGACATCACGCATGCTCACGTCGAGCGGCTTGTTGTTCTTCAGCGCGAGATCGGACGTTGGCTTCTGGCCGTCATGCCAACGCCCGCGCACCCACGACTGTGGAAATCAATTGCTTTCGCATCGTCTGCCACGGTTTCTGCCCTTTACGACCGTCAAATGTTCTATCGGTCGTCTTGATCCCTCGGCGCTCTTGATCGCGCAACACATAAAGCGCAACCGAATACGCCGATCAAAACACCTGATACGAAGCATAAAACATGGGTGAAAATGCTCGTCATTAACGACTCTCTATTGATTGTCAAATGCTCAAAATCACATCGTTATTCCACCGCGCCAGCGTCGCACTTCCCACAGTCTATTAGTCAAAACCGACCGAGAACGGTGCTCGCTTGATGTAGCCCATGCACAATTGCGTCTGTTACTCGCAAGCGTACTCTAACGCGAACTCTCGGTTGCCGTTACCCTTAACAAGGGGGTACGCCCATAGCGTCAAACCATGTTCCGGAGGTCGGAGCTGAATTCGGCGCACCTGAACTTATGAGCCCCATCCGGCCCGACCGCATCAGCTCGATCGGTCCGCTGGCCGTCTCGAAAGTGCCCCCTCGTAGCGCACCGGATGTCTTCTTACATTCTCGACGAACTCCCCGAAGCCGGTGGCTGAGATAACGATGTGATGCATCGCGGCCAGAGAGACAGTCTGATCGTGGCGTCGAAAAACACGCGTGGATTGGAGCTTTGCTGAAGCGGATACGCGAACGGCAGCAGGAACGGGCGCCCATCAGAGCTCGTCGGAGGACTAAGCCCTCGCGTACGAGGCACCAAGCTTCGGCTTGGTGACATTAGTATGCTGCATATCCGGTCAATCAACAGAGGCGCAGGACGAGACACTGCGCCCTTCTCGACCCTTTAGTCTTGGTCAGAACTGCGGCGAATACCCGGAGAAGTTCCGAGCATGGCGCACATATCGCAGGAACACTGGAATTCCCGTCAATTGTGCTGCAAACCACCACAGCGTGGCGTCGTCGTCTATGACGATCGTCTTGAGACGATATGGGTCGCTGCGGCTATCGTTCCATCCGAGATCGCAAGTGCGTGCCGACTTATAACCGGCGGCTTTTACGAATCCGACTTCGCGGTCGGTGTAATTGCCGTTCGGATACGCGAAATGCTCACATTCGGTCCCGAGCATGGATTCGAGTTCCGACTTACAGACGGAGATCTCCTGTTCGCACTCGCGGTCGTTGCACCGGGTCAGGATAGGATGAAAGCGAGTATGTGCCTGAAAATCCACGAATGGGCGCATTGCTTCGATTTGCCCTGCCGTCAGCCCCGTCCCGTCTCCCTCGTGCGTCTGGTGATATCCGTATTTGCCAAGCTCGGCGAGGCGCTCCGCATTGCTCATTCGCTTGAGGCGCTCGATGCCGGCTTGCTTTGCGCCAGGATGAAGCCACCAGTGCATGGTCGGGCGGCCGACGATTTGGCTGCAGAGGAAAATCGTCGGACGCACATTATGTTTGATGAAAACCGGCAACAAGTCCGCGTTCCCCGCTGCACCGTCATCAAGTGTAATCGCGGCCCGGGGACGTCCGCTTCCTGGCGAAGCCACATGCGCGAGCGGGACAACATCGCAAAAGGATTTTAGATACGTCAGATGGTAATCCAGCGTGTCGGGTTTAGGATCGTGGTACAGAAGAACGGCGACGCGATCGCGCCAAAGGAGCTTACGCGACGCGACGTCAACCCTGAAACTCGTAATGCCGCGCGCCAGTATTTTTTTTAAGGCCGTCTTGGAAATCATGTCTGTCCTCATTGCGTCGTGGCTAAGGCCGGAACAGTTGTGCACCAGGCAACCGACCGCTCTAAGATTAGGAGCTAGAGTATGTTTTCCTCGCGTTTCAGAGCACGATATTCAGTAGGCGACATGGAGAACTGCTTTCTGAACAACTTCGACAGTCGTTCCCCACTGCTCAGGCCCGTCCTTCGAGCGATTTTGTCGATGGGAAGCTCGCTGTTCATGAGCAATTCGCAACTAAGCTTCAGACGCGCGTTCAATAGGTATTGCGAAGGCGTGAGGCCCATTTGACGCTTGAAATGGCGGGAGAAGTTTCTTCCACTCATCGCGGCAGTGTGCGCAGCGTCGACTACTGAGACGGGCTTGCCACAATTGCGCTCCAGCCAACGCGCGGATTCCTGTGTCTTCTCGGCAGTGGTCGGCGTCCTTATCTCGCTCAGCATAATGGACAGGTGTTGATTATCGAGGAGACGTTCGGCAGTTGACGATACGATATCGTATCCAAGATCTCGTTTGAGCAGACCCAACCCATACACCAATGCATGGCTGCGCTCGTCCCTGGGCCGGCTAGGACGATCATGCGTGAACACATCGCGACCGAGCGAAACACATGTGTTGCATGACAGGCCGGCAGCCGCCAACAACGTATGCCCGCTGCCCAGCGCACTTATGGCGACACTTTCGGAACCGATCGTTTTCAACAGTTCGATGAGTCCATCGTCTGCCGACGCACCCGTCACGCCGGCCCCGCCGGCGACGTACAACGCATCGAAAGCGCCGGATCGCTGTAGGTCCAGCTGTTCCGTGCAAACACGGATAGACGACGAACAGGGCACTACCCCACCACGAGCCGACAGGAGAGAGACGCGGTACGTGAGACGCCTTCTTTCCCCGGAACCTTGCAATTCGTTTGCGATGTGCAGCGTTTCTATCAGCGTACCGACTCCTACAAGAGAAAACCCGTCATATAAGACGATACCAACATGCTTAACATCGGGACCGCCGAATGGTTCGAATCTACTGCGCAAGTCTGCATCGCAACAGAAGATGGCGTGAGACATAGCCATGAATTCCTCTCAGGTCCACTTAAATGGCAGTTATGTCTATCAAAGTCCGTTTGTCCCCGTTTGATTGAGACCTGGGGAGACGGCCCATCCACCTAGTGGCGGAATCGATCAGGAGTCTGTCCGAATTGGACGGTCCGATACTGCATGTTCGACTTGGGAAGATCCGTTGGGCAGCGCACATTCCGACTTTCTTCGATTGGTAATGCGAGTAATCTCTTTCATCTTTGCCCAACTTCCATGACCGAATCGTTGCAATTAGGAATGCCAAGGTAATAGCGTTGTTGTGAGGGGAAAAAAGAACGGCCCGCCGAAATTAACCGACTATCAATTCAGCGTGTCGCGAAATCGGTCCGCATCCGTCGCTCGCCAGGTCGTATTGGCGGTCCTGCCCCGCTTCGCCAATCGACGCTCACCCGGTTCGCGTGGAAACACTGCGTCCCTTCATCTGCGTGAAATAGAAACGAGATTGTGGGGAGATTTTTTTTCGGTTCAACTGGGTTTCGTAAGAGCTATCGGCGATAATATCGCTATCCTGGATACCAAGAACGTTTTATAGACGAAGAGTCGTCTACCGGCGTTGATCGCGTCCGATTCTCCGGACGGGCCTGAAAACGTGCTTATTTGATTCCAAGTCTGGACTACTAAAAGAGTCCTTTTTTGCAAGCGGGGCTACTTTTTGATTTCCTCATTAGCGAAAGCCTAGGCCAAAACCGATGCATTTGGTACGGTCTAAGCGACGATATGTGGGATAGCGCACGGTCCTTTCTACCGCCGGGCATGCCTTTTGTCAGGAGAGAAAAAGTTTTGCCCATGCCGATACGATCATGCATAACCGGTTGATTCTTCGTCAGTTGAGAATGAGTCTAACTCAGGAGCCCGCTTACATTCCCTACATCCATCGGGTTTCTTATAAGAAAGATCTTCAGTGCTAAGGATCCTGCCTCGCGAATCGACGAGGCATTCGGGGTCGTCATCACAGCGCGGCGCCCTGCCATGAGCGATGGCATGTTCAGCCCGGTCACGCGCGGTCACAGGGTCTTCGAATGTCATTCGTTCCGTCGGCTATTCGTCCGGAATTCAGTGGGCGACATCGAAAACTCCTTGCGAAACAACTTCGACAGGCGCTCTCCGTTGCTGAGGCCGGTGCTGCGAGCTATCTTGTCGACCGGTAGCTCACTACTCACGAGCAGCTTGCATGTGAGATCGAGTCGCGCGCGAAGCAGATACCTCGATGGAGTGACGCCGATCTCCCGCTTGAAGAGACGCACAAAATTGCGCTCGCTCATCGAAGCCATCCTCGCGGCATCGACGACGGATATCGGTTTTGCGCAGTTCTGCACTAGCCAGCGTGCCGATGAGCACACCTTTTCCGCCAGCGTGGTTGCATACCTGTCCTGGAAATCGCCGGCCAACGAGCCGGCTGCGCCTGAGCCGACGCAATCTGCCACGCGTACCGCCAGTTCCGAGCCGAGATCCTTCTTCAGAAGTGCGAGCGAACTCATCAACGCCTGATCGGGATCGTGCTCGGGAACGGTCGGCGTTGACATTCCCGCGTAGATATCGTGCATCATCGAATGCCGGTCACATTGCCGCACCCCGGCCGCTGACAAGAGCATGTGGCCATTGCCGATTGCCGTGATGGTGACACTCTTCGCGCAGAGCCTGCGTAATAGTTCGATGAGGTCGGAGTCGGCCGACGCACGCGCGACCCCGCTTCCTCCCGCGACGAAAAGTGTGTCGAAGCGATCGATTTCCCGGGCACTTGGCTGCTCCGTCAACACCGACATCGACGACGAACAGGAAACAGTCCCGCCACGTGCGGAGATAAGATTCACGCGATATTTGAACGGGTTCGCAGAACTTTCGGACTGCAACTCATTCGCAATATGAAGCGCTTCTGCAAGCATGCCGGCCGCAAGCAAAGAAAACCCGTCGTACAAGACAATTCCAATATCCTTGACTTTTTCCGTGAATTCCTTTTGACGAACGTCGTCGCACGGGCGAGCCACATCTTCGAGCACATAGAGTGGAGTTGGCATGTAGTCTCCAATTCGATTCGTTCTTGATTCTTCGTGTGGAATGCACAAATGCCGTCCATCAGAGCGTGGGTCGCATTGCTCTCACTAGTGAGAATACAGGCAAGAAAAATTTGCGTCGATAAGATTGAATAAATAGCTATCCATATGAAAAAACGCCCGATGCATTTTCGAACGATGAATGATTGCGTACGTTCGTATAGAGACATAGAATGCATAACGCATAACATATGCTCGCTCACGAATTGATCTTATGGTAAGAGCCTTGGCTATCCGGCCATCCATTCGTGAGTGGCGCAGTTCTAATAGCACCCTCCAGACCTGCGTCTACTGGGTCCTTTGGCCGGAAAAGCATCGGAATGCGAAGTAATGATGCGGAGCTTGCGTTGAGGAGTTATCGGTCGCCGCGTCACGCGTGGAGGCAAGAGAAAGGGAGTTCAGGCGAACCCATCGACAGAACGACGGCGGGTAGAAACCAGGGAACTTCAGCGCGGCTCCGTACCTGGCTTCTTACGGTCCAAACAACACGCAAAAAGAATTTCACCCAAAACCTCCCACAGGGCGAAACTTTCCCCTATAATTCGCGCCTTCTGTAGGCTCGTAGCTCAGCTGGTTAGAGCACCACCTTGACATGGTGGGGGTCGTTGGTTCGAGTCCAATCGAGCCTACCAACGCATATGTACGAACGCACCGACGCGATATCGATCGCCTCGGTGCGTTTTCATTCGCGCGCGATTTTCAACTGACGCGCAGGTTCAGTCCCAGCAATTCCGGAACGCCACAGCAACGATCACCGGCACGGTGAGCACGAGCGGAATGGCGAAGTACGGGATTTCCAGATGAACGATCCACGTGTAGATCAGCCAGCCCACGCCCAGCACGAGCGTGGCCAGCCCGATGAGGGCGGTCAGCACGTTGAGCATGCGCGGCGACATTCGTTTGGCAGGGACTTCTTTGCCCGAAGGAGTTTCCATGGCGGCGGGCGCATTCGAGCGCGAGACAGGTACATCTAGATTTTATACCGCGCTGCCCGCGCCGTACTGCCGCCGTCATGCTCAGATGTGGAACAGTTGCGCCACCAGCGCCGCGCCCAGAAACGTCCCGGCGTTCGCCACGAAGGACACCAGCACGATCCGCCAGCCGAGTCGCCTGAACGCCGGAATGTCCTTGGCGATCGAAAGTCCCGCGAAGGTCAGCATCGGCGTCGTCACGCCAAGGAAGTCGTTCTGCGCGCTCAGCGTCGCGATCTGCGCGCCCCACGGGCACCACGGCGACGTCAGGAACATCGCCACGATCGACACCCAGCAGACCGCCGGAATCTTGCGCCCGGTCGCCTGCGCGATGGCATCGCCGACGATCGTCGCGAGCACCATCACCGCCATGCCGGGCAGACCATGCAGCGGCGTCGTGCCGTGCGTGATCCAGTCGGCGACGAGCGCCATCGCCGCCGTCACGCCCCACGCCAGCATCTTGCCGCCGTAACCGAGATGCGGTGCCTCGGTCTTCACATCGCCCAGTTTCGGCGCCGACGAATCCGCCTCCCGCGAACTCGACGCCTTTGTCGTGCGGCCGATCAGCGGCTCCAGCAGCCGATAGCCCCACACCGCCATCGGCAGCGAAATGAACAGCGTGAAATACGTGCCGATGGTCGTCGTGATCAGGTTGCTCGCCGCCGCGAACGTCAGCACGGATTTGGCCGTTTCCGGGTCCTGCTGCGCCGCGATCGCGCCCGATGCCGCCGCCATCATGCTGCCCGACCCGACGCCAGAGCCCATCGCGAGCGCGAGCGGATGAAAGATATGCAAGCTCGCGACGAAGCCCGCGAAAATGGCGATGAACACTGCGCCGAACACCGTGCCGGTCAGATATTCGGCAAGCACGCCGCGCCCTTCCGCCGAATCCATGCCGTACTTCTCGCCGATGATCGCAAGGCTCGGCTCGCGCCCGACCGAAAACGTCGCGCCGATCGCTTCGCGCTTGATGCCGAGCAAAAGCGCGAGCGGCAAGCCGAGCAGAATCGTGCCGACGAAGTGGCCGAGCTCCTGGAACGCGAGCGCCCAGCCCGCCGCGGCGAGCTTGGGCAAGGCGCTGCCGACCATCAGCCCGAGCTTCGAAACGAACAGCAGTAGCGCTGGCTGAAGGATGGCGGCGGCATAGAACTGGCTGCGCACGTCGAGCCGCGCGGGGCTTTTCCAGCGTTCGGACGCGAGCCCGAGTGCGGCGCCGAGCAGGAGCGCCCAGATCATCGGCAGCAGAACGACTTTGCCCGGGCCGATCTTGAACGTGAACGAGCCGATGAACTCCGCGATCAACAGAATGATCGCCGCATAGAAAAAGAGCTTCGCGGTTCTCAGGCCGCTTCCATCCGCGCGATCCGCGCTCAACGTGCTTTGCATTGTCTCGTCCCCTTTGTGTGCCCGCGCGATGCCGCAGCAACGCGCGGGCGCTTTGATCATAAATAGATCATAGACAGGTCATAGCCCGGTCATAACCCGTTCATAGATAACCGAACGTGGTGGCCGGATCCTTCGCCGTTTCGATCCACACGCTCTTGGTCTGCGTGTACTCGTAGAGCGCCTCGACGCCGCTGGATCGTCCATAGCCGGACAAGCCGTAGCCGCCGAACGGCGACGCCACGTTGATCGTCTTGTAGCCGTTGACCCAGAACGTGCCCGCATCCACCTGACTCGCGACGCGATGCGAGCGCGCGACATCGTTGGTCCACACGGCGCCCGCGAGGCCGAACTCGGTATCGTTGGCGATCGCGACGGCTTCCTCTTCCGAGTCGAACGGAATCGCCGCCACCACCGGCCCGAAGATCTCCGTGCGCGCGACGTCCATGTCGTTGGTGACGCCCGCGAGCACGGTCGGCGGCACGAAGTAGCCCGCTTCCGAGCGCTCGGCCGTGCCCGCCGCGAGTGTCGCACCGGCGGCGACGCCCTTTTCGATCATCGATATCACGTGGTCATATTGCCTGCGATTATTGATCGGGCCGACCTCGGTGGCATCGTCGAGCGGCGCGCCGACGCGAATCTTTTTCGCGCCCGCCGCGACCATCGCGACGAATTCGTCGTAGACGGAACGCTGCACGAGCAGCCGCGAGCCCGCGACGCAGCTTTGCCCCGCGCCCGCGAAAATCGCCGCCTGTGCGGTCAATGCGGCACGCTTGAGATCGGCATCGGCGAAGATGATGTTGGCCGACTTGCCACCCAGCTCGAGCACGCACGGCAGCACGCGTTTCGCCGCGGCTTCCGCGATGCGCGCGCCCGTTGCCGGCGAGCCGACGAACACGACCTTCTTCACCGCCTTGTTCGCGATCGCCGACTGCGCCACCGTCTGCCCGAGCCCCGCGAGCACGTTGATGAGACCCTTCGGCGCGCCGCCGCGCTCGGCCAGCAAGCCGATCACGAGCGACGTGAACGGCGTCAGCTCCGAAGGCTTCAGCAGCACGGCATTGCCCATCGATATGGCGGGCGCGACCTGCCAGCCGCACGTGAAGACCGGCGCATTCCACGGCGTGATCTGCAGCACGGTGCCGGCGGGCTCGCGGCGCGTGTAGTTCAGGTGCGATGTCGGCACGGGGATCACATCGCCATAAAACTTGTCGGCCCAGCCGCCGTAGTACTCGAACATCTCGGCGACCTTCGCCACTTCGCCGCGGCAATCGCGGATCGGCTTGCCCGAGCCGAGCGATTCGAGCCGCGCGATCTGCTCCGCTTCCTTGCGGATCTCGCGCGCGATCTCGAACATCACGCGGCCGCGTGCCGCGTGCGTGAGCGCCCACCATTGCTTCTGCGCGCGCGTGGCCGCCGCCGCTGCCTGCTCGACGACCGCCGCGCCGCCGTCCTTGTACGCGAGACTCGGTTTGCCCGTGGCGGCATCGTAGAGCTGGATGCTATCGCCCGCGCCTTCGATCAGTTCGCCACCGACATACGAGCCAATGGTCTTCGCGCCCGGAAAGAAATGCGCGAAGGCCGCGAGAAGCTGTTCTGCTGCGTCGATATTCATATTCGATTAGTCCCGTTGCTTCGATTCATTGAACTGCACGATGCGATTGAAATCCTCCGCATCGCCGATGCTCGCCTCGCTCGCCGCCCACAAGCGCCCTGCTTCCCGCGCGACCGGCGCGTTCTCGTGCACGCTGTCGAGCAGCGCCATCGCGAGACGAACGTCCTTGCGCATCAGCTTCATCGTGAAGCCAGAGTCGAACTTGTCGTTGAAGATCCACGTCGGATAGTTGGTGAGCGTCGCGCTGTTGCGGCCCGATCCGCCGTTGAGCGCCTCGACGAGCTTTTCCGGATCGACGCCCGCGCCCTGAGCCGCGCGCACGGCCTCGCTCGCGGCGAGCAGATGCACGCCCGTCAGCATGTTGTTGATGATTTTCGTCACGTGCCCCGCGCCGACCGGCCCAACATGCACGCGCTTCGCGCTGATCACGGCGAGGATCGGCTCGACCGACGCGACGTCGCTTTCCGAGCCGCCGAGCACCATCGTCATCGTGGCGGTTGCGGCACCTTTCGGGCCGCCGCTCACGGGCGCATCGACAAAGCCGATACTGCATTCCGCGAGCGCGGCGGCGACTTTCTTCGTACTGTTCGGATCGGCGGTCGTCGTGTCGACGACGATCAGGCCTGGCTTGCCGCTCGACGCCACGCCGCCCTGCCCGAGCACGACTTCTTCGACGATCGCGGACGTCGGCAGCGAGAGAATGAGCACGTCGACTTCGCTCGCAATCGCCGCAATCGACGTGCGCGCTTCGATTCCGTCTTCCCGAAGCGCTTCGGCTACTCCCGGCGCCGCATCGAAGCCGAGCACGCGAAAGCCGCCCTGTTTGGCGCAGCGCGCCATGCCGCGTCCCATGTTTCCCAGACCGATCACACCTACTGTTTTCATCCGTTCAGCTCCTCATGTGCGTTTTGCGGTCTTGTCATAATCGGCCGACGAAGCCGTACAATCAATCAACGCCAATATTGGATTTGTTCTAATTTCTAGAACACTCGCCCGCCATGACGGACAATCTCACCGACAGCCGCATCGTTTATTTTTTCGAGTCCGTGCGCTGCGGCACGATTCGCGCGGCCGCCGATTACCTCAACGTCGCGCCATCCGCAGTCAGCCGGCAGATTGGCCTGCTGGAAAAGGAACTGGATGCCGCGCTCGTCGAACGCCATGCGCGCGGCGTGAAGCCGACCGAGGCCGGGCAATGCGTGATCGAATACTTTCGCGAGCAGCTCGCGCATCGCGATGATCTGCTCTCGCGTCTTCAGGAATTGCGCGGATTGCGCACGGGGCGCGTGAATATCGTGCTCGGCGAAGGCTTTGTATCGGATCTGCTTTCCGGTCCGATGCAGCAGTTCTGCCGGCACTATCCCGGCATCAAGGTGAATCTCGATCTCGGCGGCACCAACGACGTGATTCGCAAGATCTCCGAGGATGAAGGCGAGATTGGTCTCGTGTATAACCCGCCGCAGGAGCCGAAGCTCGTGTCGCGCGCAATCAAGCGCCAGCCGATGATGGCGATCGTCGGCGCGAATTTTCCGCTCAATGAATGCAAGTCGATGAGCGTGCAAGAACTCGCTCGATATCCGCTCGCGGTCACGCACGCTTCATACGGCACGCGTCAGATGTTGGAGGCGGTCGAGTATGCGGAAAAGCTGCGGCTCGATCCGGTCGTGACGACGAACTCCATCGCCATACTCAAACAGTTCGTGAAATCGGGGCTCGGCATCACGGTGCTGCCTGCGTTCGCCGTGACGAGCGAAATGGCCGCGGGCGAGCTCTTCGCGATCGATATCAATCATCCGATTCTCGCCGATGCCGAAGCGCATCTCGTGACGCGCGCGGGGCGCAGGTTATCGGTTGCATCGAACAAGATGCTTCAGTTCATGACGGCGCAGATGCGCGCCTTTCGTTAATTCAGTCAACAGGAGGACACAGCATGATCGACGATACCGACAAGAAGCATTTGATCCGCTGCATCGAACTCGCGCAGGAAGCGCTCGACGATGGCGACGAACCGTTCGGCTCGATGCTCGTCGCGAAAGACGGACGCGTGCTTTTCGAAGACCGCAATCGCGTGAGCGGCGGCGATCACACGCGGCATCCGGAATTCGCGATTGCGAAATGGGCGGCGGAGAACGTGCCCGAAGCGCAGCGCAAGGAAGCGGTCGTGTACACGTCAGGCGAACATTGTCCGATGTGCTCGGCAGCGCACGCGTGGGTCGGGCTGGGGCGCATCGTGTATGCGGCATCGACGGGGCAGTTCACGCAATGGCGTGCCGAACTCGGCGCGAAGCCGGGGCGCGTGCGCCCCCTCGCGATTCAGGACGTGATCGACGATACGGTTGTCGATGGCCCTGTCGAAGAATTCGCCGAACGCGTGAAGGCACTGCATGTGTCGTTCTATCGCAAGGCGAGTGCTTAGCGATAGATCGACACTCAGGCCGCCGCGCGCACGCGTTCCACTTCCGTGCCGGGCACGTCATCGCGTTCGCTGCATAGCCTGAAGTCGAAGTCGATCAGCGCAAAGCGCCCATCCACGCCATAGGGTTTGCCTTGTGCGCCTTCGGCCTTCTTCACTTCGGGCACGAGACCGTCACGCGTCGCGAAAGCGAAGTCGTCCCACAGATACGGATCGCCGTCGATATTGATCTGCGTCGTCAGTTTGCGATAGCCCGGCGCGGACACAAAGAAATGAATGTGCGCGGGACGATGGCCATGCCGCCCGAGTTGATCGAGCAATTGCTGCGTCTTGCCACCAGGCGGCACGCTATAGCCCACCGGCACGACGCTCGTGAACGCGTAATGGCCCGCGCTATCGGTGCGGATTGAGCGGCGCAGATTGAACGCGGATTGCGCTTTATCGAAGTGCGAGTAGCTGCCGAGATGATTTGCGTGCCACACTTCGACCAGCGCATTCGCGAGCGGAGTGCCATCCTTGCCCAGCACGCGGCCGCGCATCACGAGCGTTTCGCCTCGAGTCGTGCCATCGTCGAGACGCGCATGCCCGACGGATTCCGGCGCGCCCGCCACATAGAGCGGCCCTTCGATGGTTCGCGGCGTGCCGCCTTCGAGACCGGCTTGCGCTTCTTTCTCGTCGAGACGCGCATCCAGGAAGTGCTCGAAGCCGAGGCCTGCCGCGAGCAAGCCGAACTCGCCGCTCTGCCCCGCTTCGCCGAGATAATTCAGCGCTGTCCAGAATTCGCCCGGCGTAACGTCGAGATCTTCGATCGTATAAAACAGATCGCGCACGATACGGTTCACGATCGCTTTCGTGCGTGCGTTGCCTTCGTTCGTGGCGCTCTCGTTGAACTTTTTCAGCAGTGCGTCGATGGTCGCTCTATTCATGTTCGATGTCTCCGTTTGTGGGTTACGTCGCATCGAAATTAATTGACAGGCCTATATCGGTCAAATCAATCATATATGGCGAGATGCATCCATGAATCTTATTGGTGCACAGCCGAAACGGAAGGCAAAAAACCCGGCGGGGAGATCTCCCGGCCGGGTGAAAACACGCCCTCGGATGACTTAAAAGTTATGCCGTATGCCGAGCGTCACGGACAACTGGCGGTCGCTGTTCGAGTTCGGCAGATTCGGAATCTGCGCGTAATTCGCCGGTCCGCCCGTCGCGGGATCGATGCCGAGCCCCGCGCCAACCGCCTTCTGCATGATCGCGACACCATACAGCGCCGTACGCTTGGACAACGCGTAATTCGCGCCGAGGTTCACCTGATGAAAGCGCGTCGATGAGCTGCCATCCGGTTTCGCATTGTTATAGATATAGGCGAGCCCAAGTTGCAGGAACGGCGTGGCCGCATAGGTCAGATTCACTTCGCCGATATCGAACGCGATGTCGCGGCCCTGCGGATTCGCGGCATCGGCGAAATACTGGCTATGCTCCAGAAGGCTATGCGTATAAGTCAATGCGATGGTCGCCGGCCCGAACGCATACGATGCGCCCGCGCCGTATGCCTTCAATGCTTCCGCATTTTGCAACTGGCAATAGAGCGCCGTCGGATTGGAGCAGGCGAAATCGCCGATATAGCCATTTGCGCCGCCCAAAGCCGCATCGAGCGGATTGTGCAGGTTCAGATAGCCCGCGCTGATCGAGACCGGCAGACGTGCATAGGTCGCGGCAATGGCATAGCCGCGCCGTTGGCTGAAATCGCCCGCAACGCCGCCGAGACTGTACGTGCCACCGACCGAGAAACCATTCCAGTCCGGACTCGTATATTTGATCGCGTTATTGAAGTTGAACGCTTCGTTGAGGTTATCCACATCGCCGAGATGCGAGCCGTACAAGGTCGCCCACGAGTTGCTCGACACATAAGCCCCGAGGAAATCCGAATACGAATCGTACTGACGCCCGAACGAGAGCGTACCGAATTGTTCGTGTGCCAATCCGACCCATGCCTGACGATTGAATTGCGCACCGCCCTGAACGAAGCTTCCGCTTCCCGTATAGAAACTGTTCTCCAGGTTGAACTTCGCCTGCAGGCCGCCGCCCAGGTCTTCCACGCCGAGCAGACCGAAGCGCGAAGGCACGAGATTGCCGCCCGAAAACGCGATGTTATGCCCCGAGCCGACACTGCCGTCGGCGTTGGTGAACTGCTGATTGGTCGTATATGTCAGCCCGGCATCGACGGTTCCGTACAGCGTCACCGTGCTTTGTGCCGATGCGCTCGCGCATACGGCGAGCGCCGCCGTCGAAAGCAGTTGGCGCGAGATCGTTCTGGTTATCATGCGAGCGTCCTCACGCGTAATTGATCAGCACCGACTTGGTTTCGGTGTACATGTCGATCACCGCGCGGCCGAGTTCGCGCCCGAAGCCCGACTGCTTGAAGCCGCCGAAAGGCATTGCGTTATCGAGCAGCGAGTGGCAATTGACCCACACCGTGCCCGCCTTGATGCGCGGCACGAGCTTGTGAATCGCCGACAGATTATTCGACCAGATACTCGCGCCGAGGCCATACGGCGTGTCGTTTGCTTTAGCGACCACGCTGTCGATATCGTTGAACGGCATTGCCACGAGCACCGGCCCGAAGATTTCCTCGCGCACGACTTTCATCGAATGGTCCGTATCGACGAGCACGGTCGGCTTGACGAAAAATCCCGCGCCGTCCTTGCGCGCACCGCCCGCGATCGCACGCGCGCCTTCGTCGCGGCCCGCTTCGATATAACTCAGCACGCGATCCATCTGCCGCGCCGAGACGAGCGGCCCGATCTGCGTCGACGCATCGAGGCCCGGTCCCATCGGCAAGGATTGCGCAATCGCCGCGACTCGCTCCATCACGCGGTCGAATACCTTGTCATGCACATAGACGCGCGAACCCGCTGTGCACACTTGTCCCGAGTTGAAGAAGATTGCATTGGCGACGCCTTCCGCGGCCTTGTCGATATCGACATCGGGCAGCACGATCACGGGCGACTTGCCGCCGAGTTCGAGCGACATGCGCGTCATGTTATCGAGCGCCGCGTGACCGATCGCCTTGCCGGTGGGCGTCGAACCCGTGAACGCAATCTTGTCGATGCCGGGATGACGCGCGAGTGCTGCGCCCGCCGTGCGACCGAGTCCCGTGACCACGTTCACGACGCCCTTCTCGATGCCCGCTTCCTCGATCAGCATCGCGAGACGCAATGCCGACAGCGGCGTGTCTTCCGCAGGCTTGAGCACCACGGTACAGCCCGTCGCGAGCGCGGGCGCGAGCTTCCACGAAGCCATCAGCAGCGGGAAATTCCACGGAATGATCGCGCCGACGACACCCACCGCTTCCTTGCGCGTATAGCCGAAGAAGTCATTCGACGGGCTATACGGAATCGATGCTTCGAGCGTGCTGCCTTCGATCTTCGTCGCCCAGCCCGCCATGTAGCGAAAGCATTGCGCGGCCATCGACACATCGAGACCTTGCGCGACGGTCACGGGCTTGCCGTTGTCGAGTGATTCGATTTCCGCGAGCTCGCGTGCATTCGCTTCGATCAGATCGGCGACACGCAGCAACAGGCGTTCGCGGTCCGTCGGCTTCATGCGCGACCATGCGGAATCGTCGAATGCGCGGCGTGCCGCGAGCACGGCGCGATCCACATCCGTTTCGTCGGCGCTCGGCACGCGTGCGAGCAGTTCGCCATCGGCGGGATTGATCACGTCGAGCGTCGCGCCGCTTGCGCTTTCCACCCATGCGCCGTCGATCAACATCTTCTTCGCCGACGCGAGAAACGCGCGCGTCGAATCGAGCATCGCGAGATGCTGGTTGTCATTCATGCTGGTGTCTCCTAGTAATGTTCCGGGACGGCGTTCACGCCGTTCTCCTGCAATTCCTTCACGAGCTTCGTGCGGGTGCGCGCGACATCGGTGAGCGCGGGACGGCGATGCGCCGCGATCTCTTCCGCCGTATAAGGCCTGAACGATGCGGGCCGCGATTGCTCGTTCATCGTCGCGAGAAGCCAGTTCAGGACGTTCGCGAGTTCCGCATCGTTCAATGCGGAATTGGCCGCGCCTGGCACGCGCATCACGAAGGTCCGGCCCTCGGGCAGCGAGACGAAATGGCCGAGCGATTCGCGCAAGGCCGGCACCTTGCCGGGAATGCCCGAGCCATCGGCGGTATGGCATCCCATGCAATTGAGCACGAAGTCCTGACGTGCGCGGATCGCGTCGTCTGCCTGTGCCTGCGATGCGGCCGCACAAGCAAGCGCGGCGAGCATCGCAACGATGACCGCGCGCGGCTTCATAGCCCGAGGCCCTTCACGACCGCGTCACGGCGCTGATGCACCGCGGTCTGGTCGAGCGGCGCCGCGCGCCATGCCTTGACCTCGGCGGCATCGAAGGGCTTGGCCGTGCCGTGCTGCGCGTTCAGATCGAACACGACGTAATTCAGCACGTCGGCGATCTCCTCGTCGGATAGCGACGCGAAGCTCGGCATCTTGAAGTTGTAGCTCTTCTCCTTGACCTTGATCGGGCCGAACATGCCATACATCACCGTATGTCCGAGCTGCGCGCGCCCATCGGCCGCGCCTGCATATTTGCCCGGATACTCGACGAGCGGCGGCGCGAGCCCGTCCATGCCCTTGCCGCCCGCCTGATGGCAGACCGCGCACTTGCCATCGAATGTCGATTTGCCGCCGGGGTAATGCACCGTTTGCGCGAAGGCCTGCGATGCGAGACTCATGACGCCCGCAACGAGCGCCGTCATCAATACACTTGCCGTCTTCATTGCGTTGCCGCTCCCAACAGGACCGATACCGAGCAGTGGTAATTCGAATTGCCGTTCGCCATGCACCAGTTGATGTCGTTATTGAGCGATAGCTTGTAGAGCGGCTTCTCGCGTTCGTTGCGATTGCAGAAGCAGCGTCCGCAACTCGTCTTGCCGCAGCAGTCGTTGTACGACACGATGTAATCGGACCCGTCATGCGGATTGCGGCATGTGCCGATCCACGTGATCGGCGAAGGCGTCGTGCCCGGCGGACAACTGCTCGACGTGCCGCCACAGCAGCTGCAAAGCCAGCCGTCGATCGCACAATACTTCCAGTAATCGCAACTGGTCGGATCGTCGCTTGTCGATGAACCCGGCTTCTTCGGCTCCGTCGCATAGGCGGTGCGATCCACCGGCAACAGCGGCACCATCGCCGATCCGACCAATACTTTCCCGAGCTTCGCCATCGCGCTACGCCGCGAGCTGCGCTGCGCGACGCCGCGCGCCTTATGTTCGAAGAATGAATCCAGCCATTTCATGGACGCTCACCTGTAGGATTGAATGATTTATTGGCGTCTTCAGGCGTGCTGCCCGACTTGCCCTTCATGGTCGTGGTCGTGATGCGCGTGATCGTCATGCTTGCCGTGCACGAATTCCTGCAGCGAAGCCACACCGCGTTCCTTCGCTTCGAACAGGCTTTCCAGATGTTCACGCGTATTCACGAGACCCTTCGCACGCACCTTGCCCTCGTCGTCGAGCAGAACCGCATAGGGCAGCTTGCCGATCTGATAAGAGAGGCCGAGCTCTTGCGACAGCACATACGGATATTGCGAAAGTCCGGTCTTGCGATAGAACGCGCCATGCTCTTCGATATCGCCATCGCTTGCGAGCACGATGTCGGTCGCGCCTTCGCGCGCCTGGATCGACGGCAGCAGCGGCAACAGCTTCTTGCACACGGGGCACGTCGGCGAGAGGAAGAACACGAGCGTATTGCGCTTCGCTTGCGACAAGCCGCCGATCTTCACGGCGCGGCCGGCGATATCGCCGAGTTCGAAGACCGGTGCAATCGCGCCGACAGCCGGGCCCTTGTCGATCATGAGCGCGCCCGCAGGCATCATGCGCTCATAGAGAATGCCGACTTGGCGGACGAGTGCGAGACAGATCGCGCCGAGCGCGAGCAAAGCGGCCCACGACAGTGCGGCCGAAATCATCAGGGCGGTTTGCATCATGAATTCCTCAGAGAATCGAGCTTGGGAAGATTGACGAGCAGCACGTCGAGCGTGAACCACGCGGCGACGGCGAAGAGCGTGCAGGCGCCTGCGCTCAGGTAGTCGAACGACACGAGCGCACGCGTTGTTTCGGGCAGGAGCGTCAGTGCGACGAGCGAGGCAAGCATGAAGGCGCGCGCCACATGCCACCAGCCGATCGACTTCGGCGTGCGTGCCGAGGCGATGAACCCCGAGCAGCCGCAATCGATATCGGTATGGCCGCGCAACACGTTGATCGCGAGCGCAATGCCGAACAGCATGAACAATGCGATCAATGCGATGGCGCACGGCATGCGCGTATCGGCAAACAACAAGCCAATCGCGCCGGCTGCCTCCACTGCGGGAAATGCGAACGACAAGGGCGTCAACGCGAACGACGGAAGCAATGCGAACGCTTCGAGCGACGCGCGAAAGCGCGACGGTTCGCGCCATTTGGGCGCTGCGCTCGCGAGCGCGATGATCGCCGCCGACGCGATGCACACCATGAGAATGACAGGATCGATCATCGCGTCACCTCAGGGATTGAGCAGCAACGTCGACGTCGTGCCGAGCTGCTTTTCGACGTGCTGCCGCTTGCCGGTCGTCGCGTCCATCAAGACGAGATCGGAAGTCGGCGTGAGGCCGTAGAGAAGCGGCTTGTCGTCGGTGCTGACCTGAATCGCAAGCAACGGATCGATCTTCTGCTTCGCGAGATCCCAGCGCGCCACGCGCTTTTTGCTCGTCGTATCGTAGACCCAGATCTCCGTGCCCGGCTCCTTATGCGAACCGTCGACGCCCTTGTGCATCGCCACGTAGAGGCGATGGCTCGCCACATGCAGCGCGGTCTGCTGCAATCCGCCCGGACGCCATCCGGCCTTGCGTTCCTGATCGCTCAGCAAGGACCAGGACGTGCCGAACACCGGCGCATCGCCCGAGAAGTCCGCTGTGCGCGCGTTGCCCTTGAACGTCGTGAAGAGGTACGTGTTGCCGTCGCGCACTGCGTTGATGAACGCCGGATCATGATCGACATCGATGAACGCATCGGAGAGCTTGCGGCTCGCTTCCTTGCCCGTTGCGTCGAGCTTGACGGTGAGCGCCTTGCCGCTTTCGCACAGCGCGGAGAAGCGGTCATTGCCGCTCGGATATGCGAGCACGCAGCCATCCGTATCGATCTCGCCGACAACCTTCTTAGCGGCGGTATCGATCACCGTGACCGATGTCGACGGCGTGATGTTCGACACATAGAGCCGGCTGCCGTCTTCCGACAGGATCGTGCCATATGGCGTCGGCACCGTCTGCCCGTGCTTGGCCGGAATCACGATTTCGCCGGTCACGTCGAGTGTCGTGTTGTCGATGATCTCCACGACGTCAGTGCGTGCCCCGTGACTGCCACGCGCAAAGTAGGTCGTCGCGACATAACTCGTCTTGTGATCGGGCGAGATCGTGAAGCCCGGTGCAAAGCCGCCATCGATTTCGCCGATAAAGCGTTTCGTGTCGCCATCGAAGACATGAACGCGCGCATCGGTCATGCTCGCGAACGACACGTCCGTCACGAACACGCGATGCGGGCTATACGGCGGCACTTTCGCCACCGTCAGTTCTTCCGGCTTCTCGGCCGCGCCCGCGTGCGATTGACACGCAAGCAGTCCGTACAGTAAGGCCCCCATCGCGGCGGCCAGCCGTCTCAGCTTCATTTGTGCTCCTCCTTGTTTATCGTCGAATTGACTCTAAAGATGACAATAAAAAAGAGCACTTCGGAACCGGCAGCGCGTGCGTGCCGAAATGGAGCATTCGAAAGCAAGCCGACAGAGAGACGCTTTATGCGAGCGATCGACGGGCAGCAGTGATCCATGCCGCGCGGGAGCGGCCTGCAAACGTCAGAAAGGGAAAGCGCGTGGTCTTATCGCGGACGCTGTGTCTGAGAGGGAAGCTCGCCGAACAGGCTTTTGTAATCGCTCGCGAAATGGCCGAGATTGGAAAATCCCCAGCGCATCGCGGCTTCGCGCACCGGCACTTCGGTTTGCGATGTCGTCGTCAGAAGACGCCTCACCTGTGCAAGTCGCACGGCGCGCAGATAACTGACCGGATTCATCTGCGTGACGGATTGAAAGCTGTTTTGAACGGTCCGGCGGCTCACGCGCAGTTTCTCGCAGAGATCCAGCACGGATATCGGCTGCTCGGGACGCGAGAGCACGAGATCATGCGCGCGTTTAACCACGTCGGCGCGGCACGCATAAGTCAGCCGGTCTTCGCGCACCGGTACATGAAACGTCAGCAGATCCAGAATGCTTTCCGTCACCGTCTGCGCGAACCGGTGCGCGCCATCGCCGGAAATGAAAGGATCGGGATCGGCGAGCACCGATTCGACCGCGGCGATGATGCGCTTACCCGCACGTGCGCCCGCCGCACTCGGGATGCTCAAAACGTGCCGGTGGAGAATTTCGTCCTCGACATCGACACCTGCCGCGTCCGCCGCCGACGCAAGCAGCTTCGAATCGACGGCGACACCGAGCATTGACATATCGGGCGGCGAATGCAACAGGAATTCCTTCGATCCGGGCGCGACCACCAGCGCGTTCTCGTCGACCCTCACGCCTTGGAAGGAAAACGGCGCACCGCCGCCGAGCACGAGTCCGAACGTGACGAAGCCCGCGGGCAACTGCCCGCGCTGAACGATACGAACGTTCGCGGATTCCTGGAATACCTGCACGCCCGCGATCGAAACCTGCTTCACCGTGCTGCGAAAAGCGCCTTCTCCCACCTGGTCATAGCGCTGTTCCCAACCCGTCAGCGCGTGCGCGTGACGGTCGGCGTCTTCAAAGGTTTCGAAATTGGCGTACATCCCTCCTCCTGCTACTTGCGTCGCCATTGCTGCGACTGCTTATATGTTTTCGATTTTCTGGCGTCAAGCTTTTCAATTTTTCGCGGTCTTCGCCCGTTGCGCAATTCTAGAAATGCACAATTGAAAAACCCGCGCGGGCATGTGTAGGCGCGGCAGTTGAGACATTACTTTAAGTTCACGAATATTTGCCGCGCTGATGATCGCATCCCTTTTCGGCCGATTTGACGCAGATATCCGTCGAATCGACACTGCGCACGTCGGAAAACCAGCAATCATCGGAGACAGGCGATGCAATTCCCCAGCACCATAAATCCAAAAGGCAAGCGCTATACCTACGAGTGGTATGTGGTCGTGATCTGCATGCTGGCGTACGTCTTTTCGTTCATCGACCGCCAGGTGCTCGCGCTCATGATCGAGCCGATCAAACGCGACCTCCATCTCACCGATACACAATTCAGCCTGCTGCACGGCTTCGCATTCTCGCTGTTCTACGCGGTGATGGGCATGCCGATCGCGTATCTCGCCGACCGTTTCGCGCGCCCGAGAATCATCGCGACGGGAATCGCGCTGTGGAGCATCGCGACAGCGGCGTGCGGCCTGAGCCAGAGCTTCGTGCAGATGTTTGCCTCGCGCATGAGTGTCGGCGTGGGCGAAGCGGCGCTATCGCCCGGCACCTATTCGATGCTCGCCGATTACTTCCCCAAGGAAAAGATGGGACGCGCGATAGGCATCTATTCGCTTGGCTCGTTCATCGGCGGCGGCATCGCTTTTCTCGTCGGCGGTTATGTGATCGCGCTGCTCAAGCATGCGAGCGTGTTCACGTTGCCGATCGTCGGCGAATTGCGCGCGTGGCAGCTCACGTTCTTCATCGTCGGATTGCCGGGTCTGCTTGTCGCGTTCGTCTTCATGCTGACCGTGCGCGATCCCGCGCGCAAAGGTCTCGCACAGGACGACACGGGCAACGTCAAACGCGTCGCAATGGGCGATGCCCTACGTTTTATCGCGAGCCATCGCAAGACGTTCTTCTGCCATTACATCGGCTTCTCGTTCTATGCGATGGGTCTCTATTGCCTGATGAGCTGGACACCCGCGTTCTATATGCGCCGCTTCGGTCTGACGCCGGTCGAAACCGGTTATATGCTCGGCATCGTGATGCTCGTCGCCAATACGACGGGCGTGTTCTGCGGGGGCTGGCTCAACGACTGGCTGCTGCGTCGTGGCCGCACTGATGCGCCGATGCGCGCGGCGTGGATCGGCGCGGCGTGCATGCTCGTGCCGGCCATCGCGTTCACCCAGACGGCGAGCCTCGGCGCATCGCTCGCGTGGCTCGTCGCGGCGATGTTCTTCGCGTCATTTCCCCTTCCGACCTCTGCCGCCGCGATGCAGGCGCTCGCGCCCAACCAGATGCGCGCGCAGATATCGGCGATGTTCCTTCTCGTGTCGAACCTGATCGGACTGGGTCTCGGGACGACGCTCGTCGCGCTCGTCACCGACAAGGTGTTCGGTTCGCCGCTCGCAGTCGGCCATTCGATGGCGCTCATCAATGCCGTGGCGATTGTGCTCGCCGCCGGGCTGCTCTTTGCCGGATGCAGACAGTATCAAGCAAGTCTTGATCGCGAGGCGCGTGAAGCGCGCACGACGGTGGAACCTGCATCCACGCACGAAGACGCGATCTCAGCCGCAACGACGACGGCATGAAGATATCCATCGAATTGATGTAATCAGCTCTTTTTAATCTATTTTGCTTATCCGTCAAGGGACGATACGCTCGACGCATCGTCCCTTGAAATCATTGGAAAGGCATCATGCAAGCTCAAACATTCAAAGTTCGCGTCGACGCAATGCGCGAGGAAGCCCACGGCATTCGCTCGTTCAGCGTCTCGCGCCTCGATGGCCTGCCTTTCGACGCGTACGAGGCCGGCGCGCATATCGACGTCACGAGTCCTTCAGGCATTACACGTCAATACTCGCTGTGCGGCGATCCGGCTCGGCGTGATTCGCATATCTTCGCGGTAAAGAAAGAAGCGCAATCGCGCGGCGGCTCGCGTTCGCTCCACGAGGAAGTGTGCATCGGCAGTGAGCTATCCATCGGGGCGCCGCGCAATCTGTTCCGGCTCGAAGAAGGCGCAAGCGAACATATCCTGATTGGCGCGGGCATCGGCATTACGCCCTTGCTTTCGATGGCGTATCGTCTCGTCGCGATCGGCGCGCCCTTCATGCTGCACTATTTCGCGCGCAGTGAGACGCACGCGGCTTTCCTGCCCCTGCTTGCACGCGCGCCGTTCGATCAGTACGTGAAGCTGCATGTCGGTGTGGACCGTGAAGCGCTATCGGATGAACTCGATGCCTTTCTCCGCGATGCGGACGAGAATGCGCACGTCTACACGTGCGGCCCCGCACCGTTCATGGATGTCGTGGTGGAATCGGCGCAAAGGCGTCTGCCTGCCGATGCTGTCCATCTCGAACGCTTCAAAGCCGAGCCGCAAGCTCAGCCGGAAACAACGCTCGATACGTTCGATGTGCAACTCGCAAGCAGCGGAAAGACCGTGCGTGTGGATGCTTCCACGTCGATCGTCGATGCGCTTGCTTCGATCGGCATCGAAGTGGATACGTCATGCGGCGAAGGCGTCTGCGGCACCTGTATGGTGGATGTCGTGAGCGGCGAGCCCGAGCACCGCGATCATTGCCTTTCCAAGGCCGAGCGTGCGAGCAACAGTGTGATCTGCTGTTGTGTGTCCCGCTCCCGTTCGCCGGTGCTCGTGCTCGATCTCTGAACTTACATCTTCTGGAAGCCCGCGAGGATGCCGGTGATCAGGCCGCGCATCCACGCGATGCCTTCGTCTTCGTGAAAGTGCTCGTGCCAGTGCATCGTCACCGCGGCCTTGGGCAACTGAACCGGTAGCGCATAAATACGGAATGCGTCCTCGCGATTGAGGATATGCGCGAGACGTTCGGGCAGCGTCGCAAGCAGATCCGTCACCGCGAGCACGCCCGGTACCGCGACGAAATGCGGCAACGCCAGCGCGATATTGCGTCCAACGCCTTGCGCGCGCAACGCATCGTCGAGCGCGTGATGGCTATGTTCGAGCGAACGCACCTGCACGTGCGACGCCGATAAAAAATCATCGAGATTCAATGTCTCGCTCGCAGGCAAGTCTTTGCGCGCTCTCGTCATGCAGACATACGCTTCCTCGAACAGCAGCTCGTGACGCGTGCGCGGCAATAACGACGGCAGATTGCCGATCGCAAAGTCCAGGCGGCTCGAACGCAACGCCTCTTCAATTTCCTCGACGGGTGAAGGCTCCACCAGCAGTTTGACGCGCGGCGCCAATTCATGCAGCGCCTGACAGATCGCGGGCAGATATGCCATTTCTCCCGCATCGGAAAGAGAAAGACGAAACGTGCGATTGCTCGTCGATGCATCGAAACGCTCGGCGAAACGCAATGCTTCGCGCACGGTATCGAGCGCGCGTCCGACGATCTCGGCCAGCTCCAGCGCAACGGGCGTCGGCTGCATGCCCGCACGGGTGCGAATGAAGAGGTTGTCGTCGAAAAGCGTGCGCAAGCGCCCAAGCGAATAGCTCACAGCGGGTTGCGAAAGCGCGAGCCGTTCGCCGGCTTTCGTGAGGCTGCGCTCTTCGACGATCGCCTGAAACACGCGCAGCAGATTGAGATCGACATGGTCGATGGAAGTCATTGGGCCACTCTCGAGATATCGGCGCCATTTATCGGGGAACCGTTTTTTAATCGATTTGACGCATGATCTTCGCAAAGCGAGACTGATGTCAACGAGAGGATGTGCCGATCTCATCGCAATCCTCGTGTTAGCCGATCAACCTCACCCCACATCGAACCGATGAGTACATCGACAACCCAAATCATCGACACGAGCGCGCTTCACGCGCGCGCGCAGGCCGACCGCATCGCGCCGTCGCTCTATTACGATGCCGATCTCTTCGAAGCCGAACTCGAGCGCATCTTTTATAAAACGTGGATCTGGGTCGCGCACGAAAGCGAATTGCCAAAGCCCGGCGATTTCGTGACGACGACCATCGGCCGCCAGCCGGTGATCGTCGTGCGCGACAAAAGCGGCGCGGTGCACGTGCTGCAAAACCGCTGCCGTCACCGCGGCGCCACGGTATGCGAAGAACACAAAGGCAACGCGAAGGGCTTCACGTGCCCCTATCACAGCTGGTCTTATGCGCTCGACGGCACCTTGCGCGCATTGCCTTATGGCGACGGCTACGAAGGTGTCTGCGATAAAGGCGATCTGCCGCTCAAGAAACTGCGCGTCGGGATTTATCAGGGATTGATCTTCGCGAGCTTCAACGAAGCAATCGAACCGCTCGAAGATTTTCTCGGCGGCGCGAAGCCGTGGATCGATCTCTTCATGAAGCAAGGCGCGGGTTATCCGATCAAGGCCAACGGCGAGCACAAGTTCAAGTTCAAAGGCAACTGGAAGATTCAGCTCGAGAACACGACCGATCTGTATCACTTCCCCGTCGTCCACAAGTCGTGGATGAAGTCGATCGACGATGAAACCGCCGCGGCCATCACGAGCTTCATGACGAGCGACGATGCCTTCTGCCGTTCGCTCGGCAACGGCCATAGTCTCGCGGTGCTGGTGCCCGAGATCGTCGATCTCGACAAGGACGACGGTGCGCCCTTGCCCGAGCGTTTCAACGACCTGGCCGCGAAGCTCGCCGAAAAACACGCGCCCGACGAAGTACGGCGCATCGTACGCTCGCTGATGGGCGTCGGCTTCAACCTGAATCTCTTTCCGAATCTCGCGCTCTCGATGGCGTTCTTCCGCGTGCTACGGCCCATTTCCGCGGAAGAAACGGAGATTCGCCATGTTGCGCTCGCGATGGACGGCGGACCGGAAGAAGCGAATCGCGTGCGCTTGCGCATTCACGAGCACTTTCAAGGTCCGTTCGGCTTCGGCAGTCCCGACGACGCCGAAGCATGGGAACGCGTGCAGCGCGGCTCGCATGCGGGCCCCGATGTGCCGATTCTCGTGAATCGCGGCCTGAATCGCGAGAGCACCGCACCGAACGGTGAAAAGACCGCGCATGCCACCGACGAAACCGGTATGCGTGAAGCCTATAAGCAATGGCGCGCAATGATGGAGCAGGCATAATGGACGATCGCAACGCACTCTTCTCTCAACAGACCTTCGCGCGGGCGATCGAATTCATCTGGCGCGAGGCTGAACTGCTGGATCGCCGCGACTATCGTGCGTGGCTCGACTTGTGGGAGCCGTCCGGCTTCTATGTGGTGCCGATCGATCCGGAATCGACGGACTATGCCGCGACGCTGAACTACGCATACGACGATCAGGACATGCGCGAAAAGCGCGTACAGCGAATGATGTCGGGCTATTCGGCTTCGGCATCGGATGCGGCGCGCACGGTTCGCACGGTGTCGCGCTTCACGTTATCGAGCGATAGCGCCGATGTTATCGAAGTGAGGTCGTCGCAGGTGATCGTCGCATACAAGCGCGGCATATCGACGATCTTCGCCGCCGATCTCACGCACAAGATCAGCATGAGCGGCGGCGAACCGAAACTCGCCGAAAAGGTAATCCGTCTGATCGACTCGACCGAAGCACTGAGCGCAATCGGCTTTCTGCTTTGATCCAGAGCGACGCATCGGTGGTCACGCGGGATGAGACAGCGGCAACGCGAAGCAGCATTCGAGGCCGCCGCCTGCCGCGCGCTGCGCCCAGATGCGTCCTTCGTGACGCGATACGATGTTCTTGCACAACGACAAGCCGATGCCATTGCCGGCCGCCTTCGACGAAGAAAAGCCGTCGAAGAGGCGGTCGAGCGCATCGTCGGCCACGCCAGGCCCGTTGTCGATCACATGCAGTTCAGCGGTCTCGCCGTTCATCGCGGTCGCAAGCGTGACGATACCCGTCGATGGCCGCGCACCCGCCAACGCTTCGACTGCGTTGAACGCGAGATTGAGCATGACCTGACCGATGAGCACACGCTCGCAACGTATCGGCAACGGCTCGGGACATTGCTCGATCCTGACCGTCACGTTCTCGTCTCTCGCGCGCAACTGAATGAAGTAGGCAACGTCCGCGAGCACATCGCGCAGATCCGCGTGCGCTTCGATCGGCTCTCGCTTCACGATGAACTCGCGCACGCTCTTGATGACATGCGCCGCATGCTCGGCCTGTCGATCCGCTGCGCGCAGGCCCCAAATCGCGCTTTCGATCGCATCCGGCCGCGCGAGCCGCTGAATCGCGCCTTCGATGAAATTGCGTACCGCGGCCAGCGGCTGACTCAGCTCATGCGCAATCGCCATTGCCATCTCGCCCATCGCGTTGTAACGGCCGGCATATTCGAGCATGCGCGCCTCGTTTCGGCGTGCTTCCTCGGTGGCGACTTCATCGCTGATATCGCGAAAGTGCACCAGCGTTCCGTCTTCGATATCGATGCGTCTGCACGTGATACGCAGCCATCGCCGAGCACCGTCGCGACGCGTGATCGCATAGCGTTGCGCAGGCGTCGAATCCTGGCGCGTCGCGCTGCGCAACTGCGCGATGAGCCGGTCTCGATCTTCTCTCGTGCAATAGTCCAGCGCGACGCCGAGCGCCGCATCATTCTTGACGCCGAGCACGCGTCGCCCCGATTCGCTGATGAAACTCACCTTGCCTCGCGGTGTGAGCACCGCGACGCCCTCGCCCAGATCCTGCATGTACTCGCGCAGGCGCGCTTCATAGCGCCGCAGCTTCTGGCGCATCGCGTCTTCCTCGCTGATGTCGCGGAACTGCACCATCACCACTGCGCGCCCGGAGAGCGGTACATACGTTGCGATTGCCTCGGAAAGCATGTCCACGCCCGCACGCGAGCGATAACACCATTCATAGCTTTGCGGGCCTTCGGTGATCGAGCGGTCCATCGCATTCACCGCGATTTCGCGGCGATATTTGATGTCATCGCGCGTCATGTCGTGCGCCTTGAGCGGCAGCAATTCCTCAACCGAAAAGCCGAGCGCGACGCATGCCGCGCGATTCGCCCACACGATGGCTTTCGTCTCTGCGTCATGCAGAAGCACGCATTGCGTCAATGCGTCGAGCAGGCGGCGGAAATCGTCTTCGGCGGGGAAGTCCATATCGAGGCGGGGAAAGAATCATGGCAACGATAACCATAGCATCGGCGCGGGCCGCGCGCCCCTAAAGATTTCTTTAGAAGGCCGGGATACTTCACTGAATCACGCGCTCGCCTTCCCAATTGTGTCCGACTTATTGCGTTTCTAGACTGGCATCAACGCGTACAAACGAAAAGGAGACGTTCCCATGTCAGCTTCCGCGAGTGCTGTCGCTATTTGCGACGATCTATCCAGTCAAACCGAATCCCTCACGCTCGATGACGTGATCGCGGAAATCGCGCATCGTCGCGAAGAGTTCGATCGCCTTTCGCACATCCCGCGCGATGTCATCGCAAAGTTGAAGCGTGCCGGCATCTATCGGGCAGCGACGCCCAGGCGCTTCGGCGGCGATGCGCGCGCGCCGGGCGAATTCCTGGAAATGATCGAACGCATTGCGGTCGCTGATGGATCGGCCGCGTGGGTCGCGAGTTTCGGCTCTGCAAATCTCTATCTCGCCGCGTTGCCACTCGCGACGCAAGCCGCGATTTATGCGGAAGGGCCGGATCAGGTCTTTGCGGGCGGGCTTTTCCCGGTGCAGAACGCGCAAGCCGTCGCAGGCGGCTATCGCGTGAATGGCACGTGGAAATTCGCGAGCGGTTGCAAGGGCGCGGACTGGCTCGGAGTCGGGATTGGCACGGGCAAGCCGGGCGAAGCGCCGGGCAAGCCGCGCACCGCGGTCTTCCGCCCGGAGCAAGTGGAGATCGTGGAGAACTGGAACGTGGTCGGCATGCAAGGCACCGGCAGTCACGATTTGCGCGTGACGGATCAGTTCGTCGCCGAAGACTGGACCTTCGTGCGCGGCGGTGAATCGACGGTCGATGAACCGCTCTATCGCTATCCGACGATTGCATATGCCGCACAAGTGCTCGCCGTCGTGAACCTCGGTCTCGCGCGCGCCGCGCTCGATGTCGCGAATCAGATGGCCGGGGGTCGCAAGACGACCACGGGCGCGCCGCAGCTCGCGGATCGCGCTTATTACCGCATCGAACTTGCAAAGGCGGAAGCGCAGTTGCGCTCGGCTCGCGCGTTCTTCTATGAATCGACCGGCAGCGTATGGCAATCGATCGTGGCGGGCAATGAAGTCACGCCCGATCAGGTCAGCCTGTTGCGGCTTTCCGCAACGCAGGTCGCGCGAGAAGGCGCGGATGTGGTGAACCGTGCCTATCGCCTGGGCGGAACGATGGCGATCTATCGCACGCATCCGCTGCAACGCCTGATGCGCGACGCGATGGTCGTCACGCAACATGCATTCCTCGGCGAAGGCAACTATGACGGCGCAGGCGCTGTCTTCGCAGGCGTGACGCCGATTCCCGGCTATCTCTGATCACTTTCACCGCATAACAAAAGGAGCATCCATTCATGACCGACAATCGAAGCCTTCCGTTGCGCGTGCTGTTCTGCTGCGGCGTCACGCAAAACTTTTTCGACTTGCCCCGCGAACAGATCGGCGAAGTATGGCAAGCCTACGGCAAGATGCTGGCCGCCATCGAGGCAATGGATAACGTGCGTGTGCTGGGCGTGATGGACGACGACCGGCTCGTCGTCGGCCAGTCCGATGGTGCGCCCTGGACCTTCTACATCATGGCTGATGTGGCCGATTTCGATACCGCCGTTGCCGTGTGCAATCTCTATCGCACGACGCCGGTCGGCGAATATAACTTGTGGCGCTATGGAAAGATCGAAGCGCGCGTCGGACGTGCGCTGACCGTACCGCCCGCAGTCAATCATGCATGACGCGATGACGCAAACCGCGGTCGATGCATTGCTGACGCGCATCGCAACGCTCGAAGCGCACAACGAAGTGCGCAAGACCATCGCGCGGTACATGGCATTGTGCGACGTGCCTTGCGCTCCGCTCGCGGGCGAATCGCTCGCTGCGCTCTTCACCGATGACGCAGTGTGGGAAGGCATCGGCGCGCACTATGCGCAGAAGTTCGGGCGATTGCAAGGCCCGGCGACGATCGTCGACATGCTGCAATGTTATCTGCCGCCTGCACCGCATTTCACCACCAACGTGCATTTCCTGACGTCGGAGCATATCGAGGTTCATGGCGATATCGCCAAAGGACGGTGGATCATGTTGCAGACGTCACGCTATGCCGATGCAAGCGCGGAACTGATCGCTGCAAGGCTCGAGATCGATTTCGCGCCATCCGTGCGCGGCGAAAATCATGCGTGGCTGATTCGGCATTTCCGTACCGAGCGTCTTTTCGACGCGCCGTGGCACATGAATCGGCACAAGGAGACAAAGGCATGAGCGCATTCATCAGTGAATTCGATCTACGCGCGCGTGGCGATGCCGATGGTCCGACCATCGCGATCAAGGACAGCATCGACATTGAAGGTTATCCGACGACAGCGGCAAGCCGCGCGCTCGCCGATGCGCCCGCCGCTACCGAACATGCAGAAGTCGTCCAGCGCCTGCTCGATGCAGGCTGGCGCATCAAGGGCAAGACCAATATGCACGAGCTCGCGTTCGGCATGACCGGGATCAACGACTTCACCGGCACGCCGGAGAATCCGCAAGACGCGACACGCATTCCCGGCGGATCGTCGAGCGGTTCGGCTTCCGCTGTCGGGCTCGGACTCGTCGATGCCGCGCTCGGCACCGATACCGGCGGCTCGGTTCGTGGCCCCGCTGCATGTTGCGGCGTGATCGGCTTGAAGCCGACATTCGGCCGCATATCGCGTCATGGCGTGGCGCCGCTGAAGACAACGCTCGATTGTGTCGGGCCGTTCACGCGTGACATGCGCGCTTTGATCGATGCGATGAATGCTATCGATCCATCATTCGATGCGGGCATCGCGCGGCGAGATGCATCGAAGATGCGTGTGGGCATTGTCCCGGTCGATGCGGACGCAAGCATTCGTAAAGCAGTCGATAACGCCGTGCGCCGCGCGGGGCTCGTATCGCGAGTAGTCGAACTCGAATCGATCGCCGATGCGTTCACTGCGGGTCTTGCGGTCATCAACGCAGAGACGTGGCAGGCGTTCGGTCATCTCGTCGATACGGGAAAGCTCGGCGCCGATCTCGTCGCACGTCTGCGCGTGGCGTCGAACACCACGGCCGCCGATCTTGATGCCGCAGAGAACGTGAGGCGCATCTTCACTGCTGCCGTCGATCGCGCGCTCGATGACGTCGACGTTATCGTGCTGCCCACGCTGCCCTCGTTTCCGATCACGCTGGAAGCCGCGCGTGCGGGCACTTCGGTGATTGCAATGTCGTCGTTGATCAGGCCATTCAATCTCAGCGGTCATCCTGCGTTGAGCCTGCCTGTTCAGGTCGAAGGTTCATCGCTTAAAGCAGGCTTGCAGATCGTCGGACGCAAAGGTGCGGATGAACACGTCTGCGCGGTCGCCGCGCATATCGAAGCGGCGCTCGCTCAATAAAGGAACCCGAACATGTCGAACAGAATTGCGCTCATTACCGGCGCTGCGCGCGGCCTTGGCGCGGTCGTCGCGCGCCGCTTTCATGCCGCGGGCTATAAGGTTGCATTGGCCGATATCGAAATGGAAGCCACACGATCGCTCGCACAAGCGCTGAGCGAAGATCAAAGCAGCGCATGGGCACTAAAACTCGACGTCACATCGAAAGCGGATTTCGAACACGCGCGCGACGCAGTGCATGAACGCTGGGGCCGTATCGATGTGCTCGTCAACAATGCAGGCGCTTCGAAGGTCGTGCCTGTAATGGAAATCACCGCCGAGCATTTCGATCAGGTTATCGACGTCAATTTGCGCAGCGTGCTCTTCGGCTGTCAGGTATTGGGACAGTATTTTGCCGATCGTGGCGCAGGCCGCATCGTCAATATCGCATCGCTCGCGGGTCAGAACGGTGGCTCCGCGACCGGCGCGCATTACGCGGCCGCGAAAGGCGGCGCGATCACGCTGACCAAGGTATTCGCGCGCGATCTCGCGGCCCGCGGCGTAACCGTGAATGCAATCTCGCCGGGTCCGCTCGACCTGCCTGTCGTGCACGAAAGCGTGCCCGCCGACAAGCTCGACAAGGTTATCGCGAGCATACCCGTCGGGCGTCTGGGATCGGCCGACTACATCGCCGATGTCGCCGTGCTGCTCGCGTCTCCCGATGCGTACTTCGCTAATGGCGCGTGCTGGGACGTCAACGGCGGCCTTTACATGCGTTAGCGCGGGCTCATGCGCGCTCGTCGTCGGTCGGGCTCCAGACTTCGAGCACGTCGCGCACGAGCGTGGCGATGGATGCCGCGCCGAGCTTGTCCTTGATGCTCGCGCGATGCACGTCGACGGTCTTCACGCTGATCGAAAGATCGGCGGCGATGCGCTTGCTCGCCTTGCCTTCGATCACGCCGCGCAGCACTTCCTTCTCGCGCGCGGTCAGCGATTCGACGCGCTCGCGTAGCTCGCGCTGCCGCTGATGCTTGGCATGGCGCTGCATCGCGAGTTTCATCGCCCGCTGCACGCGATCGAGCATTTGCTGCGAGTTGTAGGGTTTTTCGACGAAGTCGATCGCGCCATGCTGAAGCGCGCGCACGGACATCGGTATATCGCCATGACCGCTCACGAAGATGATCGGCAAGGTCGCGCCGCGGCGGTTGAGCTCGGCCTGCACATCGAAGCCGCTGGTTTCGGGCATGCGTACATCGAGCACGAGGCACGCCGGCCGGCTGACGTCGAAGGCACGCAGAAATTCCGCGGCATTCGCGAACCCTTCCGACTTCACGCCGACGGAATCGAGCAGCCATGCAAGCGAGGTGCGCATGCCGTTGTCGTCATCAACGATATAAACCACGGGAGCGGGAGAATTCATTGCGAAAGCAGTTCTTATGGAGCGGCCATCATAACCAGACGAAATCCGCCGGGAAAGTCGTTTCTTTACCCGAATTAGCCGCGATAGGTAAAAGCTTTAGTGCGCTCGGTAACGACGACGGGCAAGTCGGCTGATCGTGCCGATATGTTTTGTGCGGTTCAGCGCGTACGCTGGAATCACAACTTGATATACACAGACTTGAAAACGAAACGAACAGGAGACGCTGATATGTCCGCGATGCCCCGCCCCGAATATGCCGATATCGAACAGGTGCGCAAGCAGTTTCGCCAGGCCATGTCCCATCTTGGCGCCGCGGTGAACGTCATCACGACGGCGGGCACGCACGGACGCTGCGGCATTACCGCGAGCGCGGTGTGCTCGGTCACCGATGCGCCGCCCACGCTGCTCGTCTGCATCAACCGGTCGAGTGCGATGCATGCCGCCTTCGCCGGCAATCGCAAGGTGTGCGTGAACGTGTTGCCGGGACATCAGGAACAGATTGCGCGGCATTTCGCCGGGCTCACGCAATTGTCGATGGAAGAACGCTTCTCCTTGCCCTGCTGGAATGAAGGCGCGAACGGCGTGCCCGTCTTGCGCGACGCGCTGGCGAGTCTGGAAGGCACCATCGTCGAGGCAAAGGAAGTGGGCTCGCATTCGGTGATGTTCGTTCAGACCGACATGATCCGCGTGCGCGACGATGGCGATAGCCTGATCTATTTCGATCGCAACTTCCATCGCGTGCCGCGCACGTGCGCCGCGCAATGACGTCTTATCGCCATGTCTGCGTTAATTGATTACAGGAACCTCGCTTCCTATACTCCACGCGCAGACAGGCGATTGAAAGGAAAGCATTAGACACCGTCACGCATCGCCCGGGTCTGCACATTCGCCACTTGGAGAGTCGTGATGAACAAGATCTCGAGGCAATTGGGTGCATGCGTGCTGTTCGCGCTCGTCGCGTCGCCACCGGTTTTCGCGCAGGGCGACAAAGTTATCGACGATGCGAATTCGGCCTGGAATGCGGCTTTCAACAAGGGAGATGCCCGGGCGCTCGGCGCCTTGTACGACGAAAAAGCGGTCGTGTCGCCCGGGAATGGACAGACGGTGCAGGGGCGCGGCGATATCGAAAAGCTCTACAAAGGCTTTTTCGATGCAGGCTTTCGCGATCACACGATCGATGTCGTCAGTGCGAAACGCGTCGGCAATCTGATCTATCAGACCGCGAACTGGACTGCCGTTGCGGAGAAGGACGGCAAGAAAACGCCCTATAAGGGCGTCGTGCTCAAGGTGCTATCAAAGGGTTCCGACGGCAAGTGGCGAACGACCGCGCAGACGTGGAACGCGGCGCCGTCGCAGCCATGATCTTGCGGGCTTGAATGGAGATCAGATCCGCGAAATCTCGCACGAGTTCAGCGCCGAAAGACGCGCCTTCAACCGCGCGCGCGTGATCGCCGCAATCTGCGCCAGCGCCTCATCCAGTTCTTGCTGCGTGCTGCGACCGATGCGGCGTTCCAACGCGCTGAAAATGCCTTCGCGCGTGTAATGCCGCACGCAGATGATGAACGGAAACCCGTGACGCGCGAGATAACTTGCATTGAGGCGGTCCAGCGCGGCTTCCTGATCCGCCGCCATTGAGTCGAGTCCGGCGCTTTTCTGTTCGGCATCCGAATCCGCCGTCATCGTTCCCGAACGAATGTTCGCACCCGACAAGAGCGGATGTTGATTGAGGAACGCGCGCTGGGCGTCGGCGTCGAGATGGCGGATGACGTCCATCATCGCGTCATGCAGCGCCGCTTCGGATATGAACGGACGCGCGCTCCATGCGCCTTCCGCCGCTTGCGGAAAATGCTCGAACACACTTGCAAACGCGCCGACGAAGGCCGCGCGATCGAGTGCATTGACCGGCTCCAGATTGTTCGACTGTGACATGAACTGCTCTCCTATAAGGCACGCCGGATTCGCATGGCGTCGATGGCGATTCGTGCCGAGTATAGGAAGCGCGCGGGCGCGCGGCGAGACACCCGATCCTATTGACCGCATAACAGAACGCGATAGCGCTACGTGCGGTGCATGTCGCGCAGCGCGCGCAACTCTTGTGCAGCCGCCATGAGCATGCCGCGCAGCCACACGTGCGAGGCCGAACGATGCCGCGACGGATGCCATAGCTGATAAAAGCGCATGAACGGAAATTCGATCGGCGGATCGAGCACGGCGAGCGGCAAATGCTGCGCGTGATAGTTGGCGAAATGCCGGCCCGTCGTAAGGATAAGATCGGTTCCCGGAATCAGGCTCGGCGCGAGATTGAAGTAAGGGCAGCTCACGCGATTGTCGCGATGCACGCGCATGGTGCTGAGCCCGGTATCGACGACGCCGCGCTGATCGCGTGAATATGGCGTCGGCACGATATGCGCTGCGCCCAGATAATCTTCCGCACCGAACTTGCCCGCTTGCGCGTAGACGCTGTCGCGCGCGACGACACACACCACCTCGTCCTCCAACAGTACGGACAGATGCAAATGCTCCGGAGGATTGGGCCAGTTGCCGATGACGATATCCGGCGAGCCCTCCGAAAGCCCCTGCTCATAGTTGAACGACGCCGAGAGCGGCAGCGCGACGATGCGGGCATGCGGCGCCGCGCGCCTGAATTCGCGCACCACATGCGCGAAAAAAGGCGGCGCCAGATAGTCGGGCATGCCCACGGTAAAGCTTTGCTCGGTCGTAGCCGGATCGAAATGATCGTCCGATACGAGCAGGTTATCGAGCGCGCTCAATGCGGCCTGCGCGCTCTGCGCGAGTTGAATCGCGCGTTCGGTGGGCACCATCACGTTCTTTTCACGTGTGAGCAACGGATCGTTGAAGATCGCGCGCAGCCGCTTCAGCGCCGAGCTGATCGCCGGTTGCGACTGGTTCATACGAATCGCCGTGCGCGACACGCTGCGTTCGGCGATCAGCGTGCATAGCACGCGCAACAGATAAGTATCGAATGGATCGTCGGTGCGATTCATGATGAGTTCAGTGTCTGATGAGTTCGCGTGGCAGCGTCGATATTCTGACAGCCGGAATCGCCATAACCGCGTCAATGAAGCCGCGCTAGGGTAATCCATAAGGCCCGAAATGCGCCGCGACAAATCGCCTGAAGCCACGCTACATAAGGCTTTGCAACCCATATAGGTGTTGCTATGGGGCTTATTGGCCCGTCCCCCGTTCCCGTATTGGCGGCCGTTTCTATACTTGCTTCCAACCGGACGCACGGCCGTCACCGCGCGACGCAAACCGACAGGAAAGGAGACACCATGTCGCTCATCAAACAGGAGATGCCGGTATTCGCAAGCGAGGCGGAAAGCGCCGAAGCGAGCGTCTATCGCAAAGTCTCGTGGCGCTTGCTGCCGTTTCTCGGCGTGTTGTGGGTGCTCGCGTGGCTGGATCGCGTGAACATCGGCTTCGCCAAATTGCAGATGCTGGACTCGCTGCATTTCAGCGAAGCGGTGTATGGCCTCGGTGCGGGTATTTTCTTTATCGGCTACTTCCTGTTCGAAGTGCCGTCGAACATGCTGTTGCAGAAGATCGGCGCGAAAAAGACGATCATGCGCATCACGATCTGCTGGGGCATCATCTGCATGCTGCAAACGCATGTCACGACACCCACGCAGTTTTATGTCCTGCGGTTTCTGCTCGGCGCATTCGAAGCCGGTTTCTATCCCGGCGTGATTCTCTATCTCACGTACTGGTATCCGTCGCAACGGCGCGCACGTGCATTCGGCACATTCATGTCGGCATCGGCGATTGCCGGCGTGCTCGGCGGCCCGCTCGCCGGCTGGATCATGACCTCGATGAGCGGCGTGCACGGCATGTATGGCTGGCAATGGCTTTTCGTAATCGAAGGCATTCCTTCGGTGCTGGCCGGCATCTTCGCGTGGTTCTACATGACTGACAAGCCCGAGCAGGCGCGCTGGCTGTCCGACGCCGAAAAGCGCGTCGTGCTCGACGCCCTGCAACGCGATAACGCGGCGATGGGCGAACGCGGTCACGATTGGCGCTCGCTCTTCACCAACCGCAAGGTGTGGCTGCTCATCGCGATCTTCTTCTGCCTGCTGTGCGCGAATTCGACGCTGACTTTCTGGATTCCGACCGTCATCAAGGATGTGGGCATCAGCACGCCGATGGCCGTGGGCTGGATCGCGGCAGTCGCTTATCTGTGTGGCGCGGCCGGCATGATCATCAACGGCGCGCATTCCGACCGCAGCAACGAAGTGCGCTGGCACTTCAGCGGCGCGGCGATCATCGGCGGCGTGTCGATGGCGGCGCTCGCGATCCTGATGGGCTTCGACAAGCTGTCGCCGGTGATTGCATTGCTCGCCATGACGGTGTCCCTCGTCGGCACGATGAGCGCGATCCCCGTGTTCTGGCAATTGCCCAATCGCTATCTCGCGGGCAGCGCGGCAGCGGTCGGCGTGGCGCTCATCAATTCGGTGTCCAATCTCGCGGGTTTCGGTGCGCCTTACGCGATGGGGCTCATCAAGAATGCGACGGGCAAGGTCACGACCGGCCTTTATCTCGTCGCCGTGATCGAAGTTCTTGCTGCGGTGCTCGTCCTCATCGGCATTCGCAAGCTCGGCAACAAACAAGGGGCCTGACATGCGCGACAAAGACAATTCCCCTGCCTTCGATGTGAGCCGCCGTCGCTTCGCGCTGCAATCGGTGGCGCTGGGCGGCAGCATGTTGATGGCGAAGGCCGCACTCGCCGCCGATGCGCCAACGCCGCTCGCACCCAATCAGACGACCGGCCCGACGCAACAGGACGGTCTGAGCCCGCGACTTACCATGCACGCACTCGACACCTGGCACGGCACGCCCGGAGCCGGCATGCGCGTGGATCTGTTTGCCATCGAGGATGGCCAGTCGAAACTTCTGCGGACCATCACGCTTGCGGCGAGTGGCCGCAGCGAGCCACCGCTTCTGATCGACGATACCTATCGCGTCGGCACATATGAGTTGTTGCTGCACGCAGACGAATACTTCGCCGCGCGCAAGGCGAATCTGCCGCAGCCACTCTTTCTTTCGAAGATACCGCTGCGCTTTCGCATCACCGACGCCAGTCAACGCATTCACTTGCCGGTGTTGTTCGGGCCGTGGAGCTATAACTACTACCGCGGCAGTTGAGCAGAAGTCAAACGACAGGCGAGATCAGGAGACACATCATGGCCGCAGGCATCACCACGCATGTACTCGACGTCGCACTCGGCAAGCCCGCTGCCGGCATGCAGATCGAATTGTTCGACATCAGCACTCAACCGCCCACGCTGATCGCGCGCACGCGCACGAATCGCGATGGACGCACCGATTCACCCATCCTGCCGGCCGCGCAGGCGCGCGCGGGCGATTTCGAGTTGCGCTTCTGGGTCGCCGATTACTTCAAGACGCCCGATGTATTCGCCGATGTCGTGCCGGTGCGCTTCACGCTCGCCGATGCGGCTCAGCACTATCACGTGCCCTTGCTGTGTTCGCCGTGGAGCTTCGGAACCTATCGCGGCAGTTGAATCATTCGCGGTGGTCAAGGGAAGGATCGATGTGTTCATGGAGAGAGCTATTTATTGATTCGAAACTTCCCACGGGCAAGCCTCGCTTTAATGACTCTGCCCTTTCAATTGCAACTCATTTATACGATTAACCTCTAGCGTATCGTGCACGTGCATGGCATAGTGCAAATACAATCAATTAGAGGTTAGTCATGTCCACGCTCGAAAGTATTCAGGCACGTATCGAAGCACTTCAGGCGAAAGCCGATGCGCTCCTTGCAAAGGAATCGGAAGGCGCGCTGCAAAAGATTCATGAATTAATGTCGCGTCACGGATTGAGCATCTCGGACATCGAACGTTATTCGGGCACATCCAAAAAGGCAGGACGACCGGCCTCGATAAAGAAACAGAGCACGAAACAAAGCACGGTCGCTTATCAGGATCCCAAGACCGGGGCGACATGGAGCGGACGCGGGCGTGCGCCTGGCTGGATCGCCAACGCGAAGGACCGCACCAAGTTTGCGGTTGGCGCAAGCGAGTCGGGTACGAAAACCAAAGGCAAGGCGGGCGTCGCAGCCAAGCGCAAAAGAACCGGGCAACCGCGCGGTCCTCAACCCGCGCTTTATCGCGATCCGCAATCTGGCGCAACGTGGAGCGGGCGTGGCCGCGCGCCTGCGTGGCTCGCGTCTATCGAAGACCGCACGCCATTTCTGATCGGCTGATGGGAAATTAAAGACCGGCGGAGTGCGTTCGTCACTCCGCCGGTCTTATCGCAAACGCGTTGCCTGACCTAAACGCGTGGATCGTAATCGAATTCGATCCGAATGCCGCCCGGCTCATAAATCATCATATGGCGCTTGGGGCCGGCGCCTAACAGTTCTGGCGCAAATTCCACTTTCACACCCGGCCACGCCGACACGCGCTCGAGTATCGTCGCGAGTGCGGCTTCATCTGTTGCGCGCAACGCGAGATGATGAAGCCCGATATTCTTTCGCCTGTCGAACGCGACTGGCGCTGATTCGTCTTTCACCTGCCATAGCGTAACCAATAGCTTTCCGTCCGATACGAATACGGCCGGATACTCTGGCCGCTCACCGACGATCTTCCATTCGAGACATTCAACAAAGAAGTCTCGCGTCGATTCGAGGTTGCGCACGGTGAGACCAACGTGATCGATTCCAGCTGTCAGCATCGTTTCCTCCGGCCTTTCGGATAGGAAGCATCTCTTTCGCTTCCATCGGCATGCTAACCCACTTCGGTTTCAGCACTCGCGACAATGCGTCATCTCGTCACGCGCGAAGGGCGACAACAGGCTTCATAAATGCGAGAGAGGTAATCCGACGTTCGAGCGCCCCATGCACTGGGCGCTCGAATCGTCGAGCACGCTCAGGCGAGCGTCAATTTGACATCGATGTTATTGCGCGTCGCATTCGAATACGGGCACACGATGTGGGCCTTGTCGACCAATGCCTGCGCCTCGCTGCGTTCCATGCCCGGCAGCGATATCTTCAACTCCACTTCGATGCCGAAGCCATTCGGGATTTGACCAATGCCCACGCTGCCATCGACGGCGACATCTTTCGGCAGCGTGATCTTGTCGCGCGCCGCGACGAACTTGATCGCGCCGATAAAGCATGCGCTATAGCCCGCGGCGAAGAGTTGCTCGGGATTCGTGCCATCGCCGCCACCGCCGCCCAACTCTTTTGGCGTCGTCAGCCTCAGATCCAGATTGCTTTCGGGCACGGTCGCGCGGCCATCGCGTCCGCCGGTGACATGAGCATGCGCACGGTAAAGAACCTTTTCAATCGACATCGTGAGACTCCTGTGCGTTGTGTTGAGCGGCCTTCGTGGCGCAAGCATGCCGCCCGACTTCCGCTGACATGGATTCCCGAGGGGACGCCGTCCCGCAAGGGTCGGGTTCCACAACGAAGGATACTCAAGACGCGGTAAGCTCGCTGACGCGTGCTAGCAAAGGCTGCCTCGAAAAAACGAACGAAATGGACCGACGTCTGAATCACGCAGCCTGTCCCGCCCTTTCGTCCTCCACCATCCGTGCGTGCGCGTAGACACGATCGCGCTCTCGTGCGACGAGCGTGCGCTTGCCCGCGAGCGTCTGTCGATGATATTTCGGATCGCCCATCTGCAACACGTATTCGCCATGTCGATGACGCAGATAGCGCTGGAAAAACTCCGCGCCGGGCAAGCCGCTATCCAGCGCCATCAGCACGCCATAGTCGATGTTGTGCACATCGCCCAGTGTCTTGACCGCGGATTCGAGCGCCGCATAGCGCTGCGGCAGCGGCACGGTCTTGTCGCACAGCGCATGAAAGCGCTGATAAGCCAGCACGTGCCCGTGCAATGCGCAACGCCATAACGCCTTCGCAAGCCGTTGACTGAGTTCCGTTTCCACGTTCCCTCCCGCAAGGTACGCGCACGTATGCGCGCGACATCCCACCGTCATTCCGAAACGATGACGGTGACCGATTGCCTGGAAATCACTTGCAACGCCAAGAGATATCGCGTCTCGAGCCAGTGCGCGGATTGATTTGCGCGTCATGCCATAACTTGCTTCGCAAAAATGGCAACGTTCGATCAGATTACTTCGAAGATTCGGCTAAAGACGCTTCAATAGAACGACATGTTTTTATTACCCGCGTTGAACGAAACAGCGCAAATAGCCATGCACACGAAACGCATTGAGGATTATGCTTATCAGGTTTTCTGCGAAGCGACTGCGACCCGGTGCATCAGATAGCATGTTTTCCAGCGCGGCGACAGACGAGCAAAAACAAAGCGCGAGCGTTACGCGCTTCGATTACTTTTCGCCCCGAAGTACTTTGTTGATCCGGCGCCACGATGCGCGACCCTCGTAACCGAGGACGCTCGCGGCAGCATGCAACTCGATTACATGCTAGCAAACATATCGCGGGAAACCAAGGAAAGTTTCCTCATGGCGGAACGCCGAATGGTTTCACGCGGCTGTCATTCGGCATATTTTTCCCGCAGCAGCTTGACCTGAACGATTCATGCAAATTCGCGAAACCTTGAAAAACACGCGTCAAGGAAATGATTAACGCATGATGGTCAATACGCTAACAGAGCGCCGCGATTAGCCCTTCTCCCATCGATAGCGCGGCGCGACGTTTCGCGCGCCGCACTGCGGTTTAAGATTGGTTTAAGCATGGGAGACTAAAACGTGTCATGTGATGCAGGCAGCACAGCGGCTCGTGCCGTTTCGCTTCGCCTCGTTTCAAATCGGCTTTCGTTCCAACGTCCACGCGGATGGTCAAACCGGGCAACGCCACGACGCGCTTTCTCTACGCGCGACACGGCGCAGGCGATGATCATCCCATTCAGCCCGGCATATGTCTGCCGGGCTTTTTTTTTCAGCCGTGCGGTCCGCGTATTTGCGGCGCACCATTGCCCGTCTGGGTGACGGCAGCAGGCAGATCGAAGCGAAACGCCGTACCGGTACCCGCCGTATCGATCAGGCGAATCTGGCTGCCGTGCAATTGCAGCATGCGTTGCACGATCAGCAAGCCCAGGCCGCCGCGATGAGCGCCGCCCGATGCGAACGGCCGCTGAAAGAGCGCGTCGCGCATGTCGGGCGGGATGCCAGATCCTGTGTCGCTGACCGTGATCGTCACTCCCTCGGCAGGCTCGCCGGCCTGCGCGAGCGTCACGCGTACCGTGCCGTATGCGGGCGTATGACGGATCGCGTTGTCGAGCAGGTTGGTCAGCACGCGCTCGATCATGCCCAGGTCGGCCATCACGTTCGGCAAACGCGGCGCGATGTCCGCAACGAGCCGCACGCCGCGCGACTGTGCGGGCAACTCGAACTTCTCGAAGACGTCCTGCACCAGATCGGTGAGCGAAAACGGCTCGGATTCCGGTGCGACCATGCCGTGTTCGAGCTTCGCGAGTTCGAACAGCGACTGCGCGAGATGACCGACCTTCGCGCTCTGCGCGAGCGCGATCGACAGATAGCGGCGGCGGTCGGCATCGGCGAGCGTGTCGGACTTGAGCGATAGCGTCTCCAGATAACCATGCAGCGACGATAGCGGCGTGCGCAGATCGTGCGAGATGTTGGCCACCATTTCGCGACGTTCGCGATCCTGCCGCCCGAGCTCACGCCATTGCTCGCCGATGCGCTCCGCCATCTGCGCAAAGGCGCTTTCGAGTACCACGATCTCGTCGCGCTCATCGGCTTTGTCGATATGAAGCGCCGAAGACAAAGGCGGTTCGGCAGGCGCACCGCGTGCATCGAACTTGCGCATCGCGTCGGTCAGGCGGCGCAGCGGCCGCGTGACGAGCCCGAACGCGACAACGCCCGCGACGAGGCCGAGCAGCGTGACGAGACCCATCGACGCGAGCGTGGTCCGCAAAACCGCGCTCGCCGATGCCTTCGCCGCGAGCACGTCGTGCTCTTCGCCGAGCAGCACGACATAGACGTAACCGAATGGCGCTTTGCCCGGCGCGGCGAGCGGCGCGGCGCTGAAGACCTTGCGCGCGTCGTTGCTGCGCGGATCGTCGCCGGGAATCGGCAAGGGATCACCGTCGAGAAATCTGCGCACCGGCGCGAGATCGACGCGATCACGTTTCAGATGCCCCGGCGGTGCATCATCGGCGCGGATACGGCCCGTATCGTCGAGCAGATAGACTTCGACGCTCGGATTCACCACCATCAACTGGCTGAAAAGACGGCGCACGGCGGGCGCGTCGATATCCTTGGCATCGGCGAGCGCGCCATCACGCGCGATATGCGCCGCGAGTCCACGCGAAAGACTTTGAATGACTTCTTTCTCGCGCAGATCGCTCGCGCGAATCTGAAGCCATGCCGATGCACCGCAGCACGCGAGCAGCAGCACGCAGAACACTGCGAAGAGCCGTTGCGACAGCGTGAGCTTCACGGCGCAGCGTCCTTGTCATCGGGCGCATGTGCCGCGAGCTTATAGCCGTGGCCCCATACGGTGAGAATACGCTTCGGATCGGCGGCGTCTTTCTCCACTTTCGCGCGCAAACGGTTGATATGCGTATTCACCGTATGCTCATAACCTTCATGCCGATAACCCCATACCGCGTTGAGCAGATCCATGCGCGAGAACACTTTGCCGGGATGACGCGCGAAGTGATACAGCAAATCGAATTCGCGCGGTGTGAGTTCAATGCGCGCGCCATCGACCCACGCTTCGCGCGCGAGCGGATCGATCGCGATGCCCGCGACTTCGATACGCCCGGTATCGAGCCGTGAATCCTTCGCGACGGCATCGACGCGCCGCAGCAGCGCCTTCACGCGCGCGACGAGTTCGAGCACGGAGAATGGCTTGGCGAGATAGTCGTCCGCGCCGAGTTCGAGACCGAGTATGCGATGCACCTCACTCGAACGCGCACTCGTGATGATGATCGGCGTATAGCGTGTCATCGCCCGGGCGCGGCGGCAGATTTCGAGGCCATCGACGCCGGGCAGCATCAGATCGAGAATCAGCGCATCCCAGCCGCCTTGTTCGAGCAGGCGCAATCCTTCGGCGCCGTCGGCGCTATGCACGACTTCATAGCGCTCGTCGCGCAGATTGAGACTGAGCACTTCGGCGATATGAACGTCGTCTTCGACGATCAGAATGCGTTTCGGATGATCCATGAGCGAATGTCATCGACGGACGAGGAATCATGCGCGCCCCGTCCGCAAAACAAAAAACGGGCGTCTTTATCATTGTGCAGAAAAGCGCGTGGCCAAGTATCACATTTAATTTAACTTTCGGTGAGGACTCGGGGATGCGCGCGCGACTACGATGCGCTCAATCCACTCGACAACGAGGACCGCATCATGCAGACACGCCGCCGTTTTCTCCTGACGGGCACCGCCGCCGCAGCCGCCGCGTTTGCTTTCGGCGGCCGCCTGCGCGCGCTGGCGGCCGGCACGCAGACGCAAGCGCCATCGAAGGAAGGCTTCGAAGTCGTCCATACCGATGACGAATGGCGCCGCCTGCTCAATCCGGCGCAATTCGACGTGCTGCGCCGCGAAGGCACCGAGCGTCCTTATACGAGCCCGCTGAACGACGAGCATCGCGCGGGCACGTTCAGTTGCGCGGGCTGCAAGCTCGCCGTGTTCTCGTCGCAGACCAAGTTCGAAAGTCACACGGGCTGGCCGAGCTTCTGGGCGCCGCTCGATCATGCGGTCGGCACGCGTGTCGACGGTTCGTTCGGCATAACGCGCACCGAAGTGCATTGCCGGCGCTGCGGCGGTCATCTGGGTCATGTTTTCGACGATGGTCCCAAACCCACCGGCCTGCGCTACTGCATGAACGGCATCGCGATGAATTTCACGCCGGGCGCGGCCTGAAGCGCGCACGCATTCCCATCAACCTCGACACGACATCATCATGTTGCTCATCGTCCTTGCCTATCTCGGCGGCGCGCTGACGATTCTCAGTCCGTGCATCCTGCCAGTGCTTCCTTTCGTGTTTGCACGCGCGGATCAGCCGTTCGTGAAGAGCGGTCTGCCATTGCTCGCGGGCATGGGCCTGACCTTCGCCGCAGTCGCGACGCTCGCCGCTGTCGGCGGCGGCTGGGTCACGCAGGCGAATCAATACGGCCGCTGGGCGGCGATCGTATTGCTCGCGGTGTTCGGCCTCACATTGTTGCTGCCGAAGTTCGCCGATCGCGTGATGCATCCGCTCGTCAGCGCGGGAAATCGTCTCACCGCGTTCGCGCAACGCGGCGACGGCAAGCCAGGCATGGGCGGATCGTTCGTGCTCGGCATCGCGACGGGGCTTCTGTGGGCGCCGTGCGCGGGCCCGATCCTCGGCCTCGTGCTGACGGGCGCGGCGCTCAACGGCGCGAGCGTCGGCACGACGTTGTTGCTGATCGCCTATGCGGCCGGCGCGGCGACGTCGCTTGCGATTGCGCTGCTCATCGGCGGGCGCGTCTTCACTGCGATGAAACGCTCGCTGGGCGCGGGCGAATGGGTGCGGCGCGGCATCGGTGCGGCGATGCTCGCAGGTGTCGCCGCGATCGCGCTCGGGCTCGATACCGGCGTGCTCGCCCGCGTATCGACGGTCGCGACCTCCGGCATCGAGCAGCATCTCGTCGACAGGCTCTCGAATCGAAACGACGGCGCGATGATGATGTCCGCCAACACGCAGAAGCAAGCGCAAACCGATGCACCCGCGATGATGCGCGCCAGCACCGAACCGCCGAAAGCCGCGACGCTTCCGGTAGAAGGCGCGTTGCCCCCGCTCGATGGCGCCGTAGTGTGGCTCAACTCGCCGCCGCTCACGAAGGAAGCATTGCGCGGCAAGGTCGTGCTCATCGACGTGTGGACGTATTCGTGCATCAACTGCCTTCGCACGTTGCCGTATCTGAAGAGTTGGGCGCAGAAGTATCGCGATCAGGGGCTCGTCGTGATCGGCGTGCATGCGCCGGAGTTCGCATTCGAGCGTAACGTCGATAACGTCAAGCAGGCGGTTCACGATCTCGGCATCGACTATCCCGTCGCGATCGACAACAACTTTGCGATATGGCGTGCGCTGAACAATCAGTATTGGCCCGCGCACTATTTCATCGATGCACAAGGCAATATCCGTTATCACCATTTCGGTGAAGGCGATTACGCGCACTCCGAGCATGTGATTCAGGAACTGCTCGCCGAAGCGGGTCATGGGGCGGCGCCCGCCGTCGCGATGACCGCGCATGACGACAAGGCCATCGGCCAGGGCGCGATGATGCAGGCCGATAACGCGGACATGCGCTCACCGGAAACGTATATCGGTTATCAGCGCGCGGAGCAGTTCATGTCGCCGGGCGGCGCGACGCCCGATCGCCTTCACGACTATGCCGCGCCGAAATCGCTCGACGTCAACGACTGGGGCCTTGCGGGCGCATGGAAAGTCGGCGCAGAGCACGCGACGCTCGAAGGCGCGACGGGCCGCATCGTGTATCGCTTTCATGCGCGCGATCTGCATCTCGTGCTCGGGCCGTCGCAGGATGGCAAGCCCGTGCGCTTTCGCGTGAGTGTCGATGGCGCCGCGCCAGGCGCTTCGCATGGCAGCGACGTGAACGCCGATGGAAGTGGTACCGTGACCGGGCAACGCCTCTATCAGCTCGTGCGGCAAACGGGCCCCGTCGCGGATCGCACGTTCACGATCGAGTTTCTCGATCCTGGCGTCGAAGCCTACGCATTCACGTTCGGTTGAATCTGAGGAGCAGACATGTCGAAAATCACCAGCAGGACCTTCAAGGCCGCGAGCGTAGCCGTGCTGTTCGCGGGCGCGTTCGCACTACAGCGCGTCGCGCATTCGAGCGAGGAGGCCGTGAAGATTCCGCCGCCCGCGCGCGATGAAACCGCAGGCGCCGTGCATACGGAAACGGCCGTGTTCGCGGGCGGCTGTTTCTGGGGCGTGCAAGGCGTGTTTCAGCACGTGCGCGGCGTGAAGGAAGTGATGTCGGGCTATGCGGGCGGCGCGGCAAACACGGCGCAATACGATCGCGTCAGCGAAGGCGACACCGGTCACGCTGAATCGGTGCGCATCAGCTATGACCCGGCGCAGGTCACCTACGGCAAGCTCTTGCAGGTCTTCCTTTCGGTTGCGCACAATCCGACGCAACTGAACTATCAGGGCCCGGACCACGGCACGCAATACCGCTCCGCCGTGTTTCCGACGAACGCTACGCAACGCGAGATCGTCAACGCTTATATCGCGCAGCTCGACAAGGCGCATGTCTATGGCGGCAAGATCGTCACGAAGGTCGAGGATTACAAGGGTTTTTATCCGGCGGAAGGCTATCACCAGAACTATCTGACCGAGCATCCGGAAAGCCCGTATATCGCGATCAACGATCTGCCCAAGGTCGCAAACCTCAAGCAGATGTTTCCGGATGCATACCGTCAGGACGCGGTGCTCGTCGCGGTCGCATCCAAATAGGCGTCGAGGATCGAAAGCACATCGGGCATGTTGCGCCTGCCGAAGCCGAGACGCACATGCGCGTCGCCATGGTCGATCAACGTCGAAGGCAGCAGCAACACGCCCGTTCGTTCGAGCAGTTCCGCGCAGAACTGCTCGGCATGGCCGTGCGTGAGCCGCACGAAGCCGATCGTGCCCGCACGCGGACGATGCCACGTGAAGCGGTCCGCGTGACATGCGAAGAATTCGTCGAGCTGCAGCAGATTGGCGCGCACGATCGACACATTGCGTTCGATGAGCGCTTCGCTGTGACGCACCGCGATGGTCGAAAGATATTCGCTCGGGGCGCTATTGCTGATGGTGAGATAGTCCTTGAACGTGCTCATCCGCTCGATCACATGCGTGCTTTTCGACGCGATCCAGCCGAGGCGCAGGCCAGCGAGCCCGTGCGTCTTCGATAACGCGCCGAGCGAGATGGCGCGCTCGTAGACATCGCACGCGGCGGGCAGACGATCGGCGGGATCGTGCTCGAGCCCGCGATACACTTCGTCGCTGAAAAGCCATAGCCCATGCCTGCGTGCAAAGGCGACGATCGCATCGAACACGTCACGCGAAGGCAGATAGCCGGTCGGATTGTGCGGCGCGCAGATCACGAGTGCGCGCGTGGCGGGCGTGACGAGCGCTTCCAGTTCGTCAGGATCGAGCGCCCAGCCCGCATCCTCGCGCGCCTTCCAGGGCGACACCTTCACGCCCATCGCCTCCGCCACCGAATAGTGCGACTGATAGCCGGGCATATGCACGATGACGTGATCGCCCGGCGCGAGCATCGTGTTCATGAAGGAATAGATCGCTTCCTGCGCGCCCGTGTGCACGATGATGTCGTCCGCGTCGATGTTCGCATATAGCGACGCCAGCTCGCGCCGCAGCGCCGGCGCGCCCGGATACTCGGTATAGCCGAGCCAGGTCTCGCGCAAGCCGTCGAGCGCGTTCGGCTCGAGGGCGAGCAATTCGCCTATCGACATCGATTCGGGATCGGAGCTGCACAGCAGATGGCGCGCGGTGAATTCGTGCCGCGCGAAGTAACGTTCGAGCTTGAAGGGAGTCGGTTGCATGGTGCGCTTGATCGGGATCGAAGAAAGCCGTAGTCTGCATGTTCTACTGACATGCAGAAAGATAATCTTTCTAATCCGAATTAAGCAACGCTAATGCTCGATTATTCTCTCCTCGATGCGCTGCTAGCCGTGGTGCGCACCGGTTCCTTCGAACGCGCCGCGCGCGATCTCAACGTCACGCCCTCGGCCATATCGCAACGCGTAAAGCTGCTCGAAGAGCGCGTAGGCAGCCTGCTCGTCAAGCGCGGCCAGCCATGCGAGGCGACCGCGTCGGGCGCGCTCTTGTGCCGTCACACCGAACGCGTGCAATTGCTCGAAGCGGAACTCGGCGGACGCATGCCGGCTTTGCCAGGCACGCCGAGCGAGCGGCGCGCGAAGTTGCGCATCGCCGTCAACGACGACAGCATGAGCACCTGGTTCATCGATGCTGCCGCGGCGTTCTGCATCGAACGCGAACTGATGCTCGATCTCGTCGTGGATGATCAGGATCACACCGCGCAGCGCATTCGCGAAGGCGATGTGCAAGGCGCGATCACGACGCAGGCCGAGCCGGTTTCCGGCTGGCGCTCGATGAAGCTCGGACGCATGCGCTATCGCGCGGTATGCTCGCCCGCGTACTTCGAGCGTCATTTCGCGGACGGCCTGACACGCGACGCGCTGCGGCGCGCGCCGTGTGTGAATTTCAACGAGAAGGACGAATTGCAGAAGCGCTTCATCAAGCGCGTGTGCCGCGTGGATATCGAACCGCCCGCGCATGTCGTGCCGCACGGCGAAGGCTTCGTTCGTGCGTGCACGTCAGGGCTCGCGTGGGGCATGTGTCCGCAACGGCTCGTCGCGCGACAGCTCGAAAGCGGCGAACTCGTGGAAGTGCTGCCCGGCTCGCGTTTCGATGTGGATCTCTACTGGCAAAGCTGGCGTCTCGCGCTCGGCTGGCTCGACGATTTCAGCGCGATGCTGAAGCATCGCGCCAGATCGTTGCTCGACTAAGCGTTACGCGTCGCGCGTTTCGAATGAATCCACGCGATCGCGATAGAACGCGAGATGCTCCTTGATCTCGGCGACAGCATCGTACGGAGATTCATACGTCCACACTGCGTTGGCCGCTTTTTGTCCACCCGAAGGAATGCTGTAGTAGTTGCATTCGCCCTTGTAAGGGCAATACGTGGTGTGTGACGTGCGCTCCAGTTGCGACATGTCCACGTCCTTGCGCGGCACATAAAGCACCTCGGGATACGAGGCTTCGCGCAGTGAAAGCGCCTCGGTCGTATCGGCAATCACATGCCCGCCCGCTTTCACGATCACGCGCAGCGGACTGCGCCCGATCGTGATCGGATGGTCGGGACCGGGAATCTTGACGGCTTTATCCATGAGTGTCTTCCTGCGTTGAGCACGCAAAGCAAGTGGAAGAACCGATGGTAGCGCCGTCGCGCGAAACGCGCAGTTTACGCCCGGTCCGAATGACCTCGATGACCATCAGCGATCTCACGCTAATCGTCCGGTTCGTTGGGCGACACACGGTGATTTCTGTGCGTGCTCCATAAAATCGGCGCATCGCGCGTTATGAAGCCTTGCTTTCGATCGCCTTAACGAGCACGTGCAGCATGCGGTTCGCGGGTGTCGGCACGCCGAGCGCGTCGCCACGCCGCACGATCAGCCCGTTCAGATGATCGATCTCACTCTTCTTGCCGCGCGCGAGGTCTTGCGCCGTCGACGAATACTGGTTCTGCATCGTCTCGGCGATGCGGCGCACGGCGGCATCGACATCGCCGGGAATCGTCACGTTATCGGCCTTCGCCACGGCGAGGCATTCGTCGACGACATCGCGCATCGCGCGCGTCACGCCTTCGCCTTGCACGAGCTTTCCATACGGCAACTGCGTGATGGCGGACAACGCGTTGTACGCGCAGTTCAGCACGAGCTTCGCCCACAGCGCGCCGCGCACGTTATCGGAGATCTCGGTCGGCACGCCTGCATCGATGAGCGCGCGCGCCACGTGCTCGCTTTGCGTCGAAGGCTCGATCACGAGTTCGCCGCGCCCGTTGTGCTTCACATGGCCGGGGCCCGCCATTTCCGCCGCGACATACACGACCGCGGCCGCGGCTTCCTGCGGCAACAGTTCGCGCAGACGCTCGGCGTTTTCCACGCCGTTTTGCAGCGAGAGAACGAGTGCATCGCGTTCGAGATACGGCTCGAGGGACTGGACCGCACTATCCGTATCGGTGGATTTCACGCAGAAGAGCACCAGTTGCGCGCCCTTCACGGCGCTCGCTTCGATGCTCGCAGCCACGCGCACGCGCTCGTCGAAATGCTGCGTATCGAGCCGCAAGCCTTCGCGCCCGATCGCCTCGACATGCTGCGGCCGTGCGATCAGCACGACCTCGTGACCCGCGCGCGCAAGCATGCCGCCGTAATAACAACCGACCGCGCCCGCACCCATGACCGCGACTTTCATGTTTCGCTTCTCCTCGTTGCGTTGATATGGCACGCAAAGGTAACACACGGGCGCTGCATCGAAACGCTGCGTGCGATGCTTCGCATAACCGATGACGCAAACGCTTGCGCAACTCGGCCCTGATCACGTCGCGTGCCGTGCCCGACGTATTTTGTGGGCGGACGCACGATAGTCAGTCGAATTAGCGGTGGACCATATTGTTAAAACCGGCCACACAGAGATACGCTTCCTTTCAGCGGATCGACGATGCTGTCCAAACAAATGCCGGCCGCTGCGGGGGTGTGGCTCTTGCCGCATCGGTAGCTGAAAACCTGGGGACCAAAAGCACGGCGTGCCCGGAAGGGGAAACGCTTCGCGCGAGCACTCGGCCGCGCGGCGCACCGAGGCGCTGTGATCTTAGACAAACGCTGGCTTTGCCGCCCGGAAAACGTGTGGCGATGAGCCGCAAGCGTGGGCGTTATCACGAGAACAAGAAAATGAATCATGGATATGAAGCATCGCTCGTCAAGCGCGTGGTGAATCAACTCGTCGCGGGCATAGTGGGCGGCGAATACCAGGACAACGTGCTGCCGCCACAGGTCATCTTGTCGAAGAAGCATGGCGTGAGCCGCACCATCATGCGCGAGGCCCTGAGCATTCTCATCTCGCGACGCATGCTCGACGTGCGGCCCAAAACGGGCACGCGCATCAAGCCCGCACGCGAATGGCTCATCATGGACCCTGAAGTCGCGGAATGGCGCCTTCGTGCACTGCACGATCCCGATTGCATCCGCCGGCTGATCGAGTTCCGCTCGCTCGTCGATCCGCCCGCTGCCGGACTCGCCGCCACGCGCGCGAACCGCCATCAGCGCATCGCCATCAACGCGGCTTATCAGCGGCTCGTGCACGCAAGCCCGTCCGAGCCGTTGCAGTCGGCAGCCGAAGACGCCTTGCAGGCCGCCATCGTCGATGCCAGCGGCGACGAAATGCTGCGGCAGATGGGCAGCGTCGTGCGCGTCGGCATCAGGACGATGAAGGCCGCGCTGCGCACGCAGCCGCATGCCCTGCCGCGCGTGCCCGATTCGCAGCTCGGCGATTACGGCCGGGTCGTGCGCGCCATCGAAACCGCCGACGGCGACGGCGCGCGCACGGCGATGTCGCAAGTGCTGTCGCGCACCGCCTCGATCTGGATCGAAGAAATCGCCTGAAATCGCATTCCATCGGCGCGGCCGCGAGCCGCCGCGTCGTATCCGACCTTCGAGCCGGGAGCGTATCTTGCGCGCTCCGACGCCGCAGTTTCGCCTCGCATGCGCCGCTCACGTGACTACAATGAGTGGAGCCGCATGCGATAAGCGCCTGGCGTTGAAAATACGGAGGCTGGAATGGCAGAGCTCGAAAAGGAAAAGGTCGTCGCCGTCCTGAACAAGATTCTCGAATCCGAACTGGCCGGGGTCGTGCGTTACACGCACTATTCGTTTCTCGTGTTCGGCTTCGGCCGCATTCCGATCGTGTCGTGGCTGCGCGCGCAGGCCGACGAATCGCTCATTCACGCGCATCAGGCCGGCGAATGGATCACGACGCTCGGTGCGTATCCGTCGCTGGAAATCGGCCCGCTGCTCGACAATCACACGTTTGACATTGCGACGATCCTGCGCGAATCGCTACAGGCCGAGACCGTCGCGCTCGGCCTGTATCGCGACTTGCTGACAGTCGTGGAAGGCCGTTCGGTCGCGCTGGAGGAATACGCGCGGCAAATGATCGAGGTCGAGGAAATGCACGCGGGCGAAGTCGACAAGATGCTGCGCAGGCCCGGCGAAGTCGAGACCTCGCCCGAGCGCCGCACGGGTCACGGCGCCGAGCCGAAATAAAAAGCGCCGGCCCGCATGGCGCGGGCCGGCGCTGCATCGCACGAAAAAACAGCGCGTACGCGTTACTTCGGCTGCGCGACGGTGCGCAGATAAGGCTTCAGCGTCTTGAAGCCGTCGGGGTACTTCTTCTTCGCGTCTTCGTCCGACACCGACGTCGGGATGATCACGTCCTCGCCCGGCTTCCAGTTCACCGGCGTCGCAACCGTGTGCTTCGCGTTCAGTTGCAGCGCATCGAGCAGGCGCAGCACTTCGTCGAAATTACGGCCCGCGCTCATCGGATACGTGAACGTAGCCTTCACCTTCTTGTCCGGACCGACGATGAACACGGCGCGAATGGTTGCGTTGTCGGCCGCGGTGCGCGGATTCGCGCCGCTCGCGTTCGGGTGGATCATGTCGTAGAGCTTGGCGACGTTGAGATCGGCGTCGCCGATCATCGGATAATTGACCGCCGTGCCCTGCGTTTCCTCGATGTCCTTCGCCCACTGCGAGTGATTCGTCACCGGATCGATGGAAAGGCCGATGATCTTCGTGCCGCGCTTGTCGAACTCGGGCTTGAGCCTGGCCATATAACCGAGTTCGGTCGTGCAGACCGGCGTGAAGTCCTTCGGATGCGAGAACAGAATGGCCCACTTGTCGCCGATCCACTCGTGGAAACGGATCGTGCCTTCGGTCGTCTCCGCCGTGAAATCGGGAGCTTCATCACCAATGCGTATAGCCATATCAAATCTCCACTAAGGAAAAGTCCGGTGAACGTTCCGCCTTCGAAACGGAACGGATTCCGGGTTGAGAAGTGCAACTATGAATCCGATTATAGTGCGCCGCGCATCGGCATCCGAATGAGCTTCGTCAAGTCCTTGAGCGTTGTGTGGTCTTGCGTCGCGCGCAACGGCCGAAGGTTATCGAAGCGTGCGGCACGCTTCGTGCTGCCTTGCTCGCTCTGAACGGGCGTACGCATCGAAAGCATTCGTTTGACATGCGGTCCACACGACGCCACGCTCGAATTCCGCTGCAAAATCTGCTATCACAAAACGACATAACGTCAGAACGAACGTGCAGGTGTGAAAGCACAGGAGGCGAATCGTGACCGTCATGCAAAGGAAATCCGTCGCTGCGCTGCAAAGCGAGGCGGCCGAGACCGAGGAAGTGCTTCAGGAGCACGGCGGCCATGCCCTCACCCGCTCGCTCACCGCGCTCGATGTCACCATGCTCGGCATAGGCTGCATCATCGGCGCGGGGATTTTCGTGCTGACCGGCCATGCGGCGGCGACCAACGCCGGACCTGCCATCACCATCTCGTTCGTGCTCGGTGCGATCGTCTGCGCGCTCGCGGGCCTGTGTTATGCCGAAATGGCTTCGACGGTGCCGGTTTCCGGCAGCGCCTACACCTACGCCTATGCAACGATGGGCGAGCTGATCGCATGGCTCATCGGCTGGGATCTGATTCTCGAGTACGCGGTCGGTGCGACGACGGTCGCGATCGGCTGGTCGGGCTATGTCGTGAGCTTTCTGCATTCGCTCGGCATCGACATACCCGAGCAGTTTGCGAAGGCGCCCTTCGCTTACGAGCCGGGACACGGCTGGAGCCACGCCGGCGCGATTCTCAACGTGCCCGCGATGGTGATCGTCGGCCTCATCACACTCCTGCTCGTGACCGGCATACGCGAGTCCGCGCGGGTGAACAGCTTCATCGTCGTGATCAAGGTGCTGATCGTGCTCGCGTTCATCGCCGCGGGCATCGCGTATGTCGACAAGGCGCACTGGGTCACTGCGCAGAACCCGACAGGCGCCTTCCTGCCACCGAATACCGGCGAATCCGGCGTGTTCGGCATGAGCGGCGTGCTGCGCGGCGCGGCCGTCGTGTTCTTTGCCTATATCGGTTTCGATTCCGTGTCGTGCGTGGCGCAGGAAACGCGCAATCCCAGACGCGACATGCCGATTGGCCTGCTCGGTTCGCTCACGATTTGCACGATTCTCTATGTGCTCGTGTCGTATGTGCTGACGGGCATCGTGCCTTACGACAAGCTCAATGTAGCGGACCCGATCGCAGTCGGCGTCGATGCGATCGGCATGCGCTGGCTCTCGCCCATCGTCAAGCTCGGCGCAATCTTCGGGCTGACGTCGGTGATTCTCGTGCTGCTGCTTTCACAGCCGCGCATTTTCTATTCGATGGCGAAAGACGGCCTCTTACCGCCATTCGCCTCGAAGATTCACCCGCGCTTCCATACACCCCATATCACGACGATCTTCACGGGTATCATCGTGATGATTCTCGCGGGACTCTTGCCGATCGGTCTCGTCGGCGAACTCGTCAGCATCGGCACGCTGTTCGCGTTCATGGTCGTGAGCGTCGGCGTGCTCGTGCTGCGCATCACGCAACCGAATCTGCAGCGTGCATTCAAGACGCCGGCCGTGTTCATCGTCGCCCCGCTCGGCGCGCTGTCGTCGCTATTCCTGATGTCCGGATTGCCCGCCGACACGTGGATACGCCTCATCATCTGGATGGCGATAGGCGTCGTGATCTACTTCGTTTATGGCATCAAACACAGCAGGCTGCGCAAGCAACGCGAGTCATAGACAGACATGCAAGGGGCCACGCAAAACCGCGGCCCTTTTGCTTATTCCGACGCGCGTTTCGATTCGTGCTCGCGCGCTTCTTCCGGACTCTCGTAGATATACGGCGCTACGCCGCGGCGCTTCAACGCATCGCCGAGTTTCAGCCGCAAGAAGCTGCTCGTCGTATAACGCGTCACGCGGTCGTAATGTCCATCGACCAGCTTGGTCACCATTTCCGAATACGCATCGAGCATATCGGGGCGAATGGAAAAGTTATCGTAATTCACGATCGCATGCGGCCGGGTCGCCGCATCGGCCAATTGCTTTTCGACTTCGCGGCGGATCGCTTCGACATCGGTCAGGCTCTTCACTTCCAGTCCTTCGAAATTGATGAAGAAGAGGTTCTTCTCCGCGTCATAGCTGAAGCGTTCCGACAGGTCGAGGCTCAGAAGGATCTTGCGCAAGCCCATTGGGGCATCGCGGAAAATGCGTTCGTCCATCAGACGCGGCGGCGTGTCCATGATCGGCGCGAACCCCATTTGCGCGACGATGTCCCGCTCGATGTCGATGCCCGGCGCCACTTCCGTCAGCGCGAGTCCCTTGTCCGTAAGTTCGAACACGCAGCGCTCGGTGATATAGAGCACGGGCTGTCCGCGCTCTGCCGCATAACTGCCGCTGAACGTGCGATGCTCGACCGCCTCGACGAACTTGCGGCAATCGCCCTCGCGATTGATCCTGAGCTTGCCGTCTTCGATCGCCACATCGAGCTTGCCGGCGTTGAACGTGCCGACGAACACGACCTTCTTCGCCGCCTGGCTGATGTTGATGAAACCGCCCGCGCCCGCGAGCTTCGGGCCGAACTTGCTCACGTTGAGATTGCCTTCGCGGTCGGCCTGCGCGAGACCGAGGAACGCGATATCGAGGCCGCCGCCATCGTAGAAATCAAATTGATAGGGCTGATCGATGATCGCCTGCGTATTGGTCGCCGCGCCGAAGTTGAGACCGCCCGCCGGAATGCCGCCGATGACGCCGGGCTCGGTCGTCATCGTGAAAAGATCGATGACCTGCTCTTCGTTCGCGACGCTCGCGATGCCCTCCGGCATGCCGATGCCGAGATTCACGATGCTGTTCGCCATGAGTTCGAACGCCGCACGCCGCGCGATGATCTTGCGCTCGGTGAGGCCCATCGGCGGCACGGAACTCGCGGCCACGCGCAGTTCGCTGGAAAACGCCGCGCTGTATTGCTCGCCGAAGGTCTGCCAGTGATTGTCGGCTTTTGCGAGCACGACGCAATCGACCATCACGCCGGGAATCTTCACCTGACGCGAGTTGAGCGTGTTCGATTCCGCGAGCCGCTCCACTTGCGCGATCACGATGCCTCCGGAATTGCGCGCGGCCATCGCGATGGATAGCGCTTCGAGCGTCAGCGCTTCCTTTTCCATCGTGACATTGCCGTTGAGATCGGCCGTGGTGCCGCGCACGATCGCGACATCGATCGGGAAGGTTTTGTAGTACAGATAATCCGTGCCGTCGATGGGCATGAGCCGCACGAGGTCTTCCGTCGTGCGTGCATTGAGCTTGCCGCCGCCGTTGCGCGGATCGACGAACGTGCCGAGTCCGACCGTAGAGATCTGTCCGGGCCGGTGCGCGGCGATATCGCGAAAGAGCTGCGAAATCACGCCTTGCGGCAGGTTATACGCTTCGATGCGGTTTTCGATCGCCATCTTCTGCAGGCCCGGCACGAGTCCCCAATGCCCGCCTATCACGCGTTTGATGAGGCCTTCGTGCGCGAGATGATTGAGGCCCTTCGTGCGGCCATCGCCCTGACCGGCTGCATACACGAGCGTGAGGCCGGCGATCGGATGCGTACCTTCGACGAAGCGCTCCTCTAGCGCGATCGCGATTTCCTCCGCGAAGCCGATGCCGACGAAGCCGCTCGTCGCGAGCGTGTCGCCTGACTGAATCAGGCGCACGGCCTCGCGCGCGGACACGATCTTGCCGCGCTCGACGAGACGCGTGCTGGAGGGAAACGTATGGCGGGTCGGCGTGCTGCTGCTGGCGGTCATGGCGTCTCCTGTTTGCCGCGTTGTCTTGTGCGCTGTCTTGTCGTCAGTCTCGCTCCCCGTCGCGACGCGTGCTTGCCTCCAATGCCCGCATATCAGCCGATTTGCGCCGTCATATCTCGACACGCGTGCCGACCTCGATCACGCGATCGGCAGGCAGGCGCAAATACGCCGCGACGTTCCCAACATTGTGCAGCATGATCGCGAAGAGCCGTTCGCGCCATAACGCCATGCCCGTGCCCGGCGTCGGCACGACAGTCGCCCGCGAAAGAAAATACGAACTGCTCGCACGATCGAACTTGACGCCCGATGGCCGGCATTTCTCCAGCGCGGCGGGCAAATCCACTTCGTCCTTGAAGCCGTAGTTCACCGTCACCTGAAAGCAGCCGTTTCCGAGCGCTTGCAGATCCACGCGGCGCGTTTCGTCGACCCACGGCACCGGTTCGGTCGCGACCGTCAGAAACACCGTGGTGTCGTGCAGCACGCGGTTATGCATGAGGTTGTTGATGAGCGAATGCGGCACGCTGTTGGGATCGTTCGACATGAAGATGGCCGTGCCCTCCACGCGCGCCGGCGAACGCGCGATCAGATTGGCGAGGAACGGCTTCAGCGGTGTCGTGCCCGCGCGCACGTGCGCTTCCTGAATCATCATTTGCGCGCCGCGTCCCCATGTCGCCATGATCGTGAACATCACGAGGCCGATCGCGACCGGGAACCAGCCGCCGTCCGCAATCTTCAGGCAATTTGCCGAGAAGAACATCGCGTCGATCACGAAGAAGAACGCCGTCGCGAAGACGCACAGCGCCCAGTTGTAGTGCCAGGCATAGCGGATCACGAAGAAGGTCAGCACGGTCGTGATGAGCATCGTGCCCGTGACAGCGATGCCGTATGCCGAGCCGAGTGCGGTCGACGAGCCGAAGCCGAGCACGGCGGCGACCACCGCGAGCAGCAGCGTCCAGTTGATGCCCGGCACATAGATCTGCCCGATCTCCCGCGCCGACGTATATACGACACTCATGCGCGGCAGAAAGCCGAGCTGCATCGCCTGCTTGGTCATCGAATACGTGCCGGAGATCACGGCCTGCGAAGCGATGACGGTCGCGATCGTCGAGAGCACGACCATCGGATAAAGCATCCACGACGGGAAGAGGCGATAGAACGGATTCTGCAGCGCGGACGGATCGGCGATCAGCAGCGCGCCCTGACCGAGATAGTTGAGCGCGAGCGCCGGAAAGACGATCGCGAACCACGTGAGGCGAATCGGCCGCGAGCCGAAGTGGCCCATGTCGGCATAGAGCGCTTCCGCGCCTGTGAGCGACAGCACGACCGCGCCGAGCGCAACGAACGCGAGCCAGCGATGATGCAGGCAGAATGCGAGCCCTTCGAGCGGATTCAGCGCGGTGAGAATGTGCGGCGCATCCTTGATGTTCATGAGGCCCGACACCGCCAGCACGATGAACCACAGCACCATGACCGGCCCGAACACTGCGCCGATGCCCGACGTGCCGTGCTTCTGCATCACGAAGAGCCCGATGAGCGCGACGAGCGTAATGGGCACGACGTACGGCTGCAACATCGGCGCGGCCACTTCGAGCCCTTCCACGGCGCTCAGCACGGAAATGGCCGGCGTGATGACGCCATCGCCATAAAAGAGCGCGGCGCCCATCACGCCGATGAGCAGGAGCACGTGCTTCAGCCGCTTCTTCGATTCCACCGACGACGCCGCGAGCGCGAGCAGCGCCATGATGCCGCCTTCGCCGTGATTGTTGGCGCGCAGGATCAGCGCGACGTACTTCAGCGAAACGATGATCGTGAGCGACCAGAAGATCAGCGACACGATGCCGATCACGTTCGCGGGCTGCAATGGCAGGCCGCCCGCAGGATCGAACACGGTTTTAAGCGTGTAGAGCGGGCTCGTGCCGATATCGCCGTAGACGACGCCCAATGCCGCGAGCGAAAGCCCCATTAGCGCCGGATGGCCGTGCGGCTCGGGCGCGTGTTTGTCGTCGGCCGGCACGCCGGGTGCAGTCGATCCCATGATTCCTCCCTGCGTTTTCCGGGCCGCCGTGACTCGCGCGGCCTATTTGTCAGAGGATGAGCGTCTGCGTTGCTGTGTCGATAAGTATAGGAACGGATATGCGCTTATGTCCGCGCAGGAAGCGTTATTTACGCGTATTTGATCTGCGCGACGGCGCGCAAATCGTCGGCGGTGGCGGTGCCGTAACCGAAAAACTCGAGATAGGCCGGGATCATTTCGAAAAGCATGTCCGTGCCGACCTGCACGGCGCAGCCCTTTTCCTTGGCCGCGCGCAGGAGCGGCGTGTACTCCGACTTCATCACCACTTCACCGACGAACGTGGTCGGCGCGATTCGCTCGATATCGAACGGCAGCGGATCGGTTTCCTTCATGCCTAGTGGCGTTGCGTTCACGATGACGTCGAAGCCGTCCGGGTCTCTCGTGTCCGTCCTGACGACGAGTTGGGGATAGTGCTCGCGCAAACGCGACGCGAGGCCTTCGACGGATGCTGTGTTCGTATCGAAGATCGCGAGCTCCGCGACGCCTGCGGCTGCGAGCGATGCCGCGATCGGCGAGCCGACGCCGCCGCTGCCCAGCACGAGCACGCGCGTGCCCGCGAGCTTGCGGCCTTTGCGCTCGACGCCGCGCACGAAGCCCGCGCCATCGAACTGATCGCCGACGAGCGTGCCGTCCGGGCGTTTCAGGATCGCGTTGCACGCCCCGGCGATGCGCGCGGTCGGGCTCACTTCGTCCATGAGACCGACGGTCGTGATCTTGTGGGGCATCGTCACCAGCGCGCCGCGGATGTTCGTCAGCTTGAACAGATGCGGCAGAAACGCGACGTAATCCTCCGGCTTGACGCCCATCGGCACGACGACGGCGTCGATGCCCTGCTTGTCGAACCACGGGTTGTAGATCATCGGCGCCTTGAACGCTTCGGTCGGGTAGCCGAGGTGAGCAATCAGAGTGGTCTTGCCGCTGATCATGGCAGCTCCTTGTTCGGGATGTCGGAGGCGCGCGTGGTCGCGCCCTGACCATGATAGAGCGGAATGTTTCTGCCGCAGTGCGGCAATCAGTGACTCGCGCCGAGATACGCCGCTTTGACCGATGGATCGTTGCGCAATTGCTCGGCCGGACCGTGTGTCGCGACGCGGCCGTTCTCCAGCACATAGCCGTAATCCGCGACATTCAGCGCGGCGGCGGCGAACTGTTCGACGAGCAGCATCGTGACGCCATCGGCTTTGAGACGCTCGATGATGCGGAATACTTCATCGACGAGAATGGGCGCGAGGCCCATCGACGGTTCGTCGAGCAAGACGAGATCGGGGTTGAGCATGATCGCGCGCGCCATCGCGAGCATTTGCTGTTCGCCGCCGGAGAGCGTGCCCGCCAGTTGATTGCGGCGTTCTTTCAGGCGCGGGAATAGCTCGATCGCGCGTTCGAGATCCGCGTTGACGTCGCCTTTGGGTCTTGACCATGTGAGGCGTGGGAAGGCGCCCAGCAGGAGGTTATCGGTGACGGACATCGTCGCGAAGACCCGTCTTCCTTCCGGGGAATGCGCCAGGCCCAGGCGCGCGATCTTGTGCGACTCGAGCGAGTCGATACGCTTTGCGGTGCTGCCCGCGCCCATTGTGATTTCGCCTTCTGTCGGCTTGATCATGCCGGAGATCGCGCGCATGGTTGTGGTTTTGCCGGCGCCGTTCGAGCCGATCAAGGTCACGACTTTTGCCTTCGGCACGGTCAAGGATATGCCATGCAGGACTTTTACTTTGCCGTAACCGGCGTGGAGGTTTTTTATCGTCAGCATTTTTGTTTTCTGCTTTCGCTTTCGTGGAATCCTGAATTCGTGTCGGTCTGTTTGCTCTGCCCCTGTGCGGGGCGGCAGTCACTTTCTTTGCTGCTGCAAAGAAAGTAACCAAAGAAACAGCTATCCCCAGCCTAAGCACTTCATGCCGGCCGCGGCACAGGCTATCGATCTAATGGCCCCCAGAGTAGCGAGTGCCCTCGTAGGCCTCATCGGGCTTGGATCGCACACGGTCCGACTCCTCGCACCACACAACTTACTGGTTCAGCCCTTGCAAGCTCCGGCCCGCTTCGCGGCCGACCGGTCAATCGGGTTTGCTCGCCTCTATCTCACTGCATTTGTGGTCAGCTGGTTTCCCTTGCAGACCTCTCGGCAGCGCGTAGCGCTGTGCCGGAGCTATTTCGTGCTGAACCGACACGCTTAAAGTTATGGGGCGGCAGACCGTGCGCGGTCCACGCCCGATAAGACCTATGAGAACACTCGCTACTCTGGGTTCCATTCAACCAATCGCCTGTGCCGCGGCCGGCGTGAAGTGCTTAGGCTGGGGATAGCTGTTTCTTTGGTTACTTTCTTTGCAGCAGCAAAGAAAGTGACTGCCGCCCCGCATAGGGGCAACGCTAATAAACCAACGCGAAAGCAAGCTCCCCGATGACAAAAAAGAATCAAACCGCCTCAGCAGTCTGCCCACCGAGATAAGCCTCAATAACCTTCTCATTAGCCTGAATCTCGGAAGGCTTCCCTTCAGCGATTTTCTGCCCAAAGTCGAGCACCGACACCACATCACACACGCTCATCACCACATCCATATGATGCTCGATCAACACGAGCGTGATGCCGTGATTGCGCACCTTCCGAATGATCGCGACGAGTTCGCGAATATCCGGCGCGGTCAAGCCAGCCGCAGGCTCATCGAGCAAAAGCAACTGCGGATCGAGCGCCAGCGCACGCGCAATCTCCAGCAGCCGCTGCTTACCATAAGGCAAGTTCCGCGCTTCCTCGCCAGCGACATTCTCCAGCCCGACAAAGCGCAGCATATTGAAAGCCCGCTCGCGCGCTGCGCGCTCTTCACGCCGATACCGCGAACTCATCACGCCGACATCCGCGAAATTCGACTTGAAGGTGTGATGCAAACCCACGAGCACATTCTCCAGCGCCGTCATCTCGCCAAAGAGCTGCACGTTCTGAAACGTCCGCGCGATGCCCGACAGCGCAATCTTCGACGACGTACGTCCCGCAAGCGATTGCCCTTCGTATTCGATCGTGCCCGCAGTCGGCACATAGATGCCCGTCAGCACGTTCATCATCGTGCTCTTGCCGGAACCGTTCGGACCGATGAGGCCGTGAATCGTGCCTCGCTTCACCGTCAGGTTCACGTCGTTCAACGCCTTCAGGCCGCTGAACTGCATCAGCACGCCGCGCACGTCGAGAAGCGTCTGCGCGCCTTGCGTGGCGACCGCCGCAACGGCATCGTCCTCGCGCGTATGGCTCGCGAGCTCATCGGTATCGACCTTCGTCACGCGCACGCGGCCTAGATTCAATGTCTTGCGCACGAAGCCTACGATGCCATCCTGCAAGTAATAAACCACCAGCAGGATCATCAGGCCGAAGATGGTGAGACGCCAGTCCGTCAGCGCGTCGATCCAGAAGGAAAACACCGCAAGTCCCGCCGTGCCGACGATCGGCACCGCCACACGCTGCGGCGTCGTGGTCTTGCGCATCAGCGCGAGCACCGCGCCCGCAACGACGACCACCGCCAGCGCCGTCGCCACTACGCGAAAATTCGCTATGTCGTCGAGCAGCTTCGGCAACAGCACGATGACCGTCGAGCCGATGATCGCGCCCGTGCGCGTCTTGCGCCCGCCCATGATGATCGCGAGCAGGAACAGAATCGTCAGCTCGAAGTTATACGTGTTTGGCGAAATGTACTGCTCCGAGTACGAATAGAGACAGCCCGCCAGCCCCGCGAAACCCGCGCTGATGACGAACGCATACACCTTGTAGCGATACACCGACACGCCCATGCAATCCGATGCGATCGGGCTGTCGCGCAACGCTTCGAACGCGCGCCCCAGATGCGACTTCAGCACGCGATGCACGACGATCAGCGACAGCACGAGCATCGCCGCGACGAGCCAGTAATACTCGACTTCGTCAAGCTTGTGACCGGCGAACATCGGCTTCGGGATCTTGAGGCCCATCGGTCCGTTCGTCAGAAAGTCCATCTCGTTGATGAGAATCTGGATGATCGTGCCGAACGCGAGCGTCACCATCGCGAGATAAGGTCCCGACACACGCAGCGCGGGCAAGGCGAGGATCGCGCCGAAGGCCGCCGTGACGAGTATCGCGAGCGGCGCCGTCACATAGAACGGCATACCGAGCTTGATGAAGAGCACGCCCGCCGTGTACGCGCCCACGCCGAACAGGCCCGCATGACCGAGCGAAACCTGTCCCGTATATCCCACCACGATATCGAGCCCGAACAACAGGATCGCGTAAATCATGATGGTTTCGACCAGATGGATGTAGTACGGATTGCCCGATACCACCGGAAAAATCATGAGCGCGGCAAGTCCGACAAGCGCCGCGATCCAGTTCTTTGCTTTCATCGTCGCCGCCTCAGACTTTCTTGATCGCCGTCTTGCCGAACAGACCTGCCGGTTTGACCGCAAGCACGATCAAGAGCAGCACGAGCCCCGGCACGTCTTTGTAGCCGGTGGAAATGTAGAAGCCGGTCGTCGTCTCCGCGATGCCGAGTATCATCCCGCCGACGATGATGCCCATGCCGCTCGACAAGCCGCCGATGATCGCCACGGCGAACGCCTTGAGGCCGAGCACCGCGCCCATCGTTGCGCCGGTCAACGTGAGCGGCGCGATCAAAACCCCTGCAAATGCAGCGGTCAACGACGAAAGCGCATACGAGAACGTGATGACGAGCCCCGTGTTGATGCCCATCAGCGATGCCGCATCGCGGTCGTTCGCCGTCGCGACCACGGCCTTGCCGAAGATCGTCTTGCGATTAAAGAACTCGACTGCGAGCATCATCACGAGCGCGCCGCCGACGACGAGCAGTTCCATCGGCAGCACATTCGCGCCGAAGATCTTCAGCGGCGCTTCGGGTAAAGGCGAAGGAAAGCGCAGATCGTCGCGGCCCCAGACGTTTTCCGCGACGTTCTTGAAGATGATGCCGAGCGCGATCGTCGACATGATCCAGCCGAACTCGGACTTGATCCTGATGGCAGGCCGCACGCCGATGCGCTCGACGAACGAGCCCTGCACGAGCCCGAAGAGACACACTAGCGGAATCATCAGCCAGTAGTTCACGCCCGCCGAGACGAGCGTCAGGCCGACGAGCGCGCCGAGCATCAGCGCATCGCCCTGACCAAAGTTCAGCGTGCCCGATGTGGCGAACGTGAGTTGATAGCCGAAGGCGATCACGGCGTAGATCATGCCGAGCGCGATGCCGCTATAGATGAGTTGCAGGAGAATCATCGTGGGGGCTTTGGGGTCTTTGGTTGGTACGCCTGCGCTTCTATGAAATCCTGTTTTCGTGTCGGTCTATTTGCTCTGCCCCTATGCGGGGCGGCAGTCACTTTCTTTGCTGCTGTGTATAGACCGGGGACATGGGTAACAGGTGTGTCAGGAC
>NZ_FCOM02000104.1 GCF_001544695.2 Caballeronia arvi
TCTCGGTCAGATTCATTTTGCCCATGACCTGCATCTGAACACACTTGGGGTGCCAATTCAATGATGCAATGCACTAGGGCCTCCTCCCAGGGTGGTATCGCCCAGCGCGACGTTGTAGCCGGCAAGATGGAAGCGACGCGTCACCGCTTAGCCCAACCGCGCGGCGCCGGTCACGAACACGACTCTCTTTGTCATGATGTCAGCTCTTTCCTTCTGCAGGGCGAGCGAGCATTGCCTCAATGTATGCCGCGACGGCGCAAACCGTCTCGTCATCTCCTTTGCGGCCGACGATCTGCAATCCAGCCCTCAGCGACGTTCCGTCGATTGGAACCGGGAATGTCAACGCCGGATGTCCGCTCAGGTTGAAAGGCCGTATCAGCGACGACATTGCGATCACCGACGTGCCCGCGCGCGCGGCCTCGATCTTGATCGGCAGTGATGGCATGGTCGGAAGAATGAGGACATCCGAGTCTCCCAGCACGCGATCGAGCTCGTCCGTGAAGTCCCGACGTATGCGCTCGGCCGCATCGAGCTCGGTACCCGGCGTGTTCGCGGCGGCGATCAAACGCGCCAGAATGTCCGGGCCAAGCTTCCCGCTATCGACGAGATGACCGAACGCGCGCCACGTCTCGGCGTTGATGACGGCAAGACCGGCCGTGAACGCATCCTGAATGGATTCGAGCCGTACCGCGCGCGACGGAAGTCCGCTACGCGCGACCGCCGTCGCCACTGCGTCGCGGATCTCACCGTCGGCTTGCACTTCGGGCAACGCGACGCGTATCCCCGTCACGTCGCGGCGCGCACGGCCGCTCTGGAATGATGGATCGATTGCAAGCATCACGTCGATGACCGTGTTCATCTCCCGTGCAAACGGGCCGACACAGTCAAGCGATGTCTGACGCGGCGCCACACCTTCACGCGACACGCGCCCGAAGGTCGGCTTCAGCCCGATTACGCCGCAGCATGCCGCGGGACAGCGGACCGATCCGCCTGTATCGGTGCCGAGCGCGGCATCGACGAAGCCGAGGCCCACCGCCGATGCTGAGCCGCTCGACGAACCGCCGGGAATGCGCATTGGATCTTGCGGGTTGACGGGCGTGCCGCTGAAGTCGTTGATCCCTGTCATGCCGAACGCGAGCTCGTGCATGTTCGCCTTCCCGGTAATACGCCAGCCCGCATCCAGTAGACGCTGCACGACTTGCGCGTGGCGCGGCGCGGGCGGCGCATCGGCGAGCGCGCGGCTAGCCGCGGTCGTCGGATAGCCGGCTATGTCGATACTGTCCTTGATCGCGATAGTGGGCGCATCCGCGGCGGCCTGCGTCGCGAGGTCGAATGCCTGCGAAAAGGCGCTCATGCACGGACTCCTTGCGCTGGGTTGATTTGCCAGGGCGCGCCGAAAAGGCGTTCGGTGCGGAAGTGACGAATCAGCCAGGCGTCTTCATCGTGCGGCGACGGAGTGAAATCCACATCGAGCCGCGCCGAGATGAGTTCGGCGTTTGCATCAATATATCCGGACGCCTGCAACATGATCCAGCGGCCTTTCGCCGTATCGCCCTGCACGTCGATATGCTCGCCCGTCAGGAAGTGGACGTTGGTCGCGAAGTGCGGCGTGGGCGGCAGGTAGCGTTGCAGCATCGCGACGATAGCGTTCGGCCCCCGCAAGCGGCCGAATTTCTCCGCGTACGGCGGACCGATGCCTTCCCAGACTGCGTCATCGCTGAAAAGCGCCACCAGCGATTCACCTTCCAGTGCGCGTGCCGGCACATCAGAGAGCGCCATGTATCGGGCGATGGTTTTGCACACTGCGTTCTGCGCTTCGAGCAGGTCCAAACGCGCCTGCAGGCTCTCGATGATCTTGTCCGTCATAGATTCTTGCATGGTTAGTCGCAGTGGCGGGACGCTCAGCGCGCGGCCCACCCGCGCTTCTATCTTTCCGTAGCGCCAAAGGCTGTAGTCGCCCACGGGCGTCGAGTTACAAATTGCAGACCGCAACGGCGGTGTCGAAGTCGGCGACGTCCGCCATGATGTAGAAGGTCCACGGTGCGCCTTCGGCACTGCCGACGACGAGCCGGTCGTCATCCATGACACCCAGCACCCGTAGGCTTGCCATGGCTTCGACGCATTGAGCATGTTGCCGTACGCGTGCCACGCTTCGCCGATTCGCTCACGCGGCAAATCGAAGAAATCTGCGTGGTACCGCAGCAAAAGAGCACGCGCAGTGGCAGGTTTCGAGTATCGGTCATGGCGTTGTTTTCCCGAGCCAAATCGCCCGGCTCCGACTTATCGGCCTAAGGCGCGAGCGGTCTTGCCGCCCAAACCGAAATCGGTGTTGGGGATGTCTTTGATCATCACGCGGGTAGACTGCAAGGGTACATTCAGCACGGAGGCGCTGGTCTCCGACAGATGCGCGATCAGCGCTTCTTTCTGCGTGTCCGTGCGGCCAGCAATCAGAATCGCGATGATGACGGGCATTCCCGTCGCGCTAAGTTTGCCGCCAAAGCCGCTGTTGGATGCGGGCAACTCCGACAGCAGAATACGCACGGATTCAGCCGGCGCACCGATCGCGTCAACAGTCGCTTGCGTAAGCCCTTGAATGAGCGATGCCTTACGTTCGTCGGCGTGACCTTGAGGCAGATAGACTTCGAGTGTGGGCATAAGCGTGGCGAATGAATAGAGCGCGCATCGCGGAGGTCAGTGAGAGACGATCGACAACCACGCGAGGCACGTACGACGTCAGAGCAGGAAGCCGATGGCGCTCAGCGCCTCGGTCGAGTCGATCAGGCGGATCACCTTTTCGGACAGACGCGGATCGCCGCTTGACATGTCGATCCTGCCGTCGTACGCGGCGCAGCGCCTTCGAAAGCATCCTGTAGCAACGCGAGAAGAGCTTCACGTTCAATCGGACGCGGGTTCCAGTAGGGATTTGAACTGGCAATGTCAGCAGCTTTTGGAACATCGCCGACTGACATCCCGACGTCTTTTAGCGCAAGCGGTGCGCCGCAGTGCTTAGCCAGTTCGAAGATTCCCAAGGCAGCATCCCCCGAGCCGAGGGCGCGTGCAATTCGGTGCATCGCCTCCGGCGCGGCCTGCCGGTTGTAGGCGAGCGCGTGGGGCAAGACGATCGTGTGCGTTTGTGCGTGCGGAAGATTGAAGCTGCCGCCGAGCGTGTGACAAAGCTTGTGATGAAGCGCCATGCCGACACTGCCCAGCACCGTGCCACACAACCACCCTCCGTACAAAGCATCCGAACGCGCCTCAACATCTTCGGGATCGGCGACGATGGCCGGCAACGCGCGAGCAAGGGCCGCGATCCCCTCCTCTGCCAACAGGCTCGTGATTGGATTTGCGTCACGCGAATACAGCGCCTCCGCCGCATGCGCGATTGCATTAATCCCGCTCGTCACGGAAAGCCCGACCGGCAAAGAGATCGTCAGGTTTGGATCGTAAATGACGGTTCTCGGCAAAACGCGCAGATCCGTGCCGGTCTTCTTAAGGCCAGCGTCGGTGATGCCGTAGATCGGCGTCATTTCGCTACCCGCGTAAGTCGTCGGTACAGCCAGAATCGGAAGGTCCGAATCAAGTGCGATCGCCTTACCGAGGCCAATTGTCGAGCCGCCACCGACTGCGATTGCACAGTCGGCATGCAGTTCCCGCGCAAGCTCCCGCGCCTCCTTGGCCAACTCGAGCGGGACATGCATGATCGCGCGGTCGAAGACCGCGGCTGCGCGCTTGCCAAGACGGGCGGCGACGGCCTCGCCAGTTTCCTTCTGTTCCGGACTGCACAGAATAAGCGCTCTTTCGGAGTTTAGCTCAAGCACTTCCCGTTCGAGGTGCTGCAAGCTGCCCGGACCGAACACGACCCTGCCCGCTCGTGCCTGATAGACAAACTCACGCTTTTGCATAAGAGTGCTCCGCTGGATGGTTCGGATTGGCGTCGGGGTAGGCTTCGTAGTCGACCTGAAACCTTGCTGTACGCAGATCACCGAGTTCGTTGCGCACGCGCAAATGATCCGGATGAAAGGCATATCCGTCCAGCGCCTCCTGCGAGTCGAACTCGGTCACGAGCACTGCGTCGCAAGCGCAGTCGAAGCTGTGACCAAGTCCGACTTCAAGGTGGTGCATGCCGGGAATCCGACCTCGCAAGCTTTCGAACCGTTCTTTTATAAAGTTCGAAGCTGCTAGACGTTCGGCGGGCGTGTCGCCACGAACTTGCCACATCACAATATGTCGGATCATCTCTGAGCCTCCAAAAGCCAAAACACAATCGCATTAAAGTGTTAGCAGGGGCCGAGCGCTGGGCCATCGAGCGCGACGCCCAGGGAATGACGCATCCCTCTCGGCAACAAATAACGATCGCAAGCCGACGCCGGTTATCAGCTATCGTGGAAAAGCGGTCACGAAGCGCAAACATGTTCGTTGCCACGGCTGCCAGGAACGGCTCCATCAATCGCTTCAAAATTTGTGGCGGATACCCATGCGGACCGTGCTTTGACGATCGCTCGTCGACGGCGTGAGATTGTTGATAGCCGCGACTGCCGCCGTGCCCGTAGAATCGGTGCCGGATACCTTCTGGTACACGCCGATCAGATAGACGTCCGTGCGCTTCGACAGGAAATAATCGGCGCCGAGCGCGCCCTGGTAGTACTTCGCGCCCGGATTGTTGGCAGTGGCCGAATCGACGTCGCTGCCTTTCGTGTAATCGAACGCCGCACCGACCACGAGCGCAGGCGTGAACTGGTATTTGAAGTTGACTTCAACGTTGTTGAAGATTGCATTGCCGGTGTAGCCGCGTGGATTAGGACCGGAGTTCACCGTATCGCCGAGATTCTTGAATTGCACGTTGGAGTATGTCGCCCCGAGTGTGGCCTGTCCGAATGCGTATGCCACGCCCGTCGCGATTACCTGATAGGTGCGCGCCGATGCATAGCCGCTATATACTGGCGACGAGATAAAGGTCGCGCTTGCGGTGGGCGGCGTGCTTGCGCCGTTGTCGTCGAAGAAGCCGACGTTGGGATTGCGCGAGTTCAAGTATCCGACGCCTAGCGCAAGTGGACCGTTTGAGTAGCCCGCCCCGAGAGACCACAGCTGGTTGCGCGTCACTGCGCCCGCCACACCACCCAAGCTATAGACGCCCCCGAACGTGATTCCGTAGTATGACTTACTCGAAAGCTTGATCGCGTTGTTCACGCGATATGCGTTGTTTAGATTATCGAGATCGCCCGGGTGCGCGCCGATGTATCCCGCCCACTGAGTGCCGGACTCGAACGGCCCCACATAGTCGACGACTGAGTCATATTGACGGCCGAGCAATGCGGTGCCGTAGGCGTTGGACAAGCCCAGATAGGCCTGGCGACCAAACATCAAGCCTTGCGTGCTGCCGCGATTCTTTTGCGCAAGTGAGCCGCTGTTGAGATCGAGCCCGTTCTCCAAGACGAATTGCGCAGCCAGCCCGCCACCAAGGTCCTCCCTGCCTCTTACACCCCAGCGGCTCGCCTGCATTACACCGCTCGACATGTTGTATAGATTGTGGCCGCCGGAGTTCGAAATCCAATTAAAGCCATCGTCGACGATGCCGTACAGCGCTACCGCGCTTTGTGCGTGCGCGATACCCGCAACTGCAAGTAGTGACAGAGAAGTTGCCATGGCAAGTCTCATACGTGCATATCCCATTAGCCGGTTGTCCAGATGAATGACGCAATGAAGGTTCATTGCGATAATGAAGTCGATGCATACACGATGCACACACGCGAACCTACCGGCGCAGCCCCTTGCGGCGATCAGCGAAGCATGAAAGCGTTATTGACGGACCATGCGAATCACGACGCATCACAACGACACAGACCCCTTAGGTGTCCAAACTCAGTACGCTAGCGTTCGCACATTTGTCACCCTATGTCACGGGCCGGTATGCCCAAGACGCCCCCGCGCACATGGAACTATTGAGGCCGCTGTAAAGCTGCAGCTTAAGTCAAGAGCGTCGAAAGCCGCCGCCGCGAGTATTCCTAATGCACAACGCCCCTCTGCCAATCCACAAGCTTCAAAGGTAGTCCGCGAAAAATATGATGCGTCGCTAGGTCAGCTATTCACATAGGCGCGCCGGCTTCTCGCTGGAGTGTTCACGGAATACGCTTCCCCGAAGGCGAGTCGCGAGTTGCACTCGGTTTCGAGCGGTCGTTCCAACATCGTGCGGCCCGCTGAGTAGCAGATGGGCCGCCAGAGTTCCTCGAGCTCTGCCTGGGATTCAATTTTGACGTTTCATGAGAACAGTCTCGGTCAGCATTTTGGTCGCCCATCCGCTCTGTAGTGGGGCGACGAAGATGTTCTCAGTTCGGTAATGGCTCATCTTCCATACGCCGTTGACTAACTTAAAGTTATTATTCGTACGACTTGAGCGGAGAAACGAGGATCCATCATCGAAGACCCATGGCTGGAAATGAACCCATTGTCCGTCCGCATCTTCTCCATAGACATGGATCTGCTCAGACGTCAAGTAATGGACGTTAAGCACCATCTTGTTGTCACCCGGACCAAAGAAGCGCCGGAAATGTTGCGTCAGTTGTTCACGTCCGACACTCTTTCCAAATTGCTGTTCGTGCGTCCCACCGACTCCCTCCCAAGTGGCGTCATCACTGAAGAGTTCGAGAATGACCCCGATGCGACTTTCCAGATCATGCCCCTGCTCGGGAAGCGGCACATCACAAAGCATGTTGTAGCGGCCCATGATCCGACGGATGTCGGCTTCAGCCTGAAGAACATTGACAGCCAATTTCAACGCATCGAACTCCTGCCGCGACGGCTTGTTTTCCATGAATTCCTCTTTTCTGTACGGTTGTGTCTGACACCTGAGTACTGCGCTCTCCACTACTAACGTATGTACGTGCTCTGCATCGGGAAGTGGGGCGCACGCCCATCGAAGGCAGGCAAAGATTCAAAATCTCGTCTCAGCTCATGGCGAACGGTCGAGTTCAGCGATTTCTCGAGTGCGTCGGCATCGATGAAGACGACCTTGTTACGCTGAAGCGAATGCATTCTCGACATATCCAGCGAACTGCAATAGTCAATCCGGCTGCATACTTCTACCGAGTATGCACCTGGCAGCGTCACCATAATCGGCGGATGCTGAGCGACGTATCGCGTCAACCAGACGGCGTTATCTTCAGCAGAACCGTCATACTGCACTAGATACGTATGCGGGCTTAACGCCGACGCGTTGAGGGCACATGCTGGTGCCCTATACGATCTGACAGCCATCGCCTGGTGTCTGCACGTTACTTCACCGGTCGATCTCTTTTCGAGCCAGTAAGCATATTCCTGGATCTTTCCTGCGGTCGTCAGTTCTGACTCCATGCTTTCAATCGAGTCAAAGTAGAATTGAACAACACATATGGGCGGCGCTTCCGCTTCTAAGTAAGGATCCCGAGAGGACAGCGAGGCAGGAGCATGGAGGACGACGCCTGCTGAGGGGGAATCACGTCTAAAAAGTTCGGTTAGCTTTTGAGCCGCCATGCATGAGTCGAACTCACTAGCGTTGCTACTTTCAGCCGACAGGAAAACGCAGAAATTCATTTTCTCACTTAGCCAATGCTGTCGAAAGGGCGGAGAATCTTTAAGCGCTGCGTGCGGTGCGCTCAAGACGGTGGAAACTGCGCCCGAAGTAGGTCAGCGCATCGCCGTCACTTCTTTGCCGTACAGCATGAACTTCCAGGAAAATAACGGAGTGCGATCCGACCTCTCTTCGCTCCCTAACGACGCCTTCAAGGCTTGCCAATGCATCCTCCAGCATGGGCTGGCCACCCGGACCTTCTTGCCATGTCTGCCCGCTGAACCGATCGTGAAGGTTCACCCCACCCATTCCCGCGAACCGTCGAGCAAGCTCTTCATGGTCGGCCGGCAGGACATTGACGCAGGCCTTGCCATTGCTGATTAGCGCCTGATGGGTCAGGCTCTTTTGATTCACACAAATCAGTAATGTCGGAGGCGTGTCGGTAACAGAGCAAACGGCACTTGCCGTCATGCCATACCGGCCATGCGGGCCGTCGGTGGTAATAACGTTGACGGCTGCTGAAAGCAGTGACATTGCCTCACGAAAGGCGGTTGAGCACAGAAGGGTAGTCATGAGATGTCGCCCTGTTGGAGTGTTAGCCCAACTCTAGAGCCGGCTGCGCCGAAAGGCCAATTCTTATCTTGAATCGGCAACATGCACAGACCGAATCAGTCGTTGACAGAGTCGCCGCTCGGGGGACGGATTAACACTACTGCTTGCAAAACTCAGTTGCTCACCCCTGTTCAAGAACAGCCGCTGCACCTCCGTCCCATGGCCAGGCCTCAACATTCATCAAGCAAATGGTGGCTATGAACAAAAGTCAGTTGCCGAATGCGCCTTTGCCTTCCATCCTGTGCAAATGTGCTCGGGTCGCCCGAGCGCTTCCTCTTTAGCTAATCGGAGACTAGAACGTGAATGCGGCCGTAGACCAGATTCCAACACGCGACTCAACTGTCACTGTTGAAGATGCCGTCGTTACCCTCGACAGTGTTATCACTGAAATAGCGGCTAGGCGCGAAGAGTTCACGCGCCTTTCGCACGTGCCGCGCGACATCATTGACAAGTTGAAGAAGATCGGTATCTTCCGCGCCTACACCCCTATGCGGTTCGGAGGTAGCGGCATGCCGCCTGCAGATTTTCTACGCGTTCTCGAACGCATTTCGTCGGCGGATGGCTCCACCGGATGGGTCGCGGCGTTCGGATCCTCCAATACCTATCTCGCCGCGCTACCCGTGGAGACACAAGCTATCATTTACGCGGATGGGCCGGACCAAGTGAACGGAGGCGGCCTATACCCCGTGCAGCCCGCAACCCCCGTTGAAGGGGGCTGGCGGGTCAACGGACGGTGGCGGTTCGCAAGTGGATGCAAGGGCGCAGATTGGCTGAATGTCGGTATCGGCGGCGCCGAGACGGGTCCGAATGCTGGAAAGCCACTAGCCGCTGTCCTCCCCGCCCGAGACGTTACGATCGTGGACAACTGGAACGTCGTCGGCATGCAAGCCACAGGCAGTCACGATCTGGTGGTAGAGGACAAATACGTTCCGCATGAGTGGACGTTTGTCCGCGGTGCGCCTTCCACGATCGACGAGCCTTTGTATCGCTATCCTACGGTCGCATTCCAGGGGCAAGTGCACGCGTCGGTCAACCTTGGACTCGCTCGGGCCGCGCTCGATCTCATTATCGATATGGGGGGTGGAAAGAAGACTTTGACAGGGGCGCCGCGGCTAGCCGATCGGCCCTATTTTCGGATTGATCTCGCAAAGTGCGAGGCCATGTACCACAGTTCAAGGGCGTTCTTTTATGATGCGATCGAGGCGGCGTGGGAGACCATCCTCAAAGGCGATCCTGTCTCGCCTCAAGAAGCGAACTTACTTCGACTGAGCGCCACTAATGCCGCTCACATGTGCTCGGCGGTCGTTCAGCAGGCGTTCAAATTGGGCGGTACCACAGCCATCTTTAACACCAACCGCCTGCAGTGGCTTGCGCGTGACGCGATGGTTGTCACTCAGCATGCCGCTCTGAATGAGGGTACCTACGACAGCGCCGGAGCTTTGTTCGCAGGAGTCGCGCCATCAGCTCCCTATCCCTGATCGATCGGCTTGGCAAGGTGTCTGACTGGTTGGAATCGTAGTGCCATCACTACTTCGAGCGTCGCGTTAAGGGGTGGACGCGATCCATCAGTCCATGTTTCATGGGTCGGCCAGTCCCCCGGGGACGGCCCCTCCAGACGTTTGCCCCTTCGGCACCCCAAGGCGGGCGACCTCACAGTGAGAAGACAACACTTCTTCGCACGGCACGGCACCATGAGCAGTGATCTAGCGCGGCAGAATTTCCTGCTGCCGGGCGCCGCCATGCTGTGCACCTTATGCGCGATGCCCGGTTCGAAACGATCAACGCAATTTGGATTCGGCATACGAAACCTGACGTATCGCGCTACCCAACTCCGGTGATCGCGTCTAACCATCCGCGCGGCTATCATTCGCCCGGCCGCGCGGCGCATCGCTTGCTGCGCCACGATTGCAGTTCGCGCATGTGGCCATGCCGCATACCACGCTGACAGAGCGCGCAACAGCTACCAGGTCAGTACAAAGGTACATACCGCCGCTCGGAGTGGAAGTGCTACCACTGTGCGGGACATTGGGAAGGCGACTTCACCAATGATCTACCACAGCCCTCGCAGGGGTTCCAGCTCCAGCCGTCCAGCAGATTACTGCCCATGGCGAAGAACGACGTGTACCCGACGTATCAGCGCTCTCACGTCTCTACGTCGCACCAGTTTATATTGCCGAAGCGCTACGTCGAAGCTTCTTCGGCGGCCTACGCAAGGAGGAAACCTGGAGAGATAAAAAACGCATCACCGCGTTATGGAAAGGTCGTTGTCGTGATCCGCGCGGTCCATGGCACACCCTATTTGTGGCAAAAACGACGGCTTGCTGCATTGGTGGCTGCCCAGAGGCAAGGACCTGTCAGTCATCCCGCCAGGACAACTAACAGGTTAGCGCCGGCTGTATCAACAGTCGCCCGGGCACCGCTCACCTATTCCATTGGCCATTCGAGCTCTTCGCCACGACCTAGTCGACGGCGTCATTGATTTAGCACCGGGCGGATCCTGCGTGAAGGATCGTCATACTTCCATTTGATCCGCTTCGGATTTTTGCTGTGCTGCTGTGCTCACTGATGTAGTGCATGAATTTGCGATCCAGGTCTTTAACCGAAGTGAAGATGCCGCGGGCGTCACATCATGCTGGATGCGCGAGAACCAGTTTTCCACTTGGTTGAGCCGCGACGAGTAGGTCGGCGTGAAGTACAGACGTATGTGGCGATGAGCGTTGAGGAATCGGCGACCCGCTCCGTTTTGCTGCTGATTGTCACAGCTGACGTGGATTTCTCTGCGTTTGGGTTCACTGGCGCGACATCGGTCAGAAAGGCTACGAACGGTTCGCTTGTTTGGCGCAGCACCGTCTTGCGAAACACTTCTCCGGTCGCAGTATCGAACGCCGCGAAGAAGCTCAGCTTGCCGTTGCGCTTGTACTCGAAGCCGTGACTCTCGGCGAGCCCCGGCGACAGCGGCAGCATCCGGTTCCTTGCGGTCGAGGGCCTGAATCGTAGTCTCGTCCACACAGAACAGGGCTGCGTGCGCCGGCGGGTTCAGGTAAAGCCCGATTACGTCGGCCGCCGTGGCCTCGAAGTCTGGTCGTTGGAGAGCCGCTGCACGGCCGAGACCGACACGTCGCTGAGCTCTGCCGCAAGCTTGTAGCTACTCAAGTCTGTCGAGCCGTCGGCGGGTTTGCGCTTGAGAGTAAGGTTGAGCACCCGCGCCTCAAGTGGCGCCGGCGGCTGCTTGGGAGTACGCCCGGAGTGCCGGGCGTACACACCGGACAGTCGCTCGCTAAGAAAGCGCCCCGACCAGCGTGCGATGAAACGCGAGCCGCAACCCAGCGGTGCGCATGATACTGTCGCGCGATTCGCCGTCCTCGAGCATCAGGATCAACATCGCGCGTCGTACGTCCGCCGCACGCACCGTTCGGCTGCGCGGCGCCGGCAGCAGTTGCTCGCGTTCGATCTCGGTCAGATTCATTTTGCCCATGACCCATATCTAAACGTAAACGGGGCGCTAATTCAACGACGCACTGCACTAGTCCCGTGCCTCCGCGGCTCTATCCGCTGCTCTTTCCGATGCAGGATATGTCTCTCTCGTCAGGCAAGTAGTGATGACAGTCACAAGACCGAGAACTCCGAGATACCACGCAATGGGCCACGACGAGCGAAAATGTGCAAGGAGGCCCGTCGCGATCATCGGGGCTAATCCTCCCCCTGCAACGGAAGCCAACTCACGACCTATCCCGAGCCCGGAGTACCTGAGGCGAGCTGGGAATAGCTCACTGATCAACGCTGGCTGAGACCCCTCCAAGATGCCGAGAATCAGGCTGTTCGCGATTATCAAGGCGAACACGACCATCCATGGCTCGCGAGTGTTTAGCATTTCAAAAAATGGCCATGCAAAAAGCACTACTCCAACTGATCCCGTTAAATAGACCGGCTTGCGTCCCAGCTTGTCACAAAGGTATCCAGCGAACAGAGAGACCGGAACAATAGCTGCCATTGAGAACGTCAAACCGCCCAAGACAAGCGAACTCGAAAGGCCTAGAAACTTTCCGTAAGCGATGGTGAACGCGAAAAAGATCCAAGAGGCGCCGCCTTCGCCAAATCGCAGCCCGAAGACCTGCAAAATTGCGTGCGGATGAGATTTGAGTACCTCGATCAGCGGTGCATTTGCAGCACCGGCTCGCTTTGTGGACTCCTTGAACTCAACGCTCTCGTCCATGTGGACGCGAAGATACCAGCCAACGCCAATTAGCAGAGCGCTAAGCAGGAATGGGACACGCCATCCCCAAGAGAGGAACTCGCTCCCGGCAATTTCCTGCATGAGCATGAAGACCCCTGTCGACAGAACAAAGCCGATAGAGGCGCCGCAAGGGCTCCACGCCGCTAGCCGACCGCGCTTACTCGCAGGCACGTTTTCGCTTATGAGCAGAATACTCCCGCTCCACTCCCCGCCTGCGGCGAGCCCCTGCACTAAGCGAAGGGCGACAAGTAGGATCGGCGCCCACAATCCGATCCTGTCGTACGTCGGAAGCAGACCCATCAGGAAAGTAGCGACGCCCATACCCGTAAGCGTAAGCGTCATAACCATCTTCCGGCCGAAGCGGTCTCCGAGGTGACCGGACAGGATGCCACCGAGCGGACGGGCACCGAAACCTAAAGCCAGCCCACCGTATGCCGCGATTGTTCCCGTCAACGGATCCGTGCCAATCGGGAAGAAGGCTTTGCCGAACACAAGGGCTGCAGCGGTCCCGTAAAGGAAGAAGTCGTACCACTCAAGGATCTGGCCTATTACCGACGTCGCAACTGCACGTATCACACTGGGGCGCCGCGCGCCACCGGCATGGCTGTTGGTTTCTATGCTTTGAGTACTCATCGGCTCTTCGATCAAGGGGAATATGGGCCAGGACCAGTCCAGTCATGAATCTTTAGTGAACTGACGTTGGGTGTGATGCAATTCACCATAAGCAGCAGTAAATCGACCGTCAAATTCGTTCGGTTCATTCCGGCTATTCGCAGACTTGATGGACCCACCCCAAACGCGCCGTGTCCTGCTTCCAGCGGGCGATCGCCGCCGGCACATGAGCCCTTTGCTGCAGTATGCTTCATGCACTGATCAGGGTTTCCCCCTGAACCGAACCAAAGAGGGGAGCGATGAAACAGGTGAACATGGCGACGGTGGATCTCAACTTGCTGAAGACGTTCCTCGCTATCTGGGAAATGCGCCCCGGCGGGCAGTTCAACTTCCCCTACTTATGGGCGCGTAAATTCCCCCACCCCGTGAAGCAGGACGAGATCGTTA
>NZ_FCOM02000337.1 GCF_001544695.2 Caballeronia arvi
CTCCGGGGAAGTGCAGTTCGCAGTTTTCCGAAGCGCCAATCAACTCTCTAATCTCCTTCACCGCGCTCAACATGCGCTGCGCGAGCCTGCGCACCTTCGCCGCCCCGAACGTGAACACGGTCCTTCTTCGCCTGCGCGCGGCTTCCACGGCAGCGTTCAATGCAATACCGTTTCGCTATTCTAATGGACGTGCGATAACGCTCATTTCAATCGAAAGCGAACACCGGAGATCGACGATTCGCGGCAACAGAATTGAGTCTCCGTGCGGTGCCTTCACGGCATTGCCTCCCTCGGGCCTCAGACCGCGGTCTCTTTGGGCTTCTGCGAGTAAAGCGCTCTTGCGATGCTCGCCTTCTGGGACGCATTGCGGAAGGCTCGACGCTCGCGGGTGTTGCGGGCGCGACGATGTCCGAAGTTCTGCTTTCCGTATCAGAAGTGCACGACATCATGAACCAGATTGCGGCGGCATCGGACAAACAGACTCCGCGACATCGAACAATTGAGCCTCGGGATCGCGGAGATGGATCTGGTGACGCAGCGGAATGCGGCGCTCCTCGAGGAACCGACGGTAGGATCCCAGTC
>NZ_FCOM02000328.1 GCF_001544695.2 Caballeronia arvi
GATGTCAAACCCGGTCTTCGCAACGTCGACAGCTCGCATTACGTTGGCCCCCGGCAATAGATTCGCCCAAAAACATGATTCAAGTGAGACTGCCTCACGCGGTGGCGCGGCTTGCGACACGTCGCCGTAAATCGCTAAAGCAATGCGAGTGCCGCCCCAGGCAGCTAAACGCTGCCGAAGACGATCTGCTTGACGACCGGACAACTATCAGCCGTCTCCAGCAGCACGCTCCTGCTCCCGGGACGACGATCGAGTCGATATTGAATGACCGGAAGCCTGCGATGCCGGGAATAATCGGCTGGCCCTTTCGTAACCACGGCCGCGACGTTCCCATAAGCCCATAAACAGCGGAGCGGCGCCGGCGGCGGCGCAACCGCCCTGCCATGTTTCGAAGCTCAAGCAGAAGGTAAGGACGCCGGTCCTGATGAGGAGGCTTCTCTTTTTATGCCCCGCCGCGCCGGCCCGCATTAGTGAAATGAGTTCAGATCCGTCTATCGGACACGCGAGAAGTGGCTCGTCGCTCGCCGTAGCACTGAGCGACTAATTCCACGTCGGCGTCGTTCGACTAGTTGCAATTGACGAAGTAGCGCGAGCACTGGAAACGGCTTGCTCATAAAACAGGCACAAGGTACATT
>NZ_FCOM02000295.1 GCF_001544695.2 Caballeronia arvi
CAACGGCTCGCATCAGCCTGCAGCACGTCAACCGCGCGGGCATCCAACCAACGGCGAAAGTCATCCTGCGTGTAGCCATATTCTCCCGCTGCCACGTCGATCTGCGCGGGCATGGCCTCCCGCAGTGCACGAAGACCCGCGATGTCGTCGGAAGACACGGGTTCTTCGAACCACTGCACGCCCTCGCTTACAAACGTGTTGGCCAGATGCTGCGCCTGTTTCACCGAAAAGGCGCCGTTCGCATCCACGAATAGTCCTCGATCGCCGATTACCTCACGCGCAGCGTGTACCCGCCGCGGATCGCGGCCAGGATCCGTGCCGATCTTCATCTTGACCCAGCGGCATCCTTCAGTGGCGACCCAGCCTTCGAACTGCGCTTGCAATTGCTCATCCGAGTAACTCGTGAAACCGCCACTGCCATAAATCGGCACCGCGTCACGCTCTGTTCCTAGGAGCTGGACAAGCGGTAAGTCGAGGAGCTTCGCCTTCAGATCCCAGAGCGCGCAGTCGAGCGCAGAGATCGCGGTCGCCGCAAGACCCGAACGGCCGATGTTGCGCACGGCGCGTTGCATGGCAAGCCAGCGCGCGGGGACATCCGTACTCGAGCGATCCAATAAGGTTTCCGCCAACGCGCCCCGAATGAGACTGACTGCGCACGAGTCCGTATAGGTGTAGCCGATGCCGGTCTTGCCTTGGGCGTCGACTTCGGCGACGACCAACGTGGTCGCATTCCAGGCGAAAGTGCCGTCCGCTTCCGGCGCGTCAGTGGGGATCTTGAAAGCCTGA
>NZ_FCOM02000238.1 GCF_001544695.2 Caballeronia arvi
AAGCCACTGGGTTATGCCACCGGGCAGTTCGGCAAGAATCATCTGGGCGACAAGGATGAATTCCTGCCGACCATGCACGGCTTCGACGAGTTCTTCGGCAATCTCTATCACCTGAATGCGGAAGAGGAGCCCGAGGACGCCGATTATCCGAAGGACCCGGCGTTCAGGAAACGCTTCGGTCCGAGAGGCGTGCTGCATTGCCGCTCTGATGGCAAGGGCGGTCAGAGCATCGAGGACACCGGCGCGCTGACCAGAAAGCGCATGGAAACGATCGACGACGAAACGACGAAACTCGCGTGCGGGTTCATCGACAAGGCGCACAAGGAGGGCAAGCCGTTCTTCGTCTGGTACAACACGACGGCCATGCACTTCCGCACGCACTGCGCGGAGAAGCACAAGGGCAAGAGCGGACAGGGCGACTATAACGACGTCATGGTGGCGCACGACGAGAACATCGGCAAGATGCTGGCGAAGCTCGATGAGCTGGGCATTGCCGACGACACCCTCGTCATGTACTCGACAGATAATGGCCCGCACTTCAATAGCTGGCCGGACGCGGGCATTACGCCGTTCCGTTCCGAAAAGAATACGAACTGGGAAGGCGGCTGGCGGGTTCCGGCATTCGTTCGGTGGCCGGCGAAATTTCCCGCGGGCACGGTTCTCAACGGCATCGTCACGCATCAGGACTGGATGACGACCTTGCTCGCGGCGGCGGGCGAGCCGGACGTCAAAGAAAAGCTGCTCAAGGGATATAAAGCCGGCAACAAAACGTACAAGGTTCATCTGGACGGCTTCAACATGCTTCCGTATCTGATGGGAGAAGTGAAGGACAGCCCGCGCGATTCGTTCTTCTATATCAGCGACGACGGCGATATCATGGCCATCCGCGTGCGCGACTGGAAAATGGTGCTGCTGGAGCAGCGCGCCAAGCAGTTGGCGTGCTGGGCTGAGCCGTTCGTCCGGCTGCGTATTCCGAAGATGTTCAACCTTCGGCGCGATCCGTTCGAGCGTGCGGACGAGAGTTCGAATACTTACTATGACTGGGTGATTTCTCACGCCTATCTGATCTACGGGATGCAGGCGGTCGTGGCATCGCAGCTCGAAGGCTTCAAGGCGTTTCCGCCGCGTCAGAAACCTGCGTCGTTCAACCTCGACGCCGTGCTGCGGCAACTCGACGATGCGGGCGGCGGCGCGCATCATTGAGCGGGCATAAGCGTCGCTGAAGGGCATCGATCCTGGACCCCGGCTGAAACAGCCGGGCGTTCCGCGCTGCGAGGAGGTGTCAAGTGACTGCAGAGCATGACCGGCTCGATGAAGCCCGACGCGGC
>NZ_FCOM02000015.1 GCF_001544695.2 Caballeronia arvi
CGCACGATGAAAATGCCGCTGTTCCACCAGTACGTGCCCGCCGCGACGTATTGCGCGGCAAGCTCCGCCGCGGGCTTTTCGACGAAGCGGTCGATGCGGTGCGCGCCGTCTTCAAGCGACTCGCCCAGGCGGATATAGCCGAAACCGGTATCGGGGCGCGTCGGCGGAATGCCGAGCGTCGCGATCACGCCGCGCTCCGCATGCTCCGCCGCAATCGCGATCGCGCGATGCAGCGCCGGAATATCGGCGATGGAGTGATCGGCGGGCATCGCGACCATGATCGCGTCGTCGCCGTCCTTCATTGCAGCGAGCGCCGCGAGCGTGAGCGCGGGCGCAGTGTCCCGGCGCGCAGGCTCGACGATGATGCGTGCATCGACGCCGCTCTCGCGCGTCTGCTCTTCGGTAGTGAAGCGATGCTCCTCGCCACATACGATGATGGGCTCGCCGTCCACCTTGAAATCGCCCGAAAAACCCTTCAGGCGCGACACCGTGGCCTGAAGCAACGAGTCACGCCCGACGACGCCGATCAATTGCTTCGGGAACTGTTCACGCGACATCGGCCACAGGCGTGTGCCCGAGCCGCCGGCGAGGATGACGGGAACGAGGCGTCGGCAAGGTCCGGCCGCCTTGGCCGGACCCGCCTCCACACCTGCTGCTCCTTGCGCCACCCCACCTTCCGTGCGTGCTTCATTCGTCATAGAGGACTCCTGCCTTCGTATTCATCGAACTGCAATGCCGCCCGAGAATGATTCAGTGCCGGACCGATCGGGTCCGGCCAAATGTCCGACGCTTTACGCCATCATTGGCGCTTGCGCGGCCCGCGTCACACTTCGCGCGGCTCAGCCATTCGCTTCGCGCCTGCTCTGCATCCGGTACTCCGTCGGCGAGATCAACAGACGCTTGCGAAAAATCTTGGCGAGCCTGTCGCCGTTACCCATGCCGCTTCTGCGCGCGATCTTGTCGACCGGCAGCTCCGAATCCGTCAGGAGCGCGCAGGTGACGGCAAGACGCGCCTGCAGCAAATAATCGGATGGCGTGATGCCCATCTCGATCTTGAAGCGGCGCAAAAAGTTGCGCTCGCTCATCGCGGCCACCTGCGCCGCATCGACGACCGAAATCGGCCGTTCGCAGTTGTCCTGCAGCCAGCGCGCCGCCGCGCGGATCTTGTCGCCCGCCGAAGCCGCGCCGCTGTCGCCGAGAATCGACACGAGCTTCGCGGCGGAGCCGGGCATCAGCCGCTCGGCCACGCTGCGCGACACGTCGATGCCCAGATCGCGCTTCACGATGACGAGCGCGCCCTTCATCGATTCATAGCGGTCGCCCGCGTCGCCCTGCTGCTCGTCGCGCACGAGATGAATCATCGCGTTGCCGTGGCGCTGCGCGTCCTGCGCGTTTCCGATGCCCGCGGCGTCGAGCACCTTGCGCCCTTCGGAGATCGCGCGCACGACCGTGGTCTTCGACTGCACCCGGCGCAGCCATTCGACGATGCGATCGTCCTTCGCGGCGGCATCGGCGCCGCGGCCGCCCGCGACGAAGAGCGCGTCGAAGCCGCCGTAGTGGCGCGCATCGAGCCCGTCGGTCCACACGCGCACCGACGACGAGCACGCCACATTGCCGCCCTCGACGGACAGAAACCGCACGTCGTACTGCACTTCCGCGCGGGACTTCGCCGACGACAACTCGTTCGCCATATGGAAGACCTCCGCGACGATCCCCGCGCCGAGCAGGGAAAAGCCGTCGAACAGCAGAATCGCGATGTTGCGGACCTCGGTCTGCGAGGCTCTCGTCGCGGTGGGCGTCCAGCCCACCGCGGCGGTTTCTACATTGGCATAAGGCATGGTCATCCTCTGCTGCTTGTTTCCTGGAAGGCGCGGAAGAATTTCGGCCATTGCGGCGCATCAAGGAACTATCCCGAACTTCGCCGGGTTGCCGTGACCGATTGGAACGAAGTGTTGGCGGAATCGATCCGCTGGGATGAATAATAAGCAGACAATCTTTTTTGCGCTTCAGATTTTCGCGCTTAAACCACAATTTCTGTTCCGCTGTGAGGGTGACCGCACATTTGCATATGCTATCCCGAATTCGATTCGCCGCGTTTTTCAGTACGTGAAAAACAAAGCCGGCTTTGTCATACAAATTTCCGTGCGCTGTGTTAGCGCATTTTGCTATCCATGCCGCCGAATCGGACAGCCTGACCGCCGCAGAGCCCCGACGCGCGGCGCTCCGCGGGTTTCGGGAAGATTATGGCGTTTGTCTGACGAACTAAATTGATTCATTTATGAAACATCGATTGCCGCGAGATCGATCGTTCGGACCGGCTAAATCGGAAAATTTTGGTCCCGCAGTTACATTTTCAAACTTTATGTAATCAGCCACGCAGACGCATGAGAAACAGCGGAATTAGATTGCCAGTTAATTATTCCTTATATTCCGATAATCCGATGCAGGCCCCGCGAATTAATTTGAATTATTCAATTCAGCTTTTATTCAACGGCATAATGCGGTAGTTTCATATGAGGTTTGATGCTGCAATGCGGCATGTCCGTAACGGCGGCGAAGCTGCGCGCACGCGGGACTCGGGCGGCGATCGCATCGAAATTCGGTTCACCGGTTTGCGGCGGCGCACGTTTCGACGCCAATTTCAGTGTTGGCGAATTCCAGATTTGTAATCATCGGTGGATTGAAATTAATTCCGCGCGAGGAAATTGTGTCCGCCATCCGGCTGTTTCGTGCCGCCAGCGGGGTTTCCAAATCGGTCAGCTTTGCCGGCTTTGCAACGATCCAGCCGGCGCACCGCGTCGCCGCGCACGATGTTTCAATCGTGAGAACGGGCCGGGGCGTGCGTACCCGCACGGTAGGCCAGGCGGCGGCGACGGCATCATCGTTCGCGCCTGGCGCGCATGCAGACCGATGAAGCGGCCGGCACCCGACACGGAGAGATGATGCTCAGCCAGGCGGATTTTTTGACGGTGGTGCGGCTCACGCCGCTCGTGGCAATCGATCTGATCGTCACCGACGGCAACCGGCGCATTCTGCTGGGCCATCGACGCAATCGTCCGGCTCAAGGCACCTGGTTCGTGCCCGGCGGACGCATCAAGAAAGATGAGACGCTCGACGCCGCATTCAGGCGCATCGTCAACAACGAGCTCGGCGTCGCGAGCGCGGCGCGTTCGGCATCGCGCTTCTTCGGCGTCTACGAACATCACTACGACGACAACTTCGCGGGCGCCGATGGCATCGGCACGCATTACATCGTGCTCGCCCACGCGATGACCCTGAGCGGCAGCGTGCCGATCGGCCGCTTCGATCAGCACAGCGGCTACCTCTGGCTCCCGCCCGACGAACTGCTCGCACGCGACGACGTCCACGAAAACACGAAGGCCTATTTCCGCTGACCGGACGAAACGCGCGAAGCGCACGCCGCAAAGACGAGCGGCGCACATCGCTGCGCGCCGCCCGCCCTCCCGCCAAGAATCCTGCTGCACCGGATGCCGTCGAGGCGCTTTGTTTCATCAGACGACATCAATGATGTGAGCTTATCCCGCGGGTATCGAGATCATCTGCCAACAGTTCGTCAATTTCGGCCTCGGCGCGCGGCAACTGTGGGCTGCCGCGTATAGTGCGACCCATGTAACTCGCTTTCCCGCTACTTGCGTTCCTTCTTGGATGGGACCGGAACGAGGCGCCGCACGCCGGCTCCGGTCCGCACAGGGGAGAAGTCGATGGTGTACGCCAATGGCACGGGCAGGCTCCAGGTCGTGCGGGCAGCCGCCGAACCGCCGCCCGCCGACATGGCCAGCGCGGCAAAGCGGATCGGCATTCTGATCTTCGAGGAATTTTCGCTCGTCGAGGTCAGTTCGATCTCCGAGGTCTTCTCGCTCGCGAATCAGGTTCGCCTGCCCGCGGAGGCCGGACAGCCCGCTCGCGCGCCGAATTACTCGCTGATGTTTCTGTCGAGTGAAGGCGGCAGCGTAGCGAGCACCTGCTCGATGCGCATCTGGACCGAAAGCCTCGAAACACGATGGATGAACGAGTGCGACGCGCTCTTCATCGCAGGCGGCGCGGGCGCGCGGCAGGCGCGGCACGATGCAGTGCTGAGAAAGCGCCTCGGCCGCGTGGCGCCGAAGATTCCGTTCGTCAAGGCGATCGGCGAAGGCGCGCACATTCTCGCCGCGGCCAATCTGAGCGTGCAGAACCGCTCGCTGGATTTCATCGGTGACGCCGACGAGCGCGCGCCCTCGCCCGCGCTGATGTCCACGCTGTCAAACCCGCTTTTCATCGCCGAACAGACGCTCACGCTGGACGATCCGAAAGGGCCGATCGCGGCGGCGCTGTCGATCATCAAGCGCGATCATGGCTCGGCCGTCGCGCGTGAAGTGTCGGAGCGCTCGATTCCCGGCGCGTGGCAAAAGCTCGCCACCGTGCTCGACGACACTGAAGGCGGCGGCGTGCGCCAGAAGATCGAAGCCGCGGCGCGCTGGATTCGCGAGAACTACGTGCAGCCGATTTCGATCACGGATGCCGCACGGGTCGCCGCGATGAGCGAACGCAATTTCCTGCGCCGCTTCAAGGCGCAGATCGGGCTGACGCCATCGGAGTATTTGCTGCGCGCGCGGCTCGATGCGAGCTGCATGCTGCTCGCCGCGACCGATTTGCCCGTCGACAAGATCGCACGGCGTTGCGGCGCCGGCAGCGGCGACGGCCTCGCGAAAATCTTCCGCAAGCGCCTGTCCATTTCTCCGACCGAATACCGGATGGCGGGCCGCCGAAAACCGGGCGACACTTCATAAGCGGGGTCGAAAACGCCCGCGAGACCTGAACGGACACGCATGGAATCAAAGGTACTCTGGACGCTTTCGAATCTCGGCGACGCGGCGTTTCTACTGCCGCTCGCGCTCGTCTGCGCACTCTGGCTGCGCTCGGTCGATATCCGCCTCGCGCTGCGCTGGGCCATGTTGCTCGCGCTCGGCATGGGGCTCGTCGGCCTCTCGAAGATTCTGTATGCCGGCTGCGGTCTCGAATTCGCCGCCATCGAATTGCGCATGATCAGCGGTCACACGATGCTCGCCGCTTCCATCTACACGGTTGCGGGCGGCCTGCTGCTCGGCGGCTTCGGCGGCGGCTGGTATCGCTTGGGCGCGGCCGCCGGGCTCGCGCTCGCGGCGGCCATCGGTGCGAGCCGCATCATGCAGGACGCGCACACGCCCGCCGAAGTCGTCGCGGGCTGGATGCTCGGCGCGGCCATCGCCGCCCTGTTCCTCGCGCGCGTCTTCGACCGGCCGCGCAAGATGCCGGGCGCGCTCGCTGCGGGCCTCGGATTTCTCGCGGTCTCGTCGATCGCCTACGGCCATCACGCGCCGTTTCAGCGGATGATCGAACACTACTCGTGGTGGTTCTGTCAGGGAATCGCGCTCTGAAGGACCGACGTGCTCCGTTCCGGCGCCTGCATGACGATCCCTAGTATGATCGTCGCTTAAAAAATCACGTTTCCGGACCCGAGCATGGATCGCTTCCTTGCAATGAAAGTGTTCGCGCGCGTCGTCGAGGCGGGCAGTTTCTCCAAAGCCGCCGACGCACTGCGTCTGCCTCCCGCGAGCGTCTCGCGCACGCTGCAGGCGCTCGAAGCGCATCTCGGCGCGCGCCTCATCAATCGAACGACGCGCAGCATCAGCATCACGGAAGACGGCGAAGCGTATTACGACCGCTGCGTGCGCGTGCTCGGCGAAGTGGACGACATGGAAGCGTCGCTGTCGCATTCGAAGCTGAGTCCGAAGGGCAACGTGAAAGTCAGCCTGCCGCAAGTGATGGCGAAGAACACGATCATTCCCGCGCTGCCGGAATTCTTCGCGGCGTATCCGGACATCGGCGTCGAACTGCTGCTCACCGACCGGCAAGTGGATCTCGTCGAGGAAGCGGTCGATTGCGTCGTGCGCGTGGGTGCGGTCGGCGATGTCGGGCTGGTCGCGAAGCGCATCGGCGCGTATACGCAGATCACGTGCGCGGCGCCGAAGTACATCGAGAAGCATGGCGAGCCGACCTCGCTCGACGATCTCGACGATCATCTCGCCGTCGGCTACGTGCTGAACAACTCGGGGCGCGTGCGCAACTGGGAGTTCGTCGCTGATGGCGAAACGCGCACCGTCGCGATGAAGCACAAGATCGCCGTCAACGATGGCGATTCATACATCGCGGCAGGCGTGAACGGGCTCGGGCTGATCCAGAGTTCGAGCTACACGCTCGATCCGCTCATCAGGAGCGGCGCGCTCAAGGAAGTGCTCAAGGATTATCCGTCGCACCCGCGCGTGGTGTCGGTGCTGTATGCGGCCAACCGGCATCAGCCGCGCCGCGTGCGCGTGTTCATCGACTGGGTCGCGGAGCTGTATAGCAGGCTGCCCATCTTTCAGGTCAGGCCGAACTGAGCGTCACACGCGGTCCGACGCGCGCGAAAGGCATCGCGCGCCAGTCGTAATCGCGGTAGGCGCGTTCCAGCGCGTCGAGGTCCGCCGGGCGCGCGCTCGCGTGCATGCCTTGCAAATGCGGCACATCCATCTCCACCGCGACGCAGTCCGCGTAATCTCGCGCGCGCATCGACGCGGGAATCGTCGAAAAGAAGGCGGTCGTCGGCACGTCGAAGCCGGCCGCGACGTGCAGCGCCGACGTGTCCGCCGTCACGAGATAGCGCGCGTGCCTGATCCACGCGAGGAAGTCGTCGGTATCGGCGCACAGCAGCGCGATGTTGCGATAACGCGGATGATCGACCGCGCCGAAGCCCGCCACCGGCAGACCGGTTTCATCCGCGAGCCGCGCGACGATCCGCGCACGCGCCGGCGCGGGAATGCTGCGCACCGGCGTGCTCGCGTCGGGACAGAAGAGCGCGTAAGGCTCGCTGTCAGGCGAAGGCAGCGGCACATCGGCAAGCCAGCGATTGCGCTTGTCGTCCGCGGCGATGCTGTCGGGCGCGACGCCCATCGCCCAGAGGAAGAAATCGATCATCGGCATCGAGGCGAAGCGCGGCCAGAAAAGCTGATTGCCGATGTCGATGCGAAATTCATCGCGCGGAAGGCTCGCGAGCGGCACGGGCAGATCGACGAGATCGCACATATGGCGCGCGAGCTCGTAGAGACGCTGCACGTAGCGTGGCGCGCGCGCCGGACGATACACCGTGAACGCGAGATGCGGATGACGCCGCCTGATCGCGGCGAGCGCCGACAGCCCGATGATCGAATCGCCGAGCGTGACACCGAACGCATTGACGAGATGAACGCGGCGCGCAAGCGCATAGTCCGCTTCGAAGGGTTCGCGGTCCGCGTTGTGGATATCGGCGGGCAAGGCAGTGAAGCCCGATGCATCGGCGTGCGTCACTTCGAGATCGTACGGCGCGACGATCTCGCCGCTTCCCGACAACAGTGAACCCGCGTGAGTCAGCGCATGAACCTCGTCGAGCGTCGTCATGCGTGACCCCGTCCGTGTCAGCCCGCTGCGCCGTGCTCGCGCGCGGCCTGCGCGTTCGCCACGCTTTGCAGCACCGGCAACACCGCCGTCTGATACTCCGGCACCCAGCGGCGCAGATCGCGGCGCGTTTCTTCGTCGGACAGCACGCGATGCTGCATGAGCCATGGCAGCAGTTCGTCGATGAAATGATCCGGCACGCCTCGCGCCTGCGCGATGCGCAGCTTCGGATGCGGCGTGCGCGTGGTGGTTTCGTCGTCGGCGAGGAGTTCTTCGTACAGCTTTTCGCCCGGACGCAGCCCCGTGAACACGATGCGGATCTGCTCTTCCGAGAAACCGTAGAGACGAATCAGGTCGCGCGCGAGATCGACGATCTTCACGGGCTGCCCCATGTCGAGAATGAAGATCTCGCCGCCACGCCCCATGCTCGATGCCTGCAACACGAGCTGCGCGGCCTCGGGGATCGTCATGAAAAAGCGCGTGATCTCCGGATGCGTGACCGTCACCGGCCCGCCCTTCGCGATCTGCTGCTGGAACTTCGGAATCACGCTGCCCGCGCTGCCGAGCACGTTGCCGAAGCGCACCGTCTCGAACTGCGTGTGCGGCGCGGATTGCTGCAGCGCCTGACACGCCATCTCGGCGAGACGCTTGGAGGCGCCCATTACGTTGGTCGGGTTGACGGCCTTGTCGGTGGAAATCAGCACGAAGTGGCGCACCTCGTGGCGGATCGCCGCGCGCGCGACGCGCAGCGTGCCGAGCACGTTGTTGCGCACCGCCTGCCAAGCGTTCTGCTCTTCCATCAGCGGCACGTGCTTGTAGGCCGCCGCATGGAAGACGATGTGCGGCGTGAAGCGCGCCATCGTCTGATCGAGCAGCAGCGAATCCTTTGCATCGCCGACGACCGGAATCACCGAGCACTCCGGAAACTTCTCGTGCAGCTCTTCGATGAGCCGGTACATCGCGTATTCGGAGAGGTCGTAGGCGATCAGTTGCGCCGGCGAGAATCGCAGGATCTGGCGGCACAGCTCCGAGCCGATCGAGCCGCCACCGCCCGTGACCATTACGACGCGCCCGTGCAGCAATTGCTCGACGTGCGGCATGTCGATCTTCACCGGCTCGCGGCCGAGCAGATCTTCGAGATCGATCTGGCGCACGCGCGACAGGAAGTTGGTGCCTTCGGTGAGCGGCGAGAGCGCGGGCAGCACCATCACCTTCACGCCGGCGCGCACGCACAACGTGGCGACGCGTCGCTGCTCGTCGACCGATGCCGACGGAATCGCGATGATCACGTAGTCCGTCTTCAGTTGCTCGGCGAAGCGCGGCAGATCGCCGAACGCGCCGAGCACCTTGTGCCCGAGCACTTCGCGGCCTTGCTTCGCGGGATCGTCATCGAGCAGGCCGACGAGACGCCACTCGCTCGAGCGCGCCAGCTCGCGCGCGAGCATTGCGCCCGCCGTGCCCGCGCCGAGCACGATCACGGGCTTGCCCTGGCCGACGAGGCCGCCGTACAGATAGAACTCCTTGCCCGCGCGATAGAGAGCGCGCGCGCCGCCCATCGCGAGGAACAGCAAGAGCGGCGAGACGATGAGCACCGAGCGCGGGATGATGGGCGTCGGCTGCGACATCACCGCGCCGATCATGACGACTAGCGCGCCCACGACGACCGACTTGGAGATGCGCATCAGGTCCGGCAGGCTCGCGAACACCCACATGCCGCGATAGAGACCGAAGACGCGGAAGACGACGCCGTAGACCGGCAGCACCCAGACGAGCGCGGCGAGCGCGCCTTCACGGAAGTCGTGCGGCACGGCGCCGTTGAAGCGGATCACGTAGGCGGCGAGCCACGACCCGGCGACGGCGACCAGGTCGAAGAAGAACGCACCTGCCGATAGCCATGAAGCTTTTATTCGATTCATCAGCATGGACCCTCAAGATTGTCCGGAATGGCGCGTCTCATGACGCCGCCAATGCGCGTCGACCACCGCGCCCGCTGCCACAACCACGACTGCCCAGCCCGCCACTGCCGCCCACTGCCCGGCGAAGGAAAACCGTAGCGCCCAGTTGGCGAGGATGATGCCTGCCAGCATGAGCAGATACCACGTGAGCGCGGTGCGCGCGTGCCCCATTCCGAGGCGCACCATGCGCTGATAGTAATGCTCCCGGTGCGCTTGCCAAAATTTTTCGCCGCGCGCGAGACGCCGCAACAGCGTCACCGACGCATCCGCGATGAACGGCGAGAATACCAGCGCCGGAAACCAGACCGGCCACGCGCCCCGCTGCCAGCCCCAGTAGCCGAACGCGCCGGCTAGAAAGCCCAGCGGGATCGACCCGGCATCGCCGAGAAAAATCCGCGCCGGATGGAAATTGAGCGTCAGAAACCCGAGCGCCGCACCCGCGACGCCCGCGCTCGCAAGACCGAGATCGGCGTGGGGCGCAGGTCCGGCCAGCGCCGCGAGCGCGTAGCCGCCGAAGCCGAAGAGCGCCATGCCGCCGGCGAGCCCGTCGGAGCCGTCCATGAAGTTGTAGAGATTGACGAGCCACAGCATCAGGAAGCCGACGAGCGCGAGCGCCCACCACGGCACGTCAGCCGGATGCGCGGCGATGACGAGCACCACCGCGACGATATGCGCCGCGAAGCGCACGCGCGCCGGCAAGCCGCGGCGGTCGTCGATCTGCGATACCGCGGCGAGAAAGACCGCGCAGGCGGCGACGAGCCACATCGACGGCGCCGTGACCAGCAACGCGAGCACCGCGACCGGCACGACGCCCCAGCCGCCGACGCGCGGCGTCGGACGCTCGTGCAGCGAGCGCTCGTTGGGGATGTCGGTGGCGAGGCGCCACGCGAGGCCGGTGCGGATGAGCGTCTGAAGAATCAGCGCGCACGCGGCGAACGCCAAGACCGCGACCGTCGATGCGGCCAGCATCGGCGAAGCTTCAAAATACGAAAGCAGCATGCAGTTTTATCGAGTTGTCGAAACGAGGCCCTGTTCGTCTGGCAATTCGTTTGTTTTGTAAAGACCCAAAGGATACGCGAACGCTCGCCGGGTTTTGTTTTAACTGTCTGACGAACAACGAAAAATCGCGTTCACGCTATTTTAGCTTTCATGGCTTACGGATTCGAAACCACGCGGCCGTGGCGGCGAGTCCTTCGTCGAGCGATTGGGGCGCCTGCCAGCCGAGCGTCTCGCGGATGCGGTGAGAATCGACGCGCAGACTGCCCGTCAGACGATCGATCTGCGCCGTCTTGCCGGCCACGCGTGCGATGCCGCGCAGCAGGCCGGCCGGCACCGGCACGAGCCGCGCCGGCTTGCCCAGATGCTCGCCGAGCTTGCGGGCCAGCTCGGTCACGCTCGGGTCGTAGCCGTCGGTCACATGGAACACACGGCCCGCGGCGGCCGGATTGAGTGCACATTCGATGCTCGCGCTCGCGAGATTGTCGACGCTGACGAGACTGCGCCGCGCCTCGATCGCGCCGAGCGGCAACGGCATGCCGCGCGCGATCGCGTTCATCATCGCGAGGAAATTGGCGCGCACGCCGGGACCGTACACGAGCGGCGGCCTCACGACGGCGATTTCCAGTCCCGTGCGGCTGCCGAATTCGAGCAACCGGACTTCGGCTTCGGCCTTCGAGACGCCGTAGGCATCGGGTGGATGGCGCGCGTCGTCTTCGGTGAAGGGACGGCCCGGATCGCGCTCGCCGAGCACCTTGATGCTGCTCATCAGCACGAAGCGCGTGGCGCCGGCGCGACGGGCGGCGTCGGCGGCGGCGAGCGTTCCGTCGACATTGATCGCCCGATACGCGTCCAGCAGCTCGTCCGCCCGCGATACCGATTTCTTCTGCGCGGCGGCGTCGCTCATCATGTGGACGCGCGCGGCGAGGTGGATCACCGCGCCGCAGCCTTCGAACGCGTCGGGCGTGAGCGCGTCGAGTTCGTCGATGGCGCGCACATCGACACCCGGCTCGCACTGCGCGCCATGCCGCACGAGGCCCGTCGCCGCGATGCCGCGCGCGAGCAAGGCGCGGCTGACCGCGCGGCCGACGAAGCCGTTGGCGCCGGTAATGGCGATGCGCCGGCTCGCTTCGCTCATAGCCACTTCCAGCCGAAGCGGTTGAAGAACCGGCACGCCGAGGTCACAAAAAGCTTGATATGCGTCGAGCCCTTTTTCGACGCGCCGCCGCCGTGATGCAGGATGCGCACCGACGGCACATACGCGATGCGCGCGACCCGGCGCGTGCGCAGGCTCAGGTCGTAGTCCTCGAAGTAGAGGAAATAACGCGAATCGAAGCCGCCGAGCGACTTCAGCACGTCGGTGCGAAAGAGCATGAAGCAGCCGCTGACGATCGGCGGGTCCCACACCACGTTCGTCTCGCCGATGACATCGCGCATTTCGTAGCGCGCGAGACGCCGCGCGAATGGCTTGCGCAGCGCCGACGGCAGGAAGCCGCGCACGAAGAGATCGAGGACGGCGGGATAACGGCGACAGAGGAACTGCTGACGGCCGTCGTCGCCGCCGATCCAGGGCGCGAGCAGGCCCGTCTCGGGCGAGTCGCGCAGGAAGGCGAGCGCGCGGCGCAACCCATCGGCGTTGAGTTCGACGTCCGGGTTCAGGATCAGATGGAAGCGGCTCTTCGCGCGCTCGATCGCGAGATTGTGGCCGCGCCCGTAGCCGACGTTGCCGTGCCCTTTCAGCACGACGGTGTCGAATTCGGCGTCGGAAGGCACGGGCAGCGCGGCGAGCTCGCCTGGATTGCCGTTGTCGATCAGATACAGGCACGGGCGGCCGGCGACGTCATGCAGCTGCGCGAGCGCGCTTTCGAGCGTTTCGACCGTGCGCGCGAGCAACGCGGCGTCGGGCCGGTAGACCACGATTGAAATGCTGAGGGTGATGGCGGAATCGGACGGCTTCGCCGATTGGCTGTGCGGGGCATTCGCGTTCATCGGACAAAGGGGGTGTCCGCGCCACGAGAGGAAAACGGACCGCATCGACGAGTGAAAAACTTTCAGATTGTCCTCAATGTCGGTCCTTTCGGCAACCACGCGACGTGCCTTGCAGCGCGGTAAGACGAACTGTTTTTGTTACAGGTTGTGCTAAATTCCGCCAGCAAGTGGAGCGTTCCGCCGCCCGATCCGCCGTATTCCCGGTTCGGACCGGACGCGCCGTGGGCTTAACCGATCACCCCAGGTGAATTGTATGAGCAAGCCCATTGTCGTCGATCTGGACGGTACGCTGATTCGCTCCGACATTCTCGTCGAGAGCGGGTTCGCGTTTCTGAGAGCGTTCCCGCAGAGGTTCTACAAGCCGCTGCAATGGCTCGCGAGCGGCGGCAAGCCCGTGTTGAAATCGCGGCTCGCCGAGCATGTGACGATCGATGTCACGACCCTTCCCTACAACCTGCAGGTCGTCAACTGGCTGCGGGACATGCGCGCCGCGGGCCGTACGATCGCGCTCGCGACCGCGAGCCATGAGTCGTTTGCGCATCGGATCGCGGAGCACCTCGGCATCTTCGATCGCGTGTTCGCCACCGACGAACACGTCAATCTCTCTTCGCATCGCAAGCGCGACCGGCTCGTCGCCGAGTACGGCGAGAAGGGATTCGACTATGTCGGCAACTCGCACGACGATCTCGCCGTGTGGGCTGCCGCCGATCGCGCGTACGTGGTCAATCCGCATGCGGGCGTCGTGCGCGCGGCGTCGAAGCACGACAACATCGAGCAGGTCTTCGAGAATCGCCAGCCGACGCTCAGGGTCTGGGCGAAGTCGCTGCGGCTACATCAGTGGCTGAAGAACGTGCTGGTGTTCGTGCCGCTGCTCGCAGCGCATCAGATGAGATCGCCGGCGGCAATCGGGTTCGCCGTGCTCGCGTTTTTTGCGTTCGGGCTGTGCGCGTCGAGCGTGTATCTGCTCAACGACCTGCTCGATCTTCAGGACGACCGCCAGCATCCGGTCAAGCGCAAGCGCCCGCTCGCCGCCGGCACGATGCCGCTCATCTGGGGCGTGGCGCTTTGCCCTGTCCTGCTCACCGCCTCGTTCGCGATCGCGCTGACGTTCCTGTCCTGGAAGTTCATCGCGGCCCTGCTCGGCTACTACGTGCTGACGCTCGCCTATTCGCTCGCGCTCAAGCGTCAGGTGATGATCGACGTCGTCGTGCTGGCCGCGCTGTACACGTCGCGCATCATCGCCGGGGCGGCGTCGATCCACGTGCCGCTCACCTTCTGGCTGCTGGCGTTCTCGATGTTCGCGTTCCTGAGCCTCGCGCTCGTGAAGCGCTACACCGAGCTCCATTCGATGATGAAGGCCGGACGCGAAGGAGCGCGCGGACGAGGCTATCTGGCGAGCGATCTTTCCATCGTGTCGTCGCTCGGCACCTCGTCGGGCTATCTTTCGGTGCTCGTGCTCGCGCTGTATATCCAGGACGGGCACACCACCGTGCTCTACCGGAATCCGCAATTCATCTGGATGGTTTGTCCGCTGATGCTCTACTGGTTCAGCCGGACGTGGATCATCACGCATCGCGGCCGAATGAACGACGACCCCATCGTGTTCGCGGCCCGCGACCGCATGAGCCTCGCGGTCGTTGCGCTGTGCGGCTTCTCGTTCTGGCTCGCAATCTGACGATGAGCGCATAGCGCGTCGCTCTCTCACGGCCGGCACACGGCCGCTCATTTCTCGCAAAAAAACGCACGCAGGGCCGGGATCGAACGCTCGTGCGAGCGTGCCAGGGCGCGCGTTCGATGCGTCCTTCAGCGCACAGATACGACAAATTACTTGCCGTAATCTGCTGCAACCATCCGGCTCCGAGCTTGCCGCCGCTGGCATATCGATACTTAAATCAATATTCCGAGAAAAGAACATGGCCGAAGCGAGCGTTCCCCTTTGCGTCGACTTGGACGGCACCCTGACCTCCACCGACCTGCTTGTCGAATCCTTCCTCGTGCTGGTCAAGAGGAATCCGATCTACGCATTGCTCTGCATCGGCTGGCTGCTGCGCGGTAAGGCTTATCTCAAGGCGCAAATCGCGCAGCGCGTGGCCATCGATGTGTCCGTGCTGCCCTACAACGCGCGTTTCGTCGATTACCTGCGCGAACAGCGCTCGACCGGGCGAGACCTCTACTTGTGCACGGCTTCGAACCAGCAGTTCGCCGAGCAGGTTGCCACGCATTTCGGCTTTTTCAAGGGCGTGCTCGCCAGCGACGAGGCGCACAACCTGTCCGGAAACAACAAGGCGGGCGCGCTCACCGAACAGTTCGGGCTGCACGGTTTCGACTACTGCGGCAACGCGCGCGCGGACGTGCCCGTCTGGAAGCAGTCGCGTCAGGCGATCGTGGTCGGCAACCGACATATTGCCTCGGCGGCTGAGAAGGTCAACGAGACGATCGTGTTCTTCGAGCAGAAGCGATCGTTCGTTCGCCTGACCATCAAGGAAATGCGCGTCTATCAGTGGGTCAAGAACCTGCTGATCTTCGTGCCCTTGCTCGCGTCGCACCGCTTCACCGATTCGAAGACGATGCTCGCCGAAGCCATCGCCTTTCTGTCGTTCAGTCTCTGCGCGTCGTCGGTGTACCTGCTCAACGACATGCTCGACCTCGACTCCGATCGCCGTCATGCGAGAAAGCGCAACCGGCCGTTCGCGTCGGGGCAGTTGCCGCTTTCCTTCGGCATGATGCTGTGCGTGACGCTGCTCGTCACATCCGCGTGGCTCGCGACGTATCTCTCGCCGGACTTCCAGCTCGTGCTCACGGGCTACTTCATCGCGACCATCGCCTACTCGTTCAAGCTCAAACGCATGATGCTCGTGGATGTGTTCGCGCTCGCGGCGCTCTATACCTCGCGCATCATCGCGGGCGCCGCCGCTGGCGATATCGTGCTCTCGGACTGGCTGATCATGTTCTCGGTGCTGATGTTCCTGAGCCTCGCGATGGTGAAGCGTTACACCGAGCTCGATGCGTGCTTGCGCGAAGGCAATGTGTCGGCCGCGGGACGCGGCTACGACACACATGATCTCGGCATCCTGCGCTCGTTCGGCACGGCCGCCGGCTACGTCGCAGTGCTGGTGCTCGCGCTGTACCTGAACTCGTCCGACGTGCGCTCGCTCTATCATCACCCGAAGATGCTGTGGCTGCTGTTCGGCCTGCTGCTGTACTGGGTCAGTCGCCTGTGGATGCTGGCGTTCCGCGGCAAGATGACCGACGATCCGATCGTCTACGCGATCAAGAACCGCCTGAGCCTCTTCGTCATCAGTCTGTGCGTGGCAACGGTGGTCTCCGCGATATGACCTCCACGCTTTCCGTCATGTCGTATATCACGCTGGTTTTGAGCGGTACCTTCAGCGCGCTCGCCAGCGTCCTCTTGCGCTTCGCCGGCAAGCTGCCCGGTAACGGCGAAGCGCTGTTGTTCGGCATGGCCGCGCGTCCGCTCGCCTACCGGCTCGCAGCCATCGGTGCCTATGGCGCGGGCTTCGTGCTCTATGCGCTCGCGTTGAGGCGCATGGAGCTGAGTATCGCGTATCCCCTGATGGTCGCGGTGACGATTCTGGAGATCATGGCGTTTGGCGCGCTCTCCGGCGAAGCGATGTCCATGCGCACGCTCGCCGGCGCGACGATGCTGATCGCCAGTGTCGTGCTGCTGTATGCGCCCACCGCGAGCACCGCCTGAGTCGCTTCTGACCGAGACTCTACGAGAAGAACCATCCGCAAGGAGCGTGTCCATGTATTCCCGTAAAACGTTGGGGCTTCAAATGGCGCCTGCCGAGCCTGCATCCGCGACGACACCGGCGCGAACGCAACTGTTTCGTGCAGCGCTCTTCGTGTTCGTCATCTCGCCAATCGCGGATGTCGCGCTCTGGTTCATCGACCGCGTCGTCACGCACCAGGACAACTACTATCCCACAGCGGTCTTCATGCGGCGATGGCTGCAGTTCTTCGCATCGCCGTCGCTGGCGGGCAACGATTCGTGGATGCCCATGCGCGGCGCGCTCGCGTGGTTCGAGCAGCATCCCGGCGGCAGGATGTTCGAGCAGTTGTTCTTCGTCGAGCATGTGAAATTCCAGTATCCCCCTAGCAGTCTGTTGCCGCTTCATGCGTTGCATTCGCTTGGGATCGATCCGACCGACGCCCTCCTGAATGGCATCGGTTGGTTCGTCATGCTGATCAATGTAATCGCATCGGGTGCGTTCGCGTTCGTGCTGGCAAGCCGCTCCGCGAACCATGCCGCATTCCGCTGGCATTGGGGCATCTTCGGCGCGCTCGCGGCACTGTCGTTCTTCCCGATATTGATGGCGTTCAGGCTAGGACAGGCGCAGGTCTGGATCAACACCTTGTTCGCATTGGCGGCGCTTTCGTATGTGCTCCGGCGCAATGCACTGACTGGGGTATTGATCGGACTGATCTGCCTGTGCAAGCCGCAACTCGCACTCTTTATTCTGTGGGGTTTGTTGCGGCGGCAATGGCGCTTCTGCGCGGGTATGCTCGTCACGATCGCAGTGGGCGGCGTGCTGTCGCTGGCCGTCTTCGGCTTGCAGAACCACATCGACTATCTTCACGTGCTGCGTGAGCTGTCGCGAACGGGCGAAGCGTACATGCCCAATCAATCGGTCAATGGATTCTTGAACCGGCTGTTTCACACGGTTGCCGATCCTAGCGTGTGGCAGGCGCGTGGGTTTCCGGCATTCCATCCGATCGTCTACGGCGGCACGCTGCTGTCCTCGGCGGTGCTGATCGGCTTTGCGCTGTTGCTCCCACTTCGTGCGGATTCGAAGTCCGGGTTGCTCGACTTCCTGATCGCCGGTTTGACCTTCGCGGTCGCGTCGCCGATTGCGTGGGAGCATCACTACGGCATCATGCCGGCCATGTACCTGGCGGTGATGTTCGCGTTCCTGAGCTTCGGGCCATCGAATGGCAAGTCGATTGCTCTGGCGGCACTCGCTGCATCGTACTTTGTCACCGACCATTGGCTCGGCGGTTCGTGGATGCTTTGCGGTGTACTCGCGGTTCTCGGTCTGATGTACTGGGCTGGGCCGCTTCACGCGAAGCGCCTGCAGGGGTGAATAGAACGCTCGTGCGTGCATGCCGGAAAGTGCGCTGTCGGTGTGTCCTTCAGCGCACAGATACGACAAATTACTTCCCGTAATCTGCTGCTTCTTCATCAGTCTCTGCGCGGCGGCGGTGGTCGCCGCGATATGACCTCAACGCTTTCCGTCATGTCGTATATCACTCTTGTTTTGAGCGGCACCTTCAGCGCGCTCGCCAGCATCCTGTTGCGCTTCGCCGGCAAGCTGTCCGGCAGCGGCGAAGCGCTGTTGTTCGGCATGGCCGCGCGCCCGCTCGCCTACCGGCTCGCAGCCATCGGCGCATATGGCGCGGGCTTCGTGCTCTATGCGCTCGCGTTGAGGCGCATGGAATTGAGCATCGCGTATCCCCTGATGGTCGCGGTGACGATTCTGGAGATCATGGTCTTTGGCGCGCTTTCAGGCGAAGTGATGTCCATGCGCACGCTCGCCGGCGCGACGCTCCTGATCGCCAGTGTCGTGCTGCTGTACGCACCCACCGCGAGTACGGCCTGACTGCAACCGCTTTCGCAATACGCCCATGCAAACGCGTCAGCTATGTACTGACCGGCGGCTCTAACCCGAGGGTATTCTTATGTCGTCTTCCAGAACGATGGGCCGCAAGTCAGTGCTGAGCCTCGGCACGATCGCAAAAGTGCTGTTGGTGTTCGCAGCATGTCTCCTTGCGGAGCGTGTGCCGCGCTCTCTGTACGCTGACTTCCGCGCGAATCCCGCTGATTTGTTCGGCGATTTCAACTACTACTTCTACGCATTCACCACGGTGCTACAGCACCCGGGCGATCTGTCACGGCTTTACGATCACGAGGCGCTCGTCGCGTTTCTGCAATCGATGGGCGCACGCAACACGGGCGAGGATGTCTTCTTTGGTTACCCGCCGCAGTTCGCGCTGCTGTTCTCGCCGCTCGCCCATCTGTCGCCGCTGGCGGCCAAAGGTGTGTGGGCGTTCGGCTCCATCGTGCTGTTCGGCACCGGCGTGGCGATGCTCGCGAAGCTGGCCTATCGCGGAGAAAACAGGGCCGTGCCACTGCTCATTGTAGCGATCGCCCTCCTGAGCCGTCCTCTGCTCGACGACTTCTACCTCGGCCAGTCGAACGAGTTGCTGTTCTTCCTGATCGTCGCGACGTTCTTCTTCATCGATCGCGGCAACCACTTTCTGGCTGGCCTGTTCCTCGGTACGGCCATCGTGCTGAAGGTGACACCGCTTGCGATCGCAGGTCTCTTGCTGTTGCGCCGCGAGTGGCGCACGGCGATCGCGACCGCCGTGACTTCCTTGGCGATTACCGCCTTCACCGCGTGGCAACTGGGCTTCCAGGTGATGTTGCACTACCTCGTCTCGGACATGCCGCGGCTGAATGCGCAGAACCTCCTGCTCGGCGGTGCGCCCGCGAACAATTCGCTTCGCGGCGCGTTTCAGGCGTTGTCGAAGTTCGCGGGAATGTCACCCTCGCAGTCTGTGCTGGGCGCGATCTGGCTCGTCACTGCGATCGTGGTGTGCACGATCGCAGTGGTGCTGGTTTATCGCCAGCATGCTGACCGCCGCATCGACTTCGCCCTCGCCTGCACCACGATGCTCGTCGCCTCGCCGATGCTCGAACCGGTGCATCTCGTCGCGTTGCTGATTCCTGTTGCTATTCTGTTTGGCACGACCCTGGAGCGGGCGGAAACGCGTCTCTCGGCGATCGGCCCACGCGTTGAACTCGTGCTCGCGTCATGTGCGGTGCTGATTCTGTTTTTCAGCGCGCGCAATGTAGGGTATTTCGTCGCGGTATCGATCGTTTATGTGCTCTGTCTGGGGAGGTACTTTGCGCCAGTGGCTGCGGGGCAGCGAGGGCGCTGGCAAGGGGTTTCGGCGGGAGGGCGGAGTTGAGTGGAGATTGAGTCCGCTAAGGAATGCGTATCTTCTTTGCCGCCTGATTTTCTCCAAACCTGCACTAGCGAAATTCGCACAGCTCGAACGGGGGGCTGCCTCATAAATCGTTTCCGTCAGGTTCGTAAGGAATAGTGGCGCGTGCGAGTTGACTCGCATGTCGTCGGCTTTCCAGAAAAGGAAATGTTGCATCGAACTGAGGGCTTCGTGCTTAGCCAGTCGCTATTCCCTCACCCGAAAGATGCACAGCGAAAGGCGTCGAAAATGCTCCTGCGATCAACTCGCGATCGGAAAACACGCCCTATCTTGTCGAGCACGTACTTCACGGCGAGCTCGACACCGGCGCCGATGAGCACCGAGAGCGGGATGTGCCACGTGCCGGTGTAGAGGCGTGTGCCGAGTTTCCGTGCCCCGATGTTGGCTAGCGTGGCGAAGGTGCAGAGTAGTGCGAGGTGCATGGATCGATGATCTCTTGCCGAGTTCGGCTGCGGCACTTTAGCGGCACACGTTGGGCAGCGCATATAGCTTGTACCCGTTCGGCAATGCGACATCGAGCGGCGTATACCTGGATTCGATGAACTTCATCAGTTCGCCGTATGTGTTCTTCAGCTTCAGACCCTCCAGTCCGTCGATGGTCGCGTCCGGCGCCAGCAGAATGACCCGTGTGTCCGCGATCGCCCGGATGTGCATCCTTTGAAATTCGATCGACCGGGGATATAAGTAGTACATTTCCCAGAACGGCGCTTTCGCATTCAGAAAGGCATAGACGCCGGGAAAATGCGGCGCGGCGAGAAGGCCGTGGCCGTCGACGCCGCATCGCGCCGCCGCCTGTTTTACGGCAGTAAGCGTTTCCGCCTGATATGCGTAGACCTCGAATGATTTCCCGTCGATGAGGAGATCCGCAACGCTGTGCGGATCGACTTGCCTCGCCCGGGCGAACTGAAGTGCTGGTTCATAGGGAAGCCAGCAGGCTGCCGCCACAATACCGAAGCAGAGCGGCAGCGCGAGTGACAAGACCCTGGCCCGTGTGGTCTCGTGCAGCGCGAATGCGCCAGCAAAAACGGCGACGAACGCGGGTAGCAATCCATTCGCGATGTGACCGAAATCGGCACGATCGAACGATTGATACAGATAGGCAATCCCGGCAATGCAACCGGCGGCGGTCAACGCGGCCGGTGGGAACCAGGCCGTCGCCCGGCGTCGCTCAATCACGGTACAAATGAGTCCGGCGGCGTAGTACAGCGGCACCAGCACACACGCGATGCTAATGGCAATGCGCTGCGCCGCGTCGATCCATTCGATCCCGGCAATGCTGATGCGCCAGGGAAACGGGATAGGCAGTCGCAACTGCCAATGCGGCAGGAACAGTACCGACTCGACGAAGGCGGACCACATGCCCGGCACAAATGCAAGCAACAGCAGCATCGGCGCGTAACCGACCACGACGCCCGCGGAGTAGTAAGCCGCCGATTTGAGGGCGGACGCCGGACTGCGCGTCAAGACGACGACGAGACCGGATATCAGGGCACCCCCGACGAAATAGACGCCAGAATTGCGACCGATGAATGCCGCCAACCCTGTCAGGATTCCGAATATCATCCACCTCCGCGCGCTGGTCGATTTGACCAGAACGTAGAACACGCATGCCACCAGAATCAGTGAAAGCGATTGCTCGTACACCTTGTGGCGCGGATACCCAAGCGCCATGGTAAGCAGTATCGCCGCAGACAGCCGCCAACCGAATCGCATGCCGCTCGTGCACATGGCCAGCCAGACAGCCGCAAGTCCCAACGCGCCGAAAGCGGCATTGGCGACGAGCAGTTCGTGAAGGCCGTCGCGTCCTAGCAAATGAAAGAAAACGCTAACCCAGTAATACCGGCCCGGGTCGTATCCGTAGTAATCGCGAAGAGGGACGCCTCCTAGTGACGTGCGCTGCGAGTCGTACCACAGCAACCCTTCGTCCGCCCAGCCGAACCCATAGCGATGCTGGAGAAGAAATGCCAGGCCGCAGAGCAGGATGGCGCCGCCGACAGACTCGAAAACGGACGATGAGAACGGCCTGGAGGAGCGGACGCCATTTCGTGAAGACAGCATAGGAAGATTTGATCTTGGACGCGTGCGATGGGAACCCCATTCTACATTTCACCGTCTCATCGCCGAGCCTGCGGCCACAAGACTACATCACCGTGGCGAATATCAAGCATGCCGGCGCCATGTTATATTTTCGGGATATTCCACGGCATCACATTGATGCGACGTCGATCAATGGCGACAGCGGTCACTGGCACATCACTGCTATGACCTCCATCAGTATTGAGCGGCACTTCTCATACGACATGGACAAGGCAGAATTCGATACCTTCGCAGATGAATATCAGTCGCTACATGCGCAGAACATCTCCGTGTCAGGCGAAACACCGGCTTTTTTCGCCGAGTACAAGCTGAAAGACATTTCGGATGAAATGAACCGCCGCGGCATAGCTGTGCGGCGACTTCTCGATTTCGGCGCGGGAGTCGGAAACTCGGTTCCATGGGCACGCAAGTACCTTCCCGAAGCGAATATCACCTGCGCGGATGTTTCAGAACGGTCGCTTGAAATTGCCGCCGGCCGCTTTCCCGGCGAGGCAACATTTGCTCCCATCCGGGGTGCGAAACTTCCTTTCGCCTCCGCGAGCTTCGACACGGCGTACGCTATGTGCGTCTTTCACCATATCGTGCACGAAGAGCACCATCAGGCACTCGTCGAACTGCATCGTGTGCTCGAGCCGGGCGGAACACTTGTCGTCTTCGAGCACAACCCGCTCAATCCATTGACGGTCAAAGCGGTAAACACCTGCGAATTCGACGCAAACGCGAAACTCATCACTGCGCGCAAGATGAAACAGGCCTGTCTCGACGCAGGTTTCGAGAAAGTCCACGTGCAGTATCGTATCTTCTTCCCCCACATGTTGGCCGTGCTGAGGCCGCTCGAGAGATACATGACGGACATTCCCCTTGGTGCGCAATACGCAGTGTATGCGACGAAAACGTAAGGCAAGCATTTGCATGCCGCTCGTCGGCGCCTCGCGCCCCGCTCCTCCGCCACCTCGTCGCGTCCCCTCATGATCACGGAAGCGGTCAGCACCCGCATGCAACTGCTGAGGTATCTCATTGTCGGTGGGCTGAACACGCTGGGCGCCGGCGCGATCATATTCACATTGCAGGCTGCCGGGGTCGCGCCTCTGCTCGCTAATCTCGCCGGCTACGCGATCGGCATCGCGGCGAGCTTTCTGGTGAACAGCCGAATCACGTTCAATGTAGAGTCAAACCGCGGCACCGCCATGCGGTTTCTCATCGTCACCGGCATCTCGTATCTGGCGAATGTCGCCGTGGTGTTCGTCGTGCTACGCCTGAGCGGTGCTCCGTATCTCGCACAGGCGTGCGGCATACCGGTCTACACGATCGTAGGTTTTTTGGGAAACAAGTACTGGGCTCTCAAGCCTGGCATCGACAATGAAAGCTGACCTGACACTCGTCGTTCCGTGCTTCAACGAGGCCGACGCACTCGCGCGCACCATCGCGACGCTAACCGGCATTCTCGCCGATCTCGTGGCCAGGGAGAAGATCGGGGCCAGCAGCAAAGCCCTATTCGTGGACGACGGCAGCTTCGACGCGACGTGGGATCTGATCGCCGCTGCATCGCTCGACAGTTCGATGGTGTCAGGCATCAAGTTATCGCGCAATGTCGGACATCAGAACGCACTGCTCGCCGGCCTGCAGCACGTGCGCACGGAAATGTCGATCTCCATCGACGCCGATTTGCAGGACGACGTATCCGCGATCGAAAGCATGGTCGATCGATATCACGAAGGCTTCCAGGTCGTGTACGGCGTGCGCAACAATCGCGATTCGGACCGCCCCTTCAAGCGCTGGACCGCCCGGCTGTTCTATCGTCTCATGACCCGCCTCGGCGTCGATTCGGTGGAGAATCACGCGGACTTCCGTTTGCTGGGCGCGCCCGCGCTCCGGGCACTACTCTCGTTCGGAGAGGTTAATGCCTACGTGCGTGGGCTCGTGCCGCTGGTCGGGTACAAAACCACGTGCGTATATTATCGACGCCTCGAACGCGAATTGGGCGAATCGAAGTACTCGTTGTCTAAAATGTTTTCCCTTGCCGCGCGCGGCATCACGTCTTTCTCCGTGATTCCCTTGCGAATCATCGCCGTATTCGGTTTTATCGTTTCGATCTTTTCGGGCGTTCTCTCCATTGGCGTAATTCTGGCCAAGCTGTTTGGCAATCCAATGCAGGGTTGGGCTTCCACCACGCTCATCATCTTCTTCATGGGTGGTATCCAGATGCTCGCGCTCGGCATCGTTGGAGAGTACGTAGGCTGTATTTATCTCGAAGTCAAAAACCGCCCACGCTATTTCGTCGAAGCCACGACGGAATAAGTTAGCGGGCGCCCGCACCGCACTGGAACGATGTACTTGCGACCATTTAAAACCCAAACTCAAACCCAGGCTTTTTGGATGTTTCTGTGTCTGGCCATCACACTGGCCGCCTTCGCGTATCTCTATGTCACGCGTGAACACTTCATCTACGTCTGGGACTGGAACGGATACTTCAGCGTCGCTCGGATTTTCTGCGAGGCGCTCAAAACCAGCCCTGTCGATGCGCTTAAGATGCTTGGCGAGAGTCTGAAGGGTGAATACAACTTGTTCTTCGCCGTGCCCATCTCCGCACTGTTCGGGTGGGACACCGAATCTCGTCCGCTTTTCATCGTGGCGCTGGCGGCGCTTTATCTTTCGACCGCTTGCACTGTGATCGGACTGGCGATGCGGAAGGCGTTTCCGCAGTTTGGCGCGCGCGGCATGTGGTGTGCGGCGCTGCTCTATTCGATCGTTCCGCCGGCGTGGGAAGCGACCATGCGCGGCTTCCCCGACACCATGGGCGTCACATGCGTCTTCGCGGCGCTGTACGCTTTGATGTCCGATACTCAACTTAAGCAAACCCGGACGATCCTTTGGACAGCGTTCTGGCTGGCGGCGGCGATGGCGATCCGCCGACATCTGGCGTACGCGGCGATCGCGGTGCATCTCACTGCGGCCATCTCGGTGTATGCCGGCGCCCTGACGAACTGGCGATACGGAAGTACCTTGCCCAACTTCGCACCGCTGGTCCGCGCGGCGCTTCGCCCGGCTTGGCTCGCACTGAGTTCCCTACTCTTCCTCGTCATACTCGACCCGTATCTCATCCTCAACGTAATACAGAACGACTATAGTTCGCTGTATGCCTCGTACCAGAAGACGCCACTTGAACTGGCTTCGTATTACTTCCATGACGTTGTGGGACCGGCGTTCTTCGCCGTGGGCCTGCTGGGTTGCGTGATAGGAATCATCGCTGGAGCACGCCGGCTCGACGGACGATTCGTCCTCGGCGTCTATGCGATCTCTTGGTTACTCACCTGGTTGACGCTCGCCCGGCAAACCGGAATTCATCAAGCGATTGTCGGGCTGCCGCTCGTTCCGATCTTCGGCTTCTTCGCTATCTTTTCCGCATTGCGGTCATGGCACCGCGACCGCCTCGCCAAAGCATTCGTCATCATCGCCGGCCTGTACACGCTCGCCAATGCAACACTGATTTACGGCACGGCGGTGAACCTGAACAAATACGTGCACGCTCGGCTCCCGATCTTCAGTCGTTACGCCGGCCCGCTCAGACGTGACGACTTCCCATCGCTGCGGGCGATGATCGACGAACTTCGCAGCGGACGTCAACCGACGCTCGTCGCGGCATCGAGTACGACGTTGAATTTTGATATCGTGGCGCAAGGCGAAAAGCGCTTCTACAAAACGCCCGAAATCAAGCTGGCCGTCGAAGTCAATCCTCAAATAGATTCCCGAGATCCACTTCCGATCGAGTCCTTGCTCGGCGCTAATCAAATCGTTTCAGTAACTCCGTTTCAGCACCACATCGACGCGGACCGGCAACAGGTCGTGAAGAGTATCAACGACGAGGTCGCGAGTGGTATCGCGAGCGCCGATTTCGCGCCCGTGCGCAAACACTATCCGCTCGAGCAAGGCGCCGTTGCGACCGTCTACCGTCGCGTCCGGCAGACGCCCCTTTCCGATGCCGTATCGATTCTGCAAAACATGAGCCGGAGCATTCCTGCAACCAACAAGAAATATCGGGACTACTGGTACGTTGCTCCGCACGGCGCACAGGTTGGATTTACTTGGGAAACGGACGGCAGCCGCGATGCATACATGTTCGTTCCGCCGGGGGAGACGAGCCTGACCTTGCTTCGGAAGACCACAAACCCCATTACCTGGTCGGCACATATTGCGGTCGGCGACGATACCTGCAGGGGTATAACGCTCTCCGTTGGAACGCAGCACCAGCTCGCGCTCACGGCAGGGCAAAACACGTCGCTCGACGTGCTCGCTTCGCCAGACCAAGCTGAATTTGTCACAGTTCGCGTGGCCAACAATGGGACACTGCCTTGCCATATCGACCTGACGCACATGCGCACGAGCGAAACCGCGAACAGCGCTTCCGCGAACTGAGACGTTGCGACGCTGTTCCCTGCACTCGTTAACTCGATGCTTGCGCCGCGCGCAGCATAAGCATCGAGTGGAGCCCTCCCGGAAGGAGCCTCCGCCGGCGCAGAAGCCTTATTTGGATAAGCGCTTAATGCGGCCGAAGACCGAGCGAATGGGTTGCGTGGCACGCCATGTCGTCGAGTTGATTACGGAATCGAGCTTGTCTCTCGAAGCTCGTTCCGCCGTTCGCGCCATGCCCACTTGCACTCCGAGTTCCTGAACTTGCACTTCGAGCTCTTGATTTCGATGCGCGAATTCGTCGATTTGTCTGGAAAGATCGTCGCGATGCTCACCGATTTGTGCCAGTTCGCGCGACATCTCCTCAATCTGACCAACAGACTGGATCAAATCTCTCGATACTTGATCATTGCGCGCGGCGAGTTCGCTTGTAATGTGCGCCTGCAGGTCAAGTTCACTCGGCAGTCGCTCCTCCAGCCAGAGTGATGTGTGAATTGTCTCGACATCACGACCCAACGCGAAACTCATGAACCGGGCCTCCCGCCGCAGGTACTCCTCGATCATCGTCTGAGTGAGATCCAGCCCAAGATGAGCGAAAGTTTCAATATAGAAATTGCGACGAAGGAGCCACCTCAGTTCGCGGGGTATCGCGCACGTCGAGGTACCGCGAATCATCAGCGTCAGTGCGCGAAACAACAGGTATCCAACTGGCAGAGGGGCGTGAGAAAACCATTCCCGATCGATTGCGTGAGGAACCCCGTCTGGTGTGGCAAGAATGTTCTGGGGTACGATGTCCAGCATGTCACCGGGAAACATGAAATCCGGTGTGAATACAGCAGGACGTTCGACGCGGTCTCCCGCAATCGTAAAGAGCGCTTCGACATAGCGATGGGCGATGTCGGCGACCTGCTTGACCGCCCAGCCCGGCGTAGTGACGAGACGGCCGAAGTCTTCGTCAAGTGCCACTCCATGAATGAGCGGTTCATGTATCGCATGATGACCGAACTCGTGATGCTCAGGTGCTGAGGTATACGAGAGCGAATCGCGCAACACTTGCACCGCGCCATCGTGCTTGACGAACCGCGTGACCTTGCAAAACGCGGGTTGACGCTCGACCGAGTAATGGTAGGCGAGCGCGCCCGGCTCGAACGGCGAAGGCAGCGCCTCGGTTCTAGACGCTACGAACAGGAATGAATTGGACAAGTCCGGCAGCAAACCATTGCGGCCTACCGTGCGCCAAACACGTTCCAACGCGAAGGTTAGCACCGCCGAATTGACCTGAGCGTCGCGCGTGGCCGCCTGCGCCGCAAGCGCCTCGGGATTGAAGCCCTCATGAACCACGCGCGATGCCGGCAAAACCACAGACGACGGCAGCTTGTAGTCAGGAAACGGCAAAGCGAGTTCGATGGACTTGTAGCCCGCGGCAGTAAGCCGCTGTTCGAGTTCTAGCCGACCGAACGTTTCAACGCCGGGCTTCTGATATAAACCTTGCACGCCGAACATCCGAATGCCCAAGTGATCTTCGGGCGCCCCGCCGAGATACTTCAGACCCAACTGGTTCTCGATGGCAATTATCAGGATACCGTCGGGCTTGAGCATACTCTGCACGGCTTCCAACATCGACTGCACAGGGTCGTCCGAGGCGCCAAATAACGCAGCGTACTCAAGTACGCCGATGAGCGTGACCACGTCGAACTGGCGAGTTGGAACGAAACCGTCGAAACGGTCGTTGAGCACGATCACGTTAGACAGATCACGCGTGCGCAGCGCCGCGATAGACGCCCGACGCTGACTGCCTTCGAGCGCCAACACGTTGCCGCCGCACTCGCCCAGGAAGCGCGAAATGGCGCCGCAGCCTGCGCCAATCTCCAAGATGTCGCCCGTCAGGCGCTGAGCCAGCGGCCTCAACAGATTCGCACGTGCCGCGTTCAGATGATACCGACGCGGCCAGTCCGTGCAATGCGTCGCCAGTTCCGGTGACAACACCGAAAGATCATTCGCCTCCCGCAATATCTCGGCGAGCGCTTCTTCTACTTCGTCGCCATCGCTATATGCAAAGGTTTCAGCGGCGTCACGGCGCCAGATGTGCAGTGCGTTGTCAAAAATGTATCCGCTTGACGCCAGTTCAGGTTCAAAGCTCAGCATGTTCCCGCTTTCATATTCATGTAGAGATTGGACAAACCGAAAAATCGCGACTCAGCCGCGACCACCAGATGAATCGAGTCATACCTCCGATCATGGGGAATGATTTCTTCGCCATGTCTCGTCGCGATACCAAGCGAAACGAAATAGTCGCCCGGTCCAAGGTGGCAGTCGAAAAGCACGCGCGCCGCCCAGCGCGAGCCGGCCTCGCATACCGTTTCCAGTCCTTCGCACTGCAGCAGTTCGGAGTTGCTTCCGTAAACGGTGACGCCCTCCTTCGTTTTGATCGTGACGCCAACGATGGGGCGCATCATCGCAGTGTTGACCGTAAATCCGATGTCGAGCGTCACGCGCGCACCGGTGGCAATCGCATTCGGACACGAAACGCCTTCGCTCTCGACGTGAAAATCGTTGATCGACGCAGATCCGTCTCCCCAACGATATTCGTAGGCGTTATAGCCCGCGCGCTCGACGAATGCATCGCGATCGAAGACCAGGTGGCTCGCTGTGGCAGGCGTGATCTCGATACCGCTGGCTGGCGTAACCGCCAATGCCTCAGCCTTATCGGACGAAATGATTTTGTCCGCCGTGCCAAGATTGGCGTCGGCCTCTTTCTTGTCCGCAGTCACGGTCTTACGGTCGCGGCCAAACAGCAAATCGAGATATCGGTTGATCGTCTCCCGCGGCTGTCCTACATGCTTCACCTGTCCCGCATCGAGAAGAACGGCTCGTGAACAGTGCATCACCACCTGCTCACTGCTGTGTGTCACCAGCAGGATGCTTGCACCGTTGTTCTTGAGTTGCTTGAGTCGCTCAAAGCATTTGGCCTGAAACTTGGCATCGCCCACGGCCAGCGCTTCGTCGACGATCAGTATGTTCGGATCAATCTGCGCTTGCACGGCAAATGCCAGGCGCACGATCATCCCGCTCGAATAGGTCTTGACCGGCTGATCGATGAAGCGGCCGATGTCCGCGAACGCCGCAATGCTGTCGAAGCGGTCGTCGATTTCGCGGTTGGTCAAACCAAGGAGCGAGCCGTTCAGATAAACGTTCTCGCGTCCAGTGAATTCCGTGTTGAAGCCAGAGCCGAGTTCCAGCAAGGCCGCCACTCGCCCGTTGGTCACGACCGAGCCGCCGCTCGGCGTCAAAGTCCCCGCGATGATCTGCAACAGCGTCGACTTACCAGAACCGTTGCGGCCGACGATTCCGACGGTCTCGCCCGGCGCCACGGTGAAATTGATATCGTTGAGCGCCCAGAACTCTCGGTAAAGCTTCTTGCGCCCGCGATTGAACATCTGCAACAGGCGGTCGCGCGGCTTGTCGTAGATGTTGTAAACCTTGCTTACATGCGACACGCTGATCGCTGCTTCCATTTCCGAAATTTCCATCATGTTTCACTGTTGTCTGCCGCGCGCGGCAGTTCGGCGTCGCATCCACGGCGACAAGGTCATGCTCATCACGCGCAGTACCTTGAAAGGTCGAATCACGCGCGTTCGCTGAATCTGCGCTCGTTTCTTCCACATGGCAGGTAATCCGCGCAGCGCGTCGCGCTTGGCACGCAGAACGGTGCGCGCCTGCCCATGCAGTGCAAACGTAGCGCAAGCCGCAATGCTCATCACCAGGTGCCAGGGTAGAAAGACCCAGAACCACACGCCCGGCATGTTTTTGACATACGCCCACGCGAGATTGCGATGCCCGTGATATACGGCGAATTCACTATGCTGCCCGCCAGTCGTGCCGGAGCCGACATGTAGCGCCGTCGCCTCCGGAACATAGAGGCAACGATAGCCGGCAAGCCGGAGGCGAAAAGCAAGATCGACGTCTTCGACATAGCAGAAGAAATCTTCGTCGAAGCCCTCAACAGCGTCGAACGCCCGCCTTTCGTACATTGCCGTCGCCGCGCATGGCCCGAAGACTTCGCAGCGTTCCCCTACATCGCGATCGGGCTGACGATAACCTCGCCGCCAGACCAGACCACTCGCGTGATACACGTCTCCGGCGCCGTCAAGCAGCGTCGGATCGGCCGCGATCAGCGTCTTTCCTGCAAAAAAAGCGTAACCCGGCTCATCGTTCGCCGCCTGCAACATGCGCTCGATCCAGTCCTGCGCAAGAAATGCATCGGGGTTGACTAGTGCAATCCAGTCACAGTCGCCGAGCAGATGAACGGCGAGATTGTTGCCTCGGGCAAATCCGCTGTTGTAGTCAAGCCGTTCGTAATGGGTGTTCTCGGGTGCAACGGGTGACGCACGAAACGCTTTGCTCGCGTTGTCCAGCACAACTACCCGGTGAGGCTTCACCGTCTGGCGCGCCAGCGCTTCAAGCGCCCCGTCGAGCATATCCTGGGCGTTCCAGTTGACAATCGCCACACCGACCTTGGCATCCCGTGAAGCGGCGCCTCGTGTCGCGCCGGTTGTCGTCATGCTCGGCCCTGAGCGAGGCGCCGGGCGACCCGATACGCAAAACCTCTCATCCCCGACGGCACCTCGACGGGCAAGGCGAGCGCCGCTGCGGCGGCGGAACCGGTTGTGTCGCCAATGTCGATGTACTCGATGAATGCGTCCCGCAACGCTTTATCGTCCAGCAAACGAGTCTCCGCCTCCGGATCGCCAAGCTTACGGCGGGAGTCGACGAACTGTCGGATCATCCAGACAATCCGGTCGTTACCCTGCACGTTGATCGATTCCGCAAGCGCCTGCACGTCGGCGATGAGGGCATCGCGATCGTCGCTCGAGTACAGCAAGTCTCCCTCAAAACGCATCATGCCGACTGCCAGCACCCAGCAAATCTCGAACAGCATCCAGGCACGGTTCGATGAAATAGTGTTCGACGAATGGATGCGGTATTGCATGAGCGGTTGTGCGATCAGTTCGCAGCGGAACTCCTTCGCTGCGCGCAATAAGAAATCCCAGTCATGCGCGAACCGAAGATTGCGCATGCCGCCAACCCTCTCGTACAGAGCACGCGAGAAAACTACGTTGCTCGTCGTCGAGACGAAATTCGTCATCAGCAAATTCTTCGCAAAGCTGTCGGTGGCGGCAAAGGTGCGCCCCGGGTTCGCGATCGGCCATGGCAGCATGTTGTGCCAGCCCTCTTTCACGCCCAGCGGCTTGCCATCGGCGTCGATCACCTCGATCCAACTCGTCACGAGATCGGCATCGCCTCCGGCCAGCGTCTTCAGTGAGACTTCCAGGCGACGCGGGTGGAACAGGTCGTCGGAGTTCAACACCGCGAGGTATTGACCTTTGGCCATCTCGAGCCCGCGATTGATGGCGTTGTGCGCCCCGGCGTTGGCTTGCTCGACGAGCTGCATGCGCGGATCCGTGACGCTTCGCAAATAGATCAGCGAATCGTCCTTCGAGCCGTCGTCAATGACGATGAGTTCCACATCCTTGTGCGTCTGCTCGAGTACGCTCTCCACCGCCCCGCGGATGTATCTCGAATGGTTGTAGCTGGGTATGACGACAGACACTAGACTCATATCAGTTTGCTTGCTCCTGCTTGCTTAGCCAGTCCAGCACCTCTTGGATGCCGTCCTGCAATCGAATGGTTGGGCGCCAGCCGGTGTGCGCGGTGAGCCGAGCCGAATCGAGCACGTTGTATTCGACGTCCGCACGGCGGGGCGGCGTATAGCTCACGTCGAGCTCGAAGCCCGCGGCTTTGAGCGCGGGCGCAATGTGATCGTCAAGCAGTTCACGCACCGACACTCCGACGCTCGTGCCGATGTTGTATACCTCGCCAGGTTTGCCGTACTCCGTCAGGCGCGCGACCGCATCCGCTATATCGCGTACATGGACGTAGTCGCGAACCGCGTGGCCATTACCGAAGATCGTCACCTTGCGACCAGTCAATCCCGACGCGAGCGCAGTCGGCACCAAGCCTTGGCCGCGGAACGGAATCTGTCCTGGCCCGTAGGCGTTTCCGGGGCGCACGATGATCGCGGGCAACTCGCGTTGACTGAAATACAGCGATGCGACGTGTTCGATACAGAGCTTCGACGTTCCGTAAAGCGACACCGGTCGCATGGGCACCGATTCGGTGATCGGAGTGCCGGCCGGTTGATTCCCGTATACGGTCCCGCCCGACGAGATGAAGATGAATTTCTTCACGCCCGCATCGATGCACGCTTCCATGAGACGCGTGGCCGGTAGGATATTGCGCTCATATTCCTCCGGCATGTCGCATTCGACGTTCATGCGCATCGCGTCGTGCGCGAGATGGACTGCAACATCCACGTCACGCAGCGCATCGCGCAAAAAAGTGACGCTTGCGTAGTCGCCGACCATCACCTCTGCATCCGGCGCAAGCCCGTCAGCCGGTTCGGCGCTCACCGTCGGCCGGTGAACGTCGACTACACGTACGCGCGAGTGGTTACGCAGGCACGCGTGTGCGATATGCCGTCCGATGAAGCCACCGCCGCCGATCAACAAAACCCTCGACATCCGTTCAACCTCCATTCGAATCGTGATAGCCGGCCATGGCCTTGTTGAAGCAATCCACGTATTGGTGCGCAATCCGGCGACTGGAGAAATGGTTCAGCACAGCCGCTTCATGCCCGGCGAGCGACTGGCGGAACCCGGCGTGGCCAGCGAGCCACTGCTCGAATACTTCGACCGTCTCTTCGGGCGAAGCATCGACCGGATACACGACTCCGCCATTGAACTCGTCGAGCACGGCGCCGATATCGCCGACATCTGTGGACAGAATGGGCACGGCGAAGCTCAACGCTTCGATCATCGCGATCGGCAGGCCTTCGTACGCAGAGGTAAAAATCAAGCCATCGAGCACCGAATCCAGTTCAAGCGTGTTTGCGACATACGGGATCCGCATGACGTTCTCGAGCTTGTGCTCGCGAATATAGGCTTCGGCCGAAGGAGCCAGATCGCCATCACCAACCAGCACGAAGAACTCATCCTTGTTAGCACGGCGCGCGTTGGCGAGCCGCAAGAACTCGATCGGTCGCTTCTGCGCGGTCAGACGAGCAATGAAGCCGAATAGCCGCTTGTCCTCCGGCAGTCCGTAACGGCGCAGAATGTCGGCGCGCACATGCGGTCCCGCCTTCTCGCTGACGATGCGGTCGGTATTGATGGCTGAGTAAATGAGGTCGACCGTGGATGGCTTGCGCGTCATCTCGCCGATGAACTTTGCATAGATCTTCCGATTGACCGCGATGAAACGATCGAAAGAACGGATGCCCGGCTCGTTGTACCGTGTAATCCAGCCCTGATCTACGTCGTAGACCTGCTGATCGACGATCGGGACGCCGCCGAACAGCATGCGCAGGCGGGAAGCATTGTCCGCGAGCCAAGGAGATCCGTTACAGATCCACACCAGATCAGGGCGCAGCCAATGCTTGAGATGCGACAGGACTCGCAGATAGTCTGCATGAGTCGAGAATTCGGACATCTGCATGAGACGCGCGCCAGCCTCCTGGAACTGACGTCCGAGCGTGCCCTGTTCAAGCCGCAGCCGCTCCATCGTCACCACCACGAAGTCGTACGTATCCCGCAACTGGCGCAGGATCTCGACCGTATTGCGTTCCACGCCTCCAACCGCGACGAAGACCGGAAACACGAAGATTACCGGCCGTGTCCTCGGTTGCGTCTGAAACTGCGGCACCAGAAAGCGGATTAATTCTGTGGGAGCAGGTTGAGTCGAGAAATAACCGACGGGATCAACAGTAATCGAGGTGCCGAACCATTCGCTCGCCGCACTCGGTGCGATCTGACCGAGCCCAGGGGGCTCCTCGACACGGATGATCTTGCCGTTAAACGATTGTTGACCGAGCGCTCCCTTGAGTACCGCTTGAGCAACGCGTCGCGAGAACATCATATGATCGCGCCGGTCGCCCGTGCGTATGTCAGCCGGTTCGCCGTAACCGTACGAGATCACCGCTATGTCAACGCTGTTTTCCACGACGGCAAGCCATGCGTCCATGAGCGCGTCTGCGTTTGGCAAGGCATCGCGCGAGGCGGGCCAATAGAATACTCCGCAAGGTGCATCGTCGATCGGACAGGTCAGGATTGCATCGCCGGAGTCGGCCCGCGCGCCCATTTCGCGCAGCGTGCTTTCGTCGATGCGCTCAAACACCCGCGCCGAATCCCCGAATGCTTCAGCGAAGCGCGAAATCAATCCCGCGTTGTCTCCGTTGCTTGCGTCCACGATGAGCGCGACCGACGAACTCAGCGCCACTTGGGTTGTGCCGGCTCGCTCGGCGGCCAACGCCGCGGACGGAATCGTACGGCGGCGCTGCAGCACGCCTTTCACCAGCACCGACAGTTGCCGGGGGTCATGGCGAAGGTAGTGCAAGCCGGTAGAGATACGCCGGCGCCAGAGCGCGCCGGAAGATGCGACAACTCCATGACTCGGACCGACCGCCAAAAGCGCCGCAAGTTCGCTCGCGGCAGCGGCCGCGAGCGGCTCACCCACAATTTCAGCGTGAATGGCCAGCGCCTCGACCGTCTTATCCAGCGCCGCACGTGGCATCTGCCTTAGGTCGAGCGTCGAGGCGTCCAGCACGCGCCAGTACACGTCCCATGACGGACCGAAATGACGCGACATCGCGAGCGAGAGAAGCGCCTCGGTACCAGCAAGGCGCTGCAGCACGCCGTATTCGTACATCGCGCGGAACAGTGGTGAATAGATCGTACTGAGGCAGTTGCCAAGCACGCCGCGCGCGGCGCGTCCCGTGCGTTCGAACATATGCTCGTACATTTCAGCGCGTTCGGTTAACTTCGCCAGGCGCGACTGCCACAGATGCTCGGTTTCGGCCGAAGGCAGTCCTTTTTTCAGCGCGCGCTCGGGCTCGTCAACGCCGACGATAGCGCCGACGCCGGGGTGAACGTTACGGAAAACGACCGCCATCTTCCCCGCCGAGATCTGTCTGCGGCAAAAGCCCGCGATGACGTAGGGATGAAAATGATCACCCTTGGCCTCACGAGTAAAGAGCAGGCGCAATCCCTGGAGTGACAGCCGGTACCCAAGTTCGACGTCTTCAAAACCGTACTGATCGAAGCGATGATCGAACAACGTTTCCTGCGCTGCCAGGATGTTCCGGTCGACACAAATATTGCAGGTGTAGAAGTGACGGAAATCGACGAACTGCCCGTCTGGAAGACGGTTGTAGCTGAACTGCTCGTTGCCAATCTCGGTAATGTGGTCCATCAGGTGATTGACCTTCAACTCCGGGTGCCAATCCACCACGCCGAGTGTCGCGACGAGCGGACCGTGCTTTTGCGCGTACCGCCAATGCACGTTGATGAGTTCGGGGTCCGGAAAGATGTCGTCGCCAATGATCAGCAGACGCTGGCCTCGAGCCTCGCGAATGGCTGCGTTGCGCGCCGCCGATGCGCCGCCGTGTTCATTGCGCAACACACGAATGGGTAGATCATTCACCGATTCGAGCAGCGCAACCGAGCCGTCCTGCGAACCGTCGTCCGAAAACAGCAGCTCGAATGGTATGGTAGTGACGCGATTTACTTCCCGCCACGCGTTCAGCACGCCCGGAAGCAAGCGCTCACGGTTGTAAGTGGGAATGATCACGCTCATCAGCAGACCATCCGTGGCGAGAATGCCTTCACTCACCGTCGAAGGCGCCTGCATGACACGGCTCTCTGCGAGCCGCGCCGCTGCGTCGATCCATTCGAGATCCATGCTTGCATTCGGCCGACGGAGTTCCTTGCGACCAGTCACCCAATAGTGCAGCAATGGCGGTATGCCAGACGCAGCGACGTCCGGGTAACGCGAAAGATAATAGGAGCCATCGAATTCCGGACCAGGGTTGCGGCCTTCTCGCCAGCCGCGCGTGAGATAGTGCGTCAGCTCGTCGACACCCGCTTGGGCAACATCAGGGTTGCGCGCGCGATACCACGCGGGCACGAAAAGCTTGCAGTCGCGCAGAAGTGAACGCCACCGGCGAACGCGCGCCCATCTGGTGGCGCGCCTTGGTAAATCAACAAATGTCAGTACGTTCATGGCTCAGCGCACGCGAAGCATTGAAGGTTGAAACGGGGCACTCGTCCCGCCTATAAAACGTCGGAGAAGCCTTTTCGCGTCTTCTGAAACCACCAGAACCCAATCCACGCCACGACCGCGCTGCCCGCGGTGTAAAGCGCCCACGATCCCCAATGTGGCTGCTTCCCCCAGATGAGCACGTCTCGAACCGACTCGATCACGTAGGTCAGAGGATTAATGTATAGAAGTTTCTGGTATTGCGGCGGCAAGGCCGAGACAGGATAGAACATCGGCGACAAGAACATCAGCACCGTTGTTATGATGCCGGTCACTTGCGCGACATCGCGCAAGTAGACGCCCGTGGCGGCCAGAAACCAACTGAACCCCATTGTTGCAAGGACGAGGGGAAACATCACCACCGGGAAGAACACGACGGTCCATGGCATGACGTGGCGCAGCGCGAGCTGCGCCACCAGCAGCACGGCCCAGCTCACAACCGTGTGAAACAGGGCTGAGCCCATCGAAATCCAAGGCAGCACTTCGAGCGGAAACACAACTTTTTTCACATAATTTGGGTTCCCCGCGATCAGCCCGGGGGCACGCGTGAAGCATTCTGCAAACAGCCCATGCACCAGCATTCCCGCAAAAATGATGATGGCAAACTCGCCCTTGTCGGTGATCTCGGAGCCCCCCCATCGGGACTTGAAGATCACGCCGAAGATGACGGTATAGACGACGAGCAGCAAAATCGGGTTGAAGAACGACCAGGCGAGACCCATCAGCGATCCCCGATATCGTCCCAGCACCTCCCGGACAGTCATCTGCGAAATAAGCGAGCGGTGCTGCCATGTCGTGCGGATCAGTTCTTTCGCGCTTGTCGCGTGAGCGTTGTGCGGATTCATAGCATTCAGATCAAATTCGAAACGGCGCGTCACGGCGCCTTGCGGGTATCTGACGGACTAGACGGCGAGACAAAGCCGCAGCGCGTCACGCCATGCGGGCGGTTGCAGCCCGAATACACGAGCGAGTTTTTCGTGCGACAGGGTCGAGTTCGCCGGCCGCCTCGCCGGGGTGGGATAAGCAGATGACGGAATCGGCATCACCACAGGTCGATTCTTCAACTGCGCCAGTTCGAAGATCGCGTCGGCAAACCCGGCCCACGAGGTTGAACCGGAAGCGGTCAGATTGTAGATGCCGGAACGGTCGCGCCACCAATCGCGACCCCGTCCAACGCCTTGCGCGACAACGCTCGCCGTCAGCGCGGCAATCGTACCGCTCCAAGTGGGCGCGCCGATCTGATCGGCGACGACTCTCAATTGCTCACGCTCGCTTGCAAGCTTGAGCATGGTCAGCATGAAATTGCGTCCGCGTCCCCCGTACACCCAGCTCGTTCGGAAAATCAAATGCGCACAGCCGGTCGCCGCAATCGCGCGCTCGCCATCACGCTTCGTTCGACCGTAGACGTTCTGCGGGTTGGTCTCGTCGTCTTCCTGGTAGGGTTGCGACTTTACGCCGTCGAAGACGTAATCGGTGGAGTAGTGAATCAACAGAGCGCCTGCGCGCTGCGCCTCCTCAGCCATTACGCGCGGCGCCACAACGTTAATTCGCTCTGCGAGTTCCGGCTCCGTCTCAGCACGGTCGACGGCTGTGTAGGCCGCAGGATTGACGATGATATCGGGAGCGACCTCACGCAACACGCGCCGCACCGAATCGGCGTCGCTCAACTCCATCGCGCTTCGATCCAGCGCGATGATGTCACCCAGCCCTTGCATGCTCCGCACGAGTTCGAACCCGACTTGCCCCCCGATACCCGTGACCAGAATCTTTGAACGCACCATCATGTTAGATCTCAGTCAAACGCTTCAATATCGGACAGGGGGCGTCCCGCCGCGTCCTTAGCTGCAAGAACGACATCGCCGCCGAACTTCCAATCGATGCCGATGGCTGGATCGTTCCACAACAACGACCGTTCAAACTCCTGATACCAGTAATCCGTGGTCTTATACAGAAACTGCGCCGTCTCCGACAACACGACGAACCCGTGCGCAAACCCCGGCGGCACCCACAATTGCCGATGATTATCTTCCGACAGATTCACGCCCACCCACTTCCCAAAGTTCGGAGAACTCTTGCGGATATCCACGGCGACATCGAACACCTCGCCTTCGACCACGCGCACGAGCTTGCCCTGCGCGTGCTGGATCTGATAATGCAGCCCACGCAAAACGCCCTTGGTCGAGCGCGAGTGGTTGTCCTGCACGAATTCGACGCCTGCCTCGACATGCTCCGCGAATTCGCGCGCATTGAAGCTCTCGTAAAAGAACCCACGCGCATCACCAAACACCTTCGGTTCGATGATCTTTACTTCGGGCAGCGCGGTTGCGGTTACTTGGATGGCCATGCGACTTGGTCCTTCGGAAGATTGAGCAAATATTGGCCGTAGGCGTTCTTCGACAACGGCTTCGCGAGTTCGAGCAGTTGTTCCTCGCCGATCCACTTCTTGCGGAAAGCAATCTCTTCAGGACACGCGACCACGAGACCCTGACGCTTCTGCAATGTGGCAATGAAAGTAGCCGCGTCGATCAGCGAATCGTGCGTGCCCGTGTCGAGCCACGCATAGCCGCGCCCCATGATCTCGACATCGAGCTTCTTCTGTTCGAGATAGCGCGAATTGACGTCCGTGATTTCGAGTTCGCCACGCGGAGACGGCTTGATGTCCGCAGCGATGTCGCATACCTCGTTGTCGTAGAAGTACAGGCCCGTCACCGCGTAGTTCGAGCGCGGCTTCGCGGGCTTCTCTTCAATCGACAATGCGCGGAAATCGCGGTCGAACTCCACGACGCCATAACGCTCGGGATCGTGCACGTGATAGGCAAACACCGTCGCGCCGTCGGTGCGCGTGTCGGCGCTCTCCAGCTGCTTGGCGAGATCGTGACCGTAGAAGATGTTGTCGCCGAGAATCAGCGCCGACGGATCATTGCCAACGAACTCCCGCCCGATGATGAACGCCTGCGCGAGCCCATCCGGCGACGGCTGCACCGCGTATTGGATGTTCATGCCCCACTGGCTGCCGTCGCCGAGCATCGACTCGAAGCGCGGCGTGTCCTGCGGCGTCGAGATGACCAGTACGTCGCGAATGCCCGCGATCATCAGCGTCGAGAGCGGGTAATAGATCATCGGCTTGTCGTAGACCGGCAGCAGTTGCTTCGACACTGCATGCGTGATCGGATAAAGCCGCGTGCCGGAACCACCGGCCAGAATGATGCCTTTGCGCGCCATGCTCAGTCCCTTACGCGCGCTGCGCGTAGTTCGTCTCGACCCACTTCCGGTATTCGCCGGACGCCACTTCGCCGGCCCACGCCTGATTGTCCAGATACCACTGAACTGTCTTCGCGAGACCGGTTTCGAACGTTTCCGCGGGCTTCCAGCCGAGCTCGCGCTCGAGCTTGCGAGCATCGATGGCGTAGCGACGGTCGTGGCCCGGGCGGTCTTTCACGTAGGTGATCTGATCGCGATAGGAACCGCTCGACTTCGGCTTCGCTTTATCGAGCAGGTCGCACAACGTATGCACGACGTCGAGGTTCTTCTTCTCGTTCCAGCCGCCGACGTTGTAAGTTTCGCCGAGCGCACCGCGCGCGAGCACCTCGCGGATTGCGGAGCAGTGGTCGCCCACGTACAGCCAGTCACGCACGTTCTGGCCATCGCCATATACCGGCAACGGTTTGCCTGCGAGCGCGTTGGCGATCATCAGCGGAATCAGTTTCTCGGGGAACTGGTACGGACCGTAATTGTTCGAGCAATTGGTCGTCAGGACCGGCAGGCCGTAAGTATGGTGATACGCGCGCACCAGATGATCCGAGCCGGCCTTGGTTGCCGAATACGGGCTGTTCGGCGCGTACGGCGTGGTTTCGGAGAATTGCGGATCGGTGGCGGAGAGCGAGCCAAACACTTCGTCGGTCGACACGTGCAGGAACCGGAACGCCTGCTTCTCTTCTTCGGGCAGCTTGCACCAGTACATGCGCGCGGCTTCGAGCAGCGTAAAGGTGCCGACGACATTCGTCTGCACGAAATCGGCCGGGCCGTGGATCGAGCGGTCGACGTGGCTTTCAGCAGCGAAATGCAGGATCGCGCGCGGCTTGTGCTTCGCGAGCAACTCATCGATCGCTGTACGGTCACAGATATCGGCGCGCGCAAACACGTGACGGTCGTCGTCCCCGAGCGACTTGAGCGTTCCCAAATTGCCCGCGTACGTCAGCTTATCGACGTTGAGAATGGATTCATCGGAAGCCTTGAACCAATCCAGAACAAAATTGGCGCCGATGAAACCGGCACCGCCCGTCACGAGAATCATAATTAGCCCTCTTTGCTGACTTCCTTCTTATGGGGAAGCCAAACGCATATTTGAATGCAGTAAAACTTGCGTGCCTGTCACATTTCGCAACGAACCGGAATTTATGCCCGACTCGAGCCCGCTCGCACCGCAATTTGGTCAACCGCTCATTATAAAGCTACGCCGTGCAAAAACTACACGGCTAACAACTTGATACAGCCGGCACTGATGATCGCAAGGGTGCCACCGCCTGCCTCTATATGATATTTCGTACGAACAGACAGTATTCCTAGTCTGCTTCATAATTCGATTACCGAGCCGACTCGCGCCTCGCGCAGGACACGCTATTTTCGATGACCGACGCCCTCACCTCCAGCATCGACCTCTCCCTCGCCCCGCTCGCTTTCGGCGATCTCCAGGGCTGCTGCGACCCGTTCCAGCGGCTTCTGAAGAAAGCCGCACTCGAACCCGGCACGCCGCTGTGGTTCGCGGGCGATCTGATCAATCGCGGTCCCAAGTCATTGCAGACCCTGCGCGAGGTGATCGCGCTCGGCTCGCGCGCGACCGTCGTGCTGGGCAATCACGATCTGAACCTACTCTCAGTCGCGGCGGGTCTGCGCAAGCCGAAGAAAGGCGACACGCTCGATGAAATCCTCGACGCGCCCGATGCCGCCGATCTGATCGAATGGGTGCGGCACAAGCCGGTCGCGCATTTCGAGAACAATGTGCTGATGGTCCACGCGGGCGTGGTGCCGCAATGGGACGCGACGATGGCGATGGAACTCGCCCACGAGCTGGAGCAGGCATTGCGCGCGCCGAACTGGAAGGAAACGCTCGCGTCGCTCTACGGCAACGAGCCGCATCGATGGGAAGACACATTGACGGGCATGGATCGGCTGCGCGTGATCTACAACGCGCTGACGCGCATCCGCTTCTGCACGTCCGAAGGCGCGATGGAATTCGCCAACAACGGCGGCCCCGACGCCGCGCCGCCCGGCTACATGCCGTGGTTCGACGTGCCGGACCGCCGCACGCAGGACGTCACGATCGTGTTCGGCCATTGGGCCGCGCTCGGCCTGATGATTCGCGACGACGTGCTCTGTCTCGACTCGGGCTGTGTGTGGGGCAATAAGCTATCGGCGGTGCGCATGGCCGCCGATCCCGCACAACGCGTGATCACGCAGGTGAGTTGCTCGATGAAGAAGTGAGCGGCATCTCCGTCATCGTTTCGACCACGGCCGGCGCACCGCGCATGCGCTGCAACGCCGCATCGACCGCGGCCTGCGCCTCGCTCGCGAGCACGCGCCGGTCCGCGCCCGGGGCAAGCGGATCGCAGACGTAAAGATGCGCGGTGAGCGGCGCCGCGCGCAAGAGCGCGCTGAGCGATTCGTCGAGCGTCATGTCGCCGATATACGCGGGCGCGGTCGACTGCCTGCCCTGCGCATCCTCGTACATCAGGCAGACCGGCTGCACCGGACACGATGCCGACACCGCCGCCTGAAACATGTTCGCGTGAAACGGCAGCAGCGACTGGCCATCGGTCGTCGTGCCTTCGGGAAACACGCACATCAGCTCGCCGGCGTGCAGGCGCTCCGCCAGCTCGTGCATGATGCGCTTCGCGTCGCTGCGTTTCTCGCGCTGGACGAACACCGTGCCCAATTGTTGCGCGAGCCAGCCGACGATCGGCCATTTGCGGATCTCCGCCTTCGACACGAACGGCGTCGGACGCCACGCGTTGATCACGTAGATGTCGATCCACGAAATATGATTGCCGACGACGAGCACGCCGCTATCGAGCCGCGCTTCATCGTTATGGACGACAAGCCTCATGCCCGAGAGCCGCAACATCTCGAGCGACCATGCGCGATTCAACGTCATGCGCTCGCTCGCCGACGCGCGTGGAAAACGTGTCGCGACGATCCACATGCCGCGCAGCAGGTGAACGGTGAGCCGCAGTTTGCGCAACACGAGCGTCATGATCAACGGCTCTCGTAAGCGACGTGTCCGCCGACGAGCGTCGCGCGCACGCGCGCCGGCAGCTCATAGCCGAGGAACGGCGTATTGCGGCCCTGGCTCTTGAGCTTCTGCGGATCGACGCGCCAGTCGCCCGATGCATCGAACACGCAGAGATCGGCGACTGCGCCCGTCGTGATGCGTCCCGCGGGCAACTTCAGTACATCGGCGGGCGCGGACGTTATGCGCGCCAGCGCCTTCACGAGCGGCACGTTCGCTTCACGCGCCCACTTCACCGTCAGCGACAGCAGCAGTTCGAGGCCAGTCGCGCCCGGCGTCGCTTCGGCGAAGGGCAGGAGCTTCTCATCGTCGTCGAGCGGTGTGTGATCGGAGCAGATCGCGTCGATGGTGCCGTCGGCCAGGCCCGCGCGGATCGCGTCGCGGTCGCGTTGCTGACGCAGCGGCGGATCGAGACGGAACTGCGAATCGAAATAGCCGATGTCGATGTCGGTCAGATGCACGTGATTGATCGTCACGTCGCAGGTCACGGCGAGCCCTTCGGCCTTCGCCGCGCGCACGAGCTCGACGCCCGCCGCCGACGACAGATGCGACAGATGCACGCGCGCGCCCGTCACGCGCATCAGTTCGAAGATGGTATGCAGCGCGATGGTCTCCGCCGCCACCGGCACGCCCGACAGCCCGAGCCGCGACGCCACCGCGCCGCTCGCCGCCACGCCGTCCTTCGACATGTACGCGTCCTGCGGGCGCAGCCACACGGTGTAGCCGTAAGTGGTCGCGTATTGCAGCGCGCGTTGCAGCGTGCGCGTATCGACGATCGGGTTATCGGCCTGCGAGAAGCCGACGCAGCCCGCTTCGGTCAGCTCGACCATCTCGGTGATGGCTTCGCCTTTGAGGCCCATCGTGAGCGCGCCGAGCGGATACACGTGCGCCAGATGCAGCTTCTGCGCGCGAAACTTGAGCATTTCAACGAGACCGGGCTCGTCGAGCGTCGGATCGGTGTCGGGCGGGCACACGAGGCTCGTCACGCCGCCCGCCATCGCGGCGGCCATTTCGGATTCGAGCGTCGCCTTGTGCTCGAAGCCCGGCTCGCGCAGGCGCGCGGACAGATCGACGAAGCCCGGCGCGATGTAAAGCCCGCTCGCATCGATGATCTTGGCCGCGTTGAAATCCGCGGGCGCCTCGCCCAGGCCGACGATCCTGCCCGCCGCGATGAACACGTCCTTGCGTTCCTCGGTTCCCGCTGCCGGATCGATGAGCGTGCCGTTTTGGATTTGAATCTTCATGTTTAGTCGCTATTCCCAGCCACGATGCCCATCACCGCCATGCGCACGGCGATGCCGAAAGTCACCTGATTGAGAATGACCGACTGCGGGCCGTCCGCCACTTGCGAGTCGATTTCGACGCCGCGGTTCATCGGGCCGGGGTGCATCACGATGGCGTCGGGCGCGGCGAGCGCGAGACGCTCGGGCGTCAGTCCCCAGCTCTTGAAATACTCCTGCGCGGAAGGCAGCAGCGCGCCGCTCATGCGCTCGTTCTGCAGGCGCAGCATGATGATCACGTCGACGCCCTTCAGCCCTTCATCGAGGTTGTGATAGACGTGCACGCCTATCTGGTCGAGATTGCCCGGCAAGAGCGTGCGCGGACCGATCGCGCGCACTTCGGGCACGCCGAGCGTGGTGAGCGCATGAATGTCCGAGCGCGCGACGCGCGAATGCAGAATGTCGCCGACGATCGCCACACGCAGCTTCGTGAAATCGCGCTTGTAATGGCGGATCGTGTACATGTCGAGCAGGCCCTGCGTCGGGTGCGCGTGACGGCCATCGCCCGCATTGATCACGTGCACGTGCGGCGCGCAATGCTCGGCGATCAGATACGGCGCGCCGCTCGATGCGTGACGCACGACGAACATGTCGGCGTGCATCGCGGAGAGATTGTTGATCGTGTCGAGCAGCGATTCGCCCTTGCTCGTCGACGATGCGTTGATGTTCAGATTCAGCACGTCCGCCGAAAGACGCTTCGCCGCGATCTCGAACGTGGTGCGCGTGCGCGTCGAGTTCTCGAAGAAGAGATTGAATACCGATTTGCCGCGCAGGAGCGGCACCTTCTTCACCTCGCGATCGGTGACGCTCACGAACTGTTCGGCGGTATCGAGAATGTGCGTGACGATCGAGCGCGGCAGACCTTCGATGGTGAGCAGGTGCTTCAGCTCGCCGTTCTTCGTGAGCTGCGGATTGCCCTTGAGGAAGCCGTACCGGAACTTGTCGGCGCTCTTTTCCGATGAAGGCGCGCCCGATTCGGCTGCGCCCTGGGTGGCGATGTTCATGATGAATCCCGGTGTTTCTTGAAGAAACGCGAAGCGCGCGTCAGTTTGCGCGCGGCTCGGTCGTGAAAGTGAACGTGTTGTCGTCGCGGCGCGCGAGCACGAGATTGGCGCTCGCGGGCACATCGACCGTGCCGCCGGTGAAGCGCGCGCCGATCGGCATTTCGCGCCCGCCGCGATCGGCGAGCACCGCGAGATCGATCGACGCCGGACGGCCGTAGTCGTACAGCTCGTTGATCGCGGCGCGCACGGTGCGGCCCGTGGACAGCACGTCGTCGATGAGCACGATGCGACGGCCGTTCACATCGAACGGCAAATCGGTCGGGCGCGCCTGGCTGTGCAGGCCCTTCTTCGCGTAGTCGTCGCGATGCAGCGCCACGTTCACCACGCCGAAGCTCGGCGCGTTCAGGTCTTTGGCGAGCCGCTCGGCAAGCCACACGCCGCCGCTGTAGATGCCCGCGAGCACGGGCCCGTCGTTCTCTGCGAACGACGATCCATACGCTAAGCGAATCTGGTCGACGAGCGCGCGATACAGCGCCTCGGCGTCAATGGAACTCATGATCGTCGGCAAGTCCGTCGAGATATTGTTGAAGGATGATGCGGGCGGCTTCGGCGTCGATCTCGTCGAAACGGCCGCGCGCATTGACGCGCACGCCGCGCTCGCGCAGATCGGCCTTGGCGTCGACGGACGAATAGCGCTCGTCCACCCATTGCACGGGCACGTTGAAACGGCCGTTCAGCTGATTGCCGAAGCGCTTGGCAAGCGCGCTCATTTCATGCGGCGTGCCATCGGGATGCATCGGCATGCCGACGACTACAGCGTCGGGTTTCCATTCGTCGAGCAGCTTGCCCACTTCGACGAAGCGATGTTCGCGGTTGAGATTTTGCAACGTGGCGAGCGCACGCGCGTTCTTCGTGAGCGTATTGCCGACGGCAACACCAATGCGCTTCTCGCCGTAATCGAATGCCAGCAGCGTGGCTTCGCGGCTCATGCGTGCCCTGCTTCGCCGGACAACATCGAGCGCGACACGCCGAGCAGCGCGAGCGCCGCTTCGAGCCGGTCTTCGGCGGGCACGTCGAAGATGATGCGCGGATCGGCTTCCACGGTAAGCCAGCCATTTTTCGAGATTTCTTCTTCGAGCTGGCCCGCGCCCCAGCCGGCATGACCCAGCGTGAGCAGGAAGCGCTCGGGGCCCTTGCCGCTCGCGACCGCTTCGAGCACGTCTTTCGACGTGGTCATGGCGAGGCCGCCGGGCACGCTCATCGACGAGCTATAGGGCTCGCCCTCGCCCGTTTCGTGCAGCACGAAGCCGCGCTCCGTTTGCACGGGACCGCCGAAATACACGGGCAAATGGACGAGCGGCTCGATCTCGAGCTTGAGATCGATGCGATTGAAAAGCGACTGGAGATCGATGTCGGTCGGCCTATTAATGACGAGGCCGAGCGCACCTTTCTCGGTGTGATCGCAAAGATAGACCACCGTTCCTGAAAACGTCGGATCGACCATGGACGGCATGGCGATCAGGAACTGATTCGTCAAATTGATGCGATCGGAAGTCTTGGACATAATTCAGAATTTTAACAAAGGCGCTGCGAGATGGCCGACTTTGATGTGGGTCTGGTCTGGTTTCGGCGGGATCTGCGCGCGGCAGACAATGCTGCACTCTATCATGCGCTTACACGGTGCCGCCGCGTGCTGTGCGCCTTCGTTTTCGACCGCGATATTCTCGCGCCGCTCGACAAAAACGATCGTCGCGTGCCGTTCATCCATGCGAGCGCCGTCGAGCTGGATGGCACGCTGCGCGAGGCGGGCGGCGGGCTGATCGTGCTGCATGGACATCCCGTTCATGACATTCCGACGCTCGCGCGCAACTGCGGCGTGAATGCCGTCTTCGCCAACCGCGATTACGAGCCGGACGCGAAGGCGCGCGACGAAGCCGTCGCGGCCAGGCTCGCGAGTCAGGACATCGCGTTCTTCACGTTCAGGGATCAGGCCGTCTTCGATCATGACGATGTGATGACAGGCGCCGGCAAGCCCTACACCGTCTTCACGCCGTACAAGCGCAAGTGGCTCCAGACGCTCACGCCGGATGCGCTGATGCCGTATGCGTCGGAGGATCATCTGAACGCGCTGGCGAGGCCGCCTTCTGGCGTAGGGCATGCGTTTCCGTCCCTGGCCGCGCTCGGTTTCGCCGATGCGCGCGCACCCGCATTTCCCGCAGGCACGAGCGGCGCCTATGCGCTCTTCGACGACTTCCGCGACCGAATGTCCGACTACGGCCGCACGCGCGACTTCCCCGCGCTGAAGGGCCCGAGCTATCTCGGCGTGCATCTGCGGCACGGCACGGTGTCGATCCGCGCGCTCGCCCGCACCGCGCACGATGCGCAGCGCCACGGCGACAAAGGCGCCGAAACGTGGCTCGGCGAACTAATTTGGCGTGAGTTCTATTTCTCCGTGCTGCACCATTTTCCGCACGTCGGCGTGACCGGCGATCATCGCGCGTTCAAGCCGGAATACGATCGCATCGGCTGGGAAACCGGCGACGCCGCCGACGCGAACTTCGCTGCATGGTGTGCGGGGCAAACCGGCTATCCGATCGTCGATGCGGCGATGCGGCAGATCAACGCGTCGGGATATATGCACAATCGCCTGCGCATGGTGGTGGCGAGTTTTCTGACGAAGGATCTCGGCATCGACTGGCGGCGCGGCGAAGCTTATTTCGAGGCGCTGCTGAACGATTTCGAACTCTCGAACAACAACGGCGGCTGGCAATGGGCCGCATCGAGCGGTTGCGACGCCCAGCCGTACTTCCGCATCTTCAATCCGATTACGCAGTCGAAAAAGTTCGACGCTGCGGGCAAGTTCATCCGGCATTACGTGCCGGAGATCGCCGGTTTGTCCGATCGGGACATCCACGCGCCGTGGCTCGCGAAACCCGACGCGCTCAAAGCGGCGAAGGTGTCGCTCGGCGCGGATTATCCGCAACCGGTCGTCGATCACGCCGCGGCACGACAACGCACGCTCGCGCGCTATGACGTCGTGCGCAAGCCGGGCGCGAGACAGGCCGCGCCGAACGATCGCGACGACGATTAACGCGTGATCGGCATCGACCGCTCGATCATCGCGGTGAGCGCGACGATCGAGCTGCGGCCTTCGGACGGCGCGATGCCCGCAGCCGCCTGATGCAGCATCGAGCGCAGCATTTGCGCGGCGCGCTCGGGCACCGTGGCGTCGAGTCCGCGCGTCGCGCCTTCGGCGCCGTCGGCATGCGATTCGCCGTGATGGGCGACGCGCCGCCACGCGAGGCCGAGCGTGTCCGCGAGCAGCGCGACGTGCCCGAGCCCGAGCGCGCAGGCCGCCGCGCCCAGCCGATGCGAAGCGTCCGCCGCGGACAGCGCCGCGGCCTCGTCCACCGTACCGGTTTCGCTCGCCTGCGCGCCGCGCTCGACGAGCGCATCGATCGACGTTTCCGCGCTCTGCAGGAAGTCCTCGTAGGCGGCCGAATTCACGCGCAGCACGCCGAGATCGCGCGTCGCGGCATCGCGCGACGCTTCCTCGACCGCCTGCGCCGCGCCCTCTTCCCATGCCGCTTCCGATGCCTGCGTCGCCGCCACGTGCCACGCGACGGTCAGGCCGTAGTCGCGCAGCACGTCGACGTGTTCGGCGTCTTCGGGCGCTGCGCCGTACAGCGCGAAGTCGCGCCACAGCAGCGCGAGCGTCGCGCGCACGAGCGAGCGCGGCGCGTACGACAGCGCGTGCGCCTGATCCGCCAGCACGAGGTTGAAGCGCGCGTAAAGGCGCTTTGCATCGGCGATATGGTCGAGCTCCGCGCCGTTGCGCTCGGCACGCTCGCGCAACGCCCGCACCGTGGACGACGCGAGCCGCCAGAAATCGTAGGGATCGGAGCCGCGCAGTTCGTCGAGGCAGGCGTCGAGGCGTGCGAAGGCATCGGCGGATGCTTCGGCCGGTCCGCGCAAAAGCTCGAGCAGCGTTTCCTCGTAGTGCGCCCGCAGGTGCGCGAGCCGCTCGGGGGCGAAGCCACGCAGCGTCGCCGGTGCGATCGCGCGGCCGACGAGAGCGAGATCATCATAGGAAACCGGCGCGACGCGCGTGTGCGCCGCGAGCAGCGCATGCAGCCCGCGATAGTGATCGAAAAGCACGGTCGAGCAAGACAGCTCGCGCAGATTGTGGCGCTCGACCGCCGCGCGGAACACCGCGAGCGCCTCCGCGATGCGCGCATGACTTCCTTCCGATTCCTCGCCGAGCGGCGCGACGAGCGCAAGTGCCTCGGCGAAGCGCTGCGCGGGCAGCCAGCCCGCCGAGTGCAGCGCGGCGATGGCGCGCTTCAGCGCAGCGCCGGTTTCGCCCTGACGCTGGAAAGCGTGCAGCGCGTCGGTGAGCGCCATTTCGGCGAGTCGCACCGATCCGCCACGCGGATTGGGCAGGGCTTCGAATGGAACGGGCAGATCGGGACGAGAAGTCATAACAAGCGCTCACAAGCCGGTTCGCGGGCGCGGCGTCGATAGTCGCCGTCGCTCGCGGTTTGATTGCATCATCGGTAGACGGGCGGCGGATGTCAGCCGCTCACCGCGCCTGCTTCAAGCGTATGCGCTAACGAGCCGGCAGGGAATCGAATGCGCCTGCCGAGACTCTTCGCACCTTCGTACGCCGCAACGAACTTGCGTCACGCTGCAAAACCCGAAACCCGCGCGGACCGCACGCGCCTCGCGCCGCCGTAACCGAACGCGGTCCGCAAAAAACGCGCGCCGCATGACGCGAGTCATGCGGCGCAGCAGAACGACAAGATCAGATCTGAACCATCTCGAAATCTTCCTTGCGGGCTCCGCATTCGGGACAGGTCCAGTTGATCGGAACGTCCTCCCAGCGCGTGCCCGGCGCGATGCCCTCTTCGGGCAATCCCGCCTCCTCGTCGTAGATCCAGCCGCAGATCAGGCACATCCAGCTTCTGTATTCCATACTTATGCCGCGTCGATTGGTCGGTTGAAATTAGGACATGATGGTACCGTGTTGCCGTGTCGATGCCTAGCAAGCCGCCCGCCCGGGAGCGCGCGCAGCGAGACATCGGTCGAAACGGCCGTCATGCGGGCGGCCCGTGCAAAGGCTAGCGCGCCGGAAAAAAGTGCGCAAAGAAAACAGCCGGGCGGCATTAGGACGCATAATCAGACATGACCGGGCGGGCCTTCGCTCACGCGCCCGAGGCGCGGACGAGTCCGCTCCACGCCGATCGTCCAATCAAGCAATCCAATACCATAATGTCCGCTTTTGCCATGACCGGCGACTCCCCACCGATCGTACTCACCTTCGGCCTCTCGGACCCCACGGGCGGGTCGGGCCTGCAAGCCGACCTGCTGACGCTCGCGAGCATGGGCTGCCACGGCGTGACCGTGCTGACCGGCTACGCGGTGCGCGACTCCGCGACCTGCGACGAAGTGACGGGCCTCGACCCGGATGCCGTCGCGACTCAGGCGCGCATGTTGCTGGAGGACATGCCGATCGCCGCATTCAAGATTGGCGCGGCGACGCGCGCGGAGCTCGTGTCTGCCATCGCCGAAGTCGTGTCCGACTACGACGACGTGCCGCTGATCCTCGCGCCCGATTTCACGCTCGACGACGAACACGTCCTGTCCGCCGACGAACTGCGCGAATCGCTCGCCGATCTACTCGTGCCGCAGACCACCATGCTGATTGCCGATCACGCCACGTTATTGCAACTCGCGCAGCCGGACAGCGACGCTGAATCGCCCACACTCGATTCCGCGATTTCGCACATCCTCGCGCAGGGCTGCGAATACGTGCTCGCGATGGAAACCGGTACGCACCGGCACGTGAACACGCTCTACAGCGAGGAAGGCCAGGTGCGGCAGGACACCTGGGAGCGCGGCGTGCAACGCATCATGGGACTGACCGATACGCTCGGCTCGGCGGTCGCCGCGCTGCTCGCGAACGGCCAGGAACCGGCCGAAGCCGCGCGCGAGGCGCAGGAATACGTGTTCCAGGCCGCGCGCGCTGCGTTCCGGCCCGGGATGGGCGCGTATCTGCCGGACCGCTTCTTCTGGGCGCGCTCGAACGACGCCGACGAAGACGGCGAAGCGTCCGCGCTGCCCGACGATCCAACAGGACTGCCCGGAGAAGCGCGCCACTGAATCCGCGTCGACGAAATCAATAAGGGAGGCCACGCGAGCGCATGCCATACCGATTGCCCCATCTGCACAAGCCCGGCCCGCAAGGTGCGATCCGCATCGGCTGCGCGGGCTGGGGACTGTCGAGCGCCGTCTCGGCCAGCTTCCCGCATGAAGGCACGCATCTCGAACGCTATTCGCACGTGCTGACGTGCGTCGAGATCAACACCAGCTTTTACAAGCCGCATCGCGAACAGACCTACGCACACTGGGCGGAGAGCGTGCCCGATTCGTTTCGTTTCTCCGTCAAGCTGCCGAAGGCGATCACGCACGATGCGCGTCTCGCCGACACCGAATCCCTGCTCGACGAATTTTTCCATTCCGCCGGACAACTCGGCGACAGGCTCGGCTGCTGGCTCGTGCAAGTACCGCCGAGCCTGCCGTTCGATGACACCATCGCCGAAACCTTTTTCAAGGCGCTGCGCGAGCGCACGAAGCTGCCGGTCGCATTCGAGGCGCGCGAACACAGTTGGTTCACCACGCACACGGCGGCGCTGCTGAAGGCGCATCGCATCGCCTACGTCGACGCCGACCCGATACCCGACGATTGCGAGATCAAGCATCGTGCGGACACGTCGCTCGTGTATGTGCGCCTGCACGGCTCGCCCGAGCTCTACAAGTCTTCCTACAACTACACCTATCTCGACGATCTCGCCCATACGCTGCACGCGCGCGCGAAGAAGACAGCCGAGGTCTGGTGCGTCTTCGACAACACGGCGGAAGGCAACGCGCAGCCCAATGCGCTGCATCTGATGGAGCGCTTGCGGATTCATCACAAGGTCTGATTCTCTGGAGGATTGTCCGATGCGCAAGTCTGCGGGACGAATTGCCCCTTTGCTTGCAGCCGCGCTGCTCGCCTCGCTGCTTGGTTTCACGGCGCCGAGTCAGGCGCAGAACGCCACGCCCGTGGGCGACGGAACCTTCCTGCTGACGATCTTCCTCAAGCACGACGAATCGAAGACACTGCCGCAAATCAACCAGCAGTTGAAGGAACAAGGCTACTTCAAGACGTTTCCGCCACCGGGCATCGAAGTGGTGTCGTGGTACGTGATGATGGGCATCGGGCAAGTGGTGACGCTGCGCGTGCCCGCCGACCGTTTGCGCGAAGTGAACCGGGCGATCGAATCGACCGCTTGGGGTGGCTATCGGACGGAGTTTTATCCGACTTACGACTACAAGGCCGCCGCACAGAAGCTGCGCGACGAGATGAACAAGTAACGCGTTTCCGACAGGCGAAAAAAAACCCGCATCGCTGCGGGTTTTTTTGGCTGCGCGAGCCTCTTGCGAAGCCCGCGCTGATGTAACCGGCATAAGCCGAATTACATATCCATGCCCATGCCGCCCATGCCGCCGGGCATACCGCCAGGCATCGGAGCATCTTCCTTCGGCAGTTCGGCAACGGCTGCGTCGGTCGTCAGCAGCAGGCCTGCCACCGATGCCGCGTTTTGCAGCGCGGTGCGCGTGACCTTCGTCGGATCGACGACGCCGGCGTCAACCAGGTCGACGTACTCGCCGGTCGCTGCGTTGTAGCCGTAGTTGCCCTGGCCAGCCGCAACAGCCGCCACGACCACCGAAGCTTCTTCGCCGCCGTTCGTGACGATCTGGCGCAGCGGCTCTTCCATCGCACGCAGGACGATCTTGATACCGGCGTCCTGGTCCGGGTTTGCACCCTTCACGCCTTCGATTGCCTTGCGAGCGCGGATCAGCGCAACGCCGCCGCCAGCCACGATGCCTTCTTCCACAGCTGCGCGCGTTGCGTGCAGTGCGTCTTCGACACGTGCCTTCTTTTCCTTCATTTCGACTTCGGTCGCAGCGCCGACCTTGATCACTGCAACGCCGCCGGCCAGCTTGGCCACGCGCTCTTGCAGCTTTTCACGGTCGTAGTCCGACGTCGCTTCTTCGATCTGCGTGCGCACTTGCTTCACGCGCGCTTCGATGTTCACGGCTTCGCCAGCGCCGTCGATGATCGTCGTGTTTTCCTTGCCCACTTCGATGCGCTTCGCCTGGCCCAGTTCAGCCAGCGTCGCCTTTTCGAGCGTGAGGCCGGTTTCTTCCGCAACCACTTGACCGCCGGTCAGGATCGCGATGTCTTCCAGCATTGCCTTGCGACGGTCGCCGAAGCCCGGAGCCTTCACAGCAACCGTCTTCAGGATGCCGCGGATGTTGTTGACGACCAGCGTTGCCAGAGCTTCGCCTTCGACGTCTTCAGCGATGATCAGGAGCGGACGGCCAGCCTTCGCGACTTGTTCCAGAACCGGCAGCAGATCGCGGATGTTCGAAACCTTCTTGTCGTGCAGCAGCACGAACGGGTTTTCGAGGACGGCGACTTGCTTGTCCGGATTGTTGATGAAGTACGGCGACAGGTAGCCGCGGTCGAACTGCATGCCTTCGACGACGTCGAGTTCGTCTTGCAGCGACTTGCCGTCTTCGACGGTGATGACGCCTTCCTTGCCGACCTTGTCCATTGCTTCAGCGATGCGATCGCCGATCGACGTGTCGCTGTTCGCCGAGATCGCTCCGACCTGAGCGATTTCCTTGTTCGTCGTGCAGGGCTTGCTGATCTTGCGCAGTTCTTCGATTGCTGCTGCGACGGCCTTGTCGATGCCGCGCTTCAGGTCCATCGGGTTCATGCCCGATGCGACGTACTTCATGCCTTCGCGAACGATGGATTGCGCCAGGACCGTTGCGGTCGTGGTGCCGTCACCGGCGTTGTCGCTGGTCTTGGAAGCGACTTCCTTGACCATTTGCGCGCCCATGTTCTGGAGCTTGTCCTTCAGTTCGATTTCCTTCGCGACCGAGACACCGTCCTTGGTGACCGTCGGGCCGCCGAAGCTGCGCTCGAGCACGACGTTGCGGCCCTTCGGACCCAGCGTGACCTTGACCGCGTTGGCCAGGATGTTCACGCCTTCGACCATCTTCGCGCGTGCGGAATCGCCAAAAGTGACTTCTTTAGCTGCCATATCCAAACTCCTTGAGTCTATTCATTGTGCTGGCTTCGCTGCGGCGCTTCTGAAAAAGCGATATCGCGCGAAGCCAAACGTGCAGGAAGGATGCTTACTTGACCAGAACGGCCATGATGTCTTCTTCGCGCATGACGAGCAGTTCCTGCCCGTCGACCTTGACGGTCTGGCCGGCGTACTTGCCGAACAGCACGCGGTCGCCGACCTTCACGTCGAGAGCGTTTTGCGTGCCCTTGTCATCGCGCTTGCCCGGGCCGATGGCCAGGACTTCGCCTTGATCAGGCTTCTCTGCCGCGGCTTCCGGAATCACGATGCCCGATGCGGTCTTGGTTTCCTGGTCCAGACGCTTGACGATGACGCGATCGTGCAAAGGACGAAGGTTCATACACACTCCTCTCTTGATTGAGACTGAAAACGCGGGAAAACCCGTCCTTGGAGAACATTCTCGCCGGACGGAAATCTTGTTAGCACTCTCGTGCAGTGAGTGCCAATTATATGGACGGGATTTGACAATTTCAAGGAGGGGAGGCGCGGGGAATCCCGTAGAGACTGCCCGCCACGGGGAAGCGGCTTGATCGGACCAATGACAACGCCTTGCCCGATAGACTCGATTAATGCTGATCCACGAAGGCTGATTTGTTCAAAGCAGGGTTTTTACTTAGATCGCCGCGGCCTAGACTGCCTCTAACGACGAAGCAGTGGAGAGACAACTCACCACCAGCAACGTTCCTCAAATCGGCATTCGGAGGTCATCATGTTCAAGTCCATCGTTCCCGCCATCGCCATTGCGGCCGTTCTCTCAGTCCCGGGTTTCGCTCAGGCGCGCGAAGACGGTCCCGTCACACGGGCGCAAGTGCGCGCCGAACTCGTTCAACTGGAGCGCGCGGGTTACAACCCGACGGGCGACCAGACCACCTACCCCGCGCAGATCCAGGCGGCCGAAGCACGCGTGGCGGCGCAGCAAGGCGAGTCGCAAGCGTCATATGGCGGTGCGGACGAAGCCACGTCGGCGTCGGGCCATGCAAGCCGTCTGAGCTTCCTCGACCGCATCGTGCGGCCGTCCCCGGCAAACCCGGTCGACTTCAATCGTCCGTAATTCAAGCAACTCTTGCGCACGGAAGCCCGGCCTCACACCGGGCTTTTTTTCACATTCAAAACGGTGAATTGACGAAGTTGGCGCCTTTCATCACCCTGTAAGGCATGAATTCGACGATGTTTTTCAGACTGTGCTTTTTCATCGGCCAGTCGGGCAGGACTACAATTTGTCTCTGCCGCTGACACAAATTCTGGATTCGCCGCCTCTCATGCCCATGCCGTCCCCGCGTCTTGTTCTCGCCTCTCTCGGACTGATCGCTCTCGCCGCGTGCGGAGGCCGCGCCGCCACCACGCCGAGTTACCAGCAGGAGTTGTTCAGTACCGGCGTAAGCCCGTATGCGCACAATTTCGACGCCACCGTCAACGAAACCTGCGAAGCCGCGCGTCGTGCGCTGCTTTCGCAAGGCTTTCTCACGACGATGGGTCAGCCCGACACCGTCGACGCCACCAAGAATTTCCAGCCGAACGCCGACACGCACGCCGTCGTCTCTTTCCACGTCGTCTGCACGCCTGGTGAAAACGCGACGAACCAGAGCATCGCGTACGTGAATGCCGTGCAGGACGGTTATGCGCTGAAGAAGAGCGATACGTCGGCGAGCGTCGGGCTTTCCGTACTCGGCTCGCTGTCGCTGCCGATCCGCTCGAATAGCGACGCAATGGTCAAGATTTCGAGCGAGACCGTGCCCGCGGGCAAGTTCTACGATCGCTTCTTCAATCTGATGAGCCATTACCTCAATACGGTGCCGCGCAGCTCGCCCATCGCGTCCGATGAGGTGAAGAGCAAGCCGCTCGCGCCATCGCTCATCGTCAGCTCGCCTGAACTCACGCCGACGCCGATCGTCGTGCAGACACCCGAAGCCGCGACGGCGATTCAGGCATCGGATGCCGCCGCCGAAACGAAGCGCCAGGCGCAAGCGGCGGCATCGGAGGCTGTGGCCACATCGGCGCCAGCGCATTGAGTCTCCGTTCAGAACCGGCGAAACGCGGCACGAACGCCATCATCACGCACGCCCCGCGCCGCACCGTCGTCAATTCGGCACGTTGACCGTGCCTCCGCTCACCGTGATCGCGTTCGCGCCCGGATCGCTTGCGATAGGCGGCAGGTTCGTCGTCGAGAGCGCGGGCGCCGAACCCGCCGTACCGCCGCGCGCGACCGCGCGCACCACTTGCGAAGGCGGCAGCGGCGCGTTGTTCTTCAGGTGATTCCACATCAGGTTGAGTGCCTGAATGTCGTAGTAATGCACCGGGATGAAACGCGTATCAAAGCCCGCCACGGACAGGAACGCGTCGAAGTGCTGACCGTTCATGATCTCGTAGAGCGAAAGCTGGCTCTTGCTGCCCTCCGCCACGCGATTCGCGCCGAGATACGGGCGCGACGCATGGTTGATCGGCACGAGCGCGTCCGCGCGGCCCTGCACGATGATCGCCGGCTTGCCGCGCAGGTTCGCGTTGACGCGGATGGCGTTCACGCTGTCGACCATCGTCGGATTGCCATTCGTCCACAGCGCGCGCATGCACGCGGCGCCCGCGTAGCTGGCATCGGGCGTCGCGAAGCGATGGTCCGCCGCGCCCGTCGTTCCGACGTTGTAGACGAGGTTGATGCCGTTCGTCGGCGGGATGCCGTTGCCGTTGCCGAAGATGTTCGGCATCGGCGAGACGATGGGCGTCACGCCCGCCGCGCCCGTCACCGCATTGGTCGTGCCGAAGCTGAAATTGCACAGGTTGTCGAGCACGCTCGCTTTCATGTAGGCATCGGCGTATGTGACGGCCACGGCCGGCACCGCCTGCGAATCCCACATCGGCGCCTGCAGCGTGTCGGAGTCGGTCTGATAGCCCGCCTGATGCAACTGATTCAGCGCGTCGGTGGCCTGAGCGACCGTGTTGCCGCCCGATACGAGGCCGTTCGTGGCGAGCGTCGCGCAGCGCGCGGTGCGAATCGCGTTGGTCGTCGAGACGGCAAGCGTCGTCAGATACGGCGCGCCCGCGGCCGCGGGTGCGAGCGCCGCACACGGCTGCAGCAGATTGGCGAGCGTCGTGTAGTCCGCGAGCGGACGCCCGAACGAACCGACCGGCACGCCGCCCTGCCGCACGGAAACCTGCGACGGCAGATTCAGGTTGATCTGCGGCTCGCCGACGACGACCGCCGTGATCCAGCCGTCGGTGTCCTGCTCCGCCGCTGCCAGCGCCGCGCCGCCGCCATTGCTCACCGATGACGCGATCGTCGTGATGTCGCCCTTGTTGTAGCGCACCTGGCGCGTCGAGCCGCTGACCGGGCCGAACATGTCGTTGAGCGCCCAATATGCGAACTGGATCGCCTGCAAGGTGTTCTTGCCCCAGCTCGCTTCGGGATTCTGTTGCGAATGCGCGTGCTTGTAAGCGTAGCGGTTAGGAAACGCGGAATTGAACGACGCCAGGTTCGATGCGCTCGCGTTCGCCTTGAAGATGGCCTTGGTCCCGGCGAGAGTGGTGCTGGCGAGCGTGCCGTCGATCATCGTGACGAGACTCGTCGCCAGCTCGTGCGCGCCGTTGCCGCCGCCCTTGTCGTTGTAGGCCACCGCGCAGCCGCGCTTGAGCCCCCACTCGCCCGCGGCGGAGATCGCGCCGTACACGCCGCGCGATCCCGACGACGTCGCCGTCACGATGCAAGGCTGATCCGGATTGAAGCTCGCCGGAATCTGCACGAGCAGGCTGACGTTCTGCGTGCCGCTGCCGTCGTCCGAATAGGCGATGTATTCCTTGCCCGCGATCTTGCCTTCGCCGAGCGTGTCGTTGCCGTTCAGGTCGACGTTCGGCCCCCAGAAGCGGCCATAGCCGCCGTTCGCCGACATGTCGACCAGCGCGCGATAGTTCGAGTAGATCGCGAGCCGCCGCAGTTCTGCCGCCGTCGGCGCCGCCGGCTTGGCGATGCCGGGCGCGGTCGCCGAAGCGAGGCCCGTCTTGCCGAGGCCGGCCGTCAGCAGATCGTCGGAGGTGCCGTCGTAAGTCTGCGTGTTGACCGACCCGGAGACGAAGGCCGGCAAGGTGTTCGTCGCGGGGCCGCCGCTGCTGCTGTCGTCATCGCTGCCGTTGCATGCGACGAGCGTCGCCGCGGCGAGTATCGCGAATGCGCCGGACGCGACCGTGCGCGGCAATGTCTGCAAGCTCTGGAAACGCGCGAATCTTTTCATTGTGAGTCTCCGCCTTCCGTTCCGATCGAGTGGTGCAACCCAAAGGCTGCCACGCCAATGCAAGTATCGCGTCTGATGAATGCGCCGTCGCTGCTGAATTTCCCTGCTCGTCGCACGCGCCGCCGGGCGCGTGACGCGATTCAAACTTCAAACGACAACGGGCTCCGGCGGGTATGCCGGAGCCCGTTCAAAGATCCGCGAGACGAGCGACGAGAGCGGCATCGCGCGATGCCGCCCGCTGTCCGCGACTCGTGTTACTGCCCGCCGCCTTGCACGCCGAGCGTGATCTTGTTCGACACGGACTTCACACCGGTCACACCCTTTGCGACTTCCTCCGCCTGGGCGATCTGGCCGCCTTCCGGCACCGTGCCGGTCAGCGTGATCGCGCCGCTGCGCGCACGCACGTACACCTTCGACACGTCGAAGCCCTGCGCCTTCGACAGCGCGCGGCGCACCGCGTAGCCCAGCTTGCGGTCTTCCTTCTTGGTTGCCGATTTCTGGGCCTTCGTCGGCGCCGCCGATTCCGTGCTCGTGGTGGCCGCCGCGTCGCTCGACTGCGCATAGGCGCTCGAAGCCACCGCCACGCACACCACCACACCCAGCGCCTTCAACAGATCGACTGCTTTCATGATTTCTCCTTTTGTTTCGCTTGTTGACTTCGCACAGTTGCTACTTCGCTCGTTTTGCACTTCCAAACCGGGCCGCATTCCCAGCGGCTGGGCTACGACATCGGGTGACTCACCGTGGCCGCGCGCGCCCGTGGCCCGAAAGGCGCAAAGGCAAAGCGGCGGCAAGCCGGCGAATGCGGCTCACGATGCTGCGAGAGGCTGGCGAAACGAAACAAACTGCGGCCGGTTGGTCGGGCGGCAAAACCCGTCGGCTCGAATATGTGCTGCCGCATGGCGCGTGCTTGGCGCGCCTCCGTCACGGTGTGCGGCGCGTGGCGCGCGGCTCGCATGCCCACATTTCGGGCTGCGGCGCGAGAAAGGCCATGTCGTGCGGCGGCGAACGTCAATTTAGCCCAGCGCGGCCATTATCGCAAAACATTTAGCGACACGCCCATCCCCGCAGCCGCGCACGAGCAACAGCCCCCGCGGCCTCCGCGCGCGCCTACACACGCCTGTCACACTCGGCGCGCGGCAGGCATCTCGCCTTGCGTCCGGACGTCGATCGATTCCGTTCTTGCGGTTGGGGACACATCGCGATCAGGTAAGCTCGTAGGCACGAAGTTTCACTAGCACCTACGAGATGACCCACCCTTCAGGCAACAATCCGGGCAATGATCCGGACGTCCCGCCGAGACGCAAACCGCAACCGAGGATCGTCGCGCGTTTCGTCGCGATTTCCTGGCGCGATCTGGCGCTTACCTTCGGCCCGATCCTGCTGCTCTGCGCGGCCGCGCTGTGGCTCGCCGTACGGCTGATCCAGCCCGCGCCGCCGAGCACGCTGACCATCGCGGCGGGGCCGAAAGGCAGTTCGTTCTGGAACAGCGCGCAGAAATACAAGGCGATCCTCGCGCGCAATCGCGTGACGCTCAATATCCTGGAGACGCAAGGCTCGCTCGACAACCTGACGCGCCTCGACGACCCGAAATCGAACGTCGATGTCGGATTCGTGCAGGGCGGCCTGACCAAGCCCGGCGCGACGCACGACAATCTGGAATCGCTCGGCAGCGTGTCGTATGTGCCGCTCGCGGTGTTCTACCGGGGCGCGGCGGTCGTGAGCCGCCTGTCGGAGCTGAAGGGCAAGCGGCTCGCGATCGGTGCGGAAGGCAGCGGCACACGCGTTCTGGCGCTGACGCTTCTGAAGGCGAACGGCATCGAGCCGGGCGGCGACACGGAACTGCTGCCGCTCGCCGGCGACGAAGCCGCCAAGGCGCTCGAGGCCGGCCAGATCGACGCCGTTTTCCTGACGGGCGACTCCGCCCAGCCGCCGACGATGGCCAAGCTCCTGCGCACGCCCGGCATCCGTTTCATGGATTTCGCCCAGGCCGATGCCTACGCGCGCCGCTTTCCGTATCTGACGGAAATCGAGCTGCCGATGGGCGCGTTCGATTTCGCCCGCAACCTGCCGCCGCGCCCGGTGCACATGATCGCGCCGACCGCGGAACTCGTCGCGCGCGACAGCCTGCATCCGGCGCTGTCCGATCTCCTGATCGAAGCCGCGCGCGAGGTGCACGGCCGCGCCAATCTGCTGCAGCGCGCGAACGAGTTTCCGGCGCCGCTCGTGCACGAATTCCGCATCAGCGACGACGCCGAGCGCTATTACAAGTCGGGCAAGAGCTTCATCTACCGCACGCTGCCCTTCTGGATGGCGAGTCTCGCGGATCGCGTGCTCGTCGTGCTGGTGCCGCTGATCGTGGTGCTGATTCCCGGCTTGCGGCTCGTGCCAAGCCTGTACCGGTGGCGCGTGAAATCGCGCATCTACAAGTGGTATGGCGCGCTCATTGCGATCGAACGGGAAGCGATCAACGGGCCCGACACGGCGCAGCGCGATGCCCTGCTCGACCGCATCGACGCGATCGAGTCGGCGGTGAATCGCATGAAGATGCCGCTCGCGTTCGCGGATCAGTTTTACGTGTTGCGCGAACACATCGGTTTCGTGCGCCAGCGTCTCGCTCACGTGCCGGTGGCACAAGGCGCACAGGGCGACGAGACGCGCGCGCGGGACGTGGCGCAAACAGAATCGCCGGCTGTCGCATCGCGGGCAGACACGGAACAAGGCAGCACGTAATATCTAAAGAAGCAGAGAGAAAAATGGATGCGATGCCCGCGCGTCGCATCCGGCATGCAGGACACGTCCGGAAAACGAACAATAGTTGAGGCTTCGTGCGCCCCGCGCCTGAAGCGACGGAAACTCAGGGAGAAGTGACATGAGTGCCCCGCATTCGACCAGTAGTGGTCAGCCGTATTTTTTCTTCGACTTCATTTCGCCGTTTTCGTACTTGCTGCTCGAACAGCACGAAAAATGGCCGGCCATGCCGTTCGAGCTGGTGCCCGTCCAGTTGATGAAACTGCTCGAACGATGGGGCCAGCCGCACGCCGCGACGATTCCGTCCAAGCGCGTCTTCACGTACCGGCACGCGCTCTTTCGCGCGGAACAACTGGGCATTCCGTTCAGGATGCCGCCGGCGCATCCGTTCGATCCGAGCAAGGCGCTGCGGCTCGCCGTGCTGGCGAAGGCCGAGATCGCCTGCGTGCGCGAAATCTTCCGCTACATCTGGCGCGAGGGGCGCGACCCCGCGACACCCGAAGGCTTTCGTGCGCTGTGCAAGCACGTCGGGATGCCGGAAGCGGAAACGCGCATCGAGGACGAGGACATCAAGGCGAAACTGCGCGCCAACAACGACCGCGCCGTGGAAATGGGCGTGTTCGGCGTGCCGACCTTCCTCGTCAACGATCAGATTTTCTGGGGCGAGGACACGCTGCCGATGGTGCTCTACGTCGCGCGCTCACCGAACTGGCTCGAAGGCGCGGAAGTGAAGCGCATCAGCGCGCTGCCGACCGCGCCGCGCGACGCCGATTTCGCCTGACCGAAGGCAGTTCGGCCGGCGTGCCTATGCCGTGCATAGCGCGCTCGCTATGGCGTCAAAAAGGATAAGCGCTTAACTTCGGGTGAGGGTTCGCGAGTTCGCGCCCGCGCGTCCTGATTTCAACCGCTTCGCAGGCCATGAACGAACCCGCCGACTCACTCGACATCTGGCTCATCCGCGTCTTGCGCACCCTCCTGCTCGAGCGCAGCGTGACGCAGACCGCGCAGCGGCTGAATCAGACGCAGCCGGCCATCAGCACCGCGTTGCGCCGCCTGCGCGAAATCCTGAACGACCCGATTCTCGTGCGCGGCAAGCAGGGCATGGTGCCGACCGAATACGGCGAGTCGCTGCTCGCGCCCGCGCAGCGCGCGCTGCGCGAGGTCGAATTCGTCGCGACGCCGCATGGCGATTTCGATCCGGCGAGCTCGCGCCGCACGTTCCGCGTCGCCGCACCCGATTATCTGAACGATTTCTTCATGCCGACGCTCGTCGCCGCTTTTCGCGACGCGGCGCCGAACGCGCGTCTGGAGATCGAATCGCTGAATCCGATGCGCGATCACGAGCGCATGCTCGACGAGGGCGAGATCGATCTGATGGTCGCCAACTGGACGAAGCCCGAGCCGCGTTTCGAGCGCGAGGATTTGTTCACCGATGTTTTCGTCTGCCTGATGCGCGCGGGCCATCCGCTCGCCCGCGAGCCGCTGACCGCCGAACGCTACGCGCTCGCCGCCCATCTCGCGCCGACGCCGTACAGCGGCGGCCGGCGTCATCCGATCGATATCGGACTTGCGCGTGCGGGCATCGAGCGGCGCATCGTCACGACGATCCCGTACTTCGGGCTCGTGCCGCAAGTGCTGCTGCAATCCGATCTCATCTTCACCGCGCCGCGCCGTTTCGCGCAGCACTATGCGGCGATGTTGCCGCTCGCGGTGCTCGACTCGCCAGTGCCGTTTCCGCGCATCAAGTGCTATCAACTGACGTTACCGCAGCCCGATCAGCCGACCGATGTCGCATGGCTGAGAACGCTGATGTCGAATGTGTCGGATGCGCTCACGCGCAAGAAGGCCATCGCCGCGTCTTCCGGCGACATCGCTGCGGAAGTGGGCGAAGTCGCGAAATAGCGCGCGGGCGCCGGTACTTCGGTACCATCCGGAACGACACCTTCCGCCGCCCGCCCCCATGGACGCTCTCGACAAACTGATCCAGCTCGCGAATCTTTCCGGCGCACTCGATTTGCGCTGTCTGTTGAGCGGCCCGCTCGAACTGGATCATGCGCCGGCGCCCGCTGGCGAAGCGGTGTATCACGTCGTGCTGGACGGCAAATGCACGGTGTTGCGCAAAGGCCAGACGCCGCTCGAACTGAATGCGGGCGATATTTTCTGTCTGCCGCGCGGCGACGCGCACGTGCTGAGCATCAAGGCACGCGAAGATTGCGCGGGGAAGGCAGACCTGGAAAAGCATCACAACGGCGCTGTGACGGTGGAAAGCAATTGCGGCGACAGCGCGCCTGGCATCGATCTGCTGTGCGGGCGCTTTCTCTATGCGCCGCGCGCGCTTCTGATCGACGTGCTGCCGGATGTCGTGCACGTGTCGTTCTCGAATGCGTCGGCGCCCTATCTCGCGCCGCTCGTTCAGACGATGCGCCGCGAGGCGGAGGACGCGCAGCTCGGCGCGCCGTCGATCGTGACGGCCTTGTCGACCGCGCTCTTCACGATGGTGCTGCGCGCGTGGCTCGCCGATCAGCCATCGCTCGCGGGCGTGCTCGGGTTGCTGGCGAACCGGCGGCTGGGCGCGTCGATCATCGCGATGCTCGAACGTCCTGCCGAGCCGTGGACACTGGAAATGCTGGCGAAAGAAGCGGCGATGTCGCGCGCCACGTTCATGCGCGCGTTCTCCGCGCATTCGGAGAGCTCGCCGCTGGCATTGCTGAGCCACGTGCGCATGCAGCTCGCGAGCACGATGCTGACGCACACGAAGAAGAGCGTCGCGGATGTCGCTGCGGAGGTCGGGTATCAGTCGGAGGCGGCGTTCAGCAAGCGGTTCAAGGAGCTTTACGGGGTTGCACCGGGCCGCTTCAGACAGGCGAATGGCCTGGTCTGACGCTGCACATCCCACACCGTTTTTTCTCACGGACACTTCGAACAAATCTACGCGCGTGCGCTGCACAATCTGCATTCGCGCGTTCCGCACCCGCCGGAGCGTTTGTCTTCGCCCTACTCCAAAAAGGACATCAAAATGGGCTCGATTGTCTCGATCGTTCTGGCCGCCGTCGTCGCGATGGCGCTCTTCACTTTCTTCATGTCGACGCGCACGCCGAAGCGCGCCGTCAGCATTCCCGCTGTGGCCGGGATCGGCGCGGTAATCGCCGTCATCGCTGCTGCAATCGCGTGCTTCACGCAAGTCGGGCCGTCGACGATCGGCGTCGTCACGACGTGGGGGCACATCGACTCGGACACGCTCGCCGAAGGGCCGCATCTCGTTTCGCCGGTGTCGAAGGTGCATGAGGTTTTCGTCGGTCTCGATGTCGCGCGCATCACCGGGGCGCAGGCTGCATCGAAGGATCTGCAATCCGTGCATACCGATCTGACGATGAACTACCGTGTCGATCCGGCGCGCGTGCTTGCGCTGTATCGCAACGCGCCGACGCTCGATTACGAAGTCAACTACGTGCAGCCCGCGATGTTCGAAGTCTTCAAGTCGGTCGTCGCGCGCTACACGGCCGAAGAACTCGTGACGAAGCGTCAGCTCGTCTCGGAAGGCATTCTCGCGGGCTTGCGCACGAAGCTGCAGGGCTACGGCCTGTTGATTCAGGACATCAACATGACGAACTTCAAGTTCAGCCAGGCGTTCGATGCAGCGATCGAAGCGAAAGTGACGGCCAGCCAGCGCGCCGAGCAGGCGGAGCGCGAACTGGCGCGCGTGAAGTTCGAAGCCGAGCAGCAGGTCGAGAAGGCGCGCGGTGAAGCGGAATCGATCGCGATTCAGGCGCAAGCCGTGAAGACCAACGGCGGCGAGCAGTACCTGCGGCTGCAGGCGATCAACAAGTGGAACGGCGTGCTGCCGACCTACATGGGCGCAGGCGCGCCTGTGCCGTTCCTCAACGTGCAGCAGCAGTAAGCGCGCGGAAGCGTTCCGTCGACGGCAAGCCGAGCCTTGCCGTCATCTCCCGCACCCTCAGCAACTGCGCCGCGACCGCCAGCCCGATCGACCACGGCGCTTTATCGACGATTCCTTCCACGCCGATCGGACACGTGATCTCCGGCAGGCGCTCCGGCGCGAGACCGCGCTCCATCAGCCGGCGCTCGAACTTCACGCGTTTGGTCTGCGAGCCGATCAGCCCGAAGTACGCGAAGTCATCGCGCCGCATGATGCGTTGCGTGAGCGATAAATCGAGAGAATGATCGTGCGTCATCACGATGAAATACGCGCCGGCGGGCGCTTCATCGACGATCGCATCGGGCAGATCGGTCGCTTCGATCTGCACGTTCGCCGGGACTTCGTCGGGGAAGAGTTCGTCGCGCGCATCGACCCATTGCACGACGCACGGCAACGTGCCCAGCACCTTCACGAGCGCATGGCCGACGTGGCCCGCGCCGAAGAGGACGACGTGCATCATGACCGTGCGCTCCGCACCGCGTTCACCGCCTTGAGGATTTCTTCCGCGGTGGCAGGCGCGTTCAGCGGCGGATTCACCTTGTGATCGCCGACCGCGGAAACGGCGTCGCGGATCGCGAAGAACACCGAGAACGGCAACAGGAGCGGCGGCTCGCCCACCGCCTTCGAGCGATGGATGCTGTCTTCCACGTTGCGGTTCTTGAAGAGATCCACGCGGAAATCGGCGGGCATGTCGTTCGTCGTCGGAATCTTGTAGGTGGACGGCGCGTGCGTCATCAGCTTGCCTTTGTCGTTCCACCAGAGCTCTTCGGTCGTGAGCCAGCCCATGCCCTGCACGAACGCGCCTTCCACCTGACCTTTGTCGAGCGCCGGATTCAGCGATGCGCCCACGTCATGCAACGCGTCCGCGCGCAGCACGCGCATCTCGCCGGTGAGCGTATCGATGACCACTTCGGACACGGCCGCGCCGTACGAGTAGTAGTAGAACGGGCGGCCCTGCATCGTCGCCTGATCCCAGTAGAGCTTGGGCGTCGCGTAGAAGCCGTCGGACCACAACTGCACGCGCGCGAGATACGCCTTCTGCACGACTTCGCCGAACGGAATCGCATCGCCGCCGACGATCACGTGATCGTTCGCGAAACGCACGTCGGTTGCCACGACCGTGCCACCGCCGAACTTCTCCGCCGCGAACTTCGCGAGCCGCTCGCGCAACTGGCGCGCGGCGTCCTGCGCAGCCTTGCCGTTCAGATCGGTGCCGGTCGATGCCGCCGTCGCCGATGTATTCGCGACCTTGCTCGTGTCCGTCGCCGTCACGCGTACGCGCTCGAACTTCACGCCGAGCTCGTGCGCAACGACCTGCGCGACCTTCGTGTTCAGGCCCTGGCCCATTTCCGTGCCGCCGTGATTCACGAGCATCGAGCCATCGGTGTAGATGTGAACCAGCGCGCCCGCCTGATTGAAATGCGTCACGTTGAACGCGATGCCGAATTTCACCGGCGTCAGCGCGAGGCCTTTCTTCAGGATTTCGTTGTTCGCGTTGAATTCGTCGATGGCCGCGCGACGCTTGCGATACTCGCTCGTCGTTTCAAGCTCGCTGAGCAACTCGTGCAGCACGTTGTCTTCGACCGTCTGACCATACGGCGTCTGGTTGTTTTCGCCCTTGCCGTAGAGGTTCGCGAAGCGCACGTCGAGCGAATCCTTACCGACCGAACGCGCGACGTTATCCATGATGTATTCGATCGCGAACGCGCCCTGCGGCCCGCCGAAGCCGCGGAACGCGGTGTTCGATTGCGTGTTTGTCTTGCCGCAATAGCCTTCGATCTTCACGTCCGAAAGCCAGTACGCGTTGTCGAAGTGGCAGACGGCGCGCGTCATCACGGGACCGGACAAGTCGGCAGAGAAACCGCAGCGCGATGTCATGTCGACGGCGACGCCATCGATCTTGCCGTCGTCGTCGTAGCCGACTTCGAAGTCGTACACGAAATCATGGCGCTTGCCGGTGATCATCATGTCGTCGTCGCGGTCCGGACGCAGCTTCACCGGACACAGCAGCTTCCACGCGGCAAGCGCCGCGCAGCACGCGAAGATGCCCGATTGCGATTCCTTGCCGCCGAAGCCGCCGCCCATCCGGCGGCATTCGACCAGGACGTTATGCGAATGCACATTGAGCACGTGCGCGACGAGATGCTGCATTTCCGTCGGATGCTGCGTCGAGCAGTAGACGTGCATGCCGTCGTCTTCCTTCGGCACGACGTAGGCGATCTGGCCTTCGAGATAGAACTGTTCCTGGCCGCCCAGCTTCATCGCGCCGCGTTCGTGATGCGCGGCCTTCGCCATGCGGCCTTGCGCGTCGCCGCGTGACAGTTTGAGCGGATTGAGCACGTACGATTCCGCCTTGCGCGCATCTTCCGGCGTAAGAATCGGCACGAGGTCTTCGAACTCGATCGTCGCGCGGCGTGCGGCAAGACGCGCCGTATCGTGCGATGTCGCGACGACGATGAACATCGGCTGGCCGACAAACTGCACGATGCCCTGCGCGAGCACCGGATCGTCGTGGATGATCGGGCCGCAATCGTTCACGCCGGGGATATCGTCGGCGGTGAAGACGGCGACGACGCCGGGCGTCGCGCGCACCGCGTCGAAGTTCATCGACAGGATCTTCGCGTGCGCCTTCGGGCTCGTGCCGAGCGCGGCGTGCAGCGTGCCCGCGACGATCGGAATGTCATCGGTATAGCTCGCGCGTCCGCTTACGTGCAGATGCGCCGATTCGTGCGGACGCGACACGTGGACCTGCTTGAAATCGTCGACTTCGTTCGCGAGCGACTGGGCTTCGGCGAGAAAGGCTTCTGCTTGCTGATTCATTTTTTTCGCTCCTTACTTCGCTTCGACCAGTTCGATTGCACGCACATCCAGTTGCGACTTCGACAGCGGATTCTGCGGCCGCGTCTCCAGCCAGAAGCGATACAGCAGGCTCTTCGCCGTGTCGAGGCGATAGTCGCTGCTCGCGCGCATGTCGGTGAGCGGCTGATAGTCCTTGCTCAGCGCGAGCATTGCGGCTTGCGCTGTGGCTTCGTGCCAGTGCGCGTCGGTCAGGATCGTTTCCGCGTGCGCTGCGCGCTTCGGCGTCGCGGCCATGCCGCCGAAGCAGAGGCGCGGCTCGCGGATCGTGTCGCCATCGGCGATGAAAGTGAACGCGGCGTACACGGCGGAAATGTCGGAGTCGAAACGCTTGCTCAGCTTGTACGCGCGGAACTGGAGCTTCGCGCGCTTGCCGGTGCGCGTCGGCACACGGATCGCCGCGACGAACTCGTTGTCCGCCATGTCCTTCTTCTGATACGCGATGTACAGGTCTTCGAGCGGCATCTCGCGCGTGCCGCCGACGCTCTGCAACACAACGCGCGCATTCAACGCGATGAGGCCGGGCATCGAATCGCCGATCGGCGAGCCGTTCGCGACGTTGCCGCCGAGCGTGCCCGCGTTGCGGATCGGCAGCGACGCGAAGCGCAGACGCGTTTCTTCCAGTTCGGGATAGGTCTTCACGAGTTCGGAATACGCGCGCTCGACGGTCACGCCCGCGCCGATCTCGATCCATTCGTCCGTCGTCTCGACATGCCTGAACGCCTCGATCTGCCCGACATAGACGATGTCGCCGAGATCGCGCAACTGCTTCGTCACCCACAAACCGATGTCCGTGCTGCCCGCGAGGATACGTACGTTCGGATTCTTGTCCTTCAGCGCAGCGAGCGCCTCGACGGTGCGCGGCGCGTCGAACTGGCGGCCGGCGTGTTCGTAGTGGAACGTGTCGTCGCGCCTCAGGCTGTCGAGCGTGCGCGCAAGCGCGGGCACGTTGACGGGCGCGAGCGGCGCGTGCTCGAACATCTGCTCCGCGGCGTCGATGATCGGCCGATAGCCCGTGCAGCGGCACAGGTTGCCCGTCAGCGCATCGCTGATTTCCTGGCGCGACGGCGTGGTCTTCTCGCAGGCGCCGGCACAGCCGGTCGTCGCGTGGCCGTGCTTTTCGTAGAGCGCGAACATCGACATCGCGAAACCGGGCGTGCAGAAGCCGCACTGCGAACCGTGGCAATCGACGAGCGCCTGCTGCACCGGATGCAGCGTGCCGTCCGGCTGGCGCAGATCTTCGACGGTGAAGAGCGCGCGGCCATCGAGCGCCGGCAGGAACTGCACGCATGCGTTGACGGCCTTGAACGCGACGCCGCCCTTCCCGTCCGGCTCGCCGACGACGATCGTGCACGCGCCGCAGTCGCCCTCGGCGCAGCCTTCCTTGGTGCCGGTGCAGCGCGCGTCTTCGCGCAGATATTGCAGAACGGTGCGGGTGGTCGACGCGCCGCTCACTTCCCGGACCGCGTTGCGGTGATAGAAGCGGATCGGCTGATTGGACGACGGATTGATCGGCTCGCTCATGGGATGTCTCGGGGCTGTTCGATGCTTTTTTGCTGGTTGCGCGGGATACGCAGCCGGTGGCATGTGCGACTTCGCGGGACTTTTTCGGACTGGTCCTGTCGCTTCGATGGTTCGAAAGCTATCACCGTCAAAAACCACAACCCATAGGCGACGTTGCATGAACGACATATTCTTCGTCCGATATGTGGCCGGAGCCTTATACAGCAAGGCTCTCCGAGACGCGAACCGGCCGTCCGGACGGGCAATTTGTCCCACCTGGTTACAAAACGAGCGCGACGCTGCGTCGCAACATATGTGAGAATCATGTCTTCGCGCCGAATTCAACCCCGCAATTTCCCTATGTCCTCCGAGTCTCGCACCCAGCCGCAGAGCGATTTCGCCGTCACGCTGCGCATTCTGCCGGTCGTGCTGTACACGTTCCTCTGCTACCTGACGATCGGCATTCCGCTGGCGGTGCTGCCGGGCTTCGTGCACACGGATCTCGGCTACGGCTCGGTGATGGCGGGCGCGGCGATCAGCGTCCAGTACTTCGCGACGCTCGTCTCGCGGCCGCTCGCGGGCCGCACCGCCGACACGCTCGGGCCCAAGAAAACGGTGCTTTACGGGCTCGCGGCCTGCGCGGCGAGCGGCGTGCTCCTGCTCGGCTCGGCGCTCGCGGCGCAATGGCATGCGGCCAGTCTCGCGCTGCTGGTGATCGCGCGGCTCGTGCTCGGCTTCGGCGAGAGCTGGGTCGGCACGGGATCGATCACGTGGGGCATCGGGCGCGTGGGGGTGACGAACAACGCGAAGGTGATTTCGTGGAATGGCATCGCGACCTACGGCGCGCTCGCGATCGGCGCGCCGCTCGGTGTCGCGATCGATCATGCGGTTGGCTTCGCGTCGCTCGGGCTGATCGTAATCGCGCTCGGCGGGCTCGGCTACTGGCTCGCGACGCGCATGGCGAGCGTGCCCATCGTCCACGGCGAGCGCATGTCGTATCGCAGCGTGTTCTTCCGCGTGCTGCCGCATGGAATCGGGCTCGCGCTCGGGTCGGCGGGTTTTGGTTCGATCGCGACGTTCATCACGCTCTACTACGCCGCGCACAACTGGCCAAATGCGGCGCTGTCGCTGACCGTGTTCGGCACGATGTTCATCGGCGCGCGCCTGCTGTTTGCCAACACGATCAAGGCGTACGGCGGGTTTCGCGTGGCGATCGTGTCGTTTGCGTTCGAGTGCGCCGGCCTGCTGATGCTGTGGCTCGCCGCTGAGCCAACTTTTGCGCTCGCGGGCGCGGCGTTGACCGGATTCGGGTTCGCGCTGGTGTTTCCGGCGTTGGGCGTGGAAGCGGTCGGGCTCGTGCCGCCGGCCAGCCGGGGCGCGGCGCTATCGGCGTATTCGGTGTTTCTGGATTTGTCGCTCGGACTGACCGGACCGCTTGCGGGGTTCATCGCCGGTGAGATGGGGTATGGGTCGGTGTTTCTGTTCGCCGCGCTGGCGGCAGCTGCGGCGGTGGCGTTGTCGGTTGCGCTTCAGATGCGCGCGGGGCGCGGGGTGGGGGGAGCGGCTACGGCTTGACTTTCGTGGCAGCGGTTTTCGTGGAACCTGGTTTCGTGTCGGTTTATTGGCGTTGCCCCTCCCCGGGGCGGGGGTAACTTTCTTTGCTGCTGCAAAGAAAGTCACCAAAGAAAGCAGCTTTTTCGACCCAGAGTGCTTCACACCGGCCGCGGCACAGGCGATTGGCTAAATGGAACCCGGAGTAGCGAGTGCCCTCACAAAACTCGCGGGGCTTGGATCGCGCACGGTCTGACACATCGCACCGCTTAACTAACTGGTGCAGCCCCTGCAAGCTCCGGCCCGCTTTGCGGCCGACAGGTCAATCGGGTTTGCGTGCGCGCCCTTTCTGCTACGCCTCCATTTCAATGCACTCGCCGCTCGCTGGTTTCCCTTGCATACCCTTCGGCAGCGCGTAGCGCTGTGCCGGCGCTATTTTGTGCTGAACCAGTGTTCTTGAATTTATGGCTTGTCCGACCGTGCGCGGTCCACGCCGCGCGAGTTTTGTGGGAACACTCGCTACTCCGGGTTCCATTCAGCCCATCGCCTGTGCCGCGGCCATGCGTAAGCTGCTCACTCAACTCAACGCCATGATTCGATGGCAAAGACTGGGATCCGCCAAAAGTTTGATCCCCTCCAACTCAGCACTTGACTCTCAATACAGTTGCTTTCTTTGCGTCGACCAGAGTTGGCGCTTTAGCGCTTACTCTGGTCCCGAGCAAAGAAAGTGGCTGCCGCCCTCATAGGGGCAGTACTAATAAACCGACGCGACAGCAAGTTCTACGACCATCGGCACGAGACCGAGTCTCCCCCGAACGATAAAAAACAGGCAATGAACCGCGCACGCCGCCAAACCAACACTCCCGCATGTCTTAAAATCCCCGCTTGACCCATCAGCGTCCGCTTTATGAACCCGACCTCGGAAGACCGCTGGCGCGACTTGCGCCCGGACCCGGACAGCGACACTCCGCTCTACCTTCAACTCGCCCGCAAGCTCGCCACCGCGATCCACGACAATCGCTGGAACGCGGGCGAAGCGCTGCCGTCGGAGCGGGTGCTGTCTGAAGCGCTCGGCGTATCGCGGATCACGTCGAGAAAAGCGATCGCGCTGCTCGTCGAGCAAGGGCTGATTCGCCGCGAGCAAGGCGCAGGCAGCTTCATCACGCCGCGCTATGAAGATCCGCTCTCGCGTCTGTCGAGCTTCTCCGAAATGCTTCGGCGACGCGGCTTCAGGCCCAGTTCGAAATGGCTCTCGCGCACCATCGAACCCGCCAATCGCGATGAAGTCATCCAGCTCGGCCTCTCGCCGGCCGCCACCGTCACGCGTCTCAAGCGCCTGCGCCTCGCCGACGACATCGTGATGGCCGTCGAAAATTCGACCTTTCCCGCGTCGTGCATCCCCGATCCGCAAGCCATCGGCGATTCGCTGTACAGCTATCTCGATGCGCGCGGGCTGTCCATCGTGCGCGCGCTTCAGCATTTCCGCGCCGTGAACGCGAGCCCGGAAATCGCGCAGCAAATGGGCATCGCGCCGCACGACGCGCTTCTGCTCATCACGCGCGTCGGCTACACGGCCGATCAGCGTGCGATCGAACTCACCGATACCTACTGTCGCAACGATTACTACGACTTCGTCGCCGAACTGCGAAAGTAAGCCCGACATGACCGACACCGCCACAGCCCAGCCGTCCGACCGATCGCTCTCCATCATGCTGTGGCTCGTCGCCACGGGCTTCTTCATGCAGACGCTCGACTCGACGATCGTGAACACCGCGATTCCCGCGATGGCGCGCAGCCTGGGCGTTGCGCCGCTGCGCATGCAGGGCGTCGTGATCGCCTACTCGCTCACGATGGCGATGATGATTCCCGTCTCCGGCTGGCTCGCCGACAAGCTCGGCACGCGGCGCGTGTTCTTCAGCGCGATCCTCGTGTTCACGATCGGCTCGCTGCTGTGCGCGAACGCCCAGTCGCTGACGGCGCTCGTCGCGTACCGCGTCGTGCAGGGCGTGGGGGGCGCGATGCTGCTGCCGGTCGGGCGCCTCGCCGTGCTGCGCGTGTTCCCGGCGGAGCGCTATCTCTCGGCGCTCGCGTTCGTCGCCATTCCGGGGCTGATCGGTCCGCTCATCGGACCGACGCTCGGCGGCTGGCTCGTGCAGATCGCGTCGTGGCACTGGATCTTTCTCATCAACGTGCCGGTGGGCGTGATCGGCTGCATCGCGACGAATCTGTACATGCCCGACAGCCGCAACCCGGCGACCGCGCGCTTCGATCTCGCAGGCTATCTGCTGCTCGCCGTCGGCATGGTCGCGCTGACGATCTCGCTCGACGGTCTCGCCGATCTCGGCCTCGCGCACGCGATCGTCATCGTGCTGCTCGTGCTGTCGTTCGGCTGTTTCGTCGCGTATGGCCTGCACGCGACGCGCGCCGCGCAGCCGATCTTCTCGCTCGATCTCTTCAAGATCCACACGTTCAGCGTCGGGCTGCTCGGCAATCTGTTCGCGCGCATCGGCAGCGGCGCGATGCCTTATCTGATTCCGCTGCTGCTGCAGGTGAGCCTCGGCTACACGGCGTTTCAGGCCGGCATGATGATGCTGCCCGTCGCGGCGGCGGGCATGGCGTCGAAGCGGCTCGTCACGCGGCTCATCGAAAAGCATGGTTATCGGCGCGTGCTGGTGGTGAACACCGTGCTCGTCGGTCTGATGATGGCGAGCTTCAGCCTCGCGAGCGCGCATCAGCCGCTATGGCTGCGGCTCGTGCAGCTCGCAATCTTCGGCGCCGTCAATTCGATGCAGTTCACCGCGATGAACACGCTCACCCTGAAGGATCTCGGCACCGGCGGCGCGAGCAGCGGCAACAGCCTGTTTTCGCTCGTGCAGATGTTGTCGATGAGTCTCGGCGTGACCGTCGCCGGCGCGATTCTTTCGACCTTCACCGGACTCCTGCCGCACGTGACGCCGCAGAATTCGTTGCCCGCGTTCCACGCGACGTTCCTGTGCGTCGGCGTCATCACGGCGGCCACCGCGTGGATCTTCGGTCAGCTCGCGCCGGAAGTGCGCGCGGCGCGCAGAAAACCCGATCCGTCGGAATCGAACTGAACGAAATCGCATCGCGCACCGCGCCGGTGCCTGCCCGCACGATTGCGCGGCGCGCGCTCCCAGGCGTGCGGCACGCGTCGCTCAATCCGCACACGAATGCACGCGACGAACGCGCCGGACACCCGCTCGCGCCGCTTGAATATTGAATTTGCACGCTTTTTGCTCAGACGCTCGGGTACCGATCCGGTAAACTATCTCGATAAAGTCACTCGCTCCCAGCATCGACATCATGAGCATGGTTGATCTCGACCCGCCCCGCTTCCAGCCGCCTCGCCCGATCGCCGGCGACGATGGATCGCGTCGCACCGTGCTGTACGGCGAGTACACCGTTTTCAGCGTGTTTCAGCCGGTGTTTTCCGTGTCGCATCGGCGCGCGATCGGCTATCACGCGTCCCTGCGCGCCCGCGACGATGCGCACGGTCACGTTGCGTCGCACGAAGTCTTCACGCAAGCCGCGCGGCGCGGCGATCTGCTGGAGCTCGGCCGGCTCGCGGAATCGCTGCATCTGGGCAACTTCAATGCGTTCGACAGTCACGACGAATGGCTCTTTCTGAGCCTGCATCCCGCCGCGCTGATGGACACGAGCTACGGCGATGCGCTGCTCGCGTCGCTGAAGAACATCGGTTTGCCGCCTCAGCGCGTCGTGCTCGAAGTGCCCGAGCAGGCGGGCGGCGAGACGACGCGCTTTGCCGCGATCGTCGATTCCTTGCGTAAATCTGGCTTTCTGATCGCGCTGGACGGCTTCGGCGTGAAGCATTCGAATATCGATCGCGTGTGGCATCTTCGGCCCGATATCGTGACGCTCGATCGCTGCATCCTGCAGCAGGCGACGGAGCATTCGCATATCGAGCGCGTGTTGCCGCGTCTCGTTTCGCTGCTGCACGAATCGGGGCAGCTCGTTCTGATGGGCGGTCTCGCGACCGAGCGCGACGCGCTGATCGCGCTCGAATGCAACGTCGACTTCGTGCAGGGCGCCTATTTCGCCCAGCCGAGCGTGGAGGCCGTGCATAGCGAGGTCGCGGCCGGCGTGATGGATGCGCTGTCGGCGGCATCGCGCGAACGCGTTGCGGCGCGCGAGCGGGCGCAGTCCACGCGGCTCGAACCGTACGTGAGCGGGCTGGAGCGGGCGGCGGTCAAGCTGATGGAAGGCGAAGCGCTCACTGCCGCGACGAGCGAGCTGCTGCAACTCGCCGATACCGCGCGCTGCTTTCTGCTCGATGAGTCCGGTCGGCAGATCGGCGACAACGTCGTGCCGGTGGTGCACACGTCGCAGCGTGCCAAGCGCTTCAGCCCGCTCCTGCATTCCGAAGGCGCGAGCTGGGAACGCCGCCCCTACTTCATCGAGGCGCTGCGCGCGCCGGGCCGCGTGCATCTGACGGCGCCGTATCTGTCGATCAACGAGGCGCACCTGTGCGTGACGGCGTCGATCGCAGCGCAGACGCCGTATGGTTTGCAGGTGCTGTGCGTCGACATCAACTGGGAAGCGGCGAAGCGTCGATAGATTCTTATGAGCCGTTGTTGGAATCGGGCCGCAGAAGGTCGAAGCCCGCGAGCGCGATAACGCCGGAAAGCGCGATGAGCGCGACGGAATGACGGCCGAAATACAGCAATGCCGCGGCTGACCAGGCCGAGAGGCAGAGGAAGGCGAAGCGTTTCATGATGGACTTCCAATGCGGAGAGCCTTGCGGCACTGACTTATTCTAGGCTGGCGTCCCGAATGGCGCAGCGACGAGCGTGCTGTCGAAACTTCTGAATCTTCCGATGCAACGGGCGGCTCGCGTTGACCGTCGATATCAGCTTTCCTATAATCTCGACGTCGCGATGCGCTGATTTCGCGTCGATAGAAAAACTACGTACGAGCGGGTGAGGAAAACGTAGCGCCGCCCGGGCAATCGGGTCCCACCTGGAGTGGGAGTTTCACCGAAAGGTGGATAGAGAATCCCGCACGCGACGGCCGCCAATTGGCGGCCGTTTGTCTTTCTGAACTACGGACGAATCTTTCTTCGCTCCATCGCCGCTAGCAGAATGCTTCGAAGCGTTACCTTCTTCGCGGCAAGCTGGCGCTTCGAAAGTCCGCCCTCAAGAATGTATGCCGACTGTACTTGCAGAATAAGTCGGCGCTTGCGAGCCTTCGCTTTCGACACTTCGAAAAATACCGCATAAACGGATGACAGACCAAGATGGTCCATTGTCTCGACCGTAACGAAATTCGGCTGCCGCTCGTCAGCCAAAGTGATTCGGCGGGTGGCCAGTGTCGACATAAGGTCTCGCAACAGCCGCCGCGACGTTTGATAGCGATCCTGACATAGCACCCGCTTTTCTCGACCATCGTCATAGATCTCCGAGGGCGAAATTTCTGAACGAGGCCGGCCGTCTCGCGCAAAGCTGCGAGTAAAGCAATGACAAGAAAAAAAGACGACCACCGTGACGAGATAATCCGGCTCGAGCTCAAATGGAAACGTGAATGGATCGAGATGAGCCAGATCCCATACCTGGCCGTCGACGATTAGCGATCCGAACGATCTGACTCGAAAGGAGATGTCATTGATATCTGATGCAAGGGTGAGCATCGGGCGCGGAACGAATAAAAACGCTCACATTCTATCCACGCGATGGCCGTTCAGATACGCGACTTCCTCCGAACCTTGCCACAAAAAAACCAAGCCGCATCGACCAAGGTCGATGCGGCTTCCGATCTTCAAGCGAAGGTCGCCTGGACCTTCCGCAGTATTACGCGCCGAAATTCTTCGCCGCGAAATCCCAGTTCACGATATTCCAGTAAGCCTCGATGAACTTCGGACGCGCATTGCGATAGTCGATGTAATACGCATGCTCCCACACGTCGATGGTCACGAGCGCCTTCGCGTCGGTCGTGAGCGGCGTGGCGGCGTTGCTCGTCGACACGATGTCCACGGTGCCGTCGGTCTTCTTCACGAGCCACGTCCAGCCCGAGCCGAACGTACCGGTCGCGACCTTCGCGAACTCTTCCTTGAACTTGTCGAACGAGCCGTACTTTGCGTTGATGGCGTCAGCCAGCGCGCCGGTCGGAGCGCCGCCGCCCTTCGGCGACAGGCTGTTCCAGAAGAACGTGTGATTCCAGACTTGCGCCGAGTTGTTGAACACGCCGCCCGACGACTTCTTCACGATCTCTTCGAGAGTCAGGTTCTCGAATTCCGTGCCCGGGATCAGCTTGTTGAGGTTGGTCACATAGGTCTGGTGATGCTTGCCATAGTGATACTCGAGCGTTTCTTCCGACATGTGCGGAGCGAGCGCGTTCTTGTCGAACGGCAGCGGCGGGAGCGTATGTTCCATGATGCGAGCTTCCTTTCTATGTGGTTTGTGGGGGACTGTGAGGAATGATGCAGTGGAGCATGGATTGTAGGCGAGTTGGGATAACCCGGCAAACCGTGTGCCCTTTATGAGGAAGATCGCTTTCGATTCGATTCGGGCGGCGTAAAAAGTGCTCCGGCGCGCACGTCGGCCCACGTCAAATGTACGCCGCTCCACGCTCAGAATTCGTCTGACAGGCGCGCCTGGACATCGGCAAGAATCACGTCCGCCGATCCTTCCGCGAGATGAACCGTCAGCGGCCGCTTCGGTTTGAGCGCATTCGGCGCACGCAACGCGCGGCCCGACTGCGCGTCGATCAGCGCGGCATAACCGCGTTCGAGTGTGCGCTGCGGGCTCAGCACCTGCAAGCGCGCCGCCAGTTCCGAAACGCACGCCTTCTCGCGCTCCGCACGTCGCTCGTACGCCCTCCCGATGCGCTGCGCGAGCCGCAACATATGCTCGCGCCCTGCCGCGACGTCCGGACGTCTGCGCTGCCAGCGGAAATGCACCAGCGCGAAATGCGCGCGCGCATCACGCACGGGCCGCGCGCCCGCTGCGACGAGACGGCCCGCCAGCTGACGCAGATGCGCCCGCTGCCGCGCGAGCCGCTCGGCGGGACTCACGAGCCTGCGCGCGAGCCAGTCGAGTTGCTGCTCGCGGCGCTCCATCGTCCGGCCGAAAGCGCGCGCGAGCGCCGCATGCCGATGATCGAGTTCACGCAACAGCAGCACGCGCTGCGGGCTCACGAGTTCGGCGGCGGCGGTCGGCGTCGGCGCGCGCACGTCGGCGGCGAAATCGGCGATGGTGAAATCCGTTTCGTGCCCTACACCGCTCACGACCGGCAGCGCACTCGCCGCGATCGCGCGGGCGAGCACTTCCTCGTTGAACGCCCACAAGTCTTCGATCGACCCGCCGCCGCGGCACACGATCAGCACATCGAGCCTGTCGACTTCGCGGCGCGCATTCGCCGCTTCGACCATCTCGGCGAGCTTTAAGCCCACGCCCGCGCCTTGCACCGGCGCCGGATACACGACGACGGGCACATGCGGCGCACGGCGCGCGAGCGTCGTGAGCACATCGCGCAGCGCGGCCGCCTGCAACGACGTCACGATGCCGATGCCACGCGGATGCCCCGGCAACGCGCGCTTCCTCTCCGCCGCGAACAGCCCTTCGCTTTCGAGCTGAGCCTTCAGGCGCAGGAACGCTTCGTAGAGTCTGCCCTGCCCGGTGCGGCGCACCGCTTCCACGTTCAGTTGCAACTCGCCGCGCGGCTCGTACATCGTGACGAGCGCGCGCACTTCGATCTTGTCGCCTTCGCGCGGCATGAATTCCGCGTACTGCGCGCGGCCCCGGAACATCACGCAGCGCATCTGCGCGCCCGCATCCTTGATCGAAAAATACCAATGACCGCTTGCCGCGCGCGTGAAGTTCGATACCTCACCCGACACCCAGACGAGCGGAAACGACCGTTCGAGCATCGAACTGATCGCGCGGTTGAGCACGGAAACGGGGATGACGGCGTCGCCGCTTTGGGATGGCAGGGTGTCGGGAGTCATGGCTCGAACGAAGAAAAGCTGGCGATGCGGCCGCCTGCCTGATGGGCAAACGCACCTTGGCGCGGTGCGCAAGTGTAACAAGTGTCCACACAGAAAGACTTACCGTCGTGCGCCTGGCAGCGTCGCCGGAAGCCCGACACTTCGTGCTAACCAACTGATTTTGCTGGATTAAAATTCGCTGACGAGTGTAAGCCCCGGAGCAACTCTTTCCTGAGGCGGTTTTCCGGTGTGCGGGCCGCAAGTTCTTCACAGAGTTATCCACAGGCGTCCTGCACGCACCGCCGACTGGCGCACACGGCGCTCGCGCGCTAGAGTGCCGGGTTCGAGTAACGGCCCGCGCGGCCCGTCAGCCGCGTTTCGCCGCGAAACCGTTCAACGCCAACCGACATCACGAGGAGCTGCCGTTGCACGTCACGCCACGTCCGACTTCCTTCCCGACAGCGTCCCGCGCGAAGGCGGTCCATGTCTGATTTCAAGCCGCCGATCGAGAACTTCCTCGCCCGCGAATGGCGTCGGCGCGGGCCCGTCGCGTGGGCGCTGACGCCTTTCGCCTGCCTCTTCGGCGCAGTCGCCGCGACGCGCCGTGCCTTCTTCGAACTCGGCTGGCTCAAGCGCATCGATCCGGGCGTGCCGGTGGTCATCGTGGGCAACGTGACCGTCGGCGGGACCGGAAAGACGCCGACCGTCATCGCGCTCGTCGAGGCGCTGCGCGCCGCGGGGTTCCAGCCGGGCGTCGTCTCGCGCGGCTACGGCGCGAAAGTCGCGAAGCCGACGAGCGTCACGCCGACGAGCAGCGCCGCGCAGGTCGGCGACGAGCCGCTCTTGATCGCGCGCCGCACGCACGCGCCGGTGTTCGTCTGCCCGGATCGTGTGGCGGCGGCGAAGGCGCTGCTCCAGGCGCATCCGAATGTCGATGTCCTCATCTCCGACGACGGCCTGCAGCACTATCGCCTCGCGCGCGCGTTCGAGCTCGTCGTGTTCGACGACCGTCTCGGTGGCAACGGCTTCCTGCTGCCCGCCGGTCCGCTGCGCGAGCCGATGTCGCGCCGCCGGGACGCCACCCTCGTCAACAGTCCGTACGAGCGCACGCTGCCGCCATGGCCGAACACGTTCGCGCTCGAACTCGAAACCGGCGATGCATGGCTGCTCGACGATCCGCATCAGCGCCGTCCGCTCGCCCAGTTTGCGGGCGAGAAAGTGGTCGCGGCGGCGGGCATCGGTTCGCCGGAGCGCTTCTTCGCGACGCTGCGCGCGGCGGGCATCGCACCATCGACGCGCGCGTTTCCCGATCACTACGCGTTTCGCGAGAATCCGTTCGCGGGCGTAGAAGCCGATGCCATCCTGATCACCGAAAAGGATGCAGTAAAATTGGGTGCCTGGCGCGACGCACGCATCTGGGTCGTTCCGGTGCAAGCCGTGCTGCGGCCGCGCCTCATCGCTCTTGTTGTGGAGAAACTCCGTGGACGCACGTCTGCTTGAAATCCTCGTTTGCCCGATCTGCAAAGGCCCGCTCACATACGATCGCGCGGCGCAGGAACTCGTCTGCAGCGCCGACAAGCTCGCTTATCCGATCCGCGACGGCATTCCCGTGATGCTCGTCGATGAAGCGCGTCAGACCGTCGAAGGCACGCCCGTCGAGCCGATCAAACCGGCCGGCGACGCCTGAGTCCGCAGAAAGAACATGTCCGTTCCGTTCATCGCGGTCATTCCCGCGCGCCTCGCTTCCACACGCCTGCCGAACAAGCCGCTCGCCGATATCGGCGGCAAGCCGATGGTCGTGCGCGTCGCCGAGCGCGCGCGTGAATCGGGCGCATCGCACGTAATCGTCGCGACCGACTCCGACCGCGTGGTCGAAGCCGCGCGCGATCACGGCATCGAAGTGATGCTGACGCGCTCCGATCATCCCACCGGCACGGATCGCCTGGCCGAGGTCGCGACGCGTCTGAACTGGGCCGACGACGCGATCGTCGTCAATGTGCAGGGCGACGAGCCGCTCATCGATCCTCGACTCGTGCGCGATGTCGCCGATCATCTCGCCGCACATCCCGAATGCGCGATCGCCACGGCCGCGCATCCGATCCACGATCCGGCGGACGTGTTCAATCCGAACGTCGTGAAAGTCGTGCTCGACGCGAAGAGCGTCGCGCTCTACTTCTCGCGCGCGCCGATTCCCTGGACGCGCGATCTCTGGCAACCGCACTGGCCAGACGTCGCCGCGCTCGGACGGTTGCCTTCCGTGCCGGAGAACGTGCTGCGGCACATCGGGCTGTACGCCTATCGCGCGAAATTCCTGCGCGGCTTTCCGAATCTCGCACAGGCGCCGATCGAAGCCGCAGAAGCGCTGGAACAACTGCGCGCACTGTGGCACGGCGAGCGCATCGCGGTGCGCGTGACGCAGGACGCGCCGCCGCCCGGCGTCGATACGCCCGCCGATCTCGAGCGCGTTCAGGCGCTCTTTCCCAAAGCGGACTGAAAGCCGCGGCACAACCCGTGTAAACCCCTCCAGATGCCCGATTCGACGGGGTTTCTGGCGGTTTCTATGCGCGTTATTACGGTCGCGATCGTAAAGAGCCGTGGCATAATCAAGCGATTGCGCGAGCCTTCCGGTCAGCGCCACGCTCAACGTTGCGCCGCTGTCCGCCGGTGCCCGCCGCCTCTCTTTTCGGCCGCGCGCCCTGTCGTCGACGCCGCACGAGCCTGGCCTTCCGGATGTCAAATCAGCCTCGCGGCTTGAAGCGGTTTATAGACGATTCGGAGATATCACCATGCGTTTGATCCTGTTGGGCGCACCCGGTGCGGGCAAGGGCACCCAGGCAAACTTCATCAAGGAGAAATTCGGCATTCCGCAGATTTCGACCGGCGACATGCTGCGCGCGGCCGTCAAGGCAGGCTCGCCGCTCGGCGTCGAGGCGAAGCGCTACATGGACGCGGGCGAGCTGGTGCCGGATTCGCTCATCATCAATCTCGTGAAGGAGCGTTTGCTTCTCGACGACTGCAAGAACGGCTATCTCTTCGACGGCTTTCCGCGCACGCTGCCGCAGGCCGAAGCGATGAAAGACGCGGGCGTCGCGATCGATTACGTGCTCGAAATCGACGTCCCCTTCGACGAGATCATCACCCGTATGAGCGGCCGGCGCGTACATGCGGCATCGGGCCGCACGTATCACGTCAGGTTCAATCCGCCGAAGGTCGACATGACCGACGACGTCACCGGCGAGCCGCTGATCCAGCGCGACGACGACAAGGAAGAGACGGTGAAGAAGCGTCTCGACGTGTATGTCGCGCAGACGAAACCGCTGATCGCGTACTACAACGACTGGGCGCAGAACGGCTCCGCGCCGAACGGTCTCAAGGCGCCGGAGTATCGCAAGATTCTGGGTCTCGGCACCGTCGATGAAATCCGCACCCGCGTGTTCGACGCGCTGAAGTAAGGCTTCTCGCGTTCGTTCGCGTCCGACGAAAACCCGCTCCCCGTGAGCGGGTTTTTTCATGCCCATGCATCCGTATAAGCGCGCATGACCGTCGTGCGAATTTGCAGCGAGCGGCTTCGCTACAATCGACGCGTTTCCCACGAGGACACGCATCGGCGCGAGCAGCTTTCATCCCCGCCCTCGCACGCACGAATCACATAAAGGAGAAGAAGCATGGAGATGCAAGGCAACGTCTTTCTGATCACAGGCGGCGCATCCGGTCTGGGCGCGGCGACCGCGCGGCTCATCGCGAAGAACGGCGGCAAGGTCGTGCTCGCCGACATGAACGACGCTGCGGGCGAAGCGCTCGCGAAAGAGCTCGGCGGCGCGTTCGTCAAATGCGACGTGAGCCAGGAAAGCGACGGCCAGCGCGCCATCGATGCCGCACTGAAGCTCGGCACGCTGCGCGGTCTCGTGAACTGCGCGGGCATCGCGCCGGCGGCGAAGACGGTCGGGCGCGACGGCCCTCACGCGCTCGATCTCTTCTCGAAGGTGATCGCGGTGAATCTCATCGGCACGTTCAACATGATCCGGCTCGCGGCGAACGCGATGTCGAAGAACGAAGCGAATGACGCGGGCGAGCGCGGCGTGATCGTAAATACGGCGTCGGTCGCCGCATTCGACGGGCAGATGGGTCAGGCGGCGTATGCGGCGTCCAAGAGCGGCGTCGCGGGCATGACGCTGCCGATTGCACGCGATCTGAGCAGGAGCGGCATCCGCGTGATGACGATCGCACCGGGCCTGTTCGAAACGCCGATGCTGCTCGGCATGCCGAAAGACGTGCAGGATGCGCTCGGCGCGATGGTGCCGTTCCCGCCGCGTCTCGGCAAGCCCGACGAATACGCGATGCTCGCCAAGCAGATCTTCGACAACCCGATGCTCAACGGCGAAGTGATCCGCCTCGACGGCGCGATCCGCATGCAGCCGAAGTAACCGCGCACGCGGGCGTGGGTCAGTCGTCGTCGTGCTGCGTGCGCTGCCGCAACTCGTGCAATTCGGTCTCGACGACGGTCGCGTCTTCGGCGTCGGGCCGAATCTCGATGTAGCGCTGCAAATCCTCCAGCGCCGGACGCAGGTAATCGAGCCGCGCATACGCGAAGCCGCGATCGCGCACTTCCTCGATGCTATGCGGCAGTGCGATCACGAGCCGTTGCTGAACCGCGAGCAGACGCTGCCAGCGCTCCGTCTGCAAGTAGATGCCCTTCAGGTTGCGCAGCATGCGCGCGATGATCTCGCGGCGCGTCGCGGGCTGCAGGAGCACGCGCAGCGCACTGCCGATCGATTCGCCCGCGCGCTGCACATACGGCTCCAGCATCTCGACCATCTGCGCTTCGGAAAGCGTCTGACCGGTCGTCGGATCGAGCATCAGATCGTGACCGGGCGTCGCGACGCGCAGCAGGAAATGCCCCGGAAATGACACGCCGCGCGCCGGCACGCCGAGTTGCTCGGCCATTTCCAGATAGACCACGGCAAGTGAAATCGGAATGCCGCGCCGGCGCCGCAGCACCACGTTCAGATGGCTGTTGTCGGGATCGTAATAGTCGTTGAGGTTGCTGGAGAAACCCAGCTCGCGAAAGAAATAACGATTGAGCGCATCGACTTTCTGCTTAACGTCCGCATCGTCGGGCACGCGGCGGCGTGCGCGCACGACGAGTTCGTCGATCTCGGCGAGCACTGTCTGCATGTCGAGGTCGGGATAGGCGTCCTGCGCGAGCGACAGAGCCGCTTCCGTGAGCGGAAGCGTGTCGTCATCCGCCATCAGCGAAGAGAAGTAGTCGAGGATACGCGTTGTCGTCATCAAAGCGTGCGTCTCTTGAAATAGGCGTATTTGAAGCCCATTGCGGACAGAATACCGAAATATAGCGCGGCAAACACGACGAGACTCGCACCGAGCAGCGCGATGCGCAGGAACGGTGTCGCGCGCATGCCGATCCAGTCGAAGTTGATCGCGACCCAGTGCATCGTGCCCGCAAGAATCAGGCACGCGCCGATCAGCTGCGCGAAAAAGCGCAGCCAGCCCGCCGACGGGCGATAAATCTTGCGGCGGCGCAGGCCCAGGAACAAGAGACCCGCATTGGCAAGCGCGCCGAGGCCGATGGAAAGCGTCAGGCCCGCGTGAGAAAAGATCGGCACGAAGACGTAGTTGCTGACCTGCGTCATCACGAGCACGAAGACGGCGATCTTCACCGGCGTCTTGATGTCCTGCTTCGCGTAGAAGCCCGGCGCGAGAATCTTGATGAGGATGAGGCCGATCAGCCCGATGCCATACGCCGACAGCGCGCGGCCGACCATCACGACGGAATGGCTGTCGAATTTGCCGTAATGAAAGAGCGTCGCGGTGAGCGGTTCGGCGAAGAAGAACAGCGCGATCGCGCTTGGCGCGGCCAGCAGGAACGTGATGCGCAAGCCCCAGTCGAGCAACGCGGAATATTCGACGTTGTCGGCATCGACGTGCGCCTTCGAAAGGCTCGGCAGGAGAATCGTCCCGAGCGCCGCGCCGAGGAGCGCGGTGGGGAATTCCATCAGCCGGTCGGCATAATTGATCCACGACACCGCGCCCGCTCCGATGTTCGACGCGATATTCGTGTTGATGATGAGGCTCAACTGCCCGACCGAGACCGCGAACGTCGCGGGCACCATCTTCAGCAGCACGCGCTTCACGCCCGGATGCGCGAGCGCGCGCGGGAAACTCAGGCCGATGCGCGGCACCATGTCGATTTTCTTCAGCCCGGGAATCTGCACGAGCAACTGCAAAATGCCACCGACGATCACCGCGTAAGCGAGCGCGTACACCGGCATCTTCAGGTAAGGCGCGACGAACACCGCCGCAAAGATGAACGACACGTTCAGCAGCACCGGCGCGAACGCGGGCAGCGAGAACTGCTTGTAGGTGTTGAGCACGCCGGACGCGAGCGTCGTCATCGAGATGAAAATGATGTACGGAAACATGATGCGCGTCATGTCGACCGCGAGTCCGTAAGCTGTGCCTTCGTGCTCGAGCCCCGATGCGACCGCGAAGACGACCCAGCTCGCGCCCGCCATACCGACGATCGACAGCACGACGAGGCCCCACGTCAGCACGGTCGACATCGCGTCGACGAGCGCCTTGGTCGGATCGTGGCCCTTGCTGTTCTTGAACTCGGCGAGGATCGGCACGAACGCCTGCGCGAAAGCGCCTTCCGCGGACAGGCGCCGCAGCAGGTTCGGAATGCGGAACGCGACATAGAACGCGTCGGTATAAAGACTGGCGCCGAAAGCTCGGGCGATCAGCGTTTCGCGGATCAGGCCGGTCACGCGCGACAGCAGCGTGAAGCCGCTGACCGTCAGGAGGGCTCGGAATAGATTCATGGGGCGCTTATTATACGGGGCGCCCACGACGCGCCTACCAGACTGCGCTGATTGCAGACTATCGGTGGCGGACAATGCCGCACGATTGACCGATGGCATCCGGTGCGGCTTCGCCGGACGGCGTGCGTACGCCGCGCTTGTCACGTCTCATATTCCCTTGCTATAATTGCGGGTTTCGAAGCTCCGCTTTGCGTGGCTTCACGTCTTTTCCGGCCCTGCCGGCTATGTTTTAAGGTTCTCGGGCAATCGTTCCCGGGATTTCAGATCAAAGGCAGCACGCTCGAACGGCCCGCCTCCAAGGCTCTTCAAGGCCCTCGCCGGCCGCGTGCTCCGGACAAGTAACAGCTGAAACAGGAAAAAGGAAACCGTCATGGCAAATACCGCACAAGCTCGCAAGCGCGCCCGTCAGGCCGCCAAGGCCAACTCGCACAACTCGGCGCTGCGCTCGAAGTTCCGCACGGCCATCAAGGCAGTTCGCAAGGCTATCGACGCCGGCGATCAGGCCAAGGCCGCCGAAGTGTTCAAGTCGTCGGTCAAGACGCTGGACATCATCGCGGACAAGAAGATCATCCACAAGAACAAGGCCGCTCGTCACAAGAGCCGCCTGGCTGCAGCCATCAAGGGCCTGCAGGCCCCCGCGGCTCAGTAATTCCGGCTCGCTTCCGGCGCGCGCTTCCGGTCTTCAGGACCGGCCGTTCGCCGAAGCAGCTTCCTGTTTCCGCTGCGCAGTAACGAAAAAGCCCGCTTCGGCGGGCTTTTTTGCGTCTGCGCGCTCGCGCGCTTCAGGTGTTCTGCTGCGTCTGCGTGCCGTGATGCGGCGGCAGCTCGCACGCCTCGGTCACGACGAGATCATTGTCTTTCGCGAAGTTGAGAACGAAGTCGAACGCCATCGGCTCGATGTCGCGCAGGCGCGAATCGAGGATCACGACCTTGATGTCGCCGATCATCGTCGGACGAACGTAGATGGAATATTGCAGGCGCGCGTTCGGCCCTCTCGCCTTGGGCCCGAAGCCGGACATCACACCGGCCAGGCGCTCGCACCAGTCGCTCGGCCGAAACTTCCTCCCGCTCTTGGTGATGCCTTGTATGAAGTACTCGGTAGGGGATGATTCAGCCATGTAGCAATACCTTTTGACGGCCGGTGGCGCGCACCGGAACGCACATGCCTGACGCAGGAAACCGAAAGTGCCGGCGCAGCGATGGCGCCGGGCGGTCTTGCGCGAGCCGATTCTGAGAGAGAACCATACGCGCCCGCGACAGGAATGGCGGACTCGACAGCACTGGACAAACCACCGCGGAATCTAAAACGCACACAATCACGCCGACCGGATTCTTGCGAATGGTTCGCCGCTAATGCGCGTGAAACGCTGCTGAGTGTTGCAGAACTGTTGAAACGAGCGAGCGCAATTATACCGCAGCGGCCTCTATTCCGCAGCGCACACAGACATCCGACGCGCCGCTCCGGGACGTGAACGCGCCGCCGACCGGGCCTGTGCGCCGACGATCGTCGTTTTGGCCAGCCTCGTCAAACATCGCAAAATCCTTTATGCTCAAATGCGATACCCACTCCCGACGGCGGCGCCGTCCGGCCCATGAACGCGGCCGGTTCGAAGCCGCCGCTTGCGTTTCATGACCGCCAAGAAAATTCGCCACTATCTTCAGTTCAAGGATTTTTCGCTCGACGACTACGAGTACGTGCTCGAACGCGCGCGCATCCTGAAGCGCAAGTTCAAGAACTACGAGACGTATCATCCGCTGCACGACCGTACGCTCGCGATGATCTTCGAGAAGAGTTCGACGCGCACGCGTCTCTCGTTCGAGGCGGGCATCTTCCAGCTCGGCGGCCACGCGGTCTTCATGAACACGCGCGACACGCAGCTCGGTCGCGGCGAGCCGATCGAAGATTCGGCGCAGGTCATTTCGCGCATGGTCGACATCATCATGATCCGCACGTTCGGCCAGGACATCATCAAGCGCTTCGCGGAAAGCTCGCGCGTGCCGGTCATCAACGGGCTGACCAACGAATATCACCCGTGTCAGGTGCTGGCCGACATCTTCACGTTCTACGAGCATCGCGGGCCGATTCACGGCAAGACCGTCGCGTGGGTCGGCGATGCGAACAACATGCTCTACACGTGGATCGAGGCGGCGCAGATTCTCGGATTCAAGCTGCGCCTCTCTACGCCGCTGGGCTACAAGCTCGATCCCGCGCTCGTCGCCGAGGAAAGCAAGCCGTTCTTCACCGAATTCGACGATCCGAACGAAGCCTGCGCCGGCGCAGACCTCGTCACGACGGACGTGTGGACCAGCATGGGCTACGAAGCCGAGAACGAAGCGCGCATGAAGGCGTTCGCCGACTATTGCGTCGACGCCGAGATGATGGCGCGCGCCAATTCCGACGCGCTCTTCATGCACTGCCTGCCCGCGCATCGCGGTGAGGAAGTGAGCGCGGATGTCATCGATGGTCCGCAAAGCGTCGTCTGGGATGAGGCGGAGAACCGTCTGCACGTCCAGAAGGCGCTGATGGAGTATCTCCTGCTCGGCAAGCTCAATCATTGAGCGCCGGCGAGCCGCGCATCCCAAATTTACGGAAGCGCGGCTTTTTAATGTCAAAATAGTATTTTTTCCGCGCACTTCATGCCCGTCGCGCGCGGCGGACGCGAAGCGGCGCACACCCGCCGCACCGGCTTTTCCGCACACGAGTTCACCATGAGCGATATCAAGAAAGTCGTGCTCGCCTATTCGGGCGGTCTCGACACCTCCGTCATCCTGAAGTGGTTGCAGGACAACTACGACGCCGAAGTCGTCACCTTCACGGCCGACATCGGCCAGGGCGAGGAACTGGAGCCGGCACGCAAGAAAGCGATCCAGCTCGGCATCAAGCCGGAGAACATTTTCATCGACGATCTGCGCGAAGAGTTCGTCCGCGATTTCGTGTTCCCGATGTTCCGCGCGAACACCATCTACGAAGGCGAATATCTGCTCGGCACGTCGATCGCGCGTCCGCTGATCGCAAAGCGCCAGATCGAGATCGCGCGCGCGTCCGGCGCACAGGCCGTCTCGCACGGCGCAACCGGCAAGGGCAACGACCAGGTGCGCTTCGAGCTCGGCTATTACGCGCTGGAGCCGGGCATCAAGGTCATCGCGCCGTGGCGTGAATGGGACCTGCTCTCCCGCGAAAAGCTGCTCGCGTACGCGGAAAAGGCCGGCATTCCGATCGAAATGAAGCACAAGCAAGGCGGCGCGCCCTACTCGATGGACGCGAACCTGCTGCACATCTCGTTCGAAGGCCGCCATCTGGAAGACCCGAAGGCCGAGGCCGAGGCCGAAATGTGGCGCTGGACGGTGTCACCGGAAGAGGCGCCGGATCAGGCGGAATATCTGGACATCGAATACGAGCACGGCGATCCCGTCGCGCTGAACGGCAAGCGCCTGTCGCCCGCGGACATGCTGACCGAGCTGAACCGTCTCGGCGGCAAGCACGGCATCGGCCGGCTGGATCTGGTCGAGAACCGTTACGTCGGCATGAAGTCGCGCGGCTGCTATGAAACGCCGGGCGGCACGATTATGCTGAAGGCGCACCGCGGCATCGAGTCGATCACGCTCGATCGCGAGGTCGCGCACCTGAAGGACGATCTGATGGCGCGTTACGCATCGCTGATTTACAACGGCTACTGGTGGAGCCCGGAGCGCCGCGCGATTCAGGTTCTGATCGACCACACGCAAGAGAAGGTCAACGGCTGGGTGCGCGTGAAACTGTATAAGGGCAGCGTGTCGGTCGTCGCGCGCGATTCGAAGGAAACGCTGTTCGACAAGACCATCGCGACCTTCGACGACGACGGCGGCGCCTACAACCAGGCCGACGCCGGCGGCTTCATCAAGCTGAACGCGCTGCGCATGCGGATCGCGGAGAATGCGCGTCGTCAGCGCGGAGACTGATTCTCCGGCGTTGTGACGTAAAAAACCCGCTGGGCTTCGAAATCCGGCGGGTTTTTATTTGCGCGCCGCCGTCAGAGGCAGACCGGCTCCATCTCCAGCTCGACTTCGAAACGGGCGAGCACATCGCGCTTGATGGCTTCGGCGAGTTCAAGCACCTGCGCACCCGTCGCGCCGCCGCGATTCACGAGCACGAGCGCTTGCCGGTCGTGCACCGCCGCCCCGCCGATGCCGCGCCCCTTCCAGCCGCAGCGGTCGATCAGCCAGCCCGCCGCGAGCTTCACCTGCCCGTCGTGCTGCGGATACGACACGACGCCGGGTTCACGCGCTTTCAAGGTTTCGAACGCCAGCGCGCTCACGACCGGATTCTTGAAAAAGCTGCCCGCGTTGCCGAGCACAGTCCAGTCGGGCAGCTTCGCTCGCCGCACCGCGACGACCGCATCGAAAACGGCGTGCGCATCGCATTTTCCGGCGCCTTCGAGCGCGCGCGCGACATCGGCGTAGTCGGCGCGCGGCGTCCATGCTTTCGGCAGCCGGAACACCACCGACGTGATCATGAAGCGCCCGCGCCCTGCCCGCTTGAAGAAGCTGTCGCGATAACCGAACGCACATGCGGCGCGATCGAAGTCCACGCGCTCGCCCGTCGCGAGCTCGACCGCGCTCAGGCGCTCGAAGCGCTCGCCCATTTCGAGGCCGTAAGCGCCGATGTTCTGAATCGGCGCCGCGCCGACCGTGCCGGGAATCAGCGCCAGGTTTTCGAGGCCCGGCATGCCGTGTGCGAGCGTCCAGGCGACGAAGTCGTGCCAGTTCTCGCCCGCGCCGGCTTCGACGAGCCACGCGTCGTCGTCCTCGCCGATCACGCGTTTGCCCGCGATGCCGACGATCAGTGCGACGCCGTCGAAATCGCGCGTCAGCACGACGTTGCTGCCGCTGCCGAGCACGAGCTGCGGCAGGTTCGCGATGCGCGCGTCGCGAGCGAGCGAGGCCGCCGCATCGACGGAATCGATGCGCATGGCGTGACGCGCGCGCACGTCGAAACCGAACGTGTTGTGCGGGAGGAGCGGGAAATCCGTGAGAAGCTGAAGGGACATGAATGAGGCGCGTCGGTAAAATGACGTCAGGTTCGTGATTATAGCGATAGCGCGAGCGGGTCCATCCGCGCTCGCCTCAATGAAGGAGAAATAGCAATGCCATCGTTTGACGTCGTCAGCGAAGCAAACATGATCGAAGTGAAGAACGCCATCGAGCAATCGAACAAGGAAATCTCGACGCGCTTCGACTTCAAGGGTTCGGATTCACGCGTCGAGCAAAAGGAGCGCGAACTCACGCTCTACGCCGACGACGATTTCAAGCTCGGCCAGGTGAAGGACGTCCTGCTGAACAAGCTGGCCAAGCGCGGCGTCGACGTGCGTTTTCTCGACTACGGCAAGCAGGAGAAGATCGGCGGCGACAAGCTCAAGCAGGTCGTCACGGTCAAGAAAGGCGTATCGGGCGATCTGGCAAAGAAGATCGTCAAGATCGTGAAGGACAGCAAGATCAAGGTGCAGGCGAGCATTCAGGGCGACGCGGTGCGCGTGCAAGGCACGAAACGCGACGACCTGCAGGGCGCCATCGCGCTGCTCAAGAAGGAAGTCACGGACACGCCGCTCGACTTCAACAACTTCCGCGACTGAGCTTTTCCTGTTTCGACAAAGCCGTTCCGTCTGGCACCGGAACGGCTTTTTTCGTTTATTCGACCGCTTTCTTCTTCTCGCCGATGCGGCTTTCCTTGCCCGCGAGCAGCTTCGAGATATTGGCGCGATGCCGCCAGATGAGCAGCAGACTCATCGCGAGAACGGCGAGCGAGATGCGGCCCGGCCCGAACAGGAAAACCTGAAAGAACGGCGCGAACACGGCCGCGACGAGCGCCGCGAGCGACGAATAGCGGAAGAAGAACGCGATGATGAGCCACGTAAGCAGCGTCGCGATGCCAAGCGCGGGATGGATCGCGAGCAGCACGCCCGCCGCCGTCGCGACGCCCTTGCCGCCCTGGAACCTGAAGAAGACCGGGAACAAATGTCCGAGGAACACGGCGATGGCCGCGAGCGCCGTCGCGGTGCTAATGCCCGTCTGATCCCATCCGAAGCTCGCACCGAAATGGGCGACGATCCACACGGGCAGCCAGCCCTTGAACGCGTCGCCGATGAGCGTGAGGATCGCGGCCTTCTTGTTGCCGGTGCGCAGCACGTTGGTCGCGCCGGGATTGCCCGAGCCGTACGAGCGGGGATCAGCCAGGCCCATCGCGTGACTGACGACGACGGCGAATGAAATCGAGCCGATCAGATAGGACACGACGGCGACGATCAGAAAAATCATGGTGTCTTGTAGGTTGTGGCGAGAGCGGAAGGCATTCTAATCGACGCTCGCGCACTGCACGGGCGTAGCAATGAGCAGTTCGGTTAGCACCGACGGTTTCAGGCTCACGAGATAGCCGCGCCGCCCGCCGTTCAGGAAGATCAGGTCGAGATCGAGAATGCTCGATTCGACGTACACCGGCATGGCTTTCTTCGTTCCGAATGGCGACGTTCCGCCGACGAGAAAGCCCGAGTGCCGGTTCGCGACGTCCGGCTTGCACGGCTCGATGCGCTTCGCGCCCGTCTGCCGCGCGAGGTTCTTGGTGGACACGGTGCGGTCGCCATGCATCAGCACGATGAGCGGCTTCGCGTGCTCGTCTTCCATCACCAGCGTCTTGACGACGCTATGCTCGTCCACGCCGAGCTGCCGCGCGGATTCCTCCGTGCCGCCGTGCTCGACATATTCATAAGGATGCTCGCCGAAATCGACCTTATGCCGACGCAGAAATTGCGTCGCGGGCGTTTCGGACACGTGTTTGGTTTTCGACATGGACGCATTGTAGCGGCGCGTTCTCCGGCCCACCATCGGCCATTCGGACGAGTGTGCGAGCCCGCGTCGGCGTGGCACGATCGTTCGCGAATGAGCGAATGGGCGACTGACCCAACGCTAGCCGCGCGGATGGTGCTCGCGGTGCAGCTTGTGCAGACGCTCGCGCGCGACGTGCGTGTAGATCTGCGTCGTCGAGATGTCGGAGTGGCCGAGCAGCAACTGCACGACGCGCAGGTCCGCGCCGTGATTGAGCAGATGCGTCGCGAACGCGTGACGCAGCGTATGCGGCGAAAGCGGCGCATGCACGCCGCCGTTGAACGCATGGCGCTTGATGATGTTCCAGAACTGCTGGCGCGTCATGCCGTCGCCGCGTGAAGTGACGAAGAGCGCATCGGCGGCGCGCGCGCCGAGCAGCGCCGGGCGTGCTTCGCGCAAGTAGCGGTCGAGCCAGTCATGCGCCGTCTCGCCGAACGGAATCAGGCGCTCTTTCGAGCCCTTGCCCATCACGCGCACGACGCCTTCGTTGAGCCCAAGCTCGACGGTCTTCAGCGTGACGAGCTCGGTAACGCGCAGGCCGCTCGCATACATCAGTTCGAGCATCGTGCGGTCGCGCAGCCCGAGCGGCGTGTCGATGTCCGGCGCGCCGAGCAGCGCTTCGACTTGCACCTCGTTGAGCGTCGATGGAAAGCGCGGCGGTTGTTTGGCCGAGCGCAGCTTGAGCGTCGGATCGGCTGTGACGCGATGCTCGCGCAACGCCCACGCGTAGTAGCGTCGGAAGACGGACAAACGGCGGTTCGCGGAGGTCGCCTTGTCGCCGCTTCTCAACGCTGCGTAGGCCGTGAGATCGACTTCCGTCGCCGTGTCGAGCGATGCGCCGCGCGTTTTGCCGAGCCATTCGGCGAAGAGCTTGAGATCGCGCCGATACGCTTCGAGCGAGTTCTTGGCAAGTCCGTGTTCGAGCCAGAGCGCGTCGCAAAAGAGATCGATCGCGTCATTGCTCGCGACAAATCCAGGCGTCTGTATGTCTTCAGTCGTTGCACTCGTCATGCGATCGATACACCTTCGTGCGCCAGCAGCCAGCGCTTCACGTTGCGATAAAACCCTTCGCCGGGATGATGCGCGAAACCGCCGATCCCGCCCGACGCCACTACCCGGTGGCACGGTATCACGATCGGCAGCGGATTGGAGCCGCACGCCTGCCCGACCGCGCGCGGCACGCTGCCGATCTCGCGCGCGAGCTGGCCGTATGTCCACACATGCCCCGCGCCGATGCCGGAAATACCGCGCCACACGCGCTGCTGAAACGCCGTGCCGCGTATCGCAAGCGGCAGGTCGAAACTCATCGACGGTTGCTCGAAATACGCGCGGATCTGTGCAGCGGCTTCTATCGCGAGCGGCTTTTCAGGCGCGATGCTGTCGACATCCGCGGGCAGGTAGACGATCTCGCGCACGCACGCTTCATCGGCGCGAATGCCGACCTTGCCGAACGGCGCATCGATGACGGCATCGAAAGCATTCATTTCCCACTCCCTTGCGCGAGCGCCCAATGCACGTGCTCGCGAACCAGCGCGGACGGATCGTCCGCGCGCGCTTCCAATGCTTCGGCGATGGCCTTGCGTTCGACCGTATCGAGCGTGGAAGAACGCAACGCATTGCCCATCGCGACCGCGATATTGCGCAGCCAGCGCTCGTGCCCGATGCGCCGGATCGCGCTGCCCTGCATGCGCGTGTCGAAGTCGCCGGCGCTCCATGCGAACAGCTCGACGAGCGTCGCGCGATCGAGCCCGTGCCGCACATCGAAATCAGCGACGGGCGCGGCCTGCGCGAACTTGTTCCACGGACACACGAGCTGGCAGTCGTCGCAGCCGTACACGCGATTGCCGATCAGCGGCCGCATCTCTTCGGGGATGCTGCCATGCAGTTCGATCGTCAGATACGAAATGCAGCGCCGCGCGTCGACGCGATAAGGCCCGACGATCGCGCCCGTCGGACACGCGCCGATGCAGCGCGCGCACTGCCCGCAATGCGCGCCGTCCTCTTCGGGATGCGGATCGGCGGGCAGCGGCACATCGACAAAAATCTCGCCGAGAAAGAACAGCGAACCGGCATCGCGATCGAGCAGCAACGTGTGCTTGCCGCGCCATCCGTTGGCCGCCTTCTGCGCGAGCGCGACTTCCAGCACCGGCGCGGAATCCGTGAACGCGCGATGACCGAACGGCCCGATCTCGGCTTCGATGCGTTCGGCCAGTTGCTGCAGACGATTGCGCATGACCTTGTGATAATCGCGGCCGCGTGCATAGATGGACACGACCGCTTCGGATGGCTTCGACAAACGCGACCATTCGATCGCGCGCCAGTCGTTCTTCTGACCATCGGCTGTCGCGACACTTTCATCGCCTGTTTTCGCGAGCGTTTGCTCGGGCAGATAGGCCATGCGAGCCGTGATGACACGTCGCGTGCCGGCCACAAGCTCTGCCGGTCTTGCGCGTTTCATCCCATGTTTCGCCATATAATCCATTTCGCCGTGATAGCCTGCTTCCAGCCAATCATTCAGGCCTTTCTCGGCATCCGACAGGTCGATATCGCTGATGCCGACCGCACCGAATCCCAGCTCGCGCCCCCACACCTTGATGCGTTGCGCGAGCGCCGCCAGCGCGTTTTCATCGAGATCGAATACGCGAGACTCTGAGGCGGACTCAGCGGCGGCGTCGCTGGACGCGGTCGTGATTTCAACGGAATGTTCCGGCAATCGGTTCATCACGACATTTTACGAGCAATGCCCGAAAGCCCATCACGAACGACGCAAGACTTATCCGCAGCGCTCCTCGAACGACGTTTCGACCTGCGCGACGAAGCCGCGACGCTCGCTTTCGGTGACCGCTTCGCACGCGCCATCGACGCCACGCGCAAGCACGCATCCATCGCTTCATCTGAACGTTTTCACGGTCTGCAAGTCCAGTTGATCGGGGATCTGGGCGCGGGCAAGACCACGCTCGTGCGCGCCACGCTGCGCGCGCTCGGTCACGTTGGCCGCGTGAAGAGCCCGACTTACACGCTCGTCGAGCCGTATTCGCTGGTCATCGAAAGCGGTCCGCTCGACGTTTATCACTTCGATCTCTATCGCTTCGCCGATCCGGCCGAATGGGCCGATGCCGGCTTTCGCGAATATTTCGATGCGGGCGCGGTATGCCTCGTCGAGTGGCCGCAGCAGGCGGGCGGCCTGCTCGGCGTGCCGGACCTCGTGTTTGCGCTTTCTCTGCCAGACGAAGGAATATCGAACGAAGAAGGCCGCGTGCTGACCGCGCGGGCGTTTAGCGAAACAGGAAAGTCATGTCTCGAAAGATGTTGATCAAGCCGTTTGCGTCGATCGAAGCGAGTGCGAGCGCGCCGCATAACTGGCGCCGCCGCCAGGTGTTGCGCGCGGGCGCATCGACGCTCGTGCTCGCGCTCGCCGGACCGAAGCTCGCGCATGCGAGCAGCGTGGTCGGCGTGCGCGTGTGGCCGGCGCGCGATTACACCCGCGTGACGATCGAATCGGACCAGCCGCTGCAGAACGCCAACCAGTTGCTGCAGGGACCGGACCGGCTCGTCGTCGATCTTTCCGGCATCGATCTCGATCAGGCGCTGCGCGATCTCGTCTCGAAGATCGCGCCGAACGATCCGCAGATTCAGTCGGTGCGCATCGGGCAATATCAGCCGCATGTCGTGCGCATGGTGTTCGACCTGAAAGGCTCGGTGAAGCCGCAGGTGTTCACGCTCGGGCCGATCGGCAGCTATAAATATCGGCTCGTGTTCGACCTGTATCCGGCCGTCGCGCCCGATCCGCTGATGGAACTGCTCGCGCAGACCGAGCGCAAGCAGGAAGCGCTCGACCGCGCGAATCCCGCATTTTCAAACTCGCCATCGACGCCGCCGCCCGCGACGCTCTCGGGTCCGACGACCGCGCAGAAGCCATCCACGCCCGATTCCACCGACGATTTCTTCCAGAAGTACGCGCAAAGCGATGCGCCGGCCGACGCCGCGCCCGCGCCGAAACCCTCGGTGAAACCGCAGCGCGTGCCGACGCCGCCGCCCGTTATCGCGAAGAAGGACGACGACGACCAATACACTTTCTCCACGCCCAAGCAGTCGGGCACGACGCGCCTGCTGACGGTGGCGATCGATCCGGGTCACGGCGGCGAGGACCCCGGCGCGATCGGCGGACAGGGCACGTACGAGAAGCACATCGCGCTCGACATCGCGAAGAAGCTGCGCGCGAAGATCGACGCCCAGCCGAACATGCGCGCGATGATGACCCGCGACGCCGACTTCTTCGTGCCGCTCAACGTGCGCGTGCAGAAGGCGCAGCGCGTCTCGGCGGATCTGTTCGTGTCGATTCACGCAGATGCCTTCACCTCGCCCGATGCGCGTGGCTCGTCGGTGTTCGCGCTCTCGGAGCACGGCGCGTCGAGCGCGGCCGCGCGCTGGATGGCGGCGAAAGAGAACGCGTCGGATCAGGTCGGCGGCATCAACGTGAAGTCGCAGGATGCGAGCGTGAACCGCGCGCTCTTCGATATGTCGACGACCGCGCAAATCCGCGATTCGATGCGCTACGGCAGCTTCGTGCTGAACGAGATCGGCGGCATCAACAAGCTGCACAAGGGCTCGGTCGAACAGGCGGGTTTCGCCGTGCTGAAGGCGCCGGACATTCCGTCGATCCTCGTGGAGACCGCGTTCATCAGCAATCCGGACGAGGAAGCGCGCCTGAACGACGAAGCCTATCGCGACAAGATGGCGAACGCGATCATGAAGGGCATCAAGCGCTACTTCGCCGCGAATCCACCGCTCGCGAAGAGCCGCATGACGTAAGGCGCGGAAACGGCTCGATCAGCGCGTCGTCGGCAGGATACGCTGAGCGAGCCGCGCGCCGAAGACGTTCACCACGAGCCCCGCCATCACGAGCGCGGCGCCCGCGACCTGCGCGGCGCTCAAGCCTTCGTCGAGAAACACCGCCGCCGACGCCAGCCCGACCACCGGGACGAGCAGCGAAAACGGCGCGACGCTGCCCGCCGGATAGCGCGCGAGCAACTTTCCCCACAGGCTGTAGCCGACGATCGTCGCGACGAACGCGAGATAGAGAATCGCGAGCACGGACACGAGCGGGATGTGCGCGAGACTCGCTTCGATGCGCGCCGGGCCTTCGAAGATCAGCGACAGCGCGAGAAACGGCAGCGGCGGAATGAGGCTGCCCCACACGACGAGCGAAAGCAGATCGACCTTGCCCATGCGCTTCGTCACGACATTGCCGAGCGCCCACATCGACGCCGCCGCGAGCGTGAAGAGAAAGCCGGTGACCGTCATCGCCTGCCCGCCACGAATGCCGATGAGTGCGAGCCCCGCCGCCGCGATCAGCAGTCCGGCGACATTCACCGCGCGGATGCGCTCGCCGAGGAACATCGCCGCGAACATGAGCGTGAAGAACGCCTGCGCCTGCAGCACGAGCGACGCGAGCCCTGCCGGCATGCCGACATACATGCCGTAGAACAGCAGCGCGAACTGGCCGAGGGAAATCGTGAGGCTGTAGGCGAACAGCCAGCGCAGCGGAATCTGCGGGCGCTTGACGAAGATCACCGGCACGGCGGCAAGCGCGAAGCGCAGCGCGCCGAGCAGCATCGGCGGCACGCCATGCAATCCCAGTTTGATGACGACGAAATTCACGCCCCACGCGAGAATCACGACTGTTGCGATCAGCAAATCCTTTGGCGACATCGCCGTTCCCCTCGTTGCTTGCGCGTCGTTGACGAGCCGGAAAGTGTAACGGAGGGCGGCGCGGCAGGCTTTGCCGGATGCTGTGCTGATGCTCGCAAACGCAAAAAGGCGCTCGCGCCGATCGAGCGGCACGAGCGCCTCGCGGCGCGAAAAGCGCTTACTTGCTCTGACCGGCCTCCGCGGCCGCGTTGTTGCCCGTGGTCGCATCGGGCGTCTTCTTGCCCGCCGACGGATGCGCGGTGTGCTTGCGCGGCTTCTTGTGCTTCATCGTGCTCGAGCCGGACGCGTCGCCCTGCATCGTGGCGGACGTGTCGCCGCCCATCCCCGCCGACGAATTGCCCGACGAGGTCTGCGCGAACGCCCCCGTCGCTGCGGTAGCGGTGAAAAGGCCCGCGGTAATGGCCATCAACAGCTTGTTCTTGCTCATGTTTTCCATCTCCCATCAAGGTTGTACAGGTTGCGCGACGCTGCACGCATGCTGAAAAGCGCGGCGACGTAAAAGACGAAGGCTTCGTTGGCACGTCTGCGCCGCACGGCATCGGCCGGTAGAATCGACGGAATCCGGTGCGCCATTCCGGCGTCCGATCTTTCCCTCGGAACCCGCCATGCCCTCGACGATCCGCGCACTCCTCAAGCCTCACCAACACGACGTCGGCGGCCTCATGGTGCGGCGGGTGCTGCCCGCGCTCGCGGCGCGCACCGTCGGACCCTTCATCTTTTTCGACCACATCGGTCCCGCAACGCTCGTGCCCGGCAAGGGACTCGACGTGCGTCCGCATCCGCATATCGGGCTTGCAACGGTCACCTATCTGTTCGACGGCGCGATCATGCATCGCGACAGCGTCGGCTCGGTGCAGAAGATCGTGCCCGGCGACGTCAACTGGATGACCGCGGGCCGCGGCATCGTCCATTCCGAACGCACGCCCGATGAAGAGCGCGCGTCCGGCCAGACGATGCACGGCATCCAGACGTGGGTCGCCATGCCGGTCGCGAGTGAGGAGATCGAGCCGGCGTTCGAGCATCACGCGGCGGCCGCGCTGCCGCAGCTCGAGCGCGATGGCGTCACGCTGCGCGTGATCGCGGGCACGGCGTTCGGCGCGAAAGCCCCGACGCGCACGTTCTCGCCGACGCTCTACGTTGCCGCGCAGTTCAAGGCCGGCAGCAAGATCGCGCTCGATACGGAGCACGAAGAACGCGGTGTCTATCTCGTGAGCGGCGATCTCTCCATCGACGGCGAGCCTTTGCCCGAACAGCAGATGGCCGTGCTCGAACCGGGCGCGGACGTGACGCTGCAAAGCGCGAACGGAGCCGTTGCGATGCTGCTCGGCGGTGCGCCGCTCGACGGCCCGCGCTTCATCGAATGGAACTTCGTGTCGAGTTCGCGCGAGAAGATCGACGCCGCGAAGATTGCATGGAGCGAGCAGCGCATGGGGCACGTGCCCGGCGAAACCGAATTCATCCCGCTGCCGCCGCAGCGCCGCGAGAATCGCGCGCCCGAGGCCTGAGGCGCGCCCCGCGCTTGAGAGTTGGGCGGATCGTCCCTATCTCGTAGAAACAGACCGCCAGAATTAGGAGAAAACGCATGGATACGACCCTCGCCACCTTTGAGAACGACGTCATCAACGCGTCGATGCTCGCGCCCGTTCTGGTCGATTTCTGGGCGCCCTGGTGCGGCCCCTGCAAGACGCTCGGCCCGATGCTGGAACGGCTCGAAGCCGAGGCCGCGGGCAAGTGGAAGCTCGTGAAGGTGAACGTCGATGAAAATCAGGAACTCGCCGCGCATTTCCAGGTGCGCAGCATTCCGCACGTCGTCGCGTTCGCAGAAGGCCAGCCGGTCGATCAGTTCATCGGCGTGTTGCCGGAAGGCCAGTTGCGCGAATTTCTCGACCGGCTCGTGCCCGACGGCGCCGATGCCGAGCGCCGCATCGCGCAAGCCGCGTGGGCCGCGGGCAAGCGCAAGGAAGCCATCGATACGATCAAGGCCGCGATCGCGCTCGATCCCGGCTGGGACGATGCGCGTCTCGACCTGATCGAATGGCTGATCGCGGAGCGCCGAATCGACGAAGCGAAGGAAGAGAACAAGCTGCTGTCGCCGAAAACGACGCAGGGCATCGATGCGCGCTATAACGCGCTGAAGACCGAGCTCGACGCCGCCGATGCAGCCGCCGATCTTCCGCCCGCCGACGCGCTGATCGACGCGGTCAACGCGAATCCCGACGATCTGGACGCGCGCTTCGCGCTCGCCAACCGCCTGATTGCGGGACGCGATTACGACGGCGCGCTGGAGCATCTGTTCGCGATCGTCACCCGCGACCGCGCCTTCATGGACGATGTCGGCCGCAAGACGATGCTTTCGGTGTTCGACCTCGCCGCGAGTCAGCCGGATCTGGTATCGAAGTGGCGGCGCAGGCTGAGCGCGGCGATGAACTGATCCGTGCTTTCAGATCGATACGGCCAGCCTTCCAAAGCTGGCCGTTTTGTTTTCAGGCGGCGCTCTCAGGCCGCACTTTTAGCCAGCGCCCTCAATACATGCGCGGCCGCTGCGAAACCGAAGCTCGCCGTCACGCACACGCTCGATCCGAACCCCGCGCAATTGAGTCCGACCGGCCCGGTGTAACCCACTCCGGTTTCGAGATGTTCGGCGCCTTCGCTGATATCGCATGCGGCCGCTTCGGGATAGATCAGCGGCTCGTCCGAATACACCGCGCTCACCTTGAAGCGCGCCTTCGGCCCGCGCGGAAAGCCGTGCAGCTTGCGCAACTGGCCGCGCACTTTCGACAGCAACGGATCCTGGATCGTGAGCGCGAGATCGTCGATGCGGATGCGCGTCGGATCAAGCTGCCCGCCCGCGCCGCCGACGGTGATGAGCGCCTGCTTGCGCGCGACGCACCACGCGATCAGCGCGGTTTTTGTCCGCACGCTGTCGATCGCATCGACGACGTAATCGAAGCCGTTGCCGAGCGTCGCGTCGAAGTTGCCGGGCTCGACGAAGTCTTCGATCTGCCGCACATCGCAGGCCGGATCGATCAGCCTGATGCGCTCGGCCATCGCCGTGACTTTCGCCTTGCCGTAGTTGCCGTCGAGCGCGTGAATCTGCCGGTTGGTGTTGCTCTCCGCGACGTTGTCGAGATCGATCAGCGTCAGCGTGCCGACCGCGCTGCGCGCGAGTGCCTCGGCGACCCACGAGCCCACGCCGCCGATGCCGATCACCGCGACATGCGCCCTCTCGAAGGCGGCGAGCGCGGGTGCGCCATACAGACGCGCGATGCCGCCGAAGCGGCGCTCGCGGTCGGCGTCATCGGAAGGCGGTACCGCAGTGCTGGATGAAACGTTCATGTCGTGCGTCGATAAAACCGGAGTTGTTGAAAGCAAACCAAAAGCCATGAAATACCGCGCGCCTTGTGCTGCGTCAATCAACGCTTACAGCGGGCTGTCGGGTATGGAAACTTACGTGCCCGATCATGCAAAATTCGACCGAATTGCGTATTCTGCCTTATCGAAACCCTGAACGTGATAGCCGCAAACGCCGTGCTCCGCGGCGCGCACCGCGTTCAAGGGTAATCAGGGCAAGATCGTTTCTCCTTGGCTATACTGACCGCGACTGTAGCGCTTGCATAAAAATGACGACTCTCGCAGATCTTCGTAAAAACTATTCGCGCGGCGCGCTCGATGCCGCCGATGTGAATCCGGACCCGGTGCAACAGTTTCATACATGGTTCGCGCAGGCGCTCGATGCCAAGCTGCCCGAACCCAACGCCATGACCCTGGCGACCGTCGATGAAGAAGGGCGTCCGTCCGCGCGCATCGTGCTCATCAAGGGTGTCGACGAGCGCGGATTCGTTTTCTTCACGAATTACGAAAGCCGCAAGGGCCGCGAACTCGCCGCCAATTCCGCTGCGAGCCTGCTGTTCCACTGGATCGAACTCGAGCGCCAGGTGCGCATCGAGGGCCGCGTCGAAAAGACGAGCGATGCAGAGAGCGACGCGTATTACGCATCGCGGCCGCTCGGCTCGCGTATCGGCGCGTGGGCATCGGACCAGAGTCAGCCGCTCGAAAGCCGCGAGGCGCTGGAAGCGCGCGAGCGCGAGATGGTCGCCAAATATGGTGACGCGCCGCCGCGCCCGCCGCATTGGGGCGGTTATCGCGTCGTGCCGGATTGCATCGAATTCTGGCAGGGACGGCCGTCGAGGCTGCACGACCGCATCGTCTATACGCGTGACGGCGCGGGCGGTGCCTGGCAAATCATAAGACTCGCGCCGTAATGTAAAACGAGCGCGAGCGCTGGCAACAACCGAGATCGCAACGGCAACGAACATGAAGGCGCGGGCCTTCCCTTGATTTTCTTTAGCGCGGAGAAACAAGCATGTTCTGGGAGAAAAAGCTGACGCAGTGGGTTCAGGAAGTCCGCGACCGGGCCAACGTGCCCGCGCGGCTCGTGCTGTGGGACGGCCAGCAGCACGATTTCGGACAGTTCGCGGCGCCGCAGGTGACGCTGCACGTCAAGAGCGCGACCGCGCTGCCCTATCTGCTCGAACCGAGTCTCGACAACCTCGGCGAAGCCTACGTGAAGGGCAAGATCGATATCGAGGGCAAGCTCTCCGACATCATCAACGTCAGCTATTCGCTTGCGAAGAGCACGGTGACGAGCGCGAGCAAGCTCGCCCGCGTGCGACGCTACTTCACTCACTCGAAGTCGTCGGACAAAAAAGCCATTCAGTACCACTACGATGTGTCGAACGAGTTCTATCAGCTCTGGCTCGACAAGAACATGGTGTATTCGTGCGCGTACTTCGAGAACGGCGACGAAGACATCGACACCGCGCAACTCAAGAAGATCGACCACATTCTCACGAAGATCCAGGTTCAGCCGGGGCACAGGCTGCTGGATATCGGCTGCGGCTGGGGCGCGCTCGTCATCCGCGCGGCGCAGAAGTTCGGCGCGCAGTGCGTGGGCGTCACGCTCTCCGAAAACCAGTTCAGGCTCGCGACCGAGCGCGTGAAGGCCGCCGGCCTCGAAGACAGGGTCGAGATTCGCCTGCAGGACTATCGCGACATTCCGGGGCAGTTCGACCGCATCACGAGCGTCGGCATGTTCGAGCATGTCGGGCGCAAGAATCTGCCGGACTACTTCGCGAAGATGCGCGATCTGCTCGTCGATGACGGCGTCGCGTTGAATCACGGCATCACGTCTTCCGACGCCGATAGCGGCGAAACCTCGCTCGGCGGCGGCGAGTTCATCGACCGATACGTGTTCCCCGATGGCGAGCTGCCGCACATCGGTCTCGCGCTCGAAAGCATGCAGCGCGGCGGTCTGGAGGCGATCGACATCGAAAGCCTGCGGCGGCATTACGCGCATACGCTCGGAATCTGGGCCGAGCGGTTCGAGCAACACGCGGAAGAAGCGAAGAAGCTCGTCGACGACGAGCATTTCCGCATCTGGCGCGTGTATCTGGCGGGCTGCGCGTATGCGTTCGAAAACGACGATGTATCGATCTATCAGGTGGTCTGCCGCAAGGCGGGCCGCAGTGCGACGACATTGCCGTGGTCGCGGCGGTATCTCTACGAGAAGGCGCTCTGAATCCATCGCCCGACTCTTCCGAGGCCGAACAGAGCGATCTGTTCGGCGCACCCCCCGCTCCTACCGAAGCTGCGAAGCCGGTGAAGCCGGCAAAGCAACCCAAGCCGCGCGGCGTCCTGCCCGCGCCTTCGCAGCCCGAACTCGAAACGCTCGCGACGCGCCTGCCCGGCACGGTCCGTCTCGGCACATCGACGTGGTCGTTTCCCGGCTGGCGCGGCATCGTCTACGGCGACGAGTATTCGAACGCAAAACTTTCGCGCGACGGCCTCACCGCTTATGGCGCGCATCCGCTTCTGAAAAGCGTGTCGATCGACCGCTCGTTCTACGCGCCGTTGTCACTCGCGGAGTACGCGCGTTACGCGTCGCAGGTGCCGGAGCATTTTCGCTTCATCGTGAAGGCGCCCGCTTCCGTCACCGATGCCTTCGTGCGCGGAGAGCGCGGCTCGCCGGACGCCGAGAACCCGGCGTTTCTGAACGCGCAAATCGCCATCGACGAGTTCGTGACGCCTTGCGTCGGCGGTCTCAGCGCGAAAGCGGGCGCCCTCGTGTTCCAGTTCTCCCCGCTGCCCGATGCGATGATCGTCGATCCGGCGCACTTTATCGACCGACTGTCCGCGTTCCTGAACGCGCTGCCGCTGCTCGAAGGCGAGTCGTGCTACGCGGTAGAGATTCGCGACGCCGTGATGCTCACGCCGCGCTTCATCCGCGCATTGCGCGATGCGAATGTGCGCTATTGCATCGGCGTGCACGCGCGCATGCCGGACGTGCGGCGTCAGGCGAAAGCGCTCGCGCTGCTCGATGAAGAAAAGATGGGACCGCTCGTCGTACGCTGGAGTCTGCACAGCGGCTTTCGCTATGAACAGGCGAAGGCGAAGTACGAGCCGTTCGACAAGATCGTCGATGAAGACATCGATACCCGCGAAGCGCTCGCCGAACTGGCCGCGCGCTATGCGATCGCGGGCCAGCCGGTCGTGCTCGCTGCAAACAACAAGGCGGAAGGCTCCGCGCCGCTCACGTGCATCGCGCTCGCGCGCGGCATCGCTGAACACTGCGAGCGCGCGCGAGGAAACTAAAAGCGCTGGAAGCGCATCACGCCTTCAGCCGGTGCACGAACTTCTTGCGAAACTTCGCGACCTTCGGCCCGACCACCGCCGCGCAATAGCCCTGATTCGGATGCTGCGCGAAGTAGTTCTGGTGATACGCCTCGGCGGCATAGTAGTCGTCGTCGAGCGGCACGACTTGCGTGACGATCTTCCCGCCGTAGATATCCTCGCGCTGCAATTCGTCGATGACTTCGAGCGCCGTCTTGCGCTGCTCTTCGGAATGCGTGAACACGGCCGAGCGATACTGCGTGCCAACGTCGTTGCCTTGCCGGTTGAGCTGCGTCGGATCGTGCGTCGCGAAGAAAATCTCGAGCACCTCGCGATAGCTGATGACCGACGGATCGAACACGACCTTCACCACTTCGGCGTGACCGGTATCGCCTTCACAGACCTGCTCGTAGGAAGGATCGACAACCTGGCCGCCCGCATAGCCCGATTCGACCGACTCCACGCCCTGCACCGCGAGAAACACGGCTTCGGTGCACCAGAAACATCCGCCGCCGAGCGTCGCGGTTTCGAATTTCTCTTGGCTACTCTGAGTCATAAAGCGCCACTCCTCATCAAGTGCTTGCGGCCACGCCGCGGATCATGCATATGGATGCGCGCATCGATTTTTTCAATTTCCGCGACGCGTACGCGATGAGTTCGAGCTTACTGGGTTTGGCTAACTCGCGCCGAAGCCCTCTCGATTGCTGGCGAGTTGCTGGCAAATGGCGGCTACCGGCAGCCGATTCCGATAGAATCGAAACTAATTTCCCGCTTTTACATGACTTCTGAAAAGGTCCTTCCGACTGAAGCGCGACGCGCGGCCGGCTCGGTAGCACACTCTGCCAAATGACACGCGCCAAATCTCCGAACTTCGATCCCACCGCGTTTCGTGCCGCGCTCGGCCAGTTCGCGACCGGCGTCACGGTCATCACGACGCGCACCGAATCCGGCCAGTTGATCGGCATCACCGCGAGTTCGTTCAATTCGGTGTCGCTGAATCCGCCGCTCGTGCTGTGGAGTCTCGCTACGAAATCGGCGTCGATGCCGGTTTTCCGAGCGAACAGTCATTACGTGGTGAACGTGCTGGCGTCGTCGCAACTGGAATTGTGCAAGCGTTTCGCGACAGTCAAGGGCGACCGCTTCGCCGGCGTCTCGCACGCGGCGGGCGATACCGGCATGCCCGTGCTCGACGGCGCGCTCGCGTGGTTCGAATGCCACAACCGCAGCCGCTATGACGAAGGCGATCACGTGATCTTCGTCGGCGAAGTGGAACGCTGCGGCGTGCGCGAAGATGCGAGCGACGTCGCGCCGCTCGTCTTCCAGGCCGGCGGCTTTCACACGCTCGGACCGCTCGAATGACTTACGCGATGTGGCCGCGTCCCGGCTGCTCGATCAGCGCGACGGGCACGCCCGCATCGTCTTTCATCGTCTGAAGCACGATGTTCGAACGGATGTCGATGACGCCGGGCGCCTTGTACAGCTTCGAGAGAATGAAATCCGAATAGTGCTTGAGGTTGTGCGCAAGCACCCGCAGCACGTAATGCGTGTCGCCCGTGACGACGAACGCGCCGACCACTTCCGGCCATTCGCGCACGGCGGCGGCGAACTTCTCGTGCCAGTTTTCCTGGTCGTTGCGCATCGAGACGTGGACGAACGCCTCCAGTTCGATACCGAGCCGCTCGCGGTCGAGACACGCGCGATAGCTCGCGATCACCCCTTCCTCTTCCAGCAGCCTCATCCGGCGCAAGCACGCCGACGGCGAGAGCGAGATGCGCTCCGCCAGGTCCAGGTTACTGATCCGTCCATCTTCCTGCAGTACCGCCAGAATTCGGCAATCTGTTGCATCGAGCGTGAAGCCGGTCATTTTTGAGTCCCCTAGCCCGTTTCATCGAATTATGTTCTAAGCGCGACAGTTTTGGGTGGTTATTTCGCAAGCACTTTTCGAGATGACACGACTATGATTTGACGCATATCCACGCTTTCTGCTAGGGCGCGTCATGACACTTTTCGACATTTCACCGCCGATCGACACCGCGACGCCCGTCTGGCCCGGCGACACGCGCGTCGGCATCGAGCGCGTGTGGCGCATGGAGGCGGGCTCGCCCGTCAACGTCGCGCGGCTCACGCTCTCGCCGCACACGGGCGCGCACGCGGACGCACCGCTGCACTACGACGAGCACGGCGCGCCGATCGGCGAAGTCGCGCTCGATACCTACATCGGTGCGTGCCGCGTCGTGCATTGCATCGGCGCGTCGCCGCTCGTGACGCCTGTGCACGTCGCTGATTTTCTCGGCGACGCGCCTGCGCGCATCCTGTTGCGCACTTACACGAACGCGCCCCTCGACGCGTGGGACAGCAACTTCACCGCGGTCGCGCCTGAAACCATCGACTTGCTGGCGGAAAAAGGCGTGAAGCTCATCGGCATCGATACGCCGTCGCTCGATCCGCATCACTCGAAGACGATGGACGCGCACCGGCGCATCCGCGCGCACGGCATGGCGATTCTCGAAGGCCTCGTGCTCGATGCCGTCGCACCTGGCGATTACGAGCTGATCGCGCTCCCGCTCAAATTCTCGACGCTCGATGCGAGCCCGGTTCGCGCCGTCCTGCGTCCGCTTTCCTGAATGATCTCCAACTATATGGACTTTTCGATGAAACATCGTGACGAAGCCGTGTCGCTCGACCGCGACGATGCCCTGCGCGCGCTGCGCGACCAGTTCGCACTCGCGGACGGTGTGATCTATCTCGACGGCAACTCGCTCGGCGTGCCGCCGAAGGCCGCCGCCGCGCGCGCCGCCGGCGTGATCGCTGCAGAATGGGGCGAAGGCCTGATCCGCAGCTGGAACACGGCGGGCTGGTTCGCGCTGCCGAAACGCCTCGGCAACAAGCTTAGCGCCTTGATCGGCGCGGGCGCGGACGAAGTCGTCGTCACCGACACGATTTCCGCGAATCTCTTCAAGATTCTGTCGGCGGCGCTGAAGCTCGCGAACGAGCGCGATCCGAAGCGCCGCGTGATCGTCTCCGAACGTTCGAACTTTCCGACCGATCTGTACATCGCGCAGGGCCTGATCGAGCAACTGGATCGCGGCTACGAGCTGCGTCTCGTCGATGATCCGTCCGAGTTGCAGACCGCCATCGACGAAAACACCGCGATCGCGATGATCACGCATGTCAACTATCGCACCGGCTACATGCACGACATGGCCGCGCTCACGCAGACGATTCATCGCGCGGGCGCGCTCGCCGTCTGGGATCTCGCGCATTCGGCAGGCGCCGTGCCGGTCGATCTGAACGGCGTCGGCGCGGATTACGCGGTCGGCTGCACGTACAAGTATCTGAACGGCGGTCCGGGCTCGCCCGCGTTCGTGTGGGTGCCGAAGCGCCATCAGAACGCGTTTTCGCAGCCGCTCTCGGGCTGGTGGGGCCACAAGAAACCGTTCGAAATGGACCCGGTGTATCGCCCGGACGACGGCGTCGGGCGCTTTCTCTGCGGCACGCAGCCGATCGTGTCGATGTCGCTCGTCGAATGCGGTCTCGATGTTTTCCTGCAAACCGACATGCAGTCGATGCGCCGGAAATCGCTGGCGCTGGGCGATCTGTTCATCGAGCTGGTCGAAGCGCGTTGCGGCGAATTTCCGCTCTCGCTCGCGACGCCGCGCGAACACGCGCAACGCGGCTCGCAGGTGAGCTTCGAGCATCCGCACGGCTACGAGGTGATGCAGGCGCTGATCGCGCGCGGCGTGATCGGCGATTATCGCGAGCCGCGCATTCTGCGCTTCGGCTTCACACCGCTCTATACGCGCTTCGTCGATGTATGGGACGCCGTCGAAATCCTGCGCGACGTGCTCGCGACCGAAAGCTGGCGCGCGCCCGAATTCGCCGAACGCGCGTCGGTGACCTGAGAGGAATGTCGATCATGAGCAATACGCAAGGCTGCCCTTTCGGCCACGGCGCGAACATCGAAGAGAAAGACTGGCACGGCGCCAAGCTCGATTTCTCCGATTCGATGAGCTACGGCGATTATCTCGGCCTCGATTCGATTCTCAACGCGCAGCATCCGCTGTCGCCGGATCACAACGAGATGCTGTTCATCGTGCAGCATCAGACGAGCGAGCTATGGATGAAGCTCGCGCTCTACGAACTGCGCGCGGCGCTCGGGGCGGTGCATCGCGACGAACTGCCGCCCGCGTTCAAGATGCTCGCGCGCGTGTCGCGCATCTTCGAGCAACTCGTGCAGGCGTGGAGCGTCCTCGCGACGATGACGCCCTCCGAATACACCGCGATGCGGCCGTATCTCGGGCAATCGTCGGGATTTCAGTCGCATCAGTATCGGCAGATCGAGTTCATGCTCGGCAACAAGAACGAGCAGATGCTGAAGCCGCACGCGCATCGGCCGGAGATTCTCGAACAGGTGCGCGAGACGCTCGAAGCGCCCTCTTTCTATGACGAAGTGATCCGCCTGCTCGCGCGCCGCGGCTTCGCTATCGACCCGCAACGCCTCGATCGCGACTGGACGCAGCCGACGACGCACGATCCGTCCGTCGAGGCGGCGTGGCTCGCGGTGTATCGCGATCCGTCGCAACACTGGGATCTGTACGAGATGGCGGAAGAGCTCGTCGATCTGGAAGACGCGTTCCGACAATGGCGCTTTCGCCACGTGACGACGGTGGAGCGCATCATCGGCTTCAAGGGCGGCACGGGCGGCACGGCGGGCGCGTCGTATCTGCGCAAGATGCTCGATGTCGTGCTGTTTCCGGAGCTCTGGCACGTTCGCACCGTGCTTTGAGCTTTTACGCGAGACGCGCGGCGAGCGCCTTCAGCTTCGGCCCGATGGTCTCGCGAAAGTAAGCCTCGCCTATCGACGACGCCGGCCCGCTGCTCGACAGCACGAGCCAGCGTCCGTTGCGCAGGTCGCGGAACGGCGCGGCGATGGCGTTGACGTCGTCGTGCCAGTCGCGGAACGAGTAGCAGCAGCCGTCGCGCTCGAAGTCTTCGATGGCGCGTCGTGCCGCGTCCACCTGCGCCGCGTCTTCGGTCTTTGCCAGTTCGTCCAGAAGCGCGTCGCGGGCCGCGGGCTCCTGCACGGCGAGGTACGCGCGCCCCATCGAGCTCGTGAGCATCGACAGACGCGAGCCGGGCGCGAGTCCGAGCGTCAGCGCCGTCTCGCTGCGAATAGTTTCGAGATAGATCATGTCGAGCCCGTCGCGGCAGCCGAGCGACACCGCCGCGCCGATCTCCCGCGCGAGCGAACGCATGTGCGGGCGCGCGAGCTCCAGCGTGTCCGCGCCCGCCAGCAACGTGAAGCCGAGCGATAGAACGCCGGTGTCGAGCGCGTATTTGCCTGCGGGTTCGTCGAAGCGCAGATAGCCGAGCGTCGTCAGCGTGTAGGCGAGACGATTGACCGTCGCCTTGGGCAAACCCGTCCGGTCGACGAAGTCGCGATTGCCGAGCAGCGTCTCGCCGGGACGGAACGCGCGCAGCAAATCGAGCCCACGCGCGAGCGCGACGACGAACTTGCGCTCATCGATTTCTTCCGACGATACGAGAGGCGCGGAATTTCGGTTGGAGTCGATCGGCATCGGATGATAGACTCAGGATTGATTTGCAAAACATTGTTTCGCTTAGCGGAACTCATGTCAAGCGCCCCGCGCGCCGGCCGGTCAGGAACCCGATCAGCGCACGGCGCTTTACGATGAAATCAGGAGATAGCACATGGCCGACGCCGCCCGTTTCAACTGGGAAGATCCGCTCTTGCTGGATCAGCAGCTCACCGAAGACGAACGCATGGTGCGCGACGCCGCGCACGCCTACGCGCAGGACAAGCTGCAGCCGCGCGTGATGCAGGCGTTTCGCGATGAAAAGACCGACCCGGCGATCTTCCGCGAAATGGGCGAACTGGGCCTGCTCGGGCCGACGATTCCCGAGCAGTACGGCGGGCCGGGCCTGAACTACGTGTGCTATGGCCTGATCGCGCGCGAAGTCGAGCGCGTGGACTCGGGCTATCGGTCGATGATGTCGGTGCAGTCGTCGCTCGTCATGGTGCCGATCAACACCTTCGGCAGCGATGCGCAGAAGGAAAAGTATTTGCCGAAGCTCGCGCGCGGCGAGTGGATCGGCTGCTTCGGCCTGACCGAGCCGAACGCCGGTTCTGATCCGGCCAGCATGACGACGCGCGCGAAGAAGGTGCAGAACGGCTTCTCGCTGTCCGGCACGAAGATGTGGATTTCGAACTCGCCGATCGCGGACGTGTTCGTCGTCTGGGCAAAGCTCGAAGAAGACGGCAAGGACGAGATTCGCGGCTTCATTCTCGAGAAAGGCTGGAAGGGACTTTCTGCGCCCGCTATTCACGGCAAGGTGGGCTTGCGCGCGTCGATCACCGGTGAAATCGTGATGGACGAAGTGTTCGTTCCGGAAGAAAACATTCTTCCGGACGTGCGCGGTCTCAAAGGTCCGTTCACCTGCCTCAACTCGGCGCGCTACGGCATTTCGTGGGGCGCGCTCGGCGCCGCCGAAGCGTGCTGGCACATGGCGCGACAATACACGCTGGATCGCAAGCAGTTCGGCCGGCCGCTGGCGGCGAACCAGCTGATCCAGAAGAAGCTCGCCGACATGCAGACCGAAATCACGCTCGGGCTGCAAGGCGTGCTGCGTCTCGGCCGCATGAAGGACGAAGGCACGGCGGCCGTCGAGATCACGTCGATCATGAAACGCAATTCGTGCGGCAAGGCGCTCGACATCGCACGGCTCGCGCGCGACATGCTCGGCGGCAACGGTATCTCCGACGAGTTCGGCGTCGCGCGTCATCTGGTGAACCTCGAAGTGGTGAACACGTACGAAGGCACGCACGATATTCACGCGCTGATTCTGGGCCGCGCGCAGACGGGCATTCAGGCGTTTTTCTGAACAGGCTTCATTCAAACCGAAAGGGCCGGCACCGATGTGCCGGCCCTTTGTTCTTGTAACTTTCGATGCGCGCCTGAAACTTTTACGGGTCAGATCGTATCCATCTGCAACGATGTCGATGCATGACGAGGCATTGCGCCGTCGCACATGGCGCGCGCGACTGGTACGGAATCTGCGACAGTCCGCGTTACATGACTTAAGCTTCCTCGTCGGCGATCCCATCTTTGGTTACCATTCGCGTAGCCTTACCGATTGGAGCCTTTAATGTCAGAAATCAATAAGGAGCGATTCATGTCGGACATCAAAACCGTTCTCGCTGACGCCGAAGACCTTTTGAAGCAAGCTGCTACCGCCACCGGTGAACGCGCTTCCGAATTGCGCGAAACGGCGCTCACGCGTCTCAAGCAAGCGAAAGAAAAGGCAGCGGACGCGCAGGTCGTCGTGGTCGAGCGCGGCAAGAAAGCGGCGCGCGCCACCGACGACTATGTGCACGAGCATCCGTGGGCGTCCATCGGCATTGCGGCTGGCATCGGCATGGTCATCGGCCTGTTGATCAACCGCAAGTAATCGGGCGTTCCTCAGTCAATGGCCCGCAGATTGCTAAGCTGCATGCTGTCGCGGTCCCCGTTGGACTGAACCGCGAGCGCCTGGCCCGGGCGCGCGGCTCGACACTCGCACCGGCCGGCTGCCTCGCGCGCCGACCGGAATCATAAAAAGGCGGCACCAACGCGCCTCTCGCATTCAAGCCATGACGACAGAACGGCCACAGCAGCAATCGTCGCCCGGACCGCTGCGACGAATTTTGAGCTCCGCCTTCGCCATCTTCGAGACGCGCCTTGAACTCATCGGCATCGAGCTTCAGGAGGAAAAAGAGCGGCTCATCGGCGTGCTTTTCCTCGGGCTCGCCGCCATGATGCTCGCGATGATGGCGCTCATCTCGCTCACCGTACTCATCGCCATCTTCTTCTGGGACACGTATCGCTGGCAGGCGCTCGGCGGCATTACGGTGCTGTATGCGCTGATCGCGATAGCCTGCGGCCTGCGTGCGCGCAGCAACCTGCGCGACGCGCCGAACATGTTCGACGAGACGCTCGACGAATTCCGCAAAGACCGCGACACGTTCCGCTAATCTCCGCGCGCACTCTACCCATGAGCCAACACGACACTTTCAGAACGCCCAAACGCGACAAGACGCAGAAGCTGCGTACGCCGCACATGCGCGCGCTGCGCAAGGAATTGCTGATTGCGCGCGCGGATGTCGAGCGCATGGAGCTGCGGCAAGCCACGTACGACCTGCGCGCGTCGGTCACGCATTTCAGTTTCCTGCGCTTCCTGATGCCGGGCGGCGGCGGATCGCGCCGCTGGGGCAAGCGTCGCGCATCGCCGGGCGGTATCGGCAGCATGCTCGGCTCGCTGCTCGGTTCGGGGAACATGGGCATGCTGCTCAAGCAGTATCCGATCATCGGTTCGGTCGCCTCGCTCGTGCTCACCAAGCCGGTGCGAACGAGGTTGCTGCGCAGCGCGAAGCCCGTGCTCAAGTGGGGCGGTCTCGCGCTCGCCGGATGGGAAGGCTGGCGCATCTATCAGCAGATGAAGTCGGCCGCGCCCGAAACCTCCAACGACGCCGTCGATCCGACGGTGTTCTGACGCCGGCATTTCATCCCCTCCCCGTCCAGCAGGTCGCGGACTGCGCTGCATCGAGCGGCGTGGCGGAGCCTGCCGGATGATTCCAGCGCAGTCCGGTCGCGTCGATGACGAATGCGCCGCATGCGTCGTCGTCCATCGCGCCGGGCACAACGGGCGCCGCTTCGATCGCGTAGCCGCCATTGGTCTGCGACTCCGGCTGTACCGCGACGCGATACACCGCCGTTCCATTCGAGGGCGCCTGATCGAGACCGGCGACAAGCGCGATGCCGTCGCCGCTTTCCGATGTCTGCGCAAGGCGTGCCGTTTCGACGAACTGCACCGCGCGCATCAGTGCGGATACCGCATCGAACCGATGCGCCTTCACCACATGCGTTCGATACATCGGTATGGCGAATGCCGCGATGATCGCCACGACGCCGAGCGCGATCATCAACTCGAGCAGGCTGAAGGCTCTTTCCTTGTTGCGCTGGTTCATGCCCATTCCTCAAAACGGTTTGGCGGCGACGCGCCGCCAGTGTTGCGTGCTGGCGCCATCGTTGACGTCGATGCGAAGCTGAAGCCACGCTTCTGAGTCCACCGATGCGCCAAAGCCCCGCGCGGTGACGAGATACGACGCGCCCGCCCACGATTCGATCAGGCATTGCGGCGTGCGACGCGCGTACGGCCATGCGCTGAACGGCGAGATGGCCGGAGCGGACACACCTTCGAACGAAGTCTTCAGGCGCCAGCGCGACGGCTCGTCGTTCAGCGACGGACCCGCCGCCGGCAGCGCGGACGACAGCATCCGGCTGCATCGGATGAGCGCGCTGTCCGCTGCATGGAACGCCTGAATGCGTTCGCGCGCGGCGACCGTCGCGCGCGCCGCCACGAGCGACGCCTGCAGCCATGCACCTGCGGTGGTCAGCATCATCGCGGCGAGGATGAGCACAATCGGCAACGTGGCGCCGCGGGAGAGGGAACGTCGCTTCATTGCGCGCCTCCGGATGCCGTCGCGGGCGCATTGCGTATCGCGACGCGCCGCCAGAACGCCTGCCGGATGCGGCCGTCATCGGCAGAAGCGGGCGAGCCGGTGCAATCGACGTAGTTCGTTCTTCGCTTCGATTGCGTCGCGAAGCCGCGCACGAGCACGCAAATGTCGGTGGCGTAAGCATCGCGCCAGCGTTCGCGCGCGATGGCCGAAGCATCCAGCGCGGACGGTGACCCCGTCAGCCAGTACGTGACACGGATTCGTTCGATGCCTTCGACCATCGGCTGCGCCTGTTTTCCGCTGCCTTCGCAGTAGAGCTCCGGCTCGCCTGTCGAAGCGCTGGCCTTCGCATAAAAGCGATTCGTGACGATCGGATCGGAGACGGCCTGGCCGATGCAATCCGTCGGCACGCCCGAACTCGATGGCCATGTCGACACGGCATCGGCGGCGTATCGCAGCTGCACGCCGTCGGAGCGGCCGGTGAGCGACTCGCACGATGCGGCCGTTTCCACGCCGACGACCCGGCCTTGCGCGCAGCCGAAGATCGGCGCTTCGACGCTCGCGGTTTTATCGTGACCCGACGCGAATCCCGCCATCTGGATCTGCTGGCCGAGCATGTCGAGCGCGCTCGAAGCGGCGTCGTGAATGCGCGCGGCATCGGCAGCGCGTTCGAACGCGGCGCGTTGTGCGCGATAGAGCGACAGTCATCGTGCGAACGCCACCGCAACGCATGACGTGAGCGGCTTCGCTTGCGGCTCGGGGCATGGATCGGACCGGTCTTCCGCGCGCCAGCTCACGGTCGCGACGTAGACGCCATCGGCGCGATCGGTTATCGCGATTTCTCCCGACGGAAGCATCGACGCCACCCGCGTCTGCCATTGCGACACGACCGCCGCGCGGTCCGCATTGCTGCGCACGCCTTCCGCGATCGAATCGACGACGAGCGACGCGCGTTCTCGCAGCAACGCCGCCCGTTCGCCGCGTGCGAGCGCACTTTGCATGGCGACGATTCCGAGCGCGGTGACCGCCGCGAGCGAAAGCGCGATCATCACTTCGATCAGCGAATCGCCGCGTTGCCCGTTCCAGAGAGTCCGCTTCATGCCGACGCTCCGCAGGCGCCCTGCGTCATGCGCGCCCGCCCGCCTGCCGCGAGCCGGAGGCATCGGCGTGACGCCGGATTCGCGGCGGGTCCGGCGCCGCGCGGCGCGAAATCGAAACTGCGAAATCCGCCGATCACTTGCCCCGATGGCGGCGTGAACGACAGTTCCGTCGACGTCCCCGCTATAGAGACCGAAGTCATCGACGGCTGAATGCGCAGCAGGGCCGGCGAGCCATCGTGGTCGACAAACAAGGCCCATCCACACGACCAGTCGGTGACGCCGTTCTCGCAGCTTCGTCCCGCCGCGAGGCAATGACGCGACGCGTCGATCCGGCAGAGCGTCACGCGCGCGCCGCGTCGCACGGCTTCGGCGCGGCCGAGGGAAAGCGTCGAAAACAGTGCGCGCGCTCGCGCGTCGACCTGATCGCGGGTCTGCCATGCGGAAAACGACGGCGCGGCGAACGTCGCGATGATCGCCATCGCGGCGAGCACCACGCACAGTTCGACGAGCGTGAATCCCTGATTTGAAGCACGGATCATCTGCATGCCTTATCGATCGAGTTGAGCCGAAAAGCTCAATCTAGCGGGAAGGAATGCGCTCCGCCATTAGCCGAACGGACGAGTGTTCACACCGCGCGGAGCCCGGCACACTGCGCGAGCGAACGGGAAAATCAGGCTTGGGAGAAAAACGATGCGAAATGAATCAGCGCTTGCGCGAACTCGATTTCTTCGGCGCGGCACGCCGGAATTCATCGATCACGTCTTCGAATTCGGAGACGTCTTCGAAACGCTTGTAGACGGAAGCGAAACGCACATAGGCGATGGTATCGAGCTGCCGCAACTCGTTCATCACGAGCTCGCCGAGACGCTCGCTCTGCACCTCGCGCTCGCCGCTGCCGAGCAACTGATACTCGATGCGCGACGCGGCGGCATCGATGGCATCGGCTGCGACCGGGCGCTTTCTCAGCGCCAGCTGCATGCTCGCGACGATCTTGCGCCGGTCGAACTCGGTGCGGCTGCCGTCTTTCTTGACGACGGCCGGCAGCGCCAGTTCGACGCGCTCATAGGTCGTGAAACGCTTGTCGCAGGCAGGACAGCGCCGCCGCCGCCGAATGGCCGCGCCATCCTCCGACACGCGAGAATCCACGACCTGGGTATCTTCGTGTCGGCAGAATGGGCAGCGCATCGGCGTTGGGCTCGCGAATTAACGGTAGACCGGGAAACGCTTGGTCAGCTCGGCCACTTGCGTGCGCACGCGCTCGATGGTCGCCTGGTCTTCCGGATTGTCGAGCACGTCGGCGATCAGATTGCCGACGATCTCCGCTTCCTTCGTGCCGAAGCCGCGCGTGGTCATCGCGGGCGAACCGAGACGCACGCCGCTCGTGACGAACGGCTTTTCCGGATCGTTCGGAATCGCATTCTTGTTGACGGTGATGTGCGCGGCGCCGAGTGCGGCTTCAGCAGCCTTGCCCGTGATTTTCTTCGCACGCAGATCGACGAGCATCACGTGGCTTTCCGTGCGGCCCGACACGATGCGCAAGCCGCGCTTCACCAGCGTTTCGGCGAGCACGCGCGCGTTGTCGATCACGCCCTGCTGATACGTCTTGAATTCCGGCGACAGCGCTTCCTTGAACGCGACGGCCTTCGCGGCGATCACGTGCATCAGCGGCCCGCCCTGAATGCCCGGGAAGATGGCCGAGTTGATCGGCTTCTCGAACTCCGACTTCATCAGGATGACGCCGCCACGCGGGCCGCGCAGGCTCTTGTGCGTCGTCGTGGTGACGAAATCCGCATGCGGAACCGGGTTCGGATAGAGGCCCGCGGCGATAAGGCCCGCGTAGTGCGCCATGTCGACCATGAAATACGCGCCGACGCTCTTCGCGATCTTCGACAGACGCTCGAAGTCGATGCGCAGCGCGAAGGCCGACGCGCCCGCGACGATCAGCTTCGGCTTGTGCTCCTTGGCGAGCGCTTCGGTCTTGTCGTAGTCGATGTCTTCGGCGGCGTTCAGGCCGTAGCTCACCACGTTGAACCACTTGCCCGACATGTTGACCGGCGAGCCGTGCGTCAGGTGACCGCCTTCGGCCAGGCTCATGCCCATGATCGTGTCGCCCGGCTTCAGCACGGCGAAGAACACGCCCTGGTTGGCCTGCGAGCCGGAGTTCGGCTGGACGTTCGCGGCTTCGGCGCCGAAGAGCTGCTTCACGCGGTCGATCGCGAGCTGCTCGACGATGTCGACGTACTCGCAGCCGCCGTAGTAGCGCTTGCCGGGATAGCCTTCGGCGTACTTGTTCGTGAGTTGGGAACCTTGCGCCGCCATCACGGCCGGCGAGGTGTAGTTTTCCGACGCGATCAGCTCGATGTGATCTTCCTGGCGGCGGTTTTCCTGCTCGATCGCCTTGAGCAATTCGGGATCGACATTGGCGAGGGTACTTTCGGCTCTGTCAAACATACGTTTTCCGTGAGATCAAAACAGGTTGACCGGATCGCGCGTGCGCCACGTTTGAAGCAGACGCAAAAAACGCTGGAAACCCATGGAGTCCAGGCGCGACGAATGGAAGATGATTCCGGATTCGCGGAACGGACAGCCACCGGCAACGCAGCAACGGCGTGCGGATCTCAGCTGCCCAGGCGAACGGCAAAACGACGCTCCGCGCTTCCTGGTGGGTCGCTCCACCTTGAATCCGAAGATTCTATCGCCAGTCACGCGGGGTTTGAGCGTTGTAGTGTAATGGGCTGTCATGCTTTAGGCAACCGGCTGCCGGGGCAGCCCGATGCGCTCGCGGAAGGCCTAAAAGCACGATCGTTCGCGCCTGCGATTGCTTGCCGCGCCGCATCAATGGAAGTACCCTTTGCGCCGTTGCCGGAGGCGCTCGCGCGTGCGCTCCGGCTTTGCCCATCGCACCTCATTCGGAGTCCGCTCATGATCGTTTTCGTCACCGGTGCGTCTGCCGGATTCGGCGCCGCCGTCGCCCGCACTTTCGTGAAAGGCGGCCATCGCGTGATCGCCGCCGCGCGCCGCAAGGATCGCCTTCTCGCGCTGTCGAACGAGCTCGGCGACGCGCTCTTGCCCGTCGAACTCGACGTGCGCGACGAGAACGCCGTGAGGAACGCGGTCGCGTCGCTGCCCGAGGCGTTCGCGAACATCGACGTGCTCGTGAACAACGCGGGCCTCGCGCTCGGCCTCGAGCCCGCGCAGCGCGCGAACCTCGACGACTGGAAAGGCATGATCGACACGAACTGCACGGGTCTCGTGACCGTCACGCACGCGATCCTGCCGGGCATGGTCGAGCGCAATCGTGGGCACGTGTTCAACATGGGATCGGTGGCGGGCACGTATCCGTACGCCGGCGGCAACGTGTACGGCGCGACCAAGGCGTTCGTGCGGCAGTTCAGCCTGAACCTGCGCGCGGACGTCGCCGGCACCGCGCTGCGCGTGACCGATATCGAGCCGGGGCTGGTCGGCGGCACCGAGTTCTCCAACGTGCGCTTCAAGGGCGACGACGCGAAAGCCGGCACCGTCTACAAGGACGTGCAGGCGCTCACGCCCGAGGACATCGCCGACGCGATCTACTGGATCGCTACGCGCCCGGCGCACGTGAATATCAACGCGATTGAGATGATGCCGATAGCGCAGACGTTCGCGCCGTTGCAAATTCACCGCGATTGAATTGGTGATCTGCCTAAGGATTTGGCGGTCGTGCTTCGGGTTCCGGTAAAATGCCGCCGATGAATATCTGTCAAAAAGCGAGCCGGAACGCGCTTGAGCGCTTCCGCGCGAGCGGAGCGGCGCAAAGGTGAGTGATCCGTTGACTTTCGAGTGGCCGATTCGGGTGTATTACGAGGACACCGACGCCGGCGGAATCGTCTTCTACGCGAACTACCTGAAGTTCTTCGAGCGGGCGCGCACCGAATGGCTGCGCGCGTGCGGCATCGACCAGCAGCGCGTTGCGGATTCGAACGGCATCGTGTTCGTCGTGAGGCGCACGTCGGTCGAATACTCATCGCCGGCGCGTCTGGATGACGTCATTCGTGTCGTGAGCCGTATCGGGCGGCTGGGGCGCGCATCGGTGGATTTTCATCAGGAAGCGTGGCGCGACGGCGTGCTGCTCGCGAGCGGCGACATTCGCGTGGCCTCCGTGGATCGCGCGTCGATCCGTCCGGCTGCCATTCCCGACGCGGTACTCGACGGACTGAAACGCGGCCCGCACGCCGCGTTCGCCAAAGCGCCGTGCGGCGCAAACCAGGATCGAACCTGACCGATGAACGCATCGCATCCCGAAGCGAACACGCTCCGGGAACAGAGGAAGCATTAACGAGCATGAGCCGGTCATGGCGCGGCTTTCGTTTGATTCACAGCCGTTTCACGAAAGCATGACTTTCTGGCCGGACGCCCCTTTCGGGACGTAACAGCGGACCTTTATGAACAATACACAAGACTTGTCGATCATTTCTCTCGTCGTTCACGCGAGCCTGCTCGCGCAGGCGGTGATGGCGCTGCTTCTGCTGCTGTCGCTCCTGTCCTGGACTTTCATTTTCCGCAAGTGGTTCGCGATTCGCCGCGCGCGTGCGCAAACCGAGCGTTTCGAGCGCGATTTCTGGTCGGGCGGCGACCTGCAGGCGCTTTATCAGAGCGCGGCGAACAATCGCCACACCATCGGCGCGCTGGAGCGTATCTTCGAATCCGGCATGCGCGAATTCCTGAAGGGCAAGGAGCGCCGCATCACCGATCCGGGCGCGATCCTCGACGGTTCCCGCCGCGCGATGCGGGCCGCGTTCCAGCGCGAAATGGACGTGCTCGAAGCGAACCTCGCTTTCCTCGCGTCGGTCGGCTCGGTGAGTCCATATATCGGTCTCTTCGGCACGGTCTGGGGGATCATGAATTCGTTCCGCGGCCTGGCCAACGTGCAGCAGGCGACGCTCGCGAACGTGGCGCCGGGCATCGCCGAGGCGCTCGTCGCCACCGCGATCGGCCTTTTCGCCGCGATTCCGGCCGTGGTCGCGTACAACCGCTACGCGCACGATATCGATCGCCTGGCGATCCGCTTCGAGACCTTCATCGAAGAGTTCTCGAACATCCTGCAGCGTCAGGCGCACTAAGAGAAGGAGTCCGCGATGGCAGGCCCCATTCGTTCCAGCATGCGCGGCAGTTCGCGCCGCGCGATGTCCGATATCAACGTCGTGCCGTACATCGACGTGATGCTCGTGCTGCTCGTCATCTTCATGGTGACGGCGCCGCTCGTTTCGCCGTCGATCATCAATCTGCCGACCGTCGGCAATGCGCAGCCGCAGGAGCAGCAGCCGCCGCTCGTCATCAACATCAAGGCAGATGGCAGCATGAACGTCCGCTACAAGGAAGAAGGCGGCGCGACGCAAGAGCAGAAAATGACGATGAAGGACCTAGATAGCTTCGTGCTGAATCGTCAGGAATCGCATCCGGATCAGCCCGTCGTGATCGCGGCGGACAAGACCGTGAAGTACGAAGTCGTGATGAACGTGATGTCCGATATGAAGGCGCGCGGCGTGAAGCGCGTCGGATTGCTCGTCAAATCGCAATGACCCTTTTGCACAGGCAGACACGCGCATCGTCCGCGCGACCGATTCGCCCGCCGCGCGAGCGCGGCACGGGCAAGGCGTTCGCGCTCGCGGCGTTGATGCACCTGCTGCTCGGCTGGTTCCTGTACCACGGCATCAACTGGCAGAACAACACGCCGGCAGGCGCGGAAGCAGAAATCTGGACCGAGATTCCGGACACGCCCGCGCCGACGCCCCGCCCCGCTCCCCCGCCGCCCGCGCCGGTGAAAGTGCAGCCCGCGCCGCCGCCCGCTAAGGACGAGGATGCGGACATCGCGTTGCAGGAGAAGAAGCGCAAGCAGCAAGAAGCCGCCGCGCGCGAAGCTCAACTGGCAGAACAACGCCGTCAGCAGCAAGAGGCGAAGCAGGAAGCGGAAGCCAAGCGTCAGCAGCAACTCGCGGCGCAAGCCGCGCAGCAGAAGGCGATGCAGGACAAGCAGAAGCAGATCGAGCAGCAGCGTCAGGCCGACCTGCAGAAGCAGCAGCAACAGAAAGCGCAGCAGGACAAGCAGCGCCAGCAACAGCAGGCCGAAGCGCAGAAGCAGGAGCAGGTGAAGGAACAAAAAGAGCAAAAGGAACAGCAGGAAGCGAAGGCGAAGGCCGACGCGCAAGCCAAAGCCAAGGCTGAGTCCGACGCCAAGGCGAAGGCTGCAGCGCAGGCGAAAGCCAAGGCCGATGCGGAAGCGAAGGCGAAGCTCGATGCCGAGCGCAAGTCTCGCCTCGCGCAGTTGCAAGGGCAGCTGGGCGGCGGCACGGCGGGCAGCGGCGAAGGGCTCGCGAAGAGCGGCACCGGCAAGGGAGCTGGCGGCAATGCGACCTCTCCGGGCTACGCCGAGAAGGTGCAGCGCCGCGTGCGGCCGAACATCGTGTGGGCCGGCGAAACGGCCGGTCTGGAGACCGTGGTGTCGGTCCGCTGCTCGTCGTCCGGCACGCTGCTTTCGGCGAACATCACCCGCTCGAGCGGCAACGAGCAGTGGGATCAGGCTGCGTTGCGCGCGGTGCAGCGCTCGGATCCGATGCCCGTCGATATCGACGGCAAGGCACCGGATCACTTTACGATCACGCTGCGCCCGGCGGGAGGCTGACCGGCGCCCGCAGCGAGCCGCTGCTGGCGGGAACGATTTGTGCAAGCGCGGGTCTGTTCTGCAGCCCGCGGACACTTAAAACGCTTTTATCTGGAACCTATACAGCATGAGTTTGATGACGAAGCTTGGCCTCAAAACGCTGGTCGCGTCCTGCCTGATCGCAGCCGGCACTGCCGCACACGCCCAGTTGAACGTGCTCGTGACCGGCGTCGGTTCGACCCAGTTCCCGATCGCGACGGCCAATTTCGCCAATGAAGCGAATTCGCCGCAACAGATCAGCGCGATCATTCGCCAGGATCTGCAGAGAAGCGGCAAGTTCACGAATATCGATGCGGGCAGCGCGCCCGTCGCTGAATCCGACTCGGTCGATCTCGGCGCATGGAAAGCGAAAGGCGCGGATGCGTTCGTGTCGGGGAGCGTGAACAAGCTGCCGAACGGCCAATACGAAGTGCGCTTCCGTCTCTACGACACAGTCAAGCAGCAGAATCTCGGCGGCCTGTCGCTCGTCAGCGCCGAAAGCGGCCTGCGCATGAGCGCGCACAAGATTGCCGACTACATCTACGCCAAGCTGCTCGGCGGCCGCGGCGTGTTCGCGACGCGTCTGTCCTATGTCATTCAGACGGGCGGACGCTATCAGTTGCAGATTTCGGATTCGGACGGCCAGGACGCGAAGATCGCCCTCTCCAGCCCCGAGCCGATCATCTCCCCGGCGTGGTCGCCGGACGGCACGAAGGTCGCGTACGTGTCGTTCGAGAAGAAGAAGCCGGTGGTCTACATCCACGATCTGCCTACGGGCCGTCGCGTGGTCGTGTCGAACCAGAAGGGCAACAACAGTGCGCCGGCGTGGTCGCCTGACGGCCGCAAGCTCGCCGTCGCGCTCTCGCGCACCGGCAACACGCAGATTTTCGAAGTCAACGCAGACGGTTCCGGCCTGCGCCGTCTGACACAAGGCAGTTCCATCGATACCGAGCCGGCCTTCTCGCCCGATGGCAGCTCCATCTACTTCACGAGCGATCGCGGCGGCCAACCGCAGATCTACAAGATGCCGGCGGCCGGGGAAAGCGCCGGCGCGGCCCAGCGGGTCACCTTTGCGGGCAGCTACAACACGAGCCCGCGCGTGAGCCCGGACGGCAAGCAACTCGCGTACATTTCGCGCACTGGCGGCGGCTTCAAGCTGTATTTGCAGGACCTCGCGTCCGGCACGGCGACGGGGCTGACCGACACGACGCATGACGAATCGCCGAGCTTCGCGGCGAACGGTCAGTACATCCTCTACGCCACCCAAGTGAACGGACGTGGCGTGTTGGCAGCCGTTTCGACCGACGGTCGTACGCGGCAAGTCTTGTCAGTTCAGGGCGGTGCGGTGCGCGAGCCGTCCTGGGGTCCGTTCATGCAATGAGTTCAGCAATAACGTTTCACATACAACGTTCAGCTACAACAAGGAGAGGTACCATGATGTCGAAACTTCGTATCGGCCTGGCAGTTGCGATGGTCGGCGCATTGGCGGCGTGTCACTCGGGCGTGAAGCTCGACGAAGGCCAGAACAAGGGTGCAGTCGGCACGCAGCCGAACCCGACGGACGTGAAGCAGGTCAACATCGACCCGCTGAACGATCCGAACAGCCCGCTCGCCAAGCGCAGCATCTATTTCGACTTCGACAGCTATGCCGTGAAGGACGACTATCAGCCGCTGCTGCAACAACACTCGTCGTACATCAAGAGCCATCCGGAGCGTCACGTCCTGATCCAGGGCAACACCGACGAGCGCGGCACGAGCGAGTACAACCTCGCGCTCGGCCAGAAGCGTGCGGAAGCCGTGCGTCGCGCGATGTCGCTGATGGGCGTCGCCGATTCGCAGATGGAAGCCGTGAGCCTCGGCAAGGAAAAGCCGATGGCGACGGGTCACGACGAGTCGTCGTGGGCGCAAAACCGCCGCGCCGACCTCGTCTATCAACAGTAACGTAACCAGTCACGGGTGAGTCGCCCTATGTTGTATCGCTTTCCCTTGCTGCGCGTAGCCGCAGCCGCGTGCGTGGTTGGCTCCACGATGCTTAGCGTGCCCGCGCACGCCGGCGTCTTCGACGACAACGAAGCGCGTAAAGCCGTGCTCGATCTGCGCACGAAGACTGATAGCTTGTCCAGTCAGTTGCAGGCTGCGCAGCGCACGATCCTCGATCAGCAGAATCGTATCGACCAGCTCAATCAGCAGGTTGCAACGGTTCGCGGCCAGAACGAGGATCTGGCCAATCAGGTCGCGACGCTGCAGAAGCAGCAGAAGGACTATTACGCCGATCTCGACACGCGCTTGAAGAAGTTCGAGCCGCAGCAAGAGACGATCGACGGCGTGACCGGTTCGGTGCAGCCCGGCGAGACGGAAGCGTTCAACGCAGCGTCGACTCAGTTCCGTAACGGTGACTACAAGAACGCCGCGGCGTCCTTCAAGGCGTTCGTGGCGAAGTATCCGCAAAGTCCGTATCAGCCGACGGCGCGATACTGGCTCGGCAATGCGCTGTATGCTCAACGCGACTACAAGGCATCGACTGCTGTCTGGCAAGACCTGGTAAAGAGTTATCCGACGCATCCGCGGGCGCCCGAGGCGCTGCTTGCGATCGCGAACAACCAGATCGAGCAAGGCCAGAAGGCGGCTGCAAAGCAGACGCTGCAGCAGATCATCTCGCAGTACGCCGGTACGGAAGTCGCGCAGACTGCGCAGAGCAAGATGTCGCAGGTGAAGTAAGCGGAGCTTTACGATTCTTTTGAGCTTTGCGCCTCTCGAGAAGAATGCCTGCGGGCCGTGACGCCGCAGGCATTTTTTCTTTCGATGTTCGAGCGGTCGCTTGGCCAGGCCTCTTGACATCAATCGGCTTCGCCGATTATAATTTCGCCTCTTTCGGGTCGTTAGCTCAGCTGGTAGAGCAGCGGACTTTTAATCCGTTGGTCACAGGTTCGAATCCCGTACGGCCTACCAAAAGAATCAAGCAGATAGCCCATCCTTCACCGGATGGGCTTTTTGTTTTGTGCGGTCATGTAGGCACTGTGTAGGCAAATTCGAGCAACGTCGAACGCGCCTCTCGCGCTAATAAGCAGTGCTGTTGGAATTTTCCGACGCGTGAAGACTCAACGACAAATTTTGACGTTTGTCATAGAATCAGCATTGCGGGGTGGTGCCGTATTCTGTGAAGTCCGGCGCGTGGTTGCGTCGGGACAGGCTTGGCAGCCTGATAGTGAGTTTTTCAACCCGCGACGCCCGCGCACTGCGGGCTAGCGTTAGAACCCCGCGCGCCGATTGACCGTCGGCGCATGGTGCTTGCGTTCGCCTATGGGCGGGACGTGGCAGGGAACCCGCAAGGGTTGCCGGTAATGGTTGTACTCACCCGGTCTGCCAACCTTGTCACTGTTCCCGCCCGCCCCTTCGTTCGAAGGGTGCGGCTCCGGGCTTCACACAGGAGCGGACAGCATGAAAGAAAAGAAGAAGGCGAAAGCGGCGACCAACGAGGCAACCCGCGACCAGAACACGCTTTCATCAAAGGCACGCAATGCGGAGCGTCCGGGGTGGACGTCGATACTTGAACCCGGCGCTAAACCCGGCTATCGCGGACCGCACCATATGACGATGCCAAACATTGACGGTCAGGCACGCGCAGCCTTCGCGCTTACGGGACTCATCACGCTTCTGCGCCTCTTATCCGACGAAGAACAAGCCACACAAGCCATATACAGAACTCTGGACCATTGGGAGCTATCCGCACTCTTCGGCACGCTCGAATGGATGGCTCGGGATGCGCTCGTGGCGATTGAAGAGCTTTGACCCATGGCCCCGCATCGCGCGAGGGTGGAATCTCATCGACGGACGTAGCGCGGATCAGGCGGTTCCTTCCCGCGCTGCGCGATATGACGAAACGCGGGTTCTTTCGTGAAATATGAACCCGTCCGCATGCGAATATTCTCCGCGCCGGTAGCGCGCTAGCATTCCCCGCAAGATACCCAAGACGCGACAGGCGTCCGACAGTGACATGAACGCCCGCCCGGTCTAGTCGCAGACTTGTACGGTATGGCGGGGCATGCACGCGGTAATTGGGCGCGCATACCGCTGCAACGGGAAACCGTAGTCCAGCAATTGCAGAACTACATCGAGTTCAGCAACAGGCACTGCGACGAACGGTGCATGATAGGGATAGAGCGCATACAGATGACGGGAAAGCGTGGCGCGGGCGGCTCACGAAACGGCGGGTGGTGTGATTCATCGATCGAAGCCGTGCCGCGGAGGCACGGCCTAAATGCCCTTCTGCGTGCGCCGCTAATTACGATCTACGATAACGAAAGCGTGCCTGGGGCCGCCACAGACTCCAGGCGACGCGATGAGTGTTGCAGCGTCCAGAGTAAGTCGTTTGTAAGACCCATCCGACTGAGGCTCAAATTGCAGTATGGCTCCGCCGTATGTGCAGCGCCATGAGAATACAGACTTGGATTGCGCGTGATAAACCGGAGCAACCGAGCCTGGCGCTTGGCTGTCTGTGAACAAAGTTCGACCTGTTTTCGGATCGTAGAGTTTAAGTACCGTCGTATTCGAACCTGTTTGACTGAAGGACAGCACCGTGCCGTCCTCCGTGGGGACAAGGTTCGTACCTATTGTTGACGGTACGGTGGAGACAAGCTTGCGGTTGTTCGTGTCTATATCTAGTTCAACAACGCTGCGATCAACGTCTTTTTCGTCCAGCAAACTTTCGAAAGTAATCTTCTTTCCATCGCGAGAAAGGATAAACTTAGCAAAGAAAGATATATTTTGGATGCGCGGCCCAAGATCCCATGTTCGTGCAACCTTTCCCTGATCGAGATTGATTTGATGCAGAAGTATTCTGTTTGTAGCGTACTGGGAAAATTCCACATAAACATTAGCCTTGTCGTCGAAAGCAACGAGATTACTCCCTTTCGTTCCCCCAGAATAGGGAAGCTCAATGGTTTTAGATAACGCACCGGTTTCAGCCGAGAAAACACGAATCCGATAGTAGTCGATCACATATATAATGGAACCGTCTGGCGACGAGTAATGTTCGGCCTGACTCACCTTGATCATCGGCGTTATTCTGGAAACCGAGTTGCTGGCGGTGTCAATAGTCACTAGATCACCGTTTGTTCCCTGACCCTTATCAAGAAAAACAAATAACTTATTTCCGTTCGAATTTGAAAACATTGCAGTCGGTTCGCCGGATGGAAGATCAACCGTCGCTTTGCGCGTTCGCGTAGAAAGATCAAACGCTTGAATCTGTGCGGGCAGACTTTGGCGCAACACCGTGTACAAGGTGCCCTTAGCCTTCGGCATCCCGTAGAACTTCTGCACCATCTCGATGTCGGTTGGACTGAGCTTGCCATCGCCATTCCACTTCGGATTGCAATAGTTCATGATCGACGCCAAATCCCATTCGCCAATCAGAGTGTCACCGTTCCCTCCTTGCGGAGCCTTCTCGCATGTATTCGGCGTGTCTGGGCGGTTTTGCTCATGCGCGAAACCTAACGCATGGCCAAATTCATGCGCTGCAATGGTCTTGATACAGAATTCTCTGCGACCATTGCAACTTGGGCTCCAATAGTTGAATGTGAAATTCAACTGCATGCCAGGCATATATTTGCCAGCCCAAACGCCGAAATACGACCACGGTCCATCGGAGGCGTCATCTTTTAAAGCGATTCGAATTGAATTAGACGCGCTCGAATCCCCGCACTTTTCCCATCCGGAAAATTCGACCCCTGAATTGGCCACCCAAGTTTCTTCTACAGATGAGCGTACCCAGCCTCGCTCTTGGGAAGTGCGACCGAATTCGTCGTCGTTCAGCATCCAGCAGACAGGAATGGGTATTTGCGGCCAGATTACAGTCGATAAAGCGTATCCCTTGACTGTTGTCTTCGGAGTCGACGCGGCCTCTTCAACCACTGCCTTGCTCACGGCAGACGCGGCGGGATTACTGAGATTGTTGCCATCTCCGCATCCTGATATAAATAGCACTGCTAATAAACAGATAAAAAATCTCGTTATTTGACTAAACACAAGTGTCCTCCGATTTTTTGCGTCGCGGAATGATGCGCAATAGAGTGTAGTGCAGCAACGAAAGGAGAACGAAATTTATATTACTATTTGTTTCACGGTTGCGATGGCAACTTGCAGCCAGAAATTGAATTGAGCCGGGCTGAGTTATATAAGCCGCCCCATGTCGATGGGGAGGTTGCATGAAATCCGAAACACTCAATCGAGACACAATATGTCCCGTTGCCGCCTATAATCGGCCTCATCACCCAGTCCCACCGACGCCATGACCTCCAGCCTCGATGAAGCCATCCTCCGCGTGCTGCCCACCGAACGGGACGCAACCGCCTGGCTTTCGACGCCCGAAGTACGCAGGCGTCTCGAAGAGCGCGGCCATCGCGTCGGCTATACGAAGAAAGTGCAGCGCCATCTGACCGCGCTCGAAGCCGACGCACGCGTCGTATCGATGCTCAACGGACGCGAACTCCTCTGGCAGCGCAAGCCGTGGCTGCACGGCTTGCAGGAAGGCATGAGCGGCCTGATGAGCGCGTCGGAGGCCGTGGCGTTTCACATACTGCAGCGCTTCGCGGGCAACAAGCTCCCGAACGCGGTCACGCGCGACATCGATCCTCTCTTCAAGGCGGCCGAATCCCGGTTGTCGCAGGAGAAAGCGGACAGCCGCATCTATCGCGCGTGGGCGGACAAGATCGATTCGGTGGACGGCGCCTTCACGCTGATCCGCCCGAAGCTGCGTCCCGAAATCTTTCAGACGGTGGCCACCGCCACGTTCTTCGAACGCGAACTGCTCGTGCAGTACCGCGCCGCGTACAAGATCGACAGCAGCGATTCCCCGAAAACGCGCAAACTTTGGCCGCTCGCGCTCGTCGAATCGGCCGGCGTGATGTACATGGTCGCGCAAGACCCGAATCGCGCGCCGCGTCCGGAGAAAGGCGAAACGCAATGGCTGCGCACGCTCTACCGGCTCGATCGCATCCGCTCGGTGACGGAGTCGGGCGAATCCTTCACGTATCCAGAGGACTTCAAGCTGCGCAAGTACATTGAGACGCAGCAGGTATTTGACTTTCTGCCCGAGCCGCCGGTACGGCTCGAACTCGCCTTCGATGGCAACGCGGGCAATCAGCTGCGTGAATCGCCGATGTCGAAGGATCAGCTCATCGACACGCTGCCCGATGGCCGCATGAAAGTCACGGGCACCGTCACGCCGAGTCTCAAGCTGCGCTGGTGGCTGCGCGCGCTGGGCGCGGGCGTGGAAATTCTCTCGCCGCAAGCCTTGCGCGACGAATTCGCCGAAGACTTCCGCAGACTCGCGAGCCGATATGGTCAGGAGGACGCGCAATGAACGACGCTGCGCTTCTCGCGCAAGCCGCCGGCTGGCTTCGCGATGCCGACGGTCTCCTGATCACGGCGGGCGCCGGCATGGGCGTCGACTCGGGACTGCCGGATTTTCGCGGCCCGGAAGGCTTCTGGCGCGCGTATCCGGCGCTACGGCGTCACGGCTTTTCGTTCGAGGAGATGGCGAATCCCGAAGGCTTCGTGCGTCATCCGCGGCTCACGTGGGGCTTTTACGGGCATCGGCTGGCGCTGTATCGCGCGACCGTGCCGCATGACGGCTTTCATGCGTTGAAATGCTGGGCCGCACGCATGCCGCACAGCGCGTTCGTCTTCACGAGCAACGTCGACGGGCAGTTTCAGCGCGCCGGCTTCGCGCCGGAACGCGTGGCCGAGTGTCACGGCGCGATCGACGCGCTGCAATGCATCGACGCCTGCACGAGCGATATCTGGCCCGCCGACGGCTTCGAACCCATCGTCGACGAAAGCCGCTGCGAGCTCGTCAACGCGATGCCGCGCTGTCCGCATTGCGATGCGCTCGCGCGTCCGAACATCCTCATGTTCGGCGACTGGAACTGGGTCGAGACGCGCTCCGCGCAGCAAGAGCGCAGACTGGCGACGTGGCTGCGCGACGTCGAAAGACTCGTGGTCGTCGAAGTCGGCGCGGGGCGCGCGCTGCCCACGGTCAGGCGCTTCAGCGAGCGCAACGGGCCGCGCGTCATCCGCATCAATCCGCGCGAGCACGCGATCGCACCGAATACAGGCGTCGGCATCGCGGGCGGCGCGCGCGATACGCTGCTGCGCCTCGACGCGATGCTAAACGTGTAAAACCCCGTCAGCTCATGTAGCGCACGTTGACCCGCGGCCCGAACACGTCGCGGACGATATCGACGAGATGATCGTGGTGGCTCAGAAAGATCACCTGCGTACGTTTCGCGATGTGCGCGAGCACGGCGAGGCCGGCACGCGCGCGGCCATCGTCGAAGTTGATGAAGAGATCGTCGGCGACGAACGGCAGCGCCGACGCCTTCTCGGCATGCTCTTCCAGCGCCGCAAGCCGCAGCGCGAGGTACAACTGATCGCGCGTGCCTTCGCTCATCCCCGAAATGTCGACATGCTCGCCGCTCGAACGGATCGCGGAGAGCGCCATCGGCTGCCGGTCGTAGTCGACGATGAGTCGCGAGAACGCGCCGAGCGTGAGTTCCGAGAAGATCGTGCTCGCGCGCGACAGCATCGGGCCCTGACGGCGCTCGCGATAACGGTCGATCGCCCATTTGAGCAGCGTCGATGCCGTCTCGACTTTCACGAAGCGCTCGGCGGCATCCGACATTGTGGCGAGCGCTTCCTGGCGCTTCGCTTCGGCGCGCGCGGCGTTCGCTTCGCCGGAAATGGCGGCGAGCTCGCGGCGCGCGGCATCGAGCGCAGTCGCCGTTTCGCCGGCGATTCGCACCGACTCCGACAGCGCCGCACCGATGCGCGAAAGCTCGGCCTGCACGTTCGCCATGTCCGCGCCCTCCACTTCCGCGACGAGCTCGTCGAGCGTCAGACCGTCGCCGCCCTTGATGAGCGCGGCGCGCGCATCGTCCGCGGCGGTGCTCAGCTCACGCTTTTTCTGCGATCGCGCGATCAGCGCCTGAAGCACGTCGGGCGTATCGACGCCAGCCAGATCGTAGAGCGGACGCAGCGTTGCCTTCGCTTCTTCCACGTCTGCGGCGGCTTTGCTCTCCTGCTCGCTCGCGGCCGCGTGCGTCTTCTTCAAGCGCTCCAGTTCGGCGTGCGCCGCGCAAGCGCGATCGAGGCGCGCCGACAGTTCCGTCGAGATTGCGTTTGCGCCGAGCATCGCGAGCGAATCGTCGAGTTCGCGCGCAAGCTGCGACGCATCGGCGTCGAGTGCATCGAGCGCCGCGCGCATCGCGTCGATCTGACCGGTGCGCATCGTATCGATTTGCGTCAATTGCTCGCCGATCTTCTTCACGATGTCGATAGCCGCTTCAGCCGCCGCCTGCGAATCCGCCGCGTTCGCGAGACCCGCCTTCGCAAGCGCCGCCGACCACTCACGCTGCCAGCGCTCGAATGCGTCGCGGGCGGCTTTTGCCGCGCTTTGACGCACGACGCACTCGGCTTGTGCTTCGTCGAGTTGCGCTGAGACGTTGCGCCGCGTCACGGCAGCTTCATCGATAGCCGCAATATGCGCCTCCGCCATGTCGCACAGCATGTCGAGATCGGCGCGCGCGTCCGCTTCTTTCAGATGCCGTGCGAGCTCGTCGCGCCGCGCGGCGGCATCGGCGGAATCGCGCTCGCGTTCCTCGGTGCGCGCATCGAGCGTTTGCGCCGCTGCCAGCACCTTCTCGCGCGATGCGATCCACGACGACGCATCGTCCAGCGACATCTCCGCGACCTGCGATTGCGCCGCGAGCGCGCGCCACGCATCGTCGAACTTCGTCAGCGCCGATTCGGCTTTGCACACGCTCTCCTCGCGCCGCACGAGCGTCGCTTCCTCACTCGCGACGCGCCGCTTCAGTGCCGCGAGCTGCGTCGCGTGACCGACCGAGCCGAGCTGACGATCGGCGAGCCCGTCAGCCGCGTGCATCGCGGTTTCGAATCCGGGCGCGCCCTGATCGAGCGCGAGATCGCCCGCTTTGATCGCGCGCCACGCGGCATCGCGCGTCGTGCGTGCGTCGCGAACCTGATCGCCCGTTACGACATCGTGTGTTTCGACGAGATCGTCGAGTTCGGTTCGCGTCGCGTGCAGCGTCTCCCGCGCTTCCTGCACGCGATCAGTGGCGAGCGTCAATCGCGACGTCAGTTCCTGACGTTCCGCGCGCAATGCCGCGATGCGCTCCGCTGCCGGCAACGTCATCGACTTCAATTCGACGATCGGCCGCGACCATCGTCCAAGCGACGCGATGCCCGCGTCGAGCGCGTGCCGCGCGTCGCGCCTCGCGTCTTCGAGACGCTGCATCGCCGCGCTCGCATCGCGATACTTCTGCGCGGCGCGCAACGCAGCGCGCAGTGCCGGCGGCACATCGCCGCTCGCGATGGCCATGAGCCGCGCTTTCAGCGTGTCGATCTGCGTCGCGCTGTCTTCCGCCGCCTGCTGCGCGTTGCGCGCCGCGAGTTCGAGTTCGCCGCGCTCGAGCATCAGGCTCGTGACCGTCTGCAGCGCGAGCGTGCCGGGCATTGCGCGGCGTGTGCCCGCTTCGTCTTGCGGCCAGCCGAGCTGCGCGCCGTCGTGCACGATTTGCCGCAAACGCATGTCGACTTCGAGTTCGAGCCGGGCAATATCGCTCGCGTGATTCGTGCAGCGCTGCCGCGTGGTTTCGAGTGCACGAATGCGGGATTGCACCTTCAACAGACCGTGCTCGATGTGCACCGCGCTCAGCTCGGCCTGCAATTGGCCGGCATTTTTCGCGTGCAGGTCCAGGGCGGTTTGCGCGGCCGCGAGCCGCGTCAGCGCGTCGTGCAGCGTCGCTTCGGCGTTCGCGGGCAGATCGACGGCATCGCCCAGTTCGCGCAAATCGGCCGCCTTTTCGCGCCACGCGTTCAGAAACGGCGCAACGCGCCTCATGCGTTCGAGCTTGCCGCGCTGCGCTTCGAGCCCGGCGCGGCGCGCATCCTGCTCGCGGCTCAGCTCCTCGGCTTCTTCGACCGCCACATGCGCGCGACGCCATTGCGCCGTTCTTACGCTCGCCGCCTTGAGTTCGGCGGTGGCTTCGTCGTACTGCTTCAAACCGACGTAATACGCGCGATCGCCCGACTTGCGCTTCGCCCAAAGACGATCGGCTTCGTCCGCGAGACGCTGGCGCACGTCGCCGAGACTGGCAATGCCCGCGGCCGACTGAAACAGCACCTGCCCGACATCGCTCGACGCATCGAGAATGGCTTCCCCGCCACGGCGCAGCGCGTCGTGATCGAGGCAGTACATCTGCTCGAAAAAACCTTTGTCGGCAGCGCCGAGAAACGGCGCGAGCGCGTCGGCGGGCAGCGCGTCGCCGTCCGGCATCGAGAGCGACGACTTGCGGCTCTTCGAGCGGTGAAACGCCAAAGTCTCGCCATTCGTTTCGATGGACGCGCCCAGCCGCAAGTCGCTTTGCGGATGCACGAACGCGAGCGGCGAGCTGTGCGGCATCCCGAAGAGCAGTTCCGAGATCGCGTTTTTGATGGTCGATTTGCCGGCCTCGTTCGGCCCGACGACGAAGTGGAAGTCGTGTTCCGCCGCCGGAAATTCGACGGCGTGATCGGTGAACTTGCCGTAGCGGATGAGTTCGAGCTTTCCGATGCGCATTCGTTACTCCGCGTCCGCGAGTTGCGCGATCAGGCCGGAACGCACGTCGCCGACGAGCTTCGCGAGCTCGCCGTTGCGCACCTGCTCCAGTTCGGGCACGAACTTCTGCAACTCACTCGGCGCCTGCGACGCCAGCGCGATGAGCTTGTCCTGCAGCATGCTCAGAAACTCCGGATCGGACTCGGCTTCGATCAGCAGGCCGTGGAGATCGGCGAGCGCATCGGCGCGGCCCGCTGCCGGTTCGCTGTGTGCGAGCGGCTCGGTCGCGATCCTCACTTTCTCGAGCCAGAGGCGGTCGTGGCTGATCGCCGCGATCTGCGCGAGCACTTCCGCGCGCAATTGCGTTTCGAGACCGAACAATTCGCCGTGCGCGCCGGTCGCGCCGGTGATCGTCACGCGCACCGCGTGCGGCACGTGCGATGCGGACGCTTCGACGAGCGCTTCGAGCGCACGCCCGGCCGCGCGCGCGACTTCATCGAGCGTGCTGGCCTGCGATGCGTCGACGGTGACGGATTCCCAGCGCAGCACGTCGATGAAAAGCCGCTCGACGCTCACCGCTTCCGACTCCGATACGGTGACGATCACCGCACCGCGCCTTCCCGTTTCGCGAATGTTGCGTCCTTGCAGATTGCCTGGAAACACGATGGTCGACGCGTCCTGCCAGATTGCGTAGTCATGCACATGGCCGAGCGCCCAGTAGTGATATTCCTTCGCGTGCAGTTCGGCGACCGAGCACGGCGCGTAGCTCGCGTGCATCGAACCGCCTTCGAGCGCGGTATGCAGCACGCCGATGTTGAAATAGCCCGCGACAGGCGGCGGATAGGCGGTGACGAGATTCGTCGTGACCGCCTTTTCCTTGAAGCTGTGACCGTGCAGCGCGACCTTGAGCGCGTCGATGCGGAACGTCTGCGGCTTTCTCGTCGAGAACGTGTAGACGTTGTCGGGCAACTGGAGCTGGCTCGTCATTTCGCTTTCGGCGTCGTGATTGCCGAACAGCACGTAGACCGGAATGCCCGCGCGACGCAGGCGCCCCATCTCGCGGCAGAAGAAGATGCCCGTGTTGTGATCGCGCCAGGTGCCGTCGTAGAGATCGCCGGCGATCACCATGAAATCGACCTGCTCGTCGACCGCTATGGACACGAGCTTCGAGAACGCCTCGCGCGTCGCCTGGCGCAGCATGTCGGCGGGTGCGTCGGCGTAGGCGGAAAGGCCGTGCAACGGGCTGTCGAGATGAATATCCGCTGCGTGAATGAAGCGCATGTGTCTCCCCTTTGAGGATGTCTTTCTGCCCCGCATCGTTGGGGACGACGATCATATCAGCCGATTCGGACACATCGCGTCCCGGTTCGTGATGACGCTTCGAGACGTGAAATGTCCCGCCTCGCGCTCAGAATCCATCGCTCGGATTCAACGCGACACGAGGCCAAAACGATGAACGCGACACTCGAACGAGACGCCACGATCACGAGCCCGTACACACCCCGGAATGTCGATGCCGCGATCGGGCATCTGGAGCGCGTGCTCTCGGCGGAAGGCGCGAACTCGCTGTTCGGCCAGACCTACTGGCGCACCCGCGTGCGGCAGGTGAGCGCGACGCGCGGCTTGCAGCGCGAGCAGCGCGCGCGACTGGAACGGCTGATGAAACTGCTGTCGGACGCCGGCTGCGTTCAGGCTTTCGAGCGCTGAACCGCCTGCGCCAGCTCGACGAATTCAGCTACCGGCACTTCCTCGGCGCGGCGCGCGAGATCGAAGCCGAGTGCGTCGAAATCGATCGTGTCGCGGTACGCGCCCAGGTTGTTGCGCAAGACCTTGCGGCGCTGCGCGAACGCGGCTTTCACGACATCGCTCAACACGGTTTCATCGACTTCGGGCAATTCGTGCGGCGCGAACGGAATCATGCGCACGATCGCGGAATTCACTTTCGGCGGCGGATTGAACGACTCGGGCGGCACGTCGATCATCTTGTCCATCACGTAGCGATATTGCAGCATCACCGAAAGACGCCCGTAGTCCTTGCTCGCGGGCTCCGCGATCATGCGCTCGACCACTTCGTCCTGCAGCATGAAATGCTGGTCGATGACCTTGTGCGCGAACGTCGTCAGATGGAACAGCAGCGGGCTCGAAATGTTGTACGGCAGATTGCCGACGATACGCAGCGTCGGCTTATCGCTGTCTGCACCTTCGAGCGCGAGCGCGCCAAAATCGAAATCGAGCGCGTCCGCGGAATGCACGACGAGCCTGTCGCCAAAGCGCTTTTCCAGCCGGCCGATCAGATCGCGGTCCAGTTCCACCGCATGCAGCGGCGATTCGGGCGTCGCGAGCCGCTCGATCAGCGGCTCCGTGAGCGCCGCGAGCCCCGGCCCGATCTCGACCATGCGCTCGCCACGTTTGGGCGCGATCACATCGACGATGGAATCGATCACGCCCTGATCGACGAGGAAGTTCTGCCCGAAGCGCTTGCGCGCGAAATGGCCTTGATGTTTGGTCGACATACCGATTCGAATGAATGCGCGCGCGTTCAGGCGCTGCGCTTGTGGCGCGCCATCGTGACGGCGGCGTCGATGGCGGCGATCATGCTGCCCGGATCGGCGCGGCCCGTGCCGGCGAGATCGAGCGCGGTGCCGTGATCCACCGACGTGCGGATGATCGGCAAGCCGAGCGTCACGTTGATGCCTTCGCCGAAAGTCGCGTACTTCAGCACCGGCAAGCCCTGATCGTGGAACATCGCGAGCACGCAGTCGGCATCTTTCAGATAGCGCGGCTGGAACAAGGTGTCCGCGGGATACGGGCCGGGCGCGTCGATGCCAAGCGCGCGGGCGCGTTCGAGCGCGGGCGTGATGACGTCGATTTCCTCGCGGCCCAGATAGCCGTTTTCGCCCGCGTGCGGATTCAGGCCGGTCACGAGAATGCGCGGCACGGCGAGACCGAAATGCGCGCGCAAATCGTGATGAATGATGGTGAGCGTTTCGACGAGTCCGTCGATGCTCAGCGCCGCCGATACGTCCTTCAGCGGCAGATGCGTCGTCGCGAGCGCGACGCGCAACGGACGCTCGCTCGAACCCGCCAGCATCATCACGACGCGCGGCGTGTTCGTGCGCTCGGCGAGATATTCGGTGTGGCCGGTGAAAGGCACGCCGGCATCGTTGATCGTGCTCTTTTGCAGCGGCGCAGTGACGATGGCGTCGAAACGGCCGGACACCGCGCCGTCGATCGCGGCATCGAGAAGGCCGAGCACATAGCGCCCGTTGGCGGCATCGAGCTTGCCTGGCTTTGCAGGCACGGCGAGCGCGTAATGCTCGATGTCGATCGCATCGCCCGCCGCGGGCCAGGCGCCGCCTGCGCGCGACGTCAGCAAGTCGCGATCGCCGAGCACCGTGAAATGCGCCGACGGCCAGCGCTCGCGTGCCGCCTGGAGCGCGGCCGCCGTCAACTCCGGACCGACACCGGCCGGCTCGCCAGTCGTGATGGCGATGGCGAGCGGTCGGGCGTCGGCGGCGCTCATGGTGTTACTGCTGTTGGGCAGCGATGCCCTTGTACTGCACGTACGCGGTGTCGCGCAATTCGCGCAGCCAGTCGGAGTACGCCTGCTCGGCCTTGCGCTGGCCGATCGCCTGACGCGCGATATCGAGCTGCTGCGACGCGGAGCCTTCCGCATCGCGGCGGCCGAGCACCTGAATCAGGTGATAGCCGTATTCGCTTCGCACCGGATCGCTGACAGCGCCGTCCTGGAGATTGTTCATCGCGCGCTCGAATTCGGGCACCGTTTCGCCCGGGCTGATCCAGCCGAGATCGCCGCCCTGCGACGCCGAGCCGTCCTGCGAATAGGTGCGTGCGAAGTTGGCGAAATCGCCGCCGGCGATCACCTGCTGCTTGATGTCGAGCAGCTTCTGGCGTGCGGTCTGTTCCGACATACCGTCCGACACGCGCAGCAGAATGTGACGCACGTGCGTCTGCACGAGCTTGGGCGCGTCGCCCGGCGTGCCCTGGCTCGCGCGGCGATCCACCAGCTTGATGATCTCGAAGCCGCCGTCGGTGCGCAGAAGTGTCGGCACGATCTGGCCCGGACGCAGCGGCGACACGGCCGTCACGATGCCCGCCGGCAGCGTGGCCGGTGCACGGTAGCCGAGATCGCCGCCCTTGCTCGCGTCGGTGTCCTGCGAATTATCCTTCGCGAGCTTCGCGAAATCGGCGCCGCCTTGCGCCTGCTTCAGCACCGCGTCGGCCTTCGTCTGAACTGCCTGAACCTGGGCCTCGGGCGCGTCGGACGCGACCTTGAACATGATGTGCTGCAGACGCAGATCGCTCGTATTGCGCGCGCCCGGACCGCGCTGGCTCGCGATGTAGTTCGCCACTTCGCCATCGGACACGGTGACCTTGCTGTCCACTTCCTTCTCGCGCAGCTTGGAGAGCGTGAGTTCCGTGCGCGCGTCGCGCACGAAGGTGGACCAGGGCACGCCCTGCGCCTCGATGCGCGAGCGGTAGACCTCGAGCGTCATCTGGTTTTGCTGTGCGAGACGCGCGAGCGTGCGGTTGACGGTGGCGTCGTCGATGACGATGCCGTCTTCCTTCGCACGCTGCAACTGGATGCGCTCGAGCACCATCTGATCGAGCACCTGCCGCTGCAACTGGTCCGCGGGCGGCACCGGCGCGTTCTGCTGCTGCAGACGTTTGGCGATGAGCGCCGTGCGCTCTTGCAGTTCGCGCTGCGTGATGACGCCGTCGTTCACCACCGCGACCACGGAATCGGCGAGCTGCGCATTGCGATTCGACAACGCCTGCGCACCGGCCGGCGAACTCAGGATCAGCGCGCCAACGAGCACGCCCGCTGCGATTGCCGTCGATCGAAACTTATTCACGTTTGCCACAGATACTCCATCAAATACGGGCTTGACCCGTTCGTGTCCTGCTTGTGTGTGCCGCCTGCGCGGCCCTCGGCGCCGCGCTTCGTTGCCTTCCGCGGAATGCCCGATGCCGTTCGCGAACGCTCGTTCCGGCCTCACTCGTAATCGCTGTACCGGGAGAGCGGCGGCGCGGCCGGCGGCGGCGGCTGATAACCCTGCACGCTCGCGCGGAACGCGTTGACGAGGCCGTTGTCGACGTTCGACAGGCCCTTGAACGTCAACTGCGCGAGCACGCGCGTGCCCGATGCAGGCTGGCCGGAGGTGTTCACGCCGTTCGCGTAACGCTGCATGCCGAAGCCGAACGCCCAGCAGTCGGCATCGTACTGGAAGCCCAGGAGCCCGTCGACGAGACGATGGCTCGCGAGATCATAATTTACGCGGGCGACGGCATAGAGGCGATTCGAGAGCGGCCACTCGCCGGACAACAGAATCTGGTTGATCGGCTCATTCACCAGCGTGGTCTGATTCGACCGCGTATAGCGATAGCCGATGTTAATGACCCTGCGTTCGCCGGGACTGAACGCGAAACCGATGCTCGAGCGCACGAGCTGGTTGTTGTCCACATTATATTGGAACGCGGTTTCCGAAGCGAAACCAGCGCCCAGCTTGATGGCCGCGCCCGCGATCAGGTCCGAGTGTTTCGCCTGCTCGGGCAACTGACCCGGCGTGATCGTGACGCGCTGACTTTGGAAATAATACTGCTGCGCGATGACAAAGCGCGCACGCTCATCGCCCGTCGCCGGGTTGATGAAGCGCGTCGTCAAACCCGCGGTGATGCGGTTCGCGTCCGCGATCCGGTCGTTGCCGACGAACGTGTTCGGCGTGTAGATCTCGGCCAGGCCGAAGTCGGCTTCGGCCGTATCGAAGATCGGTGCGAAGTCCTGATTGTGATACGGCGTGTAGACGTAATAGAGCCGCGGTTCCAGCGTCTGAATGTAATCCTGGCCGAAGAGCCGCACCGAGCGGTCGAACACGAGGCCCGTGTCGAAGCTGAGGGTCGGTATCGACTCGGTGAAATTCTTCGGCTGCCCTGTCACGGGCGGCGACGAGCCCGCCACCTGAGTCGTCGCGATATGAGCCAGGTCGTACGATGCGAAGTGCCACTGCACCTTCGGCGTGACGAAATAGCCCGGCGCGTTGACCCCGTAGCTCAGGTACGGATTGAAGTACAGCCGGTTTCCGTCGGTCGCGCCTTCGGTGGTGATCGTGAAGCGCGTGGCGTCCGCCTCGAAACCGTAATCGAAGCCGCCGACGTTGTACTTGTTGTACTGAACGTTCAACTGCGGCTCGCGCGCGTACGGCGGAGTCGACGGCTGCAGCGTCTGCCAGCGCTGCTCGCGCGCGAGCACCGACCACGGGCCGTTGGTGTACGTGAGCCCCGCTTCCTGCTGATACAGCAGTTGCGTGCCGTTCAGGAACTGATTCGACGCGTTGCCCAGGTCTTCCGGATATTGATCGTCCGAAACCTTGTTGTAATTGACGTAGCCACCGAAGCCGTTACCGAAATTCTGCCGGTGCTGCCAGAAGATCGCATAGCGGTTCGTATGCGTCTCGCGATCGTTCGGCAGATAGTTGACGTCGAGCGAACCCGAATACGTGGGCGATAGATAGCGGTACGTTGCTTCCCCGAGCACGCCACGCTGCGTCATGATGCGCGGCGTGATAGTCAGATCGCGATTCGGCGCGATATTGAAATAGTACGGGATCGTCGCTTCGAAGCCGGTCGTGGAGCTCAGCGCGAAGGTCGGCGGCAGCAGGCCGCTGCGACGGTCGCCCGTCAGCGGAAACGACAGCCACGGGCTCGCGAACACGGGCACGCCCTGGAAGAACAGCACCCCGTTGTGCGCGATGCCGTCCTCGGCGCCGGTGTCGAAGTCGAACGACGTGCCCTTGATGTACCACGCCGGATCGGATTCGCACTGGCACGCGGTGTACGTGCCGTGATCGACGCGTGCGCGCTCGTCGTCGATCATGTCGATGCGCTCGGCGCTGCCCGAACCGCCCGTCAGGTTGAAGCGGTACTTCGGGTTCGTCATGAACCCTTCGTTGGCCTCCACCTTCAAATGCGCTTCCGGACCGATGAACGACACGCCGTTATTGATCAGCCTGACATTGCCGAAAGCATCGGCCATGTCCGTATCCTGGTCGTAATGCAGCGCGTCGCCCTTGATGACCGTGACCGTGCGCCGGATTTCCGCCGAACCCTTCGCTGCCATGTCTTCGTCGGACGTGCCGGTGGCCTTGTCGCTCAGCAGGAACGTCGATGGCTGTTGACCGGTTTGCAGCGGGCGCTCTTCGAGTTGCGGCGCGAGACGCAGGCTGCCGGGACCGTCGAGCGGCTGGGGATACGCTGCATCGCCCACGAGCTGAGCATGCGCGAGAGCGGGCATCAGGCCCGGAACGGACAGAAGCGCGGCAACGAGCCGCCGTCTGCGTGGCTGAGCGTCGCCTTTTTTCAATACGGGAAACTGTCGTGGCGGCATGTATGGGTGGCGGTTCGATCCCGTTCGCGTCCCACGCGCTCGATGCCGCCGGGCAGGCGGCCGTGCCCGTACCGCAGTCGAACTTGACGGTCCGTTGCTAAGCAGGGACGACACTCGATCGAACGGTGACGCGCACAGTCGTCGGGGGCCTGGCGCCAGGCGTGAAACGGATCGCTTCAAAAAGTCGTGGGGTATTATATGGCAAGATGTTTTGCTCCTCGAATTTATGACGCATATTACTTCCGACGCCCGACTCACTCAGCTCCGCTCGTGGCTCGAAAACGTCGCCGGTCGCTATCGGTTGAACGTCGCGAGTCTCGCTCCGGCCTCCACCGATGCCAGCTTCAGACGCTACTTCCGGCTCGAATGCGATTCGGAGTTCGGCAAGACGCTCATTGCCGTCGATGCACCGCCGCCGGAAAAGTGCCGCGAGTTCGTGCAAGTCGCGGGGCTGCTCGAAGAGGCGGCTGTCCATGTGCCGAAGATTCTCGAGGCCGATTTCGAAGCCGGCTTCATGCTCGTTACGGATCTCGGCACGACGACTTACATTTCCGTTCTCGACGAAAAAAACGCGCGCCCTATGATGCGCGCGGCGATCGACACCCTGATCCGCTTTCAGCAAAGCTCCCGTGAAGGCGTCCTGCCGCCCTTCGACGAGGCGTTTCTGCGTCGCGAGATGGAGCTGATGCCCGAGTGGTTCATCGGCCGGCATCTGGGTCGCGAAGTCAGCGCCGATGAACGCAAGACGCTCGACGATACCTTCACGCTGCTCGTGCAAAGCGCGCTCGCGCAGCCGCAGACCTTCATGCTGCGCGATTTCATGCCGCGCAATCTCATGGTCTGCGAGCCGAATCCCGGCGTACTGGATTTTCAGGACGCGGTGTATGGCCCCATCACCTACGACATTGCGTCGCTGATGCGCGATGCGTTCATCAGCTGGGACGAGGAGTTTCAGCTCGATTGCTTCGCGTACTACTGGGAGCGCGCGCGAAAGGCCGGCTTGCCCGTCGACGCGGATTTCGGCGAGTTCTACCGCCAGCTCGAATGGATGGGCCTTCAGCGGCACATCAAGGTGCTCGGCCTGTTCGCGCGCATCCACTATCGCGACGGCAAGCCGCGCTATCTCGCCGATCTGCCTCGTTTCATCGGTTATGCCCGCAAGGTTGCGGAACGCTATGCGCCGCTGTGGCCGTTCGCGCGTCTGCTCGATTCGCTGGAAGGCCGCGCGATCGAAGTCGGTTACACCTTCTGATTCACGATGACCCACGCTCTGAAAACGGCGATGATCTTCGCCGCGGGACGCGGCGAACGCATGCGGCCGCTCACCGATACCTGTCCGAAACCTCTGCTGGAAGCAGGCGGAAAGCCGCTCATCGTCTGGCAGATCGAGCGGCTCGCGGCGGCTGGCATCGAAACGATCGTCGTCAATCATGCGTGGCTCGGCGAGCAGATCGAAGCCGTGCTGGGTGACGGATCGCGCTGGGACGTCGCGCTGCGCTACTCGCCCGAGACGGATGCGCTGGAAACGGCGGGCGGCATCGCAAAGGCGCTGCATCTGATCGGCGACGGCGTGTTTATCGCGGTGAGCGGCGATGTGTTCTGCGATTTCGACTACGCGACGTTGCGCGAACCCGCCGCTACGTTGTCGGCGCTCGAAACACCGGGAATGCATCTCGTGATGGTGCCGAATCCACCGTTCCATCCTAAAGGCGATTTCGCCTTGCGCGATGACGGCACGCTCGCACTCGACGGCGAACCGCGTTACACGTTCGGCAACATCGGGCTGTACGACACGCGCATGTTCCGCGATCTCGCGCCCGGCACGCGCCGCGCGCTGACGCCTTACTACCGCGAGGCCATTGCGTCGGGGCACGCGAGCGGCGAGCTTTACGAGGGCCGCTGGGAAAACGTCGGCACGCCCGCGCAACTCCAGGCACTTGACGAGGAACTGAGGGCACGCTGAGCGTCGGGGATTGGGACGCATCCGATGGTAAAATGCGCGGTTCTCCCGTCTTTTCCTTCCCCGCGGTCCGCAAACCATGTCCGATACTCGTCCCGATACCCTCTTTGCGCTTACCGCGCTGTCGCCGCTCGACGGCCGCTACGCCGCCAAGACCGAAGCCCTGCGTGACTGGCTCTCTGAAGCCGCGTTCATGCGTCATCGCGTGACGGTCGAGATTCACTGGCTGATCGCGCTGTCGCGCGCCGGGTTCGCCGAAGTGCCGCGCTTTTCCGAGGCGTCCGAGCAATTCCTGCTGAATCTCGCCGAGCGCTTCACCGCGCACGACGCCGCGCGCATCAAAGACATCGAGCGCGTCACGAATCATGACGTGAAGGCCGTCGAATACTGGCTCAAGGAGTCGGTCAAGGGCCAGCCGGAACTGGAGCGCGCAAGCGAGTTCATCCATTTCGCGTGCACGTCGGAAGATATCAACAACACGTCGCACGGCCTGATGCTCGCGGGCGCGCGCGAACGCGTGATTCTGCCTGCGCTGCGATCGGTGCATGAGCGGCTCGTCAAGCTCGCACACGCGCACGCCGAACAGCCGATGCTCTCGCGCACGCACGGCCAGCCCGCCAGCCCGACGACGCTCGGCAAGGAAATCGCGAACGTCGCGGCGCGCCTCGCGCGCGCGATCCAGCGCATCGAGAAGGTCGAACTGCTCGGCAAGATGAACGGCGCGGTCGGCAATTTCAACGCGCATCTGTCGGCATACCCGGAGTTCGACTGGGAAGCGTTCTCCAAGGATGTCGTCGAGAATCGTCTGAAGCTGACGTTCAATCCGTACACGATCCAGATCGAGCCGCACGATTACATGGCCGAACTGTTCGACGCCATCGCGCGTGCGAATACGATCCTTCTCGACCTCGATCGCGACGTCTGGGGCTATATTTCGCTCGGCTATTTCAAGCAGAGGACGAAGGCCGGCGAGATCGGCTCGTCGACGATGCCGCATAAGGTCAACCCGATCGACTTCGAGAACTCGGAGGGCAACCTCGGCCTCGCGAATGCGACGCTGCGCCATCTTTCAGAAAAGCTGCCGGTCTCACGCTGGCAGCGGGACCTGACTGATTCGACCGTGCTGCGCAACATCGGCGTGGCATTCGGTTACTCGCTGCTCGCCTACGATGCGCTGATCCGCGGTCTCGACAAGTTGGAAGTGAACGCGGCGCGCCTGAACGAAGATCTCGACAACTGCTGGGAAGTGCTCGCCGAACCCGTACAGACGGTGATGCGCCGCTACGGCATCGAGAATCCGTACGAGCAGTTGAAGGAACTGACCCGCGGCAAGGGCATCACGCGCGAAGCGCTGCAGGCGTTCGTCGGCGGGCTGGCGATCCCGGCCGTGGCAAAGAAGCTGCTGCTGGACATGACGCCGGGGTCGTATATCGGCAAGGCGGTCGAACTGGCGAAGCGGATTGCCTAAAGATAAAGCCCCGGAAATCCGGGGCTTTTTTTACTTTCGTGTCTTCAGCTTCTCGATCACGTTATCGACGATCTGCTCGGGCGTAAGCTCGATGCTCTCGGTGATCGCCTCGTCCTCGCCGGGTTCCTCCAGCGTATCGAGCTGGCTCTGCAACAGCGACGGATCGAAGAAATGCCCCGTGCGCGAGCCAAGACGCTCGTGCAGCACGTCGAACGTGCCGTGCAGATAGACGAAACACACGTCCTTGTCGCCCGCGCGCAGAATGTCGCGATACGAGCGTTTCAGCGACGAGCACGTGAATACCGCCGTCTCGCCAGCGCGCTGCTTTTCCTCGATCGCCGCGCGAATGGTCTTCAGCCACGGCCAGCGATCGTCGTCGGTCAGGGGAATACCCTTGTGCATCTTCTCCTTGTTGGCGGCGCTGTGATACGCGTCGCCATCGGTGAACGCACAATGCAGCCGTTCCGCCAACATCTCGCCGATGAGCGATTTGCCGGCGCCCGACACACCCATTGCGATCAGAATCATCGATTTCTCCTTACACGAACGCCGCAAGAACGAAAGTCAAACCGAGACCCATCAGGGAAATAATGGTCTCGAGCAACGACCACGTCTTGAATGTCTGGCCGACCGTCATCCCGAAATACTCTTTGATCAGCCAGAAACCGCCGTCGTTCACGTGCGAGAAGATCAGCGAGCCTGAACCGGTCGCGAGCACCAGCAATTCCGGGCTCGTGTGACCACCCGCCGCCGCGGCGATCGGCGCGACGATGCCGCACGCGGTCGTCATCGCGACAGTCGCCGAACCGGTTGCCAGACGAATCAGCGCGGCGACGAACCAGCCGAGCAAGAGCGGCGACAGATTCGCCTGCGACGCGGTTGCGACGATCTGCTGGGAAATGCCGCTGTCGCGCAGCACCTGGCCGAAACCGCCGCCCGCACCGACGATCAGCGTGATACCGGCGATCGGCGCGAGACATTCGCCACAGAACTTCTGAATCTGATCGCGGTTGAAGCCGCGCGCCGCGCCGAAGGTCCAGAAGCTGACCAGCACGGCGATCAGGAGCGCCATGTCCGATTGGCCGATGAACCGCAACAAGTCGTTGGGCAGCGTTTTCGGCGTAAAGACCAGATCCGCCCAGCTTCCGACGAGCATCAGAATGACGGGCAGAAGAATCGTGAACAGCGTGATGCCAAAACTGGGCAGATCGCGCTTCGCCTGGGTGTCGCCGTGCTTTTCGGTGAACTGGTCGGCGAGCGCGTTGGCATCCGGCAGCTTGATGTACTTGTGAATCAACAGTGCGAAGAGCGGTCCGGCGACGATCGCGGTCGGCACGCCGACGATAAGGCCATAAGCAATGGTCTTTCCGATATCGGCGTGGTATTGCTGCACCGCAAGCAGCGCGGCCGGGTGCGGCGGAATCAGACCGTGCACGACCGAGAGGCCAGCGACCATCGGCAGGCCGATCAGCAGCAGTGACTTTCCAGTGCGTTTTGCGACATTGAACGCGATCGGAATCAGCAGCACGAAGCCGACTTCGAAAAACACCGGCAAGCCGACGATGATTGCGACGACCATCATCGCCCAATGGATGTTCTTCTCGCCGAAGAGGTGGATCAGCGTATTCGCGATCCGCTCGGCGCCGCCCGACTCGGCCATCATTTTGCCGAGCATCGTGCCGAGACCGACCACGACGGCAATGTGACCGAGCGTATTGCCGTTGCCCGTTTCAAAGGACTTCACGATCTTGTCCATCGGCATGCCGACCGCGAGGGCCAGCAATACGGACACGATCATGAGGACGAGGAACGGATAGACCTTGAAACGCGCGATCATCAGGATCAGAACCGCGATCGCGATCACCGCGTAGAGCAACAGCATGCTGCCGTGGACGGCTGGCATAACGCCTCCTTGATTTTGTTGAGGTTTTTGCGCTATGTATGCGTTTGCCGTCGCTGCAATACACGTCGGCAACGTCCGGCAAGCGCGCACACAGCGCCAGGCAATCGAATTTTACTTGTAAGCTGGAGAGTCGGGCACAAAACGGTGCACAGCGCAACTAGGCGAGTATGCGCTGCTGCAGCCGCGCGAGCAGAGGGCATGCGGCGGCACCCAAAAGCAAAAAAGCCGGCGCTCGTTCGAGCGTCGGCTTTCTGAAGACATGGGCTGGTGTGACTGCGGTTACTGCGTGGCGGTCACGTTGATTTCGACGCGACGGTTCTGAGCCCGGCCAGCGGCGGTCGCATTGCTCGCAACAGGATTCGATGCGCCGAAGCCCTTTGCCTCGATTTGCTCGGACTGCAAACCGCGTGCCCCCAGGTAACGCGCCACCGACTCGGCCCGGGCTTGCGACAGGCGCTGATTCGACTCCACCGAACCCGTCGAATCCGTATAGCCCGAGATCTGCGTTTTCGTGAAACGCACGCCATTGTTCGCCGTCAGGAACGCATTCAACTGCGACTGCGCAGTGCTCGTGAGCGTAGCGCTGCCCGTATCGAAATTCGTGTCGCCTTGCAGCACCACGCGACGCGCAGCCACCGGAGCCGGCGCAGGGGCCGGTGCCGGTTGTGGAGCGGGTGCCTGTACCACCGGTGCAGGAGGCGTACCACACGTGAAAGTCATCTCACGCGGGTTGTTTCGGCCTTGGGTACCTTGCACGCCATCCAAGGCTTGCGTCAGCACGACTTGCTGGTCCTTACAGATTCGCGCGGCTGCAGCCATGCACGATTTTTCCGATTCGAACAAGCCCGAGCAGTTCACGCGATACGTGTCACGCTGGCCGGCCATGTTCACCTTATAGGCCGTGTAGGTCGGCCCCGTATCTGTTGAACAGGCGGAAAGTACGCCGACTGCTGCGAGCACTGCGATGAGGATCTTAGACATCTCGTGTATTCGAACTGAAATAAATTGAAGGTAATTGGCGCGAGCCCGAACAACCGCATGCTCGCGATCGTCCAGGCCCTTCTGAGCGCTAACTCAGGCTTCGCGCTTTACCAACGATACGAAGCGTTCGCTCCGTACACGGTGCCGGCGCGAGTCGTACCCGCACCCGCCTTCAGCACCAGGTTCTGCGTTACGCGCAGGTTGAGAGCAACCGCCGCAGCCGCATAGCCTTGGTACGACGCACCACCAACACCAACCGACATCGTCTTGTCTTGATCGATATTCGGGATCATCGCCAAAGCCGTCGACGCTGCGATACCCGAGTAGGCGGAACGCCCAATGTCAGCAATCGCACCCTGCATGCCGCCGACCATACTGTCGGTGTAGTTCTTGGCGTCAGCAACAGCCTGGTTCAACTGCCCCACGTTGGCCACGTCTGTGTCCTGCGTACCCGCTGCCACATTGGTGATCTGACGTTCGCTGCCTTCCGCGCCAACCGAAACCGTGTTCGGACCATCCGTTACGGCACCGGCACCCAGGGCGACCGAGTCATCCCCTGAAGCATGGCTGTTCGCACCGATCGCCACTGCATTCGCGCCGTTGGCCACCGCGCTGGCGCCCATCGCCACTGCGTTGACACCCGTCGCCTGCGCGTTCGCGCCCGCTGCCACAGCATGTGTACCGCTTGCGGTCGCTGCTTCGGTGGTCCGGTTGCCGTCCGCATTGAACAGCGGGTTATCCTCGGTCGTCACGTTTTGAACCTGAGCGGCCAAGGCATTCAGTTGCGCCACGTTGATCAGGTCAGTCGGCGCGACGCTGGTACTGACATTGTGAATCACAGTACCTGCCGTGCCGCCCAACGTGATGTTGCTGTAGTCCGTAGTGCCATCCGCATTCGAATCGAAAGTCACGGCGGTCTTGGCAGTGCCGTTGTCGTAGAGCCCCGTATCCTTCAATTGTCCGATCGTCGCTACGTCGTCGTTCGCCACACCGTTGGCAATGTGCGTCAGTCGGAGCTTGTCGCCCTGGTCATTACCGAACGACACCGTATTCGCCTGATTCGCCACTGCGTTGGTGCCGATTGCTACCGCATTTCTGGCCGTCGCACTGGCGTTCCCGCCGATAGCTATCGAGTTTTCACCCGTCGCTTCAGAATCGATCAGGATCGAATTGGCATGGAAGTACTTGATGCCCTTGCCGTTGACGATACTGCTCAACGAAGTCGACATGCTCGTCACACCGCTCACTACCGTGCTCACGGTCGTGGACAACGAGTTCACCGTCGTCGAGATCGACACGATACCCGTCGACAGAGACGTGATGCTGGTCGAAGTCGACGTCGACAACGAGTTGATACCCGTGGACAGCGAATTCACGCCCGTGGACAGCGACGAGATTCCGCTCGACAGCGACGAGATGCCCGTGGACAACGAACTCACACCCGTCGACAGGCTGCTGATGCCGGCCGAAGTCGACGTCGACAGACTGTTGATGCCCGTCGACAGACTGCTCACACCCGTGGACAGACTGTTGATGCCCGCCGAGGTCGACATCGACAGACTGTTGACGCCCGTCGACAGGCTGTTGATGCCCGTCGAAGTCGACGTCGACAGACTATTCAGACCCGTGGACAGACTGCTCACACCCGTCGACAGACTATTGATGCCCGTCGAAGTGGACGTCGACAGACTGTTCATGCCCGTCGACAGACTGTTGATGCCCGTCGAGCTCGACAGCGACAGCGAACTCAACTGACCGTAGTTCACCGCGTCGTTCGTCTCCGTGCCGTCTGCCACGTTCTTCAGCTTCACCGGCGCATGACCCTGGCCGCCCAGCGTCACTTGCGTGTGGTTCGCATCGTCGTACTGCACCGAGTTCGCCACACCCGTGGACAGGCTGTTGATGCTCGTCGAGGTCGAGCTCGACAGCGACACGATACCCGTCGACAGACTGGTGATACCCGTCGACACCGACACCGACAACGTGCTCAGGCCCGTGGACAGGCTGGAGACCCCCGTGGACAGGCTGGTGATGCCTGTCGAGGTCGACGTGGACAGGCTAGTGATGCCCGTCGAAGCCGAAGCCGACAGTGAGTTCATGCCCGTGGACAGGCTGCTCAGGCCCGTCGAGGTCGACGTCGACAGCGAGTTCATGCCCGTGGACAGGCTGTTGATGCCCGTCGAGGTCGAGACCGACAGCGAGTTCACACCCGTGGACAGGCTGCTCAGGCCCGTCGAGGTCGAGACCGACAGCGAGTTCATGCCCGTGGACAGGCTGCTGAGGCCCGTCGAGGTCGACGTCGACAGCGAGTTCACGCCCGTGGACAGGCTGCTGAGGCCCGTCGAAGCCGAAGTCGACAGCGAGTTCACACCCGTGGACAGGCTATTGATGCCCGTCGAGGTCGATGTGGACAGCGAGTTCAGACCCGTCGAGAGCGAATTCACCCCCGTGGACAAGCTGCTGATGCCCGTCGAAGTCGACACCGACAGACTGCTCACCCCCGTGGACAGGCTATTGATGCCCGTCGAGGTCGACGTGGACAGCGAGTTCAGACCCGTCGACAGACTGTTCACCCCCGTGGACAGGCTGCTGAGGCCCGTGGAGGTCGAACTCGACAGACTGTTCAGACCCGTCGAGAGCGAGCTCACGCCCGTGGACAGGCTGTTGATGCCCGTCGAGAGGCTGCTGATGCCCGTCGAAGTCGAACTCGACAGACTGTTCAGCCCCGTCGAGAGCGAGTTCACGCCCGTGGACAGGCTGTTGATGCCCGTGGACGTCGAACTCGACAGACTGTTCAGACCCGTCGAGAGCGAGTTCACGCCCGTGGACAGGCTGCTGATACCCGTGGAGGTCGACACCGACAGCGAGTTCACACCCGTCGAGAGCGAATTCACGCCCGTGGACAGCGAGTCCACGCTCGTCGAAAGGCTGCTCACGCCGCTCGACAACGAGCTGATGCCCGTCGAAGTCGATGTGGACAGCGAGTTCAGACCCGTCGACAGCGAGTTCACGCCCGTGGACAGGCTGCTGACGCTCGTCGAGGTCGACACCGACAGCGAGTTCACACCCGTGGACAGGCTACTGATGCCCGTCGAGCTCGACGCCGACAAGCTGTTCAGACCCGTGGACAGACTGCTCACACCCGTGGACAGCGAGTTCACGCCCGTGGACAGGCTGCTGAGGCCCGTCGAGGTCGAAGTCGACAAGCTGTTCAGACCCGTCGACAGCGAGCTCACACCCGTGGACAGGCTGCTGATGCTCGTGGAGGTCGACACCGACAGCGAGCTCACACCCGTGGACAGGCTGTTCACACCCGTGGACAGGCTGCTGAGGCCCGTCGAGGCCGAGGTCGACAGCGAGTTCATGCCCGTGGACAGGCTGCTGACGCCCGTCGAAGCCGAAGTCGACAGCGAGTTCATGCCCGTGGACAGCGAACCCATGCCCGTGGACAGGCTGCTGATACCCGTCGAGGTCGACGCCGACAGCGAGCTCACGCCAGTCGACAGCGAGCTTACGCCCGTGGACAGCGAGTTCACGCCCGTGGACAGGCTGCTAAGGCCCGTCGAGGTCGATACCGACAGCGAGTTCAGGCCAGTCGACAGCGAACTCACGCCAGTCGACAGCGAGCTCACGCCCGTGGAGAGCGAGTTCACGCCCGTGGAGAGCGAGCTCACGCCCGTGGAGAGCGAGTTCATGCCCGTGGACAGGCTGCTGAGGCCCGTCGAGGTCGACACCGACAAGCTGTTCAGCCCCGTCGACAGCGAGCTCACACCCGTGGACAGGCTGCTGATGCCCGTGGAAGTCGACACCGACAACGAGCTCACGCCCGTGGACAGCGAACTGAGGCCCGTGGAGGTCGAAGCCGACAGCGAGCTGATGCCCGTCGAGGCCGAGGTCGACAGCGAGTTCATGCCCGTGGACAGGCTGCTGATGCCCGTCGAGGTCGACACCGACAGCGAGTTCAGGCCGGTCGACAGCGAGCTCACGCCCGTGGACAACGAGTTCATGCCCGTGGACAGGCTGCTGAGGCCCGTCGAAGTCGACACCGACAGCGAGTCCACACCGGTCGACAGCGAATTGATGCCCGTCGAAGCCGACGCCGACAAGCTGTTCATGCCCGTGGACAGCGAACCGATGCCCGTCGAAGCCGACACCGACAGCGAGTTCATGCCCGTGGACAGCGAACCGATGCCCGTCGAAGCCGACACCGACAGCGAGCTCACACCCGTGGACAGCGAGCTCACACCCGTGGACAACGAACCGATGCTGGTCGAAGCCGAGGCCGACAGCGAGCTCACGCCCGTGGACAACGAGTTCATGCCCGTGGACAGGCTGCTGAGGCCCGTCGAAGTCGACACCG
>NZ_FCOM02000123.1 GCF_001544695.2 Caballeronia arvi
GCCGACGTCGAAAGCATTCGACGCGCTAACCTTCACGTTCTGACGACCCGCAACGGATCGAAAGTAAGACTGGGTGTGGTCATGGCGTTGAGCGGGTCCAACATGGCCCATCGGCTACATGGGAAGAAGCGCATGGACGATACCGAAGCGAGCCGGTTCACCGAGCGACTCGGCTTGCCAGTCGGCTGGCTCGATACACCGCGCGCTGAAGCCGAGATCCCGGAGTCGGTGTCACGTTTGCTGACCCCTGCCGCGCGGGGTCGCGCATCCGTTCAACCCGACGAGCCAGCTGTGCTCGCAACTCAGAGCAGCGTGCCAAGGAAGCGTGCCGCAGCAAAGCCGCGCCCGGGCGCCCTTCTTCTGGGCGGTCAGGGTGATACGCAAAGCTCAAGTGTGTCGGCAAACGTGCCGAGCGAGGAAGAGACGATCGGCGTCGCCATGCAAGATCATGCCAATGATTCTCCGGGCGAGATGGGCGGTCACTCACTTGACGAAAGCGAGCAGCACGTTCCGCTCGCCTCACCGACCGCGATTGAACGGTTGTCTGCCTCCGCCCTAACCCAGCGAAAAACCGTATCGCTCCCCTCCCCTTCCGTGACTAGCGTGGACAATCTCTACGGTATCGAGCCGATCGCTGAAGCGTTGATCAAGACGCTAGCGGGCAAAGCACGCACGGGTCGGTTGGACGAGTTGAAAGCACTGGAGCTTTTGCAGCAAGCGATCTTGCTGTAACACTGAGGCTAGATACCTACAGCCATCGTGCTGTGATTCCGGGTCCGGTGAGCGGCGCTCGGCGCGAGCGACCAGTCCGCCCCCTTTTGAGCGATGATTCGGCAAGGGCGCGGGCCCTATCGGGGCCCGCGCCGCTTTCCGCCGCGGCGCTGCCCGGATATTCGAGTTGTCGAATCGATCTGGCATCGACTCGGGCTGTGACTCAATGGCCACGAACTCAGTGGTCAAGAAATTGCCGGAGCTTGTCTGCCCGACTCGGGTGCATCAGTTTTCGCATTGCCTTGCTTTCGATCTGTCGGATCCGTTCGCGCGTCACGTCGAATTGTTTGCCAAGCTCGTCGAGCGTGAAGTCGGACGGCGTATCGATGCCGAAACGCATCCGTAGTACCTTCGCTTCACGCGGCGACAGCGCATCGAGCGCCTCGTCGATCGCATCGCGCAGGTTCGCGTGCACGGCCGCGTCCGCGGGTGACGCCGCCATCGGATCTTCGATCATGTCGCCAAGCGTCGCATCCGCGTCCTCGCCCACCGGCATCTCAAGTGAGATCGGTTGCTTGGCGACCTTCAACATGGCGCGAACCTTCTCTTCGGTCGATTCCATGCGCTCCGCCAGCAATGCAGGATGCGCTTCTTGTCCGGTCTGCTGCAGAATCTCGCGCGAAATCCGATTGAGCTTGTTGATCGATTCGATCATATGCACCGGCACGCGAATCGTGCGCGCCTGATCCGCAAGCGAACGCGTCACCGCTTGACGCACCCACCATGTCGCGTAGGTGGAAAACTTCCAGCCGCGTCGATATTCGAATTTGTCCACGGCTTTCATCAGGCCGATATTGCCTTCCTGAATCAGATCCAGAAAGTGCATGCCGCGGTTCACGTACTTCTTCGCGATGGAGATCACGAGGCGCAGGTTCGCCTCGATCATCTCGCCCTTTGCCTGACGCATTTTCGACTCGGCCGCCATCATCTGCCGATTGATTTTCTTCAGTTGCTGCAGCGGCAGTCCGGCGTTGGCTTCGATCTCGATCAGTTTTTCCTGCTCCGCCTGAATCGCCGGCAAACTGCGCTCGAGCGCGGCGCCATACTTGTTTGACGCCGCGGCCACGCGTTCGGTCCAGCCAAGGTCAGTTTCATGCTTGGGAAACGACTCGATAAACTTCTGGCGCGGCATCCCGCACCGGTCAACAGCAATCTGCAAGACACGGCGCTCGATCGCGCGCACCTGCGCGACCTGCTGCTGCACGTCCGCGCACAGCCGATCGATGGTTCGCGCCGTAAAGCGAATGGGCGCCAATTCGCGCTGCATCGCCTCACATACATGTGCGAAGGCCACGATGTCCCCGCCTTGCATCGCGTCACCGCGCGGAAGTTGAGCGAACAACTCGCGCACGCGCGCAAAAATGGCAAGGCTGTCGTTCGTGAGCTGTTTCAGGCGGGCTTCATTTGCCTTTGCCGAATCCTCTTGCTCGGTCGCGCCGGATTCGTCGTCCGCTTCGTCGACCACCTCATCGCCCTCTTCGTCGCCTTTCTCCTCATTGCGGTCATTGGCATCAGCGGCGTCCGCGGTGCGCTCATCCGAATCACACAAGTCCGAGACACGCGTATCGGCCGCAGCGGCGTCGTCATTGAGACCGTCAACCAATTCGTCAATGCGCAGTTCGCCCGCCTCGATTTGATCCACACTCGAAAGGATCGCGGAGACCGTCGCCGGACAGGCCGCAATAGCCTGGATCATTTCGTGAAGGCCACCTTCAATGCGTTTCGCAATCTCCACTTCACCCGCGCGCGTCAGCAACTCCGTCCCGCCCATTTCACGCATGTACATACGCACGGGATCGGTGGTGCGGCCAAACTCAGAATCCACCGTGGCGAGGGTAACTTCCGCTTCCTCGTCAGTCTGATCGTCCGACATCGCGGCCGGCGTAGCGTCGTTCAGGAGCAGCGTCTCGGCATCCGGCGTCTGCTCATAGACCGCTACGCCCATGTCGTTGAAGGTGCTGACAATGGTTTCGATCGCAGCGGTCTGCGCGAAGTTGTCCGGCAAGTGATCGTTGATTTCTGCATGAGTCAGGTAGCCGCGCGTCTTGCCCAACTGGATCAGCGCGCGCATCTGGCGCTGCCGCTCTGCGTCTTGCGACGCTGAGGACACCGCGTCCATCGGCAGCAAGAGTGCAGCTTTGGCCTTCGGCCCACGTCGGCCTGGGGCCTTAGGCATGAATGAGGTGAGAGCAGACTTAGAAACCTCACGATCAAAACTTGTCATGCATTCTCCTTGGCAGGTGCGCTCGGCGATGGCAAGACCGGCGGCTGAGAGCTCGCGCCGGCGCGCGTCATGGACATTCAAGGGCCGAATGCGGACGTGACTTGTGGTATCGCAACGAGCGGGGACGCGGCCCGCTTACACGAGCAGGCCGGATGAAATGGTGCAATCAAGTGACAGTGCCTGTGAGCACAGCCTAGAATTATAACAGAAAATGCTGCACCGCACCAAACAAAATACGCGATTCAACTCCTCAAAGCCTCCTGCGACCAATCGGCCCAAAAAGTGCACTCATAGCGCACAAATGACAGTGTCAAAATTCTTCTCTAGCGACACGTCGCAGCGCTCCCGCCAGCGACGGCAGGCACAAGAGATCGGCAGCTGAGGCTCGGATGCAGCATGATCCAGGTGCCCGGCATTATGCTAATATTGTGCATCTTGTGTGCATTGAGCGAACCATGACTTCCGATACCAGTGCGATTCCCAGCGCGGATGCGAGCTTTGATCGTTTCATGGCCTCGCTTCGCGACCCGGACGACCCGGCGCCGATCGTCTCAGCCCGTCGCTTCGGCGAGGCCTTGCATATCGACTTGCAAACGCTGGCTCAGCAAGCCCACGTGCATCGGAACACGATTAGCCGTCAGCCTGCATCGGAGAGCGTACAACGATTTCTCCGCGACGCCCTGCGAGTCATTCGCGCGGCCACCGATATCTCCGGGGACGTCACGAAAGCGCTCTTCTGGTATCGAAACGAACCGCTGCCCGTGTTCAACTACAAGACCGCCGAGCAATTGGTATCTGAAGGTCGGGCCGACGACGTCCTCCGCTATGTTTCATCGCTCGAGGCGGGCGCAGCAGGATGATCCTCAGAGAGCTGACCGGGGTAACTGTCGATCGAATGCACGTTCCAAAGTGGGCAATCGCGCCAACAAGCGGCGCCGGCGCGGGAACGCACGGCGGGCGGGCGAACCGCATTGGCCTCAACGCGCTGTATCTGGCGTTGGACTATGCCACCGCTGTCAGGGAGTATCAGCAGTTATCGTCATTGATGCCACCTGGGACGCTCGTGAGCTACAGCCTCACGGCCGCTCCTATCGTCGACTTCACCAACGGATACGACGGCGGCAGATGGTCCTCCCTGTGGGAAGATTTCTATTGCGACTGGCGTCACTACTGGTTCAATGAGCGGATCGAGCCACCGAGTTGGATCATCGGCGATGAGGTCGTCTCGAGCGGCGCAAAGGGCATTCTTTTCAAATCCCGTCTTACGCCAGGGGGTACAAACCTCGTTTTGTACACGGGAGCACCTGGATCCGACGGACCGCCTCGGCGTCTACGATCCACAGGGCGCGCTGCCGAGAAACCAATCTTCATGGGACTGAGTTGACCAGTTGCTGCGAAAAAGCCCCCTTCTCCTTTCTCGTCAGCATCACTTTGGCACGCAGCCCCTTTGATCATTTTTTCCACGCGTACGCGCGCACGAACTGGAAAGTCGCCCCTAGTCCGCCGGAAAAGCCCAATTCCCGCTCAGCAGAGCGATGCTTCTACCTGCGGCAGGATGCGGCTGGCAGTCTCCGCTAGCAGGCAGCGCGCCTCCAGAACATGCACGGAACGACCCTTTACGTTTCAATGGTGATCGAGCGAAAAGGAATCGGTTGCCGTCCAACAACTTTGTGAAATTAGGACTACAAGCAAAAATCGATCAATTCCTTTATGTGAAGTGTTGTCTGAGATTTTTGCTTCGGTGGCTTATATCGTCGGATCTCCTTGAGCAACACATGACGATGCGCTGCCTTGCCCCCGCGGCGGCACTGGCGGAGTAAGCTCAGCGAGCCTTTCCCGACCCAGTTCATCGGTGCCGCCGTCATGCTTGCCATACGATCAGCAGGTCCTTAGCCTGGACTCGGTCTCCAGGCTTGACCAACACGCGTTCGATTACCCCCTCGCGTTCAGCCGTCATGTGGGTTTCCATCTTCATGGCCTCCAGCGATAGCAGTGTCGCCCCCGCCTGCACTTGTTGGCCAGCAACTACCGGTACCGTGACGATTGCGCCCGGCATGGGCGCGCCAACATGCAACGGGTTGCCGGGTTCTGCCGTCTCGCGCTGTGCGGAGGCGGCCACGCCGGCTCGCGCGACGCTTGTCATGCGCGACTGACCGTTCATCTCGAATTGCACCTTCGCGACGCCCTCAGCCTCTTGAATAGTCTGGAGGCTCACCAGCAGAGTCTTGCCCGCATCAATCTCCAGCGCCACTTCATCGCCCGACTTCATGCCATAGAAGAAGGTCGGAGAAGGCAGGATGGACACATCGCCGTACTTTTGCCGGTGCTGATGGAAGTCGCTGGCCACTTTCGGGTACATCAACGCGCTCGCCAGTTGTCGGTCGTCCATCTCGTCAATGGACATGCCACCCGCTTGCGCGGCGGTCCTGCGAGCTGCTTCGAGGTCTACGGGCGGTAGATGGTCGCCGGGGCGATAGGCCGCTGGGGGCTCACCCTTGAGCACTTTGCGCGACAGATCTTGCGGGAAGCCGTCCGGCGGAAATCCGAGTTCGCCCTTGAACAATGCCACCACCGACTCGGGAAAAGCTACTTCATGCGCCGGATCAGCGATTTGGGCAGGCGTAAGGTCATTGGCCACCATCATCAATGCCATGTCGCCCACTACCTTTGAGGTGGGCGTAACCTTGACAATGTCGCCGAACAGCCGATTCACGTCGGCGTAGGCTTGCGAGACCTCGGTCCAGCGGTGCTCCAGCCCCAAGCCGCGTGCCTGCTCACGCAAGTTGGTGTACTGACCACCGGGCATCTCATGGCGATAGACGTCGGCCGTGCCTGAGCGTATGTCGCTTTCGAATGGTACATAGAACCGGCGCACTCCCTCGAAGTAGGTCGACGCTTGATGTAACGCATGCTGTGACAGACCGGGGTCGCGCTCGGTCCCTTCCAGAGCTGCGGCCATCGCCGAGAGGTTGGGCTGGGCAGTGAGACCGCTCATGGCGTCCAGCGCACCGTCCACCGCATCGCAGCCGGCCTCGACGGCTGCCAACACCGAAGCGGCAGCAATTCCACTGGTGTCGTGGGTGTGAAAGTGCACGGGCAGGCCGGTTTCGTTCTTCAGTGCCTTGACCAGCGCTGCCACGGCGCGCGGGCGGCAGATGCCTGCCATGTCCTTGATAGCCAGGATATGCACGCCGGCTTGCTGCAGTTCCTTGGCAATACCGACGTAGTACTTCAGGTCGTACTTGCTCCGAGCAGGGTCGAACAGGTCGCCGGTGTAGCAGATGGCGCCCTCGCACAGCGCGCCCGACTCCAGCACGGCGTCGATCGACACGCGCATATTGCGCACCCAGTTCAACGCATCGAACACGCGGAACAGGTCTACGCCGGCTTCTGCTGCCTGCTTGACAAAGAACTGCACCACGTTGTCCGGATAGCTGGTGTAGCCTACACCGTTAGCGCCTCGCAACAGCATCTGGAACAGGATGTTGGGCACGCGTTCGCGCAGTTGGGCCAGACGCTGCCAAGGGTCTTCCTTTAAGAAGCGCATGGCCACGTCGAACGTCGCGCCGCCCCAGCATTCCAATGAGAATAGTTGCGGCAATCCGCGCGCATAGAATGGCGCAATGGGCAGCATGTCGGCCGTGCGCATGCGCGTGGCAAACAGCGACTGATGGGCATCGCGCAGGGTCGTGTCGGTCATCAGCACGGGCTTGCTGTCCAGCATCCACTGCGCAAATTTCCTCGGGCCGAGTTTCTTCAAGCCGTCGCGCGTACCACGCGGTATGGGGGTGCCCAGGTCTACACGTGGCAGCACGGGCTTGAGAAACGGTAGATCCGGCAGCTTGCGGCCCGCCATCTCGGGATTTCCATTCACGGTGACGTCGGCCATGAAGCCCAGCAGCTTGCTGCCCCTATCGCGCCGCTTAACGAATTCCAGCAGTTCGGGCGTATTGTCGATGAATCGCGTGGTCACCGTGCCTGCGGTGAAGTCCGCATGATTGATCACGTTCTCCAAGAACAGCAGGTTTGACGCTACGCCTCGGATGCGGAACTCGCGAAGCGCCCGGGTCATGCGCTGGACCGACTCCTTCGCCGTGGGCGCCCAGACCGTGACTTTGACCAGCAACGAGTCGTAGTACGGCGTGATGACGGCCCCGCCGTAGGCAGTCCCTGCATCGAGTCGGACACCAAAACCGGACGCGCTGCGGTAAACCGACAGTCGCCCGTAGTCGGGCAGAAAGCCGTTTTCGGGGTCTTCGGTGGTGATTCGACATTGCACGGCCGTGCCATTAATGCGGATTCGCTCTTGCGCGGGGACGCCGCTGGCATGGGCACTTGGTTGCTCATCTTCAGTGACGCCGATATGCCCGCCTTCGCTGATGCGCAGCTGGGCTTTAACGATGTCTACGCCGGTGATCAGCTCAGTGACGGTGTGCTCTACCTGTATTCGTGGATTGACCTCGATGAAGTAGAAATGGCCGCTGTCGGCGTCCATCAGAAACTCAACCGTGCCCGCGTGCGTGTAGTTCACGGACTGCATCAGACGCACGGCGCTCTCGCACAGAGCCTGGCGCTGGGCGTCGTCGAGATAAGGCGCGGGCGCTCGCTCTACTACCTTCTGGTTACGGCGCTGTACAGTGCAGTCCCGCTCGAATAGGTGCACGACGTTGTTGTGACGGTCGCCGAGTATCTGAACCTCGACGTGGCGCGCGCGCTCGACCAGCTTCTCGAAGTAGACCTCGTCGTTACCAAAGGCGGCCAGCGCCTCGCGTCGAGCCGCCGCTAGCGCCTCGGGCATTTCGGCTTCAGTGCGGATGATGCGCATGCCACGTCCGCCGCCACCCCAACTGGCCTTGAGCATCAAGGGGTAGCCAATGCTGGCCGCTAGGTTCTCGCACTCGTCTAGGCTCTGTGGCAAAGGTGGCGTAGCCGGCATCACCGGCACTCCGGCGGCCACGGCGGCGTTTCGAGCCGCGACCTTATTGCCTAAGGTGCGCATGACCTCGGGACGCGGGCCAATCCATTCGATACCAGCAGCAATCACGGCCTCCGCGAAGTCGGGATTCTCCGAGAGAAATCCATAACCTGGATGGATGGCATCCACTTTTGCGGCGCGGGCGATACGTAAGATGTCGTCGATATCCAGATAAGCCTGTAGCGGCTTCTTGCCTTCGCCGACGAGATAGCTTTCGTCGGACTTGAAGCGGTGCAGCGCTAGGCGGTCCTCGCGCGAGTAAATCGCGACGGTGCGAATGTCCATCTCCGAAGCGGCGCGCATCACACGGATCGCGATCTCAGAGCGGTTGGCGATCAAGACAGATTTGATCTTCCGGGAAGGATTGGCATTGAGCGGTTGCATAGTCGTACGCACAATTAGTTAGTCGTTCACGAGGCCAGAAAGGAAATTCGTTGAGTAAGAGCCAGGAGCAACGACGACCGCATCAGCGTGGATGAGCGTGGAAGGAGCCGGCTTGCGTAGCGTCCCACGGGAAGGATGAAATTCTTGCGCAAATTGATGCCCTGCACGCCGAGTCTCGCGACCTGTCGATCCAAGTCGCGACCACTCAGGCGCCCATGACCTCGGGCGGATGTTTCGCAACGTAGCGCCCCGGCGCCGGTTCGATCGGCTTATAGGTTGCGTTGCCCGGCTTTTTGGGCGCCGATATCTGCTTGCCCGAGTTCGATTGCAGCCACGCGATCCAGTGAGTCCACCAGCTTCCCGGCTGCGACTTCGCCGACTCCAGCCAGGCTTGCGCATCGCCGCCCAGCGTGCCGTCGATCCAGTAGCTGCGCTTGTTCTTCGACGCCGGATTGATCACGCCCGCGATATGACCGCTCGCACCGAGCACGAACTGCGTGTCGCCGCCGAT
>NZ_FCOM02000034.1 GCF_001544695.2 Caballeronia arvi
TGCCAGGCGCCACTGCGCAGGTGCTGCGTTTTAACGTCTGTCTAGGAAAATCTCAACGGCCCTCACGCGACGCTTACGTTTTTGCGTTCGGGCGAGCGATTTGCGCGAGCGCCCAGCGCGATCATCCCGAGAAACAGGTGCGGTCAATTGCTGCCGGCATTCGCTGCATTCAACCGATAACGCACGAGATGATCAGTGCCTGACTCGGACAACCAGACTTCGCCAGGGCGGCCCATCATCTGACGTACGTTCGCGTGTGGCCGCGGCAACGCGAAACTTTGAAATTGCTCAGTTCGCGGGTCGAAGCGCACTAACGCGTTGGCTGTCCATTCACTGAGCCACACGATGTCCCGGTCATCGACGAATATCGCGTATGCGTGCGGATTCGGGCCTGGCAGCGGCCATTCCTGCCAGCGATGCGTTGCCGGGTCATACATGCCGACCTTACCTGCGTTCCACTCGCTGACCCATACGCGTCCTTTCGAGTCGGACCATACTCGCCGGGCACCCTGATCGGGCGTTGGCGGCTCGATGACCCTTGCTGCGCCGCTCACCGGGTCGATGCGGCCGAGGTAGCTGCCTGCAAGTGAGGCGAAGTACAAGCTGCCATCCGGCGTGACGCAAATGCCGTAGGCGCCAGGCCCACGCGGTGCATCGAACACGCGCATTCTGGCACTCGCCGGGTCCAGTTCGCCGAAAATTCCGCTTTGACCGGTAAACCAGAGATGGCCGCGTTGGTCGAAGACTGCCGTGTTCAGATTGGCGTTCTGTCGGTCCTTGGGCAATGGAAAGCGCGTGACGTCGAGCGTCTTTGGATCGACGCGCACGATTGCGTTCAGCCCGCCATCGGTGATCCATGCCGCCCGATCCGGACCGACGATCACGCCGTGTGGTGCCGATCCGTCGCCGAGCGGGACCGATTCCATTTTGCCGCTGCGCGGGTCCAATCGTCCGACCGCGCCTCGTGCCTGTGCCGTATACCACACGACGCCATCTGGCGATGGTGCGACGTCGTGCGGTGCGCTGCCGGATGGAACGGCGAATGAATCGAAGGATGGGGTCTGGGCCGCTACCTGCGCTGAACCTGTCGCGACCAGCGCCCAAACGAGCGCAGGCGCAAAACGCCGGAAGAGCCGCGATGTGAGGCCTCTGTTCACCGTTGCCGCTGCGATGTGCATCATGTTCGCCTCCATGACCAGCATGGGCCTGCGATCGCTCGAACAGGCAGTGCACTTCGCAGCCCTGGGCGAATCGCTACGTGAGGCGATGGGTCCGTTTCCAGCCCGTCGACTCTTGTGCATATTCTGTATCAGATGCAATAGGATCGTCCTATCAACGATCCTGTGGAACAGCGAAAATCTCGACAGCAGTAACCCCTCAAAATCCGCCATTCCAGCGGCTGCGAACGATGCTAAAGATCGACGAAGTCACGAACAGCGAAGGTTTCCCCGAGCGATGCGACGTCGCGGTGATAGGCGGCGGCATCGTCGGCGTCAGCACCGCCTATGAACTGGCGCGACGCGGCGTATCGGTGGTTTTGCTCGAAAAGGGCATCATCGGCGGTGAGCAGTCGGGGCGCAACTGGGGTTGGGTGCGTCAGCAGAATCGTGACCTGTACGAACTGCCGCTCGCGATGCAAAGCCTCAGGCGCTGGAGCGAACTCAGCGAAGAACTGGACGAGGACGTCGGCTTTCGCCGGTCCGGCATTCTGTACGGGACGGAGCAACAGTCCGACGTCGCGCAATGGGAGTCATGGCTCGCCCGCGCGCGCGAAGTCGGCTTCAGCAGCGAGATACTCAGCGCGCGCGAACTGGCGTCGCGCATTCCGTCCGGACGGGCCAAGTGGGCCGGAGGCCTGTGGTCGGTCACGGATGGCCGCGCCGAGCCGTCGAAAGCCGCGCCAGCGATCGCGCGCGGAGCGCAAAGAATCGGCGCGAAGGTGTATCAGAACTGCGCGGTGCGCGGTCTCGACATGAGCGCGGGCCGTGTTTCCGGGATCTGGACCGAGCGCGGCCGGCTTGCGGCCGATACCGTAGTGCTCGCGGGAGGTGCGTGGAGCGCGTTGTTCTGCCAGCGTCACGGCATCGATCTGCCCGCGATCAACGTGATGGGAACGGCGCTGCGGACCGCTGAAGCGCCGGGCGTCATCGAGGGCTGTTTCTCCGGGCCCGACTTCGCGCTGAGACGACGGCTGGACGGCGGTTACACCATTGCCGTTCCCGGCTACGGACGCGTGGAACTGGCGCCGCAAAACCTGCGGCATTCGGTGAAGTTCCGCACCATGTTTCGCAGCAAGCTGAAGAAGAAACTGAAGATTCGCGTCGGCCAGAGCTTCTTTCAGGGACCGGAGGCCAGCGCGAACTGGCGCGACGGCGACCTTTCTCCCTTCGAAAAAGCGCGCGTGCTGGATCCGCGGCCGGATATGGAATGGCTCGACCGTGCGCTGCATAACGTCGCACGCGTGTTCCCCGAGTTGTCGGGCATGCGGATCGCTCACGCGTGGGCGGGCGCGATCGACACGACGCCGGATCTTGTCCCCGTCATGTCGAAGGTCGATGCCAAACCCGGTCTCGTGATTGCGTCCGGCTTCAGCGGGCACGGCTTCGGACTAGGGCCGGGCGCGGGCTTGCTCGTAAGCCGGCTGGTGATGGAGGATGCGCCGCAGCTCGACCTCAACCCCTTCAGACTGGCCCGCTTCAGCGACGGATCGAAACTGAGTAGCCCTCAGATGATGTGAGTCGAAGGCGCGCCGACGCTTAGCGGCGCGCACGGCGCAGGATTGGCCCTCAGATACGAACACCTTCGCGTTCGCCTTGGAACGAAACCGTCCGCACTTTCAGCAGGCCGCGTCGCCACGACGCATGGCGCAATCACGCGCTTACCGCTCCGCTGGGCAGTGCTCAACTTCTTAGAGACCACGTAAGACCACTCTTCCTGCGAAGCGACGAGCGCCCGATTAGTTCGTCATCCTTATCTATGGAACACGGGTGACCCTTTGAACTTTCGCGATCTTTGCCGGCCAATGCCGTTCGTCATCGTTTCAATTTTCGATTCTCTTTGCCAACTCTTATATAAGACATAAGACATAAGACAGTTGACGAAAGCGGCGTATCGCAATAAAATCACGCTCAAAGAGTGCCCGGAACAGCCTCGGCGTGTCTGGGAGAATTTCCTTTGAACGCAATACGAACGGTCCCCCATGCTTGAAAACTTTCGCGCTCACGTAGCCGCACGCGCCGCGCTCGGCATTCCTCCCTTGCCACTGACGGCTCAGCAGACTGCCGAGCTGGTGGAACTGCTGACGAATCCGCCCGCGGGCGAAGAGCAGACGCTGCTCGACCTGATCACCCACCGCGTGCCCGCCGGCGTGGACGAAGCCGCGCGCGTGAAGGCGGGCTTCCTGGCCGCCGTTGCCAAAGGCGAGACCGCGTGCGCGCTGATCTCGCGCGCACGCGCCACCGAACTGCTCGGCACGATGCTGGGCGGCTACAACATCCAGCCGCTGATCGAACTGCTGTCGGATGCCGAAGTGTCCGCCGTGGCCGCCGATGCGCTGAAGAAAACGCTCCTGATGTTCGACCAGTTCCACGACGTCAAGGAACTCGCCGACAAGGGCAACGCCAGCGCCCGCGCCGTGATGCAGAGCTGGGCCGACGCCGAATGGTTCACGAGCCGTCCGGAAGTGCCGCAAAGCCTGACCATCACCGTGTTCAAGGTGACGGGCGAGACCAATACCGACGACCTGTCGCCGGCCCCGGATGCCACCACCCGCCCGGACATCCCGATGCACGCGCTGGCCATGCTGAAGAACGCCCGTCCCGGCATCACGCCGGAAGAAGACGGCAAACGTGGCCCGGTCAAATTCATCGAGTCGCTGAAGGAAAAGGGCCACCTGGTCGCCTACGTCGGCGACGTGGTCGGCACCGGCTCCTCGCGCAAGTCGGCCACCAACTCGGTGCTGTGGTTCACGGGCGAAGACATCCCCTTCATCCCGAACAAGCGTTTCGGCGGCGTGTGCCTCGGCGGCAAGATCGCCCCGATCTTCTACAACACGATGGAAGACGCCGGCGCGCTGCCGATCGAACTCGACGTATCGAAGATGGAAATGGGCGACGTCGTCGAACTGCGCCCGTACGAAGGCAAGGCTCTGAAGAACGGCGAAGTCATCGCCGAGTTCCAGGTCAAGTCCGACGTGCTGTTCGATGAAGTGCGCGCCGGCGGCCGCATTCCGCTGATCATCGGTCGCGGACTGACGGCCAAGGCGCGTGAAGCGCTCGGTCTCGCCCCGTCGACGCTGTTCCGCCTGCCGCAGCAGCCGGCCGACAGCGGCAAGGGCTTCTCACTGGCGCAGAAGATGGTCGGCCGCGCATGCGGTCTGCCGGAAGGCCAGGGCGTCCGTCCGGGCACGTACTGCGAACCGAAGATGACCTCGGTCGGCTCGCAGGACACCACCGGCCCGATGACCCGCGACGAACTGAAGGACTTGGCGTGCCTGGGCTTCTCGGCCGACCTCGTCATGCAGTCGTTCTGCCACACCGCCGCTTATCCGAAGCCGGTGGACGTGAAGACGCATCAGACCTTGCCGAACTTCATCAGCAACCGTGGCGGTATCGCGCTGCGCCCGGGCGACGGCGTGATCCACTCGTGGCTCAACCGCATGCTGCTGCCCGACACCGTGGGCACGGGCGGCGACTCGCACACGCGCTTCCCGATCGGCATCAGCTTCCCGGCAGGTTCGGGCCTGGTCGCCTTCGCGGCCGCCACCGGCACGATGCCGCTGGACATGCCGGAATCGGTGCTGGTCCGCTTCAAGGGCAAGATGCAGCCGGGCGTGACCCTGCGCGATCTGGTCAACGCAATTCCGCTGTATGCCATCAAGCAAGACATGCTGACGGTCGCCAAACAAGGCAAGAAGAACATCTTTTCCGGCCGCATTCTCGAAATCGAAGGCCTGCCTGATCTGAAGGTCGAGCAAGCGTTCGAATTGTCGGATGCTTCGGCTGAGCGCTCGGCCGCCGGTTGCACGGTGCACTTGAACAAGGAGCCGGTCATCGAATACCTCAACAGCAACGTCACGCTGTTGAAGTGGATGATCGCGCAGGGTTACCAAGACCCGCGCAGCCTGCAGCGCCGCGTCGATGCGATGCAGCAGTGGCTCGCCGACCCGCAATTGCTGTCGCCGGATGCGGACGCCGAGTACGCAGCCGTCATCGAAATCGATCTGGCCGACATCCACGAACCGATCGTGGCCTGCCCGAACGATCCGGACGACGTGAAGACGCTGTCGGACGTGGCCGGCGCCAAGATCGACGAAGTGTTCATTGGCTCGTGCATGACCAACATCGGCCATTTCCGCGCCGCTTCGAAGCTGCTGGAAGGCAGGCGCGACATCCCGGTCAAGCTGTGGGTTGCCCCGCCGACCAAGATGGACCAGAAGCAGTTGACCGAGGAAGGCCATTACGGCGTCTTCGGCACGGCCGGCGCCCGTACGGAAATGCCGGGCTGCTCGCTGTGCATGGGCAATCAGGCACAGGCGCGCGAAGGCGCGACGGTCATGTCGACCTCGACCCGCAACTTCCCGAACCGCCTGGGCAAGAACACGAACGTGTACCTCGGCTCGGCGGAACTGGCGGCGATCTGCTCGCGTCTGGGCAAGATCCCGACCAAGGACGAGTACATGACCGACATCGGCGTGATCAATGCCAACGGCGACAAGATCTATCAGTACATGAACTTCGATCAGATCGAGGACTTCAAGGAAGTGGCCGACACCGTGCAGTCGTAAGCGTGTTGTCGGAGTACGGCGTGTCGATCACGTCGTAGCGCCACGGAATGGCGCCGCAGGCTGAACGCCTGCGGCGCCATTTTTATTGGAGTGCAAAGAAGTGCTTCGGGCCAGTGCGGCGTGCGCAATGTCGATCCTTTGCTGATCCGCTCCGCGCGTTCGATGGGCCTCAGGCCGTTGCAACTGTTCGTGAAGGTCGTCTTGCCGGCATCGGTGCCGTCGGTGTTCACGGGCATTCGCCTCGCGGGCGCCAACGCGATTTGCTGATCCTGCTGGAACCCGGCTTCACCGATACGAAGCACCCCGGCGAAGTGTTCATCTGTCCCGACGGCGCGCCCATCGAAGGGCTGCTCGCCACCGATCCCGCGCGTGCGGCCCGCCTCGATATCGGCCGCGTGCCGTTCGAGCGTCCGCGACGTGCGGTCATCGAAGCGCTGAGCGAGGCGCATCAAAGTCTGCCCGTCCTGGTGATCGGTGGCGATTTGCCCGCACCGTCCGATGCAGTGCGCCTCGGCGAAACGCGCTTCGTCACCGATACGCGCCGCATCCTCGCGTTGCTCGCGGAGCGGCACGGTTTCGCCAAGGTACATGATTAGGATTCCATATCGTGATGTGCCGGCCGCCGCCGTGCGGCGCTCAGGCCAGATCGGGCGGCGCGGCCTTCGCTACATCGACATGTTTCGGAATGAGGCCGAGCTCGACGAAGGTATCGGCGATCTGTTGCTGCTCGCTGATGATCGTCCGCGTGATGGCTTCGGTGCCGAACACCTGCCGGCTCACCGCGAGATCGACGACGGCTTTCGGCAAGCCCCATAGCCGCGCGAGTTCGGTCGCGAGTTCATCTGGATTCTGCTTGCCCCATTGATCGACCGCCCGGATTTCTTCGATGACGACGCGAAGCACATCGGCATTCTTCGCCGCATAACTCTGCGAGGAAAAGAAGTAAGCGCGATTGCCGACGACACCGCTCGCATCCGCGACGATGCGCGCATTCAGCGTCTTCTGCGCCGCCGCGAAGAACGGGTCCCAGATGACCCATGCATCGATGGAACCGCGCTCGAACGCGGCGCGCGCATCGGCGGGCGCGAGGAACGCGAGCTCGACATCGCGATACTGCAAGCCGTGCTGACGCAGCAGCTTCACGAGAAAGTAATGGACGTTGCTGCCTTTGTTCAGCGCGACGCGCTTGCCTTTCAGATCCGCGACCGTCCTGACCAACGATTGCGCCGGGACGATCACGGCTTCGGAACGCGGACGCGAAGGCGTCGCCGCGACGTAGGTGAGAGGCGCGCCCGCCGCCTGCGCGAAGATCGGCGGCGCTTCGCCGACATCGCCGAAATCGATCGATCCGACGTTGAGCGCTTCGAGCTGCACCGGTCCGGCGGAGAACTCCGTCCAGGTGACGGAGACGTTGAGCGGGGCAAGCCGCTTCTCCAGTGTTCCGCGTCCCTTGAGGAGGTTCAGATAGCCTTTCTGATTGCCAATACGAAGCACGCGCGGCTGCCCCTGCGAGACCTGCTGCGCGAACGATGCGGGCACGGCTGCGAACGCCGCGGCGCCCGCTGCGGCGCGGGCGGACAAGGTCAGGAAAGCGCGACGATCGGTGGAGGTTCTTCTTTTGGACATGGCGGAAATCGTGGTCTTGGAAAGCTTCAAATGCTAAGGCGTCCGCCCGTTATGTCCAACGTAGCGATGTTCATAACGCTATCGCGGTTGGGCTCATATGCTTGTGCATACGGCGGATCAGGCGCCTTTTCGCGAGCTGAAGCCGTGCGCCTCCGTCAATGCACAACGCCCCCTCACGAATAGAACGACGGCTTCGGAATCCGCCCGTTGAGCGCCCAGTCTCCCAGTTCCCGCACCTTGTAATCGAGCGGATCGTGCAGCGTGTGCACGCGCACGTTGCGCCAGAAGCGGTCGAGCCGCAATGCCGCCGTGGTCGAGCGCGCGCCCGTCACTTCGAACATGCGATGCGCGACTTCCAGCCCCGCGCGCGCCGCCGCCACTTTCGACGCCGCCACGGCCACCGCGACTTCGCCGCGCTCGCTTTCGGTGAGCGCAAGGCCGCGCTGCCACGCGCGATCGAATGCCTGCATCGCACGTTCGACGAGAAGGCGCGCGCCTTCGAGCGCAATCCAGAAGTCGCCGTAGTGCGCGAGCACGTAAGGATCTTCGGCGGGACGCTCGGCTTGCGAAGCGATCCACGGCCGCGTCTGCGCGAGCGTCGCGTCGCGCGCGGCCTGCAATGCGCCTTCGCCGATGCCGAGATAGATATGGCTCAGGATCGATTGCGCGAGCAGCGGCCGCAGCGTGGCGAACGGGCTGGAAAGCGGTCCGGGCTGGAGCAGCAGTTCGTCCATCGCGATGGGCACGCGCTCGAACACGACCGTGCCGCTGTCGGTCTGACGCTGCCCCATGTTGTCCCAGTCGTCGAGCACGGTGATGCCCGCGCGATTCGTCGGCGTCGCGCCGATGAGCAGGCGCCCGTCGACATCGAACGCGGAAGCGAGCAGCCGGTCCGAATCGCGGGCGCCGGAACAGAAGCTCTTGCGGCCATCGAAGAGATAGCCGCCGGCGCCGTCGGGCAAGGCGCGCGTGCTCTTGTCGAGCGGATTGAGCGCGTTGCCCCAGAACCAGCCCTGCGCGATGGTCTCGCCGAGCCAGTGCCGAATCTGCGTATCGCTGCCGAAGAGGCGGATCGTCGCCAGTTGCAGGTGATGAAACGCGAACAGATGTGCGAGCGAACTGTCGACCTGCGCCATGCGTCGGACGATATCGAGCGTCGTCGACCAGGGCGCGCCGTCGCCGCCATGCTCGACGGGCACCGAAAGGCGCAGCAGGCCGCTCTCGCGCAGCAGGCGACGCTCGTGAAAGGCGGTGCCGCCGGCCTTGTCGCGCGCGGCGGCGGTTTGCGCCCATTCGCGCAGCACCGCTTCCAGCGGCTCGGTCCACGGGGCGTCCTGGATGCGGCTCATTTCGGTATCTCCTGTCGATGAGGGTGCCGGTTCATATCGAGTGGTATCGGGCAGCATAGCGCGCGGGCGATAAACGTGCGGCTGCTACGCTGCGCTGCGCTCAGGGCCGCAGCCCTTCGAGCGCTTCGCGCTGCGACGCCGCATCGGCGCGGCGGTTTCTCGACAGACGCGGATTGAACGCCGCGTGCAGGGCATCGCTCAGCAGATTGAGCGCCAGCACCGTCAGCGCGATCGCCGAGCCGGGCACCGCGATCATGTACCACGCGGTGCGCAGCGCTTCGCGCCCGGTGCCGACCATCGAGCCCCAGCTCACCACGTTCGGATCGCCGAGCCCGAGAAACGACAGCGCCGCTTCGGAGAGCATCGCGTTGGCGACGAGCAGCGCCGTGGAAACGAGGATCGGCGTCAGCGCGTTCGGCAGGATCTCGATGAAGATCAGATGCGCATCGCTCGCGCCGAGCGCCACGCTCGCGCGGACGAACTCGCGCTCGCGCAGCACGATGAACTCGCCGCGCGTCAGCCGCGCAATGCCCGGCCACGCGGTCACGCCGAGCGCGAACACGATCGTCGCGAGCGACGGCGTGAGAATCGCGACGAGGATGATGGCGAGCAGAAACGGCGGCACGGTCTGGAAGAACTCGGTGATCGCCATCAGCGCCTGATCGGTCACGCCGCCGAAGTAACCCGCGATACCGCCGATCAGCACGCCCAGCACGAGCGCGATGACCGCGACCGTCGCGCCCACGTACAGCGAGACGCGCGCGCCGTGGAACAGCCCGGCGAGCAGGTCGCGGCCCATCAGGTCGGTACCGAGCGGATACGCGTGATCGGCGCCGGGCCATTGATACGGCGCGGCGACCATGTCGAGCGGATCGCCGGGAAAGAGCCCGTTGGCCGAGAGCGCTGCGGCGAGCGCCAGCGCGAGCAGGATCGCGCCGGCGAGCGCGGACGGCTGGCGCAGGAATTGGCGCAGGAAGTGGAGCAGTTTCATCGGTTCGATCTCGTGCGTGGATCGACGAGCCCGTAGAGCAGATCGACGATCAGATTGAGCAGGACCACCAGAAAGGCCGAGAGCAGCAGCACGCCGACCAGCAGATTGACGTCGCGGCTCTTGATGGCTTCGAACGACAGTTGCCCGAGCCCCGGCCAGCCGAACACCGTCTCGACGATTACCGAGCCGCCGATCAGCGCGCTGCCCTGGAGGCCGAGCATCGTGAGCACGGGCAGCACGGCGTGGCGCAGCGCATGATGCGTCGTCACGTACCACGGCCGGCCGCCTTTGGCGCGCGCGGTGCGGATGAAGTCCTCCTGCAGCGTCTCGATCATCGAGGCCCGCGCGAGCCGCGCGAAGATGGCGACGTAATACAGCACGAGCGTCATGGCGGGCAGCACGAGATGGCGCAGATGATCGACGACGAGCGCGACGCCGCGATGCGCGACGTTGGTGTCGGCGACGCCGCCGATCGGCAGCCATTCCAGATGCACGCCGAAGACCACGATCAGCATCAGCGCGGTCCAGAACATCGGCGCGGAATAGCCGATGGTCGCGAGCGTGGACACGAGCGTATCGACGAGGCCGTGCGGGCGGCGCGCGGCGAGCACGCCGAGCAGCAGCCCGAGGCTCACGGAGACGGCGAGCGCCGTGCCGATCAGCGCGAGCGTGGCAGGCAGGCGCGCGAAGATCAGCGCCGCCACCGGCTCGCCGAAGCGAAACGAGAAGCCGAGATCGAGGCGGATCGCGTGCCCGACGTAGTGCAGCAACTGCCACGCGACGCCCTGATCCAGCCCGTATGCCGCGCGCAATTGCGCGACATATTGCGGCGACACGTTGCCGCTCTCGCTCGCGATGACATCGACGAGATCGCCAGGCATCAGCTTGAGCAGCACGAAATTGAGCACCGTAGTGCCGAGCAGCACGAGCACGAGCTGAATCAGCCTGTGCCCGATCCTGCGCCCCGCGAGCGCCGATGTGAGCCGCATGACGATCACGCCTCTTCGAACCAGACCCGCGCGAAATTCGCGCGCGAGTGGCTGGCGGTGTCGGTGACGTTGCGCAGGTTCTTCGCCCATACGCCGAACCAGCGGAACTCGAACAGATTGATGAGCGAGAGGTCGCGCTGCGCGATCTTCTGCAACTGGACGTAGAGGTCGCGCCGTCTGGCCGGATCGGTTTCCGTCTGCGCCGCTTCGATCACGCGGTCCATTTCGGGGCTCGCGTAGCCCGAAGCGTTGAACCATGGCGTGCCGTTGGACGCCGCCTTCGACCAGTAATGCTGCTCGATGCCGATCTGTGGATCGAGACCGTCCGTGCCCCAGCTGCTGATGAGCTGAAAGTTGTAGTCGGTGAAGACGTTCTTGATCCAGGTCGGGAGATCCTGCCCGCGCAGATTCACGTCGATGCCCACGCGGCGCAGCGCCTGACGCACGAATTCGCCAGTGCGCCGGTAGTCGTCGCCATAGGGGATGAAATCGTGATCGAGTTTGAAGCGCCAGCCGTCCGCCTTCTTCGGGAAGCCGGCCTTGTCGAGCAATGCCTCGGCGCGCTTCGGATCGTAGGGATATTGCTGCGTATCCTGCGTATAGAACGCCTTCACCAGCGACGACTCCGGTCCCGTCGCGGGCACCGCATAGCCGCCCCAGACGGTTTTGACCAGCACGTCGCGGTTGATCGCATGCGCGATGGCCTGACGCACTTCGAGCTTGCCGAGGATCGGATCGCGCAGATTCGGTTCGAGCCACAGCCACGCCGCGTAGCCGTTATAGCCTTCGCGCGAGACGACGAGACCGGGCAGCTTCGCGAGCCGGTCCGCATCGGCGAAAGTCACCGGGTTGCGCTCGCCGTATTGCGCCGCGCCGGTTTCGAGCGCGGTCGCGCGGCCCGAGACGTCCGGCGTGATCTTCCACGTGATGCGGTCGAGATACGGCTGGCCGGGCGCCCAGTATTTCTCGAAACGGTCGAGCACGATGCGGTCGCCGCGCGCCCATTCGGTGAACTTGAACGGACCCGTGCCGACCGGCTTGTTGTTGTACGGATTGTTGCGGATGTCCGTGTTCTCGTAGAGATGCTTCGGCAGGATCGGCGTGCCGAGCGAATCGAGAATGCCGAAAGTCGCGGGCGTCGATTTCGACAGATGCAGCACGACCGTGTGCGCGTCCGGCGTGTCGATCTTCGTCAGGTATTGCAGCACGCGCCGCGACGCCGGGCTGATCTTCAGCCACACTTCCTCGGCGGAGAATTTCACGTCGGCGGAAGTGAAGGGCTGGCCGTCGTGCCACAACGCGTTGCGGCGCAGCTTGAAGGTCCATGCAAGGCCGTCCTGCGAAACGTTCCAGCTTTCCGCGAGTTGCGGACGCGGCCTCAGGTCCGGGCCGTACTCGACGAGACCATCGAAGACCTTGCTCGCCACCGCGCCGATCATCGTCGCGGAGTTGACGAAGAATGCGAGCGTTGGCGGTTCCGGATGGATGACCGCCGTGAGCGTGCCGCCGCGCTTCGCGCCGTTGAGCGTGATCGGGGTCGTTTCGATCGCGGCCCACGCGTTGCCCGTGAACATGAACGGCGTCGCCGCGCCGGCGAGCAGCGCGCCTGCGCCCTTGAGCAGTCTGCGCCGTTTCAGATCGGCCACTGCGGCGCCCAGCGGATCATCGCGGAACAGGAGCGGCGAGGTTGAGGTCGGCTGCGGCTTGCTCTTGAAAGTCACGATCAGTTTTCCTTGTGTCGGATGAGAATGGCGCGTGCGACGACGGCACCGCGTCGATCAGCGCGCGCGTGTAGATGTGTTGCGGCGAAGTCCAGATGGCGGCGTGATCCCCGCTTTCGACGATGCGTCCCGCCTGCATCACCAGCACGCGATCGGCGATATAGCGGACCACCGAAAGATCGTGCGAGATGAAAAGCAGCGCGAGGCCGAGTTCGTGCTTGAGATCGGCGAGGAGATCGAGAATCTGCGCCTGAATGGAGACATCGAGCGCGGAGACGGGCTCGTCGCAGATGACGAGCTCCGGCCTCAGCACCAGCGCGCGCGCGATGCCGATGCGTTGCCGCTGCCCGCCCGAAAACTCGTGCGGATAGCGGCGCAGCGACGACTCCGGCAGGCCGACCGCGTCGACGATGCGGCGCATCCTGTCGTGCCGTTCGCGCCGGCTCGACACGCCGTGAATGGCCAGCGCATGACCGAGCGTGCGTTCGACGGTATGACGCGGATTGAGCGAGCCGTACGGATCCTGAAAAATCATCTGCACGCGCCGGCGATACGGACGCAACGCGCGCCGTCCGAGACGCGTGACGTCCTCGCCATCGAACACGATGCGGCCGTCCGTTGGCTCGACGAGCCGCGTGAGCGCGCGCGAAAGCGATGACTTGCCGCATCCCGATTCGCCGACGAGTCCCACGGTCTCGCCCGCGCGAATCTCGAAGTTGACGCCGTCCACGGCGCGCACGCCGTGATAATCGACGCGCACGTCGCGGGCTTCCAGCAGCACGCGCGCGGGCGCGTTGGCAGTTGGCCGTGGCGCGACGCGCGGCGCGTGCGTGAGTCGCGCATCGCGGTAATGCAGACCCGCGCCGAAGTGCAGCGAGGCGCCGAGCAGCGCGCGCGTGTACGGCTGCGAAGGCTTGGTGAAGAGTTGCCTGTTCGACGCTTCCTCGACTTTCGCGCCGTCCTTCATCACGACGACGCGATCCGCCCAGCGCCCGACCACACCGAGATCGTGCGTGATGAGCAGCACGGCCATCGACAGTTCGCGCCGCAGCCGGTCGATCAGTTCGAGAATCTGCGCCTGGATGGTGACGTCGAGCGCGGTGGTCGGTTCGTCGGCGATCAGCAGGCCGGGCCGGCACGCGACCGCGATGGCGATCATCACGCGTTGCCGCTGCCCGCCCGACAGTTGATGCGGATAGTGCGTAAAGCGCCGTTGCGGTTCGGGCAGGCGCACGAGTTCGAGCAGTTCGAGCGCTTCCTTGCGCGCGCTGTGCGACGACATCGGCCGATGCAGCGTCAACGCTTCCGCGACCTGTCTGCCGATGGGCTGAAGCGGGTTCAGCGAGGTCATCGGCTCCTGAAAGATCATGCTGATGCGGTTGCCGCGCAGCGCGCTCCATTCACGCTCGCTTTGCCCGAGAAGCGATTTGTCTTCGAAGCGGATCGCGCCTTGCACGCGCGCTTGGCCGGGCAGCAGGCCCATCGTCGCGAGGGCGATGGTGGATTTCCCGCTGCCGGATTCGCCGACGAGCGCGACGATCTCGCCGCGCGCGATCGTCAGATCGAAGGGACGAACCGCAGCCTGTCCGCCGAAAGACACGCTCAACTGGTCGATCCGGAGCAGGGGCGTCGCGGCGCTCATGTCGCCTGCCCGGAAAGATCGCGGAATGCGGCGCCGGTGTGACGCGCCCCGAGCCGCGCGCCGCCGCCGAAGAGCTTCTCGCGCAGCGTGCCTTCTGCATACGCCGTCTTGTAGATGCCCCGCGACTGCAATTCGGGAATGACCAGATCGATGAAATCCTCGTAGCTTTCCGGCGTCACCGTGCGTGTGAGGTTGAAGCCGTCGATGCCCGCTTCGTCGACCCAGGATTGCAGCGCATCGGCGACCTGAACGGCATCGCCGACGATCGTCGTGTAGCGTCCGCCCAGTTGCATCTGATCGAGCAGATGGCGCACGGTGACCCCGCGCTTGCCGTCGGTCACGCGCTGCACCGACGATTCGATGCCGCACCCCTTGTGGCCGCCGGGCGGCGCGAGTTCGTCATCGGGCGCGTAGGTCGAATAGTCGATGCCGCTGCCCGCCGCGAAGTGCGCCAGTCCCGCTTCGGGGCTGGCGTACCGTGCGTATTCGGCGAACTTCTCTTCGGCTTCGCGCTGCGTGCGGCCGACCACGACGGTGATGCCCATGATGATCTTCAGGTCGCCCGGCGCGCGCCCGGCTTCGACGGCTTGCGCGCGCAGCGCATTGACGAGCTTGCGCGTGCCTTCCTTGCTCTGGCTCGACACGAACACGCATTCGGCGTGACGCACGGCGAACGCCTGGCCGCGCCCCGACGATCCCGCCTGGAACAGCACCGGCGTGCGCTGCGGCGAAGGCTCGCACAGGTGATAGCCTTCGACGTCGTAATAGCGCCCGTGATGATGCAGCTTGCGGACTTTCGATGGATCGGCGAATACGCGTCCTGCGCGGTCGCGCAGCACCGCGTCGTCCTGCCAGCTTCCTTCCCATAGCTTGTAGAGCACGTCGAGATATTCGTCGGCGCGCTCGTAGCGCTCGTCATGCGCGATCATTTCGGTGCTGCCCATCGCGCGCGCGGCGCTGTCGAGATAGCCCGTCACGATGTTCCAGCCGATGCGGCCTTCGGTCAGATGATCGAGCGTGGAGAAGCGCCGCGCGAGCAGATAGGGCGCCTCGTACGTCAGATTCACCGTGATGCCGAAGCCCAGGTTCCGCGTGGCGGCGGCCATCGCGGAGACGAGCATCATCGGATCGTTGACGGGCAACTGCACCGATTCCTTCAGCGTGACATCGACCGATCGCCCATAGATGTCGTACACGCCGACGATATCCGCGATGAACAGCCCGTCGAACAGGCCGCGCTCCAGCAGCTTCGCGAGATCGGTCCAGTACGAGAGCTTTCGATAGTCCGTCGAACGATCGCGCGGATGAGTCCAGAGGCCATGATTGATATGGCCGACGCAGTTCATGTTGAACGCGTTCAGAATGATTTGCTTCTTGCTCATGGAAAGGGGCGTGTGGCGAACGAAAGGAAAATCGCGCGGGCGCGCGCTTCAGGCCACGCCGATGCGCCATTGCCCCGGCGGCAGCGTGCCGTTCACGGCGAAATCGCCGACGATGCGGTCCTTGTAGATGCGCGGGTTATGCGAGGCGATGGTGCGCGCGTTGCGCCAGTAGCGGTCGAGTCCGGAGGCGCGCAGCGTCGCGGAAGCGCCGAGCGCGTCGAACACGTTCGCGCTCGCATCGAGAATGAGTTGCGAGGCGACCGTCTGCGCCTGCCAGATTTCGATTTCGGTTTCCGCGATGACGGCGAGCGCGTCGGGCGTGTCGAACGACATCACCGCGCGTTCGAGCGCGCGCGCCGCCTGCGCGACGATCGCGCCTGCGGTCCATGCGTGCGCGCGGGCGCGGCCGACCACCTGCAACAGTTGCGGGTCGTCGGCGGCACGCGTGCTCACCGCGTGGCTGTAGCTGCGCTTGCGCGTGGCGATGGCGGTGGCGGCATCGCTCGCCACGGCGCGGCCGATGCCCGCGAGCGTCGCCAGATGCACGAGCTGATAGAACGCCTCGGAGTAGGGGAACGGCGCGCGGCCCGCGACGATCTCGCGTTCATCGATCTTCACATCGTTGAAGCGGCTCGTGCCGCTCGCGGTGAGCCTTTGCCCCATGCCGTCCCAGTCGTCGATCACTTCGACGCCGTCGGCATGACGATCGACGGTGACGGAAACGGCTTCGTCGTTCGCGTCCGTCGCGCCGACGTGGATCCAGTCGGCGAAGAGCGACCCGGTCGTATAGAACTTCGTGCCGTTCAGATGCCAGCCGCTCGCGTTGCGCGTGAGACGCGTCGCGAACTGGCTTCGCGGCGCTTCACCGGTTTCGGACCACGCCGCGCCGACGATATCGCCTTTGCCGAGCCGCGCGAGCCATCGTTCGCGCCGTTCGGCGGGGCTTTCCAGCGCGTGCTCGGTGAAGCCGAAATGCGCGCGCAGTGCCTGCGTGATATTCGAATCGGCTTCCGATAATTCGATCAGCAGTTCGAACAGTTCGACGAGCCGGATGCCTTTGCCGCCATGCTCGCGCGGCACGCGTAAGGACGTGAAGCCGGCGTCGCGCAGCCAGCCGATTTCATCGGCGGGAAGGCGGCGTTCGAGTTCGCGCGCGACGCTCTGTGCGCGGATGCGTGCGAACACGGGCCGAAAGCGCGCGGCGAGCGCGGCATAGTTTTCCGTGGGACCGGAGCCCCAGGCAGGGCCGACGACTGCATCGGAAGGCAGAGGTGCATTGCGATCGAAAGGCATGGTGCGTGGGCGTCATTCGTTAAAGCGTTGATTATCTGCAACGAATGCGCCAACGCTAAACGATGAATTCTCAGAAGCTAAGGCGAAAATTCATCGCTTGCGTCTACGACTGGCCCAATGCTCGGCAATGCCGGGATGCGTCAACTAACGCACGTTCGCCCGGACTGGCTGTGCGTCGATGTTGCTTCGAGGGCGCGCGCGCAGTACGGCTGCGAGAAGCAGCGCGCCGAGCACGAGTCCGCCTGCCACAACGAACAGCGCCGTATCGGTGCGCCCTGTGAGGTCTTTCAGATAGCCGATCATATAGGGCGAAACGAAGCCCGCAAGATTGCCGATCGAGTTGATCATTGCAATGCCGGCCGCCGCCGTCACGCCGGTGAGGAACGCGGTCGGCAAGCTCCAGAAGAGCGCCGGGATCGACAGCACGCCCATGTTCGCGATGCACAATGCGATCACGCCGAGGACAGGCTGGTTCTGCCAGAGCACGCAAAGCAGGAAGCCGATCGCCGCCATCGAAAACGCCACGATCAGATGCCATTTGCGTTCATTGTGACGGTCCGCGCTGAAGCCGAACACGAGCATGCTGATGATCGCGCATACACCCGGAATCGCGGTCATCACGCCGATGGTGAACGCATCCGTCACGCCCATCTTCTGCACGAGCGTCGGCATCCAGAAGCTGATCGCGTAGAGCCCCATGTTGTAGACGAAGTAGATCACGACGAGCGCCCAAATCCGCGAATTCGTCAGGAGTCCGGCAAGGCCGTGCGAGAGCTTGTCGCGGTTCTCGGCGGCGAGCACACTCGTCAGGTGAGCTTTCTCCGGCTCCGACAGCCACGTGACGCGACGAATGTCCTCGCTCATGCGGAAGAAGATGTAGATGCCGAGCAGCACGGTTGGAATCCCTTCGACGAGAATCAGCCATTGCCAGCCGCGCAGACCGCCCAGTCCCGACATGAAGCGCAGGATCGACCCGGAGACCAACCCGCCGATCACACCCGACGACGCCAGCGCGATGTAGAACACGCCCCATGCGCGGCCGCGTCGCGCGGCGGGATACCACTGGCTCATGTAGTAGATGGCGCCCGGAATGAAGCCCGCTTCGGCGAGCCCGAGCAAAAAGCGCATGACATAGAACTGCGTGGGCGTGCGGATGAAGATCGTCGCGCAGGAGAGCAGGCCCCACGTCACCATGATGCGCGAGATCCAGCGCCGCGCGCCCACTTTATGCAGGATCACGTTGCTCGGCACTTCGAGCAGGAAGTAGCCGAGAAAGAAAATGCCGGCGCCGAAGCCATAAACGGCGTCGCTGAACTGCAGGTCGCTCGCCATCTGCAGCTTGGCAAAACCCACGTTCACACGGTTGAGGTAAGAAAAGAAAAATCCGAGCATCAGGACGGGCAATATCCGCACGGATACTTTCCTGAAGAGCGAGTTTTCGTCGATGGTCTGCATGCCTGTCTCCTGATAATTTTGTACGTTCGATGCAGTGTCAATCGATGCGGTAGAAGCGCCGCGCCGTGTCGGCGAAGAGCTTGCGCAGATCGGTTTCGGTCGCCTGGGGAAGGGCCGCGAGCACATCGGCGACGATTTCCGTCATGCTCGCCGACAGATTGCCCACCGGCAGATTGCTCGCGAACATCGACCGGTCGTAGCCGAACAAATCCACGGCTTCGCGGATCACGCGTCGATTGCCCGCGCTGTCCCATTTGCCGTTCGGCAGGCCGAGTTCCGACACCTTCAGGGTCACGTTCGGACAGGCCGCGAGTGCTTCCATGCCGGAGCGCCAGATCGCGATGCCCTCGTCGGAGCGGTCGAGCGGCAAGCCGAGGTGATTCGTCACGATCGGCGTGTTCGGGAACGCGCGCGCGACTTCGGCCGCTTCCTTCAGATGCCAGTAAGGCACGCGCAAATCCCACGAAAAGCCGTATTTGTCGAGAAGGGCGAGACCGCGCAGCCAGGCGTCGTCCTGCATCGTGCCGGGGCGGCCTTGCACGGACTCGCCGGGGCCCGCCGAGATTTCCGGCTTCGAGCGCACGCCTCGCGCGAGCGGGCTCTTCGCGTGGCCCGCGAGAATCGCATCGCAATCCGGCTGCACGAAGAACACATGCCCGACGATCGCGCTCGGCAGCCCGCTCTTCGCATTCAGTTTCGTGAGCCATTCGGTCTCGCGCACTTGCTCCTTGCGCGAGCGTTCCGCTTCGACGTGAACGGTGCCGATCACATCGAATCCCGCTGTCGCGCGACGGTATTGCTCCGGCAGGAAGTCGCTGCACATGCGGCGATAATCGCCGAGGAAGAACGTGTCGTCGTATTCGTCGGTGAGCCAGGGGAACGTGCCGTCGGACAGGTCCCAGAAGTGATGATGCGCATCGAGAATCGGCAATTTGAATCCGAGTTCGTTGTGCGATTGGGTGATCATCGGGATGCCCTTTCGTTGGTCGGGAGCGAACCGCTCGTGCAGGAGCGCGCCCCGAGTCCGAGCGGGCGATACACACGCTCGGCGGTGTCATGGAAAAAGGCCCGCTGCTGCGCATGCGGCCAGGCGCGCACGAGCTGTGCGAAACCGCTCAGCAGGCCATCGAGCGAGAGGAACATGCCGTCGACGGGAAAGTTGCTGCCGAACATCAGCCGCTCAGCGCCGAAGAGCGCGTAAAGCGTATCGACGATGGGCTGATTGGCTTCCACGCTCCACGGCTTACCCCGCTCGCACAGCCCCGATACCTTGACGACGACGTTCGGCAGCACCGAGAGCGTTTCCATTGCCTTGCGCCAGCCGCGCAAGGTGTCGGGCGAGCGGTCGCCCGGCACACCCGCGTGATTGACGATCAGGAGCGTTTCCGGAAAGTCGCGTGCCACGCACGCCGCCTCGTGCAATTGGGTCCACGGCGCCTGCAGTTCGAAATGCAGCCCGTGTCGCGCGAGCGCTGCGTAACCGCGCAGCCAGCGATCGTCGGACATCAGCGTGCGGCCTTTCCCGTCCGGGTTGCCCGGCTTGTGACGGACGCTGCGCACGCGGTCGAATCCGGCCTGCGCGGCGAGCACGTCGTTTGCATCGTCGCGATCGAGCCACGCTTGCGCGGCGATCGCATTCGGCCGTCCGCACGACGCCGCCAGTTGCGACACGTAACGGGTCTCGCCGAGCGGGTCGGACGGGTTCCATTCCGCCTCGACATACACGCTGCCGACCACGTCGTGACCGGCGGCATCGCGCAGATAATCCGCCGGCAGATACGTGCGCTTGATCGCGGAATAGTCGCCGTAGCGGTGCGCGACCAGCGTATCGCCCGTGAGCCACGGATACTGATTCGCTTCGAGATCCCAGAAATGCTGATGGGCGTCGATGACCGGACCGTCGTAGAGCGCCTTCATGCGCGGTCTCCGCGCGGCGCATTGCGGCCGAAGTCGATCATCAGCGAACCGACGAGATAGGCGAACGCCGCGGCTGCGAAGAACATGATGACGGCGGTGAAACCACCGGTTGCATCGACGAGCACGCCGACGACGATCGGCACGACGATCGCGCCGCCCGTGCCCGCGAAGTTCATCACGCCGCCGACGAGGCCGACCTGTTCCTGCGGCGCGAGCATCGCGGGGATCAGCCAGTAGAGACCGCCCCACAGATGGAAGAACACGCCGAGCGACAGCAGGGCGACCGCATAGCGAATGTCCGACACGAACGGCAGCGCGAGCAGGCAGGCGAGCGACATGCCGCCGGACAGGCCGAACAGGATCTTGAACGCGGCCTTGCGCGAGAAGCGCTTTTGCAGCCAGTCGGCGGTCACGCCCGACAGCACTTCGCCGATCGCGCCAGCAAGGAAGATCAGGAAGGTGGCGAAGCCCATGCTGCGGATGTCGAGACCGCGGCCGACCGACAGATAATTCGGTCCCCATGTGACGAGGCCGAAGAACACCATCGCCCAGCCGATCCGGCCCACCACCATCGCCGCAATCGTGCGGCGCGAGAGCGGCGCCTTCTTCGCGCGCGGCGCTTCGCCGGCGGCAAGCTTCTGCGCGCGGATATAGGTCGTCTCGGCGTCGTCGATGCCGGGATGCTGCTCGGGCGTTTCGCGTAGCAGCCGGTACACGATCAGGCCGAACACGATCGTGACCGCGCCGACGATCAGAAACGCCGTGCGCCACGAGCCCGAGAGTGCGATCAGCGCGCTGATCGCGAGGCCGCCGAGCGCCGATCCGAGCGGCGCGCCGCTATCGATCAGCGTCACGCCGCGCGCGCGTTCGGCGGGCGGCAGCCACGTCGCCGTGAGCTTGGTCGCGGCCGGCATGTAGGGCGCTTCGAACACGCCGAGCCCGATGCGCGACAGCAGCAGCGTCACGCCGTTGACCGCGAAGGCTGCGAGACACTGGAAGCCGCCCCACAGCACCGCCGAGATGCCGATCATGCGTCGCGCGCCGAAGCGGTCGGCGGCCCAGCCGGCGGGAATCTGGAACGTGCTGTAGGTCCAGAAGAACGCCGACAGGATCAAGCCCTGCATCGTCGCGGCGAGATGGAACTCGTGAACGATCGTCGGCATCGCGATGGACAGCGACATCCGGTCGATACAGTTGATCGTGTAGAGCACGAATAGCAGCAGCACCATGCGCCAGCGTGTGGTGGACACGAGCGAGCGGAACGAACTGGGCGATTCCGCTGTGGGAATATCGGTTTGCATGTCTCCTCCTTATTGGAACGCGGCGCTTTGCGCGCCGCTTTCAGCGCGTGCGCTCAGTGCGCCGGATTGCGCTGCCATGCTGCGTACAGCGCCGAGCCTTCGAGATCGAGCGCGGCGAGCGGGATCAGATCGCCGCGCGCCACGTCGGCGAGCAGACGCTTGTTCGCGGCCAGATAGAACGGCGCGGCGCGACCGGCCTTCGCGCGATCGACGAGCAGTGGCGTCGCGCCTTCGATCGCGTGGTGATGGCCGCCCATCGCCAGCGTTTCGCCCGCCCTGAAGTCGCGGTCCGCGCGCGCGACCATCTGCGCATGCGGCAGTTGCGCGGCGCTTCCCGTCGGCTGGCCGAGCAGCACGGCGGAGAACAGGCTCATCGGCGTTTCGAGGCCCATCAGGTGATACGGCAGGTAGATGCACGCATAGCGCCCTTTCTTGCCGACGAGATGCCCCTTCTGCCTGAGCAGTTGCCAGGTCTCGTCGTCCTTGCAGCGGACCACGACGAACACGCCGCCGCCGAAGCTGAGGTCGTCCGGACGGCGCAGGCAGTTGAACACGTCGACCACGCCCGTGCGATCCAGAATGCCGCCGTCTTCCCTGGGCACGAAGATGTCCGCGAGTTCGCTGATACGCGCGAGCGGATAGTTGAGCGCGTCGGCGGCCGGCAGAAGGCCGGTCGAATTCGCGACGACGTTCAGCTCGCAATAGTCGGGGGTCGCGCTTTGCGGCAGCATCGAAAGTGCCTGACTGCGCGCGGCGAGCGTCGCGGGGATATCGTCGCCGAGCGTCCAGCAGCCGTCGAGCGAGGCGGTGTGCCGCTCTTCCAGATAGTCGATGGTGCGCGCCGCCGGATCGTAGATGTAGTCGTATTCGCTCGACTTGCCCGCCGCCACGACCTCGAAGCCGAGCACGCGCGCCCACGTGACGAGGCCGATCAGGTTGCTCGGCTGGTCGCCGTCGGGCGTCGTATAGACGACCTTGTTCTCGATCGCGAGCCGGTTCAGATAAGGCCCGACGACCGAATCGGTCTCCTTGGTCGCCATGGCGACATGCACGCCGCGCTGCAGCGCGTTCTCCGCGATCCGCACGCTCACTTCGGGCTGCCCGGTCGCCTCCACGACGATGTCGAGCTCCACTGCGTCGAGTAGTCGGTAGTCGCCGACCAGTGCGATGCGGCCCGCGGCGCGCGCCGCTTTGACGTCGTCAGCGTTGTTGCAGACGGTCGCGGCGCCGGCGTCGAAGCCGAGCGAGGCGAGCGTGGAGAGGGTGCCGTCGATGTCGAGGTCGCAGAGCGCCGCGATCTGGATGCTCGGCACGGCCCGGCACTGTACGAGCAGCGAGCGCCCGAAGCCGCCCTTAGGGCCGACGAGCGCGATGCGGATCGAGCGGCTGCCGAGCGTTTTGAAAAGATGTTCGTAGTTCATGTGTCTGTCCTTGGTGGAGCAAGATTGCGAATCGGTGCCGAGCCGCAATCCAACGCATTCTGGTATACCGATTTGATCTGGTCTGGACGGGAAACAAAAAGAGCCATCGAGTGGTGCTAGGGCGCGCTGAGATTCACCTGAATTCCTTGCTGCATATGACTCTTCTGGCCATTTTCGGTCGGTTTCATCAATATCTCGATTCGATGCTCCTCTTTCGTGGCGACCGGGATTTCCCAACTGAATTTTGCAATCGATAAATCTGGCATACCAGAATGTAGTTGCACGTCATCATCCGGTCAAGTACGGGATAACACCCGCCACCGGCAAAGGGCTTGCGCGCCTGTCGCCATCACGTGCGAACTGGTAAAGTGGCATACCGGATCCGCGCCCACCGCTTTCCGGCATCGAAGGATCGGGGAAATGACTGATTTCGAAGACGAATCGGACGCATTCGAGAATGGCGAAGCGCCTGACGAACTGCTGTCGATGCAGATCGCGCAGCGCCTGCGCACGCTCATCGCAACGGATGAGCTCAAGCCTGGAGAGCGGCTTCGCGAACGCACGCTCGCGGAGCGGCTCGACGTGTCGCGCACACCGCTACGGGAAGCGCTCAAAGAGCTGGCCAGCGACGGTCTGATCGTCGTGCTGCCCAAACGCGGCGCCGTGGTGGCGAAGCTCGGCGCGGCGGAGATTGCGGAAAAGCTGGACGTGCTCGGGGTGATCGAGGCGTTCGGCGGCGAAACGGCGTGCCGGGTGGCGACCGACGCGGAGATCGCCGAGATCCGCGCGCTTCATTACGAAATGCACGCAGCGTATGAGCGGCGCGACCGGATGAACTACTTCCGGCTCAACCAGGCGATCCATACGAGCATCATCGTTGCCGCGAAAAATGCCACGCTCAGAGAGGTTCATGAACGGCTGAACCGGCAGCTTTATCGCTATCGATTTCAGGGGAGCGTGACGTCGGAGACCTGGCATACCGCGATCGACGAGCACGAGGTCATCGTTCGGCTGTTGTCGGCCCGCGAGGGCGCGAAGCTCGGCGAATTTCTACGACGCCATGTGCATAGCACATGGGAGCAACTGGCGCCGCACGACGGGGAAGCGCTTCCCGCTGCACAAGACGCTCAGTGACGGTGCCGGCGGGCCGGTCGGCCCAGGCATCCGTTTCTCTGCGAAAGGATCACCACGCGTAAGGGTGTGCGCCGCGTCTGAAAGCATTCAACACGGCGCACCCATCCGCCTAACTATCGCGCGCCACCTCCGCATTGCCGCGGCTATAGAGCGGCGCAGTCTTCCCACCGGCAATGCTGTTCCCGATAGCCTGCAAGTCGAGCGATGGGGTTTTCGCGAGCAGCACATAGGCGAGCCGATTCGTGCGCCACGTGACCGTATTCATCTCGCCGACCCGACTCGATCGCACCGGCGCATCGCCCTCGTTTTCCTCGATCACGCACAGCGCCACCGGATCACCACGCTCCGGCAGATACACCATCTGGACGAGCGGGCGGTCGTGATAATTCAGGCGCTGCACGCGCTTGAACTTCAGGCCCGCCTGGCGCAGATCGGGCACATCGACTGGCATGCCATCGCGCTGATGGATATCGGCCATCACCTGTTCGGTGGTGGCCTTGTCTTCCCGGAGATTGGCGACCGTGTCGCGTCCGTAGAGCACCTGATAGTCGGCCACGCTCTGCACCCACGGATCGACACCCGGCTTCAATGGATTCACGCCGCTGAAATAACCCGTGAGCACGCCCGAGCAGATCGCGCCCGCGACGAAGGCCGCGGCCGCCCATTGCATCGAAAAGCGCCGGCTGCTGCCGCGCGGCGCGCTACGCTCCTGCGGCGCGCTGACGCTGACGAGCTCTTCGATACGGCGCGTCAGGCTCTCCGGCACGGGCGGCACCGTCTGCCGGTCATACGCGGCACGATACGGCAGCACCGACGCCTGCAATGCCGCGGCCCGCGCCGCCAGTTCGTCCGAGTGCGCGATCGCTGCTTCGACTTCTCCGCGCTGCTCCGGCGACAGCTCGCCGTCCACATAGGCCATCAGCAGCGAATCATCGACATTCATCATAAGGATTCTCCTTTTCTAGCCGACGCTGGCGCCTGCACGCTGAATTTCTGTCCGATCGTCAGCCGCGCGCGCGACAGCCGGCTCATGATCGTGCCGATGGGCACGTCGAGCACTTCGGCCGCCTCGCGATAGCTCAGGCCTTCGATCGCCACCAGCACCATCACGACGCGCTGCGCTTCGGGCAACGCCTCGACGGCGTCGATCACCTGGCGATGCAGCAAATCCAGCTCCGGATTGCGCGCCGAAGGATCGGCGAACTGTTCGATTTCCTCGTCCTGCCAGTCCATGCTCCCGCGGTTGCGAATCGATCGGGCGCGCAATTCGTTCATCCACGTCGAATGCACGATCGAAAAAAGCCAGCTGAGCGCCGACGTGCCCGGCTGAAGCTGGCTGCGCCGTTCCAGCGCCCGCACACAGGCCCGCTGCACCAGATCCTCGGCGTCGTGCGGGTTCTGCGTCAGCCTCAGCGCGAAGCGCCAGAGCCGCGGCAACAACGTCGGCAGGACGGTCGGCAGGTCGTCGTCGTTCATCGGGGCAGCTCCTGAAATGGGCGCGCTCATGATTGACAACACTCCAGAGGGGAATCTATTCCACGAATTTTTCGAGTTTTTTTGCGGAATAAGCCGGCGAGGGCGGCTGTTTTCGGGTCACGGATCGCGCATCGAAGCGCACTCGAACCACTGAATAGGAGACAGATCATGGAGTCCCTCCTCGACCGGGCCCGGCAGGCAGGCATGGCGGTCATGCTGGACGCGTGCATCGGACGCGAACGTTTTCATAGCATAGTCGGTTCGGCCGCCACACTCGAACGATTTGCGCAGCTTTGCGAAACGCCGACGGTGAATCGCGACACGCTCGTGAACTGGGCCGGGCTCTGCGAACGCAAAGACATGGCCGCCGTCGAAGCGGCGATCCGGCAGGCGCTCGGCGAATGAACTCAGGCTGATGCGTGCCGGCAAAAAACGCATCGAAGCATCGTAAATAATTCGTAATCCAAAGTAACGCGGGTAATCAGCAGAAAGCTCGCAAACCACGCTTCGCGTTTCAACGCGACGCGCATCGACCTGTGCCGCAAGGCGCGCATTTTTCGGAGACTGACATGGCCGTAGATATGTTTCTCAAGCTGGGCGATATCAAGGGTGAATCTCAGGCGGTAGGTCACACCGACGAGATCGAGATACTGAGCTGGTCGTGGGGATGCTCGCAGACGGGCACGACGCACAGCGGCACGGGCGGCGGCACCGGGACCGCATCGGTGCAGGATCTGTCCATCAGCAAGTACGTCGACAAGAGTTCGCCCACGATCGTGCAGTCGTGCTGTCAGGGCGTGCACATGCCCGAGGCCGTGCTCACGCTGCGCAAGGCGGGCGGCAACGACCCGGTCGAGTATCTGAAGATCACGCTCAAGGAAGTGCTCATCAGCCGACACTCGGTCGGCTCCGGCGGCGGAGATCAGATCGCCGAGAACGTCACGCTGAACTTCGCGCAATTCTGCGTCGAGTATCAGCCGCAGGACAACAACGGCGCGAAGAAAGGCGGCGTCGTGACCGGCAAATGGAACATCCCGAAGAACACGGCGAATTGCGACTCCGGCCCGGGCGCGAGCCCCAGTTCGAGTTCGAGCTCCAGTTCGCGCTCGTCGTCTTCGCCGAGGCCCTAGTAGGCCACCTTCCGTTCAATGCTCGTCGCGGATACCGCCATGAATTTCGCTGATATCGCAGCCTGGCTTACCGCCCTCGCACCGGATGCGCCGTGCGGCGAGGACGAAGAGTACAGCCCCGAGTTCCGGGCGCTGGAAGAGGCGATCGCCGGCAAGCCCGACGCCCAGTATGGCGGCACCGTGATTGCCGCGACGCCGCCCGACTGGACGCTCGCCCGCTCGCTGTCGATCACCCTGCTCGACCGGACGCGCGATCTGCGGGTGGCGGTGCATTACACGCGCTCGGGCATGGTGCGGGAGGGCTTCGCCGGCCTCGCGTGCGGCCTCGCGCTGATCGAAGGGCTGCTCGATCAGCACTGGAGCGGCGTGCATCCGCAACTCGACGCCAGCGACGGCGACGATCCGACCGCGCGGGTCAACGCGCTGTCGGCGCTCGTCGATGGTGCGGGGATCGTGGGCGAGCTGCGCGACGTGCCTTTTGTTGCGCCACGTGGCCAGCGCGGTTTCGCGCTGCGCGATCTCGAAGTGCTGGCAGGTGAAGCACCGCTGTACGAAGGCGACGAGATGCCGACGCTCGCGGCCATCGATGCGGCGTTCGCGCAAGCCGGCATCGACGAAGGGCGGGCGATGTGCGAGGCGCTTTCGGCGGCGCGGGCTTCGCTCGCGAACATCGAGCGTGCGTTGACAGGGCGCGTGGGGCCGTCGCGCGCGCTCGACTTCGGGCCGCTCGCACGGCCGCTTCAACGCATCGCGGAGTTCGTTGCGGCGCACACGGGGGGAAGGGGCAGCGCGATGGAGACCAGCAGCAGTGAAGAGGGCGCGGGTTCCGGTACGGCGGCGCATGCCGCTGCCGCGACGGGACCCGCCACGCCCCGGCGCATCGCGAGCGCGCGCGACGTGAGCGACGCGCTCGACGCGATCTGCGCGTACTACGCCGAATGCGAGCCGTCGAGCCCGTTGCCGGTGCTGCTGCAACGCGCGCGCAGGCTGGTCGGCAAGAGTTTCATCGAAATCATCGAGGACGTCGCGCCGGACGGCGCGCATCAATTCAGGCATCTGGGCGGAGTCGTCTGACCCGGCTCATTCAAAAGCAAAGGAGTGCACATCATGGCCAAGGAAAGCAGTCAGAAATTCATCGCGCGCAATCGTGCGCCGCGCGTGCAGATCGAATACGACGTCGAAGTCTACGGCTCGGAGAAGAAGGTCAACCTGCCCTTCGTGATGGGCGTGCTCGCGGACTTGTCGGGGCAGCCCGCCGAGCCGCTCGCGCCCGCCGCCGAACGCAAGTTTCTCGAGGTCGACGTGGACAACTTCGACGAACGTCTCAAGTCGATGAAGCCGCGCGTCGCCGTGCAGGTGCCGAACACGCTGACGGGCGACGGCAACGTCGCGGTCGATCTGACCTTCGAGAGCATGGACGACTTCACGCCCGCCGCGATCGCCCGCAAGGTCGAGCCGCTGCGGCAACTGCTGGAAGCGCGTACGCAACTGGCGAACCTCCTGACCTACATGGACGGCAAGACCGGTGCCGAAACACTGATCGCCCGCCTGCTGGAAGAACCCGCGCTGATGAAGGCGCTCGCCGCGCAGCCTCGCCCGAATGGCGACGAAACCAAACCCACCACCGGAGCATGACACGATGAACGATCTCAGCCTCCAGCAACACACGCATGCGGCCGTGATGGAAGCGGCGCCCGAACTCGACGGCTTCTCCGCGCTGCTGCAAAAGGAATTCAAGCCGAAGTCCGATCGCGCCCGCGATGCCGTCGAGAACGCAGTGCGCACGCTCGCCGAGCAGGCATTGCGCGACACCGGCGTGATTTCCGGCGATGTCCTCGCGACCATCGAGGCGCTGATTGCGCAGATCGATCAGGCGCTCACCGGGCAGATCAACCTGATCCTGCACAGCGAGCCGTTCCAGAAGGTCGAGAGCGCATGGCGCGGCCTGCACTATCTCGTCAACAACACTGAAACCGATGAGTCGCTGAAGATCCGCGTGCTCAACATCTCGAAGACGGAGCTGCACAAGACGCTGAAGAAGTATCGCGGCGTCGCGTGGGACCAGAGCCCGCTCTTCAAGAAGCTCTACGAGGAAGAGTATGGCCAGTTCGGCGGCGAGCCGTACGGCGCGCTGGTCGCGGATTATTACTTCGATCACAGCGGCCCCGATGTCGATCTCCTCACGCAGATCGCGAAGATCGCGGCGGCGGCGCACGCGCCGTTCATCGCGGGCGCGGACCCGGCCGCGCTGCTGATGGAATCCTGGCAGGAGCTCGCCAATCCGCGCGATCTGACCAAGATCTTCCAGACGCCCGAGCACGCCGCGTGGCGCTCGCTGCGCGATTCGGAGGACTCGCGCTATATCGGTCTCGCGATGCCGCGCTTTCTCGCGCGTGCGCCCTACGGCGCGAAGACCGATCCGGTCGAGGCGTTCGATTTCGAGGAAGACACCGCCGGCGCGAACAGCAGCAAGTACGCGTGGGCGAACGCATCGTATGCGATGGCCGCGAACATCACGCGTTCGTTCAAGATGTCCGGCTGGTGCTCGCGCATTCGCGGCGTCGAGTCGGGCGGCGCGGTCGAGGGTTTGCCGGTGCACGCGTTCCCGACGGACGACGGCGGCATCGACATGAAATGCCCGACCGAGATCGCCATCAGCGACCGGCGCGAGGCCGAGCTCGCCAGGAACGGCTTCATGCCGCTCGTGCACAAGAAGAACTCGGACTTCGCGGCATTCATCGGCGCGCAATCGCTGCACAAGCCGGCCGAATACGAAGATCCCGACGCCACCGCCAACGCGAACCTCGCGGCGCGCCTGCCGTATCTGTTCGCGTGCTGCCGCTTCGCGCACTACCTGAAGTGCATCGTGCGCGACAAGCTCGGCTCGTTCAGGGAGCGCGACGACATGGAGCGCTGGCTGCAGAACTGGATTCTCCAGTACGTCGATGGCGATCCCGCCCACTCTTCCGACGACACCAAGGCGCGCAAGCCGCTCGCCGACGCGCAGGTGATCGTGGAGGAAGTCGCGGGCAATCCGGGCTACTACACGTCGAAGTTCTTCCTGCGCCCGCATTACCAGCTCGAAGGTCTGACGGTGTCGCTGCGGCTCGTGTCGAAGCTGCCGACGGCGAAGGCCGCCTGAGCATCGTCGTGTCCGTCGTGTTCGTCCTGTCCGACCATTACGCCTGAAAGGAGCCGCCCATGTCCGAACCTTCCGCCCGGGACCGCCTGCAGCCCTCGCTGCTGGACCGCCTGACCGATTTCGAGCCGCACGCGCGTCATGAATCCCGCGAGCGGCGCGTGATCTCGTCGCGCGCATTGCGTGACAGCGTGCAGCGCGACATCGGCTGGCTGCTGAACGCGAGCGGTCTCGGGGAGGTGGGAAGCGCGGGTGATGCGACGAACCTGCCGCATGTCGCGACATCGGTGCTGAACTACGGTCTGCCCGATCTCGCGGGACGCGACGTCGCCGCGCTCACGGCGGGCACGCTCGAGCGCCTGATCCGCGACGCGCTGTGGGCTTTCGAGCCGCGGCTCGCGCGCGAATCGGTGCGCGTCACGGCGATCGAAGACGGCAAGGGCGGCGCGAAGACCAGCCATGTGATCCGCTTCGAGATCGAGGCGGACATGTGGTCGCAGCCATATCCCGAGCGGCTTTTTCTGCGCACGGAGCTCGATCTCGAAGCGGGCGAGGTGCGCGTCGCCGATGCATCGACGACGCGCGCCGGATCATCGGCGGGGGAGCAGGCATGAACCCCGCGTTCCTCAGGTACTACAGTCAGGAGCTCCAGCACGTGCGGGAGATGGGCGGTGAGTTCGCCGCCGCGTTCCCGAAGATCGCCGGGCGGCTCGCGCTGGACGGCGTCGAATGTGCGGACCCGTATGTCGAGCGCTTGCTGGAAGGCTTCAGCTTCCTCGCCGCGCGCGTGCAGATGAAGCTCGATGCCGAGTTTCCGCGCTTCACGCAGCATCTGCTGGAACTGGCGTATCCGCACTATCTGGCGCCGACGCCGTCGATGACGGTCGTTCAGCTTCACGCGGATCACGCGAACCCGCAACTCGCGGCCAGCGCCGATGGCATCGTCGTGCCCCGTCATACGGCGCTGCGCGGCATGCTCGACAAGTCCGCATCGACGCGCTGCGAATTCCGCACCGCGCATGCGCTGACGCTGTGGCCAGTCGAGATCGCGCAGGCGAAGTTTTCTACGCTCGCGGGCTCGCTCGACGCGTCGTCGCCGTCGTTGCCCGCGAACGTCAAGGCGGGATTGCGCCTGCGCCTTCGCGCAACCGGCTCGCTCGGCTTCGACCGCCTCTCGCTCGATCGTCTCGCGCTCTATCTGCGCGGCCCCGACGGCCTGCCGGCCCGCCTGCACGAGCGTCTGCTCGCGCATTGCGTCGGCGTCGCGGTGATGCAGCCGGGCAACGGCGCGAGCGCCGCGGCCACGCTCGCGGTGCTGCCGAAGACCGCCTTGCGGCCGCTCGGTTTCGCCGAAGACGAGGCGCTTCTGCCGGTCGGCCAGCAATCGTTCGATGGCTACCGGCTGCTGCAGGAGTATTTCGCCTTCGCACCGCGTTTCATGTTCGTCGAGTTGCACGGGTTGCGCGGCGCGCTGCGTCATTGCCGCGGCCAGGAAGCGGAGATCGTGATCCTGCTCGATCAGGCGGATGCGTCGCTCGAACGCGGCGTCGATGCATCGAACTTCGCGCTCGACTGCACGCCCGCCATCAACCTCTTTCGCCGCCGCACCGACCGCGTCGCGCTGTCGGACACGGAATTCGAGTATCACGTCGTCGTGGATCGCACGCGCCCGATGGACTACGAAATCCATCAGATCGACGAAGTCACCGGCTACGGCGCGGGCGCGAGCGCGGTGAAGCAGTATCGCCCGTTCCATTGCGCGAAGGATCTCGACATGCCGGGCGAGGGCGGCGCGTTCTATCAGTTGCGCCGCGAGGCGCGGCGCGCGTCGGTGCGGCAGCAGCAGAACGGCGCGCGCAGCAGCTACCTCGGCAGCGAAGCCTTCATCGCGCTGGTCGATGCGAACGCGTCCGAGGACGGCGAAGTGCGGCAGCTCGGCATCAGCGCGTGGTGCACGAACCGCGATCTGCCGCTGTCGATGCCCGTCGGCGCGGGCTCGACCGACTTCACGCTCGATGCCGAAGCGCCCGTCACCGCCGTGCGCTGCGTCGCCGGCCCGAGCCGGCCGCTGCCTTCGTTTGCCGAAGGGCCGGCCGCATGGCGGCTGCTCGATCATCTTTCGCTTAACTACGCGTCGCTCGTCGATACGAACGCCCAGGAAGGCGCCCGCGCGCTGCGCGAGCTGCTCGCGCTGTACTGCCCGGCCGATGACGCCGCCGCGCACCGGCAAGTCGAAGGGCTGCGTTCGGTGTCGTGCGAACCGGTCGTGCGGCGCCTGCCAACGCCCGGGCCGATCGTCTACGGGCGCGGCCTCGCGATCACGCTGCGCTTCGACGACGCCGCGTTCGAGGGCGCGAGCGCGTTCCTGCTCGGCGCGGTGCTGGCGCAGTTCTTTGCGCAGTACGTGTCGATCAATTCGTTCACCGAGACCCATGTCGCATCGCTCGCGCGTGGCCCGATCATGCAGTGGCCCGCGAGGACCGGACGATGCGCGACGCTCTGACCATCGATGGCGTGCTTGCGCGCGACGCCCGCCGCTTCGACTTCTTCCAGGCGCTGCGGCTGATCGAGCAGGCGCATGTGGATCGTCCGCGCGTCGGCCGGTCGCTTTCCGCGCGCGACGACGCCGTGCGCCTCTCGCAAGACCCGGAGCTGATCTTCCATCCGACGACGCTCGGCGACTTCGTTCCGGGCGAGGCCGGACAGCCCGGCCGGCTCGCGGTGAATTTTCTCGGCCTGCTCGGACCGAACGGCCCGCTGCCGACGCATCTGACCGCCTATGTGCGCGAGCGCGCGCGTAACGCAAACGATCCGACGCTCGCGCGCTTTCTCGACGTGTTCCATCACCGGATGCTGTCGCTCTTCTATCGCGCATGGGCCGATGCCCAGCCGGTCGTGAGCGCCGACCGTCCGCATGACGATCGCTTCGCGGATTACGTCGGCAGTCTCTTCGGTTTGGGCGCGCCCGCGCTCGCCGGCCGCGATGCCGTGCCCGATTCCGCCAAGCGCCACTTCGCGGGCCTGCTCGCCGCGCCGACGCGCCATGCCGACGGGCTGCGGCTGATCCTCGCGCGCTTCTTCGGCGTGAACGTGTCGATCGAACCGTGGAGCGGTCACTGGATCGCGCTGCCGGACGACGCCTGCACGCGTCTGGGCGGTGCGCGGCTCGGGGTATCGACGGTCGTCGGCACGCGGGTGTGGGACTGCCAGCACAAGTTCCGCATCGTGATCGGACCGCTGCGCTACACGGATTTCGTGCGCTTCCTGCCCGATGGGACGAGCCTCGCGAAGCTCGCTGACTGGGTCCGCAACTACGTGCGCGATCCGCTCGACTGGGATGTCGCGCTGCATCTGAAGCGCGAAGAAGTGCCGCCGCTGCGTCTGCAAGGCAAGGCAATCGGCGGCGCACGGCTCGGCTGGAACACCTGGCTCACGAGCGGTGCGCCGGTCCATGACAACCATCGGGTCGTGATCGCCGGGCGGGCGGGAGCGAGCCACACGCAAGCCACAAGCAAGGAGACTTCTCATGACTGAAATCAGCCGCATGGCGTTGTTCGGCAAGCTCGATCCGCTTGCCTATCGCGCGATCGAAAACGGCGCGGCGTTTTGCAAGCTGCGCGGCAATCCGTATGTCGAACTGGCGCACTGGGTGCATCAGATCCTGCTCGCGGCGGATTCGGACCTGCGCCGCCTCGTGCGTCATTTCGAGCTGGACGAGGCCGCGCTCGAACGCGATCTGACCGCCGCGCTCGATCGCCTGCCGCGCGGCGCGGGCGCGGTGTCCGATATCTCCGCGCAAGTCGACGAAGCCGTCGAGCGCGGCTGGGTCTTCGGCTCGCTGATGTTCAACGCCGCGAAGGTGCGCACGGGGCATCTCGTGATCGGCATGTTGCGCACGCCGAACCTGCGCAATGCGCTTTACGCGCTCTCGCGCCAGTTCGAGAAGATCAGCTTCGATGCGCTGTCCGCGCGCTTCGACGCGCTGCTCGACGGCTCGCCGGAAGCGCATGCCGCGGTTGCCGTCGAAGCCGCCGCGCCGCTCGCGGAGAACGACGCGCTCGCCCGCTACACGGTCGATCTCACCGCCGAGGCGCGCGAGGGCAAGCTCGACGCGATCGTCGGTCGCGACATGGAGATCCGCCAGGTCATCGACATTCTGATGCGGCGCAGGCAGAACAATCCGATCCTCACGGGCGAGGCGGGCGTCGGCAAGACGGCGGTGGTGGAAGGCTTCGCACAGCGCGTCGTCGCGGGCGAGGTGCCCCCCGCGTTGCGCGACGCCGTCGTGCGCACGCTCGATGTCGGCTTGCTTCAGGCGGGCGCGAGCGTGAAAGGCGAGTTCGAAAACCGGCTCAGGCAGGTGATCGAAGCGGTGCAGGCGTCGGACAGGCCGGTGATTCTTTTCATCGACGAGGCGCATACGCTCGTCGGCGCGGGCGGCGCGGGCGGCGCGGCCGGCACCGGCGACGCCGCCAATCTGCTCAAGCCCGCGCTCGCGCGCGGCACGCTGCGCACCATCGCGGCGACGACGTGGAGCGAATACAAGAAGCACATCGAGAAAGATCCGGCGCTCACGCGGCGCTTCCAGGTGGTGAAGGTGCCGGAGCCGTCCGAGGAAAACGCCATCGCGATGATGCGCGGCCTCGTGCGCAAGATGGAGCGGCATCACGGCGTGCAGGTGCTCGACGAGGCGCTGGAGGCCGCCGTGAAGCTCTCGCATCGCTTCATTCCCGCGCGCCAGTTGCCCGACAAGGCCGTGAGCCTGCTCGACACCGCCTGTGCGCGCGTCGCGGTGAGCCAGCAGGCGCTGCCGCCGGCCATCGACGATGCGAAGCGGCGCATCGAGACGTGGCAGACCGAAAGCGAGATCGTGGCGCGCGAAGCCGCGCTCGGCATCGATACGCAGGAACGCGCCGCCGATGTCGCCGCCCGGCTCGACGCCGAGCGCGCGCGCCTCGCCGAGCTGACCGCGCGCTGGGACGCGGAGCGCGGGCTCGTCGCACGCATTGTCGCGGCGCGGCGGGCCATCGAGGAGGGCGGCGAGGCCGTGGCGCTTTACGATCTGAAAGCGCTGACCGATGAACTCGCGCAACGTCAGGGCGAGGCGCCGCTCATCCTGCCGGGCGTGGATGCGCATGCGGTCGCATCGGTGGTGCAGGACTGGACGGGCATCCCTGTCGGCCGCATGGTGCGCGACGAAGCCGCGAGCGTGCTCGATCTGGCCGCGACGCTGAACCGCCGCATCGTCGGGCAGGATCATGCGATGCAGATGATCGCGCGCCGCGTGCAGACCGCGCGCGCCGGTCTCGACGATCCCTGCAAGCCGGTCGGCGTGTTCATGCTGGCGGGCACGTCGGGCGTCGGCAAGACCGAAACCGCGCTCGCGCTCGCCGAGGCGCTCTATGGCGGCGAGGACAACGTCATCACCGTGAACATGAGCGAGTATCAGGAGGCGCACACGGTGTCGCTATTGAAGGGCGCGCCGCCGGGATACGTCGGCTACGGCGAAGGCGGCGTGCTCACCGAGGCGGTGCGGCGTCGTCCGTACAGCGTCGTGCTGCTCGACGAATTCGAGAAGGCGCATCCGGACGTGCACAAGCTCTTCTTTCAGGTCTTCGACAAGGGCCGCATGGAAGACGGCGAAGGCCGCGAGATCGACTTCTCCAACACGCTGATCCTGCTCACGACCAATGTCGGCACCGAGTTGATCACGCAACTGTGCGGCGGGCGCCAAGTGCCTTCGCCCGAGGAGATTGCGCGTGCGCTCCGCACGCCGTTGCTCGACGCCTTTCCGCCCGCGCTGCTCGGGCGCGTCGCGGTGATCCCGTACTACCCGCTCGACGACGCGATGCTCGATGCGGTGATCCGTCTGCAACTCGCACGCATCGGACGACGTATCGCGGAGCAGCATCGCGTGAGCTTCGCCTTCGACGATGCCGTGGTCGGCCAGATCGCGCAACGCTGCACGGAGCTCGCGAGCGGCGGCCGCATGATCGACGCGATCCTCACCAACACCTTGCTGCCGCGCGTCAGTGCGGAATTCCTCGGCCGTCTCGTCGATGGCCGCCGTGTCGGGAAAGTCGAAGTCGGCGTGTGCGACGGCGACTTCACCTATGCCTTCGATTGAGGAGTGAGCCATGCCGCAACAAGTCAGCATGGGCGCGACGTTGCAATGCTCGTTCGGCATAACGCCGTCGACGCTCGTCGTGCTGCCGGTGAACCGCGTGCGCTGCGAAGGGCCGCTCGCCGCGAACATCATGGATCACGAGCCGCTCGTGAACATCATGCCGTTCGGCATGTGCACGTCGCAGGCGAATCCGGAGGTCGCCGCGGCCACCGCCGCCGCGCTCGGCACGCCGACGCCGATGCCCTGCGTGCCTGCAACGATGACGCCGTGGACGCCTGGCGCGGTCACGGTGCTGCTCGGCAAGCAGCCGTCGCTCGACAACGTGTCCACGTGCCTGTGCAACTGGGGCGGCGTGGTGACGGTCGTCGATCCGGCGACGCGCCAGACGCAGATTCCCTGACATTCGCTGATGAAGAGGCCCGCAATGATGCTCACCGATGACAATCGAATCGCGCAGGTGACCTGCGCGCTCGGCAAGAACGCGCTCGTGCTGTATCGCATGCGCGGACACGAAGCGCTCGGGCGGCTCGCGCAATGGGATCTCGAACTGCTCGCCGACCGCTCGAATCTCGACATCGCGAAGATGCTCGGCAGCGATTTCTCGCTGTCGCTGGAAATACCGGGCAGCGGCACGCGCGAGTACAACGGCATCGTCACGGCGTTCGAGCTGGCGCGGCCCGCGAGCACGCAGCCCAATCTCCCGGCGATGTATCGCGCGACGGTGCGCCCGCGCCTGTGGCTGCTGACGCGCGCGTCGCATTGCCGCTTCTTTCACCGGATGACCGTGCCCGCGATCATCGGCAAGGTGCTTGCGGACTATCACATCGACTTCGAGAACAAATGCTCGGCGAGTTATCCGAGCCTCGAACACTGCGCGCAGTATCGCGAGACGGATTTCGATTTCGTGAGCCGGCTTGCCGAGCGCGAAGGCATTTACTACTTCATCGAGCATCGGGGCGGCAAGCATAAGCTGATTCTCACCGATTCGTCGCAGGTGCACGGCGCGACGCCGCATTGCGCCGAGCTGCCGTTTCGTCCGCAGCCGGCCACGCCGCACGAGCACGAGTGGATCTACGCGTGGTCCGCGGGCGGCGAAGTGGCGACAGGCGTCGTCGAGATCAACGACTACGACTTCGAAAAGCCGTTGCAGTCGGCACAGCAAGGTCTGGTCGCGCGCGGGCTGCGCAGCACGCCGTTCGACCCGGCCGTCTACGCGATGCAGGAGCACGCGCCGGGTTACACGCAGCACGCGGACGCCGAGCGTCTCGCGCGCGCGCATGTCGAGGCGCATCAGGCGTCCAACGTATTCGTGAGCGCACGCACCACTGCGCGCGCCGTCTGGCCCGGCGGTCTCGTGCGGCTGACCGGGCATCCGCTCGCGTCGCAGAACCGCGAACATCTGATCGTTTCGGCCGAGTACGAAGTCAATTCGGATGACTATCTCTCGACACTCGATGCGCACGCCAGGCCGCCCGTCTTCGATTGCGCGTTCAGCGCGCTGCCACGCGACGCCGGTTTTCGCGCGGCACGCAGCACGCCGCGCGCGCGCGTCGCGGGGCCGCAGACGGCGGTCGTCGTCGGGCCGAAGGGCGAAGAGATTCATACCGACAAATACGGCCGCATCAAGGTCCAGTTCCATTGGGAGCAGCTCGGGCCCGCGGAGTCGCGCGAGTCGCTGCAGCGCTGCTGGGTGCGCGTCGCGCAGCCGTGGGCCGGCAAGGGCTATGGCGCGTTCTTTCTGCCGCGCATCGGGCAGGAAGTGCTGGTGCATTTCATCGAGGGCGACCCGGATCAGCCGCTCGTGATCGGCAGCGTCTACAACGCCGCGCAGACGACGCCCTGCGAACTCCCCGCGAAGATGGCGCGCACCACGCTCAAGAGTAATTCGACCAAAGGCGGCAACGGCTTCAACGAAATGCGCTTCGACGATACCAAGGGCGCCGAACAACTGTTCTTTCACGCGGAGCGCGATCTTGAGACCTGGGTGAAGCACGACGCGCTGACGCGCATCGGCAACGAGCGCCATGTAATCGTCGAGCAGGACGACGTCGCGCGCTGCGGCGGCAATCGCAGCGACGCCGTGCAGGGCAGCCAGCGCGTGCGGATCGGCGGCCAATACTCGCTCGATGTCGGCGGCGATACGCAACACAAAAGCGGGGCGAATATTTTGGTGGGGGCGGGTGTTAACGTCGATGTGAAGGGCGGGACGAACGTCACCATCGAGGCCGGCGCGACGCTCACGCTCAAGGCGGGCGGCAACACCATCGTGCTCGGGCCGTCCGGCATCGCGATCAGCGCGGCCGGACCGGTGACGATCGACGGCGTGGTCGTGGAGATCAACTGCGGCGGCGGGGGCGGCGGCGCGGGCGCGGCGAGCGCGTCGCCCGATGCGCCCGCCGCGCCCCGCCAGGCCGACGACGGCTCGAAATGAACGCGCACGGAGGAGACATCATGTATCTGACGCTCACGGTCGACACGTATCAGGGCAGCGCGCCCGATGCGCCGCTCGCCTGCCGCTTCGGCGCGGCGGGCGGGACCATCGGGCGCGGCGCCGACAACACGATGATGCTGCCGGATGCGGCGAAGACCGTGTCGCGCGTGCATGCGCGCATCGACTGGAGCGAGGACGGCTGGCGGCTCGCCGACCTCGGCAGCAATCCGAGCCGGCACAACGGACGGCCGCTCGCGAGCGGTCAGCCCGCGTGGCTGGCCGACGGCGACCAACTGGAAATCGGCGGCTACCGGCTCGGCGTGCGGACGATGGCGCGCGCGAGCGCCGCAGCCTTCGACGCGCCGCCCGGCGTGCACGATCGCCGCGGTTTCGATCCGCTCGACGTCGCGAGTCCGCGCGAGTGCGCCGTAACAGAGGCCTGCGCGCACGATGCGCTCGCTCGCGCGGCGGTGCTCGCGGATGCCCCGCTGCCGGGGCCGCGCTTCGATCCGCTCGGCGACGCGTATGAAGCACCGGCGCGGCTCGACGGCCACGCGGTGTTCGCCGGCTCCGGCAGCGATCACGTGCCGCCCGAGCAGTTCGCCTACGTGCCGCCTGCGGGCGCGACGGCGCATGCGCCGGCGGGCGGCATTCCGCACGACTACGATCCGCTGGGCGATGTCGCCTTCGCTGTCGCTGTCGAACCTGCGCGACGCGCTGTCAACCCGCCGACGCTGCCAGCCGCCAATGACGCCATCGCCGAATCGTCGTTCGGAGCGCTGCTCGACGGCATGGGCGTCGATGCCGGCGCGCTCGGTACGCGCGATACCGCCGAGACCGCGCGTCTCGCGGGCGCCATGCTGCGCACGGCGGTGCGCGGCGTGGTGGACGTGCTGCTGTCGCGCTCGGTGCTCAAGCGCGAGATCAGCCTCGACACGACGATGCTGGTCCAGCGCGACAACAACCCGCTCAAGTTCTTCCCCGACGGCGACGGTGCGCTCGCGCAGATGCTGCGTGGCGCGAGCGCCGGCTATCTGCCCGCGCAGGCCGCGCTCGAAGGCGCATTCGACGATATCCGCCGCCACGAGCTCGCGGTTCTAGCGGGCACGCGCGCGGCCATGCAGCACCTGCTCGGCCGCTTCGATCCGCAGGCGATCGCGCGCGCCGACACGCGGCGCGGCTTGCTCGACTGGCTGCCCGCATGCCGCAAGGCGCGCCAGTGGGACCGTCTCGTCGCGCTGCATGCCGAACTCACGCGCGCGAGCGCCGACGACCTTCAGGCGCTGTGCGGCAGCGCCTTCAACGACGCATACGAACGGCAAGCGAACGACAGCGCCGACGCGCTGCCGCTGGCTCCTTCAATCCGATAGCGAGGCGACGATGTCCTGGAACAACAAGGTGATCTGGTCGGAAGGCATGCTGCTGCAGCCGCAGCATCTGCAACAGCACGACCGCTATCTGCGCGCGCAGATCGACGCCCGCTGCGCCGCGCTGCGGCCCTATGCGTTCGGCTTCTCGGAACTGACAATCGACGTCGGGCAACTGAAGCTCGGCCGCATCGCGCTGACGTCGTGCGCGGGCGTGCTCCCCGATGGCAGCCCGTTCCGCCTGCCCGCCGACGACGATCTGCCGCTGCCGCTCGCCATTCCCGAGGACGCGCGCGATCTGACCGTGGTGCTCGCGCTGCCCGTCGCGCGTCATGGCGTGCCGGAAGCGGCGCATACGGTGCAGGCGGGCGAAGGCTTCGCGCGTCACCGCATCGCGGAAACCGAAGTGCTCGACAGCAACGACGGCGCCGCTGGCGCGGCGCTCGTGCAGGTCGGCAAGCTTCAGTTGCGGCTCGCGTTCGAGCGGGACGTGGTCCACGCGCACACGTCGCTGGGGATTGCGCGCATCGTCGAGCGGCGTGCGGACAACAGCATCGTGCTCGATGCCGGCTACGCGCCGCCTTGCCTCGACTATCGCGTGTCGCGCCGGCTCACCGGATTCGTCGATGAACTCGCCGGCCTCATGCATCAACGCGCCGATGCGCTCGCCGCACGCCTGGCCCGCCCCGCCGCGACCGGCGCGGCCGAGATCGCCGACTTCCTGCTGTTGCAGGTGCTCAACCGGGCCGAGCCGCTGTTCGCCGGGATCGCGTCGACCACGGGTTTGCATCCACACGATCTGCATCAGCACGCGTTGCAACTGGCGGGCGAGCTCGCGACTTTCAGTCAGGCCGGCAAGCGTCCCGCCGCGTTTCCGGCCTATCGCCACGAGCGGCTCGACGAAACCTTCACGCCGCTCATCGACGCGCTGCGCACTGCGCTGAGCTCGGTGATGGACCCGCATGCAGTGCCGATCGCGCTGGAGGAGCGCAAGTACGGCCTGCGCGTGGCGATCGTGCCGGATCGCGAGTTGTTCGCGTCCGCGAGCTTCGTGCTCGCGGTGAAGGCCGATCTCGCGCCGGCCGCGCTGCTCAACGGCTTTCCGCAGCAGGCCAAGCTTGGGCCGGTCGAGCGCATCCGCGATCTGGTCAATCTGCAGTTGCCGGGCATCGCGTTGCGCGCGCTGCCGGTCGCGCCGCGCCAGTTGCCGTTCCACGCCGGCTTCACCTATTTCGAGCTGGAACGCGGCGGCGAGTTGTGGCGGCAGTTCGCCACTTCGGCGGGCGTCGCGCTGCATGTCGCAGGCGAGTTTCCAGGCATCGAGTTCGAGTTCTGGGCGATCCGTCCATAAAGGATTTCATCGTGAACGCACCGACCTTTCCGCAAGCCGGCTTCGACCCGGACGACACCATCCTGATTCCGCAGCCGGGCGGGCGCGTGGCGGGCCCCTCGCGCGCGGAAGAAGCGCACGCATCGCGCGCGCCGGTCCTGCCGGCCGTAGCGGTTGCGGCGGGCCTGAACCCGCTGGTGCGCGCGGCCAATCCGCTGCTCGAACTCGCGTTGCCGTTGCGCCAGCGCGCGGCGATTACCGATATCGAAGGGCTGCGCGGCGAACTCGCGCGGATGGTGCGCGCCTTCGAACACGATGCGCGCGCGAGCGGCATCGACACCGAAAAGCTCGCCGCCGCGCGCTATTGCCTGTGCACCTGCATCGACGAGGCGATCTCGGGCACGCCGTGGGGCAGCGGCGTTTGGGCGAGCCGCAGCCTGCTCGTGACCTTTCATAACGAAGCGTCGGGCGGCGAGCGCTTCTTCCTGATCCTGCAACGGCTCGCGCAGGACCCGGCGCGCAACGTCGATGTGCTGGAGCTGCTGTACGTGATCCTGTCGCTCGGCTTCGAAGGGCGCTATCGCCTGATCGACGGCGGGCGCAGCCAGCTCGACTCCGTGCGCGAGCGGCTCGAGCGCATCATCCGCAATCAGCGCGGCGCGGTCGAAACCGAGCTGTCGGTGCACTGGCGGCCCGCCGAGCGCGCGCGCAAACCGCTCGGGCAGCGCATGCCGACGTGGGTCTGCGCCGCGCTCGCGGGCGTCGTGCTGGTGGCGACGCATATCGCGCTCGCGCTGAGCCTGAACCGCACGTCCGATCCGGTGTTCGAGGCGCTCAACCGCATCCGCGTGAGCGAGCGGCCCGCCGCGCAAGCGAGCGTGATCGCGCCTGCCGCGATGCCCGCCGCCGCCGCGACGCTCCCGACCTTCCTCGCCCCCGAGATCCGGCAGGGTCTGGTCTCGGTGCGCGAGATGCCGGACCGCTCGATCGTCACGATCACCGGCGACAACCTGTTCGCCTCCGGCAGCGCGACACTCGATCCGGCCTACGACGCGTTGCTCGGACGCATCGCGGACGCGCTGAAGAGCGTGCCCGGCAAGGTCGTCGTCACGGGCCACACCGACGACCAGCGGCTGGTGTCGGCGCGTTTCCCGTCGAACTGGCATCTGTCGCAGGCGCGTGCAGACAGCGTGCGCGCGATGCTCGCATCGGCGACCGGCGTTCCCGCGCGCTTTTCCGCGGAAGGGCGCGGCGACGCGGAGCCGCTCGCGCCGAACGACACGCCCGCCGGCCGCGCGAAAAACCGCCGCGTGGAGATCACGCTGCTCGCGCCGGGCGCGTCGTCCTGACACATTAGAAACAGACCGGAGACATCGATGAAAAAGCTTGTTGAAACGATCAGTAATCCGAAGTGGATCACGCTTGCGGGCGTGCTCGCGTTGCTCGTCGTCGTGTGGTTCGAAGGGCCGCTTCTCGCGTTCGACGGACACGCGCCGCTCGAATCGCCGCGCGGCCGCTGGATCGCGATGGCCGTGCTCGTCGCAGCGTGGGCGCTGGCGTGGGGTATGCGGCTCGGCGCCTCGCGCCTCGTCAATCTGCGCTTCATGAGCGGCGTGGCGGGGCAGGGGCAGGCGGCAGCCGCCGGCAGCGCGGAACTCGCGGTGCTGCGCGAGCGTTTCGAGCAGGCGCTCGCGATCCTGCGGCAGGCGCGGATGAAAGGCGTCAACGGCCGTCAATGGGTGTATCAGTTGCCGTGGTACATGTTCATCGGCGCGCCGGGCACGGGCAAGAGCACGGCGCTCGCGCATTCGGGTCTGCGCTTTCCGCTGCGCGAGAAGCTCGGCGACGAGGCCATCGGCGGCGTCGGCGGCACGCGGCACTGCGACTGGTGGTTCACCGACGACGCCGTGCTCGTCGATACCGCGGGCCGCTTCACGACGCAGGACAGCGACGCGCAAGCCGACGAGTCCGCGTGGACGGGCTTCCTGCAACTGCTGCGCAAGTACCGGCCGCGCCGTCCGTTGAACGGTCTCATCGTGACGGTCTCGGCGGCCGATCTCGTGCGCCAGGACGATGCCGCGCGCGATGCGCACATCCGCGCGATCCGCAGCCGGCTCACCGAGCTGAGCGAGCGGCTCGGGGTGCGCTTGCCGGTCTACGTCGTCGTGACGAAGTGCGATCTGCTCGCGGGCTTCACCGAGTTCTTCGACGATCTCGGCGAAGCGGAGCGCAACCAGGTCTGGGGCATTACCTTCACGCTCGACGAGTCGCCGGGCGCGGGCACCGCGCTCGCCGCTTTCCCGGCCGAATTCGACGCGCTCGGCGCGCGGCTGCAGGCGCGCGTGCTGCATCGCATGCAGCGTGAAACGGACGTGGAGCGGCGCGCGCGCGTGTACGGTTTCGCGCAGCAGTTCGCGGGGCTGCAGCCGGCGCTCGGGCGCTTTCTCGACGGCGCCTTTCGCGGCACGCGCTTCGAGGCGTCGCCGCTGTTGCGCGGCGTGTACTTCACGAGCGGCACGCAGCACGGCCGGCCGATCGACCGCGCGATCAGCGCCATCGCGCAATCACTCGGCTTGCGGCGCGATGCCGGATACCATCGCGACGCGTCGGGACGCGCCTATTTCATCAATCGTCTGCTCAAGGACGTGGTAATCGCGGAATCCGGGCTGGTGGGTGCGAACGCGCGCTTCGAGCGATGCAGCGCGTGGCTGCGGCGCGGCGCGCTCGCGCTGGTCGGCGTGACGCTGATGCTCGCGCTCGCCTGCATGGCCGTGAGCTATCAGCGCAACCGTGCCTATGTCGCCGAGTTCGAGCGGCAGACGCGGCATGTCGCGCAACTGGCGCACGAGGCGAACGCGGCCGCTGACCCGCTCGCGGTGTTGCCGTTGCTCGACGCGGCGCGCGCGCTGCCCGGCGGCTACGCGGACGCCGGCAAGCCCGTGCCGTGGCTCACCCGACTCTGGCTCTATCAGGGCGACAAGCTCGGTCAGGAAGCGCGCGTAACATACCGGCGCCTGCTCGATCAGACCTTGCTGCCGCTCGCGGTCGGCAAGCTCACGCAGGAGTTGCGCGATGGCGGATCGTATAATCATTCGGCATCCGAAGCGTATCGCTATGAAGCTCTGCGCGCCTATCTGATGCTCGGCGACGCGCGCCATTTCGATCCCACCGCGCTGCGCGCCCATCTGATCCCGGCGCTCGCCGGCGACGCCACCCCGGCCCAAAGAAGCGCGCTCGATGCGCACCTAGCCGCGCTGTTCGACAAGACGCGCTTCGATCCGTCGTTGCCGCTCGACGATGCGCTCATCAAGGCGGCGCGCGCGCGTCTGGCCGAATTGCCGCTGTCGCAGCGCATCGGCAACCGGGTGGATGGCGAGATCGCGCAGGCGAATCTGACCGCATTCGACGTGAGCGCCGCAGCCGGACCGAACGCGCCGCTGCTGCTCAGACGAGCGAGCGGCGCGCCGCTCACGACCGGCGTGGCGGGTGCGTACACCCGCGCCGGCTACGCGCAATACACGCGGCTGCGCGATGCGGCGCTCGCCGATGTCGCGAAGGACGCCTGGGTGCTCGGCCGCGACGATGCCGCGCTCACACCCGATGGCGTCGCAGCGTTGCGCGCCGCCCTCGATGCGCGCTATGTCGATGCCTATATCCACGCATGGGACGCCCTGCTCGACTATGTGACCGTCGTGCCCGTCACCGCTCTGGCCGATGGCGCGCGTATCGCAAACGCGCTTGCCGCGCCCGATTCGCCGCTCAGGAAGTTCATCGTCGCGGCGGCGCGCGAGACGACGCTCGCGGTTGCACGCGTCGACGAGCACTTTCAGCCGTTGCACGAGCTTGCAGGCAAGCCGGGCGACGCCGCGTCACTGGATCGCGCGCTCGCGCCGCTCAAGGACGCTGCCGTCTATCTCGACGCCGCCGACGCCGCGCGCAGAACGGGCCAGCCCGCACCCGCCGGCGACGCGCTCGGCAAGCTGAGGCTCGCGAGCCAGACGACGCCGGCGCCGCTCACGCCCGTCGCGGCATCGCTCGCCACGGCGGGCACGGCGCTCGTGGAAGGCGGCGAGCGCGCACGTCTCGATGCGCAATGGAACGCGAGCGCCGGGCCGTTATGCCGCCGCGCGCTCGATGGCCGTTATCCGTTCGTGCATGGCTCGACCCGCGATGTCGCCGCCGACGACTTCGGCAAGCTGTTCGCGCCGGGCGGTCTCATCGACGACTTCTTCCAGAAGAACCTCGCCGCGCTGGTCGATACGAGCGGCCCGGTCTGGCAATGGCGCGCGGGCGCACCGCCGGCGGGCATGCCGCGCGACGCGCTCGCGCAGTTCCAGCGCGCCGCGCAGATTCGCGACGCGTTTTTCCACGACGGCAGCCGCGACATGTCGATCCGCTTTCGCGTGAAGGCGCTGTCCTTCGATCCCGCCGTGACGCAGGTGAATCTCGACATCGACGGGCAGCAGCTCGCGCTGAAACCAGACGGTCTCCAGTCGATGCTGCTGCAATGGCCGAGCGGCAAGAACACGGGCCGCACGAGTGCGCAGTTCGATCCGCCTTCTGCGACACAAAGCGCGTCGCTCGATGCGAGCGGTCCGTGGGCGCTTTTGCATCTGATCGACACCGGCAGGCTCGAAGGCACCACGCAGCCGGACCGCTACAGGCTCACGCTCGATTCCGCCGGACGCAAGGCCGTGCTCGAACTGGATGCGACGAGCGTCGTCAATCCGTTCCGGCGCGCGCCGCTCGAACAGTTTCGTTGTCCGGAGCATCTGTGATGACGTCCCCGGGCGTCGCCGGATGCTTCGGCAAGGTGCGCGGCAACGGCGACTTCGTGACGCGGCGCTTGCCGCCGTGCTTCGTCGAGTCGTGGGATGCGATTGCGACGAGCGTCGTCAATCCGTTCCGGCGCGCGCCGCTCGAACAGTTTCGTTGTCCGGAGCATCTGTGATGACGTCCCCGGGCGTCGCCGGATGCTTCGGCAAGGTGCGCGGCAACGGCGACTTCGTGACGCGGCGCTTGCCGCCGTGCTTCGTCGAGCGATGGGACGCGATGTTGCAGGCGGGCCTGCTCGCGGGCCGCGCGTCGCGCGGGCGTGCATGGCTCGATGCTTACCTGACCGCGCCGCTCTGGTGCTTCGCGCTCGGCGGCGGCGTGCTGGGAAAGAGCGGTTGGGCGGGCGTGCTGATGCCGAGCGTCGACAGCGTGGGCCGACACTTTCCGCTCACGATCGCCGCGCCCGTCGAACCGCGCGCATGGCCGATGTGGCGTCCGCATGCGCACGCGTGGTTCGCGCGTTGCAGCGCGCTTGCGCTCGCGACGCTCGATAAGCGCGCGTGTTTCGCGGATTTCGATGCGGGATTGCTGGCGCTTTCACATGCGGAAGACTTGAGCGGCGTTTCGACGCCGTTAGATGCTGGCGCGCGGGGAATGAGCGATTGGTGGCACGCGGACGCGGCGCGTGTCAGCGCGGGATTGCCGGATGCGGTGTTCGTCGCGGGGCTGTTCGACCGTGCCGACAGCCGCACGGACTAGACGCCATCGAAACACGCAATGACCGCCGTGATGTTGTCCTTGCCGCCCGCATCGAGCGCGAGCGCCACCAGACGCCTGCATGCATCGTCGATGCCATGCGGCGTCATCGCGGCGAACACCTCTTCCATCTCCCGATGCGCAACCTCGCCGTGCAGCCCGTCGCTGCACAACAGATAGCGGTCGCCGGGCAGCCACGCATGCGCCTGCACGACGGGCGCGATCGACGGCAGCGGGCCCAGCGCTTGCAGTAGCACGTTGCGCGGCGGCAGATGCTCGATGTCCCCGCGCTCCAGCGCCTGCTGATAAAGCGTCTGGTCGCGCGACAACTGTGTCAGCGCGCCGTCGCGATAACGGTAGAGCCGGCTGTCGCCGACATGAAACGAAATGAGCTGCGCGGAGCCGCAGGGCTGCCAGAGGCCCGTCAACGTCGTGCCCATCGATCGATGCGCGAGACCCTCGCGCAGGTTCATCGCGTGTAGAACCGCGTTGGCGTGGCCGAGCGCATCGGCGGCGGCGCGCATCGCGCACGCCGACGCGTCGTAGACAGTGGCGTCGGGGTCATCGGAGAAGTTGACACTGGCGTGACCGTGCGGCATCGCATCGGCAGCGAGCCGCGCGGCGATGCAGTCGAGCGCGGTCGCACTGGCGCGCGCGCCGAATGCGTGTCCGCCCATGCCGTCCGCGACCGCGACGAGGTTCGACGTCGCATCGATCAGAAAGCGGTCCTGATTTTCGCGGCGCACGCGCCCCGCGTCGGTGAGGCCGAATGCCGAGCAAGTCGCCAAGCGGAGGGGTGCGCAATGATCCATCGGTCGTGCTCCTTCTGATGCGTGTCGTTACAGTCCGACGTCGCGCTCGAAACACGCGCGGTCGGCTTCGCTGGAGATCGCCGCCGCGAGCCGCTCGTGCAGCGCGCGCAGGCTGGCCGCGCGCGACGCCTCGCGTTTCGCGATGATCTGCGCGATCGGGCCGAGATAGACGGCGAGCCTGAGCGCGGCGGCCCGCACCTCGTCCACGTCGAGCGATGAAGAAGGCGATGATCCTTGCGACGTGCCCGCTTTCGATCCGTCCGCGAAGGCCGCGATGAACTGCGCACGGCCCTTGTCGGATGGAACATGCGGCGCGAGCAGCGCGACGAGCGCCGGCAGGTCCGGCGCATCGGCGATGCGGGCCGCCGCGCGGCGCACGAGCAGACGCGCCACCGGCCCGATCTGCGCGGCAAGCTGCGTCTCGACCGGCGCGAGCATGGCGCTGGGCCACATCGTCAGCGAGGGCAGGGAGTCACCGCGCCACGAGCCCGTTCCCGAGGCGAGCGTCACGGCCTGCGCTTCGAGAATCGTGCAATCGTCGTCCGCTGCCGTTGACGTGCCCTTCGTCGCATCATCGAGTGCCCGCCACAATGCGTTCGCGGTCTGGAAACGCGCATCGCGACGCCGGGACAATGCGCGCATCAGCACGTCGTCGAGGGCGGCCGGCAGCGCGGGATTACAGGCGGAAGGCGCACGCGGTGTCTCGTGCATGATCTGCCGCATGACGTCGGCTTGCGACGCGCCCGCGAACGGACGGCATCCGGTGAGCATCTGATACAGCACGATCGCGGCGGAAAAGAGGTCGGAGCGCCCGTCGACGGATTCGCCCGTGAACTGCTCCGGCGACATGTAGCTCGGCGTGCCGATCATCGCGCCCGCCAGCGTCAGCGTGGACGATTCGACATGCGCGACGCCGAAGTCCGCGACCTTGAGCCGCCCTTGCGCGCTCACGAGCAGATTCGCGGGCTTGATGTCGCGATGCACGACGCCGTGCTCATGCGCGAAGCCGAGCGCGGCGAGCAGTTGCGCGAACCACTCGAGCGCAGTGGCAAGTTCGAGCGGACCGCCTGCGTCGAGCCGTTGCTTCAGCCCCTGTCCGCTGACGAGTTCCATGGCGATATACGCGGTGTCCGCCGTTTCGCCGTAGTCATACACGCCGACGATATTCGGATGCGCGAGCCGGCCAGCCGCTTGCGCTTCGTTGCGCAGACGCGCCTTCAGGCTCTCCCGCTCGCCGCTTTCGAACAACTCGTGGCGAACCGTCTTCAGCGCGACATGGCGCTCGATGTGTGGATCGAACGCGCGATAGACGATGCCCATTGCGCCCGCGCCCAGCATCGACTCGATGCGGTACTTGCCGAGTTGCGTGACGGCTGGCGTTGCCACCTCATGCCTCGATCATCTTGAACGCTTCGACGAGGCTCGTCTTCATGCGCGCGAACGACGCAGCGAGCGAAGCGATTTCGTCGCGGCCGCGCTCCGTGAAATTCGCGCCATCGAGCTCGCCGAGACTCGCCTGATCGGCGGCGCGCGACAGCGCACGGATGCGCCGCGTGACGAGCAGATGCACCATGACGTTCAGCGCGATCAGCAGCAGCACGAACACCGCGAGCAGCGACGCGAGGAAGGTGCGCAACACCGCGTCGCCGCGCGCGACCGGCAGCGCCATCGGCACCGACACGAAATCCGCGCCGATGACTTCGTGCATCGCCCAGTTGAAACCATTGTCGGGTCCGTACTTGTCGATGAGCGTCTTCGGCGCGCGCGACGGCACGCTGTGACACTCCATGCAGGCGGCATCGTTGATGCGGTTCGGGCGCGCGATATAGAGGTTCTGCCCCGAGGGCGTATCGCGCAGGCCGACGATCTCCTTGAGTTCAGGCTTGTCGTGCAGATGCCGGATCACGTCCGCTTCCCAGTCCGAGGGCCGGTCGCGCGGATTGGTCGGGTTCAGCATCGTCGAGCGATAGGAATATCCGTCGAGGCGCTTTTCCAGCGTCATCAGCGTTTCGACCGCAGCAAACGCCGGCACCGACTGCGGCACGAAACTGTATTTGAGCTGCGTCTGCAGGAGCGGCGTGACTTGCGTCGCGGTGTAGTTCTGCGCCGCGCTCGCGGCTTCCATCAGGACGCGCGCATTCTGCACCGTCTCTTCGATGGCCGCGCGGCGCAGCAGTTCGCGCGCGGCGAATCCGGCCGAAACGAAGCCGACGACGAAGACCGCGAGAAACACCAGATTGAATTTGACGGCGAGCGACAGTCTCATGAGTTCACCTCGGTCGATTGGGTCTGCGCGGGCACGACTGCGCGCCGGCGCGGCATGGCGGGAGGCGGGCACAGCACGCGCCGCCAGTCGGGAAGCGTGCGCAGGTTCTGGCGCACTTGCGAGCGGAACGGGTCGCCCTGCGCCAGCGGCCGGAAACGCGCGACGAAGCTGCGGCGAATGCCGAGCGGCGCGGTCAGCCAGTCGACGAGATCGGCAAAGGTCGCCGGGCGGCCCTGAGACGGAACGATGAGCTTTGCCTTCGCGGACGCGGCGACGGATGCGACCGACGCGAGCGGATCGCGGAACGGACGCGGCATCCCGGCGATGAACGCGGACGCCGGGCGCGTGCTCACATCGAGCGGTTTGCCGGCTTCACGCGCGGCGTAGTGCTCGCCGTCGAGCTGTTGATGGGCGTCGGCATGTTCGGGCAGGGCGAGCGTCATGGCGCCCGTTTCGAGGAAAAGCGAGGTCGCGTCGCGGCTCGCGTGCAGGACGGCTACGCCGTCGCGCAAGGCGACTTGAAGCGTGGGCGTGTCGATCGAAAAAGGCGCGTTCGCCTTCGTGCGCGCGATCTTGATCCAGCCCGCAAGCAGCGCGAGCGAATCGCCGCCTGGCGCGGCATCGACGGCGATGCGCGTGTCCGAGCCGAGCGCGACGATCGTGCCGTCTGCTTCGAGTTGCGCGCTGCCCTGCGTTGCAATGGCGAGCAGATCGCCCGGCTCCAGCGCGATGGGCGCATCGACGTTGAAGACCGTCGTCGCGCGGATCAGCGTGACGTTTCCTTCGGGTAGCAGAATGAACTGGCCCGCGCGCACGCTGTGAAACGCGCACAGACACGCAATGGCGAAGCCGATGCGCAGGGCCTGGAGCATGGTTCTGGCGTTCATCGCGATCGATGCCTCGGAACGTGAAGGGATTGCGACGAAAACAGCCGGGCGGCGGCTTCTATTCCAGAGATATTTTTTGCGTGCCGATGGAAGAAATCGCGGAGATGGGTGTTGCCGGCGTCATGAAGCGCGGGCCTAAAACGAAAGCGCCTTCGCAAACGCGAAGGCGCCGGATGTGTTGTGCGTAGAGTCGCTATCCGTTCAGGAAGCCCAGAACGGCCTTGCGCAGCTTCAGGTCCCACGTCTGCACTTCCGTGTGGCTTGCGGCGAGCGTGAGCAGCCCCTTGATCGTCGCATCGTCCGATTTGAACGCGAAGCCCGCATCGCCCAGATAGTTCGATCCCCAGACCTTGAGGTCATCGACGTACTTGCAGCCGGCCGTGAACTCCGTTTGCGTGACGATGGTTTCGTTGTCCTTGAACATCGCGAGGAAATGCATCTTGTCGCCGCAGATGCCGGAGTTCAGCGCGAGCACCGAGAGCGCCGGTATCGGCACGGCGTAACGCTTGAACCAGCTGTTGAAGGCGATCGGCCGCGTATGCAGCGCGTCGCGTTGCATGCGCGCGTCCCAGTACGCCTTCGCCTGCTCGCAAAAGCGCTTGATGCGCTTGATCTCGACGATCTTCCAGATGACCTTCGCGAGCGTTTCCATGATGGAGACGACGGCATCCACGATGGTCGATGCGCCCTGGCTCGCGATCTGCAAACCGAGACTTGCGCCGCCCTTGACCATGTCGTAGACGCCCGCGCCGATGGAGAGCTTCATCGCACGCCGGATCGCCTCCACGATGGTGCCGGGGTGTCCGGTGATGAGCTGGACGTCGCGCCCCTGCACCCACTCGCGATATTTGGTGATGCTGCTGTCGACGGTATTGGCGATGCCCTTGGCGATATCGAGGCCCGCGCCGATGAGCGGCGCGACGGTCGCAAGCAGCTTGCCGCACAGGAAATCGACGAGCTTGCGCAAGAGGCCGGGCATCGTGTCGAGCGCGAAGCCTGCGGGATCGTTGCGGATATCCGCGACCTTCTCGCGGATCATGTCCCAGAGCTTTTTCGCGCCTTCCTCGACCTTGGCGCGAATCGCTTCATAGAGACGCCGCGCCGCGCTGCTCAACGCCGGCAGCGTGATGCCGGACGTCATGAGCTGGCCGGAACTCGTGAGCGTGGGCTCTTTGCGTCTTCTGATCTTTTGCTGCACCTGTTCCAGCGCGAGCGAGGCCGACTTTTGCACGAGACTGTTGTCGAGCACATCGCCGGCGATGGATGCGGCGTCGTTGCTGTCCGGTGCGAAGCCGAGGCCGGCGTTGGTGATTTCGAAAGCGCCTTCGAGCAGCACCTGGAACGTATCGTCCTCGATCTCCATGTTGCCGAAGAGATACAGCACGCCGAGCCGCGAGTTGATGAGCGCAGGCGTCATGAAGTCTTGCGCGCCGGCTGCGGCGTCGGTGTCGCCCTTGCCGCGCAACTGTTGATCGAGCAGCGTGAAGTAGTTCAGGCCGTTGCGCGAGACTTTCTTCCAGTCGTCGCCGGTGCCGGCAGACTCTTGCCAGAACTCGAACGCGCTCACCAGAAGATGGAACTGATGGACGGTGCGATCGCGGTGATATAGCTGTATCTGCTCGTCCAGATTCTTCAGCGCCGAACTGCGTATCTGAAGCAGCGCGGACGTGCCTCTCAGCCATTCATCGTAGGGGACGATATTTGGCAAGCGGGCGTATGCGTAGGTCATGGGATGGGTCTCCTCGAGCCTGAATTGATCGATGGCTGCGCCGCACGCGTCCTAGCACCACGCGATGTCGCTGAATTTCACGTAGTGCGTTTCGATGAGGCGGCCGCTGCGGCTGCGCAGGTCCACGCGATAGAAGCAGCCGAAGCTGAAGTAGCTCTGGTCGAGGACGTAGATTGCGCGGTGCATGATTCCTCCTGCGTGGCCGGTTCGCTGGACGAATCGCGCCGTTCGGGGCCGCCGCGGTGTGCCGCGACCGTCGAAAGCAAAACAGCGGGAGGAGGGAGTTTGTTCCGCGAGAGAGCGGCGATTTATTTGCGTGGGATGGGGGAATAAAAGCGGCGCTGGAGTGTCCCCGTTCGCGGATTAGAGCGCGACGTCCTCGATCAGATGCAGACGCAGCGCGCGAATCCTGCGATCGACGAAATAGCCTCCGCCTTCGGTATAGCGCAGATACAGACGCCCGCACGCCGAACATTCCCACACGCTGCACCGGTTGTAGGGAGAGTAGCGCGGCGCGATCGGCGCATCCGCCGACCAATAACCGATCTTGCCGGGCAGATACTCGGCGAAGGTCGGCTCGGGATCGTGTTCGGGCATCAACGTGCCGATCTCGCGCAACTGGGTTTCGTCGAGGGACAGCGGCTGGGATTGCCAGCCGTCGAGCGGCGTTTTCGTGCATGCGCATGGCCCGGGCGTCCGGGCTTCCGCGCGTCGCGCAAGATCGGTCAGCGTGGCTATGTCGAGATGATCGGGCATGACGGGTGTCAGCCGTTCATCATGCGGTCGCGCTGCGGGGCGACCCATGAACGATCGAAGCGTCCCTCAGCAATCGACTGCAACGCCGCTGCTTCCTTCGCCGCCTGTCTGCGCGCGCCCTCGATCACCGCTTCGACATCCGCGGGCGCAATCGCGAGCACGCCGTCCTCGTCGCCGACGACGATATCGCCCGGATGCACCACCATCCCGCCGACGGTCACGGGCACGTTGATCTCGCCCGGACCGTTCTTGTACGGTCCGCGATGCGTCACACCGCGCGCATACACCGGAAACGCACGCTGGCCGAGCGCGCCGACATCGCGGATCGCGCCGTCGATCACGAGGCCTTGCACGCCGATGCTTTCCGCGAAGCTCGCCATGATGTCGCCCATCAGCGCCTGCGTGAGTTCTCCGGCGCCGTCGATCACGAGCACGTCACCCGGTCGGCAGTAGTCGAACGCGCGATGGATCGCGAGATTGTCGCCGCCGCGCGTGCGGACCGTGACCGCTGTGCCGGCCATCGGCTTCGGCCGATGAAACGCGCGCAAGCCGGTCGTGCCGCTCACGCGGGCCATGTTGTCGCTCAAAAGCGAGACCGCGAGTTCGCGCAAGGCGTTGAGGATCGCAGGGCTCGCCTGGGCCGCCGATTCGTATTCGCGCCATCCGGCCGTATTCATGTCGTCGCTCCTTCGGTCGATACTTGTCGTTCGAGCTGCGCGGACAGGCGTCCGTACACAGTGCGCGCGTTGCCTTCGTAGATGCGCTGGCGGTCCGCGTCGCTGAGCCATTCGATCGCATCGATATAACGGCGCGTGTCGTCGAAGTAATGGCCGGTTTCGGGATCGACGCCCTGCACCGCGCCGATCGTCTCCGACGCGAACAGGATGTTCTTCGCCGGAATGACTTTCGCGAGCAGTTCCGCGCCCGGCTGGTGATAGACGCAGGTATCGAAGAAGACGTTCTTCAGCAGATACTCGGTGAGCAGTGGCCGCTTCATGTCCTGCGCGAGCCCGCGGTAACGTCCCCAGTGATACGGCACCGCGCCGCCGCCGTGCGGAATGATGAACTTCAGCGTCGGGAAATCGGCGAACAGGTCGGCTTGCAGCAACTGCATGAAAGCGGACGTGTCGCCGTTGATGTAATGCGCGCCGGTCGCGTGGAAGTTCGCATTGCACGACGACGAAACGTGGATCATCGCGGGCACGTCGAGTTCGACCATCGCTTCGTAGAGCGGATACCACGAGCGGTCGGTGAGCGGCAGCCCGGTCCAGTGGCCGCCCGAAGGATCGGGATTCAGATTGCAGCCGATGAAACCGAGCTCTTCCACGCAGCGCCGCAATTCGGCGATGCAGTTTTCCGGCGCCACGCCCGGCGCCTGCGGCAACTGGCACACGCCGACGAAGTTGCGCGGAAAGAGCGCGCACACGCGATGCACGAGGTCGTTGCATTCGCTCGACCAGACCGCGTTGGCGTCGGCCGAGGCCAGATGATGGCCCATGCCGGCGGCGCGCGGCGAGAAGATCGTGAGATCGGTGCCGCGCTCGCGCTGGATGCGCAACTGGCCACCTTCGATGCTCTCGCGGATTTCATCGTCGGAGATGGCGGGGCGCGGCGGCGGCGATGCGCCGTCCTTCAGCGCGGCGATCTGCTGCGCGCGCCACGCTTCGTGCTGGGGCGGCGAGGTCGTGTAGTGACCGTGACAATCGATGATCATGCGGGGTTTTCCTGTCGTCGTGATCGGGATTCAGGTGCGCGCGGCCGGATCGGCGGCGGGCAGCGAGGCGTCTTCGTCGTCGGCGGGCTTGACGCGCATGACCAGCGCGATGACCGTCGCGACGACGAGGAACGCGGCGATGGTCAGCAACGCGAGCTTGAAGTTGCCCGTTGCGTTGCGCACGAGGCCGATGCTCCACGGCCCGACGAGCCCGCCGAACTGCGCGATCGTATTGATGAGCGCGATGGTCGCCGCGCCCGCCGCGCCGGTCCTGAACGACGAGGCGAGGCTCCAGAACAGCGGATTGCCGGCGTAGATGAAGAGTCCCGTCACGCAAAGCAGCGCATAGGCGATGACGGGACTCGGCGCGTAGGCGCTTCCCGCGATCGCGATGGCGCTCATGCCGTAGACGAAGGCGAGATGCTTCTTGCGATCGCCGGTGCGGTCGGAACTGCGGCTGATGATGAAGGTGCCCAGCACGCCCAGGAGCGGCGGCGCTGCCGACAGAAAGCCGACTTCGATATTGCTCAGATGACCGAGACTCTTGACAATCTGCGGCAGCCACAGAAAGAGCCCGTAGATGCCCACCAGCGCGCAGCCGAACAGACACGCGAGGCTCCATACGCGGATATCGCCCGCCACGCGCAGCAGCGGAAAATGCGTGTTGCCGCCAACCGCCTCGCGCTCGGCTGCAAGCGTCGTTTCGAGCCATTGCTTTTCGTTGTCGGCGAGCCAGTCGGCGTCGGCGGGGCGCTCCGTCATGATGCGCAGCGTGAGCAGGCCGAGCAGCATCGCCGGGATGCCTTCGAGGATGAACATCCATTGCCATCCCTGCAGGCCGAGGATGCCGTTGGCGTAGGTCATCAGCATGGTCGAGATCGGGCCGCCGAGCACCGCGGAGAACGATCCCGCGATGATGTAGCCGCCCACCGCGCGCGCCCGGTAACGCTCCGGGAACCACTTCGTCAGATACACCGCGACGCCCGGCAGAAAGCCCGCTTCCATCACGCCGAGCAGAAAGCGCAGCACGTAGAAACTCTTGTCGTCGAAGACGAAGGCCGTGACGGCCGCCACCGCGCCCCACGTGAGCAGAATCCGCGCGATCCAGCGGCGCGCGCCCACGCGATGCAGCAGCAGGTTGCTCGGCACTTCGAGCACCATATAGCCGACGAAGAAGATGCTGCCCGCGAAGCCGAACACGGCGGGCGAAAAGCCGAGCGCCTTGTTCATGTCGAGCGCCGCGAAGCCGATGTTGATGCGGTCGAGATAGTTGAAGAACATCATCGCGAAAAGCAGGGGCATGAGCCGCCCGTACACCTTTCGCATGGTCGCCGCTTCATTGAATGGGGTCATGCCGTCTCCACGTTCTTTTCATCGGATCATGAGGGCTCTGCGGCCCTGTCTGACGAACGGCTTTCGCCGCGCGCCGCCCGCAACGGCCGCGCAAAGGGCGAGCCGGTCGAGCACGAAAACCGATGATAAGAAGCGCCGTTGCCCGCGTCCAAGACGCGTTCCTTATTCTTCTATAAGGCTTCGCTTATAGTGCGGCGTCGGCGAGGGGCGGTGGCAGGCAGTCGAGAAAGGTCCGCAGATGCGCTGAGTCGTCGTCCGTGCGGAAAGTCGCGGCGAGCGTCGACCACTGGGACGCGCCCGGGCCCGCGAGATGACGGAACACGACGTCGGTGCGTCCGTGCCGCGCGACCGATTCGCCGACGAAGGTCACGCCGAGCCCCGCTGCGACGAGCGCGATCGCAGTCTGGATTTCGTAGGCCTGATGCGCGACGAAGGGTGTCACGCCCGCATCGCGATACAGCGACTGCACGGTGCGCTTGAACTGTGCATTCTGATGCTTCGGATAGAGGATGAGCGGCGTGTCGGCCAGATCGACGATACGCACCTTCTTTTTCCCCGCCAGCGGATGATCCGGCGAGAGCACGGCGACGACATGCTCGCGCAGCAGCGGATAGGACGAGTAGCCGGGAATCGCGAGGGGCTGCCGCCCGATGCCGACGTGGATGCGCATGTCCCGCAGCGCGTCGGTCTGCTCGTCGGTCAGCATCTCGAACAGCTTGAGCTCGACTTCCGGGCGCAAATGGTGGAACGCCTTTAGCGCGGGCGGCAGGATGCTGTACATCGCGGATCGCGTGAAGCCGATCGCTAGCCAGCCGCGCCGCCCGATGCCGATTTCCTGCGCGCCGACGCTGGCCTGTTCCCAGGAGCCGAGAATCTGGCGCGCTTCCGTGCAGAGATAGTGGCCCGCTTCGGTGAGCCGCAGCGGCCGCCGTGCGCGATCGACGAGCTGGGTGCCGAGCCGGTCTTCCAGCAACTTGATCTGCTGGCTCAGCGCGGGTTGCGCGATATGCAGACGCTCGGCCGCACGGCTGAAGTTCAGTTCCTCGGCAAGAATGACGAAGCACTGCAAGGACCTGAAGTTCATCGACGTCGTGGAATCCGGTGAGCGATGCGCATCTGCGATTGGGAACGTCATGATGTCATAACTTCGCTGTCAGCAACGAATGACGCGATTGGTGCGCGTTTCGAATGCGACTCGAAAACGTGTTTTATCAACAGACTTAATTTCAATTCGGCAGTTCGTCGAAACTTTGCCTAATGTGTATTTGGAAATTAACCTAGAAGTGCGCCGGCCCGGGTTTGCTATCCAGACAGGAGATGAACGTGAGAGCTTCCGACATCATGACGACTTCGATCATCACGGCCGGCCCCGACATGTCCGTGCGGCAGGCCGCGGGCACGATGGTGTTTGCCGGCATCAGCGGAATGCCTGTCGTCGACGAGGCTGGCAGGCTGCTCGGCATGGTCACGGAAGGTGATCTGATGCATCGGGCGGAAATTGGAACCGGCGTCAAGCAGCGTGCGTGGTGGCTCGAAATGGTGGCATCGACGGCCGAGCTGGCGAGCCAGTATGTGAAGGAGCACGCGAGGACGGTCAAGGACGTGATGACCACCGACGTCACGACGATCACCGAATCGTGTCCGGTGGGCGATATTGCGGAGCTGCTCGAACGTCGACGGATCAAGCGCGTGCCGGTCATGCGCGACGGCAAGGTGGTCGGCGTCGTGAGCCGCTCCAACCTGATTCGCGCGCTCGTGACGATGGCGCCCGAAGTGCCCACTGCCGCAGAGAACGGCGATCACGCGATTCGCGAAGACGTGCTCGCTGCGATGGCAGGCCAGCCTTGGGCCATTGCGCGCGAGAACGTCATTGTCGAGAACGGGGTCGTGCATCTCTGGGGGCCGATCGTCGGTGCGGAAGAGGGCAACGCCATTCGCGTCGCCGCGGAGAACGCGCCGGGCGTCAAGGACGTCGTCGCGCACTTCGGGCGTTCGCCGGCTGATTAGTCGCGCGGGGAAGCGCTGAGTTACGCAAGTGCTGCGGCTACCTTCCGGGAGGTAAGTCATGGAAGAAAACTTGGACACTCCGCCGCAGGCAGGCGGGTTCAGGCGCATCCTTCTTTGCGTCGATTCTTCCGAGGCTTCCGAATGCGCGGATACGATCGTGCGACGTCTCGCGAGGCCCGACTTCGAAGTCACGCTCGCGGCCGTTGCGCAGGATTCTCGACTGCTCGCGACCAGCGTAGAACATGACGTCTCGCTCGAAGAGGCGGAACGCGTAATCGAGAAAGCACGCAATGCGCTCGCGGACGTCGCTGTGGCCGTGCACACCCGAGTGATCGATCTCGCGAAGGAAACAGGCGATGTTGCGGGCGCGCTCACGAGAAGTGCGCGAGAGCATCGCACTGAACTCGTGATCGTCGCTGTCCGACAACATCATGGACTCGTGAGGTGGTTCGAGCCATCGGCGGTGGACACGCTCAGCCGATTGGGTCCGTACGGAATCGTCGTCGCGCCGGCCGGGTTCGCAAGCGGGCGCGACGTTGCACTGCAGCGCATCCTGTTTGCGATCGATGGCAGTCCGACATCGTTCGCGGCGCTCGCCACGGGCGTCATGCTCGCGACCCCCGACACGCAGATACGCGTCGTCTATGTCGTGGACCGCGCGGTCCGCAGCGGCGGTGCAGCACCCACGGCAATTCTCGAAGACACTTTCGTCAAGGAGGGCGAGCGGGCGATTGCGACGGCGAGCGAAATGCTGCACAGCCATCGAACCCATTCGCGCTTGCAGTTTTCCGCCGATCTGATCCGTACCGACGTCAGCAGCGACGACATATCTCGCGCACTACTGCACGACGCAGAACGCTGGCATGCCGACCTGATGGTCATGGGAACGCATGGCAGGCGCGGAGACGCACGATCCTATCTGGGCAGCGTTCCCAATAAGGTGGCGAGCCTCGCGAAGATCCCGGTGTTCCTCGTTCACGAGCGGCATGATGGAAACGATCATTCCGCCGCGGCGGAATGAATGGAGAGTGGCCATGACGAAGTGGATTGCGCGGCTGCTGAGCACCGTCCTCGTCTTTGCCTCGATGGCGGGCTGCCAAAAGCAGTCAGGTTCGGAAACGCCGACTCAAGCAGCCTCGGCGGCAGCTCCGGCCTCCATTGCTTCCCCGGCGGCAAGCGCGGCATTGCCTCCGCTCCCGACATCGGCCGCGGCGCCCGTGCCTGCATCGCCTGTCCAGCCGCAGGCTCAGGCTCCAGTTCCGCAGTATCCGCCGGACGAACTCGAAGCGCTGGTTGCGCCGATCGCGCTCTACCCCGATTCGCTGCTGTCGCAGGTTCTGATGGCGTCGACCTATCCGCTCGAAGTCGTACACGCCGCGCGCTGGGTCAAGGAGCATCGCGATCTGAAAGGGGAGGCCGCGGTAAAGGCGGTACAGGACCAGCCGTGGGATGTCAGCGTCAAGTCTCTGGTTGCGTTTCCGCAAGTGCTCCAGCCGATGAACGACAAGCTCGACTGGACGCAAAGGCTCGGAGACGCGTTCCTTGCCCAGGAAAAGGACGTGCTCGCCGCGGTCCAGCGGCTGAGGGTCCGCGCGCAACAGGCTGGAAACCTGAACTCGAATCCGCAGCAGAAGGTGATCGTCGAAGCGCCTCCCGCGGGTGGCCAGAGCGGCGGACAACCGGCCGCGGCGCCCCAGACCATAGTGCGGATCGAACCGGCCAATCCGCAGGTCATCTATGTTCCCTCCTATAACCCGACGGTCGTCTATGGCGGCTGGAGCGCGCCGGCTTACCCGCCGACGTACTGGCCGCCCTATCCGGCGTATTACCCCGGCGCCGCCCTCGCGAGCGGATTCGCGTGGGGCGTGGGCATCGCGGCAGCCGGCGCGATCTTCGGCGGTTGCAACTGGAACAGCGGCGACGTGAACATCAACGTCAACAAGGCAGCCAACATCGACCGCAACTTCAATCGCGCCAGCGCGCAGGGCGGGCGATGGCAGCATGACGCGCAGCATCGTCAGGGCGTCGCCTATCGCGACAATGCGACACGCGACAAGTACTCGCGAGGCGTGCAGGGCGCCGATGCACGGCGCGACTATCGCGGACGCACCGGCGGCGCGGCCGAGCGCACCGGCGCGGCCAATCGTGCGGCGGCCGGCAATCCGTCGGCCACCAACCGTGCGGCGCGTCCAAACAACGCGAACGCCGGCAATCGAGCCGGGGCGGCGAACTCCGCCGGCGCGGGCAATCGGGCCGCCACGCCCAATCGCGGGGCGGCAGCGGGCAATCGTGCGGAGACGGGCAACCGCAGCGCTGCGGCCGGCAATCGCGCACCGGCGACCGGTCGAACTGCCGAAGCGGGCAATCGGGCACAAACGGCCAATCGGAGTGCCGACGCGGGCAACCGCGCACAGACGTCGAATCGCGCTCAAACGTCCAATCGTAGCGGCGCGCCGACCGCTCAGGCTGGATTCGGAGGCGGCGGCTACGCGGGAGGCGGTCGCGACACCGCGTTCCAGGGCGTGGGCGGAGGCGGCGCGGCGCAGCGCGACTTCAACCGCGGTCAATCGAGTGTTCAGTCGTCGAGCTTCGGCCGGGGCGGCGGCGGCGGCGCGCGCGCCGGCGGTGGTGGTGCGCGTGGCGGCGGCCGGCGCTGAGGAGAACGATCATGACCGGACTTCCGCGTATCGATGCCGCGTTCGCCAGACTCAGGTCGGCGATGACGGTCGTGCTGGTGCTCGGCCTTGCATCGCTTCCGGCCATCGGCGCGCAGTCGTTCTTTCAGACGCCCGAAGCAGCGATGGACGCGTTCGGAGCCGCTGTCGCCAGCAATAACGAGGCCGAGCTCAAGACGCTGCTCGGCGACGACTTCCGCGAACTGATCCCGCCGGTGGGCGCGGAGCTTCGCGACAAATTCCTGAGCGAGTGGCAAACATCGCATACGATCCGTGCGGCCGGCGGCGACCATGCCGAGATCGCAGTGGGCGGGGACGGCTGGACCCTTCCGATTCCGCTGCTGAAGACGGCACAGGGCTGGCGTTTCGACATGCGCGCAGGGGCCGACGAAATGCGTCTTCGCCGTATCGGGCGCAACGAGCTCGCGGTGATCCAGACGATGCTCGCGATTTACGATGCCCAGCGCGACTATGCGTCGACTTATCACGATGGCAACAAGATCTACGTCTATGCCGACAGGTTCGCCAGCAGGCCGGGCAAGCACGACGGACTCTACTGGCCGAGCGCAGACGGCGAGGCCCCGAGCCCGCTTGGCGCCGCCTTCGAGACTGCGGGCGCACGCAACGCGACGGAAGCCGGCTACTACGGCTATCACTACAAGCTGCTTCGCGCTCAGGGCCCGCATGCGCCTGGCGGCGCATACGGCTACATGGTCGACGGGCGCCTCTTCGGCGGCTTCGCCGTGGTCGCGTGGCCGGCCCGCTACGGCGATACCGGCATCAAGACTTTCATGGTGAGTCACGACGGGCAGGTCTACGAGCGGGACCTGGGTCCGGACAGCGCGAAGAAGGCGCAGCAGTTGACGACGTTCGATCCCGGACCCGGATGGGAGAAGATTTCCCCTTGAGTTCGTCCGAACGTTCCGATGACGAGGTAATTTGACACACATCAACTGCACGGCGAGGGGCAGGCGTAGGTTGATAGAACGGCCCCAATCGTTGGGGTGCCGCGAGGCAAATTTCATGGCAATACTATTGTCAGCCGTAATCTTCCTCACATCGGCTGGATTCCTTCTCACCGGCTCAACGCCGGCTTCGACGCCAACGGCGGCGATTGCACCCGACGCTGCTTCGAGCACTGGGGAAAGCGGGAGCGCCATCGCTCCGTCGCGACTTTAGTTGTCGCGGCAAGCTGCTTCCTTGCGCAGTCTTCCTGACGAAGACCGCGTCGCCAAGACTTGGCTCGTCGGAACAAAGGTGTCCATACGCAGATATCCCGGTCGTAGCTATTGCGCGGATCGTCTCCTGAAGGTATCGATGATACAAACCTCGACTCGATGGTCGACTCGAGTCTTGGATCCGCGGCATGGCATCACGTACCCGCCGCCGATTGCACTGTAAGGACAGACCAGCCTTTGTCGTAGTCGGATCGGGGGGGCGGTGCATGTCAAAACTGTTGATCGACGTTGTGATCTTTCTTGCGTCCGCGCTCATCGCCGTACCGGTGGCGGTCCGCCTCGGCTTTGGGCCGGTGCTTGGGTACCTGGTGGCAGGCGTCATGATCGGTCCGTGGGCACTGAAGCTCGTGACCGACGTCGACGCGATCCTTCATTTTTCCGAATTGGGCATCGTGCTGATGATGTTCGTGATCGGACTCGAGATGAGGATGGACGCACTGTGGGCGATGCGCCGCACCATCTTCGGATACGGCGCCATGCAGATGACCGTCTGCGCCGTGGCGTTGTCGGGGATTTTCCTGCTCCTCGGATTGCCCTGGCGCATCGCGCTGACGGGCGGGCTTGCGCTCTCGCTTTCATCGACAGCAATGGTGATGTCCGAACTTCAGGAGCGCAAGTTGATGGACACGCCAACGGGCCGTGCCGGCTTCGGCATTCTGCTGTTTCAGGACATGGCCGCCATTCCGCTGATTGCGCTGCTTCCGCTGCTCGGGCCGACCGTGCCCGCACCCGAAGCCGAACCCGGCTGGCTCGTAGCGCTGAAGGCGCTTGCCATGCTGGCGGCGATAGCCCTGGCGGGCCGCTATCTGCTGCATGTCGTGCTGCGTCTCATCAGGAGCACCGGCGTCCCGGAGATCTTCACAGCGTTCGCATTGCTCTGGATCATCGGAATTTCGTTGCTCATGGAGAGCGTTCACTTGTCGATGTCTCTGGGTGCGTTCGTCGCAGGCGTGCTGCTCGCCGATTCGGATTATCGCCACGAAGTAGAGGCCGACATGGCGCCATTCAAGGGCCTGCTCCTCGGCCTGTTTTTTATCGCGGTGGGCATGTCGATGGATTTCAGCGTTTTGATGCGTGAGCCGGTGCGGGTGGCGGTGCTCGTCGTGGCGGTGGTCGGCATCAAGGCGATCGCGCAGTGGTGTCTTGCAAATCGGTTCGAAGTTCCGGCTTCGCAACGCGCCTACTTTGCCGTTCTCTTGTCACAGGGCGGCGAGTTCGCGTTCGTGGTGATGGCCGCTTCATTGACTGCGCGTGTCATCGATCAGCGCCAGGCGTCGCTGGTCACGCTGGTCGTCGCGCTCTCGATGGTATCGACGCCACTGCTGCTCCTCGCTCACCGCCGGTTCTCCGGTGCGGACGCGCGAACGTAAACGAGCGGGTGATCTTCCAGCCGGCGACTGCCGAAATCGTTCGACCGGCTGTTTGAGAAGTGATGTTGTCCGTCCTGGACTTGGACTGCCGAGCAGAGGAGGCATTGAGATGCTATCGCCGAATACCGAACGCACGCTCTCCAGAGAACTGCTCGATGTGCTGATTCGCGCCGGACTCGTTGCCGTGCTCGCCGTCTTCTGTTTTCGCGTCTTCGTTCCGTTCCTCGACCTGATGGTCTGGGCGCTGATCCTTGCGGTCACGCTGTACCCGCTTCAGGTGCGGCTGCGCGGTTCGCGCGGGGGCAGGGATGGCCTGATCGCCACGCTGATCATCCTCGTTGCCTTCGTCGTGATTCTCGTGCCGACGTACCTGCTCGGTGTCGCGGTGGCCAGTTCGATCGAGCGCGCGATGGTCGTCTTCAGGAGCGGGAGCTTCCAGATACCGCCGCCTGCGGAATCGGTGGCCGCGTGGCCTCTGGTGGGACAGCGCGTGTTCGACTTCTGGACCCAGGCATCGACGGATCTGTCAGGGCTTGCGCAAAAGTTCGCGCCTCAGCTCAAGCAGGCCGGTCTCGCCGTGCTCGGCACGGTCACGGGTCTGGGAGCGGGGATGCTGGTCTTCTTTCTCGCGCTGATCGTCGCGGGCATCTTCATGGCGCACGGCGAGAAGGGTTATCAGAGCGCGGTGCAGATCGCCGCGCGCATCTCCGGACCCGAGAACGGCCGGCAGATCGCCGATCTGTGCACGGCCACGATCCGGGCCGTGGCGCAAGGCGTGGTCGGCATCGCGTTCATCCAGATGCTGCTGATCGGTGTCGCGTTCGTCGTCATGGGCATTCCCGGTGCGGGTCTGCTCGCGCTCGCCGTGCTGCTCATCGGGATCATGCAGTTGCCGGCTACGTTGATCACGCTTCCCGTCATCATCTTCGTCATCGTCACGAGCGGCGTCAGCGCGGCGACGATCGCGTTTTCCGTCTATGTCTTCATCGCGGGTCTGGCCGATAACGTGCTCAAGCCGCTGTTGCTGGGTCGCGGCGTTGCGGTGCCGATGCCCGTCGTGCTGATCGGCGCGCTCGGCGGCATGGTGACGGGCGGGGTGATCGGCCTCTTCATCGGTCCCGTGATGCTCGCGGTGGCCTACAAGCTGTTTTGGCGCTGGGTGAAAGACCAGCCGCAACCCGAACTGCTGACAGAGCGGAAGCAGCCCTGAAGGACGCTGCCCGGACGACGCCATGTCGCCTTCAACACGCCCATGCGGGATCACACGTCTGCGTCGGACGGGGTGCGCCATCATGTGCATTGCAGGGTGCCTGAGCGGCTGCACGCGCGTAGGCCCCGACTTTCACCCGCAGCGCGAAAACTGGACCGAGCGCTGGAGCAGCGCGACTCTCGAACAGGTTACGCGTCAGGCATCGCAGCCCGACGTCCGGGAATGGTGGAAGGTTTTCGGCGATGAAACGGTCGGGCGTCTGATCGCGCAGGCCGACGCCGGCAATGGCGACCTGCAGATCGCCGGGCTGCGCGTGATCGAAGCGCGCGCGCAGCTCGGCATCGCGCTGGCGGGACGCTATCCTCAGGTTCAACAGACCAGCGCCGAGGTGCTCGCCTCGGCGCGCAAGCGCTCGGATGGTTTCAATACGCGCTCGGGCCTCTACTTGCAGTATGGCGCGGGCTTCATCGTCGGCTGGGAGCTCGACTTCTGGGGGCGTTTCGCCCGCGCGATCGAGTCGGCCGATGCCGCGTTCTTTGCCGCCCAAGCGAACCGCGATGCCGCGCTCGTCCTGTTGCACGCGCAGGTCGCCGATACCTATTTCACGATGCGCACCGCCGAGGCGCGCCTGCGCATCGCGGGGGAGAACGCCCAGCTGCAAAAACGCAGCTACGACATCGCGCAAAAGCTTTTCAAGGCCGGCGAGACGGATGAACTGGACCTCCAGCAAGCGAAGACGCAATATCTGGGCACGCTGAGCAGCATCCCGGAGCTCGAAAGCCAGATCGTCCTCGCGCGGCATGCGTTGTCCGTGTTGATGGGCCGTCCGCCCGGACCGCTGCCGGAACTCGACGCGTCGTCCGGCAAGGAGGGCGTGATCCCGCTCGTGGACCACGCCGTGCTGCAGGACGTGCCGGCCGAACTGCTGTTGCGTCGCCCCGACGTGCGGGCCGCGGAGTATCAGATGGCCGCGCAGTCGGCGCTCATCGGCGTGGCGAAAGCCGATCTGTATCCATCCGTGTCGTTGCTCGGCACGCTCGTCTGGAGCGCGAGCTCACTCAAGGGATCACCGAACACACTGGCCATTGCAGCCGGCCCGAGCGTCGTCTGGAACGTCTTCGATCACGGCAGGATCACGAACAACGTGCGCGTCCAGGACGCCCGGCTGCAGCAGTTGACGGTCGCCTACCAGAACACGGTGCGCGAAGCCGCGCGCGAAGCCGACGATGCCGCCACGGCGCTGTTCGCCGCGTTGCGGCGGGACACCATCCTGAACGACGCTCAGGGCGCCGCGCGGCGCTCGTTGACGCTCGCCAGCACGATCTATCGGGAAGGGTACTCGGACTTTCAGCGCGTGCTCGATGCACAGCGCGCGCTGTTTGCGCAGCAGGACGCGTATGTCGTCAACCGGCGCAACGCGACAGGCAGTCTGATCGCGCTCTACAAGGCGCTGGGCGGCGGCTGGACCACGCGACAGCCGCTCGTCGATGCCGCAACGCGCCAGCAGATGGAGCAACGCACCGACTGGGGCGACCTGCTGAACGACATGGACGCCCCGTCCGAAGGAGCGTCCCCATGAGTGAAACGTCCGGGCCGACCCAGGCCGCGCCGGCGCAGACGCCGCCGCCATCGGCTGCCGATCCGTCGGGCAGGGCGGTGAAGTGCGTCGTCGCGCTGATCGCCGTGAGCCTGATCTGGTACCTGCTTGCCGACCGGTTCACGCCCTACACGCAACAGGCGCGCGTGCAGGCTTTTGTCGTGCCCGTCGTTGCGGAGGTATCGGGTCGGGTGATCCGCGTGCTGGTTCATGACAATCAGGACGTCAACGCAGGCGACACGCTCTTCGAGGTCGACAGCGAGCAATATCGCATTGCCGCCGACCGGGCGCGGGCCGAGCTCGAAACCATGCGACGCCAGGTCGGCGCGGGCACGGCGGGAATCGATTCGGCGCGCGCGTCGCTGCGCGCCGCCATCGCGAACGAGCTCAAGGCACGGCAGGACAGCGAGCGGCTCGAACGGCTTTATCGTGAGGACGAGGGCACGATCTCGCTGCGGCGTCTCGAGGTGGCACGAGCGACGTTCGAGCAGGCGCGAAGCCAGGTCGCCGCGGCGCGCGCCGAAGTGGAGCGCGCACGCGAGCAGCAAGGCGGCGTCGAGGCGGAGAACGCGCAGTTGCGCAGCGCGGCCGCCGCGCTCGAAAAAGCCGAGCTCGATCTGGCCAACACGCGCATCAAGGCGCGCACAGGCGGCGTCATCACGGATCTCGGCACCGAAGTCGGTCAGTTCGCCGCGGCGGGCAAGGCGGTCATGACGCTGATCGCGATCCGCGATGTGTGGATCAGCGCGGACATGACCGAGAACAATCTGGGCCGTCTGAAGCCGGGCACCCGCGTGGCCATTGCGCTGGACGCGCTGCCGGGCGAGGTCTTCGAGGGGCGGGTGCGCAGCATCGGGTATGGCGTCAGCGTCGGGCAGAGCACGCCGCCCGGCAGCCTGCCCACCGTGCAGAACAGCCGCGACTGGTTGCGTCCGGCGCAACGCTTTCCGGTGATCGTCGAATTCGATCCTGACGAGCGTGCGCGTCTGTCCAACATCCGTGTGGGCGGGCAGGCCGAAGTGATGGCGTTTCCGAGTCAGGGCAATCCGCTCAATCCGCTCGGGCGCATGTTCTTGCGCGCGATGAGCTGGATCTCCTACGTCTACTGAAGACGGTCATGGAAACCGGATTCCAGCTTCCCGGTCGACGCGCGCTGCGCATGGCCGCCGGCACTGCGTTGTGCCTCGCGATCAGCTTCGCGCTGGATTTGCCGATTCCCGTGATCGCGCCGGTGTTCGCCGTTTTTCTGCTTGCGACGCAAAACCGGCCGCTGTCGCTCAGGGCAGGCGTGATGCTCGGTCTCGTCGTGATGCTGACCACGGGCAGCGGCCTTCTTCTCGTGCCACTGCTTCGCCATTACGCTTTCGCTGGCGTGATGCTGGTCGGCCTGCTGCTCTTTCTCGCGTTCCGCTACGGCTTGCGCGGCGGGAACAATCTCGTCGCGACCTTCCTGGTGGCGGGACTCACGATGATCTCTGCGGCGGGCACGGCGGACTTCCAGGTGGCCGTGACGGTGGTCGGCGCGCTCGTGAAGGGGCTGCTTCTGGCTGTGCTGGTCTCGGCGCTGACGCACTGGCTATTTCCCGAGACCGTGAGCGCGCCCCCACCGTCCGCCGCGCGCGTCATGCCGGCTGACCGGGCGATGCACCTCGCGATTCGTGCGGCGCTCGTGGTCATGCCGGCCTATCTGCTGGCCATGACCGACCCGGCGAGCTATATGCCGATCATCATGAAGTCCGTCAGCCTCGGCAGGCAAAGTTGCACGGCGACGGCTCGCGGTGCGGCGCGTGAGCTCATCGGTTCGACGCTGCTCGGAGGACTCCTCGCGATTGCGTTCTGGTTTGCGCTCAAACTCAGCGTGAACCTGTGGATGTTCCTTCTGTGGATGCTGCTATTCGGCCTGCTCGTCGGGCGCAAGCTGTACGGCATCGATCCGACGCGGTACTCGCCGGGCTTCTGGCTGAACAGTCTCGTCACGATGATCATCCTGCTTGGCCAGTCGGTGCAGGACAGCGTCGCGGGAAAGGACGTCTACACCGCGTTCGCGGTGCGCATGGGACTTTTCCTCGTTGTAACGCTGTACGCGTGTCTTATGCTGGTAATTGTCGATCGGCCGCGCAACATCCGATTTCGCTCCGGCGCGGAGTAGCGCTCCTGGAGACGTATCGCGCCATTTCGCGAGGCGCTTAAACCTCGGGCGGCTCATCGGCGGCGTCGAACAGCGCATAGCCCGCGAGGTCCGCATCATGCATCTCGTTCGTCACTTCCTCGTCGTCTCGGCCTTCGGGCTCGGTTCATTGGTCGCGGGCAGCGCGACGCCTGCGGCTCAGCCGGCGGTCGCGGGCGCGGCCCCGTCTGCAGCGTCGGGCGCCTCGGCGCCGGGTCCTGCGAGCGCCACGCGAAAGCTCGATCTGACCAACCGGGCCTGGTTCGGCGATTTCGACGCGATGCTCAACCGCCATATCATTCGCGTCCTGGTGCCCTACAGCCGTACGCTTTACTTCAATGACCGCGGACACGAACGCGGCCTGACCGCGGAATTCGCGCGTGACTTCGAGCGCTACGTCAACAAGAAATACGCTGATCGGCTCGACGGACGGCCGCTCACGGTATTCCTCATTCCGACCACTCGCGATCGGCTGTTGCCTGGTCTCTTGAACGGCACTGGCGACATCGCAGCCGGCAATCTCACGGTCACGCAGGAGCGGCAGAAAACAGTCGACTTCGTTACGGCGAACGCCCGCAAGCCGACCAGCGAACTGGTGGTCACCGGTCCGAAATCACCCGCTTTGTCTTCGATCGATGACCTGAGCGGAAAGGCGGTCCAGGTGCGGCGCAGCAGCAGCTATTACGACAGCCTCGATGCGCTGAACGCACGCTTCGCAAAATCCGGCAAGCCACAGATGCGCCTTGTCCTGCTGCCGGACGCGCTCGAAGACGAAGATGCGATGGAGATGCTGAACGCCGGCGTGCTTCAGATCCTGATCGTCGATGACTGGAAGGCGCGCATGTGGGCTCAGGTGCTTCCTCGCATCACGGTGCACGACAACATTGCGGTGCGGGAAGGCGGCTATATCGGCTGGGCCATCCGCAAGCAGAGTCCACAGTTACAGCAGGCCATCAGCGACTTCTACGTCAACTACATCAAGAAGCAAAGCGTGGCGGAAGTACGGCTCAAGCAGTACATGCAGGGCATCAAGCAGATCCGCAACAACACGAACAGCGCCGAAATCAAGCGATTTCAGCAGACGGTGCTGCTATTCGAGAAGTATGGCCAGCAGTACGGATTCGATCCGCTCATGCTTGCTGCGCAGGGGTTTCAGGAGTCGCAGCTCAATCAGGATGCGAAGAGCCGGGTGGGCGCCGTCGGCATCATGCAATTGATGCCTGCGACCGGCAAAGAGCTCAAGGTCGGCGATATCAAAATCACCGAATCGAATATTCATGCGGGAGCGAAATACCTCGACCAGTTAATGGCGCGCTACTTTAGCGATGCCCATTTCTCGGACAAGGACCGGCCTCTGTTCGCATTCGCCAGTTACAACGCCGGACCGGCCAACATCGCCAAGATGCGCTCGCTGGCGGCGGAGCGTGGACTGAACCCCGATGTCTGGTTCAACAACGTCGAGATCGTGGTGGCAGAGAAGATAGGTAGCGAAACCACGACCTATGTGCGCAATATCTTTAAGTACTATGCATCCTATCGGCTGATCACGGAGGCGCAGGCACAACGCACGCGGGCGGTCGACAAAGCAAGCGGTGGCTGATCATGAAAGCGCCTGACGAAGCACAAAAAACCGATGTCGTGAGGTCCGGACGATGCCGCGGTACAAGAAAGCATTTCATCGCAGGTACAGGCTGCCGCTTACGCCCCGGCGACGGCTGCTGGCGATCACCGGTGCAATCATCCTGCTGACCATGCTCGGCTGGGCGCTGTTCGGTATCGTCGAACCGGCGTTTCAAACAAGAATCATCATGACGACCGGCGCCGACAATGGCATCTATCAAGGCTTTGCGCACAAATATGCGCCTATCCTGAAACGTGACAGCGTAACGCTCGACATACGGCCTTCTTCGGGCTCCGTACAAAATTACGAGCGGCTCAAAGACGGCAACAGCGAATACGAGGTCGGCTTCATTCAGTCCGGTACGGTCGAAGCGGGGGAAAACGATGGATTGCAGACGATTGCAGCCGTTTCGTATGAACCCATTTGGGTGTTCTATCGCGGGAACGTGATCGTCAACCGGCTTGCACAATTGCGCGGCAAGCGGATCGGCGTCGGAATTCGCGGCAGTGGCCTGTTGCGCGTTTCGCTGGCCTTGCTCGCCTTCAGCGGCGTGACTCCAGACAACTCGCATCTGACGGAGGTTGATGCACAGGCGGCCTACCAGTCCCTCGAAGACGGCAGTCTCGATGCCGCTTTCTTCATAGGCAGACCCGACGCGCCCATGCAGGAGACGCTGCTAAACAGCGACTTGAAGCTCGTGAGCTTCGCGCAGGCCGATGCGATCGTGCAAAAGTTTCCGTCGCTTTCCAAGGTCACGTTTCCACGGGCGTCCACGAGTATCGTCGACGATAGTCCAACGTCCGATGTCACCTTGCTCGCTTCGACGGCTCTGCTGGTGGCAAAGGACGCACTGCATCCAGCACTCGTCTATCTCTTGCTGGATGCGGCCAGGACCGTGCATGCCGGTGAGGACTATTTCACGCCACTGGGTGCATTTCCGAATCTGAATACCGCCGAGTTCCCTGTGTCGAAGGAAAGCGAGCGGTATTTCAAGTCGGGCCGTCCTTTCTTGCAGCGCTATCTGCCATTCTGGCTGGCCAGCTTCATAGAAAGACGCCTGCTCATTTTGCTGCCGTTCATGGCGGTTCTCATCGGCATAATGCAGGCACTGCCGCGCATGCTCGAGTCGCGCGTCAGTAATCGCTTTGTCGTCTGGTATCGCGAGTTGAAATCGCTGGAAGACGAAATCTGGAAGACAGCAGAACCGTCATCCGACGACATCGCGCAATGGCGGAACGAACTGGAACACATCGACGTCAACACAAGTCGGATACGCGTGCCTTCGCGGCATCTCCACGAGGTGTACGCGCTCAAGCAGGCGATCAATGTGGTGAGAGACCGTATATCGATGGCAGCAATGAAAGAACGCAAATAGATGTGGATATGACAAGATCGGCCTCTCGTCCCGGCGCCGTGAAATCGCGCCCGGATACGTTTTCAACGACCGTGCCCATTTCGGTCGTCAACGGTTTTCTTTCCGGCGCCGACCGGGCCGCGGTCGCGCGGCTCGCCGGGTATTCCGGCATTCCGCACCATCTGCTGAGCATTCCGGCGGCACGCGTCACGCAAGAGCAGTTTTCGACGCTCTACCGGCTGCTCGCAATGGAACTCGACGACGAGATGCCCGGCATCTTCGCGCGCCCGCTGCGCAACGGCACGCTCAAGTTCCTCTGTCTGAGTCTTCTCGATGCGCCGCGGCTCGAAGTGGCGCTCCATCGCTTCGGACAGTTCTTCCATCTGATCCTCGATGAATTTCAGCTCGCGTCGCGCAGGGAAGGGCCTGACGCGATCGTCGAATTCGTCGTCAATCCGCAGGGGCCGAAGGCAAGCGCGCTTGCGCGGGAGCTCATGCTGAAGCTCGTGCATGGCGTCGCATCGTGGCTCATACGTCAGAGGATTCCGCTCATCGAAGCGTCATTCGAATTCCTGCGGCCCGCGCAGTCGGGCGATCTGCTGTATCTGTTTCCCGGGCCGGTGCGTTTCGGCCGCGATCGCACCCGCCTCGTGTTCGATGCTGTTTATCTCGACCGTCCCATCCGCCAGCGAAAGTCGGACCTCGACGCCTTCCTCCAGCGTGCTCCGGAAGACTGGATTTTCGTTTCGTTCACGGAGGAGATGGTGTGTCATCAGGTGCGGCAGTGCATCGCCGCGGGCCTGCCGAAAACGCCGAGCGTCGATGCCGTCGCACAGCAGTTGCACTACTCGATGCGCACGCTCTGCCGCCGTCTCGAAGCCGAAGGAACGACCTTCCAGGCGATCAAGGACGAAGTGCGCCGGGACATTGCGATTCAGCGTCTCACCCGTTCGGGCGACTCCATTTCCGAGATCGCCTATGACGTCGGGTTCGACAACCCGACCGCCTTTCATCGCGCGTTCCGGCACTGGACCGGCAGCACGCCCGCAGCATACAGACTGCAAAAGGAGGGGTGATCCCGTTTGGCAGGTTTTGTCAGTAAATGGGCAGATTCCGGTAGCGAGAGAATCGGGCGACGTTGATACCATGCACCGCAACATATCAACATTGCCGCAGCAGCGCGTACTTCGTCGAACGCTGTGTGCCAGGAGACATCGATGAGTTACTCGCCGCCCGTCAAGGAAATGCTGTTCGTTATGGAAGAACTGGCAGGTATTGCAAGCCTGTCTCAGCTTCCCGGTCTTGCCGATTCGAATGCGGATACCGCTAGCGCCATTCTCGATGAAGGCGCGAAGCTGGCCGCCGAAGTCATCGCGCCGTTGAACGCGGCAGGCGATCAGCAACCGAGCGAGTGGCACGACGGCGAGGTCACGGCAACGCCCGGCTTTGCCGACGCTTACCGCCAGTACGCCGAGGGCGGCTGGCAGGGAATCAGCCATCCGGCCGAATTCGGCGGACAGGAGCTGGCGAAGCTGATCGCGTCGCCGTGCATCGAGATGCTGAACGCGGCGAATCTCTCGTTCGCGTTGTGCCCGCTGCTGACCGACGGCGCCATCGAGGCCTTGCTGACCGCCGGCTCGGATGAACTGAAGGCGCGCTATCTGCCGAAGCTGATCGAAGGCGCCTGGACCGGCACGATGAATCTGACCGAGCCGCAAGCCGGCTCCGACCTGGCGCTCGTGCGTTCGCGCGCCGAACGGCAGGACGATGGCTCCTACAAGGTGTCCGGCACCAAGATCTTCATCACCTGGGGCGAGCACGACATGGCCGAGAACATCGTCCACCTCGTGCTGGCCCGCACGCCGGATGCGCCGGAAGGCGTGAAAGGCATTTCGCTGTTCCTCGTGCCCAAGTTTCTCGTGAACGAGGACGGTAGCCTTGGCGCGCGCAACGACGTGCAGTGCGTCTCGATCGAACACAAGCTCGGCATCAAGGCGAGCCCGACCGCCGTGCTCCAGTACGGCGACAAGGGCGGCGCGACCGGCTATCTGATCGGCGAGGAAAATCGCGGCCTCGAATACATGTTCATCATGATGAACGCGGCGCGCTTCGGCGTGGGTTTGCAGGGCATTGCGCAGTCCGATGCCGCTTATCAAAAGGCGGTCGCCTACGCGCAGGAACGCGTTCAGAGCCGTCCCGTCGACGGCTCGGGCACGGAAGCTGTCGCGATCATCCGGCATCCGGACGTGCGGCGCATGCTCGGCACGATGCGCGCCATGACCGAAGGCGCGCGTGCGCTCGCCTATGTCGCGGCCGCTCACGCCGATATCGCCCATCATCACGACGACGCCGACACCCGCGCGCGGCATCGCGCGATCAATGAATTCCTCGTGCCGGTCGTGAAAGGCTGGAGCACCGAAATGGCCGTCGACGTCACGAGTCTTGGCGTGCAGGTGCATGGCGGGATGGGCTTCATCGAAGAGACGGGGGCGGCGCAGTTTTATCGCGATGCGCGCATCCTGTCGATCTACGAAGGCACGACGGCGATTCAGGCCAACGATCTCGTCGGCCGCAAGACGATGCGCGACGGCGGCGCGGCAGCCCGTGCGCTGCTCAAGGAGATCGACGACACGCTCGCCGCATTGCAGTCGGCCGACGCCGGCGACGCCGCGCGCGTATTCGAAGCGATGCACCGCCGTCTCTCCGACGGACGCGACGCGCTCGCGAACGTCATCGACTACGTGCTCGAGTCGGCCAAGCGCGATCCGCGCGCGGTCTTCGGCGGCAGCGTGCTGTATCTGAAGCTCGCGGGCATCGTGCTGTCCGGCTGGCAAATGGCGCGCGCGCTGCTGGTGGCGCAGCGCAAGCGCGCCGAAGATCCGGCGTTCTTCGGGGCCAAGATCGCGACCGCGCACTGCTTCTCCGAATACGTGCTGACGCAGGCGCGTGGCCTCGAGTCGGCCATCGTTTCCGCGCGTGGCGACGATCCGCTGTTCGCGTTGAGCGAAGCGCAATTCTGACGCGTGCGCGTGAGCCTGAGAGAAGGAGGCTGTATGACCTTGGAAGTCGCCCGGGAAGAGGCGCCGACGAACTGGATCGAGCAATACGGTCCGCGTGAATCGATGGACTACGACGTGGTGATCGTCGGCGGCGGACCCGCCGGACTATCCGCCGCGATCCGCCTGAAACAGCGCGCGGCGGAGCAGGGCGTCGAGCTGGGCGTCTGCGTGCTGGAAAAAGGCTCGGAGATCGGCGCGCATATCCTGTCGGGCGCCGTCATGGACCCGCGCGCGCTCGATGAACTCATCCCCGACTGGAAAGCGCAAGGCGCGCCGCTCGATGTCGCCGTGACCGAGGACCGCTTTCTGTTCCTGTCGGAATCGGGTGCGCGGGCCGTGCCGAACTGGGCGCTGCCGGACAACTTCAGGAACCACGGCAACTATGTGATCAGCCTCGCGAATCTGACGCGCTGGCTCGGTCAGCAGGCCGAAGCGCTGGGCGTCGAGATCTTCGCGGGCTTTGCCGCAGCCGAAGTGCTGTATCACGATGACGGTTCGGTCAAGGGCGTCGCGACGGGCAACATGGGCGTGGGCCGCGACGGCCAGCCCACCGATGCCTTCCAGCCCGGCATGGAGCTGCACGCGAAGTACACGCTCTTTTGCGAAGGCGCACGCGGGCATCTCGCGCGGCAGCTATCGGAACGCTTCGGTTTGCGCGACGGCGTCGATCCGCAGGTCTACGGCCTCGGCATCAAGGAGCTATGGGAGATCGATCCCGCGAAGCACAAGCCCGGTCTCGTGATTCACACGGCGGGCTGGCCGCTCGCCAGCGACACCTACGGCGGCTCGTTCCTCTATCACCTCGACAATAACCAGGTGATGGTCGGCTTCGTCGTCGGCCTGGGCTATTCGAATCCGTATCTCTCGCCGTTCGAAGAATTTCAGCGCTACAAGACTCACCCGGCGATCCGCACGTTTCTCGAAGGCGGCAAGCGCGTGTCGTATGGCGCGCGTGCGATCGCGGCAGGCGGCCTGATGTCGCTGCCGAAGCTGGTGTTTCCCGGCGGCGCGCTCGTCGGCGACGACGCGGGCTTTCTCAACGCATCGCGCATCAAGGGCTCGCATGCTGCGCTCAAGACCGGCATGCTCGCCGCCGACGCCGCATTCGACGCGTTGCAGGCCGGGCGCCGGTCGGATGAACTCGCGGCCTATCCCGAATCGTTCAGACGTTCCTGGCTGCACGACGAACTGCACAGGGCGCGCAATTTCAAGCAATGGATGGGCAAGGGCCTCGTGCTCGGCACGCTGATGGTCGGCATCGAACAGAAGGTGCTGGGCGGCAAGGTGCCGTGGACGCTGCATCACCGGCATGCGGATCACGAGACGCTGAAGCCCGCGGCGCAGTGCAGGCCCATCGATTATCCGAAACCGGACGGCAAGCTGAGCTTCGACCGGCTGTCTTCCGTGTTCATGTCGAACACCAATCACGAAGAGAATCAGCCCGCGCATCTGACGCTCAGGGATTCGAGCGTGCCCATTGCCGTCAATCTGCGCACTTATGGGGGCCCGGAAGCGCGCTTCTGTCCGGCAGGCGTCTATGAGTTCGTGAAGGACGATGCAGACGAAGATCGACTGCAAATCAATGCGCAAAACTGCGTGCACTGCAAGACCTGCGACATCAAGGACCCGACGCAGAACATCGTATGGGTGACGCCGGAAGGCGGCGGCGGGCCCAACTATCCGAACATGTAACCGGAAATGCGCACCCGCGCAGACGAACAGGAGCGACTCGATGGGCGAAGCAACGCGTGAAGTGGTAGTGGTAAGCGGAGTGCGGACTGCAATCGGTGAATTCGGCGGCAGTCTGAAGGATTTTTCGCCGACGGAACTGGGCGCGATGACCGTGCGCGAAGTCCTTCGGCGCGGGAATGTCGCAGGCGATGAAGTCGGTCACGTGATCTTCGGCAATGTGGTGCATACGGAACCGAAGGACATGTACCTTGCCCGCGTCGCGGCGATGGACGGCGGCGTGGCGCAGCATGTGCCGGCGCTGACCGTGAACCGCCTGTGCGGCTCGGGTTTGCAGGCCGTCGTCTCGGCCGCGCAGACGATCTTGCTGGGCGATGCGGACGTCGCGATCGGCGGCGGCGCGGAGAACATGAGCCGCGCGCCGTACACCGTGCCGGGCGCGCGTTTCGGGCAGCGCATGGGCGACGGCAAGCTCGTCGACATGATGCTCGGCGCGCTGCACGACCCGTTCCAGACGATCCATATGGGCGTGACGGCGGAGAACGTCGCGCGCAAGTACGGCATTTCTCGCGATGCGCAGGACGCGCTCGCGCTCGAATCGCATCGGCGGGCGGCGCGCGCCATCGCCGAAGGACGATTCCGCGACCAGATTCTGCCGGTCACCTTGCGCACGAAGAAGGGCGACATCTCGTTCGACACCGACGAGCACGTGCGCCACGATGCCAGCGCCGGCGATTTTTCGAAGCTGAAGCCGGTGTTCATCAAGGAGAACGGCACGGTGACGGCTGGCAACGCATCGGGCATCAACGACGCGGCGGCCGCCGTGCTGCTGATGGAGCGCAGTGTCGCCGAGCGGCGTGGCGCCAAACCGCTCGCGAGGCTCGTGTCGTATGCGCATGCGGGCGTCGATCCTGCGTACATGGGCATCGGTCCCGTGCCGGCGACGCGCAAGGCGCTCGAACGCGCCGGTCTCGACGTCGCTCAACTCGACGTGATCGAAGCCAACGAAGCCTTCGCCGCACAGGCATGCGCGGTCACGAACGAGCTGGGACTGGACCCGGCCAAAGTGAATCCGAACGGTTCGGGCATTTCGCTCGGCCATCCGATCGGCGCGACCGGCGCACTGATTACCGTCAAGGCGCTTTACGAGTTGCAGCGCATCGGCGGCCGGTACGCGCTCGTCACGATGTGCATCGGCGGTGGTCAGGGTATCGCGGCGATCTTCGAAAACCTTCAGTGATCGACGGAGGCAGACGCATGAATATCGAATCGATCGGCGTGATCGGCGCGGGCACGATGGGCAGCGGCATCGCGCAGACCGCGGCTGTCGCGGGGCTCGACGTCGTGATGATCGACGTCAGCGACGCCGCACTCGGCAAGGGGCGCGCGGCGGTCAAGGCGAGCCTGGAGCGGCTCGTGTCCAAAGGCAAGCTGGACGCGGCGACGCAGGAGGCCGCGCTCGGGCGCATCGCGATATCGACTGACTATGACCGGCTTGCCGCGGTCGATATCGTCATCGAGGCGGCGACCGAGAACGTCGAGCTGAAGGGACGCATTCTCAGGCAGATTGAAGCGGCCGTGCGGCGGGACGCGATCATCGCGACCAATACGTCGTCGATCTCGATCACGGCGCTTGCCTCGCCGCTCGCGGAACCGTCGCGTTTTCTCGGCATGCACTTCTTCAACCCGGTGCCGATGATGCCGCTCGTCGAGATCATTCGCGGCCTGCAAACCAGCGACGGGACGGCGGCAGCCGTGCGCGCGCTCACCGAGCGCTTCGACAAATCGCCGATCGGCGTGCGCAATTCGCCGGGCTTCGTCGTCAACCGCATTCTGGTGCCGATGATCAACGAAGCGTTCTTCGCGCTGCACGAAGGCGTCGCGACCGCGGGGGAAATCGACGAGGGCATGAAGCTCGGCGCCAATCATCCGATCGGTCCGCTCGCGCTCGCCGATCTCATCGGGCTCGATGTGTGCCTGTCCGTGATGGACGTTTTCCTGAAGGACTTCGGCGATCCGAAATACCGCGCCTGCATCCTGCTGCGCGAACTCGTCGCAGCCGGACGTCTCGGCCGCAAGACGGGACGCGGCGTGTACGACTACGCCGCGTAAGCTCGCAGCCTGCGCTCGCGGCTGGCCTCAGTCGCGAGCCGCGAGCATCATCGCTTCGATGATCGCGCCGGGAGAATGCGCTCCGGAAAGCGCGTAGGACGCATCGAACACGAAATGCGGAACGCCGCCGACATGATGGTCGGCAGACGGCACGAGGCGAGCGGTCGGATCGGCCATGCGCCTCGATTCCGCGAGATGATTCACGACGCCCTCAGGTTCGAGACCGCACTCGACGCCGAGACGCTCCAGAACGCGCCAGTCGCCGATATCCTTTCCCTCCATGAAGTACGCGCCGAACAGGCGCTCGATCAGCAGCGCATGTTGCGCTTCGTTGCCACGGCTGGCCGCGTAGGCCACGAGGTCGTGCGCGGCAGCCGTGTTGGGCATCACGTCGATCTGCTCGAACGAGAACTCGACGCCGGCCTCGATGCCCGCGCGCCGGACCTGCGCACGCCTTGCCGCCACGGCTTCATGACTTCCCAGACGGTCGAGATAGAACGCCTGATAGGGCATGCCTTCGAGCGGTATCCAGGGGAGAAGCTGATGGGAGCGCCACAGCACTTTCAGGCGCACGTCGGGCCGCAAGGCAGCGAAGCGGCTGATGGCCGCCTCCAGGTTGCGTTTGCCGATCAGGCACCACGGGCAGATGAAATCGAAGAAGACTTCGACCGTCATCGTGCGGCCGTGGCCGACTTCGCGGCCCGCCGTGGCGACGTGCCGGAGTTCAGACGAGACCATGAATCAGCGCCTCCGCCATCGGCCATTCGCCATAACCCGCAGCGGGATTGAGATGACCCACTTCGCCCAGATCGACGAGGCCGCTGCCCCAGTCTCGCGCCATCTGCTGCACGCGCTCGAAGCTCGCCAGCGGATCGTTGCGGCTCGCGCCGACGATGCTCGGAAACGGCAGCGGCTCGCGCGGAATGGGGTGCCAGCCGTTGTCGGCGAGCGCATCGAAGGTCGGATAGCCTTCCGGCAACGGGGTTTCGAGATCGACGGGCGCGGCCAGAAGCGCCCCGTGGATCTTGCGATCGTGCTGCCGTGCCCAGTGAACGGTGATCATGACGCCCGCGCTGTGCGCGACCAGAATCACCGGGCCGTCGATTTTCGCGAGGGCGGCATCGAGCGCCGCGACGCGCGCGGCGCAACTGAGCTTGTCGTGTTCGAGCGGCGGCACCGAGGCCGCCCTGGGTAGCTTGTTCTGCAACAGGGTCTGCCAATGTTCGGCGACGTGGTCGCGCAAACCCGGCACGAAGAGAATGGTGGGTGTCGTATCGAGAGTCATGGAAGTCGTTCTTGATGTCATGAGTGGCGGCGTCACGGGCAGCGCGAGGCTTCTTCGCGCAGCGTCGCCACCCGGTCCAGGTCGCGTCCATAGTGCCGTTTGCCGATGGCGAACACGATCGCGGCAAGCAGGGGCGCAAAGGGCACCAGTTGCAGCGCGCCCAGGAGCCCGATCCTGTCGGCGACGATGCCCGTGAGGATCGCGGCAGGCGCCAGGCCCAGCAGGTTATTGACGAGCGTCAGGGTAGCGAACGCGGACGCGTGGATGGAGGGCGGCGTGAGGTTCGCGACCATAGCACCGGACGGTCCGGTTGCGCCTGCGCTGAAGAACATGCCGGCCCCGATCAGCACGAGCTGCAGCGGTCCCGCGGGCATGCGGAAGGCAAGCACGAGAAACGCGAAGCAGGCGAGGCAGAACGCGATTGCCGTGAGCCACTTCTTTTCACGCGCGTTTCTGCTGATGCGGTCGGTCAGGCTCCCGCACACGACCATGCCGAGTCCCGTCACCATCACGAACACTGCCGCGCCGACCGCAGCCTTGCCCGGCGCCATGCCGTAGTAGCGGTTCAGAAAGCTCGGCAGCCATGCCCACAGCGCGGCCGGCACGAACAGATGGAAGCCGCTGCCCACATAGGCGCATACGATCGATCTCGTCGAAAAGAGGCCCTTCATCAGTGCGCGCAAGCTCATGCGGATGCCGGGGCTTTCGGCCTTCACGCCATCGATGGCGGGTTGCAGCGGCGCGAGCCGCGCCTCGGTGACGACGATCCGGTACACGACGACCAGCACGATTCCGAGCGCCGCCATCGCGCCGAACGCCGAGCGCCAGCCAAGATGCGCCGCGACGGCGCCGCCGATCGCCATGCCCATGACCGAGCCGAACGCGCCGCCCGCCATGAAGGCGGCCGTCAGCGTCGCGCGCAGCCGCGCCGGGAAGATGCTGAGGACCACTGCGATGCCGACGCTGCCGTAAGCCGCCTCGCCGATACCGACGAAAGCCCGCGCGAGCAGCATCTCGCCGTAGTTAGTCGAAATCGCACAGCCGAGCGTGGCGAGACTCCACATCGCGGCCATGAGCAGGATGCTCTTCACGCGGCCCCAGCGGTCGGCGAGCACCGAAAGCGGGAACGTCAGCACGCCGACCATGAGCGCGACCACGCTGCTGAGCGATCCCAGTTGGGTGTCGGAGAGACCCCATGTCGACTTGAGCATCGGAAATACGGCATTCAATACCTGCCGCGACATGTAGTCGGAAAGCAGCAACCCGACCGTCAGCGCGAATACGACCCAGGCATAGGCGCGCACGTCGCCCTTTGTTTTCGAAACTTCGCCCGCAGTCGATGCGGCCTGTTGCATGTGCATGAATTGTCTCCTTCATGAATCTCATCGACGGCTTTCCTCGCCCGCGTGGGCGTAGGGCCGCTTTTAGATAGCGTTACGCGGCGCGCAACGGCAGGTTCTTTACGCCGGCCTTGCGATTCGGCGCCATGCCGTTGGCGGCGAGCGTTTGGTCGACGGTGTCGTACTGCACGCCGATGCGATAGATCTCGCGCGCTTCCTTGCCGCTGGCGATCTCGCGTCCGAGTTCACGGGCCACGCGCACGCACTGCTCGATCTGCTGCACGGACGTCATGCGGTTGCCGTGCTGGTCGATGATCGTGTCCTCGATGCCGCAGCGCGGATGCAGGCCCATCGACATCGCCATCATGTTGAACGGCAGCACGTTCTTGAGCAGCGACTCGGCCGTGAGCGTGCAGCCGTCCGGCGCACGGTGGACGAAGTTGAAGAAGTTGAACGGGTTCGGGCCGTCGAAGCCGCCGCCGATGCCGATCCACGTCAGGTTCAGCGGACCGCGGTAGACGCCCTTGCGCACGAGGCGTTCGAGCGTCTCAAGCGCGTGAATGCCGGTCAACTGGAAGTGCGGCTGGATGCCGGACGCCTGCAAGCGGCGCAGATGCTCCTCGACCCATGCGGGACCGGCGGGAACCGTCATTTCGCTGTAGGCGGCCATGAACGCGGGATTCGACAGCGACGTGCCTTCGAGATACTCCGGATACAGCAGCTCCATGATGTTCATCTGCGTCGTGTTGATCGCGACGGTCACCTGATCGGGCTTCGGATCGAGGTCGGCGAGCATGTGGCGCGTGTCGTCGGAGAGCCACTTGGCGGCCTGACCGTCGTCTTCCGGCGCGAACGAGATCGAGCCGCCGACCTGGATGATCATGTCCGGCACCGCTGCGCGCACGCCAGCGATCAGCTCGTTGAACTTCGACAGGCGCTTGGAGCCTTTGCCGTCGAGTTCGCGCACGTGCAGATGCAGAACGGTGGCGCCGGCTTCGTAACAATCGACGGCCTTCTGGATTTGCTCGTCCATCGTCACCGGAATGTCTTCGGGGAAGTCGGCGGGCATCCATTCGGGGCCGTAAGGCGCAACGGTGATAACGACCTTGTCCTGATTCTCGGGGTGCAATGAATCGTCGAGGAATTGCATGTGTGGCTCCGGTGAGAAAGGGCGATGATCGGTTCGCGGGGCAGGCACGCGTAACGATCGCCAAAGGGTATGGTCGTATCCTATTGCGCAGGCGATTCACGCGCCCCTCTCGCGATGAGAGGGGATACTTGGAGGGCGAACCCTGAAGGGAGCACCAATAACTTCAGACGAATTTCGATCGCCGCAACGCGAGCGATCACCGCGCCGGAAAAAGGAGCGATCAAATGAACGCCTTTGCCAGGACGTTAGTGCTGTTGCTGACCGTGTTCGCGCTGGCCGGAGCGTGCCCGGACCTGTTCGGCCAGGAAGCCGGCAATGCGGCAGACAGCAACGCCACGCGCCTGCGCGACAAGTACGAAAGCCTGAAGCCGCAGTTGAGCCACAACCCGTTCCACCGGGAGCTGTATCTCGAGTCGGCGGAAACGGGCTCTTCGCTCAAGGGCGATATTTACGCCGTGGTCGACTATCCGTTCGCGACTGTGAAGGATGCGCTCGATGATCCGTCGCAGGGTCCGGCCAACTGGTGCGACGTGCTGATCCTGCACTTGAACATCAAGTATTGCCGCCCATCGACGAGCGGCGGCGGCACGCAGCTCAACGTGAACCTGGGCCGGAAAGTCGAAGAAAAACTCTCCTCCACCTACCGCGTGCAATTCAACTATCGCTCGGCCGCAGCGAGCACCGCATATTTCCAGGTCGATCTGGATGCCGACACCGGACCGATGAGCACGAAGGATTACCGCATCGTGCTGGAGGCCACGCCGGTCGGGTCCGGACGCACGTTCCTGCATCTGACGTATTCGTACGGATACGGCATGGCGGGACGCCTCGCGATGAAAACCTATCTGTCCACCATAGGCAGCGACAAGGTGGGTTTCACCACCGCGCGGGACGCGTCGAACGGACAATCGGAATACATCGGCGGCGTCAGGGGACTCGTGGAGCGCAATACGATGCGCTATTACCTGGCGATCGACGCCTATTTGCAGGCCTTGTCGAGCCCGCCCGGCAAGCGCCTGGAGCAGCGCCTCGTCACCTGGTTCGACGCGACGGAAAAATACCCGCGCCAGTTGCACGAGGTCGATCGCGATGCGTATCTGACGATGAAACGCAACGAATATCGGCGGCAGCAGAGTCCTGAATAACCGAGGTCACTGCCGCACTACTCGTTTTCCCCATCCCTCTCGCCGCGAGAGGGTGTCAGTTCGTAACCTTTAGCTAACCTTGATCGAGTGATAGGGCGCGTGCTCGTACGCTGCGTCCGACTTAAGAGACAAGGATATCTAATGAAAGCGAGAATGACTGGCGTTGCGGCTCTGATCGGTTTGTCGTCGGCTGCCGCGAATGCGCAATCCGCGGTGACGCTCTACGGGGTTGTCGATTCCGGGCTGCTTTATCAAAGCACTGCGGCGGCGTCGTTCGCGCCGAACGCGCCGAATCTCGGCAAGGTGTACCGCTTCAAGGACGGCGGCATCTATTCGAGCGGCTGGGGCATCAAGGGCACCGAGGACATCGGTGGCGGCTATCACGTCAACTTCAAGCTGCAAAGCTCGTTCGATAGCGGCACGGGCAGGTTCGGCCTGAGCGACACGCCGGGCGTCACCGCGCAATTCAACCAGTACGCGACGCTGGGCGTTTCAGGGCCATTCGGCAAGATCGATGCAGGCCGCCAGATCGTGCCGATGATCTGGGCGATGTACGACACGGACGTGCGCGGCGCGCAGTACTTCGGCAGCATTCTGACCGCATGGCTCGGCATGAACCAGGCGGCGGGCTGGCCCGGCACGAGCACGAATGGCGCGATCGGCGCGCTGTATGACAGCAATGCGATCGTCTACGAGTCGCCGAAGTTCTATGGCGCGTCGGTCGCGCTGGAGTACGCGCCGGGCGGCGTCCCCGGTCACTTTCAGGGCGGCACGCGCGAATCGGCCGTCCTCAAGTATTCGAACTACGGCCTGAATCTCGCCGCGGCGTACTACAACGGCCACGACGCCAATCCCTTTCCCCCGACGTATCCCGCCACGCCGGCGATTCCGGCGACAGGGCAAGCCAACAACCGATTTCTCTACCTCGGCGCCCAGTACACGTTTTATGGTTTCTCGGTGTCCGGCTCATACGGTCATGGCAAGAACCCAGCGAACAGCAACCGTGCCGATATCGATATGTATTCAGCTGGCCTTGGCTATCGATTCACGCCCGCTTTGAAAGTGACATCCGGCTTCTACTACCTGAAGGACAACAACAACTCGACCAATCATTCGGCCGAGTTCGCAGTGGGCGCCGAATACAGCGTGTCCAAGCGCACGTTGGGGTATGTGCAGGTCGGTCACGTCGACAACCACGGCACGATGAATCAGACCATCGTCTATGGACAGCCGGTCGCGCCAGGCACTTCGACCACGGCCGCGATGATCGGCGTGCGGCATAACTTCTGACAGAGCGGCGCACTCACTGCTTTTCTTATCGAGGTTGAAATGAACATTCTGTTTCCGCACGTCGACAGCATTTACATAGGCGAAGGTCCTATCTATTTCGATGCCATCGTGGATGGCGTCACGGTCAACTGCGTCCTGACGGAGCATGCGCTGGCGGCTGCCGCCGGCATCGATCACGTCGTTTCCCGGCGGGCAGCGTTCGCGTTCGGACAGCCCGCGATCAGGGAAGTCGTCGCTCGCCGGGCGAGGGAGTCGGCATTCGGGCCGGTTGTCATCACGCGGGCCGAAATTCGCGTTTGAACGCGAGCGAACTCATCATCAAGTCTCATGGAACGCTTCAACATGAATCAATCAACCATCAAGGCGACGCTTTGTTTCAGCGACAACACGCCGAGCGTCGAAATGCCGATCTACAAGGGCACGATGGGCCCGGACGTGATCGACATCCGCAAGTTGTACGGTCAG
>NZ_FCOM02000309.1 GCF_001544695.2 Caballeronia arvi
TGTGTCTTAGCCAGTGAGCAGACGCTTGCTCGAGGATGTCGGCGCGCGCGGCAGCGGACGGGTCGCGCTCTCGGAGTTTCACCGCGGCACCCGCAAAGACTTCTTTGACGATCGCGTGCAAAGCGGCGCGGGTCAGAGGCGCGCACGTCTGCGTGCCGCCGTTCGCTGTCGTCGCGCCAATCGGCAACACCAGCGGCGTATCTTCATTGGGTGAGGGGAGTGCACTCAGCCCGAGATGCTGTCGGTATCGCGAGAGTTCCACCATCATTTCGCGCGTGGCCGGAATCAGACGCTCCTTGCCGCCTTTGCCATGCACAGTCAGCCACCATCTCATCGTGCCATCGACGTCGCGCCTTACGAAGAATTGCCCCATGTTGTTCGCGCCGACTTCCGCGATGCGCAGGCCGCCAAGGTAGAGCAGTGTGAAGAGCCATCGCACGCGATACGCATGAGCGGACTCGCGTGCTGTGTCCCGTGGCATGGTCGCGATGTAGTCTTTGACCTCTTGCCAGATGCTCGGCTCCAGATAGCGAGTGATGTGCGGCGCCGCTTGCCGGGCACGCTGTCGGGAAAGCGAGAGCGGGTTGCCCGCCAGATACCCAGCTTGAACCAGCCACGAAAACAACGCATTCAGAATCACGATCGCCTGGCGCTGACTCGCGGGTGAGAGCGGCCCATAGAACGGGCGCC
>NZ_FCOM02000085.1 GCF_001544695.2 Caballeronia arvi
CCCGATGCGCCAAGATGAATGTGTCAGCTATGTCCCCGACGAAAGTGTCAACCATGTCCCCGGTCTATACACAGCAGCAAAGAAAGTAGGTGCCGCCCCGCACAGGGGCAACGCAAATAGACCGACACGAATACAAGCTACACCACAAACACACACAGACACAGACACACACACGCAGCGCAACTATTTCGAAGGCTGTTCCGCAAGCGATTGAATCAGCGCTTCAAGCCGTGAAAAATTCACCGGCTTGGTCAGATGATCGCGAAAACCGGCTTCGCGGCAGCGCCGAATGTCCTCGTCCATGCCGTAGCCCGTGATCGCCACCGACGGCCTGTCGGGCTGCAAGCTCTGCCATGCGCGCGCGATGTCGAGACCGCTGCCGTCCGGCAGGCCGATATCGCTGACGAGCAGATCGAACGGTGCGCCCTTCGCGCGTTCGAGCGCCTCCGCGACGGTCACCGCGACCGTCACTTCGTGGCCGAGCATTTCGAGCACTTCGGACATCGCGGACGACGTCTGCTCGTTGTCCTCCACGAGCAGCACCCTGAGCGCGCGTCCGTGCTCCTGACTCGCCGTTTCGACGAGCGGCGCATCCTCGCGCGCGGGTTGCAGCCGCGCGAGCGGCAGCGTGAGCGTGAAGCGCGCGCCCGTGTCGCGGCCTTCGCTATAGGCTGACAATGTGCCGCCGTGCTTCTGCGCGAGCGTGCTCGCGATCGCGAGGCCGAGCCCTAAGCCGCCGAACGAGCGCGTGATCGAATCGTCGGCCTGTTCGAACGCCGAGAAGATGCGCGGCAACGCCTCCGCGCTGATGCCGATGCCGCTGTCCGTCACCGATACGGCGATCGTCGATGTATCCGGGTTCCACGTTCGCACCTCGATGCGCCCGCCCGCCGGCGTGAACTTCACCGCATTCTTCATCAGATTCCAGACGATCTGCTGAAGCCGCGCGGCATCGCCGAGCACGACGAAAAGCGCCGCATCGAAATGGGTTTCGAGCGTGAGGCTCTTCGTGCGCAGATCGGCCTCGGACATATCGAGCGCGCTCGTCAGCAAGGTATCGAGCGCGACGCTCGCGAAGTTCAGCGAGAGCTTGCCTCGCGCGATGCTCGTGAGATCGAGCAGATCGTCGATGAGGCGCGCTTCGAGCTCGACGTTGCGGCGAATCAGATCGAGCGTCGGATGCGCCTCGCGCGGCAGCGGGTGCTTCATTTCGAGCAGGCGCACGGCGGCCAGAATCGGCGTGAGCGGCGTGCGCAGCTCATGCGACAGCACCGCCAGAAAATGGTCCTTCGCGCGATTCGCCGACTCGGCTTGATCCTTCGCGAGCCGCAGCGCGTCGGCGGCCATGTGGGCATCGGTCGCGTCGCGCACGATCTTCGAAAAGCCGATCAGCTCGTCGTGCTCGCTGCGGATCGCCGTCGTCACGCCCGACGCAAAGAACGAATGGCCGTCCTTGCGCCAGAGCCAGCGGTCATCGCTTGCGCTGCCTTCGCGCCGCGCCGTGTCGAGTTCGCTCTCGAACACGCCGGCTTCGCGGTCTTCCTGCGCATAGAAGATGCTCGCGGACTGGCCGAGCACGTCCTGCGCGGGAAAGCCCAGAATGCGCTCCGACGCCGCGTTCCACGTGCGGATGCGCCCTTCCGGATCGAGCGTGATGACGGCGTAATCCTTGAGCGCGTCGATGAGCAGGCGAAAGTGCGTCTCCGTTTCGCGCAACGCCCGTTCCACCGCGATGCGCTGCGCGCGCTCCGCGCCCTCGCGCATCGCGCGGCGCACGACGGCGGGCAGGCGCTGCAGGCGTTGCTTGAGCACGTAATCGGTCGCGCCGCGCTTGAGCATGTCGACGGCGTGCTCTTCGCCGAGCAATCCCGACACGAAGATGAACGGTGTGTCCGGCGAGCGCTCGCTCGCGATCGTCAGCGCTTCGATGCCCGAGAAGGTCGGCATGACGAAGTCGGCGAGGATCACGTCGAAACGCTTCTTTTCGAGCTCGGCGATGAAAGTCGCGGAGTCATACACGATCGATGCATCGACCGAATAATCCGCGCGCTCCAGCTGGGCGATGGTCAGCTCCGCATCGAGTGCGTTGTCTTCGACGAGAAGCAGATGCAGCGGCTGCATGATCTAGACGCCCTCGCGAGAAGACGCGTGCAGGCGTGTCGGACGGGACGTGGACGCGAGCATGGGCGCAGCCGTCATTGCGAGGGCGGCGGACGGCGAAAACGCGTCGAACCCGGCGGCGGCTCGTTGAGCACGGCCCAGAACACGCCGAGATCGCTGATCGCCTCGACGAATTCGGCGAACTCCACCGGCTTCACCACGTACGCGTTCACGCCCAGCTCATAGCTGCGAATCAAATCCTGCTCCTCGCGCGATGACGTCAGCATGACGACGGGAATGCTCTTCAAAGACGCGTTCGAGCGCACCATGTCGAGCACTTCGAGACCGTCGATTTTCGGCAGCTTCAGGTCCAGCAGGATCACGGCGGGATTACCGGGCGCGCGCTCCTTCCACTCGCCTTCGCAAGTGAGATAGTCGATGGCTTCCTGTCCGTCGCGCGCCACGATGACTTCGTTCGCGAGTTGGCTCTTGTCGAGCGCGACGAGTGTGAGCTCGAGATCGTTTGGATTGTCTTCGACGAGCAATATCGGTTTAAGCATGGTCTCTTTTTGGCTTTTTGGCTGACGTCCCCTGCGTTCCGTTGGCGTTGCGGAACACGACCGGCAGGGAGAAATAGAATACCGCGCCCTCTCCCAGCCGTCCTTCGGCCCACGTGCGTCCCTCGTGCCGCTCGACGATGCGCCGCACGTTCGCAAGGCCGATGCCCGTGCCCTCGAACTCTTCCGCGCGATGCAGCCGCTGGAACACGCCGAACAGCTTCGCGCCGTACTTCATGTCGAAGCCGACACCGTTGTCGCGCACGCCGATCACGTAGTCGTCGCCGCTTCTGGACGCGAATATCTCGATTTTCGCCGATTCCCGCGTTCTCGTATATTTCACCGCGTTCGAAATCAGGTTGCGCAGCGCGAGCTGCAGGAACGCGGCGTCGCCGGTCACGCGCGGCAGATCGCCGATCACCCATTCGATACGACGCCCGACGCCTTCCTGCTCGAACTCCTGCACGACGCCGCGCACGAGCAGGCCGAGATCGACGGGCGCGGGTCTGAGCGCGGCGCGGCCCATTTGCGAGAAGGTCAGCAGATCGTCGACGAGCGTGCCCGCGAAACGCGCCGAATCGAGCATGTTGTTCAGGAAACGCCGGCTCTTCTCCGACATGCGCTCGCCTTCCTGCTCGCGCAATAAATCGCCATAACCGGCGATATGGCGCAACGGCGCGCGCAGGTCGTGCGACACCGAGTACGAGAACGCTTCGAGCTCCTTGTTCGCGCGCGTGAGTTCGGTCGCGAGCTCGGCGCGTTCCTCCGCGCGGCGCAGCACGATGTTCAGCAACGCGCCGCGCAATTCGCCGGCGATCTCGAGCTCGCCCTGACGCCATATCGCGGAATGACCGCGCACCGTTTCGAGCCACGGCGAAAAACTCGTGCGCGGCGCGCTTGCGCCATCCACATTTTCGATCTTGACCGGCTCGCCCGCCCACTTGATGGTCTGCATCACTTCGGGCCTGAACCACAGCAGATAGTTGCGAAAAATCTGCGAGACCGGCACCGCGAGCACGCCACACGCCTTGTCTTCGTAGGCCTTCGCGGGCGGCCATTCGCGCGCGAGCGAATCCGTGGCCCACACGCCCGAAGTGTTCTGCGCGAGCCAGTGCGTGAGCGCGCGCACGGTGTCTTCGTCGGGCGTGGCGCCGAGCAGCGTGACGCGGTCGTCGAACACGATCGCCGCGCCCGCCGAACGCGCGAAGCTCAACACGTCCTTCGGCACGGCCTGCAAACCGGCGACGAAGTTGTCGTGTTCGCCCATCGCGGTGATGAGCCGGCCCATCGTGCGGCGCAGCCCGGCGAGATACTCGCCTTCGGCGCGCTCTTCCTTCGCTTCGATCTGCAACGACAACATGTGCCCGAGATGCTCGACCGCGACGCGCGTGTTGAACGGCACGATGCGCGCGTCGTGATCGTGGCACGAGATGAGGCCCCACAACTGCCCCCGCACGACGATCGACACCGACATCGACGCATGCGTGCCCATGTTGCGCATGTACTCCAGATGCACCGGCGAGAAGCTGCGCAGCGTCGCGTACGTGAGATCGGTGGGACGGCCCGTGACGGCGTTCACGGGCGGCACGAGACGGGCCGGTCGATAGTCGACGTCGGCGACGAGCCGGATGCGGTTCTTCAGATACAGCGCGCGCGCCTGGCGCGGAATGTCCGACGCGGGAAAGAACTGATGCAGGAACGACGCGTAGCTTGCGTCGCGGTCTTCCGCGAGCACGTGGCTGCGGCCTTCCTCGTCGAAGCTGTAGAGCATCACCCGGCCGAAGCCGGTGATCGCGCGCACTTCGCGCACCGCGAGTTCGGCGAGCGCCTGCACGCTCTGCGCGTCCTGCAGCCCGCGCGCGAACGTGCGCACGAGCGGATACATGGAGGCGAACGCATCGCCTGTTGCGGCCGCCGCTTCCATTTCGATGACGAGCGCGCCGTCATGACGATGCATCGTGACGTCGAAGCGCATCGACCGTTCGCTCGCCGCCGGCGTGACGTCGATCGCGCCGATGTAGAGCGGCGCGTCTTCCAGCGCTGACGTGGCGGCGGCTTGTTCGATGCGCCGCGCGGCTTGCGCGCCGAGCACGATATCGAGCGGCTCGCCGATCAACGCATCGACGCTCGCGCCCGTCAGCGATGAAAGGTTCTCGCTTGCCTGCACGATGCGCAGATCGTCAGCGAGCACCAACAGAAAGCCATGCGGCTGGATGCCGCCTGGTATGTGGATCGGCTCGGCGTCGCAGTCCTTCGTGGCCACGCCCGAACTGAGCGTGCGCCGGCGCGCTTCGGCATCGGGCGGCTCGCTCGCGGATCCGCTCATGACGCCGCTCCCGGCGCCGGCGACGACTCCGCATCGGCCGTTTCGGGACACAGCCACGCGTGCAGGCTTTCGAAAGTGTCGATGGCGGCCTTCACCGCATCGTCGAACTGAAGCTCGGGCACCGACGACTCAGCGGTCGCGCGAAACGCGTTCCACATGCTGCCCGTGCGCGGACCGTAGCCATCGAAATAGGTATTGCCGAGACCCGGCTCGAGATCAAGACGTTCGGCGACGTGCGGCGCGATGAAGCGCCCGCCGAGCGTGCTGCCTTCCATCACGTACATCGAGCCGAATGCGCCGCCGACGTTATGCATGCGCGGCAGGTCACGGCATGGACCGACGTGCGGCCGCTCGCCCGTCAGCGCGGCGAGATCGGCGGCGAGCAGCGGCGCTTTGCGGCGCGCATCGAAGAACTCCGTGAGCGATGCAGGCATGCAGGCAGCGGCCGCATCTTCCCACGGCGCGACATAACCATAGAATCGTTCGAGCAGTGCGATGTATTCGTCGCGTTGCAGATCGTCCCGCATGAGGCCGAGCGCATTCTCGAGCCGCGCATGACACGCGGCGGTTTCGTGCTTCAGACGGGACAGGAGGTCGAGTGGCATGTTCCGTTGTGTTGGCTTCGGGCTGCTATGCGGGCATTGGATGCAGGCATCGGAAGGGCTTACCGGTTGGAGCTCTTGCGCACGAATGCATCGGTAGAAAACGCACCGACTGTTGCCTTTCAGGCCCGCGTTTTGATCAACAAATCATTTTACGCAACCGGACCGCGCGCTGCCATGCGCGGCCCCTCTTCACCGTTCGGTTCATCGCTTGGGCGCGCCGCCTTCGCCGCTGTTCACGTTCGCGTGTTCGTCGCGCTGCGTGTCGCGTTGATAGTCGCTGCCGCCGCGCCGATCCGTATCGACGAGACCGCGTTCGAGGTCCTCATGCGCCTGCTTGCCGACATCGCGCGCGCCGTTCTCGTGCTGCGATTCGACGTTCTGATCCGTCTCATGCGGCAACGGCGCTTTCGACGCATCGTCGCGAGATTGCGTCTCGCGTCCGCGTTCGGGCGCGCTTTGCGGCGCTGTGTTCGACTGTTTCATCATCGTCTCCCTGTATGCAACGTCACTTGCGCGACCCGTTCATGCCGAGCCGCTTCTTCATCTCTGCCGTGAGCCTCTGACGTGCCTTCTCGTAGCCCGCCCAAGGATCGCTCTTCAGCGCATCGAGCCGCTCGTGCGCGTTGCCGATGTTCCACTGATCGCCGCTCGTGACGTCGTCGAGTTCGTCCCACGAAAGCGGCATCGATGCGCCGAGCCCCGGCCGCGCGCGCAGCGAAAATGCCGCGACCGTGCTCGATCCGCGGTTGTTGCGCAGATAGTCGATGAAGATCTTGCCCTTGCGGTTCTGCATGCCCATCTTCGCCGAGAAGAACTTGGGCAGCGCATTCGCCATGTGCTGCGCGACCCCCTGCGAGAACGCCTTCATCTCGTCCCAGCCCACGTGTTTCGCGAGCGGCACGACGACATGAAATCCCTTGCCGCCGCTCGTCTTGCAGAACGACGTGAGGCCGAGTTCCGCGAGCAGTTCCTTCGTGAGTTTCGCGGCCTCGAGCATGCGTTCCCAGCCGACGCCTTCGCCCGGATCGAGATCGAACACCATGCGATCCGGCTTCTCGATGTTCGATGCCACCGCGTTCCACGTATGCAGTTCAATCGTGCCCATCTGCGCGGTGCCGACGAGCGCTTGCGGCGATTCGATCGTGAGCAGCGGCGGATGCCCCGGATCGACGTCGGGATGCTGCGTGATATGCGGAATCGCGAGCTTCGCGCTGTGCTTCTGAAAGAAGAGCTCGCCGCCGATATCTTCGGGCGCGCGCACGAGCGACACCGGGCGATCCTTCAGATGCGGCAGCATCCAGTCGGCTACCGACGCGTAGTACTCGACGACGTCGAGCTTGGTGAAGCCCGTCGACTTGTCAATCACACGTTCAGGATGGCTGATCTTTACGCCATCGATCTCGGCCGAGGCTGCTTTCGCTTTCGCTTTCGCCGATGTTTTCGTGGCCGCGGTTTTCTTCGGCGCCGTCTTCTTCGCCGCAACCTTTTTCGCCGCAACCGGCTCTTCCTTGACGATCTGACGCGCGGGTTTGTCGTCACGCAGACTGACGAACGATGCTTGTCGCACGATGCGCTCCTTGGTCCATTCCGCGTAATTGCACTCGGCCACGAGTTCAGGCTTCACCCAATGCACCGGCGTGCGGCTGCGTTCCCGCGGCTCGCTTTCGAACGGCATGCGCTGCGTCTCGCGCTTGTCGAGCTCCTTCTTCACCGCGACGAGCATCTTGTGATCGAAACCCGTGCCCACACGGCCCGCGTATTGCAGCTTGCCGTGCACGTCATACACGCCGAGCAGCAGCGCGCCGAATTCTCCGCGGCTGCCCGCTGGCTCCGAATAGCCGCCGATCACGAACTCCTGCCTGCGACGGCACTTGAGCTTGATCCACGATTTGCTGCGCCCCGACACATACGTGCTGTCGATCCGCTTGCCGATGATGCCTTCAAGCGCCATGTCGCACGCGCTCTTGAGCAGTTCTTCCGCATGGAAGGCGAAGTCCTGTGAATAGCGCAGCACCGGATCGTCGATCGGCTCGATGAGCGCCTTCAGGATCGCGCGCCGCTGCACGAGCGGCACGTGGCGCAGGTCGTAGCCGTTCAGATACGGCACGTCGAAGAAATACACCACGATGTCCTGCGGCCGTCCCGCATCGAACGCGTTTTGCAGCGCCTGGAAATCCGGCAGGCCGCGCTCGTCGAGCACGACGGCTTCGCCATCGAGCCAGCCGCTTTCGATATCGAGCTTGTCGAGCGCCTTCATCTGCTTCGAAAACTTCGCGCTCCAGTCGTTGCCGTTGCGCGTATAGATGCGGATCTCGCGCTTGCCCTTGATCGTTTCGATGCGCGCGAGCATCCGGTAGCCGTCGAACTTGATTTCGTAGGCCCAGTCATCGCCGGGCGGCGCGGCGTCGACGAGCGTCGCGAGTTGCGGCTTGAACGTCGCGGGCAGCTTCGCCTTCGCAGCGCCTTCGATCGCCGGCTCGTGCGACAACGTGCGCAACGACGCCGCGCTGCGATTCGCGACGATATCCGGATGCGCGTGTCCGTCCGATTTTTTCCGTGCCGCCGTCCTGCGCGCAGGCGCTTTCTTCGCGGCCGCCTTGCGTTCGGCGCGTTCGATCAGCGCGCCGCTCTTGTCGCGCGCGCCGAGCGAATCGGACAGCACGCTGCCCGGCTTCTTCAACACGATGTCGTATTCGGCTTCGGGCCGCGCTTCGTCGTCGCGTTCCTTGATCAGCAGCCACTGCTCCTTGTCGCCGCTGCCGCGCATGTGGCTCTTCACGAGCGTCCAGCCGCCGTGCAGCTTTTCGCCGTCGAGCACGAACTTGAGCTTGCCTTTCTCGTATTCGCGCGCGGCTTCTTCGACGCTGCCCGACTGCGGCGCCCATGTCCCGCGATCCCACACGATGACGCTACCCGCGCCATAGTTGCCTTCCGGAATCTCGCCTTCGAACGAACCGTAATCGAGCGGATGATCTTCGACATGCACCGCGAGACGCTTCACCGATGGATCGAGACTCGGGCCCTTGGGCACCGCCCATGACTTGAGGGTGCCGTCGAGTTCGAGCCGAAAGTCGTAATGCAGGCGGCGCGCGTCGTGTTCCTGGATGACGAAGGACAACGCCTGTTTCGCGGACTTTTTCGCGCGCGCACTGGCGCTACGCTTCGCGACGCCGGACGGTTCCGGTGTCTTTTCGAAGCGCCGCATACGTTGATAGGTTTCGAGTTTCTCAGCCATCGTCGTCTGCTTCGTGACTCATGCGCTCATGCGCGCTTGCGGCGCGTGGTCGTCTTGCGCGCGGGGCGCGCCGGTTGCTCGCTGGCTTCTTCTTCGGATTGCGCGGCTTTCGCACCGCGTTTCGGTGTCGCGCCGCCCTTCTTCAGACTGCGCTTGAGCAGGTCCGACAGATCCAGAATATCCGCCGACGGCTTGTGCTCGCCTTCGTCGATTGTCATCACTTCGGCGACCTTGCCTTCCTTCACCTTCTTGTCGACGAGCGCCATGATGTCGTCCCTGAAGGTGTCGTGATACTTGGTCGGGTCCCACGTGTCGCTCATATCGTCGATGAGGCGTTTGGCCATCTCCAGTTCCTTCGGCGTCACGCCGGCCTTCTTCGTGCTTTCGTCGGGGAACTTGAACTCTGTGAAATCGCGCACTTCGTCGCCCCAGCGCAAGGTGTTGAGCGCAAGCGCTGGACCGACGGGAATCAGCGCGGCCAGATGCTGCTTGTTATGCAGCACGACGCTCGCGATGCCGACCTTGCCGGTGTCCTTCAGCGCGTCGCGCAGCAGTGCATAGACTTTCTCGCCCTTGCGATCGGGCGCGAGGTAGTAAGGCGTATCGAGCGAGAGGAACGAGATTTCGGGCGCGTCGACGAAGGCGAGAATATCGACCGTCTGCGTCGACTCGGGATTCGCCGCGCGGATTTCGGCGTCGGTCATCACGACGTACTTGCCCTTCTCGTACTCGAAGCCGCGCACGATGTTGTCGCGCGTGACTTCCTTGCCCGTGTTCTTGTTGATCTGCTTGTAGCCGATGGGGTCCATCGAGCGCTTGTCGAGCAGATTGAAGCCGACCTTTTCCGACTGCGTCGCCGGATAGAGTTGCACGGGCACGTGGACCAGCCCGAAGCTGATCGCGCCTTTCCAGATCATGTGCGGCATCGCGGCACCTTCGCTGTCGGATCGAGTCGATGGATGCGCCTCGCGGCGCAGTAACGACAACGACTCGCACGAAGCGTGCCAAACGGTGCGCACACGACGATGCACACCGCCTTCGGGACCGTTGGGTTTACACGCGCCGCCGTCGCGCCCTGGCCTTCTGTAAGCCTTACTGCCCGATTGTTTTCGCGGGCGTCGGTGGAAAAGACGGTTAGTTGCGAACGATACGCTGAAAAAAGCGCGCCGACGTCACCCGGCGCGCGGCGTGCTTATTTTCGGCTCGCGGTGACGGTCAGTTGCGTGCCGTCATCCAGCGTGACGGTTTTCTTGGAACCGGTCGAAGTCGGCATCGAGAAGCGGACGATTTGGCTGAAACGGTTATCGACGGGACATTGCAGGCTCTTGCCGCCGACGGTCACCTTGTTCGTGCCCTTCGGCGCATAGGCGCGAAAGCTGATCTGCACGTTGGCCGAACCGTTGTCGCCGACCATCGGCGCGAAGCGAATCTGCACTTGCCGGATTGCCTGGCCGTCCGCGCTCTTCGGCACGGAAGCCGCCTGCGGGCAGCCGTCAGGCACCGCCTGCGCGCCGCTCGGCGCCGTGCCCTGCCAGGTGAAGTCGTCGGTCTGACCCGAGCGGATGGTGCGCGTTTCCTGTTCGTTGCCGAAGTTTTTCGACGCCATCTTCACGGTGTACTTGATGGGTCCGTCATTGGGCGCCTCGGAGAGCACCTTGATGCCTGGCGTCGCGTGAGCCGTCGCTGCGAACATCGCGAGCGCGGCGACGGAAACGATGCGACGAACGTTCAAAAGACGATTCATGCCGCCACCTCCGTATCGGGCGCTGAGGAAGGCCGGCGCTGCTGAGCGCCGGCGTGCTGTAGGGCGGATCAAGTCTAGCGCCCTGCCTCATTGGTCATCCTAGTGGAAAACCCGCGCGCGCGGCAAAGTCAATGACGTTCGTCAACGCGCGATCAGAAGCCGGTCAACACCAGCTTTCCGACCGTGCGCCCTTCTTCCAGCAGCCGATGCGCCTCGCGCAGATTCGCCGCGTTGATAGCGCCGAGATTCTTGCCGAGCGTCGTGCGAATCGTGCCTGCGTCGATCAGCCGCGCCACTTCGGACAGCAGCTTGTGCTGCTCGATCATGTCCGGCGTCTTGAACATCGCGCGCGTGAACATGAATTCCCAGTGAAACGCCGCGCTCTTCGATTTCAGCAATTCGACGGCAATCGGTTTCGCGTTCTCGACGATCGTGCAGATGCCGCCTTGCGGCTTGATGACCTCGGCGGCCGCGGGGAAATGCTTGTCGGTATCGTTGAAGATGAGCACGTAATCGACCTGCGGGAAGCCGATCTCTTTCATCTGCTTCGGAATGTCGTCGAAGTGATTCACGATGTGATCCGCGCCGAGGTCTTCCGCCCATTTTGCCGATTCGGGCCGCGACGCCGTCGCGATCACCTGCAGCTTCGCGACGCGCTTCGCGAGCTGAATGCCGATAGAGCCGACGCCCCCCGCACCGCCGACGATCAGCACCGACTTGCCCGCGTCCTTGCCTTCCGCCGATACGCCCAGCCGCTCGAACAGCGCTTCCCATGCGGTGATGGTCGTGAGCGGCAGCGCGGCGGCGCTGGTGAAATCGAGCGACTTCGGCTTGGCGCCGACGATGCGCTCGTCGATCAGATGAAACTCGCTGTTCGCGCCCTGCCGCGTGATATCGCCGGCGTAATAGACCGGATCGCCCGCCTTGAAAAGCGTGACGTCGGGACCGACCGCTTCCACGACGCCCGCCGCGTCCCAGCCGAGCACGCGCGGCGTGTCCTCGATCTTGTCCTTCGGCGCGCGCACTTTGGTATCGACGGGATTCACCGCGATCGCCTCGATTTTCACGAGCAGATCGCGACCGCTGGGCATCGGTTTGTCGAGTTCGATATCGACGAGCGATTCGGGATTGGAAATCGGAAGGTAACGCGTCAGGCCGATGGCTTTCATGTGCTGCTCCTTTTAGTGAACTGGTTCCGATATTAGTCCGCGACCGGCATCTGGAAAACCGCCATAATCGCTGAAACATTCTTTGGAAAATCCATCAAATGGCGAGCGATGTTCTGGCAGACACCGTCACGCGTGACCGGCTCGATCTGCTCGACGTCGGTCTTTTCGTCCGCGCGGCGGCGCTCGCGAATCTGTCGGCGGCGGCGCGCGAATTCGGATTTTCGCCGGCGGTCGCGAGCGCGCGCATCGCCGCGCTGGAGCGCATGTTGGGCGCGCGGCTTTTGCATCGCACGACGCGGCGCGTGTCCGTCACGCAGGAAGGCGAGATTTTCGCGGCGCACGCGCGCGATCTGCTGGACGCCGCCGAGACCGCGCGCGCGTCGGTCGGGCATGCGCGAGAGCATCCGCACGGACGCCTGCGCGTGACGATGCCCTCCTCGCTCGGCCGACAGCACATTTCGCCGCTGATTCCCGCGTTTCTGCGCCAGTTTCCCGGCGTTACGGTCGAGTTGCGCATGACCGATCAGATCGTCGATCTCGTCGATGAAGGCATCGACTTGGCGATCCGCATCGGCGCGCTGAAGGATTCGACGCTCGTCGCGAAGAAGCTCGCAAGCAACCGGCGCGTGCTGTGCGCGTCGCCCGCATATCTGGCGGAGCACGGCACGCCGCGTCATCCGGCCGATCTCGCCGAGCACGAATGCGTGATCCTTGCCGATCAGCGTGACTGGAGTTTCGTGACGCCGACCGGCGTAATCGACGTGCGCGTATCGGGACGGCTCGTGACGGACAACGGCGAAGTGATCCGCGATGCGCTCGCGGCGGGCATCGGCATCGGGCTGAAATCGACGTGGAGCGTCGCGCCACTCATCGCGAGCGGCGAGCTCGTCACCGTGCTCGACGACTACCCGCTCGCGCAGACCGTCGCGATCTGGGCGGTGTATCCGAGCCGCGCGTTCGTGCCGCCGAAGACGCTCGCGTTCATCGACTTCCTCGCGGCGCAGTTCGGCGAGCCGCCTTACTGGGATGTCGATCCGGCGCGCGTGCAGCGCTGAAGGTTCTTTACAATGGCAGTTTCCTGCCTTCCGCGCTTCTGCCTCCGATGAACCTCGTCATCCAAAGTCCCAGCCCCATTTCCGATTCGCATCTGCGGCCGCTCGCTGCGCTCGCCCGCTCGCGGGAAACGAAGCGCATCGACGACACGCTTCTGCATCTCATCGACGCCGATCCGCTGCAGCGCCCCGATATCGACGCCTATTGCGGCGCGCATGCGCTCGATTACGCGTATATCGAGCCGAACGCGAAGCTGGCGGATTTCGGGCTCGTCGCGATGGACATGGACTCGACGCTCATCACGATCGAATGCATCGACGAAATCGCGGACTTTTGCGGCCTGAAGGCGGAAGTCGCGGCGATCACGGAAGCATCGATGCGCGGCGAGATCAAGGACTTCAACGAGAGCCTCACGCGCCGCGTCGCGCTGCTCAAGGGTCTCGATGCGAGCGCGCTGGAACGCGTCTATGAGGAACGCCTGCAATTGTCGCCCGGCGCGGAACGGATGCTCGAAGGCGCACGTGCCGCGGGCCTGAAGACGCTGCTCGTGTCGGGCGGATTCACGTTCTTCACGGAGCGGCTGAAAGCGCGCCTCGGCCTCGACTACGCGCGCGCGAACACGCTTGAAATCGTCGACGGCAAGCTGACCGGGAAGGTCGTCGGAGAGATCGTGAATGCGGATGTGAAGGCGCGCACGCTCATCGATACGTGCGCGGCGGTCGGCATCGATCCGAAGCGCGCGATCGCGATGGGCGACGGCTCGAACGATCTGAAGATGATGGCCGAAGCCGGTTTGTCGGTGGCGTTTCGCGCGAAGCCGGTCGTGCGGCAATCGGCGAGTGTGGCGTTCAACTTCGTCGGCTTGGACGGGTTGTTGCGCCTGTTTTGATCGATGTGAAAACGGCGCCTTGCAACGCGCGGCGCCGTTCTTCCTTCAGGCGAACGCCTTCGCGAGCGCCGCTTCCAGATCCGCGCGCAAATCCTCTTGCACTTCCAGTCCGATATAGAAGCGCACCAGCACGCCTTCATGCGGCCATTGCGACGCCGTGCGCATCGAACGGACGTTGTACGGCATCGCGAGGCTATGCGAGCCACCCCAGCTCCAGCCGATCGAGAATAGTTCCAGCGCCTCGACGAACGCATCGACTTGCGCGGCGCTGTAGCGGCCATCGAACACGATCGAGAACAGCCCGCCCGCGCCGCCCTCGAAATCACGCTCGTAGAACGCGTGACCCGGACAATCTTCCAGCGCCGGATGCAGCACCGCGGTGACTTCCGGACGCGTCTTGAGCCATTGCGCGAGCGCGAACGCCGTGCGGTCGTGCGCCTCATAGCGCGTTTTCATCGACGGCAGGCTGCGCAGCACGAGCGATGCATCGTCCGCCGACACGCCGATGCCCATTCTCATGCGCGCACGCTTCATCTTCTTGTGCAGTTCGATGTCGCGCGTGATGACCACGCCCATCAGCAAGTCGCTGCCGCCCGACTGATACTTCGTCAGCGCCTGCACGGAGATATCGACGCCATGCTCGAACGGCTTGAACGCGAGGCCCGCCGAAAACGTGTTGTCGATCGCCGTGACGATGCCCTTCGCGCGCGCGACCGCGACGATCGCCGGCACGTCCTGCACTTCCATCGTCACGGAGCCGGGCGCTTCGAGCCAGATGAGCTTCGTGTTCGGACGGATCGATTCGGCGATGCCCGCGCCCGTCATCGGATCGTAGTACGTCACTTCGAGGCCGAAGTCGGCGGCGAGCCAGTCCGCGTGCTCGCGGTTCGGCGAATAGGCGTTGTCGGGCACGAGAACGTGATCGCCCGCGTTCACCAGACCGAAATAGACGTTCGAGATCGCGGCCAGCCCGGACGGCTGCAACAGCGCATGTTCGCCGCCTTCGATCGCGGCGAGGCGCTGCGCGAGCGCGATCGTCGTCGGCGTGCCGTGCAGGCCGTAGCGCCATTTCGAATCGTCGCTCCAGGTGAGCGCGCGCATCGTCGCGAGATCGGGAAACACGACCGTCGATGCACGCGCAACAGGCACCGAAAACGACTCGAAGCCGGGCGTGATGCGATCCTTCGGTTGCACGATGCGGGTCTGCAGATCGCGGTCGTTGATGTTCTTGCGTGAATCGGTCATGGCTTCGCTATGAATCGCAAAAAAGAAAAGCCGCCGGATGGGCCGGCGGCATCAGAACGAATAAAGTTATTCGCCGATGATGACGTTGCTCGTGCCGCCCACGGCATTTTTGGGCGGCGCAGGCGGCGCCGGTTCCAGCGACGGCGCGGGCGGTGGTTTCGTCACGCCCGTCGCGCCCGTTGCGGGCATCGGCGTCAACGCCTTGCCCGCGACCGCCGGATGCAGGTCGAACGGCTGCCCGTTCGAATCGTCCGGGTCCATGCGCTCGCCCGACAGGCTGCCGTCCGCCGCGATCTTGCCGACCCAGTTGCCCGTGATATGCGTGCCGTCGTTCGATTCCTCGATCTCGAGCGTGTCGCCGTCGCGATCGCCCGCGACGAGAATCACATTTGGGCTGCCCGCAAAACGATACTCGCCGTGCAAGCCGGAAGGCTCGTCGGTTTTCGCGCCGAGCTTCATCTCGATCTGCCTGCCGCCGAGCGTGCCGACATAGCGCGGAAAACCCGCGTACTCCGGATTCGGCGTCAGCGGCTTTTGCGGCGGCAGCGCGAGTTCCTTGATCGCGGCCTGCGCGCCGTGCACGTCGGCGCCGGCGGGCTCGCGCTGACTCTGCGGCACCACGCCGCCGCTGCCTGGCGAGCCCGGCGGCATCGGCGAATTGCAGGCAGCGAGCGCCGCAGCGATGGCACAAGCCGCGAGCATCTGCGGCCCTTTCATGCGGTACATCGTCCTTGCGCTCATCAAATGCGCTCGAAGATCGCTGCGATGCCCTGCCCGCCGCCGATGCACATCGTCACGAGCGCGTAACGCCCGCCGATGCGCTGCAGCTCGTACAGCGCCTTCACGGTGATGAGCGCGCCGGTCGCGCCGATCGGATGGCCGAGCGAAATGCCCGAGCCGTTCGGGTTGACCTTCGCGGGATCGAGCTTCAGTTCCTGCGACACGGCGCAGGCTTGCGCGGCGAACGCCTCGTTCGCTTCGATGACATCGAGATCGTTCACTGTGAGGCCCGCGCGCTCCAGCACTTTCTGCGTCGCCGGAACCGGGCCGATGCCCATGATCTTCGGATCGACGCCCGCATGCGCGTACGCGACGAGGCGCGCGAGCGGTTTCGCGCCGCGCTTCTCCGCGACGGAGCGCTCCATCAGCACGACGGCCGCTGCCGCGTCGTTGATGCCGGACGCGTTGCCCGCCGTCACCGTGCCGTTTTCCTTGACGAAGACCGGCTTCAGCTTCGCGAAGTCTTCCGCCGTCGCGTTCATGCGCACGTGCTCGTCGCGGTCGAAGACGGTGTCGCCCTTCTTCGATGCGAGCGTGATCGGTAGAATCTGTTCCTTGAAATAGCCGGCTTCGGTCGCCCTGGCCGCGCGGCGATGCGATTCGAGCGCGAGCGCGTCCTGCATCTCGCGCGTGATGCCGAACTTCTGCGCGACGTTTTCCGCCGTCACACCCATGTGGATCTTGTCGAACGGATCGTTGAGCGCGCCGACCATCATGTCGACGATGCGCGTATCGCCCATGCGCTGGCCGAAGCGCGCCGCGGGCATGATGTACGCCGCGCGACTCATGTTCTCCGCGCCGCCGCCGATGGCGACATCGGCATCGCCGAGCAGGATCGACTGCGCCGACGACACGATCGCCTGCAGGCCCGAGCCGCACAGCCGGTTCACCGTGAGCGCGGGCGCGTGCTGCGTGACGCCGCCGTCGAGCGCCGCGACGCGCGCGAGATACATGTCGCGCGGCTCGGTATGCACGACGTTGCCGAAGACAACGTGACCGACTTCGTCGCCCTGCACGCTGGCCCGCGAAAGCGCCTCGCGCACGACGCGCGCACCGAGATCGGTCGGGCTGAAGTCCTTGAGCGCGCCGCCGAAATCACCGATTGCCGTGCGTACGCCGCTTACCACCACCACTTCGCGCTGCATGTTGTCGTCTCCTTCGTTTGAGGTTCGGCTATTCTGCCAGCGCGCGCTCGACCTCGTCCTTGCGCGGAATCGGTGCGACGGCGCCGAAGCCTTGCGTCGACAGCGCGGCCGCGACGTTCGCATAGCGCGCGGCGGCGAAGGGATCGTCGCCTGCCACGATGCGTGCGATGAAAGCGCCGCCGAAGCAGTCGCCCGCGCCGGTCGCATCGACCGCCTGCACGACGCGGCCCGGCACGACACGCCGCTCGTCCGGCGTCGCGATATATGCGCCTTCCTTGCCGAGCTTCAGCGCGACGACGGTCGGGCCGAGCTCGAGCAACGCATCGACGATGGCGTCTTTATCTTCGTGGCCCGTGAGCAAGGTGACGTCGTCCCAGCTCGGCAGGCAGATATCGGTCGAGCGGATGGCTTCCGTCATGACCGCGCGGGCACGCGCGAGCGGCCACAGCTTCAGGCGCAGGTTTGTATCGAAGCTGACCTTCACGCCGTGCGAGCGGGCGTGATCCATCGCGGCGAGCGCGGCATCGCACGCCGATACGCCGATCGCGAGGCTGATGCCCGACAGATGCACGACCTTCGATGCGGCGATCGCGTCGAGCGGCAGATGCGACGGCGCATACCGGCTCGCCGCCGAGCCCGCGCGCAGATAATCGAAACGATGTCCGCTCTCGCCGTGCGACACGAAATAGACGCCCGTGGGCGCATCGTGATCGACGCGCACCGTTGCCGTATCGACATTTTCCGCGCGCCACAGATCGAGCAGCAATTGCCCGAAATGGTCGTTGCCGACCGCGGACACGAAGCCCGTCGACGCGCCCTGGCGCGATGCCGCGATCAGGAAGTTGGAGACGTCGCCGCCGAAGCCTTGCAGATAGTTCGGCTGATCGCGCGTCGACTGATTGAACTCGACCATCGCCTCGCCGAGCGCGAGGATGTGCGGCATCGCTGGCATACGTTTAGACCTCGCCCCAGAGATCGTGGCCATCGGCGCCGGTGATCTTCACCGACACGAAGTCGCCGGCCTTGTAGCGCTTCGATGCTTTGGTCGTCGGCGCGATATAGACGACGCCGTCGATTTCCGGCGCATCCGCCGCCGTGCGGCCGACGCCGCCGTCTGTGCTCACTTCATCGACGAGCACTTTCAGCGTCTTGCCGACCTTGCGCTTCATGCGCTTCGCCGACAGTTCTTCCGCGAGTTCCATGAAGCGCGCGCGGCGCTCCTCGCGCACTTCGTCGGGCAGCGCGCCGTCGAGCTCGTTCGCGCTCGCGCCTTCGACCGGCGAGTACGCAAAGCAGCCGACACGGTCCAGATCCGCTTCCTTCAGGAAGTCCAGCAGTGTCTGGAACTGCTCTTCCGTTTCGCCCGGAAAACCCGCGATGAAGGTGCTGCGGATCGTCAGATCCGGACAGATCTCGCGCCAGGTCTTCACGCGTTCGAGCACCTTTTCGGCGTTGGCCGGACGCTTCATGCGCTTCAGCACGTCGGGATGCGCGTGCTGGAACGGCACGTCGAGATACGGCAGCACGTGGCCCTTGAGCGGACCTTCGGCCATCATCGGGATGACTTCATCGACGCTCGGATACGGATAGACGTAGTGCAGGCGCACCCACGCGCCGTATTGCGCGGCGAGCTCGCCGAGCGCACCGACGAGATCGGTCATGCGCGTCTTGAGCGGCTTGCCGTTCCAGAAGCCGGTGCGATATTTCACGTCGACGCCATACGCGCTCGTGTCCTGCGAGATCACGAGCAGTTCCTTCACGCCGGATTTGAAGAGATTCTCGGCTTCGAGCATCACGTCGGCGACCGGACGCGACACGAGATCGCCGCGCATCGACGGAATGATGCAGAACGTGCAGCGATGATTGCAGCCTTCGGAAATCTTGAGGTACGCGTAGTGGCGCGGCGTGAGCTTGATGCCGGCAGGCGGCACGAGATCGGTGAACGGATCGTGCGGCTTCGGCAGATGCGCGTGCACCGCGTTCATCACTTCGTTGGTCGCGTGCGGGCCGGTGACGGCGAGCACTTTCGGATGCACTTCCTCGATGAGGCCCGTGCCGCTCGCGCTCTTTTTCGCACCGAGACAGCCGGTCACGATGACCTTGCCGTTTTCGGAGAGCGCTTCGCCGATGGCGTCGAGGCTTTCCTGCACGGCTTCGTCGATGAAGCCGCAGGTGTTGACGACCACGAGGTCCGCGCCGTCATAGGTGCCGGAGATTTCGTAACCCTCGGCGCGCAGCTGGGTCATGATCTGCTCGGAATCGACGAGCGCTTTCGGGCAACCGAGCGAAACCATGCCGATTTTCGGCGCGGGATTCGTCTTGGTGATTGAATCTGAAGTGTTTTTCACGGGGGAGTGTCGTTTTCGGGACGCACGAGGCCAATCCGCTATCTTACCCCGGCGCGCTGGGGCGGCGGGTTTTACAGGGAAGAACCGGCGTGTGCACGGCCAACGGCAACTGCTCGGCTTCGTATCGCTCGATCCGGATCGGCATCGATCAGTTCCGAAATGGCCGCGAGCGAGGCGGCGTAATCGGCTTCGGTCCGAATCGGGCGAATTTTCATGGCGTCCGTCTTTTGCGCGCGACATTCACTGTTTCAATCGATCTGGCAGCGCGCTCAGCCGTATCCGATTTCTTTGACCGCTCAACCCCGCCACACTCGCCTGTTGGACCACCGACGAGCGACAGGTTCTGCCTCTCGACACATGTTCACAAAGGCAGACCGACGGCCTCTTACCATCTCCCCTCACCCCGCATTCCCAAAGCACCATGCTCGATCACTCCGCCCTACGCGCCTTCAACCCGCTCTTCATCACCCCCTGCTACTCCGGCCAGGTGACCTCCGGCTACGCGACCAGCATGCTCACGCTCACGAACGAGCTCTGGCGTCTCGGCGTGCAAGGCTCCATGCGCATCCGCGCCGGCGAAAGCCTCGTCACCCGTGCGCGCAACGAAGCCGTCGCGCATTTTCTCGCTCAAAAGCAGCACACACATCTCTTCTGGATCGATGCCGATATCGGCTTCACGCCGGATCAGGCGCTGCGCCTGCTGCTCGCGGACCGCGATGTCGTCGCGGGCGTGTATCCGTTGAAGCGCATCGACTGGACGGGCGAGATTCCCGCAGGCCTTACGCAAGAGCAATTTCTCGCGCGCGCTCTGCGCTATCCGGTGAATTCGCTCGACAGCGCGAACGCGGCCGTCGACGAAGACGGTTTCATGGAAGTGAGCGAAGCCCCGACGGGCTTCATGTGCATTCGCCGCTCGGTGCTCGAAACGATGATCGAGCGCATGCCCGAACTGCAATACGTCCCCGACGCGCCACCCGATTCGCCGCTGCACGGCTACTGTCATCGCTTTTTCGACGTGATGGTCGAGTGCGAAACGGGCCGTTATCTTTCCGAGGACTATGCGTTCTGCCGCCGCTGGCGCGATCTGGGCGGAAAGGTCTACGTGGATAGCCGCTCGAAGCTCGCGCATCACGGCGCGTTCACATATCGCGGCGATTTCGGCGCGGCGTGGGCGCAGGATCCCGCGCGGGCGGTAGGCGGTCTGTGAGCGGACGGCACGCGTTCGCTCACGCCGAGGCGCGAAAGCCCCGACCTCCGAACGCGCCCATGAAACCGGCTACTTCTTTTCCGTCGACGAAGGCGTGGGCGTCGGAAACGGAAACGTGTTGAACATCGACTTCGCCTGCGACTGCATCTGCTCCTGCATCTGCACGAACATGTTCTTCGACTGCTCGATGTAGCTCGTCATCATGCCCTGCATCATCGGCGCCTGCATGTTCATGAACTGCGACCAGACTTCGGGGTTGAGCCCATTGCCGTCGTAGATGCCCTTGCTCTGCTCCGTCAGCTTCTGCTGGATGTCGATGAACGCCTGGATGTTCTTTTCCAGGTACGTGCCCATCATGCCCTGCATCGCATGGCCGTAGAAGCGGATGATCTGCGAAAGCATTACCGACGAGAACATCGGCAGGCCGCCGCTCTCTTCTTCGAGAATGATCTGCAACAGGATGCTGCGCGTGAGATCGTCGTTGCTCTTCGCGTCGAGAACCTTGAAGTCTTCCTGATCGAGCACGAGTTGCTTCACATCGGACAACGTGATGTAAGTGCTCGTTTCCGTGTCATACAGCCGACGGTTTGGATATTTTTTGATGAGTCGTTCGGCGGAGTTCTTTGTAGTAGTAGTGGTGGTCATTTAACGCCTTTAAACGCAAAACTTTACTGCGATGGCAGCAAGCAAGTCTTGCGTTGTCGCAAAAAAGCGCTGCTGCATGTTCGCCGCATCGTTGATTTAATCCGGCGAGTGGAGGCTTCCCGCGTGCCCTGGAAGCGTCGCGGGAAGCCTCCGCCCGTCAGCCCATATGCAAGCCGCCGTTCAGTGAGAAGTCAGCACCCGTCGAGAATCCCGACTCGTCGGACGCGAGCCACGCGCAGATCGAACCGATCTCGTCGGGCGTGCCCAGACGGCGAACCGGAATCGTCGCGACGATCTTTTCCAGCACTTCCGGACGGATCGCCTTCACCATGTCCGTGCCGATATAGCCCGGCGACACGGTGTTGACCGTCACGCCCTTTGTAGCCACTTCCTGCGCGAGCGCCATCGTGAAGCCGTGAATGCCGGCCTTCGCGGTCGAGTAGTTGGTCTGGCCGAACTGCCCTTTCTGACCGTTCACCGACGAAATGTTGATGATGCGGCCAAAGCCGCGCTCGACCATGCCGTCGATGACCTGCTTCGTCACGTTGAAGAGGCTCGTCAGGTTCGTGTCGATGACGGCCGTCCAGTCTTCGTGCGTCATCTTGCGGAACACGACATCGCGCGTGATGCCCGCGTTGTTGACGAGAATATCGACCTCGCCGACTTCCGCCTTGACCTTGTCGAACGCGTTCTTGGTCGATTCCCAGTCGCCGACGTTGCCTTCGGAGGCAATGAAGTCGAAGCCGAGCGCCTTCTGGTCTTCGAGCCATTTCACCCGACGCGGCGAATTCGGGCCGCAGCCCACGACGACCGTAAAGCCGTCCTTGAGCAGGCGCTGGCTGATGCTGGTGCCGATGCCGCCCATCCCGCCGGTTACATACGCTATGCGCTTCGTCATTCCTCACTCCATTTTGTTATGCGAGCGGCGCTCGAACTGCGCCGCCCGCTTGCCCTTCCCAAGGTTGCCTTGTTACGGACGCTCGAGCGCCAGCGCGACGCCCATGCCGCCGCCGATGCACAGCGACGCCAGGCCCTTCTTCGCGTCG
>NZ_FCOM02000211.1 GCF_001544695.2 Caballeronia arvi
GTTGAAGCAGTTGGCAAACTCACTTTAACCCCGTCGCCTCCATGACGACGGTGGGAGGCCCGCTAGATGATTTTCAAGTCCCGACCGCGATGTCTTCCGCTTGTAAACGCGCGCCGACAATGTTAACTTTCCGCAACGTGTTGATTGGGACATTTGGCCTTGGCACGGGCGGGAGACATTGAGGACTGGGCGAACGACGAGTTCGGGGCGGCAATGTTGGGCGACGCCCGACTGACCTCCCGCCTCGTGTCGCTTGCTCGTCAGTTATCCAGATGTCCACAAACTTCGTTTCCACAGTCGCTTGATGCCGCCCAATTGAAGGGTGCGTATCGCTTTTTCGATAATGCCAAAGTCGACCCGGAGGGAGTGCTTGCGCCGCACGTCGCGCAGACATTGACGCGAATGGAGCAAGCCCCGTTGGTCCTTGCGATCCAGGACACCACAGAATTCAATCTCACTCATCTTCGCTCGACGGAGGGTCTGGGATATATCGCGCATGAGTACCTTCGTGGCTTCCTGATGCATAGCCTGCTGGCCGTAACTCCCGAAGGTTTGCCGCTCGGCGTGCTGGGCATGAAGACATGGGTCAGGCCGATCGAACAGCTTGGCAAGAAGCGCCTGTGCAAAAGCAAGGCGATCGGCACGAAGGAGAGCGTCAAGTGGCTTGAAGGTATTGAACATCTCGCCACGCTCAAGTCGTATTGCTCCGACACGCACGTCGTTGGCATCAGCGATCGCGAGGGCGACGTCTACGATGCATTCATCGCGGAGCGTCCGATAGGTGTCGATTGGCTGATCCGTGCGTCGTGGAACCGACGGGTAGAACATCCCGAACAATATCTGTGGCCAACTGTTCTGGCGTCGCCGGTGTTGGGCCAGACCGAATTGCAGATCCCGGCCAGGGCTGACAAGCCGCCGCGCACTGCTCGACTCGAAGTTCGATGCACACCGGTGACGCTGCGCGCCCCCGCCAATCGACAATGCGAGAAGCTTCCGCTCGCCGAGGTCTTCGCTATCCATGTTCTCGAAGTTGATATAAACGACAACGTTGATCCACTCGAGTGGCTGCTGCTGTGTTCGATGCCTACGCACACATACGAGCAAGCGCTGGAGCGCCTGGCGTGGTACGCGCGACGATGGACGATCGAATCGTGGCATCGTGTTCTCAAGAGTGGCTGTCGGATTGAAGCGCGCCAGTTCGGCACCCTTGAGCGGTTCGTAAGAGCTACGGCCCTGTTCGCCGTCATCGCCTGGCGTGTTTTATACACCACCCTGCTGGCCAGGCTTGATGGAGACTTGCCCTGCGAAGTTGTGCTTCAACCTGTCGAATGGCAGGCATTGTATTGCCGCGTGCATCGCACCGCCAACTCCCCCAACATGGTACCCTCGTTGGAGCAAGCCGTCCTCTGGATCGCCGGCCTCGGCGGCTATCTAAATCGAAAGCACGATCCGCCTCCCGGACCAACGGTCATGTGGCGCGGGTTTCTCGCTCTTCACGAGATTACCGAGATGTACCGCATTTTCCGGGGAAACGAATGATTCAAACTTGAAAATCATCTAGCGGGCCTCCCACCGTCGTCATGGAGGCGACGGGGTTAAAGTGAGTTTGCCAACTGCTTCAAC
>NZ_FCOM02000156.1 GCF_001544695.2 Caballeronia arvi
TGCTCGAAGTCCTCGACGATCGCCACGGCAACCGTTCCACGATGGCGACATCGCAGTTGCCGGTCGACAACTGGCATGACGCTATAGGCGAACCGACTGTCGCGGATGCGATCCTTGACCGACTTGTACACAACGCCCATCGCCTCACGCTCGATGGTGAATCAATGCGCAAGACGAGAAGCTCGTTGACTGCAACGACTGAGACCGAGTAAAAAGGCAAAGCTCCCGCGTCGCTGCCACCTGTTTGTTCGCGATGGCGTGGAATTCGTGTTCGCTTTGCCGTGGAATCAGCGTTCGATTTGGTGTGGATTGGGTGTTCGTTTTGCGTGGAATAGGCAGTATCGCTGCGTCAGCAGCATTGAACGAGTTTCGAATCAAACTCGGCGAGATGCACAGCGGCCCTCCGTAGACACTCGTTCGCATCGTAATAACATCCCCGCTGCGCTTAACGCTATGAACATCGACCAGCTCATTCGTCTTCTACGACGAGCACCGAAGGGTGCTACCGTCCTTCTGCTTCCGGCACGTGGCGACGCTGACGAATGCGACATGGTCCGCGGGGTTGTTAGTCCGGGCCGGCCTTGGGTACATGAGCGACAACGCCGTACGGATGGCCATGTCGACCACTCTTTTTATCCTAGCGCGGACGAGTGGTCGGAGGGCTTCAACGAGGCAACTGACGACGCTTCCCTTGAGCGTGTTGTGATACTGGTCGCGGATGCAGGAAGCTTGGAGCATACGCTTACGGAGCTCGCCCGCGCAGGTCGAACCATCTCAACGGAAGACCTCCGTGCGCAGGAAGTACAGCATTACCGTGACATGCTTACAAACGGTACGTTGCTGTCAGAGGAGGCTTTTCGGGCGCAACTGGGCGTAAGCAAGAAGCGGCTGGCCGCAATGGTCGGCGACGGCCGGGTGTTCGCGCTCGACGTTGAAGGTCACCAAGCGTTTCCGGCCTTTCTCTCCGATACACGTTTGAAATTAAAGCGCCTCTGGAAGGTTTCCCGGATTTTGGTGCCAGCACCGCCTGCGCTGCGGCTGGACCTGCTGACACGGCAATGTGGCGCGCTCGGCGACGAAGTTCCGCTCGAACTGCTCGCGAACGACAAAGCGTTTCGCAAGCTACTGAGATTCGCTCGGGGTTGGGCGGGCGAGTTCAGTCGAACGCGGGTCGACGTTTATGACGCAAGCAGTTCCGTCGACCCGACCACCGCTGAGTGTCTCTATTCCTGCGCTGCCGAAGTTGACTCACGAGTTCCTCTGTGGACACGCGCATTGAAGGCGATTCGTTCGCCCGGCTATCAGTTTCCTCACGAGATTCCACCGGCACCCGCGACGGTGCTAGTCATCGTCGAACGCGCCACCGCTGGAGAAAGCGGTGCAGACCTCGAGGCACGACTCCTATGCGAACTCGACGGCCGCGTTTTGCGAGTTGCCGTGACTGCAGGAGGCGAAGAACCTTCAGTTGTTCACAAGCTCAAGCTCGCGACCAAGAATCCGACCGTGGGGTACCTTTGCAGCGCCGTCTTCAGTATGTTGTCAAAGCTAAGCGGAAGCTAGAGACATGAGACTAGCTCCCATATACGGCGACCTGCTAGACACCGATGAGCCTGATTCGATGCGCAATGTACGTCGAGCACGGCGCCTGCTAGTTAGAAACGGATGCCTGCTGACCGCAGCGCAGTTTTCCCGTCGCTCTGGCATATCTCGCGCTCAGCTCGAGACGCGGCTGAACAAAAGGTCCATGTTTGTAATCGTATCGGGCCGCGACACCCTTTACCCGGCGCTCTTCATCTGCCAAACCCGGCCTGCGTCCCGATTATTGAGGCTGGCTCGTATCATGAGTGCGATGAACGACCCGTGGGCTGCCTACTTTGAGCTCACTTACACGTTCGAGAGCCTCGGGAACCGAAGCCTCCTGCAAGTGATGCACCGCGCTGCTGGGTTTCGCGCAGCGATGCGATATGCCCGACGCTTGGCCGGTGAGTGACCGACCCCGACCCCCTACTCCGATGACCTCCCAAATCTCTCAGCTTTGTGTGTTTGCAAACATGGATGCGTCGTGGGTTCCCTGTGGCCAATTATCGGTCACCGAGGAGGGTGCCGACTTGACGGCATCGGCCTTTGAGTACGACCGAGCGTATGTTCAGCGAGCCGATGCTTTCGGGATAGACCCAGTAAGTCTCAGCCTTGTCGGCAAACCCGGCGCTGCTGGACGACGGGCTCCAGCCAACGCCCTCCCGTACTTCAGTGCGATTCGCGATGCTACGCCAGATGCATGGGGCCGGCGCGTTATCGAAGCGAAGCTGGGCGCCTCCCTCAACGGCCTGCCCGAATCTCATTATCTCCTCCATGCCGGAAGCGACCGCGTCGGTGCACTCGACGTTCGCTGCGATACGTCAGCACCGCCGCTCGTAGGCGATGATTCGTGGGACGCTCTGCCGAGACTCGCGGAAGGAGCCAGTCTCATTGAGCGTGGCCTTTCCGTTCCACCGGAGCTTGCCGACATATTCGTGCAAGGCGCGGCACTGGGCGGAGCTCGTCCCAAAGCCTCCGTTCGCGATGCGCAGGGAACGCTGCACCTCGCTAAGTTCGCGAGCGAGGGAGACCGCGTCGATGTGCCCGCCGTTGAATACGCGACGCTACGCTTGGCAGAAAGAGCGGGGCTTCGAGTGCCATCAGCGCGATTGACTCGAGTCAATGACCGCAATGTTCTGCTCGTTCGCCGATTCGACCGCTATTGGACGAGTCCGGGAGGCGCGACGAGGAAGGGTGATGCCCGGTTCCTGCGCGGGGACCCTGGCGTCGGTGATATTGAACACCGCGTGCCGTTTGTCAGCGGGCTAACGCTCGCCGGCTGCGATGAGATGGAATCGCGAAGTATGTCGTACGCAGCATTGGGCGCTTGCATGCAGAAACATTACCGAACCTTGCTCGCATATGACGGGCTGGCGGAGTTGTATAAGCGTATGCTCTTCAATATTTTCGTGAGCAACAACGACGACCATTTGCGAAACTTCGGCTTTTTGTGGGACGCGGAGCTGAAGAGTTGGCGCCTGAGCCCCGTGTACGACCTGCTCCCGCAGCCCAGTATCGCGAGCGAGCGATTTCAGCATCTCGGCGTTGGCACCAGCGGAAGACTCGCTACCTTAGACAATGCGTTAAGTGACCTTAAACGTTTTCAGCTGTCAAAGCAATTCGCCTGTGAACTCATCGCGGACGTCTGGCGGGTCGTAAGTAGTTGGCGCGTAACATTCGACGAATGCGGCGTCGCTGGTGAGGACGTAGACAGAGTTCAATCTGCATTCCGCCACATCGACGCTGTCTCGTCCACCTTGCTTCGCCAAGAATTGCCTTAAGGGGACCTTCTTCGTGCAAGACGAGACAAACGCGGAAAGCGAAGCCATTTGAGCCGTATTGTTCACAAATTTGAACTTAGCTTTCTTGAGCCTGTCATAAATTTCGTGTTCAAGGCATAACATGTGCGAAAAGGAGCATGTATGCCACGCAAACCGAAAGCTGC
>NZ_FCOM02000165.1 GCF_001544695.2 Caballeronia arvi
CAAACACACTGGTTATAGGATCAAGCCTTACGGGCAATTAGTATCAGTTAGCTCAATGCATTACTGCACTTACACACCTGACCTATCAACGTCCTGGTCTGGAACGACCCTTCAAGGGGCTCGAAGCCCCGGGGATATCTCATCTTAAGGCGAGTTTCCCGCTTAGATGCTTTCAGCGGTTATCTCTTCCGAACATAGCTACCCGGCGATGCGACTGGCGTCACAACCGGTACACCAGAGGTTCGTCCACTCCGGTCCTCTCGTACTAGGAGCAGCCCCCTTCAAATATCCAACGCCCACGGCAGATAGGGACCAAACTGTCTCACGACGTTTTAAACCCAGCTCACGTACCTCTTTAAATGGCGAACAGCCATACCCTTGGGACCGGCTACAGCCCCAGGATGAGATGAGCCGACATCGAGGTGCCAAACACCGCCGTCGATATGAACTCTTGGGCGGTATCAGCCTGTTATCCCCAGAGTACCTTTTATCCGTTGAGCGATGGCCCTTCCATACAGAACCACCGGATCACTATGACCTGCTTTCGCACCTGCTCGACTTGTCGGTCTCGCAGTTAAGCACGCTTATGCCATTGCACTATCAGCACGATTTCCGACCGTACCTAGCGTACCTTCGTACTCCTCCGTTACACTTTGGGAGGAGACCGCCCCAGTCAAACTGCCTACCATGCACTGTCCCCGACCCGGATCACGGGCCAAGGTTAGAACCTCAAACAAACCAGGGTGGTATTTCAAGGACGGCTCCACCAAGACTAGCGTCCTGGCTTCATAGCCTCCCACCTATCCTACACAGATCGGTTCAAAGTCCAATGCAAAGCTACAGTAAAGGTTCATGGGGTCTTTCCGTCTAGCCGCGGGGAGATTGCATCATCACAAACACTTCAACTTCGCTGAGTCTCGGGAGGAGACAGTGTGGCCATCGTTACGCCATTCGTGCAGGTCGGAACTTACCCGACAAGGAATTTCGCTACCTTAGGACCGTTATAGTTACGGCCGCCGTTTACCGGGACTTCAATCAAGAGCTTGCACCCCATCATTTAATCTTCCGGCACCGGGCAGGCGTCACACCCTATACGTCCACTTTCGTGTTTGCAGAGTGCTGTGTTTTTATTAAACAGTCGCAGCCACCAGTTTATTGCAACCCTTTCACCCTCCTGGCGCAGGCCAGTCAAGCTACAAGGGCGTACCTTATCCCGAAGTTACGGTACCAATTTGCCGAGTTCCTTCTCCCGAGTTCTCTCAAGCGCCTTAGAATACTCATCTCGCCCACCTGTGTCGGTTTGCGGTACGGTCACTATTAGACTGAAGCTTAGAGGCTTTTCTTGGAACCACTTCCAATTGCTTCGCTTCCGAAGAAGCTCGCGCCACACCCTTGAATTACGTGCCCGGATTTGCCTAAGCACCTTCTCCAATGCAGCGACCGGGACTTCCAACACCCGGACAACCTTCCGCGATCCGTCCCCCCATCGCATCTAACAATGGTGCAGGAATATTGACCTGCTTCCCATCAGCTACGCATTTCTGCCTCGCCTTAGGGGCCGACTCACCCTACGCCGATGAACGTTGCGTAGGAAACCTTGGGCTTACGGCGAGGGGGCTTTTCACCCCCTTTATCGCTACTCATGTCAGCATTCGCACTTCCGATACCTCCAGCACGCTTTTCAACGCACCTTCGCAGGCTTACGGAACGCTCTCCTACCACACGTACTTACGTACGTATCCGCAGCTTCGGTGACTGGCTTGAGCCCCGTTACATCTTCCGCGCAGGACGACTCGATCAGTGAGCTATTACGCTTTCTTTAAAGGGTGGCTGCTTCTAAGCCAACCTCCTGACTGTTTTAGCCTTCCCACTTCGTTTCCCACTTAGCCAATCTTTGGGACCTTAGCTGGCGGTCTGGGTTGTTTCCCTCTTGACACCGGACGTTAGCACCCGATGTCTGTCTCCCGTGATTGCACTCTTCGGTATTCGGAGTTTGCTATGGCGTAGTAATCCGCAATGGACCCCACAACCATGACAGTGCTCTACCCCCGAAGGTGATACACGAGGCACTACCTAAATAGTTTTCGGAGAGAACCAGCTATTTCCAAGTTTGTTTAGCCTTTCACCCCTATCCACAGCTCATCCCCTAACTTTTCAACGTTAGTGGGTTCGGTCCTCCAGTACGTGTTACCGCACCTTCAACCTGGCCATGGATAGATCACTTGGTTTCGGGTCTACGCCCAGCAACTGATCGCCCTATTCGGACTCGCTTTCGCTACGCCTGCCTTAATCAGTTAAGCTCGCTACTGAACGTAAGTCGCTGACCCATTATACAAAAGGTACGCCGTCACCCCGCTTTAAGCGCTCTCGCGCTTAACTCCACTTTAAGCGCGCAGCGGTCTATTTCAGACTTGAGGTCTTTTGACGCATTCACTTCGTGAACGCGCCGAAAGCGCTTAAAGCGGGGCTCCGACTGTTTGTATGCATGCGGTTTCAGGATCTATTTCACTCCCCTCCCGGGGTTCTTTTCGCCTTTCCCTCACGGTACTGGTTCACTATCGGTCGATCACGAGTATTTAGCCTTGGAGGATGGTCCCCCCATCTTCAGACAGGATTTCACGTGTCCCGCCCTACTTCTCGTACCCCTAGTTCTTCCAAGCTGTTTTCGTCTACAGGGCTATCACCTGCTATGGCCGCACTTTCCAGAGCGTTCGACTAACAATTCAGATAAAAGGTACAGGCTGGTCCCATTTCGCTCGCCACTACTTTGGGAATCTCGGTTGATTTCTGTTCCTGCGGTTACTTAGATGTTTCAGTTCACCGCGTTCGCTTCACTAGAGCTATGTATTCACTCTAGGATGACCCATACGGGCCGGGTTTCCCCATTCGGATATCGGTGGATCAAAGCTCGTTTGCCAGCTCCCCACCGCTTTTCGCAGGCTACCGCGTCCTTCATCGCCTGTGATCGCCAAGGCATCCACCACATGCACTTGTTCGCTTGACCCTATAACGAGTGTGTCTG
>NZ_FCOM02000038.1 GCF_001544695.2 Caballeronia arvi
TCGCCACTCAAACTGGTCTGGACGGGCGAGCGCATTGAGGCCGGGTGGCACGATGGCGAACTGGTGACGCGCGACTATTACGTCGCGGAAGCCACCGATAAGAGCTGCTACTGGATCTACCGTGAACGACCGAGCGTGAAGACCGAAGAAGTTCGCTGGTTTCTTCATGGGCTCTTCGGATAATCGGTGGTGTCGCCGTGGATCTTTTCTCGTCGGCCCTGCCCGACTACGCGGAGCTGTTCGCGTTCACAAACTTTTCCTTTCTGCACGGCGCATCGCACGGCGAAGAGCTCGTGCTGCGCGCGTCGCAGCTTGGCTATTCGGGCCTGGCGATTACCGACGAATGCTCGCTAGCGGGTGTCGTGCGCGCACACGTCCAGGCGAAGGAAGAAAAGCTGCCGCTGATCATCGGCTCCTACTTCCGGCTCGTTCATGCGGACAAGAGTCCGGCGTTCGGTCTCATCCTGCTCGCGCAAAACCGCAACGGTTACGGAAACTTGTCCGAGCTGATCACGCTCGGCCGCATGCGTGCGGCGAAAGGCGAGTACCTGCTCACGCCGCACGATCTCTCGAAGCCCGATAAAGAGCACGCGCATCTGCGCGGCATGCCCGACTGCCTGGCGATCCTCGTGCCGGACTTTCCCGCGAAAGAAGATGCGCTCTCCGCGCAGGTCGAATGGCTCAACGAGACGTTTCCGGCTCGCGCATGGGTGGGCTTGATCCTGCATCAACGCGCGATGGATGACATTCATCGCGGCAGCGTCGAATACATCGCCGAGCAGCACCGCGTACCGGTCGTCGCGCTTGGCAACGTCGTGATGCACGTGCGCTCAAGAAAGCCGCTGCAAGATACGATGACGGCAATTCGCATTGGCAAACCCGTGGCCGCGTGTGGCTACGATCTTGCGCCCAACGCAGAGCAGCATTTGCGCTCGCGACTACGGCTCGCCAATCTGTATCCTGCCCATGCGATCGCACAGACGCTCAACATTTTGGAACGTTGCACGTTCTCGTTGGACGAACTGCGCTACGAGTATCCCGACGAACTCGTGCCCGAAGGCTTCACGCACGAGGCGTATCTGCGGCAGGAGACGTATATCGGCGCACACAAGCGCTTTCCGGCCGGCATCCCGCTTGAGGTGCAGCAGCAGATCGAGCATGAGCTGCAGCTGATCCGCGAGATGCGATACGAGGCCTACTTTCTCACGGTCTACGACATCGTGCGTTTCGCGCGCAGCCAGCACATCCTGTGTCAGGGTCGTGGGTCTGCGGCAAACAGCGCCGTCTGCTACTGCTTAGGCGTCACTGAAGTCGATCCCTCGCGCGGCAATATGCTGTTTGAGCGGTTCATCTCCAAAGAACGCGGAGAGCCGCCCGACATCGACGTGGACTTCGAGCATCAACGGCGTGAAGAAGTCATCCAGTACATCTATCGCAAGTACGGACGTGACCGTGCCGCCATCGCCGCGGCCGTCTCGACCTATCGGCCGCGTGGCGCGCTGCGCGAAACGGGCAAGGCGCTCGGCATCGATCCACAGATCGTCGACAAGGTCGCGAAGAGTCACCAGTGGTTTGATCACTCTCAGGACCTGTTGCGTCGCTTCGAGGAGTCCGGTCTCGATCCGGCCAACCCGCTCATTACGATGTGGGCGAAGCTCGCCGCCGAGATATTGAATTTTCCGCGACATCTGTCGCAGCACTCAGGTGGCTTCGTCATCAGCCGAGGCAAGCTCACGCGGCTCGTCCCCGTCGAGAATGCCGCGATGGCGGACCGGAGTGCGATTCAGTGGGATAAGGACGACCTCGAAGCGTTGGGGCTTCTGAAGATCGACGTGCTCGCGCTTGGCATGTTGTCGGCGATTCGCCGCGCGCTGGATATCGTCTCGGAGCAGCGCGGCGAGCGCTTCGAAATGCAGGACATTCCGCCAGAGGATGCTGAGACGTACGAGATGATCTCGCAGGCGGACACGGTCGGGGTGTTTCAGATCGAGTCACGCGCGCAGATGAGCATGTTGCCGCGCATGCAACCCCGCACCTTTTACGACCTTGTCATCGAAGTTGCGATCGTGCGCCCCGGCCCGATCCAGGGCGGCGCCGTGCATCCTTATCTTCGGCGGCGTCAGAAGATCGAGCCCGTCACCTACCCGAGCGCTGCGCTCGAGACCGCGCTCGGTCGCACGCTCGGTGTGCCAATCTTCCAGGAGCAGGTGATGCAGGTCGCCATTCTCGCGGCGGGTTTTACGCCGGGCGAGGCGGATCAACTGCGACGAGCGATGGCGGCCTGGAAACGCAAGGGCGGTCTGGAAAAGTACTACGACCGCATCGTCAACGGCATGCAGGAGCGCGGCTACGAAAAGTCGTTTGCTGAAGCCATCTTCGAGCAGATCAAAGGGTTCGGCGAATATGGATTTCCGGAAAGTCACGCAGCGAGCTTCGCCCTACTCGTGTATGCCAGCAGCTGGCTCAAATGCCACGAACCGGCTGCGTTCCTCACGGCGATGCTGAACTCGCAGCCGATGGGCTTCTACTCGCCGTCACAACTCGTGCAGGATGCGAAGCGTCACGGTGTCGAGGTGGTGCCAATCGACATCACGATCAGCGGCTGGGACTCGGTACTCGAGCGCCGCGTCGATCGTGCGAAATCCGTCGTTCGTCTCGGGTTGTCGTTGCTCAAGGGCATGCGTGACGGTGCGGCGGAGCGCATCGAGAATGCACGGGCCGTGAAGCCCTTCGTCAGTGTGAGCGACCTCGCGCGCCGTGCGCAGCTTGATCGGCATGACCTTCAGGTGCTCGCCGCAGCCAACGCGTTGCAATCGTTGGCGGGAAATCGAAGGGAAGCCTTATGGCAATCGGTCGCAGCAGTCCCCGACCGCGACATCCTCGCCGACAGCCGGATCGACGATGAGACGCCCGAACTTGGCGCACCGACCGAGGCCGAAGACATCGTCAGCGACTACAACGCGTCCGGGCTGACCTTGGGCCGGCATCCGCTTTCGCTTCTGCGCCCTGTCCTGCTGGAACACCGGCTCATGCCCGCCGCGACATTACGCACCTATCGCAACGGACGCCTGGCACGGGGTTGCGGACTCGTCACGGTAAGGCAAAGACCGGGCACCGCCAAGGGCGTCATGTTCGTGACCCTGGAAGACGAGACGGGCAATGTCAACGTGATCGTCTGGCCCTCGCTACTCGAGAAGCAACGAAAGGAGGCATTGGGCGCAGCGCTGCTCGCCGTGTATGGCACGTGGCAGTGCGAAGGCGAGGTCCGACACCTCGTTGCCCAGCGGCTGATCGACATGTCGCATCTGCTCGGCGGCCTGACGACCGTGAGTCGCAACTTTTGCTGAGGGTCGCCCCGTCCGCGTCGAGCCGCTCAAGCTGATTGGGTCGGTCCGGCCGTCGCCGCGGATCATCTCTTGTCTCTTCGTGCAGACCCGTCTGTCTCTTCGCGATTCTTACGGCGCTTCGCTTGTCTGCGCCTGTCCGGTGTCTCCTGTGATACGCCGCGACTTCTTTGGCTGTTTCGAAGCGGCTGCGGGCGCATCCGCCTTCTTCTTCACCTTCGCTTTTGCTTCGGTTTTCGTATTCGCCTTCTCATCGACCTTCGCATCGATCTTCGTATCGGCCTTGGTTTCGGGCTTGATATCGGTCTTCTTCTGACGCTCCCCCGTCATCTTGCGACTTTTCTCGCCGTTCTTTTCGCCGTTCGTTTCTCCGTTCGTTGCTGAGCCGTTTCCTCTGCCAACATTGGCCGGCACCGATCTGCCGACCTTCATCGTTGCGCTTCGCTTCGCTGGCTTTGACGTGGAAGCATCCGACGCAGTGGCGAGGCCGATCCCCGCGTTATCAGCCCCAGAAACGCGCTCACGCTCGAGTTGAACAATCGCCTCGCGCCAATAATGTTCAGCACGTCCAGACTGGCGACCCTCACCCTCCCACAAGAGATAGGCACGGACACGGATATCATCTGCAGATAGCGCAGTAGGCATTGGAGTCATCTCAAAAGTTGAAGTGCAGCAAACATAGCAGGTCATCATCCGATGCTCAACGCGGCGTCGCCGTCTGGAAACGGACGCGTTATGGCTCCCGTTCGTCCCGCCGTGAGCCAGCCGTCGCCGCTGCCGCCGAATGCTAAAAGGAATGCCCTTTGCTCCTTCCAACGATCTCGCGTGGAGCGCACCATGACTACGACGGATAAGGAACGGAGCCTCGACAGCCAAAATTCGGAGGATCTCATTGATAAATCGGTCGAGGACCTTTCCTCGCGAGCGCTCCTCTCGCGACGCGAGGCTCGATGCCCATCGAGACGGGCGACGGCGGCAGAGCGGACCCAGACGCAGGCCAAACATCGTCCTAGCCGAGCTGTAAGGCCCGACATTCGCCGTGCCTGCGAGCGCTGCTGTTGTTCAATCCGCGCGTCGCTGCGGGCAATGACCATCGGCCGCAGCCGCCCTGACTGATCGCCTCATGGCCTCGCCCCGCGACACCACCGCGCCTCCCCTCACCCGCTACCGGAAGAAGCGGGACTTTAGCATCACGCCCGAGCCGCCTGCGGCCACCACCGAAACTCCCGTCAGCCCACGCAAGCTCAGCTTCGTCGTGCAAAAACACTGGGCGAGCCGTCTGCACTACGATTTTCGCCTTGAACTGAACGGCGTACTGCTCTCGTGGGCCGTGCCGAAAGGCCCCTGCTACGACCCGAGCAAGAAACAGATGGCTGTGCATGTCGAGGATCACCCAGTCTCCTATGCGGGCTTCGAAGGCACGATCCCGCCTAAGCAATATGGCGCCGGCACGGTCATTGTGTGGGACCACGGAACGTGGGAGCCGATAGGCGATGCGAACAAAGGCATGGAGGTGGGCAAGCTCGTCTTTCGCCTCCAAGGCGAAAAGCTTGCCGGCTTATGGGAATTGGTGCGCATCTCCAAGCCGGGCGACAAGCAGGACCAGTGGATGTTGTTCAAGAAAAGAGACGAGTGGGCTCGCCCGCTCGGAGAATACGACGTTATCAAGGCCCTGCCGGATAGCGTCGTCGCGAATCCGCTCGGACTTCTCGAAGAACGCGAGCCGAAGACAACGGGACGCCCGCGCGCCAAAGAGCCGAAGATTGACTTATCCGCCGCAGTGCGGGCACCGCTACCGGCGAAACTCGAGCCGCAGCTTGCAACACTGGCGAGTGCGCTTCCTAAAAGCGGCGACTGGATCACCGAGATGAAGCTGGACGGCTATCGCCTGCTGGCTCGTATCGACAAGGGCCGAGTCAAGCTCTTCACGCGAAACGGACATGACTGGACCGCGAAGTTTCCGGCTCTGACCGCCGCGATCAAACTGCTCCCGGTGGTGAGCGCGTGGCTCGACGGCGAGATTGTCGTACTCAAAGACAGCATTCCGAGCTTCTCGGCACTTCAAAACGCGATTGACGGGCGAAACAACCAGGACATCGTGTTCTTCCTGTTCGATCTGATGTACCTGGACGGCGAAGATTTCAGGAAAGTGCCAGTGTGGGCGCGGCGAGCTCGACTGGCTACGGTTCTCGAAGACGCAGGAGAGCAACTCCTGTTCAGTCAGGATTTTGACGCACCGCCGGCCCAGGTGTTCCAAGCAGCTGCCGGGTTAGGGCTGGAAGGTCTTGTGCTCAAGCGACGCGATGCGCCGTATGAGTCGGGACGGACAGAGACGTGGTTGAAGGCAAAGGCCCGACTGAGGCAGGAGCTGGTGATCTGCGGCATGACCGGACGCGGCGGCAAATCCGGTGAGGTCGGCAGCCTGTTGCTTGGGTATTACGCGGGCGACAAACTGCATGACGCGGGAAGCGTCGGCACCGGATGGGACTCAAAGACCGCTCGAGATCTCTGGAAGCGACTTATCCCACTAGAGATCGACGCGGCGCCCTTCGACGTGCAGGTCACCAAGGCACGACGGTGGTCCAGACGCGCCGCCGGCAGCGAGCGGTGGCTAGAACCCACCATGGTCGCGGAGGTCGAGTTCGCCGAATGGACAGGCGACGGTGTGATACGACAGTCGTCGTTTAAAGGTCTGCGCCTCGATAAGCCCGCACGCAGCGTCGTCCGAGAGGGAGGAAAGACGCAACTGCCCGAGCCTTCGTTGTCGCTCAAAATCACACATCCGGAAAGAGTCATTGATGCGTCGGCGACGATCACCAAGGCTGATCTGGTTCGCTACTACGCGAGCGTCGGCGAGTGGATGTTGCCGCACCTGAAGGACCGGCCTGTCGCCTTGGTTCGCGCGCCGGAAGGCGTGGCGGGCAACCTGTTCTTCCAAAAGCATGCCGAGCGCACGGCGATGCCGGGCCTGACTGCGCACAATCGCAACTGTGGCCGAATCATCCGCCGTTGTTGACGGTCGATACGGCAGACGCCTTGCTGTCGGCCGCACAAATGAACACGATCGAATTTCATACGTGGAATTCAATCGTCCGTCAGCTCGACAAACCCGACCGGGTTGTGTTTGACCTTGATCCCGGCGAGGGCGTGAAATGGAAACACGTTCAGGAGGCGGCGCTGCTCGTTCGCACGCTGCTGTCAGAGCTGGACCTCAAGGCGTGGCTCAAGACAACCGGCGGCAAGGGTCTGCATGTGGTCGTACCGCTCGCTCCGGAGTTGAATTACCAGACGGTGAAGTCATTCTCGCAGGCGTTCGTCCGGCACCTTGCCAAGACGATCCCTGAGCGCTTCTCCGCGATCTCCGGACCTGCGAATCGTTTGGGCAAGGTCTACGTCGATTACCTGCGCAACGGGAAGGGCCAGACGACTGCAGCGGCGTTTTCGGCCCGCGCCCGGCCGGGCATGGGCGTTTCATTGCCGGTCGCATGGGAACAGCTCGCCGACCTGAAGAGCGGCGCACAGTGGAATGTCCAGACGGCGCGTGAATACCTCAGTTTTCAGTCGCGGGATCCTTGGGCGGATTTCTGGTCGACCGGACACTCTTTGTCGTCGGCGATCGACCGTCTCACTTGAGGGGAGGCCGGGCAAGTCGACGTGCACCATCGGCCACTGCAGTGCGATTTCGCAAATCCGTTCCAATCCGACGCACGCACACATTTCTGCCCCGTTGAAAAGATGGCATAGGCAAAGTCCGCCCCGCAAACAGCCGACGGCTTCCCGCCGCGACTTCGCTGTGATGTTCGATGGTTGGCATCTTCCATGCATGACCCCGTACTCGCATGCGGTCAAGATCGCAGCGTTGCTGGGGGACACCATGAAGATTCTTGTTCTGGACGACGATCGTGACTTTGCAACGGGTCTGGCCGCGCTCATCGAGCGGATGGGTCATGAACCGTCCGTCGCATACGAATGTAAGACCGCACGCGCACTCGCGGGCAGTCGGCTCTTCGATGTCATTCTGGCCGACGTTGAACTGCCCGATGGCGACGGCCGCCACACCTGCGACGGGTGAGAATGGAAGGGGCATCGCATGCGGCGTACATGGTCGCGATGACGGGTAGGTCGGATCTGGGCGACAATGACTTTCCGTCATTCGACGGGTATTTGCGCAAACCGGTCACCTACGATTTACTCGAGCGCATACTCGAAGAATGGCGAATGGCCGCCGGCCTAAGCCGGCGCCTGAAGGTAGACGTGGCCCATGTCACTCAGCAAGCAGGCGAAGAAGCCGAGCAACGGGCCATTACCTGAAGCAAGGGAGGGTAACAATGGCTGCCCGTTCGATCGCGTCGGTGACTTTGAGCTTCGGGCTCGTCTCAGCGCGCACCAAGGCCATGCTGCCACGCATTCGCACAAGGACAGTGAACTAGACCGTGGCGATTAACTGCAAACCGCTATCGTGAGCAGAACTTCTATAAAGCTATCGCTCTCTCTTGCCCTTGCGTGCCTGCTCTCGGGGTGCGTAGTCGGCGGCATGCCGCCCCCTCCAGGAAGGCATCTCACCGACCTCGAGTGTCGCGACCTGGCCGCACTGAAGACGAATAAAAGCCCCACGATGGCCGAGCATCAGGTCGAGTTGGGCGCGCTTCGAAAAGCGGGTTACGACCCATCTCCCTTTTGGGACGACCCCTACTATCCCGAGGACCTGCAGTACGCGCAGCGCCTCGTCGACTACTGGTTCCAGACGGAATGCGTGCCAACACGATCGCAGTGACGCCAAAGAGCGACGCTGACTCACCGCAACGATCAAATCGCCGGAAAAGCCAAAAAGCGAAGCCCCGACCGATGATCGGCCGGGGCTCGCTCTACAGCTGTTTTTCGAACTTCGACAACGACGTCTTTCGGATCTCGTCTCACTGCGACGCTCTTCCTGGAAGAGCGGGCTCCTCGCTAAATCACAACTTCTTCCCGTAATGACCAATGCCCAAAAACGGAGCGACAAGACTGAGGCGCTGCAAATGACAACCGGAAGTCCGGATAGGTATGAAGTTGAGCCGGAACGCTCGGTGACTGTCCGTTGCAACGCGTGGTCAGTTCATCGCCACGGAAAGAAGTGTACGTGGATTGCGGCTCGTGCAATTCCACGAAAAGCGCATCGAATCACGCTCTGTTCTCTCGAAAGAATCGCTGGATAGCGGCCGATGGCGGGCGCTGTCTGAAGGATTCGATGGGGGTTGCTTCGCTATCGATTGATCACAGTCCGACGACTCACTTTATGCACATCGTCGCTCTGCAGCCTTTTGTCCTTCTCAAGCGCCTCGAAGGTTTGCCCAATCGGTAGCACTGCGCGGTAGAACTGCACGACTTGCTACGCTGCTTGCCCGTTCACGGGCGGACGGCTCACGAGCGTCGCGAGTTGAGGGGCGTTTGACTCTGGAAGCTCGCCACCGGATTGAGCGCTTGAGTGTGCGGAACCTTTGCCATGGGTGCTCTGGACGAGGCTCGACGCGCTCTCAGAACCCCACACCTACGCCGACGCCCACACCGGAACCGAAACTACCTCCGCCCACGCCAATGCCGACGCTGGGACCCGGTGCGTAGTAGCCAGGGCCGTATGCGGGGTCGCCGTAACCGTACGGCGGAGCGGCGACGCATCCGGAGAACGCTACCGCAAGCATAAAAATGCCGAAGAGCTTGAGCATGATCATCTCCTGTGCTGACCAGTCCAGCAAGTCCTGATCCCGTTGCGCGCCCGTGAGGTTTCTCGGACTCGACAATTCAATGCGTCACTCAGCGCAAGTCTGGGAACAGCGCCGCCTGAAGCTGCTGGCGAGCATTGCCGCCTTGGGCGGTGAGGAACCGGTCGCGATCTTGCCCAACGATCCATTGCGGCGCTCGCCCCCGGCCGCTCCATGTCGCGCCACTCACTGGGTCGCGATACTTTGGATGAACGTCCAATCGTAGCTCGGCCGAGCTACGGCCCGTGAGTTCGCTTAGGCTGATGTCGTATTCGCGCATTTTCTGAACGATGTCGATCAGCACAAGTCTCGTCTCCCTCGCGCGCGGCTCAGCGATTGCTGGATCTAATTCGGCTTGCTTCTGTAGAAGCTGTGAGAACTCGGAAGTGTTGTTGGCCATTGCAATTACGAAAAAAGTTGACGCCTATGCGACTGCTATTTCCGAACTCTTCCGGGTTGTACACCGAAGCCCGCTAGTCCTTCGAAACCTTTCGTGGACGCTTCGCACGTAGAAAGCCGGAAGCGAAGCCGGCCGTTGCACAAACAAGACCGACCAGAGGACTGTTCCTACATTCGCTTTCATGTCTGGGCTGCTCGCCGACAGTTCGATGGCGAAGCCGACTGCCGATACGACCGGAAAAAGCCCAAAAAGGGCCAGTCGAGTGCATAACATTGCTCAATTTCCCTAACCGCCTCACTCGGTACGGCGCATGCTTGATCTAAGCGCCGGTATCGGACAGAAAACAGAGGTGAACCCGATATTTGACGAAAAGACTCGCGATGGAGAGATTGCTCGCGCCCCAAATATGGCGCGTCACACGTTTTAAGTCCTTCCTGGCGCGCATGTTGGTGTCCTATAGCTTCAGGGACGCTTACCGTCAGAGGCTCGAGTGTCGTCGTGCCCGCTGTCTAGGGCGCATCTGCATTCAGGAGAATTTGCTCGTCGAGTAGTTCTCGAAATCCGCAACGAACTGCATAGTAAGCCCGGCTGCCAACATCGCTTTTCGGCCTGATGCAACAGCCCTCTGAAACGCGAGTGCTCCGAGACAAAGGTCGAAAAGCAGGAGGATAGGCAGGACTGTCTGCGTCCATTGCAGAGCGTCGGGAAGGTCCGCCCCGACTTGCATCAGCGAACTTGTTATGAGCGCGCTGCCGCATCCAAAGACGGCTGCCGCGCCGGCCCCGAGCCAAAATCGCCGTCGCCGCTTTCGAGCGTCCACATAAAGCGCGATCGCCTCCCATTGCGGCTTCGTAAAAGTATTCTCATCGATCTGCATTAGCCCAGCTTCCTATAGATCAAACGTCCCGCTTGACCTCAGCGATGAGCGCGAATACGAAGATCACCACGGCAAGGCCGAAGCCGATCGCCCCGCCTATGCCACCGGCTTTTGAAACGTCAATCGTGGCGTAGTGCATCTCAACGGCGCAAAGATTTATTGCCTGCCCCACCAGAAGCCCACAAAGACCAAGGGCGCCGGAGAGGACTCCAACCAGAGCAGCAAGCCCGAAGATACGTAGCAGATTGTCGTTCCAAGCTATGTCGATTTCTATCTCTGTTCTCCCTGTCGGCGGGTCCCGCCGTGCAGCCCGACGCTGCGGTACGCCCGCAGAGCGGTTGCTGCAGTCAAGTTGGACATGGTTCGTTTTCCGTGGTCTATTCCAGGCTCTTGACGCCTGCAATGCCTCGTTCGAGGTCCGCAATGTTCTGAATCGCAGCGGTGTACGAAACGTAGCACGTTGTCAGTGGCCAAGCACTGCGCCAAGGCCGAGTTCATCAGCTACGTTTTTCAGGCGCTTATCACGCGTCCAAACCGTGACGCCGGGCTGGAGGCGTGCGGACGCTAGCAGCGACGTATCCACATATCCGATGCCACGATTGAACAAATCTTCCCGCTCGATAAGAAAAAAAATCTCTTGCGGCGTCGCAACGGGTGCGCTCGGCAAATCGAGCAGCGCGCCGAGCACCACTTGACGATTCCGCAAACTGCCCAGGGAGATTTCGCCGATCACATACGGGTGAGCCAGCACACGCTCATCCGCTAGAAGGGCGGTGAGCACAGGATCGGACGCGCTAATGTGGTCGATCCAGATCGACGTATCAACGAGAATCATGCAACTTCCTGTCGGCGACGAGGTGCGCCAGTGATGCCCGGCTCGCTTCCCCCGAGATTCGCAAGTCGCTTTGCGGCTTCTCGCTGAATCAGCGCCTTCAGCGCTTCACGCACGAGCGCAGTTTTCTCTTCTATGCCTGTATAGGCCTGAGCCTTGGCGATCAAGTCATCATCAAGCGCAATGGTAGTTCGCACGGCAGGCTCCTATAGTAGGCACACATTTTAGCATCAAATGATGCTAAACACATGCGCCCATTCGCGTGCTGCTATGGGTTAGAACCCGCAGGGGAGCGGAAACGGCTCGGCGTGCATTTGCCTCGACTGAATCGAGTTGCAGGAACGATCGCGCTTCGTCGGTGCTCTTGCACGAGAGCCAGTCTTCTTATTCCGTCGGCGGGATGATGACAACGGACCGCTTCTCAGCCCTAGGCCTATGAAACCGTTTCATCAGTGGATGATCGTCGGCGTTGCACGTCCTCAAATTGCTTGGCGCGCAGCCGGGAGAGACACTCCCCGCGCCCAACTTCGACGATTTCGATCTCAGAAAAAAAAGCGTCCCGGGGTTTAGTCCGGGACGCGTGCGAAAGTACGTGCGCGGCTACGCCGCTTCTGCAAAAAGATTGAGTTGCATCGGGTCGTACCCGAGCAATTTCGCATGGTCAGCATCGCCAGTCGCATTCGCAACGAGATGCACATCGAGCTCGGCCGGCGTCAAATTCAGACGCTGCGCGAGCCTCGCGAAGTACTGCCCGCGCTTGGCCATGTCCTGATACCGCTGCGCCATGCCAGTCGGCAGCTTCACGATGCCCTCGTTCAACCAGAAATGCGCCGAGTCGATTGCATGCCGATGCTGCGTGTCCAGCATGAAAGCCGTGTCGTAGGTGCAGGTGACGAACAAGCACGCCGCTTCGGCATCCACCTCGAACTGCGAGGCTTCCTCGAAATATACCGTCTGTTCACCGCCCGTCGTCCTGGCATATCGTCCAGGGCGACCCGGATGCCGGTACGGGTTCCACTGCTCGGCATCGAACGAGCGCAATCCAGTCACAGGCGCTTCCTTGTCGTACTGACCGACTGCGTACCAGCCGTGAAGAACGATGTCCGTCTTCGGAAGTGGTGCGAGCGTCGGAGTCGGATAGCGACGCCCCAATACATTGACGTCGTGCCAAATCGCAAGCGCGGGAAACGCGTGCGGCGCGTAGTGATGCATCGAAAGAAAGAAATCGATTGCCACCAACTGCTGCGGCGTCACGAACTCGAACTGCGGCTCGCAGAGCCGCCGATTCTCTTCCGTGTACGGAATCGCCCCCGTCGCCACCGCACCGGAATGAGCTTCTGCGCGGTCGCGCTCGGCCGCGTCGATACTGCAGAGCTTCCTGAGCAAATCGACTCTTATACGACCCTATTTGGTTATACCGATTGGCAAGTTTTTTCTTGCTGAAATCTAGTCGGTCGGCTCTGATCGAGATACAGTACCGCTCCGCTGTAGCCCTTGCCTTCCATGCCTCAACACCGCTGTTGGTCCATCAAGTACATCCACACTCGCGAGTTCCCGAAATCTCGATTTCCGCTGGTCTTCCTAAATGGGCGACCCTCGTACGTCGTCAATCAATGGATATCCCACATGATTCGAAACGGCGTCGGTCAGTCCTTGATGCAGGAACGTATAAGAGCAGTTCTTCACCTTTGTGACTATTGTTCGTGGCGGTATGGCGAGGAGCAGCTAAGTTCCGAGTCGAAGGAGAGGCTGATCTCCGACTTTCTGGAAGCAAAGCAAAGAGGTATGGGCGACGGCACATCAGACGAAGCCTCAGGACTTGGCTGGAAGCCTGCGAATCGGCATAACCTAGAACGTTACCTTGCCGGCATTAATGCATTTGACGAATGGCAAGCGACCTACCATCTCGCGCGGCGTCTTAATCCATTCGAGTCGGTGGTCCTTGATGTCGTGCAATCACACACGCTGTTCAAAAGCAGAGAGAAGTGGGATCTCCTACTGCATCTGTTCCCGTCGCGCACCCTGACACAGCGCCAGCACACGCACCAGCTTCCTGCTCTGCACAAGCGCCACGTAGGGAAGCGCCGCGCAATGGGAAAAGTATTCCCACTCGAAGCATTCGTGGATCTTGTCGAACAATGCACGAATCCACGCGACAAAATGCTCTACCTGCAACTGTTCGGACTCGGCATGCGGGGATCGGAAGTCTTGCATCTCTACCTTGAAGATATTTTCGGCGTTTCTCCGCTAGGGGAAGCACGCGTGCGCCTAGATGATCCAGAGACCGGCGAATGGCGATGGATCGACGCCAGAGGTATTCGTCATCGCGGAAATCGAACGGCTTACCTTGAACAGGAATGGGCAAACGAAGACTTTAGAACGCGCGTTCCCCAACTCCACTGTTTGAGACCACGCACTCTTTATGGCCGCAGGGGCGGAATGCACGCTGGGTTCAAAGGAATGTCCTTCCACTTCGACGACTCCGCCTCACCGGAGTTGTTTGGCCACGAAGCCATCTGGATCGACCCCCGTTTGGGCGTGTACTACCTAACCTGCATGAACGAGTATCTGCAAGAAAACTTCCACGGAAAACCGCCTCGATGGCCGTTTCACCCATGGCTCTACATTCAGCTCGACCGACGTGGCCACGGCCTGCCTATGACCATTCCGGCACTTCGAAAAATGTGGGCCCGCGACATGCGTCGGGTGAAGCTCGATCACTTGGGTCTTGGGGTTCATTCGCTCCGACACCTTGCCGGTTACTACTGCGCCAGCGTTTTGCAACACCCTCTCGCGACCACGCAAGCACTCCTTCGACATGCGAGCCAACTCAGTACCGAGACCTACTATCACCTGTCAGCAGACGCGGTGCGAGATCAGCTCAACCGCGCTGTAGCCAGCTCCCTTCAACGCGCGGGCGCCGTCAAGCCTGAAGCGCGCTTACGTCGACCGGTACTCGAACTGCCCGAGCACTGGGCGCCCCGTTTCGCTCCTTTAAAATAGTTCATGCCCGGCTTCACGAAATTCATTCCATTCGATGTAACGACTGACCAGCGACATCTCACAGTTGCTACCGGCTTCTGGTCGAAGAAGGAGCTGCTGCTAAATACATGCGCCGATGCCGTATTGCTTGAACCGCAATTGGATATCACATCGGTCATCAAATTCCTCAACGAGCAATATGAGAAGCGCCTTCGTCCTTCGGTGGCGCACCGCGTCGAGCGGTGTCTGGAGCTTACTAACGGCAACTTCGCAAACATGCTCGTTAAAAACTCCACCTTCCGGAACAAGTTCCGTTCGAGCGACCTGCACGGGTTCAAGGATAAGCGCTTTCGCAACGCTTATCACCAGGTGATGTGGTCAAAGGTCCTCGATTATTTGGAGGAGACATATCCCGGCGAGCCGTCGTTGCAGAAGGACGCCGTCATCGACGTGATCGTCGAATCACATCGGTTAGGTGACGGCATGCCGATCAATATGAAAGGTGACGCCATATCCTGGCTCCATCTAGGACTTCCGCACTTCCGCAAAGTTTTGCATAGTAGCCGGTCGTTTGGGGAACTCGTTCGAAACCTAGGTACGTTGAGGCAGTTCACATGGAACTACCACTCCAAAAGCAGGGAATGGGCACTAGATCGAAACAAAGAAGTTCTTCATGCATATCGCGATCTCCAACTGCCCTTCGCGGAGATGCGCAATCCTACCGAGGCTTTACATGGGCTCGCGCTTTCTAATTCTTGCACTCTCGCGCTTGTTCTTCTCGCGCACCATGAGTATGTTCTTCTCCCCACCTCCGCTTCGTTTTACCTTGTTTCAGCGTGCAACCTAATTGATCCAACGTGGGGTTGGAAAACGTTGCTGCCGACGCAACGTATTCATTTGTCGACCGTATTAACTTCGTCGACAGTGCGCAGTGTGTACGACATTCCTGAAAACGTTCGACAATGGTTAGAGGACTGCCGGTTCGGCGAGGCGACTCACGGCTTGTTCAAGTCAATGCTGACAAAAGCTCAAGCGGCGGATCCACAACTACCGCCGTGGCCCATGGCGGAGCTCCATGGCCTCAAGCGTAAAGTGAGAAACGGGATTGAAGGACGGTGGTCTCATGGAAGCATCTCCCGGAAATTCGGTCCAGCTTGGGCGAGGTTTGCCGAGATCCGCTTCAACGCGGCGCACACCAGCCCAGCTCACGACGGTGCTGCATATAGACATCTTCTTCCTTGGGCAGCTGAGCGAAGCTTCGTCTCACCAACAGACATCGAGCCGACCGACCTTGACGACCCGTTCGATCCAACGCGAACTGACACGTTCAGAGCCTATCTCGTCCGACCAGAGAACCTGAATAAGACGACAGGGAAGCCACCTGTCTCAGCATGGACGGCGCCCGCGTTGGCGTTCACGGTGGTATGCAATGCATTGAAACTTCGCCCCGACTCGACAATTCCACTGAAGGCCAATCCTTTCGCTCCGCTGGGGAACCCGTTCCGACTTATCAAACCTTCGAAAGCGGTCCGGCACAGGCTTCCCACCGCGATTCATGAAGCAATGATTGACGTCCTGCTCGATTGCGATGCAGATGGCGTGCCGACCTACCGCTGGGCTCGCGAGGGCCCCGCAGCCTTCGACCTCTTCGAATGGTTTGGCCCCGATGGTACGTCACCCGCCGAGACCGTATGGTGCCCATCTCGTTGCGCGATGCTTGCGCTGCTTCTCATGATCCCTATACGCGGCAAGCAGGCACGCTGGCTCGACCGTGGATTAATGGATCAGCGCATCTGGAACATAGACCGACACGTTTATGAAGAGAATCGACATCCTCTCGCGTCGTGGAGATATCCCGACGGAGATACCCATGAAGAGCGATTCGGTCGCCCGAGCGGCGTGCTGCAACCAATCTCCGACTCCGTGCTCAACGTTCATGAGATTGGTCTGTTCGTCAACACGAACAAAACCCAAATGTGGGATCCGCTGAACCGCAGGGGATACGAAATCCCATGGCCTCACACGATGCATGAAGGCGAAGAGCAGGAGGCGCAAACGGCGGCCCGATGGCTAAACCGGCCCTACGAAGTACTGTTCCAGCAAATCAAGTGGATAGACAAGTACGCGCCCAATCCGTTGCCTGTGTCGTTTATGGACGCTGCTATCGAGCAAAAGCACGTGAACAAGAGGTTTGCAGAACGTCTTCCGATGATCACACCAGTGTTTGCCGACCTCTCACAAGATACCTATCGAAATGATGCGGCTCACACCCGCGTTCACGTTCCCTGTCAGGCAGCGAAAATGTATAAGCTCTTCAATGCGCTTTCGATCGAAGTCGAGAGGCGTCTTGCAGCGGAGGGGCGGCCGGTCACGACTACGTCTCCGAGCAGTTCATCACTCGGGTATCAAGGGCGCGCAAGCCTGTACCAAATTCATGGACTGCGCGTGGCAGGTATCTCGCGGCTTATAGAGATGGGCGTCCCGGTTAGCATCGTTCAGGAGTTCATCGCTGGTCACGCGACGGCAGTGATGACGCTCTACTACGCTAAGGCAGAGCGAGCGGCTCTGAAGGAGAAGCTCACCGCGGCATTTAATGCTAAGGGTATCGTCGAAAGCTGGGACAGCCTTCGCCCAGCTCTCTCTTCAGCAACCGCTTTGTGGGTTGGTAACCCTCGCTACCGAACTATCAGAAGCGAAAGCCTGATGGAGCAATACGCCGGATGGCGCACAGTTCCTGGTGGTATCTGTCCGCTAGGCGGGACTGCGTGCCAGATTGGCGGAGTGAGATCCGGTGGTGCGCTTGATCTCAACCTTGAAAAGTACGAGCCCGTCAATGGTGGGTGCGGTAACTGCCGGTTCTTCAGTACTGGGCCCGCGTTCTTGATACAACAAGCGCAGGCGATGAACGAACTCAGGCTAGAGCTTCGCATGCACGGCCGGTCCCGGAAAGCGTTATACGAACATCTGTCCGAACTCGCGTGGAACGATACGGATCAGCTTCAGGTGGACGCACGTCGTAGACTTGCGTTCGATCGACAGGTCGTAAAGGAGCAGATCGCAAGCATCGATCAGCGTTGCGAGCCGCTGGTGTTGGAGTGGTTCAACCGTTACATGATGTTTGAGGAATCGTCGAAGTTGTTAGACCAATGGAAGCAGTTTGAGAAGGAGCATCGAAGCAATGACAGACCGCTGGTGCTACTGGCTGCAGCGGATAAACAACATATCGCAAGCGAGATCGATGTACGACTCGAACGTGGTAGTGAGTTCGCCTTGGTGCGAGGGATATTGGAATCCGCGAACATACAAGGGGGGCTTGCTCGCGCCTCTCAACTGTCCAAGGACCGTTGTTGCGAGTTCATGGACAAAATTCTGCGCCACGAAGCGTCAGAACATCTGCTCATGGACATTCCCGACGCGTCCAAGCGGTACGAAGCGGCGTGGCTTATGGCGAACATGGTTGAACAACTCGCCGGATCGACAGCCGTGCAAGCCTGCATCGATGACGACACTCCGCTACCCATTCGCGAAGAGCGACGTACTGAGTTTCGCGAATGGGCCAGTCATATTGTGGGAGAAGCCGTCCAGAAAGATCGTCGAATTAAGAGAAGCGGAAACTCGCTCTCGGCCGCATGAGATCAGGACCTGATATGTTGATCGAAAGCGCGGATCAAATTTACGGCCGGTTGATGTCCGAACTCGGCCCCAAGGCTCGTGCGAGCCTTGAGCGAATTCGGCAGGCCTGTGACAGCATCGAAGTCGTTAGAGGCCTCATGAACTACAGTCGCGTCGCTGCGGCAACGACAGAGCGCTTCGGCGGTCCTAAGAAGCAAACCATCCAAAACAACCGTCAGCTCAAGGCGTACATCTCGCGTCGCATTCACGAATACAGTCTGGTAACGAAGCGCGTGTCTGAAGGGGTTGCCTCGACCGTAGGCGCCGCACGTGCACAATACCCGTCGACTGATATCGATGCGAAGACGCGCGCCTACATAGACTTGCTCAGGGCTGACAACAAGCGCCTGCACGATGAAAATCTCCATCTGGGGCGGTTGCTTGAGCAGCAGACCGAGGCCTCGCCGATTTCTATAGACGATGCGATCCGGTCTGGTCCGTCCGAAGAACTCGCGCTTCAGATCTCGACGTCCTCTGACCAACGATTGCCGCCATCAGTAAACGAACTTCTTCGACTGCTTCATTCGAGTCGCGACGAGAGATTGGAGGTCCAATCGCGCAATGATGATTCCACGCGGCTCACAAGCCTTAAGAACGGCATCGAACATGTGCTGCTTACTCCAGCACAGTGGAGCGAGGCCAGAACGTGGATGGCGCATATGTTGAAGGAGAGAGAATAGGTTCATTGCACCAAGATCTGTTGGCCGTCAAAGCGGGCCAAGATCTGGCAACGCCAAACGCAGCCGTTATCTGCTGAACACGCGTCGTCTCATCACTGTGCACGTATATTGATGTTGTTGAGATAGACGCGTGTCGAAGATTATCGCGCACGGTAGTGAGTTCGGCGCCGTGCGCAAGCCCGTAGGTCGCGTGCGTATGCCGCATCCAGTGCGGGCTCGCGCGCCGCAACTTCCCTGCAAGTATTGTGTGATCAGCTTCGATCAGATGGGCCGCCTGGTGGAAGAATCGCCGCAATATAGCCCACAGTCGCTCACCGCTGATAGGCTCGACCGATTGGCCATTAAGACGTCCAATAATTAAAGTCTCGGCACGCCACCGCTCCGGCGCCACGGGCAGTCCTCTTGCGAGCAAGTACTGCGTTAGCGCGCCCCACGCCAAAGGCGGTAAGACAACCTTGTCTCTCTTGCCTCCCTTCCCAGTCACCATCAACCAGTGTTCGCCCCTCGCGTTGCTTCTGATGTGCCCGAGGGTCGCTCCCACCAGTTCGCTTGACCGTAGTCCTGTCGCGAATCCGAAATCGAGTAGGAAACGCAGACGCTGTGCCGCGGATGTCTGCCACCCGTTGGACCATTCGATACCGTCCGCTAACGTTCTGAGCAACATCCATTCGCCCGTGGTGAAAGCCCGAGCCGTGTCGATCGAGTTCGAACGCGCACCCCTGCGAACCCTCACTCCTGAGAAGGGATTCGCAACCACGTACCGCTGTTCGATGAGCCACCGAAATAAGCCTGCGAGGATGGCGATCGCCTGCGCGATCGATCGGTCCGACAAGCTACCTTCGAACGGTCGCCAGTCTGGAGATCTGCGAGATCTCGTTGGTCCAACCCATCGGTCGCGCGGTACCGGCCGTCGAAGAAACGAACGAAACGCTATGGCATCCTCGGTAGTGAGCGAAGATAGCGCTCGTTGACGCTCGACAACGGCCCATAGGATTAGACGCTCGGCCTCCTTCCGATAGGTGCGCTGCGTCGCCGAGGATTCGTGCAGCGAAATCCATGCTTGCACAGCTTCATAGTCATTGCTCGCGTCGAGAACACACGTTGGCAACGGTGCTCTGAAGGTTCTAAATGACCCGTCCAATTCCCTCGGCAGGTAGAGATGTTCCCAAGGGGTGATGCGACTGCCCCGCTCCGCAGCAATCAGCGCACGAGCACGCTCAGTAAGGCACGGATGTTCTGCGAAGAACATCTCGATTCTCCGGGCGCTTTCTATCCCCAGCCCAGGGATCACCGTCCACCATTGCCTGCGTCTGGGAATACGCACAGTCAAGTCCGCGAGCGTGCGGATCCCAAACGCATGCAGTACGCGCGCCGATCTCTGAGACAGCCACTGCTCCACTCGATCAGTAATCTGTGGTGAAGCGATTGGCGCATGACGCAGAGCATCTATGGCTGACGCGATCGCCTTCGCCCGGTGCGTACGTCCGACGGACGGATGCATGATCAGTGGGATTAGGTCGGTTCGGCCCACATGTAGGGCGAAGGCAGCGAGTGCGCGCCGAATCTCACCCAACACACCTCGCGCCGAGCGCCCCTGCCGTACGGCGTCTGGCAAGAAGCGAACGACTGCCGCACGGGAGCTGAAGCCGCCGAACCAAGCGCGCAGGGCCGCAAGTGAGTCAGCATCCGGAAACGCGACGGACGTCGAGCCGCTCATGGAGGCTCCCTTGAATTCGATGAAGCGCAGTTTGCTCCAGAATCGGCGCTATTGCGATCAAAACTCTTATCTGAATGTCGTGAGGCGTCGACCAGTGATATCGAACGCGTGCATCGCCGGTACGAACGGGCTCTGTGGACAGAGGTGAGCTTTTACGGGTGGACGCCGATCGGCACGATTGTTAATTGCGGACCGCGACGGTTAGGATGTGTCTCCCACGTGACAGGTACAAGTGTCTGTCGAAATCGGGATATATACCGTTCACCACGCCCAGTACCGCCGCCTGCTCGCACTTGAGTTTGTACGTCGTTCACGGCAATCGGTATAGCGGCTCGGTGCAACAACGACTCGCGTCGCCAAACTATAGGTGTCTGCCTGGATGCGCGTGTAGCCCGCATCGCTCAGCGTTCGTCCAACCAACTCCCGGCGCGACATGTCCCACTGGATCGCGAGCAGATAGTTGCGAAAGTCGTTGAGCGGACGAAGATGCCCGTACTGCTCATCTTCGATCATCGCTTCGAGCGACTTGTCGCGATCACCGGCAACACAACAAAACGCGCAGCCGAAACGGCTTTGACACGCAGCACGCGCTCCTGACTCACCCAATACCACGCCGCAGGTTCCGCGGTTGCCGGCGCGGTAGATCTCCGACAGCCGGTGGATCGTGGCAGGCAACAGGGGCGAAGCAAGCGGCAAGCTTGTCGGATTGGCCAAGAGTGCAAGCATCGTCCAGACATCATCGGACGACCAATCAGCAAGGGGGCTCAGAGTCAGGCCACCGCCTCGATTCCGAACCGCAACATAGGCCGAGTCTTTCCGCTCTTCCATTGCTATGGATCGCGAAGTACTTTCGTCCTTGCGCAGCCCAAGCACAGTGATGACTTCGCGAGCGCCCTCGGTTCCCGCGCGGCGTTCGAGCAGCGTCCGCAAGCGTCCTCCTGGCCTAACTCTCCAGCTGTCGGCGCACGCACGCGTGCGTCTGCCGTCGCGCACACCATTCTCTGGGGTACGCACTAACGTCCCACGGCCAATCGTTGAAACCACGAACTGACTCGCGAGCGACGGCTTCGTCACATGGATCTCGACCGGCAACGCCGACTCCTCAATGTACATATGTAGTTCATCGAGGACCGAATGCAGGAAGTTAGCGATGGTCGGATTTTCAATTGTCGTGTCCGCCGATTGGATGTGGTGGTGGCTGATCGACGACCGGTTGGCACGTCGGATCGCTTCGAGCATCAGAACTAAGGTGCAAGTGCTGTCTTTACCGCCGCTATACCCGCAGCTCAGGCTATAGCCTTGATCGACGTAGCGCTGCATGACGTTGATCGCGGCGTCCATCTTCAAGAGAATTTCCTTTTCCATCCTTGCGCTCCAGAGAAAAGCAGGGACGCCCCTTTCGGGATGCGCTCCCGAAAGGGTCAATGGGTGAATCAAATCAGATCATCAGCCGTCGCACGTTGTGCCTCTTCAAGACCATCATGCGCCGCTGCGAACATGTCGGCTTGCCGCGTTGCGCGATCCAGCCGCGGAAGCGTTTTCGCATACCGGCTCACGCTGGGACCGTCGAAGCTGTCCGCACCGGCTGCCGCACAGATGCGGATGCGCCGCGCCGAGTTCACGCGACCAACGTGCAGATAGCAATGACGTCGGCGTGCGAGCGATCCCCACACGTGCGCCGTCTGCTCCTTCCATTCCGTTGAACCGCCCACGAATATGCCAACGGCAGGGGACAGGAGAGAGGCAACATCGTTGACCTGCATGCCGTTCTGAACTGCGATCAGCATCCGACATGGCATGCCGCGCAAGCGCTGCAGCCACTTCAACGAGTAGTCAAGCGAGGCCAAGCCGCCCATAACGATGTCTGGAAGGACGAGCCAGTCGGCCCGTTCGCCCAGCCGTTCAACGGCGACCGAAAACGCATACTCGTCGAATGGCGCGCCTTGCTGGTACGCCGTCCACGCGCCGTTGTCCAACGCATAGCGGCGAAAGCCCTCGGTACGCAATTCGCCTTTGGCCGAGATCAACAAGCGCCAATCTGCCCCCTGCAGTGCCGCCAGGTTGCGGCGGTGCCGGTGCGGCTGGCATAACCGACGATCGGCTGCCGGTGCATTGCAATCCGCTCCTCGATTTCCGGGTCGTCATCGGCAGAACCATCGACGCCGTGATAGTCCGCGTAAGCCATCAGTGCTTGTGCATAGCCGGTTTTCTGGCCACTGGCGTATTGCTCGAGCCACGGCGGGATCATTGCGGCCCCCTGTTGCGGGGTTGCACTCTGCCGCCGATGATCACGAACGCCTTGGTATTGATGTTCCGGACCCACGGTCGGACTTCTCCGGCGTGTGTCGGTGTGCCGGCGATGTAGTCGATCGCAGCTTCCAAGTTGGCGAACTGTTCCGGCGATGCGCCGAGCTTTGCTGCTTCAAACATCGAAACACTCCACAGAAACGTGCGGAGCGACCCAGCGGGTCGCTTGCCCGCAGGGATTGAAAAAGAGAGTTGGCAGCTATCAGGCGCCGCTTTCTCGGGCACCTTCACGTTCTGCCACCAGCGAACGCCCGAAGGTAGCTCTCTGATGAACGCAAACACATCAGCCTCTACCCGAGCGAGCTCGATCACGGAGTCCTTAAAAATCAACGACTGGAGGTAGACGACATTTCGAGCGCGGACGCACCGTGTTTTTCAGCGATGCGGGTCAGCGTTTCGAATGCATCGATCAGCTCCGCATGGAACTGTTTGGCGTCAGCGGCGAGGCGCAACGATACGTCCGCATCGCCAATTGCGCCTAACACCGCATCGCATTGTGCTTGCGTGTCCTCAGGCCCGTACTGCTCGGGCTCAATCCAGCTTCGTCTCACCATGTCATTGAGAATATCGTCGACGAAGTCAGTACATGAGTAGGCCATGAAAGGCTCCCGTTAAGTCAGATGAAGGGGCGTTGTCAAATGCGACGCAGACGGCCGGTATCGAAAGCAGACGCGCGACGCAGGTACGGCGGACGCGGCTGCTGAGACTGCGCGGTAGCCGGTGCAACTGGTTGCGCCGGCGGCAGGCAAGGCACCGCGTTCGAGTGAAAGGGACTGCCGGCTGCCGCGAGCAGGAGCATCAAGAGATTTGCCATGAGAGATGAGCGCCAAGCGACGCGAGAAAGGAGGAAACGAGAAGCGCCCCCCTGCTGGGGTCCCCTGAGGGGGGCGACTCCCCAGAGGGTTAAGAGAAATCAGGCGGCAAGCGCGTGAACGTCGATGACAGCATCTGCTTCGGCGACGAGCTCGGGCGTCTGCGAGATAAAGAACTCCCGCTGGTACCTGCCCTGCCGAAGCACTTCGCGCTTCATGCTCATGAACTGCACTTTGCGCTGCGGATCGAGAGGACCGTCCGACTCGTCACTGAACAAGGTCTGATACGGCTGACCGGCGTTCTGTGCGAGATACAGCGCGATGCCGCGCGTCAGGCACTCGTTGATCCACACCTTCTGGCCGCCCGACATCACCGAAACCGACTTGCTAGTGTCGGCATCAGCGTCGTGGACGAGGATCTCGAAGCCTTCACGCAACTCACCATTGGCGAGCGCGCGTTGCGTGCGGATCTCAACAGTGAAGCGCATGCCGTAACAAGCGAGCAAGAGCTCGTTGACCGTATGCGTGAGCGCGGGGCCGGCATCGTCGATGGTGAGTGCTACCACCCCGTCGTTGCCGAGTCCTTTCGCCAGCAGCTTCCACTGGGCGATCTCATCAGACAAGCGATCCGCGCGTGATTGCGTCGCGGAGAACTTCTCCAACTCGACCACCAACGCCTCGCCCTCCGCCTGCAGGACGCTTTGCGAACGGATCAATGCTTCGATCCGCCCATCAAACGCTGCGACGGCTTCGCGATTTGCGGCGCGGTCCCGGTCCAGCTTCGCGATCGCGGCCGTCACATCGACGGCTGCAAGTCGCGTCGCCTCGTCGGCAATGCGCGCCAGCTCCTCTGTCATGCGAGCCTTTTCGGACTCGTACTTGGCGGACCGCGTGGCCCCTTCCTCGCCGATCGAACGCAACTCTGCCTGTGCGGCTTCCAGTCCCGAGTCCGCCGCGTCCAGAAGCGGCCTGCTTGCAGCCAACTCGGTCGCTACCTGCAACGCCCGGCGAAGCTGTGCGACTGCATCAGTCACGGCCAACATCTCGACGCGCTTTGCCGCCAACTCAGCCGGCACCGTCCCCAAGCCTTCGGCTTGCGCCTTCTTCTCACGATACTTGGCTCGAAGATCGGCGACCGAAATGCGTTGCGCCTCAGCTTGCGTCTTGGCCTGCAAGGCCTGCGTCAGCAAAGGACACTGAGCGTGCATCGCATGCCCAACACACGGAACCTGGTCGACCACAGCCGCCTGCTTACTCAGCGTGTCGAAATGCGCCGCCTTGGTCGTACCCTCGCTCATCATGCTCGAGAGTGAGACGCTCAAAGTGCTGAGCGTTGCGTTCTTCACTTCAAGCTCGGCAATGTCACGCTGCAGAGGACTGAACTTCGCCTCCTCACGCGCGATCGCCAGCTCAGCCTCTTCGCGCTTCGCGGCCGCACCCAGGATGGCATCTCGACGAGCGAGCGTTGCCTGGTGCGTCACGATCGTCCGATTAAGCAAGGTGACGCGTTGCAGACTTCGAGCGACAGCAGCTTGCTCGTCGCCAGCAGCGTTTCGCGATGCCTTATTCAGATCTTCCCGGCGGACGCCAAGTTCACGTAGACGCGCTTCGACCGAAGCGGACTCGCTTTGCTTCGCGGCAAGCGTGGCCCGCTCCTGACCAAGCTTGTTGGCTTGCGCAAGCGCTGCCTCGCGTTGCTTACGTGCTGCACGCAAAGCGTCGCCTTGACTCACGATCGACTGCTCAACCTCGACTTTGCGCTGTCGCTTACCCGCAAGCCTCGCAAGTTCCGACTGAATGCCATCGAGCGACTTCCCGAGCAGCTTCGCGACATCGCCCGCTTTCGCCGACAACGCCTTCAGATGATCGATGCCGAGCAACTCTGCCAGAAGCGTCTTGATTTCTCCCGCGCCGTACGATGCAAGCGGCCGGCGATTCTGTGCCGAGAAGACGCTGGTGAAAAACGTTTCGAGCGAACCGTTGATCGCCTCCACACAGCGGTTATACGACTCCGCTTTGCCGTCCGACACCGTGCCGTCTGGCAGCGATACAGGACGCCACGCGCCATCCATGCCGCGGTAGGCGACGTAGTATTCCGCCTTGCCAGTCTTTCCGGGCTTGCGGAAGATGAACGAGGATCGGTAGCGAATGCCATCGTGCTCCCATTCGAGTTCTTTCAATGCATTGGTGCCACAGATGTGATCCCAATACGAGAAAGCATCGACAGAGAGTTTCGATGCGCGCGACGGCATGATCGCATACGGGTGCAAATTGTCCATGATCGTCGTCTTTCCGGCCCCGTTCGGGCCGGTCAACGCGATCAGTCCATCCGGCAGCGATTCCAGATCGAGCGTGATGCTCTCCCGCTTCATTCCATCGCGGACGCCGACAAAGCCTTCGAGGGTCAGTTTCAGAGGCCGCATGACATGCCCTCCGAGTCAGACAACGAGGTCGAAACCGCTGCCATCTCCGCGTAAAACGCTTCGTCATCTTCGTTGGGAAACGAGGCGTTCAGATCCGTCGAGACGACCGCGCGTTGCGGTGCCCGCAGTGACCCATCCAGAGCGGATGACACGTGATCGCACGCTCTGCTGAACTCGCGTCGCGCGTTCGTCAGAAGCTCCGACCATCCGCTGTAGCCCGTGAGGCTGCGGATTTCGGCCGGCGACCATTGGCTCGCATACCCCTCCTGATAGGACCAGAGCAGATGCTGCATTTGCACGGTCGGCGTGATCGCGACTTCCGTCGCACCGGGTGTGGTCGCCAGCAACAGCAGAGTCTGACCAAGTTGCGCCAGTACAGCGCCGCGATGTTCGCCGAACGGCTGATGCTGGATCGCCGTCGTGAAACCGGCGAAGTCCACCAACGACTTTTGAATATCGCGCGCCGTGTTGTCGGCGAGCGAGTATGAGCGAACCCATGAGGGACCAGCAGGATAAAGACCAAACATGACGCACTCCCATGAAAAGGGCGGAGTGCGCCCCGGTAGGGGTCGCGCCCCGCCAGGGTGAAAGATTGATTGAACTGCTTGAGAAAGGTGCTGCAACTACTGTATCGATGCGTCAATGACGCGGCGAACCTCTGTTTCGATAGCGGCGGGAAACTTCCGCGCTATCGGAACACGGCTACGTGTTCAGTGTGAAGGAGCCGTGCTGGCCTCCTTCACATATCGAGGCTGTTACTACGCCGCGAACAAATCATCGTCGAGCCACGAAAGCTGCCCGGCCAATCCGGATGGAGTACCGGATGGGCCAATCGAAGCCGAGTCGACGACTTCAACCGTCGCGTCGGGCATCGGCAACTCTGCCGGCGCTTCGATGTCCGCAACCGGTATCGCTGCAGGTCTGTCCGCAGGCGGGCTTTCCAGGGCAGCTGCACTGTCTATCAGGTTCGACAGGACACGCGCAGCGATCGACTCAGCATCACCAGTTTCGAGAAGCTGCAGCCGATCCAACAGCGGGCCTGGCGTCACGTCCGTATGCTCACACCAGCGCTCGATTTTCCGATCGATCGTCGTCTCCAGACTGATCCCTTGCGCGCGCGAGCGGACCACGGGCAGGATGCGCGCTTCGACCTTCAACTCTGCTGCGTTCGCGAACAACGCTGCGATCGCCTCGCGGTCGACCGACTGGCGGTGCTCTTCGTCGACTTGCCAACGAATGCGGACGAACTTGTCCGTTGCATCCAGCGCGATCGCGGCAAGACGCTGGATGTCAGGCGGACCATCGAAGTCAATACAGAGGGTCTCGCGCGAAGGCGTCACGATGAAATCCGCTTGCGCGTGCCCCACCTGAACGTCCCACATGAGATAACCCTTGTCGCCGTCTTCGCCGTAGTGGAAGCGCCCGATCGATCCCGGATACGCCACCACTCGCCCGGCACGCTCCCACTGTTGCGCCTTGTGGATGTGTCCCAGCATGAACGCGTCGCACTCGGCCTCGAAGAGACTGCCGAGCGAAAACTCATGATCGAAGCCTGCCATCGTGACGCCGTGCTCGGTCGTGCAGCCGTTGACCGTGCCATGCGACACGCCGACCGTACGAACACCCTCAGCGCGAAGCTGCTGGTTGATTCGTCCAGCGGCACTGAGGTAGTCGGACAGCACGCCCTCGAGTCCCGTCGCCGCGTCCTTTGCGCCGACGGCTGCCGCCAGTTGCCCCTTGTTGACGGTGGGCAAACAGGTGAATACGACGTCGGCGCCGATCGAGAGTACTTCGCGCAGCTCGTCTTCGGAGAAGACCGGTCCGCTCGATGCATAGAACCGGCCTTCGTGAAGACTAACCTGCTGGACGCGCTCCGCAACATAGATCTGATGTGTTGCCGACATCAGTTCGAAGTTGCGAAGCGTTCCCGGCGGCTCATGCAAAAACGTTCCCTGCAACATGAGCACCGGCATACTTCCGCTGAGCCCATTGATGCGTCGGGCGAGCCGATGCAGGGACGGCGCATGCGCGTCGAGCCGATGATCGGTCGCGTCACCGGAGATGACAGCTACATCCGCGTGCATGAGTACTGCGTGCTCGGTCGCGAAGCCAAAACAGCGATCGGCCTCTTCGAGATTCCCGGGCGCGTAATGCAAGTCAGAGAAATGAGCGATTTTCACGTCGCCTCCATAATGAAAAAGAGCCGCCCCGTTTCCGGAAGGCAGCTCGATTGATCCAACGCCAGACCTCGACGTAGCGATTGACTCAAAACACCGTAATGCATCCTTCCCCTTCGCCCCATTCAATCGTGAGTTTGGAGGGAACGGGTTCGATATAGGAGGTGCTCTTGCACCCCTGGCATTCAACGACGATGCGTACGGTGCGGTCCGCGGTGAACACCTTGAAAGTGTCGTGCCCGCAGCCGCCACATCGCATCTGCTTTTGATCAGTCAACATAGGCTCTTGCTGTCATTGTTGCGATTGAATAGACAGCGCGTCCCGGACATTCATCAGCGCTTGGCCGAGAAGGTTCTGGGCACGCCACTTCGATTTGTCTGTGATGTCGGGATGACGCTCACCTAGCCCCACGCCCCAGATCACGTCGTAGGGACTCGCCTCGACAATCTCAGTCGGAGCGGTCGCAAGAAGCAGCGATCGCAACCCGGGATGCTGCGCGAACTTCTCGCGGCAACCAACGTAGACGATCGACTCTCGTTTTTCCTTCCACGTTCCGAGGTCGTAGCCCTTAACCTGGCGGCCAAGTGCTTTCTGCTCTTTGGGATGATGAGCGGAGAGGATGGCTTGTGCCGCCGCTTCATCACCAAAAAGCTTCGCCTTCGAGAACATCGTCATCTGTTCCACCGACGTAAACGCCACGCCGTGATACACGAACCGGCACGGATGCCAGTTGCTAAAAGCATCGTCCGCGCCGAAGAACAGCGTGAAGTTGCCGACTCTACGCATTGGAAACTCCTTCGCGTGAACAAGTAGATGGGCCGCCGAAGCGGACGAATTCGATGCGCTGAAGCCGCGCGGTCGAAAACATTTGAGCAAGCGTCTCTTGCTGAAATGCTCTCATGCGCAACAGAAAGGAAGCGCCAGCCTTTCCCGCGTCGAAATAGCGCGGGAAAGGGACTGGCTAGAGTTATTCGTAGAGCACGCTTCCAACCGCGTCCTGGATCTCGACGTCAAGCGACGCGGGATCGTCGAGCGCGGCGGTCAGCCTCGAATTCATCGCACCAACGTCCGCGATTCGTTCGATCCAGCCACGACCGTACCGCTGGTGCGCGTACACGCGAAAGCCATGCTGTCGCTCGGATTGGTTCAGCCCAAGGCGTTGAAGCAGGTCAGACATCCGGTGGCGCTTCTCTTCGAGCGTCTCGTTGGATTCAAACCGCTCTTCGACTTCGGGCATTCCCGCCGATTTACCGCCGGTGCTCAGGCTGTCGTCAGGCTGAAGGGTCGCTTCATGCAACGTTTCGACCGAGCCATCCGCTTCGATCAGCGCAACCGCCCGACTGGCCGCGTCCAGGGCAAGCTGCCCTTCTTCCGCGCCATCGAGCAGCGCGCCGAGGTCAATGTCAGCATCGAGCACGGTCAACATCTGCTTCTGCCGAACGGCTTGCCCGTTATCGTCGATCCGGGTGATGTCGAACTCTTTCTTCGAGAGCCAGAAGCGCGTGCCGGTGAGCCTGCCGCGCGCGAGCGACACGGTTTGCATCGCCGAATACGCTTTCTGAAGCACGTAGATCGAATTGGTCGGCAGCTCAATCAGGCCGAGGCCTTTCACATCCGGAATCGCGAACACGAAATTCGCGGTCAGGTTGCACTTTCGGTCCTGATACTGCGGACAAACGTGCGGGTCGCAAATGCCATCGGGAATGTCATCGTCCTGCCGGTGCACTACGAGTCGACCACCGAAAGACCGGCGGGCACGTTGCGCACGGGCATTGCGCTCGACGGGCGCGTACATCTTGCAGTAGCGCTTGCCGTCCCGATCATACTCGGAGAAGTACTGCCGCCCCGCTGTCGTGTAGGCCGCCATCTGGTTGGGCACATTTCGCAGCCAGTCATCGAACGCGAACATGACAGGGAAGCGATACAGCTTCACGCCCTGCCCGCGATCCTCGCCATACAGCCGCAGGATTTCGTCGGCCGTGTCCGGATTCGAGAAGTCGGAGCGTCTGCACACGAAGTACGGCACGTTCTTCGGAACCAGCGCATTTCGCAACTTGAGCGTCGTTTCCAGCAGCTTGCCGATGGCTTCATAGGACTCGCCCGCGGCCACCATGTCGTGATACAGCTTGACTGCGCGATCGTTCGCCTGATTGGCGCGCGTGAGTACCTTGATACCGGGTCGAATCTTGCCGATCGTGGGGGGGCGAATCGCTCGCTCTTCGACGAGACTGCGCGGGGCGTGATCGAACATCTGAACAACAGCGTTCATGACGGTTTCCTTGCGAGAAAAAAAATGGTGTTGGTCCGCAGCGTGTCGGCCTGAGATTGCATCTCCCGGGCCGCCGTACTGCCGCGACGAACGCTCACGTGGTGGATAAAGACAGAGCGCTCTGAGTCGCTGTACATCGCGACCTGAGCAACTTCGCAGCGCGCGCGCCAATCAGGGGACGCAGTGTCCGCTTGCTCGCGCTCGGTATCGATTTGATGCTTGATGGCCTCAGCAATGCGCTGGTTGAGGCGGTCGGGCAACAGCATGAACAGCACCTCCGTTGAGAAAGGTCCGTCGCGGGGAGCGACAGACGAAAAAAAAAGCCCGCTCCGGTGAGGGGGCGAGCTTCGTGAAATCGATAGAGAGGGAGGCCTACGCGCCACGTCCCTTCCGGGGACGTGACGTGCAGGGAGCGCCCGGAGATCCGGGGCGCTCAGTCAGAGAACGTAAAGTCGTTCTCGCGCGGCATGGTCACGCCGCGCAACAGCCCTTTTCGGAATTGCTTCCACCGCAGGTTTCACGGATCAGCCAACTTCGATCGTTCTACCCAGATCAGGCTCTGGAGAGAGAACACCCGAAGGGTTCGAACGATGTACCGGTGCAAAGAATGCAGGCCAGGATACGAGTATCACGGCTGAAATTGGGGAGTGTGTAGCGAACACACTCAGCACAAGGAAGATTTCCACACCGGTAGCGATCCGGTCGGAGCATGCGAACGCACAAGGCGAGCACGGCTTGCAGAAAAAAGATGGGACTCCGGGCTTGGAGTCGAGGTCGATGCGTCGGCGACGCGGGGAATGGAATTGAGTATCCGGGTTAAATGCGCTCGTGTGCAGTGGAAAGCTCGCGAAATTCGTATAGCTTTCGCTGCCTTGACACTTGTCTAAACAATGAAAATCTTATGTGAGAGAGAACACAAACGAACCGAAAAACGATCATGGCTGTTATCAACATGGAAATGCCCGACGAGGAACCGACACGCGCCTCACCTCCGAGCAACGAAAGCGCGGCCGAGAGCGGTCTTCGCCCCCTTTCAAGGCTCACCAGTGATAGCCGTCTCGCCAGAATTCACGCCGAAACGCTCGCGCTGACAGAACTGCCCTACTACTCGAAGTTCGCGCGTGAATTTTTGCGCTCAGACTTCAACTTCGCGGCCGCAAAAATGACCGTCGCGCGTGGCGGCAAGCTCATCGCGATCGAAGCGGAATTTCGAGCCGCCGAGGCTTTCTTCAAGAAAGCGCTGGATTGGGCGAACAAGTTGCCGGGCAGACGCACACCCACTCAACCCGAGTTGGTGACGCTGGAGATCAAGCACGCCATGTCGGGCCGGCTCGTTCGCGTGCTTTCCATGTATGACCAGCTTTTCCTGAAGACAATGGAAGCGCTGATGTTCCGCTCTCTGACGGCGCAAACGCGTCAGGCCGCGCTGCAGGCGGCCGAAATCCGCGTCAAGCAAATCCCTTTCTTGTGCATTCCGGACAACAACAGGTTCGCGCCTGAAGGTGTGTTGCTTCCCGACCCCGACGAGACGCACTGAACTGGTTTTAATGACCTTATCCGCGCTCACCTTGATTTCCGGCAGCGCTGTTTAAGCTCGATCCAACACGTCTTCGACCAAACCTACACAGGAGGATCCCGCATGGACTTGCGCGAAATTCAAAGACTGCATGCGCAGTTCGCACCTGACTCGATGACCATTGATCTGCCGCGTCAAATTGCGGCGCTGCCGGCACCGGCCGTGTTTGAAAGCGACAGCAAATCGTCGAAGCTGACATCGCGCATGTCCAAGTCCGGTCCGGTTTTGCGTCGCTGCGCCAAGCCCCTTCTCATCGCACTGATCGTCGCGATGGCGGGTGTCGGCGCGGCGAGGATCTGGCATGCCGTCGGCGCGAGCACGATGCCGCAAAAGAGCAGCGGGGAAAAGGCTTCGTCGCAGAAGAACGAAAACGCGACCGCGCCGGTCCTCGCCAGTGAACCCGCTCTTCGCCCGATCGACGCCTCGCCTGCTCGCCCGGTCGCAGTTGCCCCGATGCTGAGCGCGAGCGACCTCGGCAACGCGCCGACCGTCGGATTGACAGTCGATCAGTTTCGCAATTCGCTCAGCCCGACGTCGGCCACGAATACCGGCAACGCAGGCGCCGCCAAAGCCACGCCGACCGCGTCCAACGAAACGAAGCTTGCAGCCGTCTCGCCGATCCGCCAGTCGCATCGCGAGCCGCAAGCCGCACGTGCAGTCGCCGCGCCCCAGCCGCAAATCGTGCAGGCGGAATCGAAGCCGGTCGTGCCGGTCGTGCCAGTCGTGCTGCCGGCGCCGCCAGCACCGGCGACCACGTCATCCGCGAGTGCTGCCGTCGCGCCCGTACCGGCTCAAGCAGCCGAGCGCGGCACGTCGTCACCGCCAGCGACCCGGGCGCACAGCTATCGGCATCACACCGTACGTCCGCGCGACGAGCAGGCAAGCGACAGCGACACGGCCCCGGCGGCGTCGAATAAGAAGCCCGCACCGGCGAGCCGCGCCGGTTCCAACGAAGTGCAAATGTTCTGAGAACTCACATGAAAACCGAACTCAACATCACGCTTATCGCGCCGGGCTGCGCCATCACCGGCGAGATCGTGGTCGACCACGGCGTGTCCTGCTTTGGCCTGCTCAACGGCGGCATCATTTCGACACAGGGTCTCTTGCACATCGGCGAAGGCGGATTCGTCAAGGGCAGCGCAGAGGGCGAGCACGTGCGCGTCGATGGCCGGGTGGATGGCGACGTACACGCGCGCGGCTCGCTCGAAATCAATGGTCAAGTTTCCGGCGACATCTACTACAGCGGCACGATCCGCCTTGGTCCGCGCGCCTCGCTCGATGGCACGCTCAAGCGCGTCGCACGCATGCTTACCATCGAAAGCGAACCGGTCGACGATCAGAGCCCGATCGCAGGCGTCCCGCTGACCGCGCCCAAGGCCGTCGAGCGTGAAGCCTCGAACGTGACCGACATCTCGCGAGCCATTGGCTGATTTTCCTCAACCGAAGGAACCGTTGATGACTGCAGCAGTTGATTTCTCACCGCTCGTATCCGTGGTGGTCACAGGTAGCATCAAGATCGTCGCCAGCTTGACGATGGCGCTTGTCGCGTACCTCGTTGTTTTTCTGATATTGAAGCGCCGTGTCGATAGCCGATTAGCGAATCTTGCGGGTAGCGCGATTTCAGGTTTTGCAGGAATTGACGCGCTGTACATGTTCTTCGTTGGCCACTAACTTGGAAACGGAGAGTGCTGATGTCTTATAGGTCGATCGCCGCGAGCGATTCAATCAGGCGATTTTCGATCCCCCTGCTTTTTTTCGCAGGCGCCTGAACGTGTACCCACTCGAACCGATCTTCGACTTTCACACCACAACATGGGAGGCGGCGTCTCAAGAGGCGGCGTTCGAAGGTCGGTGTTTCTGCATGTTGGATACGGGCCGGATCCTAAATCGGGACGCGATGCCTCCCGCAACGCCGCACTGGAACCCCCAGACTTCGACATCAGAGGATGCACCATGGAAAACCGCTTGTCTAATTTCGATTAGGGTTTATACTTAACCCGTCTCCTCCATGTCTCCACTAATATGGATTTAGCCCGCCATCGCGCGGGCTTTTTATTTTTTGGGAATCAAGACGGGTCCAGAGTTTGCTCAAATCTAAGCGTGGAATTCTCCACGGACACGACGGAGGCTGACCATGAACAAGGACCAGGTGAAGGGCACGCTCGAAAAAGCGAAGGGTAAGGTCAACGAAGGCGTTGGCAAGATGACCGGCGACACCACGCAACAGGTCAAGGGCCAGGTGCAACAAGGTGCAGGCGAAGCGCGCAAGCAGTATGGCGACGCCAAGGAACAAGTGAAGAAGAACCAGCCGTAAGCTCTTTGCTTGAGCTTTTCTTCAAGGGAGCGCCGAATCGCACCACGCGCGGCGCTCCCCGTGACCGTTCCACCCGACGAGGCTGATGATGTACCAACCTCACGTGCTCGAATTTTGTCACAGGCGCAGCCAAGGCCTGCAACGCACCTACAAAGTCACGCTCAATGTGACGCAGTTATCGTGCGGCGCGTTCGCCTATGAGTCCTGAGTGCATCACGAGGGTTCCTTCAAGGGAAACGGGATTGTCTTTCCCCTTGCGTCAGGCGACCTCGACAGCGCCATCTCAGAGGCGCGGGCTCGGATCGAGACGGACGTTGAGCAGCTTACGGCGTGTCTGAATGAACGTGCCGCGACGTGTCTGCTGCTGTCTGGACGTGGCCTAATAGGTTAAGCGGCCTGAGCGACCGCGATTTTCGCTTCGCTGACGAATTTCGACTCGAAATTCTTGCTCGTGCCGGAGATCATTAACGACTCGCGCGCACGCGTCATTGCCACGTAGAACAACCGCCGCTCTTCCGGCTCCGTCGATTTCGGATCAGGCACCACAGTCTCTTCGCTGCGTGCGATCCACACGTGATCCCATTCCAGCCCCTTTGAGCTATGCATCGTCGTGAGGATGAGTGCACCGGGCGTCGGCTCGTTATTGGTCTGCCGCAGGAAAAGAAGGCGTTCGGAGAATGTGCCGGAAAGACGAGACAGCACGTCATCGGTTGCCTGAATGGCGCGACTCGCCGCCTCCTTCTTCGCATACTTCATCATCCATTCAGCGACCCCCGAAAGCGTCAACGAATGAAACTTGCGCTCGCACAGACTTTGCCACTCAGCGAGCCGCTTCATGAATTCGCGGTAGTTCGTGGCGACCTCCTCAGGCAGACCGAGGGCAACCAACTCGGCGCGCCCCTTCTGTGTGAACTCCGCCCCCATGTCTGCGTGTAGCGCCCGAAGCTGCTGCGCGGTCAGGCCCAGGTGAGCGAACACCGCGTCGAGACCCGTATCCTTCACGCGCTCGACGATTTCGAGCAGATTGCACATGAGCGCGCCTTCCGGCCGGCTGAGCACCGAAGCGCCGGAAGCCCGGTAGTACTTGACGCCATGCGAGCGGCAGACGGCTTCCAGCGGGTCGAGAATGCGGTTTGTGCGGGCAAGAATCGCGCCGGACTGGCCCTTGGCGAGCAACGGACCGAGCACCTCGACGGCAGCGACTGCCTCCTCGTATTCGTCAGGATGACGCGAACTCAGCACGCTGCCGCCGGGACCTTTCTCCGCACGCAGCGTCTTTCCGATCCGATCGACGTTGTTACGAATGACCCGATCCGCCGCCGCCAGAATCTCTGAACGGCACCGATAGTTGCTGCCGAGCACGACAGGCTTCGCGGCGAAGGCCTGGATGAACGACTCCATCCCGCGATAGCCGAGCGCTTCCCGAAACGCGTAGATGCTTTGATCATCGTCGCCCACGACGGTGACGATCGACCCCGCCTTCGCATGCAGTTCGATCCAGCGGTATTGGAGCGGGTCGGTATCCTGAAACTCGTCGACGAGCAAATAGGTGAACGCGTACGGCAGGATCGTGCCGTTTTCCATCCCTTCCACGGCCAGGCGCAACATGTCCTGGAAGTCGATCTTGCCGTTGCGCGCGAGCGCGTCTTGATAGGCGTGGTACAGTTCGCCGTCGTCAGTGTTGGGGTCGCACCGACCGAAGTTCGTCTTGATCTTCTCGATCGTTGGGATGACATCTTCGGCCTTCCCCTCGCGGCCCAACTCCTGCATCACACGGATGAGAAGACCAAGCCGATCGCCGTCGGATGCGATATCGAGGGGCCGCGCGCCGGGACGCTTAAGCTGCTTGAACGCAAGGGAATGGAAGGTGCCCGCGATCAGCCGCTTCTTCACGGCGTCGCCGGCAGCCTTGAGAATACGCTCGCGCAGTTCGATGGCGGCATCCTTGGAGAAGGTCACCGCGCCGACCATCGCGGCGCTGTCCTGCAGCAGCAAGGCTGCTTTGGTGGCGATCGTCTTGGTCTTGCCCGCGCCCGGGCATGCGATCGCCACGCAATGCTGACGCAACTGGGCGACTTCCCGTTGCTGGGGATTGAGTTCGTCCAGCATCCCGCCTCCTTTCGTGCCCTTTAGCTGCCGCGTACCGTCGTCATCAGCTTCAGGTGCGTCATGTACCCGCGAATGCCCAGCGGATTGAAGCGCTTGAGAAAGTTGACCCCTTCATCATCGACGTCCGACTGATCGCGAATGCCGTTCCACACCATGAAGTCGAAGTGATCCATCGCCCGGTCGAATTTCATGATTGCGCTCAGCACGCGCATCGAGAAACGCGAGTAAGCCTCGACCTCGATATCCATTGCCGGCATCGGGATCGTCGGCTCGAACACGAATTCCTTGTTGGCACGAAGCTCAGCCTCTTTCTGCTGGCGGAATCCTTCGGCCACTCGAAGCTGCTCATCGACATAGACCTCGATGCCTGCCAGGAGCTTTTCCAACGCGCTGTTGACGACTTCCTTGTCGCTCTCGCCGAATGTCGAGCGGCCGAAACGCTGCATGTTGATGCTCATGCGGTTGATGTACGGCCACCATTGCTCGAACAGCGGCTTGAGCCGCGTGTGGTTCAGGCGCACTTGCGCGGTGACGACCGCCGCCCCCGACAACTGGCGATCCAGCAACTGACGGCCGATCTCGCGACGGCGCTTGATGATCGCGATACGCTCGGCGGCCGGCAGGTCACGGAACAGCTTGCGAGTCTTCGCTACCTCGGCGCGCTTCATGTTCGCGTCGTCGGTCGAGATCACACCTTCCTTCTGCAAACGGTCCGCGTCCACCTCCATCTGGGTGAGCTCGCGCTCCAGCTCGCCGTCGTCGGCCCCGTCCGTCGTGAGCGGCGCTTCGGTCGTGCCTTGTTCCAGCGCGGCCAGCGCGACCTGATTGTCCTTTTCGGTTTCGACCACAGTGCTCATCTGCCTCTCCTGTCCAGACCCTTCGGTCCGAGTTCGTCATTTGGAAATAGGCAAGCGAACGCGCTGCCCATAGTCCTCATTGTTGCGGGGGCGAGCGCCCACGGACGATCAAAACAGAGGTTATTTGAAGCGGCTTTCGTGGGTGGCGACGGAATCGGGGCAGGGATAACGGTCACCTTGTAACAGTTACCCCTGTGAGAGCGGCAAGACCTATATGGGTAGCAGGACCGCTGCCGGAGGGCCCGGATTGATGGGCGCGGAGGAAGGCGAAAGAAAGAGCTATCCGGATAGCTCTCTCGGCGGGATAAGACGCATTTTTTTGCGAGCTTTTCAACCAACCACTTACGATCCGCTTCTACCGTGACGACTGGAACGACTCTGCCGCCTTCCAGAGCAACGCGCCTAGCAGCGCGGCCACGACGACCCAATAGCCTGCAAGCACGGGCAAGGGCACAACGAGCACGCCGAACAGCGTTCCGCTCACGAGCAACAGTCCGTGTCCCGCAAGATGGAACGACAGAGGACTGACAAAGCCAGCGGCCGACGCCTTGATCTTTCGACGCGCCGTGCCGTCGATGAACATGCCGAGCGCAAACTCCAGCGTGCCCACGATCCACATCTTCATGACCATCGCGCGGAACAGCATCCGGTACACGAGCAGCCAGAAATTTTCGGTCCAGGTATGGGCGAAGGTAGAGAATCCGCCGTCGTTCATGCCGCCCACGTTACCGGACGCGTTGAGCGTGCGATGCAGCAGGTCTGTGTCGACAAATGCATGCCGAAACGTCTCGTTGGCATGGCGCACCGCTTCGTCCGCACGCCCCTGCCCGACCGACGAGATCAACGAACTCGTTTCGGCTTCCGGCACCTCGAACAGCCTTCGCTCCGGAATCGCGGGCATCACGGCGATCGAGAGCACCGGTACCAGCAAAAACCACACTTTCAGATGCGACCCGAAGCGGCTAGCCATGCAGCACCTTCACCAGCATGAGCACCGGAATCGCGACGATCGCAACCAGGCCGCCCCAAAAGAGCGCGGGTCGCGTCTGCCCGATGGTCGCGAACGCGTAGCACCGTGCGCCCGCACCGTATGTAAACTCCTCGGGTACAGGCGCATTGACCTCGCCATCGAACGCGCCAGCGATGTCGCATGCGCGTTGCGCCGTGTGGGGATCAGCTCCCGACAGCTTCGCTATGATCGTAACGGTGAGCGACATCGTATTCCTCAAAGTAACGGCGGAAGGCCTCGCCCTGCAACACACGCGAGGCCAACTGGAAAGCGGCGGTGCGCTCGGTAATGTGCTCCGGGCAGCGCTCGTCGACCATCTCGAATTCGTAATTCGCGTGACGCTCCTCGAAAGCCGGAATCGCGTCGATCATGGGGCACCAGACAGCGACCTTTTCACCACGCCGCGCCACGTACCGGCGTGCATAGAGCAGCTTGGCCGGCTCGAACAACCCTTGCATGAAAGCGACGTGGGGGTGACCCGCGCGCTTCGCGCGCCTGAAGCCATCGAGCGCCGATTCGATCATCTCCGCGGCCAGCGGCCGCTTATCTCCCATAAACCGCTCGCCGATGAAGTCGGCCACACGCGAACAGGCAAGCTCGAGTTCCGGCGCGACGTTGAAAACCGGAATCAACCTGTGTGACAGCTTGTGATCGCGAATGATGTTTTTGTATGCAGCGGACATAGTCTTGAGTGTTAGCCTTCGATGATGGGAATACGACCCTGGTACACGGCACCGCCTGAGATGCGCATGAAGTACTGCAGATTCGGCAAGCTGTGAAGCAGCTTCACGGGAATGAGCGGCACCTTTTCGAGTTGGATCGAGCGCGACTGCGAGCCGCTGAATTCGAGCGCATGGGCCTCGGTCGTCGTATTGGTGCTGTTCGAGATGTTGACCACCCGGACCGCCGTCTCGCCCACCTTGTCCGAGAACCACTTGGCGGTGTCGCTATCTTCCAATCTTAAAACGACCTGATTATTTAGGTTTCCTAATACCTGTAGCATTTTCGCTGCGTTTCCAAGTTTCGCTTCGAGGTCGGCCCGCGCCTGGAAGGCGACGAACGCCTTGAACCCTGCCCCGCGCCCCTTGTTCAGGATTTGAATCACCTGTTCGTTGATGGCTTCGGCAATTTCGTCAATGATCAGAACGACGTCGGGCTTTTCCGCGTAGAAGTTGTAGATCGCGCCGCACACCGCCGCGACGTCGGACAGCGCCATCGAGGCGATCGCTTTCTGCACGATGTTGTTCGACAGCGAATCGAGCCCCATGTACAGCACGGCCTTCTGCTTGATGATCTTGTCGATGTCCCAGATCTCGCGCTCGTCGTCGAAATCATCGGCCTTCGGCGCGAGCATCAGGCCGGTCTCACCGGTGGCTAGCATCTGCAGCAGCGGCAGCGCCGACGCGATGATGCGCATGTAATGCTCGCGATCGTGCGTGTGCGTGGCGATCAGACCATCGAGCGTCTCGTGCCCCTTGTCGTGTGCGGCGAACTTGTCCAGGTAAAGTTTGGCCATTCCATCCGTCAGCGACACGTCATTGCGACGTTGGGCGTCCTTGACGGTGGCTGCGACGGTCAGCTCTTCCCAGTTCGTGAGCCCATTTTCAACGAAGAAGCGGCGCAGGCAGCGCTCCAGCAGATTGCCGATGCCCGACTGCGCGTATTTCAGGATCGAACGCAGGTTTGGCTTGTCGCCTACGTACAGTTCGCCCTTTACGGCGCGATCGATGAACAGGAACGCGAAGTCCCGGAACGGTCCCTCCTCCATCAATTGCGCGATCCGCGAGGGGATTTCCGAGGGCTGCGACCAGTTCTCGAGCGGATTGAGCCTGATCGACTCGTTGGGCTTCGCCTGATTGAAGTACAAGAACTTCCGACCTGCGCGGGCGCACTCCTTTTCAACCCGCCTTTTCCACTCGTCGTCGTTCTTGGGGTCGACGATGATGAGCACGTCGTTCGGATTGTGAATGACTTGGGTCGAGATGACCTCATAGGTGCGCGTCTTGCCCGCGCCCGTGGTGCCTCCGACGAGCGTGTGGCCGCCCATCGCCTTGTAGTGGAACGGCACCCGGACCTTCTTTGGCTCCATGCCGTGGATCCACGATGAGCCTTGCGGCATGCGATCGCGAATGCTGTCCCTCGGTCCGAACAGGCTCTCGATGCGCGTCTCGACGCCCCGCCCGATCTCCGTTCTCGACAGCCACTTCGGCAACGACGGAATGTCGGTCACCGGCATGCGGAGGATCTCGTGCGCAATCTGCGTGTGCTTCTGCGTCCATTCGAAGCCGGTGCCGAGGTACATCGAGTCCGCTTGCTGCTTCATGAGCTTTTGCGTCGCGAGCAGCTTGTCGATGTGGATCTTGCTAAGCCACTTGGTGGAAATCGCCATGCGGAAGCTCAGCGCCCTCCACACCTGAACGCCTCGAATCACCAGGAGCACCGCGCCCACGAGCGCGAAGGCCCAGCCGTACGGCATGCCCGAAGTGAGAATGCCCACCATCAGGACCGGCCAGAGGAGAAACGGCCGGAACTCGTAGATCGGACGGAAGTGGTTGACGTATTTCATGAGGTCGGCCGCTCCGAGATGAGCCTTCCTGCACGCTCGACAATGCAGACGTCATTGCCGTGCGCGCGAAGAAGCAGACTGCGTTTCCTGAGTTGCTCGACCAACGTGTCGCTGGTCATGCCGTACGCACCGACCAGGCGCTTTTGCACCGCCAGTCCCTTCTCTTCCCACGCCACCTTCGCTTTTCCCGATGCCACGTCACCGGCCAGCGCTTTGAAGAACTCCTTCAACATCGCAGAGCCCGGGCCCAGCACTTCATTCAGCGCCTCGTCTGTCGGCCCCGTTTTCGACGACGCGCTGCGCGAAGGCGCACCTGCGGTCGCAGGATCGACGGGCGCCGGACGCGACGACGCAGCACCGGACTCGACAGTTTCCACTGTGGGGCGGGAAGAGGGCTCAGTCGAGGCCGCTGCAACGGCCTGTGCGTCGCTGCGCTCCAACGCATCGAGCAACGACTGAGAAAACTGGGGGCCAGCGGCGGGCACTGCAGCGGTTGCGCCAGAAGTTGCGGCAGGGCTTGCAGTAGCGGGCACATTCGGCGCGGCTTGAGCGGGTGCTGGCGTCGCCGGCGAGGCCGAAGGCTGGAATCCAGCGGCGGCGCTTTGCGGTGAGGCCGCGACGATCTGCGGCTCGAGTTCCAGTGCGACATGAACTGCGGACGGCACATCGAACTTCACGGGTGCGAACACCGCGCGCTGCGCCTTTTGCTCAAAATTCACCGAGACGTCCATGGCCTGCCGCACGACCTTGTGCACCAGTGCCTCGAATCCCTGCGGACTGCGTTCGGGATTGATCGCGTTGAACAGGTCAGAGTGCACCGCGGTATCGAGCCCTTCGAGCAGTTCGGGCGTGATAACGGTCTGCGCGAACATCGCCGTGCGCATCCGTTCGTTTTTCAAGGGCGTCGCGCGCCGGCGGACGGCGTAGTGGTTCGCGCCTATCCAGAAGCCGAACGCACCGTGCGCGGCAGGGTTCCATTGCTCGCGATCGGACTGGCGGACAAACTCGAAGTGGCGGAACGGCTCGTCGAGCAGCGAACACGCTGCGGCAAGAAACACAGCGTAGTTGTATTGCGGCTCGAGCTTCCTGCGCTTGTCCGAAGTCAGGTCTGCCGCGAACTTCTGGCCACCGGCCAGACGCATCGCGTAGAAGGTCGATTCGATGGTCGCCCGAAACGCGCCACCCGGCTCGCAATGCAACTCGGGCGTGAGCGGCATCGAGGAGAACCAGTTCGCACAACGGCGGAGCACTGCCACCCACTTCCGCGCAAATTCGGCGTCGGTGCTTTCGTTGGCACACTGACGTACCAACTCGATGCGTTTCTGATGCGTCGTGAAGAGCGCTTCTACGGCAATCGGTTCATGCAGCACGCCCATTACAACGCTCCCTTGAGGAGTCTGAGCGCTCCGGTGCCGGTCGCAGTCGCACCGCCGCCGAAGATCGTCGCCAGCTTCGGAATCTCGAACGACAGCAGAAGGATGAAAATCGAGAGATCGAAAACATACGCGCCGTTCACAGTCGTATTACCGCCGACATTCGTCGCGGCCGTCACCGCGTTCGTGATCGAGTTGCCGACCAGCTTGATCAGTATGGCGACGATAACGATATACATGCCCGCGCTGATCATCCAATCGAGCCATTTCACGAAATAGTTTCGCGTATAGGACGAGAAGCCGAGCGCGAGCGCGATCGGCCCGAGCACGATGCCAACAGCCGCTTGGATTTGGCCCACCGCCGAGAAGTACACGAACACGATCGAGGCCACGCACATGAAGGCGAACGCCAGGCCGAGAACGATGATGTCCGCCACCGAGCCGCCCAGATCCAGCAAACCAGCAAGACTAAACTTGGCTTTCACGGCTTCAAAGATGGTGCCCGCCAGCTTTGCCATCGCCGCACCGGTGCTGCCGTTATTGCCCCCGCTGATATTCGACGCCAGTTGCTCGAACCAATTCCAGAAGCCAGAGGCCGTGGTCGTATAGCCGAGATAAAGGGCAACGAAGATGCCCAAAATTGCGACTTCTTCGAAGAGATTGACCCAGGCTGACACCGGATGATGGGTTCCTGCGAAGCGCACGCCGACGAGAACGAGCGAGATGATTCCCAAACCCCACGCAAACCTGTTCGCCTCGGTCATGACCCCCGTGCTTGTCGCAATCGCCGACGGAATAAGTGAGCCGAGTAATACGCGAATCTGTTCAGCCGCTTGCGTCGCGCCGTTCGCGAATTCCCCGGGTTTGCTTTGCAGCGCCGCAGTGCCGGCCGTGCCGGCGGTCGCATCCGAGCCCGACGTCGCGCTTGCCGCTTGTGCGCACGCGGCCGAGGACGAGCCGACGGCGCCGCAAAAGATCGCGAACATCAGGCAAAGCGTGCGAAGGATCGTCATGACGTGACGGTTCATCATTGCCCCAGTGTCGTCGACGAGCCGATCTGCGCATCGAAAGCCGCCCGTTCGCGATCCTGCTGCGCCTTCAACGCGGCTTTCGCGTTGTTATTGGCCTCCTGCTGAGCGACAGTGGCCGAATCCTTGACTGCGTCGCTGCGTTGCTTGGCCGCCATCATCGAGATGAGATCGCCGTTCTGGCTCGAAATGATGTCCAGCATGTGTGTGGTCAACTGCGCGGTCGCCTCCATCGTCGGCGACATATTCAGCTTGTCTTGAATTTCCTGCCGGCGCTTCGCGAGCGCGCCGACGTGCGAAATCACGTCGTTGCCTTGCTGGAAGAGTTGCTTGGCCGTCTTGTCGTTGTTCTGCAGCAATGTGTTTTGGTCAGTGAACCACTGTTCGGGCGTCTTGCCCGATTGCGTGATAAGCGCCTGAACCTTGCTCGCATACTCCGCGTTGCTCTGCAGGCCGCCATACAGATCGTTGAGGGCACTGGTGTATTTCGACAGATCCGTGATATCGCTGGTGATGCTCTTGAACTGAGCCAGCATCGCGGCGGAATCAAGATTGGTCGCCTGCTTAAGCTGGTTCAACATCATCTGGTACTGGTAAATCAGGTTGCTATCCTGATAAGCCTCACCTTTGACGGCCGCCGCCGCGGTCATCGTGTTCTGAATGAAGTTTGACGCATCGAACACGGGCATGTTCGCATGGGCGTGTTGCACGAATCCGACCGTCAGGACGCCGGTCGCGACGATGCAGCGAAGAATTTTCTTGATCATGGCCATTCAGTCCGTTGAACCTTCGATTGAGAGTTGGAGTGCGGGTTAGGCGTTAGCAAGCACGTCGCGCACGTAGTCCTGCTGCCACTGGGCACTTCCAGACTTCACGTGCTTGTCGAGTAGCGCTTGAGCGCGCCCGTCCGAGCGCAAGTAAGCCAGCGCTTCCTTCGGAAACTGGGCTTGCAGCATGCGTGTCTGCGTGGCCGTCACCCACAGATAGTCGCGATTGGGCACCGCGTCCGAGATCATGCGGATCTGATGTACGGTCAGGCCGAAGATGTCCCGATAGAGCGACTGGTTGTTGATCGCGTCGCTGTTGGGCAGATAGATGATGTTCGGGATGTTCTCTTTGAGAATCTCGAAGTTCGGCACTCGCGCGAGTTGCCCGAGCGACTGTGTCGCCATGAGCAGTGCTGCGTTGAGCTTTCGGATCGTGACGGCCCAGATTTCCAGACGCGCGTAGAACTTCGGGTACGTGAAGAAGAATCCCGCCTCCTCGATCTCGATCACGGTGTAGCGCTTGCCGTCCAGAATCTGCGCAATGCGATAGAACGCGTAGTCCATTAACAGCGCGGCCGCAACCGGAAAGTTCTGGAACAGGTCGCCCATCTCGATCGAGAGGTTGTCCGAGATATCGAAGCCGTCCTCGACGTGGTCGAAGAAACGCCCGTTCTTCTGCCCTTCCGTCCACACGAACAGGCGATCTCGAAGGTCGGACGACAGCAGTGTGATCAGCCCCGACAGCCGCCACGTTTCAGCTGGGTAGCCCACCGCGAGCGTGCGAATGCGCTCGAAGATCTCCGTTTCTTGCTGCGGGGTACAGGTGTAATCCTCGCCTTCAATGACGAGTTGCACCCAGTCCGCCACATACGGCCAGTGCTTCTCGTCGCCGATCAACGAGAGCGGATTCACCGACGTTGCCGCCTCGAAACGACCCGTGGCGTCGATAAAGCGCCCGCCGGCGAGTAGCGTCGGAATGCGCGTCGAACGATCCTTGTCAAAGCGGATGCGGCGCGCGCCGTGACGCTCCGTCTGCTCCATCAAGTAGTTCAGGAAAATCGACTTACCACCGCCGATCGGACCCACGACGAGCAGATGGGCCTTGCCGCCCGGATGATGGAGATCGAAATACTGGAGGGTCCGATGACGGGTCGGCAGGCAAGTGAGCGGCCCGGTTTTTGTGCCGGACTGCTCGGTCAGCCAGTCGTTGACCTTCTTGCCTTCGCCGACACTGCACAGAGGCGCGATGTCCGAGATCGCGGGCGTCTCGACGAACTGCAGGCGCTTTTGCTGGTCCCAACGGCCCGGCAAGGTCGCGCTCCAGGAGGCAAACAGGTTGGTCTTTTCCTGAATCACGCCGAAGCCGGCGTTGCCGATGACGCCCACGACCTGACGCGTCGCGTCCTCGCACTCCTCGGGCGTGTTGCCGTATACCACCACGGAAATATTAGCGAAGCCGTACTGCTGGCCTTCAGCGTCGAGCTTGGCGAGCGCATCGCCCGCCTCTTTGGCGAGCAGCTCGCGCCCCTCGTCGTTCTTCTGCTCCTCCTTCGTTGCCCACTGCTTCAGGATCGCGATCGGATTGAAGGCTGCCACCTTGTAAAACCCCCGAATTTTCTTGATGTAGCTGCTCGCGCGAGACGTGTCGAGAAAGCGGAACATCACGCAGACGTCCAGCTCCGCATCGACCTGCGCGAGCACGTCGAGCGCCGCTTCCTGAAAGCCCATCCACTCTTTCACGCCGATGATGCGCGCATACACCTTGCCGTGCGCGGACTCGAACATCAGTTCGGTCGCGCCGATCGTCACTTCAGTCTCCGTCAGATGCGTGTCGAGCATCGTGACCGGATAGCGCACCCGGCGTTTCGGACTCGAGGGATTCGCTCTCTGATGCAGGAACGATAGGATGTGCTGCAACTGAAGGCGCTTCATGTTCAGACGCGTGACGCCACCCGTGAATCCGTCGATGACGGACTCGAAGCGCTTGATCTCGTTCTGGATCTTCGTCAGGTCGAACGCGAAAGCGCTGCGCGCGAGAATCGTGTCTTTCGCCGCCTCGAACATCGCGGCGAACAGATTCTTCCCGCCCACGGTCATGTGGTAGCTGATCTTGTCGAACACACGGGAAATGCCGGTCTCGGGCGTAAACGCGAGCGCGAGTGAATGGGAATTCTTGAAGTATTTCCCGCTGCCGATGTTCGCCTGATTGATGGCGTCGATCTGCGCGGCGGCCGCCGAGGAGAACGTCCCGTCAATCCCGCCCTTCACGCGCCGATGCGACATGCGCCACCACGCGGTCACCCGATGATCGAAGTTGCGACAGGCGTGGTCGAGGTTGTCGCGCGCGGCGGTGATATCGCCCGGATTGGGCGAATCGGCGTCAACGCCATCGAACTCGAACACGGTCAGGAGCGACCCGTCCTTATTGAGCACGAGCTCGGGCGTGACCAGCGTTGCCCACGGTGCGATTTCCTGCACTGCGCGCTTCGTGAAGATCATTTTCAGCATTGGAGATCCTGATCAAAGCCGTATGGGCGCTTGAACCGCGCGCTGAACTTCTCGCTCGGCCCCGGCTCGTAGACGTCCGGATAGCGGTTATAGACCAGCATCACGATTCGCCACCAAGGATCGGTCGAGCTTTTCCATCGCAGGAAGACATGCACAATGACCCCGACGACGAGAAACGCGGGGCTCCAACTCGTGTAGCAGAGCAGCGCCGTCAGCGTCCCATTGAAAATCGCCAAGCCCCTATCTGCCCCGCCCATCTGGCGCGGCAGCGAAAGTCCTCGACTCACCTTGTGCTGGCGCATATCAGCAAGCAACGGCCATCTTGAAGTGATCGCGCATGATCGGCACGGCCACCGAGGCGATGCCGAGGCCCACCAGCACCACCGAGAACGTCTTGGCGATGTTGCTTTCCGAGTTGGCCACCGCGACGCCGCCGATAGTGATGAGCACGATGCCGATCCCGTACAGGTACGGGCCGCTGATGAGGTTGCTGATCGTGCAGATGATGTCGGTCAGTCCCGTGAGCGACGAATAGTCGCCGGCGGCCATCGCCGCCATCGACACGACACTCAGCAGCGCGCCTACGAGCATCGGTTTGCCTGGGCGCAGGCGCTTGGCGAGCGTTGCGGCGTGGTTCAGAACGTTCATTCCCTTCATTTTTGATGCTCCCGTTAAAAAACACGTTGTAGGTCGTAATCGTTATCTTTGAAGCCCCGGATTTCGAGGATCTCGGAGACGTGCCGCATTTCGCCGGTGCGCTTGAAATGCACGACGTAGTTGAAGCAATCGGCGATGCTTTTACGCATGTCCTCAAGCTCCCAGCGCGAGCCGTTGGGGATGCCGAGCATGGCGAGCGATTCGAGGCGGCTGAGCGCGGTGCGCCCGTTGTTGGCGTGGATCGAGGCCAGTCCACCGTCGTGGCCGGTGTTGAGCGCCTGCAGGAGGTCGTACGCTTCACCGCCGCGCACTTCGCCGACGATGATGCGATCGGGACGGAAGCGCAGGCAGAGAGCGACGAGCAATTGAGTCGTGACGTTCGTGTCGGCGTTGACCAGCAACCGCACCCGGTTCGGGACGTGCAGCTTCAGTTCCATCGTGTCTTCAATCGAGATGACACGCTGGTCCGCGGGAATCTGTTCGATGAGCGCGTTGAGGAACGTCGTCTTGCCGGCCGACGTGCCGCCGGCGACCAACACGTTTTTGCGCGACTGCACGAGCGCGACAAGCGCGCGCATCAGCGCTTCGTTCTCGATGCCTTCCTCAAAGTGGATCGCTTCGACGAATTCCGGTCGGGCGTTGGCTGCGGCGAATGCGCCCATGCTCACGTAGTCGGTGAGCGCGAGCTTGGATTCGCGGTGCTTCCGGATACTGAGCGCGTGCCCGTCGATCGATGTCGGACTCATGACGGCCGCAATACGCAGATTCTGGTGACCCGCGTTGATGATCCCTTTGTCGCTCCCCGCCTTCGCCGATTTCTCGACCGACGAGGCGAGCGAATAGATCGCGCCTTCGAGGTGCTCAGGCCGCAGATCGATGTTCTCGCGCGTCATCACACCGCGCCGCTCGACCCATACGTTGCGGTAATCGTTGATCATGATTTCCGCGAGGTCGGGCGCGTCGAGCAACTCGCGCAGCGGCGCAAGTGCCCGGAAGAACATGCGCACCGCCTCCGCTTCGAGCGGGCGCAACTTCAACAGATGGTTGTCGGCGGTGTCTGACATGCGATGCTCTGTGGGCGATCTAACATGTCGAGTATTGTTCGCGTTGCAACGCTCCCGCGGATGCTGAAAGAGGCGTCAAATTGTGCGGCTTTTGATGAGCGACGCCGACGCACTGGTCTACGACACTGCGCGAAAGAAGCTTGCCACGCTATCGAGAGCACGGAGAGCTACCTGGGTAGCTTTGTCAGCGGGGAAAGACGCTGAAAAAGATGTAGCTTTCTCGGCAAGCAGCGGGTCAATCTTTGCTAAACATGGAGTCTTTAGACTGATCCGACTAGCGGACGTGTAGGAAACCATAATTGAGATTGGGATACAACCTGTCTGCACAGTGTTGAACGCGAAAGATGTAGTAAAAACACTATGGTCGTGCGAGGGCCACTTGAATCGGTCAAACCCGTTCGTCATTTTCGAGTCGTCAGAGAAACTTGCACAGCGTGTGCATCGGGCACTGGAAGCGGGATATGCAAGTGGCGAGCCGGGGATTTGTTGGTGGTTGAAGGCGAACTTTCGCGACAGCGGTGTTCTTCAATGGTGGATCGAACCCCACGAACATATCTCACGATGGCGTTATCTCCCTGTCGTTCGTCGCGGGATCGACAAAGAGCTGCGGCGCCTCGCGACGTTACTCAATCCATTGACCGAATGACTGAATGCGAACACGAGGCCGAACGAGGATTCGAGAAACAAAAAACCCCGCTGACTCTGCGGGGTTGTTTTCAGCAATGTCCAGATCGACTGCACTGGTTTAGCAAATCACCTCCACTGTTTCGCCGAACGGCGCCTTGCGAGCGCGCGCAAGCGGTGTGGTCGATGCCCACAGCACCGGGTAATGCGGTGCGACGGCCGGAAACCGCCCATCCATATCCGTCAGATAGACGAGAAACGCCGGATTCATGCCGTCCTGCACGACGCGATTGAACGGCTCGACGAACGCCGTTCCGCCACCGCCGCGCACCGGCTTGATCTCCGGCGAGTCGCCGCGCTCGAAGACCTGCACCTGCGTCACGCGCGTATCGCAATCCATCACGATGAGCCGCGCCGGCTTCAACGAGTGGAAAACCGAGAGGATTTCCGCATCGAACTGCGCCTGCGTCTCGTCGAACACCGAGCCGCTGGAGTCGCGCACGAAAACCGCATCGCCGATCGCTGGCGTGTGCAGCGCGGGCAGATAGAACCCGAGATGCAGATACCGGCGGTTCGGCGTCGCGAAGCTGTAGTCGGAGGGCGAGCACTGCTGCGCAAAGCGATGCAGCACTGCACGCCAGTCGACGACCGGCCGCACCGCCTTGCCCGCCATCGCCTGCAGATCGCCCGGCAGCTTGCCGCGCATCGCGGCCGCTTTCGCGGCTTGCGTCACGGCAACCTTCCATTCCGCTTCCTTCACCGGCTGGTCCGGACCCTTGTACGGCCGAACTTCCCCAAAGGACCCAGGATTGGAGGGCTGCTGACCCGGTTGAGGTTGCTGACCCGGCCGCGGAGCTTGCTGCCCACCCTGCTTCCCGTTCGACTGCGACGGTTGATTGGGCGGACTCGGCTGCTGCTGGCCCTGTGGATCCGGCTGCGGTTGTGATTTAGGCTGAGATTGCTGCGGCTGCGGCTGCGGCTGCGGCTGCGGCTGCGGCTGCGGCTGAGGCTGTTGCTGTTGCTGTTGCTTCTGCTTGGCCTCCTGCGTGAGCAACCCGTAGATCTCCTCGGCCGATTTCCCCGTATAACGCGGATCGATCAGCGCGCCCCTGGGCAAAACCATGCCGGCGGACACCACGATCGGATTGATCGCATAGTCACAGGCATCGTTCCACCGATCCGGATCGCGCGCGCCCTGGCGCCAGCAATGGCCATTGGCCACGTGCAGCACCTCGTGCGCGACGACGCCGCGCACTTCAAGGTCGCTCAGCGAATCGAGATAGGCGGGGTTAAAGCCCATCGTCTCGCCATCCACCCAGAACGTCTTGGCTGACGGATCTTCGCGGACAGCCAGTCGCAGCGCGAGCGCGCCAAAGAATGGCTGCGACAGGACGAGCTCGGTGCGCTGCCGGGCAATGCGCGGATGGACCGCGCAATTGCTCGACATGGCCCCCAACACGATCGTATTGCGGTCCATGACGCCCCCTTACGCGACGAGGCGCAGTAGCTGCGAACGTTCCGATTCGACTTCCATCGGCTCCGGCTGCATGCCCATGAACGCAGCCATTAACCCCTCGATCTCCTGTGCCTTGCTGGCCACCTGAGAGCGCAGCACGCGCGAATCCTTCAACTCCGCGCCCGTGTGCACGGCCAAATGCGTCTTGGCCTGCTCGAGGATGTGCGTCAGTTGCGGGTCGTTCGAGAAGTTGAGCTTCGGCAGCAGCGCGCAGAGCTCCCGCACGTTGTTGGCGACGTCCAGTCGGACGTTGCCCGTCGCGTACAGGCGGTTGGCCATCTGCGAAACGGCCTCGTAGAGACGGCGCACCAGATCGTCGTTCGCGGTCGCGATCGACGCTAGAACGTGCTGGTCGAGCTCGCTCTTGAGCGTCGTCAGCACGTTCGCCGGCAACTCGACGCCGAACTGGCTGGCGTCAGGAAACGGCAGCACAGCCATCTTCACGCCGAACTTCGTGGACAGCTCAGCGAGAGTCGGATAGTCCGCCTCGTTGAACAACCCATTCAGTTCCTCGCGAGCAGCTTCCTTCAGGTTGAGGTAGTCGGTCAGAAACACGGAAACCGCCAAATCGAACTCGTCTTTCAACGAGCGCATCTTTTCGGCGAAGTCCATGTAGACCATCGTTGGCAGCAGGCGCACGCCCAACTGGTCGTACTTCAGGGTGTGGTCATAGAAATACGAGCGGATGCGACCGGCGAGCGTTCCGACTTCGGCGAAACTCGGCGCGTGCTCGGGCAACAGGCGTTTGTTGAATCTGCCGATGCCCTTCGTGTGGTGCTTGTTCTCGACCTCCTCGGTCACCTTGCCGTCAAAACGGCGGGCAACCCAGGTGGAAATCGTGACCGAGCACAGCATGACCTTCGATTGAATTGAAGTGATGTCCATGAGAAAACTCCGTGTAGAAAGGGAATGGATGGAGCCAAGAAAACGGCCCTGCGCGTCCGAAGACACAACAGGGCCGAGAGGTGGCGCTGAAAGACGTGAAGCTGAGACAGAGAGTGAAGCTGAGGAACGTATTACTCGCCGCGGATGATCTTGCCGATCTCACCGCCTTGAGCCGCGATGAACGCGTACGAGTTCTGGATCTGCGGGGAGCGCCCGACTGCATCGCGCACCAGCAGCGCCACGAACTCGCGATGCCCTTCGGCTGCCAATCGCTCGGCGTAGCGCACGATGCGATCGAAATTCGCCTCGGTCGCGCGCGCCGCGAGCGCGGCCGCGATCGCAAACAATGCCGCCGGCATCGTGGGGATCATCGCCGTATCGGGTGCGAGGAGAATCGCGTCCGGCTGCGGCAGCTCGCGGAAGATCTGGAGGAAGCCGACGAGTTCGGTCGCCGCACCCTCGCCCACCGATCCGGCGTAGGAGATGTGCTCCAGATGTTTGGGGACTACATCCATGGTTTTGGCCACGAACCCCCAGCTACGCGGACTAGGCGTGTTCTCAATATCGCGCGACGTTTTCTGCACGGACAGCAAGTCCGGGCGGAAGCGCAGGAACGCGATGAGCGCGGGTGGGATGTTTTCGCGCACGGCCCACTGCGTCCAGCCTTCGATCGATGGTTCGAGTTCGACCACCGTGGCGAACCGGGAAATCACTGGATCGAGGATGCCCGACACACCGGCGTTGTCCGTCCGGCGGTTGGTGGCCGCGAGGAAGGTCACCTGCGGCGGGAGCACGTGCTCGCCCACACGCCGCGCGAGCAGCAGCTGCATCTTGGCGGCTTGCACGGCGGGCGAGGCCTGCCCGAGGTCATCCAGAAACCAGATGAGCGGGCGTCTGGCGGTCATCGCGCGTTCCAGATCCCCGAAGGGCAGGAATTTCGCGGTTGCGCCGTCTGCCGAGGGAAACGGCAACCCTTTCGAGTCGGTCGGATCCTCGACGACCGGATGGCTGATGAGCAGTTCGTGATCGGTCGCTTGCGCGGTCTGTTCGACGATGTCGCTCTTGCCGATGCCGGGGCGGCCAGTGATCAGCACCGGAAGGCGCTTCGGCACGTACAGCGAGAGGAGTTCACTGAGTTGAGCGGGCGTGACTTTCATGATGGCTTCCAGAGAAGCCCCATAAAGACTACGCCCGTAGGGACGTGGTCCCTAGGGGGCATTGATACGGCAATAAGAAAAATGCCGGCTGGTGACGGCAAGGTCGATGCGTCAAAGACGCGGGTGATAAGAGCAGTGTAGGGAGCCGGCCGCGCTGGCAACGGCGAAATGATCGCTTTTTTGGGGTGCCTTATCCGACCGCGCCCGTCTTGATGGCGAAAAAAAACCCGGCACGGATGCCGGGTTGGTTAAAGATTGTCTGATTAGCTCCTGCCGTGTCCGAGAGGAAGCGTCTGTGATGAACCTACTGACCAGTCCTTGCCGGATCAGGCTCCGACAAGGGTGATTCTTCCGGCAGCTTATGTCGTGATGGCGCCATCCTGCGCAGCCATTGTGCGTCAGGTTGCGCGCTGCTCGAGCGACGCTCGCGCATAGGCTAGCGTGCCGTCGGTTGCACGAAGCGATACCTGCAGGCGACGCACAGGGTCGGCGAGCGCGTACCGCACGCTTGCGCCCTGGCGGACGCTAACGATCTCCGAAAAGCCTTCAGCGATCGTGCGATCGACCCAATCGGCTGCGGTCAAGACAGCACCGTCCTCTGTACGAACACGCGACAACAGCGCCATCTCGCGGGCACGTGCAACTCCACGCGCAACGCGCCGCGCCTCACGCTGCGACACGGACAGCGCCTCCCACTCCCCCTGCTGCGCCGAATCCATGCCAGCCAACTCGAAGATCGCCCGACGCCGCGCCGCGGCGCGGCGCGAACGCCGATAAGCTTGATGCCGAACACTTCCCGCACAGCCTGTTTCGTCCCGCGGTTCGCGTCGTCTGGTCGATCAAGTACGCTCAGCAGGTACGACATGTCGGCTTCCTGAATTGCTCTCGCGAGATCGTTGCCGAACGTGTGCGTGGCCCTGCCGTGATCGAGAATGGCCACTTGCTTGCCCAGTTCGAGATCGCGCTTGCTCTTCATGCCCGCTGCCCGCGCCTGCTCGAGTTCGCTCAACCGCTTGTCACGCGTTTGATCAGCCAATGTCCGCCTGAGCACTTCCGCGAACGTGCATGACGGCTGTCCGACGTCGACCGGCTTCAAGTACGTCTCTGGCAATGGGTGCTGATCGAGCACACCCTTCGCGAACAACAGGTCATCGACTTCCACCGTTGACGGCTCGTCTCGGGCCAGGCCCATGAGCATGACAAGCAACGCGGCGTTCTGTGAGGTGATCGCCTGCTTCGAATGACGCATTACGGACGCGAGCGCCGCGAGCTTGGGAAGCGGCAGCGCACCACGCAGTTCAGGCACAACAAGCAGCGACTTTGCCCATTGCAGGTCCGAGTTGAACTTCGACAACGAGGTGTAGTCGTCGATCACCGTTTGCGGAACCGGCTTTCCTGCGGCGAGCGCATAGGCGACATGGACCTCATGCCGACCGTTGCGCTGACCGCCTCCGTCCTCTACGACTGGGCCTGCGTAAGGAAACCCGAAGCGGCGTTCGGATTCTTGCTGCAGGTGCTCGAAGAGATCCAGACCGCGGGGGCCGGACTGACCCGCCTCCTCGTTGGCTTGCGGTACCTGATCGGATGAAAACAAATACAGCGGATCCCGAGCCAGATCGAAGGCAAGATACAGCAGTTGCCAGTGTTCGCGGCGGATTTGCCACGGCTCCAATGCGGCGAACGCAGGTCTGAAGTACGCCCCGTCGATTTCGTCGATCAGCGACAGGAAGACGCTTGTCGCAGTGCCGGGCCTGCGCACGGTCAATGTGCCATTGAAACGGGTGACCGAAACGGGATGGCCGAAGAAGGCGAGCGATATGTCGGCCGCATCGAGGCCAGCGGTAAGCTTGTTGCTCCGGAAGAGGCTCAACACCTCGAGCATCGTGCGGAAGGACTGGGAAAATCCTGCGAAGGAAAGCTGGTACATGATCGATTGCCTCAATGAAAAGCCGGGCGATCGATCCCCGTCGGGTCGATGCCCGGCAAGGGTGGGCGGCGCCTAATGGCGCGAGGAAAGTGAGAACGGCGTTACGCGGCGTCGAGCAATCGCGCAATCACCCGCGCGAGCGTCCACGCGTGGTCGCTCGAGAAGACCTTTGCGCGCAGCAACGGCGTCACTATGTAAGACCGCTCAATAGCGTCATGAAGCGGTCGGCGGCCAATCCAGTCGACGTGGATGATCCACCCCTCCGAATTGCCAGTGCACACAGACACGGAGACCCGGTCCTGCGAGAACAACTCTGGCCACGGTCTGCTGTGGCGAGCGCCGTAGACGGCCTCATTGGCGTCGTCGAGCATGTTGGCCGGACACAGCCACTCCGGCTCCACATCGGTCTTGCACAAGACCCGGGTCAGGTCTGAGAAAACTTGATTCACCGTTTTACCTTGGGTGTCCAGCCGGGCGACAGCTTTGAGATCGACTGCGCCAGAGGCGCTGACGCCCATTGGCAGTGCGGCGGTGATCGGTTGAGGCATGGTGGGGCTCCTGAAATGCGAAACGCGCCCGTAGGCGCGCAAAAGCGATGGACGAAAAAAAACCGCACCCCGAAGGGTGCGGCTTACGTGTTGTGACTCAGCTTGCGCTGGGTAGAATCATTTACCCCAATCGCGTTCGCGATCGGCTTTCCGGCCGTTGTTGGAGGTCCACATGAAGAAAGCTGCAATGGACACGCCAAGCACTAAAGTGAAGATTGATGCACCCATATCATTCCCCTTTCACCGCATGGTAACCCGCATACCACAATAGTACTCCAAGACCGGCAAGGATCGTCGACCCCACGATCGTCGACAGAGTCCACGACGACGCAGAGTGCACATAGCCCACCAGCCCGCCAATCGACGCCGCCGATAAAGTGTGAAGGTACCGGCCATTTTGCTGGCGCTGGTCCTTAGTCGGCGTCGCGATTGCGTGAAGCACCTGTCGGAATCCCGGGCCAGGGTCAGTAGGAATTGAAATCACATACCCACCGCCACTTACCGTCGCGACCGGCAAGACGTAGCCTTTGTACTCCAGGCTGAACGACGGCGAGCACTCGGACTCCTCCATCTTGCTCAACAGCCCGAGCACACGCGGCGCCAGATGAACTTGGCCCGTTGCTGGATCGAGGGTGACCCGGTCGACGATCGTCGTGCCGGAGCTGTACTCGATTTTCACCTTCGCCAGTTTCATCGACGAACCCCGCATTTCAGATCGATGCCGCCGGTGAGACGCAGTCCATCAAGCATTGCCTGATAGCCGCCCCGGGTTTCAAGCTGCTGCAGGGAGACGTGGTTCTCACCGCCACCGGTGAAGTCGGAGCGGCCACGCCGTGTTCTAAAAAACAGCGCGACGCCCGAGCCACAGCGCCGCTCGACTACATCGACGAATAGCGTTTCGGTACGAAGCGACACCCGCACCGAAGAACTGCCACGGCGTGAATCGTTGACGATTTCATGCGAACTGCCGGCAAGCCGCAAGTCTTGCGCGACGCGTCGGAGAACGCGCGTTGCATGACGCTCAAGGGCCGCCTTCGCGCCAGAATTGGCGCTGCTGCGGTCCGCGTAAAACATTCGGGGAAATTTCATCATTGCCTCGGATAAGACGAGGTAGGTCCCTTGCGGGAGCCTGCCCCGCAAGGGATTTGCGCGGTTCGCACCGCGCATTAAAGGATGTTGGACGACGAGATCAGTGGGTGATCCGGTAGCCGGACCCGCTGGAGACGAGAAAGACTTGCTGACCCGGCGCGAATTGCTGATCGTCGACCTGCGTGACGACCACGGTTTGCCCATTGGCGCGGCGAAGGGAGACTTCAACACCGCTGTGCCGCGACATCACCGAACTGACACGCTGCGCGATCAGCCCGGAGGCCGAGCCGGACAGCGCGCCGGCGATATATCGGCCGCGCCCATTACCGATGACTTGCGAGCCGAGAAACGCGCCTGCTGCCACGCTCACGATCGAAGTGATGCCCGACGTATCGGACGAGTTCTCGATCGTGATCGGACGTACGCGCAGGATGGTTGCCTGCTCGTACTGACCGAAGCGCTGCACGTCATAGCGCTGATACGTGTTCGGCGAACCGAAGTCGGCTGTCGTACAGCCCGTCAGCGCCGAGAGAAGGACGATGGCGACGAGAAGCTTGAACATGGATTGCCTCGACAAATAAAAGCGGGGCAATCCGTCCCGAGGGGCAGGTTTGCCCCAAAGGGAGGAAGACGAGCAACGAGAGACTGGGACCGACGGGCGTCAGTGCGAAACCAGAGCGATCGCAGCTGAGACGAACAACACGCCAACGAGAAACGACAGCATCTTCCAGGCTTCAGCGTCCTGCTTGGCGTACCAGGCGAGACTGCTGAAAGCATGTTTGAGCATCGGGAACATGAGCGACTCCTGAATCAGAAAGGGAGCCGCCCGTGAAGGGAAGCTCCAAGTATCGGAAACGACGAAACGGCGTCCAGCAAACTGCACTGGACGCGTCATCTAAGGGGACCTACGAGGTGGTGCGACTGAGGTGATGCAGTCTGACGTGACCGCCGCTCATGAGATGCCGCTCGGCTTGAGGATTGAGCGGATAGTCCCAGATCACGACCGCCGTACCGTCGCTCCACACCGAATTGATTCGACCGGTGTAGCGTTGCGGCGGGCTAGCCTCGACGTCTGTAGCGATCACACGCTGATTCGCCATGAAACCGCTGTTGCTGGAAACTTTGACGATAGGTGCGAGATTGCGAGACATAGACAGCTCCTAGAAAAAAAGGGAGCCGTCTCCCATTGGGATTGGCTCCCAACGGAACGAAAAAAGGCGACCAACAGGTGGTCGCCAGAAGATAGCCGTCAAAACGGCTGGAGAGAAGAATGGACCTCCAGCACGCTGGAGGGGTAGGTCGATGCGCTGAAAGCGCGGGGAATGACGTTAGTCTACGGATCCGGCGTGGCGCCGAATGCAGGAAAGCTCGCGATTTCGCTATGCCTCTTCTCATTCATCGTCTTCGGTCGAGCGACAATGACGCGATCAGGGTCCTTTGCGCCCATCGGGTAATTCGATATGATTCGCCGGAGTGAGTTAGGTGTGGTACCAAGACCCCTTCGGAGCGATCCGCAGGGGTCTTTCTTTTATGTCCATGCTCGCGCTTACTCACCTGCCTTCGCCGCCTTGACTTCGCGCTGCAACTGCGAAGATGAATCATCCTCTTCGATTCCTCTTTGCCATGCTCCAAACCATCGACCTGTCCTCATTGCGCGCGCCGCGCATCAATCATCAACACGTCGGTGTTTCAGCGCGAGGTGTCTCCATCACGCCCGAGATTGCCGCGCTGCTGGCAGCAGATGAAGTCGTCGCGATTGGGGTGAGCGGAGGCAAAGACAGCGTCGCTTGTGCGCTGGCCGTGGCGCGTCACCTCGATGCGATCGGCCACACTGGCCCGAGGATTCTCGTGCATTCCGATCTCGGTCGCGTCGAATGGAGAGACAGCGGTCCGGTGTGCGAAAGACTCGCAGCGCATCTCGGATGGGAACTGCTGACGGTGCGGCGACAAGCGGGCGACATGCTCGCCAGATGGGAAAAGCGTTGGGCCAATAATGTCGAGCGATATCGTGACCTGTCCTGTGTGCGGCTCATTCTGCCGTGGAGCACACCGGCTCTCAGGTTCTGCACGTCCGAGCTCAAAAGTTCGGTCATATTTTCCGCCCTCAAGAAGCGCTTTCCCACCCAAGACATCGTCAACGTCACGGGCGTGCGCCGGCAGGAAAGCAGCGCCCGCAGCAAGATGCCGGTATCCGTCCCGCTCGCATCGCTATCGACGAAAGGCCGCACAGGCGTCACGTGGAACGCGATCATCGAATGGACCGTCGACCAAGTCTTCACGGAGATCGCAGCGGCCGGATTGACGCTGCACGAGGCCTACACTGTCTACGGCGCATCGCGCGTGTCGTGCGCTTACTGCATCATGAGTTCGCTCGATGACCTTCGCGCCGCAGCAAGGTGCGCAGACAATCACGACGTCTACCGCGCGATGGTCGAGCTCGAGGCCGCGTCGACATTCGCCTTTCAAGGACAACGGTGGCTTGCCGACGTCGCGCCCGAACTATTGTCACCAGCGCTCGCCGCCTCGGTCTCCCGTGCGAAAACCGCCGCCGTACAACGTCAGGCCATCGAAGGGGAAATCCCCGCGCATCTGCTGTTCACGTCCGGCTGGCCAACCGTCCGTCCGACCCTCGACGAGGCCAAACTGCTCGCCAGCGTGCGGTCCCGCGTAGCGGCGCTCATCGGCATCGACATACAGTGTGTGGACGCCGTGTCGGTGCTCGCTCGGTACGATGAGTTGCTGGAGAAAAATAGCGGTACGCTACAAATGGTCCAGCAGCCGCATCAGGCATCTTTCGTTTTTTAGCACGCACCGCAGCATCGCCGTCCGGGCGGTCCATTCCAGTACACTCCCACGGCACCCAATCACGGCGAGAGGACGCTGCGCATGGATGAGCCTTCGGAAGTAATTTCTGTGAGACACGACGCCGGCGGCTGGGTCTGGTCGATCACCGTTCCGGATTTGACCGACCATCGGATGAAATTGCTCCGCCAGTCCGCGCGTGCCTGCGCGAGCTATGAGGAAGCCCGCCGAGAGGTGGAGCTCGCACTGGACGAGTTACGCGAGGGCCATTGACACGGGTGAACTTAGGAACGGGCGTTGCGCAGGTTTCGGACATCCGTATAAAGAAACGTCCGAGGTTCACATCGTGAGCACCGCCCGATCGACACCACCGTTATGGACCACTCGTGCCTTTGCATCTGTTACCCCACCAATCTGCGTTCTGATCGTCGACGACGACGGCGACGTCGCGGATGCCCTGCAGGCCGTACTGGAGGCTGAAGGGTTCACGGCTCGAACCGCCGACTCAAGCACGAGCCTCAGGCTCATTGGTGTCTGGATTCCGCACATCGTCGTACTCGATATCGAGATGCCAATCCAGAACGGATTTGATCTTAGCCGCTCGATAAGGCAGATCGCGCGCATGCGGCTGGTCCCTATCATCGCGCACACCTCGCTACCGGAAGAAGACGTCATAACCGAAGGCATGGCCGCGGGCATGGATGCTTATTGCAGCAAGGGCAACCCCCCAACGGTACTTTTGACGCTCGTCCGGCATATGACTCCGCTGTTGCTGGGGTCGTAAAAAAAGAAAACGCCACGCCCCGGAAGTCCGGAAGCGTGGCGCTGGTCGAAAGGTTATGCAAGACAGAGGGATAGTTGAACGTCTGCCGCGAAGAAGACGGGGTCCGGCGCCGCACCTTCGCGGATTACTGGAACGTCCCAGTGTGCCTGGGCATCGCTCAGAACGCCCAGTCCGTAAAGCAACTGGTCGGTGTCTTCCCGCCCGAGCAAATCACCAAATGCGAAGCTGAACACATCCGGCGCGGAGTCGCCGTCGGCAGCCATCCCGAGTTTCGTGCCAGTTCGCCTGCTGATCGAATACGCGATTTGTCCTCACCCTCAGGCGATCGCGTCACGGTGATTCGAGTTGCCGCCGGTATCGTGGACGCCGCGCGCACCGTGTCACGAAACGCTGGTATCGCCTTCTTCGCGAATCCCGGCGTGTCCATCTCGATCGAATACACGACGTCCGTGATAAACGAGCCGATAGCGTTGTACTGCCAGCCAGCATGCCGCCACGGCGCGACGCCGATCGCGATCAACCGATTATCGCGATCGATCGCATGACACCGGACCTCGGGCATGCGGTCTATCGCCTTCTTCGATGCCAGCGGCACGGGAACGTCGATCTGCACGGTTCCGGTGTCGTACTCCTTGAGTATCCGCCACACACTGAGCGGCCCATGATTGCCGTAGATTGAGAGTAAGAGGTCGATGTCCGCGTGCAGTGAGACGGTAAGACCGCCTGCCGCTAACTCGTCGGCTTGCGCCTCGAAGCCCGCACGTATCAGCGACAACCGGACTGCCTCAAGCTGTAATGCCGGCACAGCCGAGTACATCGACGCCGAGGACGAAAGCGTGATTGGTTGATCTGGCAGTGTGAACGGCCTCGCCAACTCGCGCTGCCAGGACGTGATGAAGTTTTCCGGCTTAATTGAACCAGCCTTGCTTCTGACCATGCCCCCTTCGCAACTCGACGCGTGCGAGAACAGCTTTCGCATGACATCGGCATAGTTGCCGAGCGCGACCGCCGACCAGTGGTCCCGGTGCGGATAGATGTTCGACTCGTATCCACGTTCGAACAACGCGTAAATCCACTCGCCATCCGCCTTCTGAAAAGCGGCCGCACGTTTGCCCGTCAAAATTGTAGAACTCATGTTTGCTCCAAGGTAAGACGCGGAGCAGCCCTCGCGGGGCTGTCCCCGCAAGGGTGTACGAAAAAGCGGCCGTCGCAAACCGCTTGAGGCGCCCGCCGTCAGGCGAGGCGATGAATCGACCGAGCCGTCTGCGCCCGCGTCAGCCAAAACGCGGCCGACAACAGGCCGAGCACATCACCCGTCATTTGCGCAAGCTGCGCCGGGTCATGCGTCGCCCGATACTGCTGGTAGTCCCAGCCGAGCGTCGTCAGCATGAAATACGCGGCCGCGCCGATGACGCAGGCCAACATCCGCTGACGCGTCGTCGAGTTCGTCCAGCATACCGGCAGAACCAGAAGCGACAGCACGCCGAATGCAGCCAGCGCGTGCTCGAACGTCGAAGGCACGGCGCTCGCGACGTAAGCCTCGAAGGCGCGAAGGACTTGATGCGGGAGCGCGTAGCCGAGCCATCGATGTCCCATCGACAGCGCGAGCGCCATCAGCGCGCAAAACATACAGCGGACAATGCCCGCGACATCGTGGCCGAATCGCGCCGAGGCGCCGCCACAAAAGAAGTTGCTGAATTTTTTCATGTTGCTTTCCGTTGAGATGAAGTTGATAGAACGTCTTGCCTATCCGTATAGCGCGGCGCAGACGTCATGAAAAATGCCGACCCTTTTTTGGAGTCAGCATCGTTTACAGACACACTTTTAAACTTAGGCAGCGAGCTTGGCTTTCCGGCCTTTGCTCGCTTTTTTGACGGGCGTCGTCGGTGGCTCATAACCAAAGCGCGCCCATACGGCCGAGTCCAGCGCAATCGGATTCGTGCGGCCCGTCGCGAGATTCACGAACACGCCCGAGAACGGCACCGTGCCGGTACGAAACATGGTCCAGAGCATGTTGAATGCTTGGACCGCGATGGCCTGATTGATGACCAGCGACTGCTTGCGCAGCGCCTCTGCCATCGAGCAGGACGGTGTGTCGTCTTTCGCATCGAGCTTCGCGTTGATGAGTTCCGGGAACAACTCGCCGACGTGCGGGAGGCGTTCCGGATTCTTCTTTGTGTAACTCTTGCTGCAGACCTGCCCCAACACGATCTGACCGCGATCGGTATCGTTGCCACAGTCAAGGTAGTAGACGCCCGAGCGCTCCGCCGCGCGAACAATCGCATGCCTTGCGGCGCGCGTGTCCACGCAACCGATGACCAGATCGACGTTGTAGAGCGTCTCGCTCGCGCCGAAGCGCCGCGTCTGCGCTCGCCAGTCGGTTCCCATCAGCGTGTTCAGCCGATTGACGATGAGCGAGGCTTTGTACTCGCCCACATCGTTCGGATAAAAGCCCTGTCGGCCGACGTTGGTCGGACTGACCGTGTCGTCATCGAACACCATGCAGTCGATTCCGCCCGAGTGGCCGAGTTCGACCATCGCGTGATGCAAGCGCGCGAGGCTTGGAAGCACCGCGCTGCCTGTACCACCGGCGCCGACCACGACCACGTTCCAGGCGCGCTCGAGCATCCGCGAAGGAAGCGCGTGACGGATAGCTGTCGTCATGCGACCTCCTTCAGACGCGCGGACACGTACCAACTGCTTGGCACACGCTCGACGTCCTCGAAGATGCCTTTCGCGCACAGCCGCATGGCCATGCTCGGCACCGGCGAGGCACAGTTCCCAACGACGAAGGCGAACTTCGTCTCATGCCGGTCGTCTTCGTTGTCGGTCGACGAGAAAAACGCCGGATGCGCGCCGTGCGAGTGGCAGTCGATTACCCTCAGTTCATCGGGCGAAAGCGCCGGCCGCTCATATTTGAGCGAACCGGTCCCCTGTGCGAGAACCTTGACCGGAGCCAGGCGAAATTGCTGGGTCTGAACGTTCCAGACTACCCACGCGCCCGTTTCCAGCGGGTGTGCCGCGCGCGCCATCTCGACGAACTCGCCGAGCAGATGCGGCGGCACAGATCCGCAGCGAAGCACCGTCGATTCGACCACCTGCCCGTACGGGATTGCGGTCGGAACAGAGTAATGTGCGACGCGGCGCACGACCGACAGCCACGGCAGATCGATCTCGATAAACACACCGTTCTCACCAATGAGCAACCGCTCACCGGCCGCAGCCATCGGTGCCACCGGCTCACGCCGGGGAACCATCACGGTCGGGAAAGAGCGCTGAAGCGCAAGGTCACCGGCATTCAATTCACCAGCATTCATATTCAAGCTCCTTGTTTGCCGGTAATCAGCTCAGCGAGAGTAAGGTTCATGGGGACAAGCGCCTCTTTCGGGAAGTGCTCGCCAAACTTGCCGTCGAGCATTTCCTTCCAGAAGGCGAACTCGCCGTTGCGATGCGAAACGCGTTTGCCGCCGTGATTGGGGTGGGTGAACGCGGACTCGAAGAATCCGCTCTCCCAGCCTGCGATCGAAGCCACATCGACGCGCCGAGGAACCTGGGCCGAGCCGATGCAGATCTTTCCCCAATCCCAGGTGTTAAAGTAAGGCGGTTCGTGCAGCTTCGACTTAGGCGTTGGCCGGCTGGCCTCCTGCAGCGCGTACACGGAAAACCCGTTCGAAGCTGCGCGGAACACCAACCCCGGATGCGGCACGACCGCACTGCGCCGCCCGATCTCCGGACAGTCGAAGAAGACTCGACGCATCGCCGGTCTGCACCACCACATCACCGCATGCTGCGACACGGACAGCACCGTCTCAGGCAGAAACTCCGCCGGCGCCGCCGCATGCTCTGCCAGCTCGCGCAGGCAATCGAACAGCGCCTTGCGTTCGATCGGCCGACCCGCTCCGATCGTCGCCCGATCGCCTTTGCCTTGCAGCACGGGATGAACGGTGCCGTAGACCGCACTGCGCTCTTCTCGGCCATACAACAAAATTGCGCTCGTCGCGGCGAGTTCGTCGACGCGATCCGAGCCGATATCAAGCCCTTTCATATGTAAGCTCCAGGTTTTATGCCGCGAGCGACGCGATGACGCGATCGAGTTGGCCAATAATGGAAAGTCCCATGGCCCAGTCCGCGTACTGCTTGCGGATGGCGTCAGGGGAAGAGGCAAACGGCACGAAGCCGTAGTACGTGGTGCCGTCGCCGACGCTGGACAGATACTCGTAGTGCGAATCGAGCAACTCGCCGACGCGTCTGTCGTTTTGAACCGTCAAGGTCGCCGCCGCATACGCGCAGCGCGGCTGATAAGCGCAGTTGAACAGCTGACTCTTACTCGCTTGGCGAAGCATCACACTTAGCCTTTCGAGTTCGCGGCAGACACGACGGGTTGAACCATAAGTGAGCCGCTGGAGCCGACGCAGCGTAGCAACGCTAAGCGGGTGCTTATGCACAAGCTTTTGCCTACCGCCACGCGAGCGCTTACAACGAAAGACATCCATGTCATCTGGACAAAGCTCGGCGCGCACGACGGAAGGAAGGTAATGCTCGATCTCCCCCTCGTCGTCGCCGAATCGTTCCGTCATGCACTCGCGTGCTTCTTCGTCGGTCGCGGCCGGATCGCCCTCCCAAAACCAGGAAGAGAAGTCGCACAGAAACTCGTCCGGCGTGCGAATCCAGACCGTACGGCTGGCAGCTCGATTGATCAGCAGCATCGCGGTGGTCACCAGCCGCGGATGTACCTTCCTAAGTGCGGCCGCTCGTGAGCCGAATTCCAGGATGTTTTCGCCGGTGATCTCGATGCCGAGATAGAGAGGCGAGGAAGGCTCAAAATCGACACCATCCTCTTGATACTGCGCCACCTCCCGAACCGCGGCCACGTCGCACAGCACGAAATCGAAGTCCAGACACTTCCACTTCGACGTGTGACGCCTAGCCCACGCAAAAAATCCGTGAGCGAGCGCGTCGCCCGCTCCCTTGAATTCGGGAACATCGCGTGCCTGAAGGACGCCCGAGTCGAACTGGGCGGCAATCAGACCCGCGACATCTTTCTCTGCGTTCCAGAGCAGATCAGCGCGCGTATGAACATCGGAGCCGATGGCCGGCAAGCTCAGAAAATCATGGGCAGGTCGACGTCGGGCAGCGCGATTGCATCGCGATTGCCATGATTCTCCTGCGACAGCGACCTCTGCACCAGACGAACGAGGATCGAAGAGCATTGCTCTATCTCCTTGTCATGAAAAAAAACCACCCTGTCGGGCGGCTGCTGATGTGAAACGGCCAAGTCCGGATCGGACAAGGCCTTGAGCAAATCGCGCTTACGCATGGATGGCTTCGGGATGCATGTCAAACTGAGCAGCACCCTTGGCACCCGCCGCGCGCACGAACGTGAAGCGCATTACCTCGCCTTCCGTCGTCGGGCCATCGATTGCTGCGGTCGTCAACTCCGGATACTGCGCGCAGTAGAGATCGCGAACTTCGTCGGGCGAAAACGTCGCGCCCGGATCGGGGAATGTGACGCCGTTGTAGACAAACTCGCGCGTGAGCTTTGCGACTGAAATGGACATGACGGCTCCTTAATCGAAAAGCGATGCGAGGTTGGTTCCCGTGCTGGCCGGTTCAGTCGATGCCGAGGTAACCGCAGACGAATCGGCAGGAGCGGTGCTTTGCTCTTGCGCGTTCTCGTCGGTGTCGCCGTTGTCATCGTCATCGCCGTCGCCTTCACTCGATCTACCGGACACCGGCGAAGCGGTCTTGCTGCTGCCCTTCGCGAGCGTCTTGGTCGCCTTGGCGACTTGCGTCGTCTTGGCGGCTTCGAGAATCGCGGTGGTCGCAGCAACTTGCTCGGCCAGCGATGCATGCGCGCCCGTGTAAGCGGCAAGCGCATCGGCGAAGCCCGCATCGAGCTCGCCCGCCGAGGCGGTGAGCGCGAGCGGTTGCAGCATGGCCGCATCCTTCGCCGTGCCTTGCGGCATGACCCAGACGACCATCTCTTCGCCCTTCATTTGCAGCGACAGCGTGAGCTTTGCGCAATTGCGCAGAAGCGATTCAATGGCTACGAACATGGAAAACTCCTGAGAAAAATGAAAGACCGCCCGAAGGCGGTCTGCAATGGAATGGAACTGCCGGTCGATGCGCATTGCCCCGATACAACGGAGGCTGCGCGCTTAATACTTGAGCACTTTCGGAATCTTCCCCGTGTAGTCGAAGTCTTTGACGGCCAGGAGCGCGTCGATGACTTCGGACTTAGACTTGCCGAAAACCTTCTTGAAGTTCTCGCCGAGCGCGGCACGAATACCGAGTTCATCCGCGATCACCATCATTTCGGACTTCGTGATCAGTTCCAGAAACTCCTTGCAGAGCTTCCAGTGCATCGTAAGATCAAGAACATGGTGCTTGCACAGACGCGTCAGGTACTGAACGTCGAGCCCTTGAATTGCCGCAACGGTCACGCCGGTTACGGCATGCGCGAGTTGCGCATCGTCAGCAACGGCCGTAGCGGCAGCGGCTTTCGTGAGATCCGTCGCCGGAATCTGCTCCTGCGTGAGCTTTTCCCAGATGCCCGAGAGCGTCTTTTGATCGACGCAACGCATCTGATCGGACAGCGCGATCGCGACGAGATATCGCTGAGCCAGCGCGGCATCCGCGCCTACCTCACGGCGAAGCGCCTTACGCCACAACGCCACGCGATAAGCCTTGATTTTGTCCGACTCGGAGACGACCGTCACGGAGGCATTGGCGCCCGTGGCTTTCGCGTCCGATGCAGAGATCGGAGCCGCTTTACCACTGGACTTGCCAGTCGCCGCACCCGACTGTGAATTCGAATCAGGCACCGGCTGCGTCGCAGCTTTGACGGCCTGCAAATGCGCCGCCACCTTCTTCATGTTGCAGACTGTATCGAAGCACTGGCCCTTGTAGACCTTGCCGATCGAATCAGGCAGCGCACTCACTGCCGCGCCGTAGTTCTGGCACGCGTGACACGCCTTCGCCTGCTCTTCGCCCACGCCTTTCGGACCGTCGACCGAGAGTTGCACGCGCGTGTGGTTGTCGCCCGCACGCACGATACGCACGACCGGATATTCGTCGCGCAGGCCGGTGGCCGTCGCGTCGAGCATCTTTTCGGTCTTCTCGTTGTAGCAGGTGCGGTTGGTGCAGTTTCCCGTACCAATGGATTCGCCGAACATCTCACCCTGAGTCGACGAGTTGTGCGGGCATCCGGCGCAGTCAGCCTTGTCGAAGATGGCCGCCGCCAACGAACAGGCGATCTGTTCGATGGTTTTCTTGACCTCCGCGACCGACTTGCTTTCCTTCACGATCACCGGCAGCAGCCTGTCCTGCGTCTCTTTGGGGAGCGCCGCCAGCAACTCGGCGTGACCCAGCAGGATCTGGCGCGTGCTCAACGCATCGAGCACGGCCGTGCTGCAGTTCATCAGTGCAAGGCGTTTGTCGAGCGTCGCGCGCGACCAGCCGAAGATACGCGCGACTTCGTCACGATCGCCTTTGCACAGCCCGACTTGCTCGGCTGCAGCGATCGCTTCTTCCGCCGGCGACATATCGGCGCGCTGGATATTCTCGATGATGGCCAACTGCTTGGCTTCGGCTTCATCGATCTCCCGGACAACGACAGGGATCTCGTAGTCGTTGCCGTGCGCCGCAAGTGCTGCCTTGTATCTGCGGCCGCCGGCGACGAGGGCATAACCACCATCAGCGAGCGTTCGCACGATGACGGGCTGAATGACGCCTTTCTCGCGCACGGACGCGGTGAGCTCTTCCATCTCCGCAGGATCGAAATACTTGCGGGGATTGACGTTGACCTGAATGTGCTTGAGAGCGAGTGTAGGTTGTTGTTGCATTGCAGGGCTCCAAGGAGGGAACCTGCCCCTTCGGGAGTGGTTCCCAAAGGGTTGAACAACGTGGGCCGACGAAAGTCAGCGGTGAGTCGATGCGTCAGAGACGCGGTGATGACGCAACGATAGCGGTTTACCTTGCGCGAACGCTCGATAAAGCTCGCAAAATCATGCCGCCTTAAATCGCGAATGATCGCTTTTCCGAAATCTTCACGCCTCTTCCTACATTTTCTCCGTGGGGTACCGGTCAAGAACCTTGATGAGATCTTCCGGTACCCGCCACTCGCGCATGAAAGCCTTCGCTCGGACCACAATCACGAACGATAGCGCCACAGCCGCCACCGCGAAAAAGATCCCGAGTCCGGGGATGCCGTAGCGAATCCATGGCGAACTGAAAAACGCAGGATCAGTATGATCGATCTCCGAAAACATGCCGCTCATGCCGGCAACACCTGCGACAATCACCGCAAGAAACACCGCGCTCATCTGCAACTTTCGTTGTTGGCTGCGAGCTTCGCGGTACAGCGCGATCGCCGCCCATTGTTCTTTAGAGAAAGCTTTGAGATCAACCTTTCGGGGGTCGAACTGAGAGTAGTCGTTCAAGGTCATCTGTGAGTTATTCCGCTGTCGAGACGGCGTCCAGGCTTCGTTTCTGACCGGGGCGCCGAATACGCCCCCCGGCTACGAATTGTGCCATCCGGCTACCTCTTCCGAACGTGGGCTTAAAAAACCCGGCTACAAAGCCGGGCTGGATTAAAGGGATGAGGTCAAGCGGCATCCGAAGACGCCGCCGTCCATCACGCAGTCACCGCGATGGGCATCGCCAGCGGCCGCGACAGGAGCGTCGTGACCGCACCCGCCAGCGTCCACTCGCCGAACTGCTGCTCGTGGCTCTCATGCACGAGCCGGTCCAGGCACACTACTTCGACGCCATCAACCGAAACCTTGCCGAGAACCTTCGCCATGACAGCGCGGTTCGAGCCTTCGCGTTTGACCGTCACGACGTCCTCGCCGACCAATACAGATACCTTCGAGTCTTTCACGCAGCCTCCTTCAGAAGTTTGCGCATGTCGCCCGCCGTACTATCGGCGAGCAATGCGAGATCATCGACAAAGCGATCCAGCAACGAGTCCATGTGCAGGAACGTCGCGTCGTCGAGCTCCGGCGTCGCCCAGTCCAGTCCTGCCTGCGTCGCATCACGTTTGTGCGCGACCATCTGGTCCTGATACTCGTCGATGCTGCCGGGCAAGTGGAAATACAGCACCTTCAGCACCCCCTTCCGGTTCCAGCGCAGCGCGCGCCGCATCGCCTGATACTCGATGCGCCACGTCCACGACCGGTCGTAGAAGAGGATGTAGTCGGCGTTGGGCAGGTTGTAGCCGGCGCGGCCCGATGCCTTGGTCGCCATCAGACCCGTTGCCAACCCCGTCAGGAATCGTTTGTCCTTATCGGCCACGCGACGCTTGATCGGGATCTCGCCATGAAACGGCACCGTCTGAACGCCGTGCGAATCGAGTTCGCGCGCGAGCAGATCGAGTACGCCCGGATTCTCGGCAAACACAATGGCTTGCTTGCCTTCCGCCGCGATCGCCCGCATGCGCTCAATCACCGCGCGTTGCTTGCTCGTCAGCCCACCCACGTGCTCGACGCCCTCCATGCCGAACTGCGGAAAGTTGGCAGCGAAATGCACGGCACGAATGCGAGCCAGGATCGTCACGAGGTTGCACGCCTTTTTGTCATCGCGCGAATCGCGGTACCAGTCGGCGAACTCGTCAGCAGCACGCAGATACGCGGCCAGATGCCCGCGATCCCATTCGACCGTTTCCACCTCGAATTCGGGTGGTTCGATTTGGATGTAGCGCGACACCTCCGGCTCAGCGACAAGCCTGCGCTTGATGTGCGGGGCCAACATCGCCCGGTACCGATGCAGGTTGCCGATCTTCGGCACTTCGCGCTTCGCCCCATCTTGCAGGCTCTCCGCAAACTGCCACGTCACCCACTCCAGCACCACGAAGTCATCCCTGAATCGATCGACGCCGCGCATCGCGTACTCCACCGAGTTGATCCAGTTCTGCTCCAGGTAGCCGACGCGGTAGCCATAGGGTTGTGCCGCGGTTCCGTCACCACTCGAGAACGCAATCAAACCGAACGCGTCCCTGGGGTAATTCGGGATCGGCGACCCTGTAAGCACGAAACGCCGCCTCGCCGAGAGTTCCCAAAGCGCGCGGCTCTGATCGCTCGTCGGATTGGCGAGACGTTCGCCCTCGTCGGCAACCAGCAGGCCGATCCGACGACGAAGCCGGTGCGCATAGGTCACGCGTGCTGAAACCGACTTGTCGACGGGCATCCGCAGCCGCTCGTAGGCGATCAGATTGAACTGTCGCAAATCGGTCAGGTCCGCCGCGGACTCGATCACCTTCACCTGCTCCGCTGCGATCGGCAACTGCGCGATCTCGTTGAGCATCTCGGCAATCAGGCGGGACTCGACAACGATGAGACCGTGCTTGACGCACGACACGAGGATCAGCGCCAACGCGAGCCGCGACTTGCCGCAACCTTGCTCCCAGGCGACCACGCAACCGGTGGGCTTCAGCAACGTCTCGACCAGATCGTCGACCTGAAACTCCCAGTCGAGCCATCGATCGACGCCAAGCGACTTCACGCGCGAGCGCAATGCAGCCGCTTGGTCGGGAAAGCGCGCGCACAATCCTTCGTGCACCACTTCCCACCCTTCGCTCACGTTCTCCACCGCGAACCGCGCGTTGAGCTCGTCGACCGACAGGTGATACGGCACGCCATGCAGCGCGTACCAATATCGTCCGTCGTCAACCCGTTCAAACTGGACAGCATCGCCCGCCTTGATGAGCGGACTTGCCCATCGCGTCGCATCGACCTTGTGGGTCTCCTTCGCCGTGCCGCTCACCACGTCCCGCGACCCCGCTCCGGTGGTCCATGCAACATGCCGCAGCGGTATTGCCTGCCGCACGCTGCGCCGCATGCGTCTGCGGAAGTGCTCCATGAAGCCCGGCGCCAGTTGCGGCTCGCCGCCGACACTGCGAATCCGTGTGAGCAGTTGATCGAACGCGGCAACCGGATCGTCCTGTACCAGATACGTTTCCATATCCAGTAAGCCCTGTCCTGAATAGCGAAAGCCGCGCGGCAGTCGATGACCGCCCCGAGAGTAGATCCGCTTCACGAAAACCGCATTCAGCACCATCGCTTCGTTGAAACCACAAGCGAAGCCGAGGCGAATGCGTCTACCGTCGTGCGAGATCATCACCGACTTGTCGCCGGTGACCGCGCGCGTGATGAAGGGCTTGCTGTCATCCAGCTTCTGCAACCGCAGGCGTGGCTCCCCGAAAGAGCGATCCTCGAAATGAAGCCCGAGATCCGGTCCCGGCTTCGAGAGATCGTCAACGAGGACGCGAACGAAATCTGACGGGCGCATCCGATAGCGATCGAAGACGACCACCGCCGTGCGAACGTTAGCGCCCTCGAGCTTGAACGCGTCGGGCGGCAGCTCGAATATGCCGGCCGCACGGCGCTTGAGCGTGTCGCCCTGTTCACCCGAGACCATGGCCTCGGCCGTGGTGATCGGAAGCAAGGCTACGACGATGTTTGCCGCCTCCAGCGCCTGATGCACGCTGTAGTCATGGCTCAATGCACTAGTATTGGCACCGTATCTGCCCCACGTCGTGCATTCGAGCGGCTGCAGGTGCGGCGACTCGAGGTGCATCGAAAACGGCGGATTGATGAGCGCGATATCGAAGCGCGTCGGATGAATGTCTTCCATGCCGGCTTGCCGGAACTCGCATTCGAACCCAGCCTCCTCGAACACCGTTTGACCCTGCTGGATCACATCGGCATGCACGTCAATGCCGTACACGGCGTGACGTTCCGGATCCGCATACTGCAGCAGCCGCCCCGAGCCCACCGAGTTGTCGAGCAGACGAATACGGCGCTTGATGTGCCAGCCGCTCACGAAGCTCCACATGAATGCCGCGATCGCGTCGGGCGTGAAAAACTGACCAAGGTGCTGGCGTCGTGCCGCGGCCAGTTCGCCCTGGTGGGCAATCGACGGCGCCTGCGAACCCAGACTTCTGATCGCACGCAACGGCCCGTACCAGTCCGGCGCGAAGGAAAAAAGATCTCTCTGCATGGAAAAGCCTCTAGAAATAAAAAGACCCGCCGAAGCGGGTCGAAAAGATGAAGGTTGAGAAGATCAGTACCGATCGCGCGAGGCGAGATACTCGGCACCGAACTCGCTGATGAAGATCGACAGTGCGTCGCCGACGTCGTGCGCGAACTTGAACTGCCATTTGTCGTTGAACATCACAACCTCAAGTCCGGTGAGAGTTAGCTTTTCACGAGTCGAGAAGGTCAGACGATGGACGCTGAAATTGCGCACTTGATTCGCAAGCGCACCGAAGCGATGCTTGTCCGCGAAGGTCGCCAGCCCACCAAGTGTTGCTGCGACAGACGACTGCGAGTGGTAATTGACCTCGCGCTCGCCTTTCGAGCGAAACGATGCTTCGGACGAAACACGCTTTTCCAAGATGACCGCACTGCTGGTGCGTTTGATCTCGGTGTCGGGCTTGAGCCAGAAGCCGCTGATGATCGCTTTGGCCGCCTGCTCGAAGGCAATCCGCTCGCCAGCATCACCCCCGAACGTGCGTTCGAGGTGCTGCCAGAAGCCGTCCAGGTTAGGAAGATGCCCTTTGCGCAGGGCCTCCCCAGCGTCGAGGCCAAACCGCTCCGCCTCCCGATCCGAATCGATTTCGATTCTGCCGCCCGCCGGCGCGAACTTGCGACTGGCCTCCATCACCAGACGCGAAACGAGACGAGCGCAGAACTTTTCGAGTTCGCGCTCGGCCTTGTATTCGCTGCGTGTTTCCATCGCCGAATAGTTGGACTTGCCATCGCCGAAGGCATCTCGTTCGGCTTGAACGACAACGCTGTAGGCCGATGCGGCTGCCGTTTGAGCGTTCTTGAATTGCTCGATCAACTGGGTGTACATGCGGATGCTCCATAGGAATGAGCAGGCGCACGCCCGCGCGGGGGACGTGCCCCTGCGGGTTTGGGAAAGGAACTTGGAAATGCGGCTTGCCGAAAACGGCGTGCCGTAGGTCGATGCGCGAGAAGCGCGGGTAATTCGGAAACGATACCTGTCGACGCGCGCCACGCTCACGCAAAAGCGGAGGATTTGATAGCGTCTCTCGCCGCGCGCCGCACATCGTTATCCCCAGTTTCTGGGCATAACCTTGTGGCCGCGATGGGAGGTCGTTGACGGGCGAAAAACAGAGAGGAGCTACCTGGGTAGCTCTCTCACGGGACAAAGACGCAGTTTTTTGCGAGCTTTTCAGCCAATCGCTTACGAGCTGCTTTCGATTTGAGCACTATCCGCCTGCTGCGCTGCCCGCGAAAGCCGTCCAAATCTAGCCGTCTTTCGGGCACGCAGCGACTTCGACGCCGGTGAGAATAAATCCGCGCCGCGCGTCAATGCCGCGCTCCCACACCACGACCAACCATTGGGTAGAAAGTGAAAAAGAACCTGTTCGTCGCATTGTCCGCGTGTGCTGGTTTCGCTTCTCATGCGGAGGTGCCCGCGCAGTCACTGGAACTTCAAAACACGACCGTCGCGGCTCAGGCGCAGAGAATCACCGCGTCAGATGGTCAAAGCATCGTCGTGACAAACACGGTGGGTGAAGTAAGCATCGCACATGTCGCAGCGTCCACGATGCCGCGCGCAGCGGCCTTCGTGCACAGCGGCGATACCGCCTGCCCTGTCGAAAACAACGGCTTTTTTGCCGAAACCGCTGCTCATCAGCGGGTGATCTGCTCGAACGGGAAATGGCACGATGCCGCGTCGCTACCGATGACACGCATACGGTTCGAGGAGTTCGACATGAGCGCCGGCAAAATGATCAGGCAGATCGACCAGGCGCGGCCGCTTGGCGTGCAAAGCGTCTCGCAATCCAGTGACGAAAGAACCGCCTTCATGCTGCTCAGCACGGTCGTGGCGATCAATCCGGACGACACCGCACGTATTTCTCTGGAATTCCTCGACGCGAGCGGCCAACGTCAGCAGGTCGATACGACCGTGAAGCTGGGCAAGCCGACGGTTATCGCATCCGGACCTATGGGTCACGAATACCGCGTACGCGTGGTTCGCTCCTGACAACGACGATCGCCACCTGAGATAACCGAGGGACACGCCTCCTTCCACCCGATGAAAATTAGTCACCTCGCCACCGTCCTTCTTCTTAGCGTATCGACCATCGCCTCGATTGGATCGATTGGTTTCGTCGCACAGCAGTTCACTGTTCAGCGCTCCGCTGTTCGCGTCGTGGCGAACACGGTGGTCGTGGAGCGCATGCAAGGAATGAGCGATGCCCTCGCCCATATCCCCGATGGCGAGCGGCACGCGGCTGTCGTGGGATACGGCTTTACTGGCGACAAGGATCTCGAGGCCGCACTCATGGCAAAGCGTCGCGAGCTTGAAACGTCGCAGAACGCGCGCGCTGAGGAACTGGCGACCAACGACAAGCGATTGGCGATGTTGCTCGCGGCTTGCGGCTTCAACGCGATCGTCACGATCATGAGTGCACTCGCGCTATACGAACTCGCGGCCAGCCAACGCCGGCGCGCCTTGGATCGCCCCGCTCCCGCTGAGAGCATCACCCGCCCCACTGCAGCGTAACTGCACCCGAACCATGAATCTGATCGTTGTTAGCTTCGAAGATTGCACGAGAGATCCTGCTGGCGCACGCGCAGCGTCGACCCCTGCGCGCGGCATTCCTGACAGCTGGATCGACGCGTTGATTGGAAGCGGTTCGGCTTTTTCCCGAGACTACGCCGCACCCGATACCGTGTCGACGGTCGGACTTCAGTTCCCAAGTTGCGACCACGCGGAACAGTTCTGCCTGAGCGTGCGCGAGGTGGCGCACCTCCTCGGCACCCGGGCTCACATCCACAAGGTTCCGGCGAACGACGCGCAGCGAACCCTCCGGGAGGCCGCGAGACATGTCGCAAATATTTTTTGACGGCATAACCGTCGCGCTCGAAGAGGTGCAGGACAATCCAGCGAGGTACGCGCGGCGACTCGAGCGCGCCAAGGTCTCCCCGGGATATGACGTATGTCGCTGCACGACTGGCCTGGGCAGTAACCCACTACGACTTGTCGTGAGGCGTTACGGCGCGCTCTTCCATCTCGCGCGTTGGCCTGAGAAGGTGCGCGACACGACGCCCAGTCATGCTCCTTCCACGCAGCAGCGCCGTGCGCGGATAGCGCGAACCCTGATTCGCTGGACGCGATCCGGCAAACGCCCGCTGGCCTGAACGTAAAGCTCGACGCTTCGCTGGCCGTTCGAACTGTCGAACGCGTTACCCGATCAGCAAGCAATCTTTCAGGCGCCGGACCAACCCGCCGCAGTGCACCCCTCCTCGGATTTCTGCAGCGCGTGTGGCTCGAAGCAGGCTTGAACGTCTGGACGGGCGCACCGGCATGCAGTTGGGGCCAATGCAATGCACAACTGCTGGCAGCGCTCGGCGACGGGAAACTCAACGGCAAGCCGATGCAAGACGTCCTGCACGTCATGCGTAGGTACGACGAGAGCGAAGGCCCCTCCGTCGTCGCCGAGTTCGACCGCTTCCTCGCGCGAATCACCACGACGCCTGAAGCCACCCAACGCGGTATCGTCATCGCCGAGCTGCGAAGCGTCGACAACTCGAAGTTTGGATTCGTCGTGAGGCTGCGTCAGACCAGCCGGACACTCTTCGCGTCCAAGGCGATCATCGACGCCGCGTCGAAGTCTTTCCGATCCGCGTGGGCGCAGATCGGCGCCCCGACCGCGCGGGTTGTGGTGCTGGCCGTCATCGAACGCACGCTGGGAAAGGGCGATAAGGAGGGAAACCTGCGAATCGTCGACGTGGCGCTTCAACTGTGCAACAGCACCTTCATCCCCTGTGATTCGAGCTACGAGGTAGCGATGGCGAACCGGCTTGTCGCCGAGCGGCGCAGGTTCAAGAAGCCCCTTCGTCTGGTGCCTGGCGATGACACGCTGCCCGATTTTCAGTTGACAGACACCTCGACGCCTACCGCGGTCGAGGTCTACGGCATGCTGGACAACGCCCAATACCTCGCACGCAAAACACAGAAGCAAGCCATCTATGCCCGAGCCGCAACGCCGTGCGTGGAATGGATTCCTCCCGCGGCCCTCGAATCGATCCGGCTCCCCGTCGCCGCGCCTTGACAGCGCAAAGCGCCGGGATATGTTCAAGGCGATTCCCACTCCCGAGCAATGTCATGAACTCGAACTCTTTCTTCCTGAAGCGCGCCATCGCGCGCGATGCGGATTGGCAGGTGAGCTATCCGGCACTCGCCCTGGCCAGCTCGATCGACCCTGTCGACGAACGGCGCAAGCAGATCGTGGTCGAGGCGGCCGACGACAACCACTTGCGCATGGTCTTCTTCAGCACGCTCGGCGCCATCCTCGACTTCGAGGCGACGTGGCTGGAAATCGACCGATCGGCACGCAGCTGGCTCGCATTCACGTTTCGTTGGAACAGGTGGTGGTTGCCGAACCAGCCCGCTGCTCGCGCGCTCGAACAGCACGCATCAGCGCCGACGGATCTCCGGTTTGCACATCGCGATGTTGCCGTTGGCCCCACAGAAATGATTTGTTTTCGTCGGTACCTCGATGCGATCGAGCAGCACTATCGCCGAGATGAGGCTATCTCCCGCCTTCTCTGCCCGAGCGCCGAATCGCTGGCCTAAGCTCGTCCTATCAATACGGCAGCATGATCAAGGCGACCGACGATCAAGTGAACCAACGGCACCTGCAATCTGCTTCCCGTCTTGGACAAGAACGATGCGTTTCAGGCCGCACCGCCGAACAGGCGTCCCCGTGTGAAGTTGATATGGAGGTCGCCTACGAACTGGCCGGTTTTCTCGATATGGTTTCGCGCGGCGACTACACGACGAGTTCCCGCGGCACGACTTCGCATGAGTAAAGTCATTCGTCTTGCTCGCGTGCGTGTCTCCGTCGCTGAACAGAATCAACGCCCACACGGCGAGTGCACGCATCGGCGAATCAAGCTGGAGCCAAACGGCGGCGTTGTTGTCTGTTCCATTTGCGGCGCAATGCTGAGCTCCTTTTGGGCGCTATCGATGCTCTCCGAGCAGTACCGACTGGCGCTCGCTTAGGTCGATCGGCTGAACACTCGCTTGGCGCTCGCGTGCGCACGGATCCTCGAACTGTCTGAGGAGCTCGACACTTAAGAAAGAGACTCAAAAGCGCCGCCAACCGAGACTTGACCGAGCAGCGTTCAATGGTGCAATAGCTCATCAACAACGACGGAAGAGCACCATGAAACAGACGTTCGCTTGCGGTCACAATGGCAAGGGCAAGTTTTGCCACACCTGCGCCGCGTCTGAGAAAAGAAAAGCTGAACAGTCACGCGCGCATGAAGAGAAGCGCGCGGTGAAGCGAAGTGTGACCTCGACTGATCCGATCGATCTGACCATCGTGCGGCACCTGAGCTCCGTTCAACGCGAGGCACGTGACCTGCTTGCCCGAGTCAGCAGCGGCGTCCATCCGCTTTCCCTTGACGGCAAGTTTCTGAAATCGTCCGCCGGTAAGCTTCTGTCTGTGCCCGTCGGCCGATCATACAGACTGCTCTTCGACGCCCCATCTCTCACGCCGATCCGACTCGTCAGTCACGAGGACTACAACGCGATCGCATCAAACCGCGTCGCGGCATAATTGTTCGTTCTATAGGGCTGGGTTTTGGCGGGGATTGGGGCCGGATCGGCGCTGGCTATAATGCGTTCCGCCAACATTTTTCACCTCGCCGGCTTTCGACGCCCTAGGACCCCGCCATGACTGACGAACTGTTTCCCTGCGACCATTGCGGCGGAGCTTGGGCGTTCGGATTTTCCCAACGAGTGATTGGCCGGCCATCAGCACCTGAGCGAGACTTTTCTCGCCTCGGCCCAAGCCTCGCACCGGCCACGCACGACATGGAAGCGCGCTCACTCTACGAGGCGCCGACCGAGAAAGTCTGCTGCATCTACTGTGAAGAGTGCGGCATGCAAACGCCTTGGATCGCGACCGGCAACGACCGGCACGCCGCGCTGGACCAAGCCGGGGAAATTTGGAACGCCCGTATGCGGCGACCGAAGGCAAAAGAAGGTGACCTCCTCAAGCTCGTTCGGAAGGAAATTAGCGCGGTCGATGCTGCGTTTCTGATCGACCTGCTGTCCCGCAACGAAGACGACTGGGAAAAGCGTGGGCCCATTTTCGGAATGATCGCCAAGAAGATCGCGGACAGCAAAATCACGATGAGCGAATTTTGGCCTATCGATCCCGTGCTTAACGACGCGGCGCGCTACCGCAAGCTCCAGCAGCTCGCGAGGCGCATCTACATCGACGGGATCGCATCAATCCAGTTTCCACGGATTCCCGCCACGGGCGGCGACGAAGGCAATTTCGAGAACAGCGTGAACCTGGCCGTCGACGATCTGCCAGATCGCAACCGCTGGTAGCTTGACTTGGCGGCAGGGCCGGCATACTGATCTTAGCTCTGGTCGCCGACCCGAGATTTAGCTAACGGAAGAACAGTATGTCCCCCGTCGAATACATCCGTGCCGCCTATCGTCTCCGTGCTCAACTCGCGCCACAGATTTTCACCGTTTTGGCGCTGGGTGCGATTCTCACCTATCACGCAATGACGAGCCCGACGCTGAGGTGGTTGCTGGATTGAGCCGGTATCCAAGGTTCCTCGGACCCCTCACCAGAGCCACCCAGGTAGCTCTGGTGATTTTCGCGAAGTTCTCCTATCGTCTGATTCTTAAGGCTTTTTTTGATTTTCGAAATGTGCCATTTAGCGCCCCCCTCCATTATTGGCACATTCCTCCCTCCCCAGGATGCGATAAAGGGCTTGTCGTGAGACGCCGAGCAGCTTGGCTGCCGCCTTCTTTTCACCGCTCGCACTGACGATTGCAGCTTGCGCCTCTTCCAGGGAAATCGCAGCGGATTTCTGTTGGGCGACGGCGTTGTATCTGGCGACGTACGCATTAGCCTTATCTATGCGACTGTGGCCCGCTGCCTCCACCACCTGCCGCATCGCCAGCCGATGAGTTTTTACGTCGGCCTTTTCGCCGGTTCCTTTGATCGGCGCTGCGACACCCGTGAGCCTCTCGTACATCTGCTGGAGATACCCGTGCCGCATCCCATGACTGGTAACACCAAGGCCTGCTTTCGTGACGCCGTGCCGCTTGAGCACGTCATAGTAGTGATTCCTCCATTGCGTCTTGGTGTACCCGTCGGGGATGGTTGAGCCAGTCAGGGTGTTGCAGTAGTTCATAGCCTCTTCGAGCACAATGAGCTGCAACTCCATGGGCACCACTCGATCTCGGCCGCCCTTGGTTCCGCGCGTAACACTCAGCAGGCCGTCGCGGCGGACCGACTCTTTTGGCCTCAGAAGAAAGCTTTCCTCGACACGTAATCCAAATGCCGCCTGCAGCTTCAATTGCATCGCAACCACGGGGTCTGTCTTCGCGATCGCATCGAGGACTGCTATCACGTCGATGTTGTTGCCCTCCCACGACTTATCCTCAAGAGCGGAATATGAACGAACGAGGCCGTGTTTTTTGCGATCAACATAGTCGCCAGCGGTCCCGATGAGATTGGGCTTGTCGATCCAATTCGAGAACGCACGAAAGTAGGTAATCTTGTTTTCGATCGTGCCGCCGCTTTGCTTTTTTCCGACCCAAAGATTAACCAGGAAGCGAATGTGCTTTTCCTTGAATGACCATGGTGATTGCAGCGCAAAGCCGTTCTCCCGGAGTTCTTCGAACGAGCGGCACAGCTTCTGTAACCGGTATCCCTGCGTTTTGACCGAAAGTGATTTCGCACTGAGACGGGTCCGACTGTGTACGCGATTGACGTTTTCCCTAAACAGAACCTCGAGTTCGCGCTTGAAATCCGCTGGCAGCCGGTAGCCGTTCAAGAGCGCTTTCACATTCAACGTCACTTCCATATTCATTCTCCAAAGTTCTTCTGACTTTCTACTGACTGCGCAGCGGTGATCGGCGGTTCGTACCAGCGCTCATCTGCCGCCGCAGAACGAATCCGCTCGAAGGCTTCCGTATCGTCACCTGGTACTCGCCTTCATCCAGGGCGGGCGAACAACTCTCCCTCCAAGTCCCGTTGCCGCAGGTTGAGAGCCTCAGGGAGCCTATCTCCTGGTCTCGGTCGCGCTGCGCGCCGCGTACCCCGCCGGGTCCTGCCTTCCTATCCTTTAGCGATTCCATTCGATAGCCCCGCACGTGGAAGAAACGTGCATCGACCCTCCGTATTGCTGCGTGCTGCCGTCCTCACGCTTCGCGTGAAAACCGCAGGCGACTGTCCTGCTGGCTCTACTCACGACCGGCTCTGCTTACGCAGCTCCTCGTCGTTGTGTCTTGCCTTGTCGCCGCTGCCACGTGTTGCGCGCTTCCGCTGCGCCAACCTGAGACTGCCGCTTCTACGGCTACCGCGCCGGCCTAAACGCATCACTGCGCTTGTGTGCCCTGTCTTGCGACGGCACGACATCGGCCATTTGCTCGGTAATTCGTTTGCGCTGTTCTTTCTCCGGTCGCGCCTACCGTTCGTCTTCCGTACAGGGATGAGCTGCCCCTTGAGGCCTGCCCATACCCCCATCCCCAAGCACGTTCAATCGGCCGCGGTGTGTCGGGCTTCATGCAACGTACCCAGCTTCGTGTGCTGAAAGGATGTGTCCATGCGCACTGAAGCGGCGTGATTCGAAGCACACAGAATCGTGTCCGTGTCCGCCTCCAAGCCGTCTCAACTCGCAAATTCGGGCAAAACCGCCCGCAAACCCAATGGATATCGCGTGTCCGGCTTCCTCAACGTGGGTCGCCTTGTACTTGATCTGATTCCGAAAAAGGCCGCATCACTTTGCGGCCTGTGACAGAGGGGTTTTCGCTAGGCAAAGCGAACCCCTCGATGGTCCTTGTAGGAGGGTCGATGCGCTGGTCGCGCGGTGGGTATTTCGAAGAATAGACGCGAATTCGGGCAGTGCGCAGGCGAAAGCTCATTAATTCATGCTGCCTTTTGCCTCCTTGACATCGTCTGTTGCTCGCTACAGTAGATCGGCATGGCGGGGTGACTTGCTGACCGATTTCTTCCCGAAAACTGACGGTTTTATTTAGCTTTGGATTTGGTTCGCGCTTCTAACCGTTTTCGGGCATTTATCGGTCGGCCTTCGGTGACTTCCGTCAACGCTACCCACCATCGTCTGAATTTGCCCGGAGGACTAAACCGCTCGCGCGGTAGGGGCTACGGTCCGACGCTGGTGGTCAGTGAGAGGCCGGTCACCCGGCTTTATGT
>NZ_FCOM02000250.1 GCF_001544695.2 Caballeronia arvi
GGACTAAACCGCTCGCGCGGTAGGGGCTACGGTCCGACGCTGGTGGTCAGTGAGAGGCCGGTCACCCGGCTTTATGTTGGCGAGTGAGGCAATCCGCCTCGTTCTTCAACAGGAGCCGAATCATGACCTCCTTACCGACAAACGCCAGCCCACTGCGCCAGCGCATGATCGACGACATGCGCATGCGCCAGCTTGCCCCCAAGACGCAGGACACCTATCTGCACATCGTGCGTGAGTTCGCCCGTTTTCTCGGGCGCTCACCTGACACGGCCACCGTCGAGGACCTGCGCCGCTACCAGCTCTATATGGTCGACCACGGCACATCGGCCGTGTCGCTGAACCACGCGATTACCGGCCTGAAGTTCTTCTTCACAGTCACGCTCGACCGCCCCGAGCTGATGGTCAGGATGCAACCGGTGCGCGCGCCCCGCATATTGCCCGTCGTGCTCAGTCCCGATGAAGTGCGGCGACTCATCGAGGCGGCCGGCAACCTGAAGCACCAGACCGCGCTGTCGGTCGCGTACGGCGCGGGGCTACGCGCCAGCGAAGTGGTAGCGCTGAAGGTCACCGACGTCGACAGCGAACGCATGACACTGCGTATCGAGCAAGGCAAGGGCCGCCGCGACCGCTACGCGATGCTCTCGCCGGTGCTGCTCGAGCGCCTGCGTGTGTGGTGGCGCGTGGCCCGTGCGCAGGGCAAGATGCTCGATGGCGGGTGGCTGTTTCCCGGGCTCGATCCGCTCGATCAGCTGAGCACGCGGCAACTGAACCGCGCGATTCATGCCGCTGCCGAGGCCGCGAACATCGACAAGCGCGTGTCCATGCACACGCTGCGCCACTCTTTCGCGACACATCTCCTCGAACAGAAGGTCGATATCCGCGTGATCCAGGTCCTGCTCGGCCACGCAAAGCTGGAGAACACCGCGCTCTACGTCCAGGTGGCCACCGACCTGCTGCATGAGGTCACCAGCCCCCTGGACCGTCTGCCCACCGATTAGGCCTGCGCGCTGCGCTGCGGCGCCTCATGCTGGAGCTTGCGGACATCTTCCGCAGCCACGGGCCAGCGTGGCGAGCCAACACACGCCTGAGCCTGGGGCAGCTGAAGGTCATGTCGGCCATCGAACGGTGCCGCACAGCGGCACTGGGCGGACATGTGCTGCGCTGTTCAGGCTGCGCAAAGATAGAAGTG
>NZ_FCOM02000166.1 GCF_001544695.2 Caballeronia arvi
GAAGGTGTCAGCCAGTTTGACGAGCTTTTTGTACCGATCGAAAAGAAGCACCGGATCTTTCGCCGCCGCGCTGATGTGTCGCCGCAGCTTCGCGTGCCCCTGTCGGTGTCTTCCCTAAAAATCGGTCACTTCGCGGGGCTTGCACCCGGCCGCCCCGCGCTGACCGGTGCGTCGCTGCGCCTCGTGGTCGACAACCACATGCTGGAGCGGTACACGCCACCTCATGTGCTCGCTTCGCGCGATGGCGATGTCCTTTACTACTCTGCACGCACGGGCAAGTACCTGGAGGCCGCGGCCGGCGCGCCAAGCCGCCAGCTTTTCGCCATGGCGCGCAAAGGACTGGGCCTTGATTTGCGCTCGGTATTTCGCGAGGCCGTCGAGTCGGGTCGCCCTGTTACCCGCGAGGGGGTGGTGATCGAGAGCGAGGACGGCCGCGTACAGGCGATCAGCCTGACCGTTGAGCCGCTGACCGACCAGACCAACGGCGAGCGAATGTACCTCGTGGTCTTTAACGATCAGGGCCCCGTGCTCTCACGCGAGGAAGCGCTAGGGCGCGCCCAGGCCACGCACGAGGGAACCGCCGTGCAGGTCGAAAAGGAGTTGCGTGAGACCCGTGAACGCCTGCAGTCGATGATCGAAGAGTACGAGACTGCGCTCGAGGAACTCAAGTCATCGAACGAGGAACTGGTTTCGGTCAACGAGGAAATGCAGTCGTCCAACGAAGAGCTGGAGGCATCGAAGGAAGAACTCGTGTCGCTCAACGAGGAACTGCACACGGTCAATCTCGAATTGACCCGCAAGATCGAGGCGCTCGATCGCTCGAACAGCGACCTGCAGAACCTGTTTGAGAGCACGTCGGTTGCAACCGTATTCCTTGACCGTAATCTCGTCATCCGTTCATTCACGCCAGCGATGGAACGCATTTTCCACATCCGAACCATCGACCGTGGACGTCCGATTACGGAGCTTGTTAGCCGGCTAGAACTGCCTGGACTGGAGCGGGATATCGAGGCCGTGCTCAATACGGACAAGCCGCGGGAGCGCCATGTGTGCAGCAGGGACAAGCTGACTCATTTCTTGGTGCGCCTTGCACCCTATCGTAACGGCGAACGAAAATCCGACGGCGTCGTCATTGCTTTCGTCGACGTAACGGGCATGGTGCATGCGGAAGAACGGCAGAACGTGTTGATTGCCGAGTTGCAGCACCGTACCCGCAATCTGCTCACTGTGATCCAGTCGATCGCACAGCAGACGCTCAAGCCGGACGTCGCCCTCGAAACGTTCAACAGCCGCCTGGCCGCACTCGGTCGTCTGCAAGGTCTCATCGGTGAAGCGGACGGCAACTTGATCAACCTCGGGGACCTTGTGAAGCTGGAGTTCGACGCGCTCGGTGTCACGGGCAGCGACCGGATCGTCCTGGGGGGCCCCGTGGTGCCACTTGGTTTTCGCAACGTGCAAATGATCGCGCTGGTTTTACACGAACTGACCACTAACGCGGTCAAGTATGGTGCTTTGAAGGACGAAGCGGCTCGGCTGGAGGTGCGCTGGAAGGTCGAGCCCAATGGGCACGATGCTGCTTCGCTTGTAATCGACTGGATCGAAAGCGAAGTATCGGTTCCCCCAGACAGCTCGAAGACCGGTTTCGGGCGGCAATTGATCGAGAAGGCGCTGCGATTTACGCTGCGCGCGCGCACGAAACTCGCGTTCGGATCAAATGGCGTTTCGTGTCACATCGAAATACCGTTACCGTCGGCAAGCTCGCATGAGGTATGAGGACGGACATGAACGAACAGGCGAAAATCCTGGATGGTCGAAGAATCATGGTAGTCGAGGACGACTATCTGGTGGCGCTCGGGCTTTCGACCGTCTTGGAGGAAGCCGGCGCTCACGTCGTCGGACCGGTTGCCAGCGCGCAGGAAGCGGTCGCGCTGCTCGAGGAGGGCCGCGAAATGGTCGACGCAGCAGTTCTGGACGTGGATCTGAACGGCGAGAAGTCATACCCGGTGGCCGATGCACTCGCGTCGCGCAATATCCGCTTTATTTTTGCGACGGGCTACGGCATCGATGCCGTGGCTGAAGGCTATCGACACTACCCGCGGTGCCAGAAGCCATTCGATCACCAAGCAATCCTAAAGGCACTGAGAGGCTAATCGCACATGAAAGTCAGCTAACGAACCGTGCCCCCAGTCGGACTGCTTACTTCAATCGCTATCTGAATGGATGACGTTCCGGCCGATTGGCCGGGTGCCCGGCCAACAGCAATAGCGCGTCCAAGGCGAAAACGGCCATTTTTACTACGCCGGACGTCTAAACTCCGACTTCTACATGGCGCTAGATGAGAGCTTGTGGCCGCCCCCAGTCAGACGTAAAACCGCCCGGCGCGGTGGGCCATAGATCGGTCGCGTCGGGCAGCAGTCAACCCTCTTTCGCGCTCCGGCCCTGGGCAATCCCAATGACGGGCTTCCGCGGTGCAACGGGCATTCTTGCGGAGATGTTGGTCAGCAAGTATTCGCCCATGACGGTGATTCGCGGAATGACCACCGTGGGTCCGATCGCAAACGACAGGGTTTCGATAGAACAGAATGAATCTTGCCTACCGTTGCGGATTGTCATGTCCGGCACCGGACTGTCGCCAAACTTGACTGAAGGGCCAAAAGTCGTGGTTTGCTAAATCGTTCGGTCGTCAGTGGGCTGAAGCTAGCGCGGTGGCAATGCCGCCGTGGTGGCTTTCACTTCATAGCGCCTTCGGCTGAAGATGTGTTAGCGGGAAGATCGACAACGCGCGCTCCGGCTTGCTTTAGCATCTGCCGGAAGTCAGGCGAATCGAGGATGATCGTGCCCGCAGCGGCGCGCAGGCGGTCGACCGCCTCGTCTGGTAGGACAAACGAAGTCGGCAATTGATTAAAGTATTCGCGCGCGCCCTTGTCCTTCAGTGCCTCGAACGACACGTCGAC
>NZ_FCOM02000039.1 GCF_001544695.2 Caballeronia arvi
GATGACGAGCGCTCGCGTTGTGACAATCAGATGGCCGGTTGCGAAGCCGAGCCGACGCCTGAGCGGCCTGCCGGCGGTGCATGTGACCGGCAGTTTGTGGCCGATTGCGGGAATCCGTTTTAATGCATCCTGCGCTGTGAGTTCCCAATCGTTGCGCGGCGTGACTCGCGTTCGTCGATGACTTACTTTCGGCGACCTTCAGCCGACGAAACATCCGTGGTCTCAAGTGTTGGCCGAGCTGCGATTCGCGTCACGATCGCGAGCAGGGCTTCAACGTCGACGGGTTTAATCAAATGGCTGTCGCATCCCGCACTCGCCGAGCGTGCCTTGTCCTCCGGCTGACCGTAGCCGGACACAGCGACGATCTCAAGATGCCCGCCAGCAGCTTGCCGCTCCCTCAGACGACGCGCGACCTCGTAGCCGCTAATGTCTGGAAGACCGAGGTCGAGGAAAACCAACCTGGGTTTGAAGGCTGCCGTGATTTGAAGGGCCTCCTCTCCGCTGCGCGCGGTGCGCACGTCGTGCTCGTCTAGAATCATCGCGAGCGACAATGCCACATCGTCATTGTCGTCGACAATAAGGATCGGCAGCCGAACGGACAAGCGTTCCTGCCCATTGAATCCTTGCACCGCCTCTTGCTTATTGGCTTCGCAGATCGGTAGCCGTATTTCAAACTCACTCCCCTTGTCCCTGCCCTCGCTCTTGGCGACGATCCGGCCTCCGTGCATCTCCGTCAGGGATTTGCACACCGACAGCCCGATACCCAGACCGCCTCTCGACGGTTCACCGTGGCCTGAACCCTGCGCGAATAGTTCGAATACGTTAGGAAGCGCATCGTCCGCAATGCCTGTGCCGGTGTCCGTTATCGTCACGCACACCTCGCGCTCGACGACCGCTGCGCGAACAACCACTCGCCCTCCTTCGTTGGTGTATTTGATGGCGTTATCCAGAAGGTTCGAAAAAATCTGGGTCATCCGAGCGGGATCGCCGTCGACATAGACGGGCTGCTCCATGGGCAGCCGTACGATGTCATGATGTCGCTGCAGCGCAGCTGGCATGGACATTTCGAGCGCATGGTCCAGTGCTTGCCGGATGTCAAAGACCTCGCGCCGCAATTCGATCTTGCCCGTGGTGATCCGCGATACATCGAGCAAGTCATCGATGAGATGCGCCAGGTGCCCGGTCTGACGTTCAATTACCTTGCGCAACCATTCCCGCTTCGCCGGATCGTTCCCCGCGTCATGACCCAAGAGATGCGCTGCATTACGCACAGGCGCCAGTGGGTTGCGCAGTTCATGCGCCAGCGTTGCCAGGAAGATGTCCTTACGGCGATCCGCGTCCCTCAGCCTCGCCTCTGCGTCAGCCCGCTCGGTTACGTCGCAGAGGCTCCCAATGAATATGTAATCGTCCTGCTCAACGAGCGAACGGAAGTGGCCAAACATCTCCACGGTCCTGAGCGCACGGTCCGCCACACGGCTCAGGCGGAACGCGACATGAACAGGTTGTGCCGACGCATGAGCGGATCGGAAATGCGATAGCAGCACGTCGACGTCGGCCGGATGCACGAGCGCCATAAACTGTTCCGCCGTCAGCGGACCTTTTTTCTCGGGCTGCCCAGTGATCTGGTACATCTGGCGGTTTTCCCACACGCCCGAACGCGACGCGCCACGCCATTCGAAAATCCCGATGCCAGCAGCATTTGTGGCGACGCGCAATCGCTCCTCGGTATGCTGAAGCGACGTCAGCGCCTTTTGCAGACTGTCCTGGGCGGCCGAGACTTTCGCAGCCTCCCGTTGCAACTGAGCCTCGATCGCAGCTTCGATAATCCCGCGAAACGTGCGCTCGACGATCTCGTGGGCCCGCATGTGCACGTCGACCGTCGTGGAAACGGGGCCAAAAAACGCGCGGATCTCCTCCTTCAGACAACGCTGCACCTGTTCAATGTTGCGAAACAGATCTGTAACCTGCCAGTCTCGTGGGTACAGTCCTCCAGGGAGCACGACGCGCGCATTGTCCGTCGGCAGTTCAGAACGGTCCGCACACAGCAGCGCGTCGCATACTTCCGAGAGCATGTAGACGAAACATGCGAGCAGTCTGCGCTTGACGACCGGGTCGGTCTGCGCGCACGGAGTCGACATCCCAAGTAGCCCGCGACGCAGCAATTGACGCCGTGACCGTGCCAATTCGCGAGCCAGGTCGCTTAGTGTCAGTTCGGCCCCTGGATTAATCAACGACTCGCGATTCATCGGTGCGCTGCGATCAGACAACGCTGAACCCGACGTGCGTACGTCTAGGGCCCGTCTAGTGTCAAGAAAACGAGACGTCATGGACTATTTCTAGGTTCTGCGTGCAGCAAGCCCACACTGTAATCCACCAAAGAGGAGCAAAATTCGTGTCTGCCAACGCTGGCGCGATCAGAAAAGAAAGTTTCTCCGCTACTGGGAAAGCTCGTGGGCAGAATCAGTTTCTTTATCGTTTTACGTTCTCCGGGCGGTCGTGTGTTTCAGAGGTAGCCCGGCGCGGTTAGAAAGCGCCATCTCGAGATGCATGGCGGCTATCGAGTCTTCATGATTTACGGTCGACTACGACGTGATCTTAAAAACCGTCATCACGACGGTTGACATCGTTATCTACATGGCCGAGCGCGAAGTAAAGGAGATTTACTATGACCCGGCGTATCGGCGTCGTCAACTCATAGGCTAATGCTTGCTACGGACACTGCGCTCGCATTGGTTCGCGCCAGCCGCGTCAAGCAATGCGTCGACGTTTCAGTTCGATTTTTCGTCGCAAGGTACTGCGCGCAGACTGGTTCTGACGCTCGTGCCCCTTGGTCTGCGAACCCGCCGGCGAGCGACCGGCAAACCGCAACGGGCGAAATCGACCCACTCCAGACGACCACCTTCAAAGCGGTCAGTCAGTCGAATCCGGGGGTTGCGAGCTGGACCACCGCACAACGGCCGTTCGCGACATCACGCAATCGGCCAATTGCTGCCTTTCGGTGGCACCCTCAAGCCTCCGTTGAAGCGGCCTCTTCGCACCGGACAGCTGCCTTTCGTGCCGAAAAACATTCTAGACCGGATATCGGCCATTGCAATCATGCAGGCCGAATCGCGTATTACGCTTGGCGAATCAACGCTTCCGAATTGAGTCGACGCTTGGAGTCGAGCTCTTGTATAGCACTCGCACCCGCCTCCCCGACGTCCGCTTCATGATGCAGTCAGCTCAAAGACGTGATAGCTCCAAGGCGGGAGATCCAAATAGAGGCCGCGCGAGGCGACGTCACCACCGTCGCGATCAAAACTCGCTGGCCCCATCATGTCCGTCAGCCGCACCGTGCTGCCGGTCACTTCGGCAAACGGGATTCGCACATAACATTGACTCTGGTTCCCCGCGTAGTTGACGACAACGAGCCGCCGTTCGCCATCGTCCCGCTGCCAGACCCACGCGATGAAACAATCCGAGGTCCAGTTGCCCTCCCACGCCGGCACGATTTCGACGAGGCTCCACCTACCTTCTCGGAAGATCGGCTGCCGCAGCACCGTCATCAAGGTCTCATAGAACCCTTGCAAGCTTGCGTCGACAGGCTCCTGTGGCGCCCGCGCCAGATGCGGCGAAATCCGTTTCCTGCAGCCCTCGAACTGACCCTTGTGAAAGAAGCGCAAGCCAGGCGAAAGAAATGTGATGATGGCGCCGGCTTCATGTTCACCGGGTTCGAAGGTCGCCGCGGCCCGGGGCTCGTCGTGGTTTTCCAGGAAGCGCGCCAGCTTCTGCTGGTAATCGAGTCCGGCATGCAGGTGCTCGCGCACCGGCCGTGCGTTCACATCGCGCAAGCGGTCGTACATCTGCTTGTCGTAGGCGTAATCGAAGCCCTGTTGGAGCATCGTCCATTCGAGATCCCAATACACTTCTGCCATGAAGCGGAACTGCGGATGCTCACGTCGCACGGCCTCGATCGCCTTCGGCCAGAACGGTTCGGCGCGGATGCCCCAGGTTCGTTCGAACACGTCGGGCAAGACCAGCATGGCCATATCGCAGCGTACGCCGTCACATTGAGCGGCGACTCTTTTCAGTTCGCCGACCATCGTCTGCTGCAACTCTGGATTGCCGTAGTCGAGCTGCAGCGTGTCGGGCCATCCGTCGAAATAGGGATCCCGGCCGTAAACGAGTATCAGCGGCCCGTTCCTTGTCTGCACGCGGCAATAGTTCGACGGAGAGCGAGCCAGGTCCGACTCGTCGCCGTGCACGAAGTAGTCCGGATGCGTGTCGATCCAGTCGTGATCCGGCGACGTGTGATTCGGCACGAAGTCGAGCATCAGCTTCAATCCGCGTTGCTGCAACCGCTGCCGCAAGCGGGCGAGCGCCTCGGCGCCGCCCAGATCGCGATGAACCGTGTAGCTCCGGATAGCAAACCCGGAGCCTGCGACGTCGTCGTCCGTGAGATCCGGCAGCGTATCGGCGAATTCGCGGCGCCAGCCGGCATGAGCGCGAGAAATTGCCTGGGCCGCCGGTCCGGTCTGCCAGACGCTCAGCAACCAGACCCAGTCGAAGCCGAGTGCGGCGAGCCGATCCAGTTCGGCATCTGGAATATCGTCGAGCGTCGCGCGCCAGCCTGACGCGCGAGACAACTCAGTCAGCCAGACGCGAGTGTTGATCTGGTATAGCGCCGGGTAGCGTACGCTGGACATGCTGCGCTCCTCATACCTTGCCGGTGTCTTCTCCGCTCACCTGTTCTCTGACGAGGTGGGACACCACGCGCCCGCGATCTGTTTCCAGCATGGTTTTGGCGTCGACGCGTCCGAACAGGTCGAGCAGCGCAGCGACCAGGCCGGTCCAGCCGGTCTGGTGACTGGCCCCGAGGCCAGCACCGTTGTCACCGTGGAAGTACTCGTAAAACAGGATCAGGTCGCGCCAGTGCGGATCGCTCTGGAATTTTTCCGTTCCTCCGTAAACCGGCCGTTTGCCTTGGGCGTCGCGCAGGAACGTGCCGGTCAGGCGACGCTCGATCTCCTTCGCCACTTCGAAGAGCGTCATGTGTTGCCCGGAGCCGGTCGGGCATTCGACCTTGAAATCGTCGCCAAAGAAGCTATACAGGTTTGCCAGCGCGCGGACGATCAGCAAGTTGACCGGCATCCACACCGGTCCGCGCCAGTTCGAGTTGCCGCCGAACATGCCCGTGTTCGATTCGGCGGGCAAGTACTGCACCTTGTATTCCTGTCCGCCGACGTGAATGACATACGGGTGCTCCAGGTGATACAGCGAGAGCGAACGGATGCCGTGGGGCCCCAGGAACTCCTTCTCGTCGAGCATGTAGCCGAGCACCCGTTCGAGCTTGCGCTTGTTCAGGATCGATAGAAGCCTGCGCTCCCTGTACCCGATGAAACCGCTATCGGTCGGGGCAACCTGCGCGATCAATTCGGGGTAGCGTTTGCGAAACTGCGCGATCATCTCCAGCAGCTTCGGATAGCGCGTGATGGACTGCGATTCGAATACCGTCGACGCGCACAGCGGCAGCAGCCCCACCAGCGACCTTATCTTCAGGCGCGTCGTCCGACCGTCGGGGAGCCGCAGCAGATCATAGAAAAAGCCATCTTCCTCGTCCCACATCTCGTCGTCGTGTTCCCCGCGTCGGTCCATCGCGTAGGCGATCCACATGAAATGCTGAACGAACTTGAAGGCGACCTCCTCGTAGAGCGGGTCGTATTCGGTCAGAATCACGGCCATCTCCAGCATGGCCTGGCAGTAGAACGCCATCCATGCGGTCCCGTCCGCCTGCTCGAGCGATCCCCCGGTCGGGAGTTGGGCGCTGCGGTCGAAAACACCGATGTTGTCGAGACCGAGAAAGCCGCCAGCGAACACATTGCGGCCCGACGGATCCTTGCGATTCACCCACCAGTTGAAATTGAGCATCAGCCCCTGAAACGAGCGTTCCAGGAAACGCGGGTCGGCCCGTCCCAGTTCTCTTTCGTACTTGTACAGCCAGAGCGTGGCGGCGGCGTGCACTGGCGGATTCACGTCGCTGAAGTTCCACTCGTAGGCTGGAATCTGGCCGCTCGGGTGTACGTAGAGGCTGCGCAGCATCAGCAGCAGTTGCTCCTTCGCAAAATCGAAATCGACCTGTGCCAGCGCAATCGTATGGAAGGCCAGGTCCCAGGCCGCATACCACGGATACTCCCACTTGTCCGGCATGGAGATCACGTCGGCGTTCAGCATGTGGAACCACTCCGTGTTGCGCACATCGCGCCGTGCGGAGTCGAGCAATGGGTGGCTCCCGTGTTCGCGCAGCCAGAGTTCGAGATCGAAGTAGTAGTATTGCTTGCCCCATAACATGCCCGACAACGCCTGGCGATGCACGCGACGCTGATCTTCGGTCAGCGATTTGGGCGTGATGCGCTCGTAGAACTCGTTCGCATCGGCGAGGCGGCTATCGAAGATCTGATCGAAAGCGCCGAAGGCGTCGTCGAGTCGGGATGACGCGAGTCGCAAGCGGATGATCGCGCTGCCGCCGGCGGGTATGTCGCAGGTGTAATGGGCCGCCGCCTTTGTTCCCGTCCTGGCTGGATTCACGGCGTCGCGCTGTCCTGAGATGACGTAGGCGTGGAATGCGTCCTTGACGAACGGCGACGCGTTGGGCTGCCCCCACAGGCGCTGCGTATTGCTTTCGTTTTCGGTGAAGAGCGTCTCCGGCGCGCCATCGCAATGGAGCCAATATTCGCCCAGATCATGATGCATGGCCCGAATGGCGCCAGCACCCGCGTCGTGCAGGGACGGCTTGCGATTGTCCTCGCCCCACGACCATGTGTTGCGGAACCAGAGCGTCGGCAGGACCCGAAGCCGTGCCGCCTCCGGTCCGCGATTGTGCACGGAAATCCGCACGAGAATGTCTTCCGGAGCGGCCTTCGCGTATTCCACGAACACGTCGAAATATCGGTCATCGTCGAAGATGCCAGTGTCGAGCAGTTCGTATTCCATCTCCTCCCGCGATCGTTTGCGGTTGGTCTCGATCAGATCCCGGTACGGATATTCCCTCTGAGGATATTTATAGAGGTACATCATGTACGAGTGCGTGGGCGTGCTGTCGATGTAGAAGTAATACTCCTTCACGTCCTCACCATGATTGCCCTCGCTATTGGTGAGGCCGAACAGGCGCTCCTTCAATATCGCATCGTGCTCGTTCCATAGCGCGAGCGCAAAGCAGAGGCGCTGCTGGTCGTCACACAGTCCGCCGAGGCCGTCCTCGCCCCACCTGTAGGTGCGCGAACGCGAATGGTCATGGGTGAAGTAGTTCCAGGCGTCGCCGTTGTCACTGTAGTCTTCACGCACCGTGCCCCACTGCCTCTCGCTAAGGTAGGGCCCCCATTGCTTCCACGGTACTTGTGCCTCACGCGAGTCGTTCAGGCGCTTTTGTTCCACCACATCGACGATTACCTGGCTCATGCTAGTTCTCCGTCACTGCTGAATAAACTCGGCTGCCTTGTTGTTTGATGTCAGCGGTTTCGAGACGAGCGTCTTGATTCCTTGCTTCTCGCAGCGAAGAATTTCATCGCTCTTGTAGTAGCCGCGATCGGCAAGCGCCGTCAGCTTCTTTTTGCCGATCGCGGCTCGCGCCATTTCCGCCATTCTGGCCAACTGCGTTCGATCATGACCAACGTTGACGACGTCATGTGCAACGACCATGTGACTTTTGAGGTCTACAGCGGTCTTTACGTTGTAGCCGACCATTCCCGTGCCGCGCCCACTGGTTGCGATTGAGCGAGCATCCGGATCCGTTAGCGAGATTTGGCCATCGGGCGCTGCGCGCATCCGCGCCTCAATCTCGCCGAGCTTCTGCACTTGTTCTTTGAGTTTCTGAATCTTCTCTTTCAAATGAGGGATGCGTTCATCTGGCAGGATTGACGGCTCTCGATCGGCCCTGTCAAACTCATCCATATAGCGGGCAATGCTTTGTTCGAATTGCTCCATTCGAGCCTGAAGCTTGCGGTCAGTGAAGTTCTTGTCACGGTTGTTCACCGCCTTAAATTTGCTGCCGTCGATAGCAACAGTTGCGTCTGCGAATAGCTTCAACCGGCGGCAAAGCAACACAAACTCGCGGCAGGCTTTGCGGATCGCGACGCCGTTGTTCTTGCGAAAGTCTGCGATGGTCTTGAAGTCAGGCGCCAGTCGGCCCGTCAACCAGATAAATTCGAGTTTCCGTCGTGCTTCCCGCTCGAGGTAAAGTTTGAGCAGGGTCGACGCATGATATGCCGGTCTGCCCACCAAGGAGGGCGAGGCCCGCTCGAAGCCAAGACCTACGAGATCAAGCTCATCAACAAACACGTCTACCACTCGTACGGCGTTATCGGCATCGACGTAGTCGTCGAGACACTCAGGTACCAGTGCGACTTGATCTCGCGCCGCGCTCTCAATAAATCGCTTCATGGGCCACCATCGAAAGACGTGTTGACTAACTATAGGCAATCAACGCGTTTTTACACAGCCTCGGTTGAATGCGCTCATTGATCGAGATAGGCTTCCGCCTCATCGAGCGGGGTAAAGTGAGCGCTCGCGGGAGCGGAAGCCTTCGCGAGAAGCGCAGTTGTACAACAAACCGTCAATGCCGGATTCTCCTCATCCCCTGCGCCATCAACGACGCGCCGAGCAATGCCAACACCGCAACGCCTCCTGACCTAGCCTCGTGAGAAGTCAGCCGTCGTTAGCTCAAGGCGTGCCGTGGGATGTGCCAGCAGCTTTCGATGGGCAATGGCGCGGATACGGTTGGCGCCATCGTGAAAAGTCCTCAGCATCCAAGCATCGTCCGCTTGGGGCGGTAGCCAAAAAATACGCCTCCAGCACGGCACGTGAAATCATGCATTCGATGGCGCCGAGCTTGGACGGAAGGGCGAAGTTCACGCCGCATCGATTTGCCGAAATCTGAGTTTCAAGGTCGAGTGTTCCATGTCGAGCGATCGGACTCAGGGGCAAGCAATTTCGGCATGACATCCCACGTTTGGAAATGCGTCACCCGCTTTATGTTGCAAACCCGTATTGCTAAGTCGCGTCGTCATCACTCGATGCGCCCCGACAATGGCGGCTTCTTCCCAGGGAACGCCGCCAAAGGGCTACACTGATCGAATTGTCCCTTCCGCCACCCGATGACCTAGGTGGCCTGCAAAGAAGAAGCGGGAAGCGCTTATCTGGTTAATGAGCTGGTTCGGCTCGTGTACCTGACGTTCAATATCCAAGACGCGACGTACGGCGACACCGATCTCGGGGTGTATGCGCACGCGGGCGCGCCGCTGTTCGAGGCGATCCTGCGACAAGCCGACCGCCAGTTTGATGGTGCGTCCAGCTACGTACACATGGACGCGAGCGCTCGAGCTTGATTCCGTTCCGGATGGGCATGTCCATGTCGGCGGACCGATGGCACAGGCATCGTGCGTCGCGTTTCTGGATCATGGCACAGCCGCAACCGGCGAGTGAGCCGGGCATGAGATGCAACGCATTGCAGGAGCCCCGGCGCGAGGCGGAAGGGTACGGCGTGATGCAGGTGCTGCACCGCCGTCGTCTAGCTGACGAAGACGATGTCGGCGTCGAACGAATTTCCGCAAGGGAAACAGGCGATGCGCCCGACACGCAGATGCCGCAGTATTTGTTCGAGTCCTCGGACTTCGGTGCCATCCTTCTGCCGGCCGACTACAGTCGCACCAAGCGCCTCGGTTCCCTCGCGCTTGATGGCCGTGAGGCGCCGCACTGCGCCGTGCCGATTGGTGAAGTATCGATTCATGAACGCCCGCGTCTATTTTGCTCACGCGATCGTAGCGCGGCTTCGCTTAAGCCAACGTTATCCAGGATGCACCGCGGGCCGACACGAAGAGATATGACAGCGCTCAGCAGCGCTCAATGGTTCCCGTCAGTTCCGACGCCGTAACCGGCTTTCGCAGACAGCCGTCGAACTGCACGGAAGCCGTTGCGTCGAAGTCTTGGTCGCCCGTTACCGCGACGATGCATGCATCGTTCGACGCGCCCGCGCACCGTATATACTCGCAAAGCTTGCGGCCATCGATATCGGGCAAGGCGATATCCATGAACACGGTGTCGTAGCGCGTCTGGCCCGCCATGCGAAGCGCCTCGCCTCCCGTGCGCGCAACGTCCGCTTGATGTCCGAGCGACGCGGCCAGTGCCGCGAACGCCGCCGCTACGTTTGCATCGTCTTCGACGAACAGGAAAATCATGGTCGATTCCGTCCGATTTCGGCACGGCCTCCGGGGCTAAAGATCATCCAGCTCGATACGGGCGCGCGCCGATTTGGGGACGGTCTGCGCGTCGCGCGAACAGAGCGCCGGCCCGCCTCGAGCATCAACAAAGCGGCGACGCCGATCGCCGCGCCACGTGCGCTCGGCGGTTCGTCTGGCCGAACCCGCGCGACGTGCCGCCGCCCTACGCATCGCGCTGGGACACTACGGCGCAATGCAGTATCGCCTTTCGCATCGGTATCTCTTAACGGGTTATTCGTGCGGTGACGAGGCCGATTCCGCCCATCGCTCCCGTGATGACCATCACCTCACCTTTTCGCCGAGCGGTTTCAGCTTGATTCGCATGAGGATTTCGCCAGTCTTGTGTGTCTGGCTGGTTGAGCATGTTGCGTGCCGGCGTTATAGAGCAGAAACGAGATGGGGCAATCGTCACCGGTTAATCGAATTGTCCAGACGGCGCGTGCGAATCCATCCAATCATACTGGCTGCCTGTCGTCGTCCACGCCCAGTTTCGGTCGGTACACCGGCGCGTCTTCTCGCAGCCAACAGTGTGATGACTTTGCGCGTGATTGAACTGCTCGCTGCCCTGTCGGGATGCGTACTTTTCCTTTGAATCGTGTTTCATGATTTACCTTTCCAATTGAATTCGCCTGCTCGAACCCACACGGCGGCCCCGCCTTTCGCAAGAGGACACTTAATTTCGAAACGTCCCGGTCAGTTGTCGCGTACCGGGGATAGAGATAGGCCACAAGTCATCGTCTCGAATGACGCGCTTGTCTGTTAACTTGAGCCTTGGCTTAACCGCGCCGCAGATTTTCGAAAACCGCTGCAATGCCCTGCCCGCCTCCGATGCACATCGTGACAAGCGCATATCGACCATTGACACGCTGGAGCTCATACAAAGCCTTGACGGTGATCACCGCGCCGGTTGCACCGATCGGATGACCGAGCGAAATCCCGGAGCCGTTCGGATTCACCTTGGCCGGATCGAGTTCGAGCAATTGCGTTACCGCGCAGGCCTGTGCGGCAAATGCCTCGTTCGACTCGACGACATCCAGGTCCGACACACGTAACCCGCGCGCTGCAGCGCTGCACGCGTGGCCGGCACGGGACCGATGCCCATATAGCGCGGGGCTACGCCGGCATGCGCATACGACACGAGACGTGCGAGCGGTTCCAGGCCGCGCTGCTCGGCCGTCATGTGCTCCATCATCACGAGCGCCGCTGCGCCGTCGTTGATGCCCGAAGCGTTGCCGGCCGTCACCGTGCCACCATCGAGCTGAAACGCGGGACGCAGTCCGGCAATTTCGCCAGCATCGAGTTCCGTGCGCACATGCTCGTCGGTATCGAACACTGCCGACTGCCCCTTGACCCGGCGTTCCAGCCGAACGATCTGTTCCCGGAACCGTCCTTGTGCGATCGCATGCTCGGCGCGACGGTGCGACTCGACGGCCAGCGCATCCTGCTGTTCGCGCGTGATTCCATACTTGCTCGCGACGTTTTCAGCTGTCATGCCCATATGCATCGAGTGGAACGGGTCGTGCAATGCGCCGAGCATCATGTCCAACAGGCGGCCATCCCCCATACGCGTGCCGAAGCGGGCATCGGCCGAGAGATACGGCGCGCGGCTCATGTTTTCCGCGCCCCCGCCGATGACGATATCCGCATCGCCAAGAAGAACCGTCTGTGCAGCCGAAATAATGGCCTGCAATCCCGATCCGCAAAGGCGATTCACCGTGAACGCAGGCGTCTTCTCGCTGACACCCGCGTCCATTGCAGCAACGCGTGCGAGGTAGAGATCGCGAGGTTCGGTGGCGATGACATTGCCGAACACGACATGTCCGACTTCGTCTCCTTGCACGCCCGCCCGGCCGAGTGCTTCACGCGCGACGATCGTGCCGAGCTCTGTCGGTGGCAGCGCCTTCAGGCTGCCGCCGAACTTGCCGATCGCGGTGCGCACACCGCTCACAACGACGACTTCTCTCTGCATTTCACTTTCCTCTCTAGCTTTGACCGGCCAAGGCAGCTGCCTTCACGGGGTACAGTGCTGGTGGTTACATATTCGGATAGTTTGGGCCGCCCCCGCCCTCGGGCGTGAGCCACACGATGTTCTGCGACGGATCCTTGATGTCGCAGGTCTTGCAGTGCAGGCAGTAGTCGATCGGCTTGGACTGCGACGCAGGCTTGAGCGTCTCGTGATCGCGGTGCCGATGATGCAGCGTCCACGGCACGTTACCGCGCAGCAGCTTCTGCTCGATGCCGACCATGAACGTTCCCGTGACCAGGCCCTTGCTCATCCACTGCTTGAAATTGCGCGCCTTCTGCAATTCGGTATAAAGCCAGGACCGCTTGAACGCTTGCGGATATACGGTGAGTTCATCGCTTTGGCGGCCCGCGCGCAGCGCGTCCAACGCGGCATCGGCGGCGAGCATGCCGGTTTTGATCGCAGCGTGCGAGCCCTTGATGCGCGATGCGTTGAGAAACCCTGCGTCATCGCCAGCCAGGGCGCCGCCCGGAAACACGAGCTTCGGCAGCGACATCAGCCCGCCCGCGGTGATCGCACGTGCGCCGTATGAAACGCGCTTGCCGCCTTCCAGGAAACGCCGGATCGCCGGATGCGTCTTGTAACGCTGAAATTCCTCGAAAGGCGAAAGGTACGGATTCGTATAACCGAGACCGACCACGAAGCCGACCATCACCTGATTGATGTCGGTGTGATAGAGAAACGAGCCGCCGTAAGTCTGTGTATCGAGCGGCCAGCCGGCGGTATGAATCACGAGACCGGGTTTGTGCTTTGAAGGGCCGATCTCCCACAGCTCCTTGATGCCGAGGCCATAAACCTGCGGATCGGCGCCGTCATGCAGCCCGAACCGGTCCGAAAGCTGACGCCCCAAGTGACCGCGCGCTCCTTCGCACAATAGGGTGTACTTCGCATGCAGCTCCATGCCGGGCTGGAAATTGCCGGTTGGCTCGCCCGTCCTTGCCGATGCCCATGTTGCCCGTGGCGACGCCCTTCACCGCCCCATCGTCGTGATAAAGCACTTCGGCTGCTGGAAAGCCCGGGAAGATCTCCACGCCGAGCGTCTCGGCTTGCTGTCCAAGCCACCGCGTGACGTTGGCGAGGCTGATCACATAGTTGCCGTGGTTTTTGAAGTTCTCCGGCAGTGCCCAGCCCGGCACGGCGCGTGCGGCCGTTGCGGTCAAGAAGAGAAAGCGATCTTCGGTGACCGGCACGTTCAACGGGGCGCCTCGTTCCTTCCAGTCGGGGATCAGTTCGGTCAAGGCGCGCGGATCCATTACCGCGCCCGAGAGGATATGGCCGCCGGGTTCCGCACCCTTTTCAAGCACGCAGACGCTGACGTCAGCGCCTTCTTCCGCCGCGCGCTGCTTGAGGCGAATCGCGGCCGCGAGACCTGCCGGACCGCCGCCGACGATAACCACGTCGTATTCCATCGTCTCGCGCGGGCCGTACTGCTCAGTGACGTTTGCTGCTGCCATGTCGCGACACTTTCGGATCAGAAATCGTGTTCGTGCATCGCGAGCACGCCTTCGCCATCGCGCGCGCCGGCAATCGCCGCTTCGAACGCAACTGCACGCGGCAGAACTTGCGTCGCATAGCCGTGCGCGGTCGCGATCTTCGCGTCATGAAAGGCCGGATCCTCCGAGCGCTTGTCGGTCGCGATGAGAAGCGAGCGTGCCAGCTGCCAACCCGACAGGACGACGCCTGCAAGCATCAGGTAGGAGACGCTGCCCGCGAACACCGCATTGGGATCGCTTTTGCCGTGCTCGAGGACGAAGCGCACCGCGCTGTCCAACGCATCGCGGCCGGCAGAAAGATGCCGGTGCATCGCTTGAAAGGCCGCGCTCGAACGATAGGAGGCATGCGAGCGCAACGCGGACAATGTTTCGTCGACTTGGATCAGGACCGATGCCGCCACCCGACCGCCGTCGCGCAGGGTCTTGCGGCCGACGAGATCGTTGGCCTGGATCGCTGTCGTGCCTTCGTAAATCGGCAAAATGCGCGCGTCGCGATAGTACTGGGCCGCACCGGTTTCCTCGACGAAGCCCATGCCGCCATGCACCTGCACGCCCAGACTCGTCACCTCGAGCGACATTTCCGTGCTCCAGCCCTTCACGATCGGCACCAGGAACTCGTACATAGCTTGGTGTTCGGCGCGCTGCGCCGAATCAGGATGACGATGCGCAAGGTCGCAATGGGCGGCGGCTACATAAGCGAGCGAGCGTGCGCCTTCGGTCAGTCCGCGCATGGTTGAGAGCATCCGGCGCACGTCGGGATGCTGAATGATCGTCACGGCCTGCTTTGCGGAACCATCGACGGGCCGACTTTGCACCCGCTCTTTCGCGTACACGACGGCCTTCTGGTACGCGCGGTCCGCCATGCTTACGCCCTGCACGCCCACGGCGAAGCGAGCTGCGTTCATCATGATGAACATGTATTCCAGCCCGCAATTCTCTTCGCCGACCAGATGGCCGATTGCACCGCCGTGATCGCCGAACTGGAGTACCGCTGTCGGGCTCGCCTTGATACCGAGCTTGTGCTCAATCGACACGCAGTGCACGTCGTTGCGCTCGCCCAGCGACCCGTCGTCATTTACGAGGAATTTCGGCACGATGAAAAGGGAGATGCCTTTAACGCCTTCCGGGGCATTGGGTGTGCGTGCGAGCACGAGATGCACGATGTTTTCGGTCATGTCGTGCTCGCCCCATGTGATGAAGATCTTCGTGCCGAAGATCCGGAATGAGCCGTCGCCCTGCGGCTCGGCGCGCGTGCGCACGAGTGCGAGATCGGAACCTGCCTGCGGCTCCGTGAGATTCATCGTGCCGGTCCAAACGCCTGAGATGAGTTTCGGTACATAGCGCTGCTTCTGCGCTTCACTGCCTGCCGTCAGGAGAGCCTCGATCGCGCCGTCGGTAAGCAGCGGGCACAGTCCAAGCGAAAGATTCGCGGCGTTTAACATCTCGATGCAGGGCGTCGCGAACAGCTTGGGCAAGCCCTGTCCGCCGTATTCGGACGGATGTTGCAAACCCTGCCAGCCGCCTTCGGCGAACTGGTGAAACGCGTCCTTGAAACCCGACGTGACAGTCACTGCGCCATCCTTCCAGGTGCTCGGGCTCTTGTCACCTTCGAAGTTCAGCGGCGCGAGCACGTCTTCGTGAAGCCGCGCGGCCTCTTCGAGAACCGCCTGCGCGGTGTCGACAGTCGCTTCCTCGAAGCCGGGCAATCCCGACAGACGGTCGATTCCAGCGAGTTCCGTCATTGCAAACAGCATATCTTTGAGAGGTGCCGAGTAGCTCATTGCGATACGTCCAATCAGATAGTCATGTAAAGAGTGGCCCCGTCTCGCCTTCAGGCGGCAGGGACAATGTATGAGTCAATCGTATCCTCGGGCAGTCGCAAACCGGCTGTCCAAACTGGACGACCTCTTGACATCCCTGGCCACGCCGGGGCGGATCGCGCAGCCTCAGCGACCCATCGATATGGGTCGACGCCGCACAGATTGGACGAAATCAGCCACCGCGGCGATACGCTGCCGGCGTGCTGCCCGTCCAGTGACGGAACGCCCTGTGGAACGCGCTTGGATCGGCGAAGCCGACGTCCCCCGCAATGGCGGCGATTGCGTCACGGGTGCCTGTCAGGCGCTGGATCGCGATGTCGCGGCGCAGTTCGTCCTTGAGCACCTGAAATGCCGTGTTTTCGGCCGCAAGGTGCCGGCACAGGGTTCGCACTGAGCAGTGCAAACCTGTCGCCGCTTCTTCGATGGTCGGTATGTCGGGGAGACGCGAGGCCAGATATTCACGCACGCGATGACTGAAAAATTGCTCGCTGAATGACACGAATATCCAGTCTTCCGGCGCGCGCGCAAGAAATCTGCGCAAGTTCGCCTTGCGCTGGCGCACGGGCATGTCGAAGTACGTGGTGCTGAACTGCATCGAGGTTTGCCCACAATCGAATTTCGCGGGGCCGGGAAAGAGATAGAGGTATTCGAGCGCGTGAGGCGGACGGTCAAACGCGAACTGCACCTGCAGCAATGGGATGCGCTGGCCGATGAGCCAGGACGCCACACCGTGCGCCAGTTTGAGCATCAGTTCCTGTCCGAGCACGCTGGCTGGCGTGCCGGTGACTCCCGGATGCAACACAAGGCTGCCGACGAGCTCGCTGCGGCGCGACTCGAAACGAAAGTCGTCCAGCACGATGTGAAAGTACTGCCCGAAACGGTGCATCGCAGTTTCGAGATTGGCTGCGTCCAGCAGGCTGAGACACAGAAACTTGAGCGTACCGCTGCGCAGAGGTCGTGAGAAAACCCCAGGCATTTCATCGTCGAGTTCAATTGCAAGCGCGCGGTATAAGGTCGAGAACTGTTCCTCTGTGACGCGTGCCCCGGGCTGGTCCAAAAGCGCCGCAGGGATGTTCGCGGACGCGAGGTGCCTCTCGACAATGTTCGCCTGCGTCGCGACGCTGTCCAGGAAGCCTTGGACGAGCGACATCGGTACTGTTGCGCCTGGAGCGTGCATGACGTGGTTGCAAGAGGCGAAGACCCTTCAGCATACCCTTCCCGTCGCATCACGGCGACGGGAAGCGTCCCGCCATGCCATGCACGGGTCAAGCATGGGACCCTCGCGTCCCTCCAGAATCATTGGAACCGCGCTTTCACATACCGCCCCGGTGCGGATTCGATCGCTCTGAACTGGGTATTGCCCAACGTCGTGCGCGCCTCTACTTGTTCACCCGAGTGCCGCTTGACCCAGGCGATCCAGTGATTCCACCAACTGCCGCGCTGCTGGGCAGCGGTCGCGAACCATTCGTCCGCGGTCTCGCCGCACGCATCGTTCGTCCAGTAGCTGCGTTTGCTCTTTGCGGCCGGATTGATCACACCCGCGATATGGCCACTTGCCCCCAGCACAAACTCCGTTTCGCCGCCCAACAATTGCGTGGATTGGTAGGCGGATCGCCACGGCACGATGTGGTCTTCTTCCGTTGCCAGCAAATAGCTTGGCATATCGACCTTTCCAAGATCAACGGCCTTGCCACAAAGCTCAAGCTTGTTTGGCACGCACAGGTTGTTCTCGAGATACATGTTGCGCAGGTAGAAGCTATACATCGGCCCGGGCAGGTTGGTCGTGTCCGAGTTCCAGTACAGCAGATCGAAAGCGGCCGCGGTTTTGCCTTTCAGGTAGTTATTGACGACGTACGGCCAGATCAGATCGTTGGCACGCAACGCCTGGAACACGAAGCCGAGCTCTCGCCCAGGGTAAAGGCCGCCGCGACCGATGGTCTGTTCTCGCATCGAAACGCCGAGTTCGTCGATAAACACACCCAGATCGCCCGGTTCGCTGAAGTCGAGCAGCGCCGTCAACAGCGTCAGGCTCGCCACGGGATCTTCACCGTTCGCCCGCATGACCGCAAGCGCCGACGAAAGCATGGTCCCGCCGACACACCATCCCAAGGCATTGACCTTGTCGGCGTTAATGATGGTACGAGCGACCTCGATCGTCTTCATCACCGTGCTCAAGGTATGCGTCCCAGTCGGTGTGCGCCAGGTCCTGTTGGGCATTGCGCCATGACACGATAAACACTGTAAGCCCCTGCTCGCTTGCGAAGCGCACAAAGGAATTCTCGGGCTGGAGGTCCAGGATGTAGAGCTTGTTGATACACGGAGGAACGATCACCAGCGGACGCCGTGCGACCTCGGGCGTCAACGGCGCGTACTGGATCAGTTGGAACAGTTCATTCTCATAGACCACGGCGCCGCTTGATGTGGCGACGCTGCGGCCTACTTCGAATGCGCTTTGGTCGGTGATCGAGATGGCGCCATCCTTCAGATCTTCGAGCAGATGCGTAAGGCCTGCGAGCAGACTCAATCCCCTCGATTCAACCGCTTCGCGGATGGCCTCCGGATTGGTCGCTGCGAAATTCGCTGGGCTGGCAAGGTCGAGAAACTGACGCATGAAAAAGCGCAGTTTTTGCTTGTCCTTGTCATTGAGCGCGCTTCCCTCGACGAGATCTCCGAGCATCCGGGCGTTGAGCAAATAGCTCTGTTTCAATAGGCTATACCAGCCGTTGTCGGACCACTCCTCGCCATGAAATCTCCGATCGCCGTGCTCGGGCTCGGCCACCGACTTCAATCCCGGCCGAGCGCCAATCATCCCTTCGATGGCGCTGCTCCAAAGTTCCGTTTGCTGTTGCACGTACTGGGTGCCGGCCCGCATCAGGATGCTTTGCGCGCCGGACGACCCGGGGATGCTGCCCCGATCGTTAGGGGCAAGCATCGTCGTTCCAAAACGGTTCATTGCGGGCGAAGCGCGCCAAAAATCAAGTCCGGCCCGGGCCCATCCCATCGCGAACTCATGCGGCATACTGAATGGCATTCTCATTGCACTCCTCGCTGTTACCCGTTGCTGGCAGCGGAGACCGCGCATGCCTTGGGGCGATCGTCGCACGAAGTCGGCATGACGATCGCGTCGCCTTCGATCACGACCTTGCCGCCGACCGTGCAAACGGTAGACAGCACCACGCGGCGCTTGTCGTGAATCAGTTCCTTGACAGTCACTTCCGCTTGCACGGTATCGCCAGGTCGGACAGGCGCCTTGAAGCGCAGGTTTTGACCGAGGTAGATGGTGCCCGGTCCAGGCAGCCGACCTGCGATCGTCCGCGGAGATGATGCTCGCGGTCAACATTCCGTGAGCGATGCGACCTTTGAAGGGCGTCGTCTGCGCGAACTGCTCATTGATGTGGACTGCGTTGATGTCTCCTGACGCGCCAGCGAACAGCAGGATGTCCGCTTCAGTGATGGTCTTTGCGAAATTGGCGCTCATGCCGAGTCGCAAGTCTTCAAAATCGAATCCGTTAAGTTCATTCATGATGATTTCAGTTGCTTGGGGCGGCGTCGTGTTGCTTCGTTATCCGCGGTAGATTGTGGAACTCGCGCCAACCGCTGGTTGGGTTAGCCCAGTGCTTGCTCAAATTCCGGTACAACGGCGAACAGATCGCCAACGACGCCGTAGTCAGCGACGCTGAAGATCGGTGCTTCCGGATCCTTGTTGATTGCGACGATGACCTTCGAGTCCTTCATGCCAGCGAGGTGCTGAATCGCGCCGGAGATGCCGACGGCCACATAGAGTTGCGGCGCGACGATCTTGCCGGTTTGACCGACCTGGAAATCGTTCGGGACATAGCCCGCATCGACTGCCGCGCGCGATGCGCCCAGCGCCGCACCGAGCTTGTCCGCCAGCGGCTCCAGCGTCTTCGTGTAGTTCTCGCCGCTGCCCAAGCCACGGCCACCCGACACGATGATGTGCGCGCTCGTCAGCTCCGGACGATCGAGCTTCGTGACTTCGCGGCTCACGAACCGCGAAATGCCTGCGTCCGCCGCGGCTTCGATCTTTTCGACCGCTGCGTTGCCGCCTTCCACCGCGACCGGATCGAAACCCGTCGCACGCACCGTGATGACCTTGATCGGATCGATCGACTGCACGATCGCGATTGCGTTGCCCGCGTAGATCGGGCGCTCGAACGTGTCGGCGCTATCGACGGCGGTGATGTCGCTGATCTGCGCGACGTCGAGATGCGCGGCGATGCGCGGCGCGATGTTTTTGCCGTAAGCCGTCGCCGGCGCCAGAATGTGCGAATAATCCTTCGCCGGGTCTTGCACAAGCGCCAGCACCGTAGCTTCGACGTTTTCCGCGAGGCCATCGGCGAGTTGGGGCGCATCGGCGAGCAGCACTTTGGCCACGCCCGCGATCTTCGCCGCTGCATCCGCCGCGCCTTGCGCGTTCGAACCTGCCACTAGCACGTGAATGTCGCCGCCAACGAATTTTCCGACCTCAGCCGCCGCTGCAACCGTATTGAGCGTCGCTGCCTTGATCGACGCGTTATCGTGTTCTGCGATTACAAGAATAGCCATGTTCAGATCACCTTCGCTTCGGTTTTCAGTTTTTCCACCAGCGTCTTCACGTCCGGCACGGTGATGCCGGCGCTGCGCTTCGGCGGCTCGCTGACTTTCAGCGTCTTCAGACGCGGCGCGACATCGACGCCTAGATCGGCCGGCTTCACGGTCGTCAGCGGCTTCTTCTTCGCCTTCATGATGTTCGGCAGCGTCACGTAGCGCGGCTCGTTCAGGCGCAGGTCGGTCGTCACGACTGCCGGGAGCTTCAGCGAGAGCGTTTCCGAGCCGCCATCGACTTCGCGCGACACAGTTGCCTTGCCATCGGCGATCACGACCTTCGACGCGAACGTCGCCTGCGGCAAACCCGCCAACGCGGCAAGCATCTGACCGGTCTGATTCGAGTCGTCATCGATGGCCTGCTTGCCGAGAATCACGAGATCGGGCTTTTCCTGATCAACCAGCGCCTTCAAAAGCTTCGCGATCGCCAGCGGCTGCAATTCATCCACGGATTCGACGAGAATCGCGCGATCCGCACCAATGGCCAGCGCCGTGCGCAACGTCTCCTGACATAGCGCGACACCGCAAGAAACCGCAACCACCTCCGTCACAACACCCGTTTCCTTCAGACGCATCGCCTCTTCCACGGCAATCTCGTCGAACGGATTCATCGACATCTTCACGTTGGCGATATCGACTCCCGTGTTGTCCGACTTCACACGGACCTTCACGTTGTAATCAATCACTCGCTTTACGGCGACAAGAACTCTCACAAAAATCTCCTACTCGGAAACAGTCATAGCAATGGTGTACTTCGTGCCCTCGCGGCCCGACCTCAAAGCCAGATTCCACCCTGCCGGATTGCGAACAGCAACGTGAGCAACGATTGAGGACATGCTATCGGAGCAGACGACAGAATCGACTATCCAAGTTTGACGATCTATTGATAAATCTTGCCAACAGCGTCACCGACGCGCGGGACGACGGAGTGTCGGTGGACGTCACGCTGGATATCAGAAAGTCATCTGCAGAGCCAACCGTATTGGAGAAAAGGCCGCAGGGGCGGACGTGAACCGTTGACTCGAAGAGTCTCGCTTTCGAGGTGTTGGAGGCGGTCGGCACACCCGCAGCGCGCAAACCGCCTGCACTTGTCATTTCTCTAACTGCTTATTCCGCCATGCGCGAGGTGATGTGCCAAACCGCGCCGTGAACCATTGCGTGAAGGTGGACTGTCTGGGATAACCGAGCAGCATTGCCACCTGCCCGATCGGGTAACGGCGATTGCTTAGATAGCGCGCTGCGAGTTCCCGGCGAACTTCCTCGACGAGATCGGAGAAATTGGTACCTGCCGTTCCGAGCTGGCGCTGCATGGTGCGTACGCTCAGGTGAAGGTGGTTTGCAACTTGATCGACAGCAGCCTGGTCGATGGGCAGCAGCAGGTAGATGGTCTTGCGCACATCCAGCACAATCGAGTTTGGCCCTGAAACATTAAGAGGGTTAGCAAGGCTCTCCGCATACCTCACGAGTTCCAGATCCGCGTTCGGATTCGGGCGATCGAGATCCTCAGCGGCGCAGACAATGCCGTTGAAGTCGCTGTTGAACGTGATCGGGCATCCGAAAAAACGCCGGTGATAACTGATGCTCGCCGGCGCAGGATGGGAGAAGTAGACGCCCCTTGGCTGCCAGTGTTCCCCGAGGACGGCGACACAACTGCGGGCCAGCACGCCCATGGCGAGTTCAGTGGCCTGGTGCGTCGTAATCCCCTGCTCGGCAATGATCTCTTCGCGGATCACGACCGTGCTCCCGCCTGCTTCCACATGAATAGCCAGCGCCTCGTTAAGCAGATGGCGATACTGAATCGCCGCCAGTAGGACCTCGCGCAGGGTGCGCTTGTGCGAAAGCATCAGCTCGAGCATGCCGAAATCAAGTGGTTGGCGCGTGTCGGCCATCTCTAGCCCAAAGGTCGGGCACTTCGCACTCGAGGCGGCACTTTCCAGCAGCTGGCAAACCGCTGTAATGGGAATGCGTTGTTCCAGATTGGGCAGGACGACGGCATCGAGCCCCACCTGCCTCAGCAGTTCCAGGGGCATCAGCCCGTGCCGCCGCGCGACCTGCAGGTAGCCGCTTAACGCCCTCGCACGGACCATCGGCTCTGCCATTTTTCGATCTCCTCGACGCGGCAGCCCGCACTGCACGGCCGTTTGAGCGCGCGATTGGTACTTCCACCTAGTGGCACCAAAACGAAAATGATTGGCGCCGTAACGAAAAAGTCTATCGCAAGGCCGGCCTACAGTGTAGCCATACACCGAACGGCACGCCGGCATCGGTGCTCAACACCCAGGAGCCCTTTCCATGCAATTTCTCGACGACTCGCTTCATCCCCAAAACCAGCAGAAGGTTGTTATCACCGTCGCCCCCTACGCCCCCGAGTGGATGCCGTCCGACTTCCCGGAGGACATTGCGGTCACGATGGACGAGCAGATTCAAAAGGCCGTCGATTGCTATGAAGCCGGAGCGAGAGTGCTGCACCTGCACGTGCGCGAACTCGACGGCAAGGGATCGAAGCGCTTGTCCAAGTTCAACGAATTGATCGCCGGCGTGCGCAAGGCGGTGCCCGACATGATCATCCAGGTCGGCGGCTCCATCTCCTTCGCGCCGGAAGATGAAGGCCAGGCCGCGACGTGGCTGTCCGATGACACGCGCCATATGCTTGCCGAGCTGGACCCGAAGCCTGACCAGGTAACGATCGCGATCAACACCACGCAGATGAACATCATGGAGTTGATGACGCCGGAGGCCGTGGCGGGTACCTCGCTCGCTGAACCGGTATTGCAGCAAGCCTATCGCGAGATGACTGTCCCCGCAGGTCCGGGCTGGGTTGAAGAGCATCTGCGACGCCTGCAGGCTGCGGGTATCCAGCCGCACTTCCAACTCGCGGGCGTGCACTCCTACGACACGATCGAACGCATGATCCGCCGCGGCATCTACAAAGGCCCGGTCAACCTGACCTGGATTGGCATCGCCGGCGGCGCCGACGGCCCCAATCCCTACAACTTCATGTATCTCCTGCAGCGCGCAGCCGATGGCGTCTGCGTCACCTCAGAGTCTCTTTTACATAACGTGCTGCCGCTCAACATGATGTCCATGGCAATGGGGTTCCATCCGCGCGTCGGCACTGAAGACACCCTCACCGATCAGCACGGCAATCGCATGACGTCCGTGCAGCAGATCCGGCAGTGCGTGCGTGTCGCCCATGAGCTCGGCCGTGAAATCGCCACCGGCAAGGAAGCCCGCGAGATCTACCGCATCGGTACCTGGTACGACGGCGTTGACGAGACGCTGGCAGCGAACGGCATGGCACCGAACCGCCAGCCCGGCGCCCGAGGTGTTCCGCTGCGCGCTGCTTGAGTACAAGATCGTACGTTCGCCGCCTGGCTACGTCGTTGCTTCGCAGCCCTTGCGAAGCAGCGATTTCCCGGTCTCTCCAGGAGGCCGCTAAATAGAAAGAGGTTCTCCATGAAAGAGCCTCGGCTCGGAGACATCAATGATGGACTTGCATTCCGCTGCGCCGCGCTCGGACGAGCGCGACGGCTACCTCGTCAGTCGGCGTCAGGCGTGGTTCGCCTTCGCAATGACTTTCGCGCTCATGTTGTTCGACTACATCGACCGTCAGGTCATCGTGTCGCTGTTTCCGCACTTGAAAACCGCCTGGGGTCTGTCGGACATGCAACTGGGCAGCCTGGTGTCAATCATCTCCATCGTCGTGGCCGCGGGCGGCCTTCCTGTCGCGCTGATGGCTGACCGCTTCAGCCGGGTCAAAAGCATCTTCGTAATGGCAACGGTGTGGAGCCTGGCGACAATCTCCTGCATGTTCGCGCGCAGTTTCGGACAGCTCTTCGCAGCACGCGCCATCGTTGGTCTTGGCGAGACGGGCTACGGCTCGGTGGGCGGCGCCCTGATTGCCAGCCTGTTTCCGAAGCGGCTGCGCACCACGCTGCTGGGCGCCTTTTTCGCGGCGGCCTCGCTCGGTTCCGTGCTGGGCGTGATGTTGGGTGGTGTTGTCGCGTCGCATTGGGGCTGGAAAGCGGCATTCGGTGTCGTCGGCGTCCCGGGCCTCGTCCTCGCGTTTCTGTACCTGCTCGTGCCGGACTATAAGACGGTGGAACTCGCCCCCCGCATGGACAAGACACGGCACTCTGTGCAGAGCTTTGCGCGGCAGATCGTCTCGACGCTGGCTGGCTCGCCCGCCGTATGGTGGACCTGCCTCGGCGCCGCGCTTCAACTCGTCGTCGTGTCGATGATCTGGTCGTGGCTTCCCAGCTACTTTCACCGTTACCACGGCGCCGCTCCGGAGCACGCAGGGATGCTGGCCGCGGTGATCGTGCTGTGCGGTGCCGTGGGTTCGGTTATCTGGGGTGTGGCGGCGGATGCTGTTGCCGTACGCCGGCCGCGCAACAAACTCGTGATGATGGCCATTCTGTGCACGGCAACGCTGCTGGTCTTTGTGACGGCCTTTGGCGGCACCATGCCCGCGAACCTGCAGTTCCTGCTGATCGCGCTGGGTGGTTTCCTGATGATGTGCACGGTGGCGCCTACCGCCACCGTGGTGCTCAACGTGATTCATCCGGGTGTCCGTTCCACCGGAGCCGCCATTCTGGCGCTGTTCCAGAATCTGTTCGGCCTTGCTGTCGGTCCCTTCGTTGGCGGCCTGCTGTCAGACGCTTTCGGCCTGCAGGCAGCGCTCGCAGTTGTGCCCGCTTTCGGTTTGCTCTCGGCGCTGTGTTTTTTGCTCGCCATGCGCACCTATGAGTCTGAACTGGCGAAGGTGGAGCATATCCGCCTAGATGCCGCGACCTCGCCGGGATCACCGATGACGGTATCGGCCTGAGCCGCGCAGCAATGCGCCTTGACAGCAAACACCCTCTTATCGGTACCCGAGCAATGAGCATTTCCAATAGTCCGACCCTGAGCGCCGATACACTGCCGACGTTGCCTGCCTGGTCACCGTCTTCAGACATCATCGACCACGCCCGCGTCACGCAATTCATGCAATGGCTCGAAAAAGAGCGCGGCCTGTCATTCGCAAACTACGACGCCTTGTGGCAGTGGTCAGTCAACGAGATCGACGCTTTCTGGCTTGCGCTGTGGCAATGGGCGGGCATCCCGTCGGTCCAGAAGCCCCAGGTCGCACTGGCTGAGGCCAGCATGCCGGGCGCTACGTGGTTCCCGGGCGTGCAGATGAACTACGTCGAACAGGTGTTTCGACACTCGGCGGCAGGACGCCCGGCCATTGTCTTCCGCAACGAGGCGGGAGAGGCGGGAGAAATGAGTTGGGCGGAACTCGAACGTCAGGTTGCGGGCCTGGCCGCCTCGCTGCGCGGCATGGGTGTGGTTCGGGGCGACAGAGTTGCTGCTTACCTGTCCAACACCCCGCACGCGATCGTGGCGTTTCTCGCCGCGGCAAGCATCGGCGCCATCTGGTCGGCCTGTGCGCCCGACATGGGCGACCTGGCGGTGCTGGATCGCTTCCGCCAGATCGAACCCAAGGTCATGATCGCAGTCGACGGCTACCGGTATGGCGGCAAGGAGTTCGATCGTCTACCGGTACTGTGCACGCTGCTCGAGCAGTTGCCGAGCGTCGAGCATGTCGTCGTCGTTCCGACGTTGCGTGGCCAGGACGATTGCCACGGACTATCCAACGCCGTGATGTGGGCTGAATCCATTTCGGATAACGCGCTGCCGCTCGAGGTGGAGCATGTGCCGTTCGAACATCCGCTGTGGATTGTCTACTCCTCTGGTACGACCGGCCTGCCGAAGCCCATTGTTCACTCGCAGGGCGGCATCGTGCTCGAGCATGTCAAGCTCACCACGCTCCATCTCGATCTGCATCCGGGTGACCGCTTCTTCTGGCAGGCCAGTACCGGCTGGATCATGTGGAACCTGCAAGTCGGTGGATTGCTCGCAGGCGCGACGGTATGCCTGTTCGACGGCAATCCCGGCTATCCCGACATGAATGCGCTCTGGCGATTCATCGGTGACGCGGGTGTGAGCTTCTTCGGCGCGGGCGCGGCGTATTTCCAGGCCTGCGAAAAGTCCGCCATCAAGCCCCGCGGCGTGTCCGACCTGCCGCAACTACGGGCGATCGGCTCGACCGGTTCTCCGCTGTCGCCAGAAGGTTACCGCTGGATTCTCGATCGCGTCGGCCCGATCTGGATCAATGCACTCTCAGGTGGCACCGACTTCGCCGGTTGCTTTGTAGCAGGCGTGCCCACGCTGCCCGTCTACCTGGGCGAAATGCAGTGCCGCTGCCTGGGCGCGCGGGTCGAGGCCTTCGACGACGCGGGGAACGCAGTGGTAGACGAGGTCGGTGAGTTGGTCTGCACGGCACCTATGCCGTCGATGCCACTCTGCTTCTGGAACGACAAGGACAACGCGCGCTACCGCGACAGCTACTTCGACATGTATCCAGATGTCTGGCGGCATGGAGACTGGGTGCGCATCACCCCGCGAGGCGGCGCCATCATTTATGGCCGCTCGGACGCCACGATCAATCGCCATGGCATCCGCATGGGAACCAGTGAGTTGTACCGAGCCGTCGAGGACTTGCCCGAGGTACTGGACAGCATGGTTGTGGACCTCGAATACCTGGGCCGTGAGTCCTACATGCCGTTGTTCGTCGTGTTGCGCCCGGGTGCCGAGCTGACGCTTGCGCTCACTGCAAGCATTCGCCAGCGCATCAAGGTTGCGCTCTCCGCCCGACACGTGCCGAATGAAGTGTTCCAGGTTTCCGCGATTCCACGCACGTTGTCTGGAAAGAAGATGGAACTGCCCATCAAGAAGCTGCTGCTCGGCGAGCCGCTGGCGCAAGTAGCCAATCCAGACACCATGGCGAATCCTGAAAGCCTTAGTTGGTTCGCCCAGTTCGCCGCCGATCGCACCGCGGTGGCTCGGTAATTAACGTTCGCGCGTCCGCTATGAAGTGCCGATCCGGCACACGGCAGACGCGCCCCTACTCAGACAGTGAATGAAGGAGACAAGGCATGGCAAAGATTGTTCGATTTTATGAAACGGGAGGCCCCGAGGTCTTGCGTTATGAGGACGTCGCGGTCGGCGAACCCGGGCCGGATCAGGTCAGGCTGCGCCACGAGGCGGTTGGCCTCAACTTTGCAGACATCTACTTTCGCACCGGCCTGTATCCGGCTCCGCTGCCCTCGGGCATTGGCACTGAGGCCGCCGGCGTAGTGGAAGCAGTGGGGCCGGGGGTGACCAACGTGGCGGTCGGCGATCGTGTGACCTATACCGGCGCGGCAAACACGCTCGGCGCGTATTGCACGGAGCGGCTCATCACCGCCGCTCCGCTCATCAGGCTGCCCGATGGGATCGCCTGTGATACGGCCGCTGCCATGACGATGCGTGGCCTCACCTCGGCGTACCTGATGCGCCGTATTTACGCCTTTAAGGAAGGCGACACTATTCTGCTGCACGCCGCTGCGGGCGGCGTCGGGCTGATCGTGTCGCAGTGGGCGAAGCTGCTCGGGCTGAAGGTCATCGGCACGGTTTCCAGCGAAGCGAAGGCCGAAGTGGCACGTGCTCATGGCTGCGATCACATCATTAACTACAGCCATGAGAATGTCGCCGCGCGAGTGCGCGAGTTGACCGATGGCGTCGGCGTCAACGTGGTGATCGATAGCGTCGGCAAGGACACCTTCGACGCTTCGCTCGACTCAGTCAAGCGCCGGGGCCTGGTCGTGTGCGTCGGCACCGCGTCGGGTCCGATCCCGCCGTTCAGTCCGCACATCCTTGCCCTCAAGGGCTCAGCCTACCTGACCCGTCCGGCGCTGGCCGACTACATCGCCGATCCCGCGGAGAAGGCGGACCTCGCCGGCGAGCTGTTTAGCCACGTGGCATCGGGCCGCATCCGCATCGAGATCAACCAGCGTTATGCACTGGAAGACGCCGCGAACGCCCATCGCGATCTGGAGTCGCGCAAGACGACCGGCTCGTCGGTTTTTGTGATCTAAACATCGTTGCTTGAAGGACATCATCATGCGTATCGAGCAACTGACTTACGCCCTTGGCGCCGAACTGACTGGCGTGAACCTAGCCGACGCCGTTCACGACGAAGGCCTTTTTGCCGAGATCCGCGCGGCGCTGCTGAAGCATCGCGTCCTGTTCGTGCGCGACCAGGAAATCAGCCGCACCGAGCACGTCGCGTTCGCCCGTCGCTTCGGCGATCTCGAGGACCATCCGGTAGCAGGAAGCGACCCCGAGCATCCGGGTCTCGTGCGGATCTACCGCACGCCGGAGCAGCCGAATGACCGCTATGAAAACGCTTGGCATTCGGATGCGACCTGGCGCGTGGCGCCGCAGTTCGGGGCAGTACTGCGATGCATCGAGTGCCCACCGGTCGGGGGAGACACCATGTGGGCCAACATGGTTCTCGCGTACGAGAAGCTCCCACCGCGCGTGAAAGATGAAATCGCTGGTCTGCTCGCCCGCCATAGCATCGAAGCAACGTTCGGATCGGTCATGCCGATCGAGCGGCGTCACGCACTCAGGGAACAATATCCGGACGCAGAGCACCCGGTGGTGCGCACGCATCCCGAGACCGGCGAGAAGATTCTCTATGTGAACGTCTTCACCACCCACTTCACGAACTATCACACGCCCGAGCGCGTACGCTACGGCCAGGACGCAAACCCGGGGGCTTCTGAGCTCCTGCGCTATCTGATCAGCCAGGCCTACATCCCGGAATACCAGGTGCGTTGGCGGTGGAAGCCAAACAGCGTCGCCATCTGGGACAACAGCGCGACGCAGCACTACGCCGTCATGGACTATCCGCCCTGCCTCCGCAAGATGGAGCGCGCAGGAATCGTTGGAAGCAAACCGTTCTGAGCCTGCCATGCAAGACAATCTGATCGCGCCGACGCCGTCGGCTTATACCTACCCGCTGCTCGTCAAGCAACTGCTCCTGAATGCGCTGAGCATCCATGGCGATCAGGAAATCACCTATCGCGGTGAACAGCGTTACAGCTTTCGACAGTTCCGCGTGCGCGTCGGACAACTCGCGTCCATGCTACGCGGCCTGGACGTCCAAAACGGCTCCACGGTCGCCGTGATGGACTGGGACAGCCACCGCTACCTGGAAAGCTATTTCGCGATCCCGATGATGGGTGCGACGCTTTTCACCGTCAACGTGCGACTGTCGGCCCAACAAATCCTCTATACCCTGAACGACTCCCGCGCCGAGGTCGTACTGGTGCATGCGGAGTTCGTGCCGATGCTGGAGGAGATCGAGGCAGACTTGAAGTTCGTGCGCCAGGTGGTCGTGCTTGCCGACGGTGAACTGATGCGGCCGACGACACTGCCGCTCGCCGGCGAGTATGAGGAACTGATGGCGTGCGCTTCGGCGGATTTCGAATTCCCCGACTTCGACGAAAGGACGCGCGCCGCGACGTTTTACACGACGGGCACGACCGGCGATCCGAAAGGCGTCGCATACAGTCACCGCGACATCGTCATGCACGCGATGGGGACGGCCATGAGCCTGTGTGTCCCCCGCGAAGGCCAGCGGCTGCATCGGGAGGACGTCTACATGCCGATCACGCCGATGTTTCACGTGCTCGCATGGGGCATGCCTTATATCGCCGTCATGCTGGGACTCAAAACCGTGCTGCCAGGACGCTATGTTCCCGAGCGTCTGGTCGCTTTGCGCCAGTCGGAAAAGGTCACGTTCTCCCACTGCGTGCCAACCATCCTCAAGATGGTGCTGCAGGCTGCGGACGCGCACGGGCAGGACCTCACGGGCTGGAAGCTCATGATTGGGGGCTCCGCCTTGCCGCCCGCGCTGTGTGAAGCTGCGCTTGAGCGCGGCATGGATGTCTTTACGGCCTATGGTATGTCGGAGACCGGCCCCATCGTCTCGCTAGCGCAACTGCCGCCGGGATACGCACCGAAGGACCGACAGGACGAAGTGCGGATGCGCTGTGCAACGGGCCGCCCGGTGCCGTTTGTCGACTTCCGAGTGGTCGACGAAAACATGGAGGACGTCGCTCGCGATGGAAAGCAGCAAGGTGAAATCGTGCTGCGCTCACCGTTTCTCACCAAGACCTATGTCGGCAAGCCGGACGCATCCGAAGAGCTTTGGGCCGGTGGCTACCTGCACACGCAGGATATCGCAATCGTGACATCCGACGGGTATATCCGGATCGTGGACCGCATCAAGGACGTGATCAAGACGGGTGGCGAATGGGTGTCATCGATCGAGGTCGAGAGCCTGATCACCGGCGTCGCCGGCGTACAGGAATGTGCGGTGATCGGCGTGCGCGACGAAAAGTGGGGAGAACGGCCCATGGCGTTCGTCGTTCGCGAGGCGGAAATGGGCGTTTGCGTTGAGGCGATCCGCGAACGGCTCATGCAGCATGTTGATGCCAAGCGAATCAGTAAATACGCGGTTCCTGATGCCGATCACATCGCCTTCGTCGGGGAAATCCCGAAAACCAGCGTGGGCAAGATCAACAAGAAGTTGCTGCGAGAGCAAAGTCGAGCATGACCTGCCAATCGCACTCCGCCAGCACACTGCGTCTAGTGCCGGTCGCGTTGGCGACCCAGCTTTCCCCGGGCCAACGAAAGCTTGTCTTCGTCAAGGGCAAGAGCGTCGTCATGTTCAACGTCGGAGGAACGATCCAAGCCATTGAGAATTCGTGCCCGCATAAGGGCGCGTCGTTGGCGAACGGCTGCATCGACGGAACCGTATTGCGATGTCCCGCCCATGGTCTGAAGTTTGACCTCGCGAAGGCGGACGAAGGTACGGCCGGTGGACTGTGCCTGCACAGGTTTCCCGTGCACGAGATCGAGGGCATGTTGATGTTGCAGACGGATTCCGGCGACGAGTGAACCATGCCGCGCAGTATGAAGAGGTAATGCAACGTAGCCCCCGCTTTTGCGAGCGCAAGCTTGGGTGGCCCGGATGGCGCAACAATCATTTGCAACGACGAACAGCTCGACCACCCTGTTCGCTTTGCGCCCTCGGACGCGCCTAAGTAGTAGTCCTATAAACATACCTTGCCATACGTGCGCCGGACCCGTCGGACAACTTTCAAAACCAAACATGGAGACAATATGAAAACGAAATGGAGTTGCGCCGCGGCGCTTGTTGTGTTCGCCAGTTCGGCACATGCGCAATCCTCAGTCACGCTGTACGGCGTCGTGGATTCCGGGTTGCTGTATCAGAGCGCAAACGCGCCGAACTTCCAGTCCAAGGTCAACCTCGGCCACGTATACCAATATAAGGACGGCGGCATCTATTCGAGCATCTTTGGCTTGAAAGGCTCGGAAGACATTGGCGGCGGCTTCAAGGTCAACTTCAAGCTGCAGGGATCGTTCAACAGTGGCACGGGGAGAAGCGGCTTGGCCGACACGCCGACCGCGACCTCAATGTTCACTCAACAGACGACTGTGGGCGTGTCGAGCCCGTATGGCTCCCTCGATATGGGCCGGCAGATCGTGCCGATGATCTACGCCATGGCCGACACCGACGTGCGCAACGCGCAATACTTCGGCAGTATCTTGACGGGATGGCTTGGTCTGAACCAGGCCTCGGGTTGGCAGGGCACGAGCACCAACGGCTCGGTCGGTGCGCTGTATGACGACAACGCGATTGTCTACCGCTCGCCGAAGTTCTTTGGTGTATCGCTCGCGCTAGAGTACGCGCCCGGCGGCGTTCCCGGACAATTCCAGGGGGGCACGCGCGAGTCGGCCGTGCTCCAATATTCGAACTACGGTCTGAACCTCGCGGGCGTGTACTACAACGGACACGACTCCAACCCGTTCACGACGACCGCCGCTGGACTTGTGACGACACCGTCGACGGGCTTGAACAACAATCAGTTTTACTACGTGGGCGCGCAATACACCTTCGAGTCATTTTCCGTGTCGTCGTCCTACAGCCGTGCTCGCAATCCCGCAACCGGCACCGGGCCCAAGGGATTTAACCTGGAGATGTTCTCAGGAGGCCTGGGCTACAAGTTCACACCGGTCTTCAAGGTCACATCAGGTTTCTACTACCTGCATGACCGGAACGTCGGGGCTAATCACTCGGCCGAATATGCTTTGGGCGCCGAATATAGCGTGTCCAAGCGCACCCTCGCCTATGCACAGGTCGGCTACGTCGACAACCACGGCAACATGAGCCAAACGCTCACCTACGGTGCGCCTGTTCCTCAGGACCGTTCGACCACCGCGGCCATGATCGGCATCCGCCACAGCTTCTGATCTTTCGTACACGACAACGGAGCACTTTATGACGACAACAAGAGCACTCGGGATCGCTAGCATAGTATTGATCGCGCTGGCATCCGTGCATGCCTGGGCGCAGCCCGGCGCAAGCGAAGCGGGCGCGGCCTCGAACGCCGCTGCCGCCTCCGGCAGCACGACAGGAAAGAACATCCGCGGGGCCGATCGGGCGCTGCGCAGGAAGGTCTACGCCGCCATCGCGAAGAGTAAGGACATCAACGCGGGCGATATCAGCGTCGTCGCGAAGAGCGGCGCGGTCACGCTCGACGGCACGGTGGTTGACGCCTCGCAGATCGACAAAGTCGCCGAAATTACCCGGGGCGTTCCCGGCGTCACGTCCGTGGCCAATAAGCTGACCGTTCAGAAACCATTCGGCGGACAGTAAGTCGGCACGGCTGTTCTTCTGGGTCCGGTCCGGTTCCGTGCGAGGCTTTTGCAATTGCTTGGAACGGCTGTCACAAGTCGACGGAGCGATAGCGACCGCTTCCGTGTATATCTCTGCGTCGACCCGCGGCCAGTCGGCTACCGGCGGCGGGGAAAACCGTAACGCAGCGGCACATCCAACTCGAAGGAGAGGCGGCGCGCCGGCGACTCGTGCTGCTCTCGATGTCCTCGCCTACCGCGAGCAGTGGTATGTGCGGTTTGACGGGCGGTGAACGCGCTCTCCGGGAAGAGACAGAAAGTCGCTGATCTTGTGAGAAAAATATTTGGGCCGCAAGGCAAAGCCGCGCCGGTACAAGACGCCCCTAACCGGAATTGCTCAGAAGTCAAAGTCACCGCAGGGCAGCGTGGCGACGGATAAGCGCCCGTCAAGTCGCCGCTGCGCCTTCCCCGCGTTAGAGGTTCTCGGGCCCCTCCACACGAATGCCACCGCACAACTGGTTCGCCCTCGAACCGACTGGCCGGCGCGCCGGGAACATAGGGCTGGGCGTTTCCAATTTCAAAACCGCCGCCTGTGTTCTCGGACTGCCGCGTAGGTCTACAACCGCTCCGCGACCAGCTGACGGCCGCGTGACATCAGGGTCGCGGTGGCATATGACCTCAGTCCATGGTGACACTTCGATCCGCCGACCGTGCCACAGCGATCCATAAGCATACAGTTTTCCCAACGATTCCGACTTCCCAACTTCCCTTATATGGATCAACTGATCAACTGATCAACTACGCTCCCGACATGCTGAGGCCATCGCTTCGGTCTCGGTCTTCTCGGCTAACGGCCCATAAAGAGACGTTCGTTCGGTGCAAAGCTTGGTCATCTAGACGGCGGCTCTACTCACCCAGCGGACTATGACGCGCGGGATGATGCTCAGGCTTTCATCGACTAATCCAGGAACCGACCCCTCCCACCGGGCCTCGAATTGCGCTGGCCGGCCGCGGCTCCGTCGGTACTTGTCATGTGCTCATGACATCTCGACCCATCTTGGTCGGCGCGTGGCACCGATCTCGCATTCCAAATCGCTATCCCATCCCGCAAGCTCCGCTGCGGCGCGGTAAGTCGTTTGGAGGAAGCGCAACAAGGTCGCGTCTGGGTCGGCGGCGCAGCGCACCGCATCGTAGGGAAGCAGCCACTCGCCTAACGCGTCCGACCACTGTGCGTCGGGCGGCTCTATCGTGGCCTGCGCCAAGCCCTCGGGTGCCGGATATGCGTACGAGTAGAAGGCAGCCTCTGGATATGCGTCGCTGCCGGGCCAGAACCCGGCGCTGCTGACCTCGTGGGAATATGCCTCGCGCGTGATGGCATCGGGCAGACCGGTCACACCTCCTGGGTGCGCCGGGGCCGGGCGTCCAGAAAAACGCGTTACCGCGAGGTCGAAGCTGCCCCAGAAGAAATGGACAGGACTGGACTTGCCAAGAAAGCCCGTGCGGAACGTCCGAAAAACTCTATCAACCTGGATGAGCGCGCGCCAAAAAGTATGTACCGCAACGGCGTCATAGGAATGATGCAACTCATCCTCGGCAAAAGGAATTGGATCGGCCACCTCGTTGGGCAGCACGTTAATGGCCACGTGCACGCCGGCTGCTTCTAGTTCGGCCATGCTGCGCTGGTAGAAGCTCGCCACCGACATGGGCTCGAGCGCGAAGCCGCGCTCCGGCCCGTTCGAGGTGCGCACGATGAAGCGGTGCGCGCACAAGTCGAGGTCTATTTCCAGCAACTCGTCGCCAAGATGGATGGCCGAGGTGCCGAGGCCGCGCGCGTTGACATATAACGGCACATGCCAACCATGGTTGAGCCATGGCGAGAGCGACAACCTCACCTTACCGACGATTTGCGTCCAAAGCTGTAGCGTGACAGCGGTGTCGCGCCAGGCGCGATAGTCGAGAGGGGGCCATGCGGCGGGCTTAGGGCCTTGAGCGTTTTGCATTGGAGCGTCCTCCACGAAGGGTGAGCGGCGGCGTACGAGTCCGAGACCTCAAGACCGGGGTGAAACAAGAAGTGCCCTTTGAGTCACCGCCCATGAATCATCCCCCATACGAGTGTCGCAACGACATCCGTAACAGCGACAACGATAACGACAATCCAAAAGATTCCACTGAATCGACTGGTTCCTACCGGCAAGGCCCACCTTGACAAAAAACTCCGCGAGTCGGTTGCTCCGTCTTGCTCCTTCTTGGTTTCGAGTCTCGATTTGCGCAGCGTCGCCAAGCCAACAAGAATTCCGACGAACACGCCAATGGGCGCAGCGATCAACAAGCTTACCGCCCACGCGCTTTTTAGGAGTGTGACGAGTGTGCTAAAGGACTCTGGCATAGCTACCTCAGACATTGGAAACGAGGCAGGAACTCTCTCGGAAAATGCTCGCTTATGCATCGCGGGCGCCGGTGTCAAGTTGGCTGATGCCGAGGTTCGCCCGCGAAGGCGGCGAGCACTAAGTGCCACGACTCGGAACCGGATCGACTAGCGCAATCTCCTCAGTGAATATCCACCTCCTCACCTGAGTTAGCCGCTTATCAGGCTTCGAAAAAGACGCGTCGCCACGTCACTTCCTGTCTAGCGAGTAGCGCCCGGGACCGGTGACGACGAGAAGCAGGAGCCCTCCTATGATGCTCAGATTTTTGTAGAAGTTGATCATGTTCGCGTACTGCTCCATGCCCGTCATGGTCCAGTAGTGATGGCCGATGAAAGCGGTGCCTAGCGTATAGAGCGCGAGCAGCAAGGCGAGTGGGCGGGTATAGAAGCCGATGACGATTGCGATGCCCACGATGAGTTCCATCACGACAGCGATGATCGCCGAAAGCGTCGGCGCGGGCGCGCCGACTGAACCCATATAGGCGACCGTGCCGGAGAACCCCACTAGCTTCTGCCATCCGAAAAGGACGAACAGAACCATCAGCAGCAAGCGCGCGAGCAGAAACAATGCGTCCTTGCGTTGCTCGAGAGAGAAGTAGCGCATAGTTGCGTTGACCTTGTATTGAGGCAGGATCTCACTTGAAAAGTCTGGCAGCCAGCTCGGCGACGTGCTTTCCCTGATAACGCGCAATATCGAGTTCGTTCTGCGACGGCAGCCGGCTTCCGTCAGCTCCGGCGAGCGTGGTGGCGCCGTACGGCGTTCCGCCCGTGATCTCGTTCATATTCGTGAGCCCGGCGCACGCGTAGGGGACACCGACGATCACCATGCCCTGATGAAGCAGCGTGGAGTGAAACGACGTGATCGTGGTTTCCTGGCCGCCATGCTGGGTGCCGGTTGACGCGAATACGCTGCCGATCTTGCCAACGAGGGCGCCCTTCATCCACAGGCCGCCGGTTTGGTCGAGAAACGTGCGCATCTGTCCGGCCATGTTGCCGAAGCGGGTGGGGGTGCCGAAGATAATCGCGTCGTAGTCGGCCAGTTCGTCGGGGACCGCGACTGGCGCAGCCTGGTGCAGCTTGACGCCGATTCCCTTTGCCTGTTCATCGGGAATCGTTTCAGGCACCCGCTTGAGCGTCACTTCCGTACCGGACACCGAGCGAGCACCCTCGACCACTTCATTGGCCATCGTTTCGATGTGTCCGTACATTGAATAATACAGAACCAGTACCTTCGCCATTTTTTGCTCCTGGTGGATATTTCGCGAGCCTGCGGCACTCGCAAAGACGCGTCAGTTGACTTTCTGTCTGAGTTTCGGATCGCGGCTTTACTATCGCAACTTCGGCTCGCCGGCGCGGGTCCTCGGCCGAATCCCCCTTCAGTTGCCTGGGTGGGCAAGCTCTCGGCTTGTTCGTTGCCTGAATGGCCGGTTAAATATCGAGTTACTTAGCACGCTCTGCCATCTTTTAATTCTCGGGCGATTGCTGTGGCACGGAGATATTGCCCCAAAAACAATATAGCCGATCGATCGACGAGTAACAGCGCATCCTTCTACTGAGTGTCGTTGCAGACTTGACAGAGACGCGGAAACGCGGCTGCCCTTTCCGAGCACACACTGTCCGGCGACTGTGAGGCAGAAACCGCGTCGATTACCCAGTGAGGCTACTGAGCCGGCCCTACTCAACGGGGATGTCGGGAACAATCTGTAAGCGGCCATGACGGCTGCGCGGGCATCAACGGCAGGTACGGGTCGGCTGCGTCCGTCTGCTCCTTGAAGTCATCGCTCGAAAGCGGCCAGTGGAATTCCGCTGCCCGGAAGCCGCCAGTCGGCAGTGCGTACCCCCATCCATAACGGCCAGCCGTGGTTTCCTAAAGCGGCCGTTCACGGTCTCCGTCTCTCTCAAGTAGGTTGGAGCTTGCGCGCACAAAACCATAGCCGAGATCGTACGAGTAACAATTTGTGGTGATCGTCGACATGTGATGAACGATCCCGCCTCCATGCGCAAGCCGCCAGGCTCGGTCTGGGTCTCGCGATGCTGGCGCTTCCCAACGTACTGCCGGATTTGGCCGGCGACAAGCTCGTGCGTTTGCTGCCCGAATTGCATTCAGACGCGGGCATGATTCCCCTTTACTACGCTTCGCTGCGGCTTCTACCCCGGGAAGACGCGTGTGTTCATCGACTTTGCGATGGAGAATTTCGGCAGCTCGGTCAAGGCGCAAAGATTCCATGCGACGAGGGACGAGCGTGTGACGGATCGCATATCCAAACGATGACCGCGTGTTCCTCGACGACAAGCGCTAGGAAGCGTGAGCCTGCACCAGTACGTCCCAGGGCGCGGGAGACGGAAAGATGTCCTGCAAAAATCCGACAAACGCTCTCACCGCCGGATTGCTTCGTCGGCTCTCGGGCCACACGGCATGCAGATGGAATCTGTCGTAGGCGAACTCATGCAGCACAGGCACGAGTTCGTGCCGTCGAACGAATGGCGCCGCGATATACGTCGTCGAAATCCCGATACCGGCGCCGGCCGCCAACGTCGCGGCAATCGCGTCGCTGACGTCGATAATTAAGCTCGACGCAGGCGTGAACTCGACGAGCTTGCCTCCCACGTCGAATGGCCACGCGGCCTCCTGGCCCGTCGACTGATATCTGAAGTTCACGCAATCGTGTTGCAAGAGATCGTTGGGATGCTGCGGCACGCCTCGTTCCCGCAGATATTCCGGCGATGCAAACGCGCAAATCCGATGCGGTGCGAGACGGCGCGCGATCAACCGCGTGTCGCCGGGATCGCCGACGCGAATGGCGACATCCACGCCCTCCTCGATCAGATCGACGTATCGATCGCTCAGGCGCACATCGACGGTCACTTTCGGATGTTGCCGGCAAAATGCGGGCAACGCGGGCGCAAGGATGTTCACGCCGACGGGCAACGGCGCCGTTACTTTGAGCGTTCCGGCCGGCTGCGCGCGCGCGGCGGCGACGCCTTGCTCGATACCTTCCGCCTCGCGCAATAAGCGTTGCGTGCGCTCAAGAAGATCTCGTCCCTCCGGCGTTAGCGTCAGCGAGCGCGTGGTCCGGCTGAACAGCCTGAGTCCGAAATGCTGCTCCAGCCGCTGGATGCTCTTGCTGATTGCCGATGGCGAAACGGACAGCGAACGCGCAGCCGCCGTATAGCTGCCAAGCGATGCGGCACGCGCGAAAGCAATCAGCCCAGTCAGCCTTTCGACGACGATTTGTTCCATGATGGCATCATTAAAGCGAACTATGGCCTGATTATCAAGCTGGACTTCGCGAATTAACCTTCTTCCATCGACGCCATACCGGCGAAGCAAACAGGAGAAGGACATGAACGCGAATACGAAAGCGCAGGACGCACAGGCCAAGGAAGTCGCCAACGGCGCATTGGCAGGTAAGACCGCACTGATCTTCGGCGGAACGTCTGGCATCGGGCTCGACGCGGCTCTTCAGGCGAAGCGCGCGGGCTCGGAGGTCATCGTCGTAGGCCGATCGGCGGATACGGCTCAACACGTCGCCGCGCAACATGGCTTCGCCGGATGGCGTGCAGCCGACGTGACCGATGCGCACGCGCTGCATCAGGCGGTAAGCGACATTCCGAAGGTGGATCATCTGGTCTTGCTGGCCGGCACCTTCGTCGCGGGGACGGTGCGCGAGGCGGACGTCGCGCATCTGCGGAACGCGTTCGAGGAACGCATCTGGGCCGCCGTGCATGTCATTCGCGCGCTGGGCGACCGCTTGAGCGCCGATGGCTCGATCACCTTCATCTCGGGCAGTCTCGCCGACCGTCCGAACGCCTACGGCACCGCAGTGCTCGCGGCGGCATCCGCTGCGATGGAAGCGCTCGCGCGCGGCCTCGCGCTCGAACTCGCGCCTGTGCGCGTCAACACGCTGTCGCCCGGTCCGATCGACACGCCGATCCTGCGCAAGGCGCTCGGCGACGCGCGCGATGCGGTCGTCGCAAACATGGAGAAGACGCTGCCGCTGCATCGTCTCGGCAGCGCCAGCGAAGCCGGCGCCGGCGTGGTGTTCCTGATGACAAATGGCTTCATGAACGGAGCCACGCTCAACGTCGATGGCGGCGCGCGCCTCGTGTAACCCCAAAGCCAGCGGAGAAAGACATGACCACGCTTTTCGACCCTATCCGGCTGGGTGATATCGAAGCGCCCAACCGCATCTTCATGGCGCCGATGACGCGCGCGCGAGGTACGCGGGATCACGTGTCGACATCGATCATGGCGCAGTATTACGCCCAGCGCGCGAGCGCCGGACTCATCATCAGCGAGGCGATCGGCATCTCGCAGCAGGGCTTGGGATGGCCCTTCGCGACCGGCCTCTGGTCCGACGAACAGGTGGCGGGCTGGCTGCGCGTCACCGACGCGGTACACGCGGCCGGCGGGCGCATCATCGCGCAGCTCTGGCACATGGGGCGCACCGTGCATCCCAGCTTCAATGGCGGCGTGCAGCCGCTATCAGCGTCGGGCACGACCGCGCCGGGACACGCGCATACCTATACGGCAAGCAGCCGTACGTCGCGGGCAGACCCATGCGCACGGACGAAGTGCCTGCGCTCCTCGACGATTTTCGCCGCGCGACGCGAAATGCGATGCGCGCGGGGTTCGATGGCGTGCAGGTGCATGCCGCCAACGGGTATCTGATCGACGAGTTCTTGCGCGACGGCACCAACTTTCGCGACGATGCCTACGGCGGCAGCATCGAAAATCGCGTCCGGCTGCTGAAGGAAATTACGCAGGCGGTGATCGAGATAGCCGGCGCTGGCCGCACCGGAGTGCGCCTCACGCCGAACGGCACGGACCAGGGTGTGCGCTACAGCGATCCGGGGCCCGTGTTCGTCGCCGTGGCGCGGACACTATCGGCGCTCGGTGTCGCGCATCTGGAACTACGAGAACCGCCGATGAACGGGACTTTCGGCGCATCCGATCGGCCGCCCTTCGCGCCTGCCATCAGGAAGGCATTCGTAGGCGTGACCATCCTGAATTCTGATTACGGTCCCGATCGCGCGGCGGCGGCTATCTCCAGAGACGAGGCGGACGCCATCGCCTTCGGCCGACCGTTCATCGCAAATCCAGATTTGCCGCAGCGTTTCAGCGCAGGCGCTCCGTTGGCGGCCGATAAAGGCGTGTTGTGGTTCACGCAGGGGCCCGAAGGCTATCTCGACTACCCCGCTCTTGCCTGAACAGATGAAGGTCCGCTCCTGGGCGGCTTGAGGCAGTGCGGGCGGCAATTAGCTTACCGAACAACGGCCATTAAGCGAGGGCGGACGAGGCCTCCGTTAGCCAAACTGGACGACGACCTCGACCGGCCGCTCATGGGCCGAACAGAGCCGGAACGCTATCCCGCATTCGCGAATCCCGGACGTCCTGGATCACTCGGTTGGGCCAAAAGCAACACGTCGATCGCGGCTTGTCCGGCGATCTCGGCAACCAGAGAGGCCCATCGTTCGGTGAACGGGCCGTTGCGCAGCGGTATGCGGCTTCCCGGCGCGCCGAGGACTTCGAGGCTAGTGCCGCCTTTGATCTGAAAAGTCACGTGTACACGTCTTCAGCAGCCGGAATCAATTCGACGCAAATGGTGCGGGCGATAATGACTTTTGCTTGATCTCGGCCTTTGGCAGTTAGAGCGTACTTGTTCACGACGGCGATCCTGCCTCCTTGCCGCAAAACGACGATTTCGCGCTTTACCAGCCCGCGTTCGTGAAGCTCGGCAAGGTCTTTCGTAAGATGACGCGAGCGCAGTAGTCCGCGGTGCGTGGTGTAGGGCATACCGGTCGCCGCGATGTATGCGACGGCCAGTTCCCCGGCACCGGTGTGAATTGGGTAGCGGGCCACGCAGATTGTCACGAAAAGCCAATCAAGCCGCTGCCGAAGATTCATGCGCCCCGGCGTCGCGTGATTTCCGTCGATCGTCATAAGCCCCAGAAAGATGCCTGGCGGCGTCGCAACTTCGGTGCTGAATGGGAAAACGAAGCACCAAGATCGGCTTTTTACGGTTTAGCAGGAAATCGCCACTTGCTTACGGTTGAATCGATATGTGAAAAACTGATACTCCTCCGCTCTGCTCTCTTATCGTCCGCAGTCTTGAGAATGAGAAGCTTCGCCCGACGATCCCGGCTGTAAGCAGCCTCATTTTCCGCGAGGGGAATTGCATTCTTGATATCTAATCGCATAACTACCTCTGAAAGACCGTCCTCATTGTGAGGACGGTCTGCTCACTGTAGCCCCTTTCCGCCGGGCGAACTCCGTTTATTTCGTTGTTTGGATGCGAACCCGTCTTTCCCACATCCATTGGGCGTATCGGTTGTGATCCGGCCGCGGTGGAGGTTGTCCTGCGGCCCGCGTTGCCGCGAAAGCAAGATGGGGCGAGCTATCGAGTATCCTGGATGGCTTGCAGCAAGGTGGCGCCCAGCACCCTCGTTTGGGACCGCGTTTGAGCTTGGTGATGGGAGTGACGGTAGCCTATGCTCTGGCGCGTCTCTGTCGACCGCAAAGGGCCGCGGATGCGTGCGCGACGAGCATCGCGTCAAGGGCTGCGAAGGTTCGTGTGTCGGAACGAATGTGCGGTGCCGTCAGGGCTGGCGATTGTGCAGATGCTTGCGCCGGCCAAAAAATGAGCCCGCGGACGATAACCGTGGCATGAGTCAACGGTTCGGCTCGCCTGCGTGCCGCCCAAATGTATGGCCGACCACAAATAGCGCGCCGAATCGCGAAACCGAGCACGGCCGCGCCTGCTGCCATCTACAGCAGCGGCAGCCCCCGACTTCGTTTCGATCCGGATGCCGAGATTCACTTGAACCGCTCCGATGTGGATCTCATTATGGAACCGCTAGCAATCGCGAACTCGTTACCCGGATCATCGAGAGGTCAGCAACTGATCCAGCTTGGCGTCGGCGGCACGAAGCGTAATCAAAACGACGTGCATAGCCGCTTACGGCCGAACGGTGGCATTAAGGCGCAGCCTACCCATGGATGGCTAAATTGGCCAGATCCGGGATATTGTCGCCTTTGCCACCCGTGGCCTATTTCAACAGTTTTTTTGATATTGGCCGTTATGCTGAGGGGAGCCTGTCGGTGTCATGGCCGAAACGCCTTGTTTTAACGACTGCCACCGGAATGTCTATCTTTTCAGGCTGAATACAGCTATAACTAGTCGCACCTGTTGGTAATTCGCATCGATTAGCCGACAAGAATTGGTGTGGCCCTTTCCACCGTCCTTCTCATGCTACGGCCGAGTATCTTATTAAGTTGAGGACGCGGGTCTAACTCAACAAGGATTTGAAATGGAGCAAACGATTGAGACCTTCCTGAATGCTATAAGTGAGGACCTAGCAGCCGTGATAGACGATATGGCGTCTAAGGGTAAGGACGTTAAAGATATCGCCGACTCGCTCAATATCCCGAAAGAGCAATACGAGGGGCTGTCTCTGTTCGTATCAGACCGATACGAGTACTGGATGCTGTTTCAACGCCGTACGAATCTGCATCATAGGCTAGCGAAAGTTTCACCCAATATAACGAAACCGGTAATCGACGCTATAGCCGATTCATTAGATGCAGGTAGAGAGCCACAGTATATCGAACATGAGCTACATGAGGCCATACGAGTATTGGACCAGATAGTACGTATTCATGGTGAGTTAATCCCTACCTTCCATTAGACCAATGAGTGGCAGCGTGCTGCGCGCTCGCTGAACTACGCAAATAAAAAGGCAACCCGTAACAAGTTTTGGCAAACACCTGCGAAAGAGCCAATGTCCGCCTCGCCGACAAGGAGACAGCCCGCCCACCGTCCAGACGGTGCGCGGTAGCGTTCTCCAATTTAGGGTCCGAAGTGCGCCATGCAATGATTACTCGCGCCAACGATGCCGATAACTGAGCGTCCGCATTGGCCGAGCATCAACGCTGCTCCGTTCAGAAATAACGGAATGGCCGGTTTCCGCTTGGAATCGACGCCTGAATGTCCGAACGACAGTACGCGCGAGTGACACTTCATGGCCGGGTTCCGCCTAATGACCAACGCGGGAACCTCGCCGCCGCCGGGCCATCGGCGAATGCACCGAACCGACCCGGCGCGGTCGTTCGGCTTTGCGGAAGGCGAACGACCGCTTCGGAACAGATTCAGGCATCGGCTGCAGCAAACTTTTGCTACCTACAAACACGCGGTGGAGCGCTGCCATTCTCCCCTTCTTTGATGCACGTTCGGTCAAGTGGCGCTCGGTCTTAAAATGCAGCGCGAAGTTCGGCACCCGAGCCAACGCCACCCGCGGACCTTTCATACTGATCTAGCCGGATCAATGAGGGCGGTCAGACGCCGGCGCCGCTGTAACGCCCCGTTCCCTTTCACACTTTTTTCGCACAGCCAGCGACGAGGAAGTTTGGAAGTGACTCCTTTAAGTCAGCCGCGGGCACCGACTTCCGCCTCCTGAGCCGTCCAGCCTGCTACACGGTCGCTAAGTGTGAGCCCTAGGCCCGGTCGCGTGGGAACCATCATCCGACCGTCACGTGTCTCGAGCTTCTCGTTGAACAGCGGCTCCAGCCATTCGAAATGTTCGACCCACGGTTCACGGGAATAGCAGGCCGCGAGATGCACGTGCAATTCCATGGCGAAGTGCGGCGCCAGCATCAATCGCGCATGATCAGCCAATGTCGCGACCTTCAAAAATGGCGTGATGCCGCCGACATGCGGCGCATCCGGCATTAGATAGTCCGCGCCGCGCTGACGGATGAACTCCCAATGTTTGGACACGCTCGTCAACATTTCGCCGGTTGCGATCGGCGTGTCAAACTGGGCGGCCAGTGCAGCGTGACCTTCCGCGTCATAGCAATCGAGCGGCTCCTCGATCCAGATAAGGTTGAACTGCTCGAAGGTGCGGCACATGCGTTGTGCGGAGGCCGGTCCCACTGCTGATTGGCGTCTACCATCAGCGGGAAAACATCGCCCGAATGCTTGCGCGCCGTTTGCACGCGGTAAATATCAATCGCACAGTCGGGTTGTCCCACCTTGAGCTTGATCCCGCCGATACCCTTCTCTCGCGAGGCGTCGGTGTTAGTAAGCAACTGATCGAGTGGCGTATGAAGGAAACCGCCCGAGGTGTTGTAGCAACGCACCGAGTCTCGATGCGCGCCCAGCAGCTTGACAAGGAACAGGTTCGCGCGTTTGGCCTTCACGTCCCGGAGAGCGACGTCGAACGCGCCGATCGCTTGTGCAGCCATGCCACTGCGGCCTACTGATGCGCCTGCCCACGCGAGCTTGTCCCGAAGTCGAGCGATGTCGCTTGGATCTTCGCCGATGAGCACGGGAGCGATCTCTTTCGCATGCGCGAATTGGCCGGGGCCGCCGGCGCGCTTTGAGTAGCTGAAGCCGAGCCCGCGATGACCGTCTGCTGTTTCAATCTCCGCAAAGAGAATGGCTTACGTCGGGCGCGGCTGGTTCGAATGGCTGCTCCGGTTGCAAGGAAAGAGAACGATCCTCAACAGCCGGTCGTGCAAGCGCAGCATCCTTTGGTTTCCAAAGGTAGTCGTATCTCAACGCTCGCCGCTATCGGGGCCGGTCAGAACGCGCCTTGCTTCACCCAACCCGGTGGCGATGCATCGGGATGGTATTCCTCATCGAGCCGCACTTCCTTTCCTTCGATGATGGCCCAGCATTCCAGGCCATGTAGCCAGAGTTCGTGCAAATGGTCACGGGCTTCCTCTTCGACGACAAAAGTGTAGGCCACCGATTCGATCCGCTTCTCCGCGCCGAGAATCTGATCGTGCCGCGAGGCGGCCGCTTCCAGCATTTCGAGCTCGGGAACCGGCCTGCCGTTCACCACGAAGTCGAGTTTGCGAAGCGCTGGCAGATAGCGCCCCTTCAGTCCATATCGATAGGGGAACGGTTGCTGAACGAAGCCGCCTGTCGGCGAGATGCCCATCCGCTCGTGCCCCGGCCTCGCCTCCTGCAAGGCAGTCTGCGCGTCGGCGCCGAGTTCGTGGAACTGCACGAGGCTCACGTCGCCGTTTCCCCGCAGCAGCTTCCAGGGCCCGTATTCCAGCCAGCGGCGCGACACGAGCCGCTCGTGCCCCGCTCCCTTGAATGCGCAGAACGGACCATGCGACCAGTGCAGGTCGCCGAATCCGGGTGCGAGGTATTGCTCGCCGAGGCTTCCATCCTCCCATTCGCCATGGATCGAGCCGGCCGAGACGAGCGTCACGGGCAGCGTCTCGATCAGCTTCAGCAGCGCGGGGGGGTCGAATTCGCAGTCGTCCATCGAGAGCTTGACGATTCTGTCGCGGTCCAAGCTGATCCAGGCGTCATCCCATCGGGCCATGAACTCGACCTTGCACTTCAGACCGCGCGCGAGCCAGTCCGCGGCCGGCTTCTTTGGCGACGCGTCGACGGTGAGTCTGATGGGGTCGCCCGCACGCGGCAATCCCTGCGTGACAAGGGCTTCGAGGATGGCCGTGAGATCCGGGCCCGCAAGGCCCAGCTCCAATGCGTATTTCATTTGGCTGGTCCCAGGAATTTGAGAAGTTCGCTGGCATTCTTGCCGACGTTGCTCTTGGTGAATACCTTCCGCTCGCCGGCCTTGTTGAAGACTTCGACGGAGAGGTTACCATTTCTCGACAGCTGGTCGCCTATCCAGTCGGCATTGGCGCTCGCTCCTTCGGGGCTGGTGAAGGTGAGCTTCACTTGCTTCAATGCCACTGGCTGATCCTCTACGTTGACCGACGTGCCGCCCATCTTGTTGACCATCGCCATGTTGTCGGCATGCTGGCTCAGGTCGTGCTCGTTCATCCTGCCTTCGCCGGACTTGATCTCGTTGATGGTGCCGACGTTGTGCTCATCGAACTCGACCCGGTCGAGGACGCGGTCTTGCGAGGGCGCCGCGCCGCCCTCGCCCTTGCTGGCTTCCACATGCTTCGACGTGGTCCGCCTGGGCGGCACGCCCTGTTCAGAAGCGGCTGCGCCCTCGGCGGGCAACTGAACGTGCTCGGCGACGCCGGCCTTCGGGTTGTCGGGATCGAGGCTGCGGTAGCCGTCGATCCACGTCTCGGTGAGATTGCCCTTGTCCGAGGAGTTCAGATCCTTGGTCATGCGCCGCATCGCCGCGTGGCTCTCCTGCGGCGTGAGCGCCTGGCCCTCCGCGTTGGCGAACATCCGCTTGACGATCTCCTGGCGGAACTTGGCCTTCAGGTTGTGGCGGATGGTATCGACCGTGTATGACTTCCCCTTCGGGATGCCGTCGAGCAGCGCCTGCAATTCGCGCCTCACATCGGCTTTGGTGGCGAGACGCTCCTCCATGAGCATGTCGTAGTAGGGCTTGAAGGTCGAAGTGGAATCGATGTCGGTGAACTTGCTCATGGCCGCATTGAGGGCGTCCTCGCGCGCCTGCCCGAGCAGCCCCTTGGTACTTGCCATCGTTTCGGAAGGTTTTCCTTCGGTGCTTTCGTTCACCCAATGTCGCGACTCCAGATCGAAGATCTTCGGGTTGTCCGGATCGGTATAGCGCTTGATGAACTCCTCTTCGGTATCGAACTTCTTGCTCTTGTATTTCGACTTTTTCGCGAGCCGATAGGCTTCCTTCGCCGCCTGCGTCTGCCGCGCGATGCGTTCTTCCGTTGTCTCGGGCTTGGGCGTATCGGCCTGCTGCTGTGGCGCGGTCGCCGGGTCAGGGGAATCGGCGAGCTGCTTTTCGGGTTCGGCAGATTTGCCCTCGGGCGCCGCTTTTGCGTCTCCCTTTGTGTCTACCTTCGCGTCTCCCGCTGCATCGGACGCGACCTGATCGGCTTTCTTTTGGGCGTCGGCATGGGCCGCCGACGGATCGTCGGCCGGCGCACCGTGCGGCGTGTCGGCCGAAGGTGCCGCGGGCTTCTGTTCAGCCGGTGGGGCGGACTGTTGTGCCGGCGGCTGGTCGGCTGCGGGCGCGTGCTTGAGCGGGTCGGCGGGCAGATCCGCAGGCTTGCCCGCCTGCTGCGCCGCCTGAGAAGGCTGCTGCTTCGGCGGCGCTGCCGGCGTGTCGGGCTGGGCGGCCGGTGCTGCGCCTGCCCCGGCCGCCGCGGCGGCCGCGGGCTGCTTGCCCTTGGCGGGCGCGGGTGTCGCCGGTAGCTCGCTCGCCTTCTTCGCGGGAATCTTGCCGAGGGCTTCCTTGAGATAGCCGAGTTCGTCCGGCGTCGACGTACCGGACTGGATGCGCGCTTCGATCGGACGCGGATCGCGGGTCTCGCTGAACTGCTGGACCAGATCGATCACGTCCTCGTGGACGCTGAAGCTCTTGCCGGACATCATCCCCGGCGCCGGCAGTTCCGCGAGCCCATGAACGCCCTGCCCGAACGCGACCAGCATGAAGGTGCCGTTGGCCGCTGCGGCCCCCATGATCTGGGCGACCTTGGACTTGTACTCGCGCTCGAGCGATTTGTACTCGGCTGAGTTCGGGTCCATCGAGAGCAGCCGCGGCTTGTACTGGGCTTCGAGGGCATTGAGCTCGTCCTGCACCTGCTGATAGACGATCGCGGCCTGAATGCCGGTCGCGCCGAGGTTGAAGCCGATCTTCACGAATGCGACGCCTCTCGACAGCTGGCGCACCGTGGTGAACGCGCCCCGGATCTCCGACAGTCCGACGAGCGAGGTGGCGATCGTCACGAGATTCAGCGCGAGGCGCGAGTCCACCTTGATGCGGCCTTCCTTGGCGAACTGCTCTTCCAGCGCGATGCTGGCGCTGATGAGCCCCGAAGCCGCGCCGATCAGCGCGATGCCCGCCACCGCGGTGGCACCCAGGTCCAGCGGCGAGGCAAGGATCAGCGCGATCCCGGCCGCCATGCCGATATAGCCGATGGCCGCCTCGGCCGGCTTCTTCCAGTTGTTGGTGTTGCGCGTGTCCTCGAAGACGCCGTTGGTGAGCAGCAGCTTCACCGCCATGTGGATGGTGCCCTTCGGGTAGTCGTTGTGACTGTGGAAGTGCTCCGCCATGTCCTTCACCGCGTCCAGTTCGGCCTGCTGGTGCGCCCGCGCCTCGTGGCCCTTGCGAATGGGCGTCTCGCCCTCGCCGGGATGGCGGGTGTAGTTCTCCTGGTTCAGCGTCGTGTCGTAGAGGATGACCTTGAAGGTCGCCGTTCCCTGTTCGTCGTCATCGAGCGTCACGGAGTCTTCGAGTTCGACCATGTACACCCGCATCTGCGGAATGGTCGAGGAGTTCTCGCGCGACACGAAGGTCATGCGCACGAAGTACGTTCCCTTCGCCGCCTCGGTCTTGGTCTTGAGTTCTCCGAGCGCCTTCTTCTCGTTCTCGAAGTACTCGGCGTAGTTCTTCGCGTTCTCGGCGGTGAGCTTGCCCTTGCCTTCGAGCGCATGGATGCCGCCGATCTGCGTATCGAGGCTCGTGATCTCGTCATCGAGCGACAGCGACTTCTGTCCCGGCTTGAGGCGGAGCTTGCCGCGCTCGTCGCGCTCGAACGGGAACTTGTCGTCGTCGCCGACGAACGAGGCGTTGAAGACATCCTTGTCGCGGGTCGCCTCGTTGACGGTGGGCATCATCACCGGCTTGGGCGTGAACGAGAAGCCGTAGAAATGCGGGCTCTCGATCGTGACCAGCAGCTGATAGGTGCCGCCCCGCTTCGGCACATCGACGCTCCAGCTGTCGGCGCCCACGCCGAGGCCGATGTGAAACGGCTTGTCGACGACCGTGTTCTTGAGCGTATCGACGAGGCGCCAGTCGAACTGGCCCCAGTGCGGAAACGCATCCATCCAGCCGAGCGCCTCGCCCTTCCATTTCATGCTGGCTTCCACCGTGGAGCCGGTGATGAACTTGTCGCCCTTCGAGGCATCGAGCGGCGGATCGAGCGCGATCTCGCCGTCCGGAGGGAGCATCTTGACGGCCTCGCCTTCGGGATTGGTGCCGCCGCCCTGGCCGGGCGTGTCGCCGGTTCCCTGGTCGTTCTGATGGGAGCCCTTCCACTTCTCCAGGAACTGCTTGAACTTCGACAGGTCCGCGGTCGGCGTCGCGCCGATCGGTATCTTCGGCAGGTCCTCGAAGAGCGTCGGGTTCTGGGCGATGAACTTCAGCAGATCGAGTTCCGATAGGTCTTCCGACTTGATCGCGGTGAACATCTCCGGGTACTTCGTGCGCAGCAGCTGAAGAAGGTCCCGCGCCTTCTTAAGCTCGGGCGAGTCCTGTTCCTTCTGGCGCTCCTTGTCGCCCGCGGTCTCGTCGGTCTTCGGCTGGGTGCCGGCGCCGGTGTCTTCGCCGCTCTCGTCCGCGCCGCCGGTGCTCCCCTTGCCGAGCTCGTCGTATATCGTCGCGACCTTCGTCGGACTAAGCTTGGGATGGATCCCGATGTTTGCGAAGTACTTGACGGTTTCCTCTTGCAAGCCCGGCTCGATCCGCACCCAGAAGCCCTCGTCGGACGCATAGTCGGCCGGCGCCCGACCGCCTTCGAAGTGCACGCCCTGCGCGTCGGCGCATTTGTCGGCAAGCTGACGGCCCACGCCGAACACCTGAGCGGCATAGACTCCATAGACCCATCGGGCCGCCTCCTGCGCGCTCTTGCTCGACAGATCGGCCGGGTTGAACAGATAGAAGAACGTCTCGCCGTTGGCCACGCGAATCCATACCCCGAGCGGAGGCGCGGGAATCTTCGGGGCTTTCGCCGGCGCGGGCGCATCCGACGCCGCCTTGCGCGCACCATGAGCGTCGAGCGCGGCGGCCTCGACCTCGGGCTCGCCGCCATCGAGGTAGGCCTGCGCCGCGCGGTCGGCTTCCTCCTCGATATCGCGTAGGGCGCTTCCCGAAGCCGCCTGACGTGCGCCGTCGAAATGCAGTGCGCCAAGCGCCGCGACCGCGCTGCCCCGCACGCGCAGCCGGCCGCTGCGCTTCGTGCCGCCCATGGCCTGGGCGACGTGAGCGAACTCGTGCGCGATGATGCGATCGCCCCACGTCGTCCCGGGAGCGAACGCATGGCGGGCGAACAGGATCTCGCGGCCATCGGTGAGCGCCAGGGCGCCATGGGTTTCCGCGATGCGTGCCGCCGCGGCATCGTGGCGGATGCGCACCTTCGAGAAGTCCAGTCCGAAGGCGCGCGACATCTCGGCCGTCACGCGCGCGACGCGCGGAGCGAGCCGCTCCGCCTCGTCCGCATCCGCATCCGGAGCGCGTTGTCCGGGCGCGATCGGCACGCGCGCGAAACTGAACGCCGCACATGCAGCGCCGGCATTCGCCGCGCCGCCGTCGCACGGCGCGCCTGCTGCACCCGCTGCACCGTACGCGCCCGCCGCGCGGCCGGGCCCGGCGCTCGCGGGCGCCCTGCCGTCCAGCTCGCGCTCGGGCGCCTCGCACTGGCGCTCCCCGAGCGCGCGCCCGGCTTCTCCTTCAGACCGGCTGGCGTGTTCGAACGCATGCATGGCCGCATCCCGGTGCGATGTGCCCGCCTCAGAACAGGGTGTTCATGAACTCCCAGCTGTTCATCGGCGGCGGCACTGCGTTGCCCAGATTGCGTGCCGGCAGCACGCAGCGCCCGCTCAGCACGTTGCCGGTGATCGCGGCCTTGGGAGACTGCGGGTCCGCCATCGCGATCAGGAGGCCCAGGCCTTCGAGGTTCGCGTTGAGCAGCTGGTTGCCGGTCACGGTGGCGATCTTCGGCCCGAGCAGGCAGGTCGTCGCGAGGAAGAAGAAGAACGTGCCTTCGCCGCGCGCGGCCGCGACGCGCACGAGATTGCCGTTCATCGTCACCGAGCCCTGCATGGCGGGGTCCGGCGAGCTGAACATCAGGAGCCCGGCTGCGTCCAGACCACTCATGTGATTCGCGTCGACGCGCACGTCCGGCACCGGCCCGGACGCTCCGGCGAAGGGCTGGGCGCCGAGCGTCGTCAGTTGCACCAGGAACTGGCCGATCTCGTTGAGCGAGTCCGGAAACTGGTAGAGCTGCGAAGCCAGCTCGACCGCGCCGACCTTCGCGTTCGGATCGGGGCTCCCCGCGCCCTCGAAGTCGATCACGACCTTGCCCGAAGACGGCACGATGCCGCCGAAGGTCTGGTCGACGGCAATGTTCGCGCCGCCTGCATCGGCGAACACATCGAAGCTGGTCAGCACCCGATCGTCGTTGATCGAGACATTGAAGACCCGCTGGCCCGGCTTGGTGTCGGCGATCTCCGCGAACTTGAGCCGCACCTGATAGTAGCCCGCGGGCAGGTTCGAAAAGGTGTAGCTGAAGCTGCCGAAACGCTCGCTCTGATAGAGCGCCTGATCCGACGCGGCGGGCAGCGCGTTGGTGATCGCCGCCGGGTTGGCCGGCCGGTTCAGGCTGCCTCCCGAGACCGCGACCCCGGCGGCATTGGCGTCGGGCGTCCATACGTCGCCCGTGCTGTCGGTGAAGCTCTTCGGCCCGGCATAGATGCGCACCGGCGGCGACGCCGCCTTCACGGCGGTGACGGCGATATCGCCGATGCCCTGTTCAGCGGGCAGGGGGTAGGCACAGGCCACGAGGCTGCCGAGCAGCATGGTGGTGTCGTAGGCGAACACGAGCTGGTCCTGCGGATCGACAATCCAGAGCCCGCCGCCGGCATCGACCTGATTGGCCGAAAAATCGACGGCGCCGGCTTGCGCCAGGATGAGCGCGGCGATATCCAGCCCCGAGAAATCGTTGTTCCGGATCGAGGCCGACATCAGGCTCGGCACCAGCACCTGACCGCCCGCCGCGGCCAGATTCTGGGTCTGCGGCGCGAAGACGGCGAGGGTGCGCAGCCCGTCGACCGCGCGCAGCACGCCGGTGGTGTGCGTGACGGCGGCAAGCGCCGCCTGATCGGCGGCTTTCGCGGTCTTTGCGGCCTTCGCATCGGTGCCAGCCGAAGCCGCCGTCGCCAGGTCGGTCAGCGGAAACCGGTTGATGCCGCCCGGCAGCCGGATGGGCGGCCGCGTCGTGGGCTTCTCCTTGCCCGGCGCATTGAATTGCACCGCGGGCGCCAGCAGGTAGCCCGCGAGAAACGGACCCGTGCCGCTGAAGGTGTTGCCTTCGAGCATGAGGCCGTCGTTGGCGCCGCCGCCGAACACGCCGACACCGAATCCGGTCTTGTTGGGCATGTCCTTGCCGAAGTTGCCGAACTCGAACAGGCAGTCCCTGATGGTGAGGTCCGCGCAGTTGATCGCGCGCACGCCGATCGAGACGACCAGTTGCCCGATGACGGAGTTCACGTCGGGCGGCAAGGCCGCGAGCGGCAATCCCGCGAAGGTCTTTTTGGGCGGCACGAAAGGAGCCTCGGGAATCTCGATCCGCAGGTTTTCCAGCCGTACATCGCCCGCGCCCACAATGACGATGACCCCGTCCTGAAACGCCCCTTCCGAACCCTTGCGCACCGACAGGACCACGTCATCGCCGCATCCCTTGATCGAGAGCCCGGAATGGGCCTCGGTCAACACGATCGGCTGGGTAAGCGGATACTCCCCCGCCTCCAGACAGACGGCGCTGCCGCGCTTGCTCTTGAGCCCTTCGATGATCGATTGCAGGGTCGTGTCGCCCTTGAGGTCCGACGGGCCGATGGTGACGTCGCAGCAGCAACCCGCGCCGCCGCCCGGCAGCGGCGGCCACAAGGTGCGGCAGTCCGAGACACCGTTCGGAAAAGTCACCACGGCCAGTTGCGCGTAGTGATGGTGAATGCCGCGCGGCGGCGCGGCTGTGAGCTTTTCCACGGTGCCGTCGGCGGTGCGCGCGGCGAAGCACCAGAAGTCCCTGGCGGCGTAGGTTCCACCCGTGATCGCGGCGTCGAGCGAGAAGCTGACCAGCACGCCGCTTTCGAGCATCACCTGCGTGCCCGCGGGCGGCAGGGGGATGGTCCCGGCCGGCACCGTCGCCGAGGCCGGGTTGTCGAGATCCCAGTAGACGGTCGCGCCATCGGCTGCAAGCACCTTGCCGGACTGGTCCCAGCGACGGATGCGCGTGTGGCGCGCGGCATCGGTGTTGCCCTGGCCATCGACCGGGTAGCTCGCGGGGGTGATGAGCGCGGTTTGTAGCGTGATGGTGCGCGTCGCGTCCTCGATCGACTTGATCTGGTGGATCTCGCCCGGCAGGCCGTTGAGCTCCTGCCAGTCGTCGGTGATCTCGATCCAGTCGAGCGGATTGAAGCGCAGCACATCGTCCCGGCCGACGCTCTGCACGACGAGCGTATCGGTGGCGGTGATCTGGAGCACGAGGGTGGCGATGGTGGCGTTGTCGCGCGACCACTTGAAGCTCGCGCCGCCGGCGTTGGCGCCGTCCTGGTGGATCTCGACCCGGTAGAGCTGGTTTTCCAGACCCTTGAAGCCGCTTGCCGACGGAATCTGGCAAGGGTCGGTCGGCAGCGGCACGTCGATCGCGTCGGTCGTCAGGCGCGAGGCTGACGGGTGAATCCCGGCCGCGTTCAGAAGGGCGCCGAGGTCCGCGCCGCAGGCCGTGCCCGCGCCGGTGTCCGCCAGCACCTTGACCTGCCAGACGGTCTGCAGGCGCTCGGTGGTATCGACGTTGACCGCCTTCTCGACGAGATCGGGCGCCTGCAGATGCGTCAGCTCGCGCTGCCAGACATCGACATACACGACGTGAGGCCCGGGTGTCGTCGGCAGCGCGGCCTGCATCGGAGCGAAGTAGTACGGCTGCTGGTCGTACGGCACGTCGGTGCTGCCGGTCTCTTCGTCGAGCACCGGGTCCCACAGCAGCGCGGGCGCCGCCGACGCGCCCTGGGTGCCGTCGGTCCACTTCAGCGGACTCGGCGCCGGCAGGCCGTGGTTCTCGGCGAGCAGGCCGTCCACGTACATGCGCCCGCGGCCGATCGTCAGCGTGAAGGCGCCCGACGAACTCGCCGACGGCGTGATGTTGAACCCGTCGGGCGTGGTGGCGCGCGGCACGGCAGCGATGCCGATGATATCGGCGGTGCCGGTCCGGATGCGGCGCATGACCTCCGCCACCCATTCGTTCCAGTCCTCGTCGAGTTGCACGCGGCCCTGCTGCATGACGACGCCGGCGTAGTCGTTCCAGGGGTCGAAGGTGAAGCGGCTGGCATCGAAGCTCATGACAGTTCCTCTCAACGCTCACAGGCGGCGGGCCGTGGCGATCGCCTCATGTTTCATAAAAGATTCCGGCCTCGAGCCCCACGCGCAGGTACTCGACGAGACGCACGCGCAGATTGGCCTCGCGCTGCGGCTGATACAGCTGATGGAAGGCGCCCATCTCGCCTTCGTCGCTCGCGCCGCGGCGGATCGCATCGGCGGTGACGGGCTCCATCTGCGCATAGCCGGGCGTGCCGAAGCGCAGGCTCGTGAAGCGCGGACCGAGGCCGACCGGCAGCCCTTCGTTCGCCACGACGCAAAGCGCCGCGACGTTCTCGCCCGGCAGCGGCGGCTGGCAGCGATAGCGCGACGGCACGCGCGACGTGACGGGCAAATAGGTGAAGCGCACGCAGCCGATCTGGCGGCGCTCGGCGAGCACGGGCGCCGTCCAGGTGTCGGCCGGGGCCAGCGCGGCGAGCAGCACCGAGTTCGATATCCGCTGCATGACCTTCGCGTTGACCTTGCCGATGACGGTCACCGCGTCGAGGCTCAGGGTGCCGCCCGCCGAAGCCGCATCGAGGCCCGCATAGGCCACGTTGGTGGACACCGTCGCATCGATGATGCTGTCGGTCGCCGTGGTGCTCGTGGACGGATCGGAGCGGATCGCGCCCGTGATCGATTGCGCGAGGGTCAGCGCCGTGTCCGGTAGCTCGACGACGAGCGCTGCGGCGGAAGGATCGGCCGGCGTGTTGTTGCGGTCGATCGCGGCGCCGGGCACCAGCGTGCAATGCGTGATCGTGAGCGCGCTCAGATGGTTCGGCTGGCCGCTCGCGTCGGGCGCGGCCGGCACGCGGATCGGGGCTTGCGCGATCTGCAGGCCATTGAGTGCGACCATCGTGTGGGCCGCGCCGCGCACGTCGAGTTCTGCCTGCAACAGCAGCGTCGGCATGAAGCCGTCGGCGGCGCGCAGTTCGAGCGTCGCGTTGGCGATGGAAGCATCGATCGACAGCGCCTCGGCATAAGTGCCGTTGTCCGCGATCTCGACGACGCCCGCGCCGCCCAGCGCGTTCAGCGCGCCCTGAATGGTCGGCTGGTCGGCCGGCACGCGCTGCACCGGACCGCCCGCATTCGGCGCCACCGCGAAGCTCGCCGCGCGGGCATATTCGCCGCCGCCCATGGCCGCGCTGAAGCCGCGATGAAAGCTCACCGTGACCGTAGTGCCCGGCCCCGGCGCGATGCTCGTCGGCATCACGAACCGGCCCGAGCGCGGATCGATCACCATCTTCCCGTCGCCGGGCTGCGTAAGCCATGTGGGCGCATCGTCCTTCAGGTTGCAGACCCGCACCGCTGCCGCATCGACTGCGGTTCCGTTCACCAGCACCTGCACGCTCTGGCCGTAGTAGTCGGGCAGATGAGCACCCATGACGCGCAGGCCGATCGGGTCGGGCACGTCGATCGGCAGCGCCAGATGCGTGACCGGCTCCTCGGTCTGCGGATTGTTGAAGAGCGGCATGTCGTTGCCGAGCGGGCTCATCCAGAAGCGCCACGGCGCCGCCGCATCGGCATGCGGCACGACGGCGGTGGCCGAAAACGGGCTGAGCCGCCAGAGGAAGATGCCGATGTTCGGGATGTTGAAGCGTCCGCGCCCGCTCGCGATGCGGCGCACGTCGACCGTATGCGACAGCGTGTCGAACGCGCCGCCGATGTAGTAGAGCGGCTCCCATTGGCGCAGGTCCGGCGCGTAGAGGCACTGCGCTCGCAAATGGTTCAGGTGCTGGGTGTCGCCCAGACGCTGGAAGAACTCGACCGCGCAGGCGCCCCAGCCGGTGACGTCGCGCGCGAGCTCTTCGAGCATCGCCGCGGTCCCCTTGCGCCGGCGAAACGAGATCGTGTGCCCGACTTCGGCGCGCGTGCTCGACACGTCGGGCGTGACCGCATGCACGCCCTGATAGCCGATCACGTCGCCGATATACGGGATCACCCAGTTCGCGCAGGTTTCGATGAACTGGTCGTCGTAAAGCTGTTTGAGGTTCTCCTCGATCACGAGCACCTGCTCGCCGATGACCGCGCAGAGCGACGCAAGCGGCCCGCGATCGCGCTTGGCGACGAGGTAGTCGAGGCGCGCCTGCTGCACCGGATCGGGATTCACGGCGGCGAGAAGCGCCGCGAGTTCGGCCTGCTCCGCCGGCGTGAGCAGCGTGACGCCCGCGACGAGGCCGCTGTCGCGCGAGCGGAACCACGCAGGCAGCAGCTCGAAGACCTGATCGACGGGCAGTGTCATGGCAGCGCTCCAAACGAAAGAGGCGCGGGGTCGAGGGTCAGGATCTCGTCGGTGTCCGCGGTGATCTGGAACGGCCGCCCGAACTGAAGCAGCGGCAGCCAGCCGATCGCCGCGCCAATGCGGCGAAGCTGCCGCACTTCGAGCGCGACCACGCCGGGGACCGGCTGTACCAGCGCATCGATCTCGTCGATCGACACCGGCTGGCCGAAGCTTCGGTTCGCGAACGAATAGCGGCTGCGCAGCGCAGCTTGGACCGCGGCCTGCACGGCCGCCGGGTCGGCATCGGCGGCCATTTTCAGGGCGATTCGCAACGTGAAGGTGGCCGGCGTGTAGGAGCTCAGCGTGATCGGCACGAACGGATCGCCGTAGGTGCGCAGCGACTGGAGCAGATGGATGTATGTATCGCTGTCCGGCGCGACCGTCGCGCCATCGACGCCGGCGATGGTGATGGCGATGCCCTTGCCCGGGCCGTTCGGCGTCCAGCTCGCGAGCGCCTTGGCGACACCAGCGAACGAGGCCGCGTAGTTCTGGTAGTCCAGCAGGGAGACCGCCCGGTCGAGCGTCAGCGCGGTGAGCGGCACGTTTTGTCGCGCATCGCCGATCGACTGCGGGTCCTGGCCGCCGCTCGCCGCCTCGGGATTGGTGACGCCGGTCACGCCGAGCGGGCGGTCGATCAGGTTCGTGATCGCGCCGGCGGCCACATTGCCCGCGACGCCCAGACCCACCCGGAACGACGCGCGCACGTTGTTCTGCCCGCTCGGCAGCCGCGCCCCTTCGACGCCGTCGCCGAACACCACCGTGGTCGAGCCGTCGTCGTTCACCGGCGCGCTGTAGGCGCGGTCGGTGGGCGCCGCGCCGTAGAGGCTCGCGACCGGCGTCCAGAGCAGGTCGTCGACCCGCACCTGCAAGGTCGAGACGGCGCCTGACGGCGTGTTCGCGCTGACGCAGGTCAGCGGCGAGGACGCCAGCGTGAAGCGCTGGTTGGGCGTGGCCGCCGAGCCCGAGCCGAGGATCGCGGTGGTCGAGGCGCCTTGCGTCGCCATCGCGACATTCGCATTGACCGTCACGGTGGCGCGGTCGTAGCAATAGTCCAGCTTCGCGGCCAGCGCGACCGTGGTCCGGTCCCGGTCGGTCGCGACCGCGGCGGCGCCCGCTGCGATCAGCGCGATTTCCTGCACGACCGGGTCCTTCTTGTCGGCGGCAACCAGTTCGAGCGCGCCTGAAGCAACGGAAGGCATGGACGTGCCGCCGTCGGTGAGCACGCCTTGCGTGCCGTCGCGGTCCTCGGCCTCGACGATGAGCGCAAGGCTCGCCGCGCCGGGCGCAAGCGCAGCGCCGAAGCTCGCGGGATCGAGCGCGGCCGGCGCGCCCGCGTCGAGGTAATCGACCGGCGCCGCGAGGGTCAGGACGTCGTAGGGCGCGAGCGTGCGGACCGCGCCCGTGTCCGTGACCAGCTGCACGCCGGTGACGCCTGCGCGGATGCGGATCTTCTGGCGCTGGCCCTGGATCGCCAGCGCCTGCCCCGGCGCGAGGCCGTCGACACGCGCCTGGAAGACGAGCGATGCCCCGTAGAGCGGATAGATGAGCGGCTGCGGCGCGAGCGCGAGCGATTCGCTCTGCGCGAGCACGAGCGTCGAGCGCAAGCCGAAACTGGAGAAGAACGCGGTGGTGTCGGGCGCAATCGAGGTGATCTTGGCCGAGAGGCCGAAGTTGCTGCGCGCGATCGCCGCCACCGCCTGCGCGAAATACAGCATGACGCGGCCTTGCAGCGAACGGCTGGCGCTGAAGGTGTCGGCGTTGTCGAGCAGAACCCAGCTTCCTTGCGTGACCTTGGGATACGCGCTGTCGAGGTCGATGGTCGAGCCGAGACCGAAGCCCGCCCACGTCCAGACGGGAGGCGTCGATCCGTCCGAAACCAGTTGATGCGTGATGGGCGTGGCGTTCCCGGAAGCGTCCGTGGTCGCGAGCAGGTTGGGATCGACGGCGTTGTAGCCGAAAAGCGCCGCCCGCTGCCGGAACACGAAGCACCGGGGATCGCGCTGCGCCGGTCCGACCGATCCGCTCGGCGCGCCCAGTCCCTCGTTCCACGCGATGAAGGTGCGGGCGTTGGCGGGATCGGCCACGACCGTGGTGACGACGCGCGCGTCCCAGTTCTCGTTGTTCGGATTGCCGATCCGCTCGGCGCCCACGATCAGGATCACGTCGCCGGGGTTGACCTGGGTCGAGGTGCCGGCGAGATAAAGGCTCGTGTCGCCGCGCGCGGGCTGCCAGCTCCGGCTCGTCTGCGCGGCGAGCGCCGACCACTCGGGGCGCGCCGCCAGGTCCGCGATGGTCTCGAAGGTCTGCGCCTTCTGCCCGGGCCCCGGCACGCTTTGCACCTGCGTGCCGGACGGAATCACGATGGCCGCTGCCTGCGGCTTGAGCGAGAAGGCGAGCCGGGCCTGCGCCGCGACGCCGGGCTTGAGCCGATAGCCGACCAGCGCGCCAAGCTCCAGCATCGAGCGGCGCTGCTGCGCGGTGCGCAGATAGCTCTCGTTGGCGAGCCGCTCCTGATAGAACGTCAACACATCGAACATGACGGCGGCCGAGTCGAGCAGCGCCATGCTGAAGTCGTCTCTCTGCCGCGAGCTGAGCCGGGCGAGCGCCGGATAGTCCGAGCTCGACAGCCGCGCCTGCATGCTCGCGAGAAAGCGGCCATAGTCGCCGACGCGGTAGCCGATCTCCGACAGGCCCGCGCGATTGACGACCGGCCCGGGCGTCTCCTGCGCGATGCCCGCGCAGCAGCCGCAAGTGCATTGGGCGGTTCCCAGGCATCCCATCATTTGCCTCCGCACATTTCGAGCGTGAGAACGCCGTTCTCGGGGAAGTTCGGTTCGTTGTCGAGGCGCGCGATCTCGAGCCGGCCGAGTGTCATCTCGCCGCGCGCCAGATACTGGCCGTCGTCGATGCCCTGGCGCTGGAAGGTCGTGACCCGCACCGAGCCCACGCCGGGCACGCTGCGCGCCGCCGCGTAGATCGGGCTCAGATAGACCGTTTGTCCGAAGCTGAAGTTGTCGGGGTCGAAAAGGCCGCGGCGGCCGTCGGGCAACTGCCGCGCGCCGAGCGCATCGATGAGCGCCGCCTCGACGTCACTGCGGAAATAATCGGGATCGACGCAGACGAGGAGACCGAGTTCGAGCGAGACATAGACCGGCGCCTGGAGCTGCAGGTCGTAGCCCGCCATGCGGTAGGACTCCAGATACGCGGCGAGTCCGGACAAGAGCGACGGCGACGGCGCCCCGCCGCCGACCGGATCGACCGTGATGAACACCGTGTACCAGGAGCCGGTCCAGCGGAACGTCGCGGCGGCGCGCTGCACGCCCGGATACATGCCCGCGCGCGCCTCGTAGTCGGCGGCCGTCACGCAGCGCTCCTGCGTGCGGTATGCCTCGGGGGCGCGGCGCCTGATCTGGTCCGCGCTTTCCGGGTCCTCTCCTCCGCTCGCGGGCAGCGGATTGACGACGCAGGTGATCCGCGCATCGGCCGCGAGCACATGGAACAGCGACGCTGCGCCCACGTTGCCCACGCTGCCGTTGCCGACCCGGTAGCCGGCGGTGAACCAGGAGCCCGATGACGGGCGGCGGCCGTTGGTGTCGTCGCCGAAGCGCAGGGTCGCGCTGCCGTCGTACTCGATCTCGACGACGAAGTCGGTGGCCTGCGAGCTGCTTTCCAGCAGGTCGGGCTCGGGGTTCCATGCAACGTGCTCGGCGCCGAGCGACTCGTCCAGCGCGATCGCGGGGCGCGCGTCGTGCGCGCTCCAGGTCATCGCCGCGCTGGCCGGCAGCCCGGCCTGGAGCCGCCAGACTTTCGTGACGGGATCGACATCGACTGCGAGCGGCGCGGCCTGGGTGAGCGGCGCATTCGCGAGCGCGGGCGAGTAGCGCGGCGGCAGCATCGCCGGCGTCACGGGCGTGCAGCGGTCGCTTCCGGCTTGCGCAAGAACGAGTGTGGGCTCCGGCACGATCCCGAGGTCCTCGCCTTCGATGCTGCGGCCATGATCGGCCAGCACGATGTTGCCGAGCGCGATGCTGACGTTGGCGAGCGGCGCCGCCCCGTGCGCGGCATCAGTCACCGACGACAGGCAAATTGGAAACGGCAGCGCATCCTCCGCCTGCCACCGTATTTCGGTAATCTGATTGAGGCTGCCGTCGCCGCTGGGCAGCGGATCGACGAGCGGATTGCCGCTGCCGTCGGCCGCGCTCACCGCTGTGAGGCGCACGGCGCACCGATGGCCGGGGTCCGCGTCGGCGGGCTCGCCCGTGTCCGGGCCCAGCACTTCCTGAAACACCAGCACGTCGCCCGCCTGCAGATCCGGCAGATGCCCGGCGAGCGTCGCCGACATTGTGCCGGCAGGCAGGCAGCAGCGCGCGTCGCTCCAGCAGTAGAAACCGATTGCGTTGTGGGCCGTGTAGAGCGTCGCGTCGGTCATCGGCTCGAATACCTGCGCGCCGCTCTCGTCGGCGAGTTGCAGTTCGTGCGAGCCCGCCGTGAGCACGGGCGGCAGGCCGGGCACGCGCGTGTAGAAGCGCGTACCGGTGCGCGCGAGCGGCACGGCGTCGCCGTTGACCCGCACCTGCACCCAGGCGCGCGCGTTGCAGCCGTCGCTGACGCGGTAATCGACGAGCACGGCATGGCGGCGCAGCGATACGCGCTTTCGCGCGGTATCGAGATAGGCCTCGGTGGCGATCGCGTCCTGCTCGTAGCTCAGGTAATCGCCGACATAGGCGAGCAGCTCGGCGAGCGTGATGCCGGCGTCGGCTGCGTTGGTCGCCATCCACTGGGGCGAAAGCTGCGCGATCCGGTCGAGAATCAGCGTGCGAAAGCTCGGATAGTCCTTGACGAGGTAGCTGATCTGTGGCGACGTTTCAACCGGCGGCGGACAGACGACGCTTGGCTGGCAGTCGAAAGGCGACGCGCATTCGACCTTGAAGCTGAAATCGACCGTGCAGAGCCGCGGATCGAAACCGGCGGGCGGCGCATTATTGCCGCCTTGCACCGAACCGACCAGCGTGAGCGTGTAGAGCGAGTGGTCGCCGTTGCTGCCGGTGCGCACGAGCAGGATGCGCGCCGCGTCCGGCAGACCGGTGAAGTAGCTGCGCTCCGGGTCCACCACGCTTGCCGGCGGATTGCTCGCCGGCGCGACCCAGCTCACGGGAATATCGCGGATGCGCGCGCCGCCGGTTATCTGGATGTTGTCGCGCGTGAGCGCGGGCGCGTTCAGCAGCAGGTGAACGAGCAGCGTCTTTTGCGGCGGGCTGCCCGCGGGCGCGTCGTGATCGAGCACCTCCAGATAGTCGATGCCGTTGATCGGCGGCGCACCGCCCTTCTCGTTGAAGGCGGCGACGAGATCGCGCCGCAGCGTGTCGCAGCAGTGGTAGCTCATGGCGACCCTCCGGTGGTGAAGGTCTGGACTTCGCGCGCCTGCGTGTCACGCACGACGTACTGCACGCTCACCGCGAGCGTCGCGTCGACCGCGTTGACGGCGACACCTTCGACCACGATCAGGTCGCCGAGCCACTTCTGCAGCGCGCCCTGCACGAGGAATTGCAGCGCGGCCGCCGCCGAGTCGCTGTTCGGCGCGAAGACCTGCTGCAAGAGCCCGCAGCCGAAATCCGGACGGTTGACGCGCTCGCCCGGCGAGGTGAACAGCACGAGCTCGATCAGCTCCCTGATGTAGTCGGCGTCGCCCGCCTGCGCGGTCCGGCCGCAGCCGTCGAACTGGTAGGGGAATCCGAGGTTCATGGCGTTCCTTCCTCAGGTCGGCTCAGGTGGCGCTCAGGTGGCGATCGCACGCGTCTGCGCGGAAACCGGCATGAGCGGCGTCCCGGTGGGCACGCACACCGATACGCCGGACAGGATCGCGAGGGGTTGCCCGAGCGACGTGACCCGCACCGCGCCCACGAGCCACTGGGCGGTCACGCACGGGCCGTTGCCCGCGGGCGGCGCGAAGGCGCAGCCGGCGACGGAGTAAGGCGCCGCGATGGTGGCCACCGGCATGCCGCTCGCCGTGACGCGCGGGCTCGGCGCGGTGGGCATCGCCTGTCCGCCATGCGCGCACAGCACGACGGCGCCGGAGTGGAGGATGGGCCCGGGCATGGCTACACCACCGTCAGGGCGCCGAGGTTGATATCGACGGTGGGCCCGATGAGCGAGATCGAGGCACCCTGCCCGTTCTGGATGTAGATGCCGGTCTCGTTGATTACCAGCATCGCGCCCGACAGCGTCTTCAGGATGATCCCGCCGGTGGCCGGCGTCGGCGCCGAATCCGAGAGGATCAGCGTGTTCTGGCCGGTCGTCTGCATGACGATGTTCTGGCCGGGCGGAATCGGCGGCGGCGCGACGGCGAGCGGCGGCACGTCGGCGACGAGTCCCCAGAAGCCGCCGGTCCAGATCGGGTAATCCGGATTGCCCTGCTCGAACTCCATCCAGATCGAGGAGCCGATCGGCGGCACGATGAACACGCCCGACTGGATGCCGGCCGCCGGCACGCAGGGCATCGCCCAGCTCGACGGCAGCTCGCCCAGCACGTCGGGCACCTGCGCCATCAGCCGTCCGCGCTGCTCGGGGTCGATGTTCTGGAGCACCGTCGCGCGGTACTTGCCGTAGTAGCGGTTCGGCGCGGCGGGTCCGGTGCCCGGGCCCTGCACGGCGGTTTCGGGAGCATTCATGGCAACACCCTCGGGACGGTCGAGACCAGGCCGTTCCTGGTCAGGGAGAAGCTCTGCTTGTATTCGCCGGGCTTGATCTTGTGCGTGACGCTCTTCACGTAGTGCAGCCCGTCGAAGGCCATGCCCGCGCCGCGCACGCCGACCAGCCCGCGCGGGCTCAGGATGTGGCCGTAGCGCGTCACGTCGAGGGTGCCCTCGCCGGTCACCGCGTCGGCCCACCGCGCGGCCTTGGCGAGGCCGATCATGATGGCCTCGGGGACCGGGCGCTTGGAGAGATCGTCGGACACGGGCTGCAGGTCGGTGAGGCTCGCCGGGATCGGCGGGATGGCGCCGAGCGGCGGATTGAGCGGCGTGATCGGCGGAATCGGGATCGGGATCGTGACGCCGGTCTCTTCGCTGTAGATAAAGACCGTCGGTATCCGGCACTTCTGGCTGTCGAAGTTAAAGCTCAGCGACTCGACGTTCGAGGCCGCGTCCATGTCCATGTTCAGCGACGGCTGCGGCACGCCCGCCTTGATGAGCGGCCCCCAGTAGGCGACGCTCGCGCCCGGCACCGGCCCCGGGTTCAGGTAGAACACATAGCCGACCTGATCGGCGAGCGCCTGGATGTAGCTGAGATCGGTGCCCTGCTGCGCGGCGATCGCCTCGGTCGGCAGGACTTCGCTGATCATGATGCTCGGAATGATGAGCGGCACGATGCCGAGGAACGACCACTTCGCGAGCAGCAACGCCACGCGCCCTTCAGCGGGCGTGGCCGGAAACGGAAAGCCGCTGAAGTTGATCTGGTTCATCAGCGCCGTCAGGTCCTCGCCCGTGAGCACGAGCGTGGCGTGGGTGTTGCTCGAACCCGGCACGATCTGGTGATTGGTGATGACGCCGTCCATCAGCACCTGCGCGTTGCCCTTGACCACCACCGTCACGATCACGCGCAGGAACAGGATCGGATTGCCGCCCGACAGCAGGAACAGTGTCTCCAGCGGCGAGCGGTTGGAGATCGCGAACGAGATCTGGAACGTGCTCGCACCGAGATCGCGGGTCGTGACCTCGACGCTCACGAGCGCATCGAGCACCTCGCGCGGCACCGGAATCGGCACGAGCGGTCCGATCATGAGCGACAGGTTGACGCTGCTAAGCACCTGTTCCTCCCGGCACCGATTGCGGCAAGGTGATGGAGAGCGTGTTGCCCTCGGTCAGCAGGTCGGCCGGGCGCACGGCGCCGTTGGCGTCGGCGATGCGCCAGAAGAGGATCGGGTCGCCCAGATAGGTCGAGGCGATCAGGTCGAGGCGGTCGTTCTGCCTGACCTGCACCTGCCCGATGACCGAAAAGAGCGCCGGGTCGGGCACGAAGCGGCGCGCCAGATACGACGCCGTGCGTCCGTCGGCGAAGGTGTAGGTCTGCGTGGCGGTGGCGGCGTAGCGGCTGTTCGCGGGAAACGCGGCCGTCGGAATCACACCGGCTTCGAGCATCTGCTGCAACGGGTTTTTCATGCGCGGCCTCCGAGGGGATTGGCGTTCAGGCCGAGCACCGAGAGCGCCGCCGAGACGCTGCGCGCGGCCAGTTGTTCCTTCTGCGCGAGGTAGCTCATGAACAGGATGCCGCCCGGATGCTGATAGCCGAGATCGTCGACCGAGAGCACGCGCAGGCCGAGCGAGATCTTGGCGCGGATCGGGTTGAGATCGGGATCGAAGGCTTCCTCGGTGATCGAAAAATCGGTGAGGCGCACCGGCGTGATGCGGTTCCTGCTCCAGACGAAGAGCAAAAGCGGCGACTCCATCGGAATGATTTCGAGCATGCCCTGCGCTTCCAGCGCGCTGTTGGCGAGCAGGTCCGCCGAGCTGGGATGCGCGAGGATCTCCAACGTGGCGAGCTGCGGATGGATGCCGAACAGGACGGCATCCGGATGGTTGTCGGGGTCGGCGAGCTGATCGGTGGCGTCGATCTCGGCTTCGAGCTTGATGGTCTCGACCGCCGGGCCCTTCAGGCGCATGGCTTCCGAACGGTCCTTTTCCTCGCTCGCGAGCGCCTGCGGCGCGAGGCTGCGGGTCAGCGTGTCGGGGTTGTATTGCAGCGAGATCACGCGCTGGATGGTCGAGGTGGCGACATCGGCCACGACGATGCCCGCCTTGAGCAGCTTCGGGGAGTTGGGGAACGCGCTCATGGTTTGCCCGCCTTGGTGGCCTTCGATGCCGCCGGATAGGCAGCGCCGACCAGCTTGCGCTCGCAAGCATCGGGACCCGAACGCGCGGCCTGCGCGCCTGCGCTCTCGGGGATCTTGTCGATCTTGGCCGATGTGCCTTTGGGCGGTATCTGCGCGCCGGCGGCGAACACCGGCATCAGCACCTCGACGCGCCGCTCCGCCGGCGAGCCGGGCAGCGCACCCGGGCTGGCGGGGTCCGAGTCCTGCACGCCGTTCACGCGCGTGAACCGGTCGACCTCCGTGCTCATCCCGAGCGGTTTCAGCAGGTCCGTCGCGCCGTCGGTCCGCAGCATCTGCCGGACCGACGACGCGCGCTTGTCGCTGACATCGGGGCTCGCCTTCGCGGCCGCCGCCTCATTGCGATCGCTGTGGCCGATGACGTCGATGAAGGTGCCGTTCTGCAAGCTGTAGCTGGCCGCGAAGCGCAGTTTCGCCTGCTCGGCGGCGGGCAGGAGCGCGGCGTCGGACACGCCGCCGCCGAAGCCCGACACGGTCAGCCGGTCGACCGACTCGCCGCGGTGCGCGCCGGAGCCGGCCAGACCGCGCAACTGATTGGCCGGCACGCCCTGCTCGCTCGAAATGGTGTTTTCGATGCGGACTGTGGGATCGTGCACATCGCTCGTCAGCCGATCCCCTGACGGATGCGCGCCGATCTGCATGAGTGCCGCGTGGCCGCACAACTCATGGCCGGCGGTGGGCACGAGGCCCTGAAAGGCTGGCACGCCGCGCGCCGTGTAGCTGCCCCAGTCGAGCGGCGTGCGCTCGCTCGGCAGCACGATATCGCCACCGCTACCCGCGGGACGCGTGAAGGACGAGACCAGCTGGCTGACGTGGATGGTCCAGATATCCGTTGCATTGACGAGGATCTTCAGGCAGCAGCATCCGGTCGCATTGGGGCCGCCGGCGAGCTGTTCGGGCGCGACGCTCGCTGCGCCTTTCGCGACGACCTCGCCGCTGCCCGCGAGTCCGCCCGCGGCGCCCTTGTCGACGCCGAACGATGGGCACAGCACGCCGATCACGCGGTCCATCATGTCGAGCCGTTCGAAGGCCGACAGATTCGCGGCCGGATCGGCATCGACGAGCTTCGCGAGCGGCCTGCCGCCCGCGCCCGTCAGGCTCGAACCGGGATCCACCACGAGGCGGCGCTGCACCGAGGGCGTCGTCTTGTCGAGCGGCGGCACGTGACGGTCGGCCGCCACCTCGCGCGCGCTCTCGTCGGCCGCCTTTTCGCGCGAAGGCGCCGTCGCGACGCGCTCGTCCCCGCCACGGCTGCCTGCGCCTTCCTGCTGCACGACATGCGCGAGTTCATGCGCCAGCAGATCGAGCCCGTTGCGCGATTGGGGATCAAAGGCGTTGGGCGCGAAGAAGATGTCATGGCCGACGGTGTAGGCCTGCGCGCCCATCGATTGCGCCGCCTGCGCGGCGTCGGCATCGATGTGGATGCGGATCTTGCCGAAGTCGTGTCCGAAGCGCAGTTCCATCGCGCGGCGCGTCGGCGCATCGAGCGCGCGTCCGGGCGCCTGCCGAGCCTCGCGGACCATCGCCGGCGGGCTCGCCGAGTCGAGCGCGCCAAGGCGCGCGGCCGGGCTCGCGGGCCTCGCCTCGCGGCAATCCGCGCAACCGACGCCGCAGTCGCACGACTTCGCGGCGCCGGGCATGTCGGCCGGCGTGAACGGGTGAGTGAATCGCGACCGGTTCATCGCTTGAGCCCTCGCCCGATCGCGCGGCCGACCTGCACGCCGAGCGTACGCGCGGCCGGTGCGGACGCAAACCGGAGACGCGGCAGACGCAGCATCGGCGGGCTGCCGTCGCGCACCAGCCGCGTCGCGACGCCGGGCTGGCCGAGCATACGCGTCAGCTCCTCGCTGAGACCGCGCGCGAGCGCGTGGCGGTCTTCCGGCCGCACGCCGCGCAGCACCAGCGTGTCGATCGAAAGATGGATGCGCCTGACCGGCGTGCTCATAACCATCCCCGTGTCTCCTGGTCCGAGAGCGTGCGCTCGATCTTGCGCGCCTCGCTGTGACTCGCCGCGAGCAGATGCCGCATCGTGACCGGACCGCCCTGCTCGGCGGCGAGAAAGGCGGCGTTGAGCGCGATGTTGCGGATGTTGCCGCCCGCCAGATGCGCCTGCGCCAGCTTGCGCGGATCGACGCCCTCGACCGGCGCTGCTTTCGGAAAGGCGCGCTGCCAGATCGCTTCGCGCAGCGCGGCATCGGGAAACGGAAACTCGACCACGAAGCGCAGCCGGCGCTGGAACGAGCGATCGAGCGAAGTGCGCAGGTTGGTGGTAAGGATGGCCACGCCGCGATAGGCCTCGATCCGCTGCAGCACGTAGCCGACTTCGATGTTGGCGTAGCGGTCGTGGCTGTCCTTCACTTCGCTGCGCTTGCCGAAGAGCGCGTCGGCCTCGTCGAAGAGCAGCACCGAGCCGGTGTCCTCCGCGGCATCGAACACCTGCCGGAGGTTCTTCTCGGTCTCGCCGATGTACTTGCTTACCACCGACGCCAGATCGATACGGTAGAGATCGAGCGCGAGCTCGCGCGCCAGCACTTCCGCCGCGAGCGTCTTGCCGGTGCCGCTCTCGCCGACGAAGAGCGCGCTGATGCCGAGGCCTCTGGCGCTCGCCGCGGCGAAGCCCCAGTTGTCGTACACCTTCATGCGCTGGCGCGCCTGGGCGACGATCTGCCGCAACGTCGCGGCTTCGGTCGCGGGCACGACAAGGTCGTCCCACGAAGCCGTGGCCTCGATGCGCTGGGCGAGGTCGTCGAGACGGCGGCGTCCGAGGACGCGGCACGCCTGCCACGCGACGGTTTCGATCTCGTCAGCGTCGGCGGCGCGGGCCGTGATCTCCCGGCCGGCGCGGCGGATGCTGTCGGCGCTGAGGCGAAACTGCAAGGCGAGGCGATCCAGCGCGCCGTTGAGCTTCGGCGCCACCGGCCCGAGCGCCTCCTTCCACAGGCGCAGCTGCTCCTTAGGCGCGGGCTTGTGCACGTCGAAGACGCGGCTCGGAGCACGCAGCCCGACGGCATCGCGCACGCCGAGCAGCACGAGCCCCTGCATGCCTTCCAGACAGTGCCGCAAAGGCGGCGGCAGCGTGCCGTCGCCGCACTGGACTAGCAGCGAGGCCGGCAGCAGCGCGGCCTCGCGCAGCCACAGCGTCTGGAACAGATCGAGGTCGGAAGGCATCACGCCCGCGCTGACATCGAGCACGTACAGATGCAGGCCGAGCGCGTTCGCGACGCGCGCAGCCAGTTCCTCCTTGCCGTCCGCATCGTCGCCGGCGAGCTGGATGAGCGGCGCGGGACGATCCGCAGCCAGCAGCTCGCGCACGATCGCATCGGCCACCCCGGCGTGGGATTGCAGGCTTCCCCGCACCGCCGTGCAGTGACGCAGAAGCGGCGCGAGCCGCCGGTCGAGCTCGTTCAGGCCCGCGACGAAATGCAGGATGCGCTCGTCAAGGTGAAGCGGGCTTGTCGCCAGCATGGCGCCCGGCTCCACATCGACGAGACGCCAGCGCCGCAAGGTCGCGGCGGGCGTCAGCGCGCTCCAGTGGGGCTCGTCGAGCACCGCCAGCGCGAGCCCGAAGGTCGGATTGGCCGCACGTCCGAGGCCGAGGGCCGCGCCGCACGCCTGCGCGAGCGCCGCATCCATCTCGGTGCCCGCGCACAGCAGGATCAGCTCCCGCTCGAAGGGCGTGAGCGCGAACGCCTCGGCGAGACGGCCGATCGCCGTCGCGGAGTTCGCATCGGCGAGCGCATCGTCGCGGGGCGTGTGCGCCGCCTGCTCGCCGGCGAGCCGCGCGTGCAATGCCGCGAACACGGCGAGCAGCGCGCGTTGGTTCGCATCCAGCCAGTCGTTGGCGCAGGCGGCTTGCATGGCTAGGTCACCGTGATCGTCTTGTTCAGATAGGCCGGCGGGCTGGCGGTCGGATCGATGATGAAACTGTCGATGCCATCGACCTCGACGCGCGCGAGGTAGGTCCCGGGCGCAACCGGCGCGACGAAGTTCAGATTCGAGGACGTGCCCGTGAGCGGCGTGGCCGCCACCTGCGTCGCGCCGAGCAGCAGCGCGACCGATTGCTCCTGAAGGACCGGCGGCGCAACGGCGAGGTTGATCGTGACGCTGCCGCCGCCCCCGGCGACGCTCATCGGCAAGGCGGTGGTGATGGCGGGCGCGATCACGAACGGCAGCGCGTTGGTCGTCACCTGCTTGGGCTGACCCGCGAGCAGCATCACCGAAAGCTGGTACACGCCGACCGGCCAGCTCGCGGCCGGATTCGACGGCAAGGCCGGCGGCAGCACGAACTGCACGCCGGTGCCGGTGCTCGGCGCCGCGGCGGTAATCGACTCGCGGATGCCGAACTTGTCGTTCGAGAGCAGGATGCGCGGCGCGGGATCGGCCAGCGCAATGCCGTTGACGGTGACGGTGTCGCCGATCAGCGCGGCCGGCTGCCCGAGCGCCGGCACCACGCCCGTGATGTTCGGCACCGCCGGAACCAGCCCGGTCTGCGCGGTGATGTTGCGCGTGAGCACCGGCAGCGGCGAAACCGAGGGCTGTTCGAGGCGGATCAGCACGACCGTCACCTGAAACGAGAAGGTGGGCCGGTAATGCGCCTGCATCGCCGTCCAGAAGCGCGACATCTCCTCGGTGTTGAGCGGAAACGGCGATATCTTCAGCTGCTCGTACTGGTCGGCGAGGCCTACTATTTTGAGCGGCGCCTGATAAGCCACCGAGGTCGTGCTGACGCCGCCGCCATTGAGCGCGGCGCGCACGATGTCGCGCGAGAGCACCGGTGTCTCGTGGAACACCTGCAACGCGTAGCCGAGCAGCACCTCGGCTTCCAGATCGGCCGATCCGTAGGCCGTGAGGAAGTAGTGCATGTCGATGGCGAGCGGCGGGTTGGTCATGCGCCGGCCGGTCTCGTCGCGTGAGGGCAGCTCGCGGTTGCGCCACGCCATGTTCGGGTAGACCTGATGCAGGAACAGATTGATGCGAGGCTTGGCATTGGCGACCGTCAAATCGATGAGATCGGGCGGCATGGCGCTCACCGTGACCACCTGACCCGAGCCTCCGGTCACCAGCGGCACGCCCATGCCGTTCGCGAGCATGTACTCCAGCACCGCCGTGACGCCGGCCACCGCGTAGGAGGTGCTCATCGCGTGCCCTCGCGCCGCTTCGCCTCGTACTGGGCGAGCGACATCACCGGCTGGCGCCGGGGCGGCACGGCCTTCAGCGCGGGCGCCGCGAGTTCCGCGCTGACTTCGATGCGTCCGATCGTGACGTGGATGTCCGGCAGCGCCGCCACCGGTGGCGGCAGCGCGCCGGGCGCGGTGCGGACCGCGGACGGCGTTGCGGCGGCCCGCCACTCGCTCATCGCCTGCGTGCGAGCCGCCGGCCACGGTTGCCCGCGTGGCGTGGCTTCCGATGCCTCGCGCGGCGCTGTGGCCGGCTCCGGCCACAGCGCGCCGCGGCCGGGCTGGTCCTGCGCAGTGACGGCGTCGCGGGGTCCTTCTTCATGGCGCACGGCGGCTATTGGGTTCGTGGCCTGCGCCTGCGCCTCCTCCTGCGCGGGATGATGTTCGGCGACGACGCCTGGGTGCGCCCGCGCCTTTGCGGCCGCCGCCCGCACCGCGGGCGCCGAAGCGCCCGGACCGGCGTCCCGTCGGCTCGCGGCGACGGGCATAGATTCGTCATCCGTTCCGGCCGGCGGCGGCGCCGGGTCGAAGAGCGCAAGCAGGTCGCGCCGGGGACGCGGCAGCGCCTCGCCCGAGCCATCCCGGCCGCGCCGCGAGGACCGCACCATGTTCGCCAGATAGCCTTTCATGCGAGCAGTTCCAGATAGGCCTTGCGGCGCGCGGGCGCCATCCCGAGGATGTCCCGTTCCGACCATCCGTAAGCGCGCGCCAGCCGATGGACTTCGACGAGCAGCACACGGGCGCGCACGTCGATCTCTTCGCGGAAATATCCGGGCAGATCGAGCGGCTGGTCCCAGACGCAGCGGCAGTCGGGACAGGCGAGGCTCAGCTCAAGGTTGCCCAGCGGATCAGCGGCCTCGAACGCGGCGTCGAGCGAAGCCAGCAGGGCGTCGGTCCATTCGACGCGGGCCGGATCGTCGATGCAGCACGCGCGCGCGAGCGCCACGACCGCGTCGCGCTCGTCGTCAAGACCGCTCACGGCGACGAGATCACGGCGCGTCGGCAGGCGAAAGCCCAGGCCCTGTACGCAAAGCGCAGGCGCGCCGGCGTGATCGGCCGAGCCGTCGCGCTGGACCTTCAGAAGCGCATCGGCATCGAGCTCGAATTCGAGCCGCGCGCCGCATTGCGGACAGTCCATCGCGGCTTCGAGCGTCGGGCCGAACGTGGCGCAGCGCAGTTCGAGCAGCGCCGCCTGGCAGCGCGCGAGCGGCCATTCGTCGAGCTGCGCGTCGCCCGGCATGCGCGCACTCGCGAATAGGTCGGCGCAGTCGTCGCAGTCGTCGCGACGGCGAGCGTTCCGCCGGGCCCAGATGTCGAGCAGCAACGCGTCGTCCAGAGGCTGCATGGATCACCCAACCGGCGGTTCGGTGAAGCTCGGTTCCTGCGGCTCGACCACGTCGTAGTCGCGCTCCCAGCCCTCGTTTTCGAGCTTCAGGTGCTGAATGGCGACGGCGTTGGCATTGGCGTCGAGATCGGGCAGCGACTGGTATTCGGACACCCAGCAGCGGTAGACCTTGTATGCGATGGCGAGCTGCCCCGCCTCGTTGTAGAACTCGAGGATGATGTCCTTGCGGAAATCCTGCAGCGAGACTTCCTTGCCGGGACCGCCGACATAGTTCCAGACCTTGTTGGCCCACTGCTCGAACTCGGGATCGTGGGTGACGCCGCGCTCGAGCGTGATCGCCTCGTACTTGCTGCGCCCCGGCGATTTGCGCGAGCTCGAATGGTCGCCGCCTTCGCGGTGCTCGACCACTTCCGTGGTGCGCTTGAGCGCGCTGCACTTGCTGATGCCCGCCACGTAGCGGCCGCCCCACTTGATGCGAAACTTGAAGTTCTTGTAGGGATCGAAGCGGGACGTGTTGACGCTGAACTGTGCCATCGCGTTCTCCTAGGTCTGCACCTGGCCGGCCATCTGCTGGATCTGCAGCACCACGAATTCCGCTGGCTGCAACGGTGCGAATCCGACCCACACGTTCACCACGCCCATGTTGATGTCGTTCTGGGTGGTGGTCTGGCCGTCGCACTTGACGAAGTACGCCTCGCGCGCCGATGCGCCCTGGAACGCGCCCTTGGTGTAGAGCTCATGCATGAAGGCACCGACGTTCAGGCGCAGCTGCGCCCACAGCGGGTTGTCGTTCGGCTCGAACACCGCCCACTGCGTGCCGCGGTAGAGCGATTCCTCCAGGTAGAGGGCGAGCCGCCGGACCGGCACATACTTCCACTCGGACCCCACCTGGTCGTTGCCTTGCAGGGTTCGCGCTCCCCACACCACGTTGCCGTACACCCTGAAGCTTCGCAGGCAGTTCACGGCCATGATGTTCAGCGTGCCGTTTTCGAGGTCGGTCAGCGGGATGTCCAGTCCGGTCGCCCCGGTGAGACTCGCGTCGACGCCCGCGGGCGCCTTCCAGACGCCGCGCGAGGCGTCGGTCGATGCGTAGATGCCGGCGACGAAACCGCACGGCGGATAGGAATCGATTCGCCCCTGCTGCAGCGGGTCCGGCGCGTCCACCCACGGGTAGTAGAGCGCCGAGTTGATCGAATCCTTGCCGGTGATCTGGCTGCTCGGCCCGTTGGCCTCGAAGGTGGCGAGGCTCACCGTCGGATCGGAATCGACGATCAGGAAGGCGCGGTGCGTGCGGCAGTAGCCCTGGAGCAGGGCGATCGTCGCCGCATCGGTCTCGGCCGGCACGCACAGCAGGTTGAAGAGGTCGACCCGGTCGAGCAGGTACACGCCGCCGCTGCCGGTGTTATCGGCGTTGAGCGCCGTGTGGAACCCCGATGTGCCCGGCGTCAGCACGCTGCCGTCGAGACTCGAGCCCGCGAGCGTATACGGCGACGGCGGCGAGCCGCCTCCGGGCGGATTGGGCTTCGGCGCCACCGTCGTGATGCTGCTCAGCTGGACGAAGCTCGATCCGCTGTTGACGACGCTGCCGACATAGCGCCCTTGCGGATCGGCGGTGTCGTTCGAGAGATTGGTGAAACTCTCGACGATCGATTCGCTGCCGCCGGCGGGCGTGTAAGTGACGAGCACGGAGAAGCGCGTCGCATCGCCCGGCTTGGCCACGATGCGCACGCCATAGAAGGTCGCCCACATGCCGGGGCTCGACGCCGTCGCCACGAAGGCCGTGCCGCTGCTCGTATCGGGCACGCTGACTTTGGCCGAACCCGCGGTCGTCGAGTCCACGAGACGGATGATATAGGCCTGCTGTCCGCCGTTGTTGAAAAACTGGTTGACGCTGTAGCCGAGCGTGCTGCGGGAGTCGAGCCCACCGAAGACGCGCTGGAACTCGGGCCAGCTCTGCACCAGTGTGGCCTGCGTGGTCGGACCCTGCGCGGCCCAGCCGATGAATCCGGTGATCGATGTGGCCACGCCCACGATAGTGTGGATGCCGCTCGGCACTTCTTCGATGTACACACCCGGGAAAGTGTAGGTCGTCATGGTTGGCGTCTCTATGGGCACGAGCGTCGCCAGTGCGCGCCGCTTCGTGCGCTTGAAAAGCGAGCGGCATGCCAAAGCGCCTGATCATGCGCAATCAGGCAGCGAGAGCGTTGATTGAAAAGGCAGGCGCGAGAACGCGACGCGGTGCGCAGCGCCGGAATTCGCGCCGGTGTCACCTGTGCGATGTGACACCCGGGCAGCATGGCGGACCCGCGTCCGGGGCTTTGTGAGGTGTCACAGCGGGTGTCACACGCTGTCTCACGTGTAACGGGGACGGTTCCGCGATGCAGTAGCGCGACATCTTCCGATAGAGGGTCATGCGGGAACACCGCAGGTCGCGCGCCGCCAGCGTCTTGTTCCACTGCGCCGCGATCAGCGCCGAAAGAATCCGGCTGCGCTCCAGCCTCGTTACGTCCGCGGCTGCAGGCCCCGTCGTCGTACGCAAGCTGTCGGGAAGATGGCACAGATCCACGGTGTGCTCAGGCGGATCGACGAACACGACTTCGAGCAGATTGCGCAGCTCACGCACGTTGCCCGGCCAGTCATGGTTCATGACGCATGACAGCGCCGCGGCGGTGAACTCGCTCACGCCCTGGGCGTGGCGGGAATTCATTTCCGAAAGGAAGTGGCGCAGCAGCATCGGGATGTCCGCCTTGCGCTCGCGCAACGGCGGCAAGTGGATGCGGGCCACGTTCAAGCGGTAATAGAGATCCTTGCGAAAGCGGTTCGCCGCGACTAGCTCCCCGAGATCCTGGTTGGTAGCGGCGACGACCCGCACATCGAGCGCGATCGCCCGCTTGCTGCCCAGCGGATAGACCTCGCGGCTTTCGAGTGCTCTCAGGATCTTCGCCTGCGCATAGAGGCTCATCTCGCCGATCTCGTCGAGAAACAGCGTGCCTCCCCTCGCAGCGCGGAACTTGCCTTCATACGCGGCTTGCGCTCCCGTGAAGGCCCCACGCTCGAACCCGAAGAGTTCGCTTTCCAATAGCGCGTCCGGCAACGCCGCGCAGTTGACCGGCATGAAGGGGCCGTTCGAGCGCGCGCTCTGCCGATGAATCGACTGCGCGACACACTCCTTGCCGGTGCCGGTTTCGCCGGTCAGCAGCACGTTGATCTCAGAGCGCGCCACCTTTAGCACGAACGCGTTGGCGCTACGCATTGCCTCACTGTTGCCCAGCAACGCATGCGTCGTGCACTGGGCCCACAACTTGGGCGCCACCAAAGGAGTTGCTTGCATGAGCGTTTATCCGGCTTGTCCCGATTCCGTGGACGTCGATGACTTGAATTACGGGCCCACATCGACCCGGATTATCGTCAGCACGAGTTTGCCGAGTCTGCGTCCCGCACCTCACGCAATGCACGCGGAGTCAATCCGCTCCACGATGCCTCGGTTTTTCATACCTAAATCTGTTTCCTAAAACACAAATAGCATGTCTAACTGATTAAACTCCGTTCGAGTGAGTTATCAGCACCAACGCGCCGATCGAGGTGTTTTCGCACGGCGGTGCCATCTTAGCGACGAGCGTAGGGTCATACCATCCAAGACATATAAACCAGTTTAGTTGGCCGCATGCAAGTTTTAAAGCGCAACATGTCGTCATTATCCGCCACGCAAGCCGTCAGGCTCGCCGCACGTATATACTGGGGCACGGTCTGTCAAATCTTCGATCAACGAATGCCCGACTCGACGCAACGACGACTCGCCCGTGATAATCTCAGGCGCGAACGTCTTTAGCGATACTGTTGGATCCGAGACGCAACCAGAAAGACCCCGTTGGAGGTCGTTGGAGGGTCTAAACAACTGCGACCAAGGATGGGCGCCGATTGTCGACGACGAACTGTCGGCACTTATAGAGCCATTGAAGCCGACGCCAAAACCACGGCGAAAGAATTATTCAGGCCGGTTGCAGGTGCGGAGTGCGATGCGAGGCTGCCGATAGCGACCAGCCGATGCCGAAAGGACCGATAGCAAGACGAAAATACTTCAGTGTCTCCGCCGGCAAACGCGTCAATTGATCGCGATGTGCCGGCTTTGCCGGACGCATGACTGTACGGTTCCATATGACGTGTGCGATGAGAACAATGGGAATGTGGCCAATGGTTTCTTGCGCGGATACGTTTTTACGATGCGTCATCGTCAACCTGGAAGAGTGAAATCATTCCATACCTGCTTTCTCGATCAAGCTCCTAAGGAAGCTCTGCAGAACCCCCTCTCGTAGTAATGATAAGGCGTACTATTACGGAGCAACGACTTGGAGGCATCACGATGACGCAACTTCATCTCGGCTTGAACCTGTCAACCAAATGCACGCGTAAGCGGCAGTTTCTGGACGAGATGCGACGAGTCGTGCCATGGTCGAGGTTGATTGCATTGATCGAACCGCATTATCCGAAGGGGAAGACCGGTCGTCCGCCATTTCCGGTAGCGACGATGTTGCAAATTCACTTCCTCCAACAGTGGTTCGGTCTGTCGGACCCAGCGATGGAAGAAGCCCTCTATGACGTCCCGCTGTATCGCGAATTCGCAGGCCTTGATGGCGGGATGACCCGTCTTCCAGACGAAACGACTATCTTGCGGTTTCGGCACTTGCTCGAAGCGCATGGCATCGCTGCGCAGATTCTGGCGGTCGCCAATGAATTGTTGAACGAAAAGGGACTGATGCTTAAGGCGGGCTCGGCTGTCGACGCTACGTTGATCGCAGCGCCCAGCTCGACCAAGAATGGCTCGGGCACCCGCGACCCCGAGATGCAGTCGACCCAGAAAGGCAGGAATTGGTACTTTGGCATGAAGGCGCATATAGGCGTGGACGCAGAGTCAGGCATCGTTCACACGGTCATCGGCGCGGCGGCTAACGAGCACGACATCAATGCGGCCCTTGCGTTGTTGCACGGTGAAGAGAGACGGATGTTTACGCTGACGCCGGACACCAGGGCATCGAAAAGCGCAAGCAAACGGGCTCGGCTCGATGGCATGTCGCGATGCGGCCCGGCAAGCGAAAGAAATTGAACTTGAAGGATCCTCTCGATGCGATATACGACAAGATCGAACGATTGAAAGCCGGCATTCGTGCAAAGGTCGAACATCCGTTCCGAATCCTCAAGCGACAGTTTGGTTACTTGAAGACGAGATACCGGGGGCTGGCGAAGAACACCGCTCAGATCACCACATTAATTGCGTTGGGAAATTTATGGATGATGCGCAAGGCGCTGCGCAAAGCGTAGAACACACCGAAGGTTGAACATGCTTTCGTCCTCTCGATGAGAGGTCACAAAGTGTGGGCCCCTCGCCTCTGACACTGACAGACCGTTCTGAGCGAGAAAAATCTGCTCAACGCCTACATGGTGCGCAGGTCTTTGAACTGCGTTCTGCAGAGCTTCCCTGATGGATTTACGTGCATGACTGCAGCGACGTGATACTGTTATTCGTACGTCATACTAATAACACATCGTGCGACAAAATGAAGGCAGAAGGCTAGTGTTGCCCTCTGATCGAGTAAAGGCTAGTTGAAACAGAATTTCAAGAAATTTTTTGTGCCTGCCGGGGTACGACATCCCCTATCACTCATGTCGCGCGACAGCGAACACGTAATCGCCAGCCGTCTAACGTCTATCCCAATGCCGTCAGAATGTGAACGTCTCCTGCTCTCTAAGCAGCGGCCACTCGAATGATCACGTGACAGTTGCAATGAATGACGGCTCACGGCCGGCTGCCGCCCGACGTTGGCCGGCTGGACCCGACCGAGGCTGTGTAAAAACGCGTTGATTGCCTATAGTTAGTCAACACGTCTTTCGATGGTGGCCCATGAAGCGATTTATTGAAGGCGCGGCGCGCGATCAAGTCGCACTGCTACCTGAGTGTCTCGACGACTACGTCGATGCCGATAACGCTGTACGAGTGGTAGACGTGTTTGTTGATGAGCTTGATCTAATAGGTCTTGGCTTCGAGCGGGCCTCGCCGTCGTTGGTGGGCAGACCGGCATATCATCCATCGACCTTGCTCAAGCTTTACATCTACGGGTACTTGAATCGAATTCAATCGAGTCGCCGCCTCGAGCGCGAAGCACGACGGAATCTCGAATTGATCTGGTTGACAGGCCGGCTGGCGCCTGACTTCAAGACCATCGCGGACTTCGGAAGGACAACGGCGTTGCGATCCGCAAAGTCTGCCGCGAGTTTGAGTTGCTTTGCCGCCGTTTAAAGCTATTCGCAGACGCGACCGTTGCTATCGACGGCAGCAAATTTAAGGCAGTCAACAACCGTGACAAGAACTTTACCGACCGCAACCTTCAGGCTCGCATGGAGCAACTGGAACAAAGTATCGCCCGCTATATGGATGAGTTGGACAGGGCCGATCGTGAGCCGGCGAGCCTGCCGGATGAACGCATTCCGCATTTGAAAGAGAAGATCCAGAGTCTCAAAGCGCAAGTGCAGAAGCTCGGTGAGATTGAGGCGCGGATGCGCGCAGCTCCCGATGGCCAAATCTCGCTAACGGATCCGGACGCTCGCTCAATGGCAACCAGTGGGCGCGGAACGGGAATGGTCGGCTACAACGTACAGACCGCTGTTGACCTCAAGAGTCACATGATCGTTGCACATGACGTTGTCAACGTTGGACATGACCGAACCCAGTTGGCGAGAATGGCGGAAATGGCGCGGGACGCTATCGGGAAAAAGAAGGTGACGGTGTTCGCCGATCGCGGCTACTACAAGAGCGATGAAATTCTTCGCTGCGAGAAGCAAGGAATCAAGACGCTCGTCCCCAAACCGCTCACGTCGAACAGCAAGGCAGACGGTCGTTTCGACAAGCGCGATTTCGTTTACATTGAGACTGACGATGAATACCGCTGCCCGGCAGGAGAAAGAGCGATTTGGCGCTTCAAGACGGTCGAGGCGGGGCTGACAATTGACAAATACTGGCTGTCGGCATGTCCAAGTTGCAAGTTCAAGCCGCAATGCACTCCGAGTCCATATCGAAGGATAGCAAGATGGGAACATGAGGAGGTACTGGAGGACATGCAGCGTCGCCTCGATAACAATCCACACGCTGCAAGACTACGACGACAGACGGTCGAGCACCCGTTCGGAACGCTCAAGTTCTGGATGGGTTCGGCGCACTTCTTGACAAAAACCCTTCCTCGGGTGCAAACCGAGATGAGCCTTCACATCTTGGCGTACAACGTGAATCGAGCCATCAGTATCCTGGGTACGTCGTCGCTAATCAGAGCGATAAGGACATAGGAACAGCGGCGAGTCGCCTCGATCAAAAGCGAGGCAGAAACTTTCTTTGGCGACCGCACGTATCCGATCGCTTGCCGAATGATCGGAGCGCCCGCAAACGCATGTCGAATGATCGGGTCCGTCCGCAATCTCGCCGAGATACCTTACCTGTTTTCGCACAGTCTCGACCCAAAGGAGCCATCCGGCCCTTCGAAAAGCCGCCCTTCAACGACCAGGACCAGCGGCGGTCCGGCGCGCCGTACGCTGCATGCGGTTGTTAGGCATCCGTACCCCTGCGCCTACATGCGGGCGGCATCAACCATCTTCAGGCTTTACCGGTCGGCGGCTGCAAGCGATTGAGAACTTCCACCATTGCTGGGGCCAAGTCCGTGTGGTGATGCGTCGTCTTCCACACGCCAGCTTCTTGCTGATAGATATTCGTCACGCGAATCTGGCCGGCGACCTTCTGTCCGCCCAGCTTGAACTCTGCATGCTCAACGCCGACCTCGTAGGCGACGTCCCCAACGACGCGGATGAGTTGGTCCTTCAGTTCAACCTTCCCGTCTGAGGCCACTTGGGCTACTTGCTCCCACGATTCCCGAACTTCGTTCCATCCCACCTGCCGACCACCGATCGGATGCATCGTGGTGACGGCCGAGCCGTGGGACCAGACATCGGACAGGGGCCGAGCGTCACCATTAAGCATGCGGTTCAGTGCAGCGTAGAACTGTATTGATGCCTTGCGGACTTCGTCTTCTGTTGACATGAGATGACCTCCTTTTGTGGCGGTATTTGAAGGCGTACCGCACGCGCCTAACAGGAATCACCCGGGCGCTGACGCCGGATGATCTGACGGATCCATAGCGAACGCTTGCTCGGTATTGCGGGGGGACGGCGCCGGAAGACGATCGCGTTTATCCTAGCAATTATCCTCAACCGTCATGGCGTGAGTGCCCGACCAAGCCCGACCGATCGTCCTCGCCTGCTCGTCCAGTTTTCCGGTTCCACGGCAAACGCCATCCCAGCGAGTTGGGACCGGCCGAGGTCGAAGCCTTTCCGAACCACCTAGCGGTCGACCGTCGGCCTCGCGATGAACGGCCCGCACGGTATCAACCGACAATCACGAATGTCGGTTTTCGAGGAACATCACCAGCGACCGCTTCTGGCCGCTTGCCGAAGTTGGAGGCAGGGGCGCTGGGCGCCTGAGCCGACTCCCCTCGAACTGCCGCACCAGTTTAGGTTTGTAGGATGCCTGCCCTTCACCGTGCAGCTGGGCCCGCACCAAAGGCGCATGCGGGCAGGCGTCGTA
>NZ_FCOM02000063.1 GCF_001544695.2 Caballeronia arvi
TGACGAATTCGAGGCGAAGTTGCATGGTGTTTTGCGGGTTCCAAGGCATGGTCAGTCCAGGCATTTCGATGCCCAAAAGTGTCAACCATGTCCCCGCCAAATCTGTCAACTATGTCCCCGGTCTATACACTGCTGCAAAGAAAGTAGGTGCCGCCCCGCATAGGGGCAGTGCTAATAGACCACCGCGAATACAGGAACCAACGCTAAAGCCTTCCGAAAGGGAACAGTGTTTGCTCGTACCTCATGCAACCACGCATGAAGCGCACGAGGCAAAGACATGGCCGAATCAGACAACGCCGTTCGCAAGAACGCTGCGTATCCGTATTCATCCGGCGGATGGGGCTCGCTGAGAGCAGTCACCGGCGCACTCATCAAAGAGAAGGTTCCGTTAAAGGAAAGCACCGTCCTGCTGAAGCAGAACAAGCCCGATGGCTTCGCCTGCGTCAGTTGCTCATGGGCGAAGCCAGCCGATCCGCATACGTTCGAGTTCTGCGAAAGCGGCGCGAAGGCGACCGCCTGGGATCTCACCGCGAAGCGCATGACGCCGCAGTTTTTCGAACTTCACACAGTGACGGAACTGTGCGCGTGGCACGATCACGATCTCGAGGATGCAGGGCGTCTTACCGCGCCCTTGCGATACGACGCCGCGAGCGACAAGTACATCAGCGTCACATGGCAGGAAGCCTTCGAGGACATCGGCCGCGAGTTGCGTGCGCTCGATCCGAAGCGCGTCGTGTTCTATGCGTCGGGGCGGGCGTCGCTGGAAACGTCATACATGTACCAGCTTTTCGCGCGCATGTACGGCACCAACAATCTGCCCGACAGCTCGAACATGTGTCACGAAAGCACGAGCGTCGGACTGAAGGCGGCGATCGGCGTGGGCGTGGGCACCATCAAGCTCGACGACTTCGAGAAGACCGATCTCATGTTCTTCTTCGGGCAGAACGTCGGCACCAATAGCCCGCGCATGCTGCATCAGTTACAGGAGGCGCGCAAACGCGGCGTGCCGATCATCACGTTCAATCCGTTGCGCGAGCCAGGGCTTCTGAAGTTCGCGAATCCGCAATCGCCGGTCGAGATGATGACGCCGGCGCATACGATCATCAGCACGCAATATCATCAGGTAAAGACCGGCGGCGATACGGCTGCGCTGCTCGGCATCTGCAAGGCCGTCATTCACGCCGACGACCGCGCGAAGACGCACGGCGAGCCGCGCATACTCGATGTCGAATTCATCGACACGCATACGACAGGCTTCGAAGCCTTCGCGGATTATGTGCGCGCTGCATCGTGGGATGACATCGAACGCGTGGCAGGCCTGCCGCGCGCCGATCTCGAAGCGGCAGCCGCGGAATACATGCGCGCAAAGGCGGTCATGGCGCATTACGGCATGGGCATCACGCAGCATCGGCAGGGCGTGCAGAACGTGCGCATGCTCTGCAACCTGCTGTTCCTGCGCGGCAATATCGGCAAGCCGGGCGCGGGGCCGTCGCCAGTGCGCGGACACTCGAACGTGCAGGGACAACGCACGGTGGGCATTACCGAGAAGCCGGAACTCGCACCGCTCGACAAGCTCGCGAGCCAGTTCCATTTCGAGCCGCCGCGCGAGAAAGGCATGAACACCGTCGAAGCCTTCGAAGCGATGCTCGATGGCAAGGTCAGCGCGGTCGTCAGTCTCGGCGGCAATCTCGTGCGCGCGGTGCCGGACCGTTTGCGGATCGAACCGGCTTGGCGTGGGCTGAAGCTGACGGTCAATGTCGCGACGAAGCTCAATCGCAGTCATCTCGTGCATGGCGAGAAGTCGTACATTTTGCCTTGCCTGAGCCGCATCGAAATCGACACGCAGGCGAGCGGCCCGCAGGCGGTGTCGATGGAAGACAGCACCGGATGTATCCACGGTTCGCGCGGCGTGGCCGAGCCCGCTTCGCTCGACGCGCGCTCGGAGCCGTATATCGTCGCGGAACTGGCGAAGCATACGCTCGGTGAGCGCTCGACCGTCGACTGGGATCGCTGGCGCGGCGACTATGCGCTCGTGCGCGATGAAATCGCGAAGACCTATCCCGAGACTTTCCACGACTTCAACGCACGCATGTGGACGCCGGGCGGCTTCGCGCGCAACCTGCCCGCGCGCGAACGCAAGTGGGAGACGAAGAGCGGCAAGGCGGAGTTCTTCGTGCCGGAGACCATAAGCGAAGATCCGGACATGCCCGGACGCGAGCCGCAATCGCTACTGCTCATGACCCTGCGCAGCGACAGTCAGTTCAACACGACGATCTATAGCCTCGACGACCGCTTTCGCGGCATCAGCGGCGGCCGCATGGTCATCATGATGTGCGAAGCGGATATGAAGCGTCACGGCCTGCACAAGGACGATCGCGTCACCCTGCAGACGATTGCCGACGACGGCTTCGAACGGCGCGTCGCAGGCCTGCGCATTCAGCCCTACGACATTCCGGAAGGATGCATCGCCGGTTATTTTCCGGAATGCAATCCGCTTTTGCCGCTATGGCATTACGCGAAGGAAAGCAAGGTGCCGGGCGCGAAATCGATACCGGTGGAGATCGTGGAAGTGAACGGCGCGGGGCGCGCGCCGTGATCGGACCTCACGCATAACGTCGCATGCGGCGCGCGGGCGCGGGCCGCAGACAGTGTGCGATCGCCAGCGCGCCGAGCGACATCATCGCCAGCGTTGCGAGCGGGAACGTACCGAAGGTATTCGCCGCGATGGCAGCAGGACGATGTTGCGCGACGAGCTGCATGCGCCGCTTCGTCATACGCATGCCGAGCTCGGAGAGCTGCGACGCGAGCGCGCGTTCGGCGGTCGGCAGCAACACCGTTTCCTCATCCGCGACGTGGTGCATCACTTCGCGCATCAACTGCATGAAGCGCGCGTCGTAGGCGGCGTCTTGCGGGCCCATCGCGCGCAGCCTGGCGATGTCCTCGCGCATCCTGTCGTGTTCGGGCTTGCTCTTCGTGAGCCGTTCATCGCCGTTCATGGCCTCGCTCAACGCGGGATAGAAAATTTCTTCTTCCAGTTGCGCGTGTATTTCGAGCGCCGTGCAGGCGAGTTCGACGATCGCGCGCTTTCTCCACCACGCCGTCTCTGCGTGATAGCGATGAAATGCCGCCATGACGTGCGCGTGATCCATGCGGATCATCGTCGTGATGGAAGGGGAGCAGGATTGCAGGTCCACGTTGACTCCTCGGCCCTGAGGCAGGGTTGATGCGATGGTGGGGAAATCGCGTTATCGTGCTTGTTTTGACATCACAGGGCCTGAAGCAATCGTTATTCCGCGGCGTTGACACGTGCACGAAGCAACTCGCGTTCATAGTGAACGCGCCGGTTTGCGAACGAGCATTTCGGCATGGCGCTTGCGCATAGCGGGAACCCACTTCAACAAGGAGGCGTACATGAGCATCTTTTCCAACATCATGAACAAGATTTTCGGCCACCACGACGCGGCCGCGGCGGGTGCGCCAGCCGGTCAGCCTGCTGCGCCCGCCGGGGGCGCCGCCGCCGCTCCTGCCGCACCCGCTACGTCGACGGCCGCTTCCACGCCCGCGCCGGGCGCCGCGCCGACGCAGCCCGTGGACGTCGAAGCGGTGCTGACGCAAATGCAGGCGGGCCACGGCGAGCAGCTCAACTGGCGCACGTCCATCGTCGATCTGATGAAGCTGCTTGGTCTCGACAGCAGCCTGTCGGCGAGAAAGGAACTGGCTTCGGAACTGCATTACAGCGGCAACACGGAAGACTCTGCCGCGATGAACATCTGGCTGCACAAACAGGTGATGCAGAAGCTCGCGGAAAACGGCGGCAAGGTGCCGGACGACCTCAAGAACTGACCGGCGCGTCTCGGTAGAAGCAAGAAAAAAGGACGACGGTGCGCCGTCGTCCTTTTTTTTTCGGAACGCGAAATTATCGCTGCGCGAGATCGGGCATAGGTGCTGCTCAGGGTCATGGCATGCCCGATCCATCTCCCTCCAACTTCGCTGGAGACGCAACGATGACCATCCAGAGAAAGATCTCCAACTGGCGCAGGATCGGCCATTTCTGCACGACGCGTCTCATCGATTATGGCGAGTTGATTCCGATCGAACTTGCAGAAACCAAGAAACGCGTGCTTCACGAAATTGTCGCGATGGTGGCGCTGACGATCGGCGCGCTGTTCACGCTGTCCTTCATATCGATTGCCGTGATCGTGACCGCGGTCGGCACGCCATATCTCGTGCTGACGGCGTGGTGCGTCGCGGGCGCGTGGCTCGCCGTCGCGGTGATCGCGGTCATCGTCATGATGTCGCGCAAGCCGACCGAGCCGTTTCAATTGCTGCGCGATCAGTTGCGGCGCGACGTCGACACGATCAGGGAGGTGGCGCAATGAAGCATGCCGTGCAACAGGAAATGATCCTCGCGCGCATGGCGGAATCGCGCGCGGAACTGGTGGCAGCGCACGCGCTGGACGAACCGGTGCGCACCGCGCGTGTGCCCCGCACGCGGCCGTCTGCGTCGGCAAACACCGCGCCGTGGTTTCTGCGGACGCCGAATGCTGAACTGATCGCGCTGGCTTTGGTCGGCGTCGCGATACTCGGATTGCGACGCACAGTGCAGACGGCGGTCGGCGCGGGATTGAGCGCGTCGACGCACCGCGTCTTTGGCGATTTCCTGAACGCACTGCGTGAATAAAAATTCGCGCAGTGCGCAAAGCGTCTCAGCGCTTGCTGCGGCGCTTTTTCGGCTTGGCCGGCGTGAGCGCCGCCGTCCACAGGGTCGACGCCTGCCGCTTCGCTTGCGCGGTGGCACGGCCCCGCGCCGACCCGATGACTGCGTTGGCACCGGACAGCCACATGCTCAGAAAAGGATTCTTTTTCACCCAAGGGTTTTTCATGTAGTGGCTCCGTAGCGTCCCGCGATGTCAGTGCAGACGCATCGTGTTGTCGCCCGCGTCCTTCGGCAGCTTCGCTTCGAGTTCTTCCTTACGCCGCATCAGCTTTCCGCCGAGCGCTTCAAGATCGGCGCCGGACTTGCGCAGCTTCGGGAACAGATCCGACTCTTCTTCTTCGATGTGATGGCGCACCATCTCGCTCATCACCTTGAAGGTCGCGTCGAAACCTGCTTCGCCTGCGTGCAGTTTCGTGAACTTGTCGATCAGCACCTTCACCAGATAGTGTTCGACATAGGCTTCCTCGACGTCCGGCCGGTCGTCTTCGTCGAGCGCTTCCTGCGCGGCGGGGTAGAGCAGTTCTTCCTCGATCATCGCGTGAACGGTCAGTTCTTCGCAAGCGCGACGGACCAGCGTGGCCTTCGCATCGAGATCGTCCTTTTGCGTTTTTTCGAACGCGTCGAACAGCTTTTCGACAGCGCGATGGTCGTCGGTCAAGACCTGAATCGCGTCCTGGCTCTTGGTGGCGCGGGCCGTTGCACTGGTCGAATTTTGCGTGGGGGCTTGGCGAGACATGGTGGTCCTCCGTCAGAAAAATGGAATGCCCACCGTACAGAGCAAAGCGCGGACCCGGAGCGGCGCTAGCGCGCGATCGGCCCGGGAATCTCGCCGCGGCTGCCCGCGCGCCTGCCGCCGATCATTTCCGCCAGCCAGTTGATGACGAGCGCTGTGTATGCGCGCTGGCTGCCTTCATCCGATAAACCATGATCCGCGCCGTCGATGACGCGATACGTCAGCGAATGCGCGCGCAAAAACGCCTGAAGATAGCTGGCGAGGACCGTATGCGGCACGATCTCATCGTGCTCTGATTCGACGAGCAGCACGTCGCCGCCGAAATCCGCAGCCGCGCGCAGCGCACGGTTTTCGTTCGCGGACACGATGCGCCTGCGGTACGCGACGAGATCGTGTTCCGTGTGCAGCGCGCGCTTCGGAGTGTTCCAGCCATCGTCGAGATAGAGCGCCGGCACGCGCAGGCCGAGCCAGCGGACCGGCCGCATCGACGTGACGATCGATGCGAGATAGCCGCCGTAGCTGCTGCCGATCACGGCGATCGAGGTCGTATCGACGAGCGGATGCGCAACGAGCGTGTCATACGCCGCGAGCACGTCGCCGAGATTGGTTTCGCGCGTCACGGTGTCCTGTTCCTGTTTGGTGCGCGCGTGGCCGGTCAGATCGAAAGTGAGACAGACGCAGCCGAGCGCCGCCGCCTGCCGCGCCCGCTCCATGTACTGCGCCTGATCGCCGCCCCAGCCGTGCACGAACAGCACGCCGGGAATGGTGGTCGCGGGCGTGACGACGGTGCCGTCGAGATAGCCGCGTTCGACGGGAATCTGCATCTCCTGCCGGTTTGCCGTCATTCGCTCGCTCCTTCGAACGTCGTATCGATCGTATGGAACTTCGTGATCGGTCCCGTGTGCGGATCGACGCCGCGATAGTCGATGCACGCGTTCGCGGGCACGTCGACGGCGGCGCCATAAGCTTCGACCGTCGATGCGCGCACGACGCGAAGCGCGGGATCGTTCGCGAAGGCGCGCAACGCGGCGATTTCCGCGCCGCTCGCGCCGCCGATGCGCCACGACTGCTCCAGCACGCCGCAAAGGTGACGGCCTTCATCGTTCGTGCCGCAGGCCACGTCATAGTTTCGCCGCGATGCAAAAAAATCCGGAAAGGCATCGTGGATGGCTTCGTCGAACGCACGTGCGCGCCGGATCGCGATGCGAGCGTCGTCGGGCATGTCGATGCGTTCCAGCGCGTCGAATCCGCCGCGCACGACGACGAGATCTGAGCCGCCATACACGTCGTGTCCGTGATTGTTGCGCGTCAGATGTTGCACGCCGAAGTAGCTCGCTTCGTGCGCACGGACGCGCACGCGCCCGACGCTGAACGTCGCTACGTCTTGCAAGTCCCGCTCAAGCACGATGCCTTCCGCGGCCAGCGTGTCGTCACCGATATCGTCGAGCTGGGCGTCGAGCTCTTTTTTATCGGCGATGACTGCCTGTCCGCTCCCGCCGATCCCCGACGGTCGCTTGAGCCTCACCGCGCCGTTTTTCCACAGCAGCGCGGCGGCGGCGTGCGCATCGTCGCGCGAAAAAACGGAAAAGCCGGGCAACACGAGATCGCTGGTATGGCTTGCGAGTTCGTCGGGCCATCCGGGCGGCTTCGCGTGCGCGCCGGGCGGCAAGCCGTGCGCGATGACTTTAGTCGCGACGAATGGATACGGCACCACGCCGCCGAAAAAATCGTCTTCGTGCGCTATGCCCATGCGGATGGCGTCGTCGTGCGAGAGCGTGTCGTCGGGCACGATATAACGATACCGATGCGCCCGCGCGGCATCGAATTCGCCGCAGAAGGGCGCGTCCAGAAGCGCGGCGAGCTGCACGGCGAGGGCGCGCTGTGTATCGATTTCATGCTGTCCGCGCGCGGCCTTTTCGCCGCCGCAATGGACGAGCACAACCAGGTCCTGTTCTATCGACGATGCCTTCATGCGCGCGCTCCGATATCAGCCGTTTGCGGGCATTGCAGCATGCTTACAGCAAGCTTCGTTCCGGCGATGGCGCCGCGTCAGCTCTTGCGCGTATAGCGCAGCCACACGACGTCGTTATCGAGTTTCTCGACCGAATCGAGCTTCAGGTACGTGGGTTTCCGCCATGCGTCCATCGCGATTTCGAACGATGACGTATGCGCCTCGCGCCCATCGACGAGCGGTATCAGAAGCACGCTGACTTCATCCGCGAGTTGCGCATTGACGAACGCGCCCGACACATGCCCGCCGCCTTCGACGATCAGCTTGCGGATTTTCAGTTCGCGCCCGAGCGTATCGACGACGCGCTTCAGTTCGATATCCTCCTTGCCGCCAAATACATACGACGCGCCGATCGCTTGCAGATACGCGAGGTAATCGTCCTCGACGCTTTCGGCGAGCACTTCGACGATATGCGATTCGAGCGCCGTGCCGCTCTTCCACGCGACGCGTCCGTTCGGATCGATCGAGATCGCGTACTGGCTCGCGTCGCGTGTAGCGAAATGATCCGTTCGCGGAATCGGGCCTTTCGCGAGCCCGCGCGGATAGTCGCGATCCCTGCCGTGCGAGATCTCCTGCATGGTGACGCGGCCGCATGCCCACGCGTCGGCGCCGAAGCGCGCGGCCGTGTCTTCGTAGGTCGGCGATGCGAAATCGAGATTCCAGTTATCGGTGAGACTGCGTCCGTCGATCGACGACATCATGTGGCAGACGATATGCATGCGGGAACTCCAGGGAAGGGCGAATACGGTCTCGCGTGCAAACTTCGTGCCGCCAGCACGAAACACCGATACGCGAGAAAATGACGGGCTGTTCCGCTTTTTATTGCAACGGCTTATCTCATGTCAGATCTCGCTACCCCGCTTCCCCGCCGCGCGAACACCAATCCCGGGCCGCTTGGCATCGCCGCGCTGCTGATCGTGCTCGGCGCGTGGTATCTCGGCCAGACCGTCGGCGCGCGCCAGGCTGCGTTGTATGTCGTCGGCGCGTTGCTCGGCGTTTCGCTTTATCACGCGGCGTTCGGTTTCACGTCCGCGTGGCGCGTGTTCATCGCCGATGGCCGCGGGGCCGGCCTGCGCGCGCAAATGCTGATGCTCGCGGTCGGCGTCGCGCTGTTCTTCCCCGCGCTCGCCGCGGGCACGCTCTTCGGCACGCCCGTGACGGGGCTCGTGTCGCCGGCGGGCACATCGGTGATCGTGGGCGCGTTCATGTTCGGCATCGGCATGCAACTGGGCGGCGGCTGCGCGTCGGGCACGCTCTATACGGTCGGCGGCGGCAGCACGCGCATGATCGTGACGCTTGCGGCGTTCATCGCTGGGTCCGTCATCGCGACCGCGCACATGCCGTTCTGGACCGCGCTGCCGCACTTGCAGCCGGTTTCGCTCGTCAAGTCGCTCGGCGCCGGGCCGGCGCTCGCAATTAACTGGATCGCGTTCGCGCTGATCGCTGCACTGACCGTCATCATCGAAAAGCGCCGTCACGGAAGGCTCGTCGCAGCGCACGTCCAGCCGCCGCACACATCGCCGTGGCTGCACGGGCCTTGGCCGCTCGTGGCTGGCGGCATCGCGCTCGCCGTGCTCAATTTCGCGACGCTCGCGCTGTCCGGACGGCCGTGGGGCATCACGTCGGCGTTCGCGTTGTGGGGCGCGAAGGCGGCGGCCATGTTCGGCGCCGATACCGCGAGCTGGCCGTACTGGACAAGCCAGGCCAACGCGGCCGCGCTCGCCGCGCCGATTTCCCGCGATGTCACGTCCGTCATGGATATCGGCATCGTGCTCGGCGCAATGCTTGCCGCCGCGCTCGCCGGCCGTTATGCGCCGGTCTGGCGGGTGCCGATGCGCTCCCTGATCGCGGCGATCGTCGGCGGTCTGCTGCTCGGTTACGGCGCGCGGCTCGCGTACGGCTGCAATATCGGCGCGTACTTCAGCGGCATCGTGTCGGGCAGTCTGCACGGCTGGCTATGGCTCGTCGCAGCCTTTTTCGGCAACATCGCCGGCACGCGGCTGCGTCCGTTCTTCGGGCTCGCAGTCGAGCGTTTGCGCCCGACGTCCTGCTGAGCAATGTTGCGTTCCGCTTTTTATCGGAACGCGTTTCGATTTGTGCCGGAAGTGAGTCCGGCGCGTTATGCGAAAATTGCCCGCATGAAAAAGACCACTTCGCTCATCGTCCCGTTTCTGCTGATCGCGCTCAGCCCGCTCGCGCACGCGAGTGTGGCCTCGGGCGCGCATCAGTTTAAGGAAGACCTCAAACCCGCCGGACGCCAGACCGGGCACGCGGCGCGCGATGCCGCTCATGCGATCGGCGACGGCGCGAAATCGGCCGGTCACGCCATCGCCGATACATCGAAACGCGGCTATCAAGCCACCAAAAAGTGGGTAAAGGGCGAGGAATAGGCCACTAGCCCGCCATTTGACGCGCCGCTTTTAAGCGGCGCTTGACAACGCCATCGAGCGCTTGTTATTAATAATCGTTATCATTTACATATTTCTAGCGTCGGCGAGCCGACGGTCGCGTCACGTTCCGCTTATCGCGCGGACGCCTCGCTCACGAATAACTTGAACGCCTCCTTCCAGAAAAACGCGCCGATGATCGCAATCGGCAAGCACGTTCCGCTCGTCTCGCGCATCGTGGCTGCGATATTCGGCGGCTACGCGCTCGCCGCGCTCGCGAGCGTGGCAGCGCTCGCGTTGCCGATGGATCAGGCCCAAGCCGTCCTGACCGGCATGCTTGCGAGTTTCATCGTCTATGCGTGCGCGGTCATCTGGGTGTTCGCGGCTCGTAGCGCGCGGCGCGCGTGGGCGGGGCTTGCGATCGTCGCCGTGCCGCTGCTCGTTGCTGCATCCAGCGTATGGACAGGAGGGCACGTCTCGTGAAGCGCCGCGGCATTCGCCAGAGCATGTCCGATCTGCATACGTGGGCCGGTTTGCTCGCTGGCTGGATCCTCTATGCGATGTTCCTGACCGGCACCGTCAGCTACTTCAAGGACGAAACCTCGCAATGGATGCGGCCCGAGCAGCCGCATCAGCGCGAGATGGCGGATCCGGCGCTCGTCGCACAACGCGTGACCGCGACGCTCGGCAAGATCGCCGCGGGCAGCCCGCAATGGAGCTTCGAGTTGCCGAACGAGCGCTCGAGTGTCGTTGGTTCTTTCTGGCGCGTGCCGGGCGTGGCGACCGGAAAACGCGCGTTCGAGGAAGCGAGCTTCGATCCCGTCACGGGCCAGCGCACGAGCGCGCGCAAGACGCTCGGCGGCGAATTTTTCTATCGCTTCCATTTCCAGTTTTATTACATGCCGGTGTTGTGGGGACGCTGGCTGGCGGGACTCTGTGCGATGTTCATGCTCGTCGCGATCGTGAGCGGCGTCATCACGCACAAAAAAATCTTCGTCGATTTCTTCACGTTCCGATGGAGCAAGGGACAGCGTTCATGGCTCGATGCACATAACGCGCTATCGGTATTCGGCCTGCCGTTTCACGCCATGATCACCTACACCGGCCTAGTCACGCTGATGGCGATGTACATGCCCTGGGGCGCGCAGACCGCGTTCAAGACGCCCGCCGAACGCCAGGCGATGCAAGTGCAACTGAGTGCGTTCATACAGCCGGGCAAGCCGGGCGGACAGAAGGCCGCGCTCGCACCCGTCGACGCGATGGTGCGCGAGGCGCAAGCGCGCTGGGGCCGCGACAAGGTCGGCCGCGTGACGGTCACGAATCCCGGCGATATCACCGCGCGCGTGGCCGTTTCGCGCGGCGAGGCGTTGCGTGTCTCGATGAGCCCGCAATACATGCTCTTCGATGGCGTGACGGGCAAGCTCATCGACGTGAAGGACGGCGTCGGCGCGGCGGCGGAAACGCGCGGTGTGCTCTACGCACTGCATCTCGGACGCTTCAGCGATCTGCAATCGCGCTGGCTGTATTTCATCGTCAGCCTCGCGGGCACGGCGATGGTCGGCACCGGTCTCGTCATGTGGACCGTCAAGCGCCGTCAGAAGCTGCCCGATCCTGCGCGGCCGTACTTCGGCTTCTGGCTCGTCGAGCGTTTGAATATCGCGAGCATCGCGGGCCTTTCCGTCGCGATGACGGGCTTTCTGTGGGGCAATCGCCTGCTGCCGCTCGTGATCGCAGCCCGCGACGTCGCCGAGATCAACCTGTTCTTCGCGGTGTGGGGCGCGACGTTGCTCTATGCGTTGCTGCGCCCCGCGAAGCGTGGATGGATCGAATTGCTGTGGCTCGCTGCCGCGATGCTCGCGCTGGTGCCCGTGCTCGATGCATTGACGACCGACAGACCGTTCTGGCGCAGCGTCGCGCAAGGCGACTGGGTGTTCGCGGGCTTCGATCTGATGATGTGGGCCTTCGCTGCGCTGCATGCGGCGCTGGCGCTGCGCGTGACGCATCATCGTGCGCGTGTGAAGCCTGCGAGAAAGCGCCCGACCGCGCGCGCCGTAGTACGCGAACATGAAAAGGAAAGCGTATGACGATTGCGCTCTGTGTGATCGCATTCGCCTTCCTCGCAATCTCGATGGATCGCCATCAAACGACTTTGTTCGGACGCGAGCTTTCCGACGCACGATCGCGCGCCTTTCGCATCGCCGGGTGGTGCGGGCTTGCGCTCGCAATGCGCGTCGTCGTCGGCGATGAAGGATGGGCGCTCGGTCTCGTCAGCTATAGCGGCTGCACGAGTCTTGCAGCGGGGCTCGTGTACGGCGGGCTCATCGTGCACGAGCGATACGCGCATCACCAGCCGTGAAAGCGCGGCCATGCGACAGTGCTGCCATCGCTTGCGAGCGCGTGATACTCGGGATATTGCGCGCCCGTCGCACACGCATGATTCGGCAGGATGCGCAGCTTCATGCCGATGGGAAAGCGTCGCGCGAGGTCATCGTCATGCTCCACCGCGAGAATGCCGTGCTCTTGGTTCGCACCGACTAGCGCACAGCCTTCGAGCGGCGTGCCGTCGAGCGCGCAGGCAAGACCATAGCCATAATCGTGCGTCTGCTTCGACGTGCCGCGGTCGCGGCTCATCGCCATCCATCCTGCATCGACGATGACCCAGCCCTTGTCGGGCTGATGACCGATGACGCTCGTGAGCACGCTCAACGCGATATCGCTCGTCGTGCAGGCGCCGACGTTGGCCATCACCAGATCGAAGAACACGTAGACGCCCGCGCGCACTTCGGTGACACCTTCGAGACTTTTCGCGGCAAGCGCGGTCGGTGTCGAGCCGACGCTGACGGTCCTGCACGCGATGCCCGCCGCGCGCAGACGTTCGGCCGCGCGCACGCAGCCCGCGCGTTCCTGTTCGGCGAGCGCGGCAAGCGCTTCGGGATCGTTCAGTTCATAGCTGGAGCCCGCATGCGTCATCACGCCGCCCACTTCGATGCCGCCATCCCGAAGAATGCGGCCGATCGTGAGTAGCGCATCGTCGTCGGGCGAGAGGCCCGAGCGATGACCGTCCGTATCGATCTCCAGCCAGACTTCGAACGTGTCGTTGGCGGCCTTGCAAAACTCGACGATCGCCGATGCTGCCGCCGCGTTGTCAGCGATGATCTTCAGATCGCAGCCCTTGTGCTTTAGCGCCATCGCGCGCGGCAATTTAGCCGGCACGATACCGACGGCGTAAAGAATGTCGACGATGCCCGCCGCGAAAAATTCTTCCGCTTCCTTCAACGTCGATACGGTAATGCCCCGCGCGCCCGCCGCGATCTGCGCGTGCACGACATCGGGACACTTCGTCGTCTTCACATGCGGACGGAACGTCACGCCGAGCGCGTTCATACGCGACTGCATGACGTCGATGTTGTGCTGCATTCTCGCGATATCGACGATCGCGGCGGGTGTGTCGAGTTGCTCGATGTTCATGATGTGATCGTTCACGATTGCAGCTCCTGCGAGCGCCGTTCGGCAATGGCGTCGATTATAGGATCGCTTCGATTAAGCCACGCTCACTCCATGATTCACCAAAACTGAATCTTCAACCGCGCCACGGCGGCTGCGGCCTGAACCGCGACTGCATGAACTGCATGAATTCGCGCGTTCTGCGTGGCAGGCCCGCACGACTGCGCGTGAGCGCGACCACGTTCGCATCGGGCGTCTTCCATGACGGCAGCAGTCGCACCAGCGCGCCCGTGCGGATATCGTCGGCGACGTCCCACTCGGAGCGCAGGATGATGCCGCGTCCTTCGATGCCCCAACGCCGGATCACATCGCCATCGTTGCAGGCGAGCCTGGATGCGACGCGCACGCTGCGACTCGTGCGTCCCTTGCTGAAGTGCCATAGCGACGCATCTTCCTTGTTCTCCTGCAGCACGATGCAAGGCAATCGCGCGAGGTCCTGCGGCGACTCGGGCATGCCGAAGCGCTTCACGAAAGCAGGCGATGCGCAGACGAAGCGCGTATTCGGCGCAATCGCGTGACCGACGAGATTGGACGCGCGCAACTCGCCGATATGCACGACGACATCGAAACGGTCGGCGGTCTCGGTCAAGGGTTGATCGGAGAGCGTGAGCGCGATATCGACATCGGGATGATCGCGCTGAAAGTCCGCGATGACGGGCGCGAGATATCTCCGCCCGAAGCCGAGCGGCGCGTTGACCTTCAGGCTTCCGACGAGTCCGCCACGGCGCACCTGCAGCTCGTCGAGCAGCGCATCGAACTGTTCGATCAGATCGGCGCCGCGTTGACACAGTAACGCGCCTTCATCGGTGAATTGCAGCTTGCGCGCGGTCCGGTCGATGAGACGCGTCCCGAGCTTCTTTTCGAGCTGTTGCAGGCGCTGCGAGACGGCCGAGGGTGACAGTCCGAGCCTGCGTCCTGTCGCGACCAGACTGCCGCTCTGCTGAATCGTGAGAAGGAAGCGAATGTCGGCGGTATCGGTCATCGTGATTTACGCAAGCGGTCCTTCCGGAATCTTGCGCTGCCATGCAACGGCAATCGCGCTGCCGACGATCAACGCGATGCCCGCGAGCGAAAGCTGTGCGATGGTTTCGCCCCACGCGATATAGGCGAACAACGCCGCCCACACGATGCTCGTGTAGTTGAAGGGCGCGAGCGTGCCGGCGTCGGCGCGTCGAAAGGCCACTGTCATCAGGATCTGGCCCGCCGTCGCCAATGCGCCCAGAATCGCCATCAGAAGAAGCGCGTCGAAGGTCGGGGTCTTCCAGCCGAACGGGAGCGTGCCGCCGGCGACGACGGTGCCCACTGCCGTGAAGAACAGCACCGTGGTGCGTGAATCGTCGGTGGGGCGAATGCGCTTGATCTGAATGATGGAGAGTGCGCCGCACAACGCGCTCGACAACAGGAGCATCGGCCCAAGCCAGCTCGATTCGCCGCCGCCCGGCCGCACAACGAGCAGCACGCCCGCAAAGCCGATCAACGCCGCGACGGCCGAGCGCATCGTCAGCCTTTCCTTCAGGATGAACGGCGCGAGCACCACGACGATCAGCGTCTCCGAATACGCGATCGCCACCGCCTCGCCGAGCGGAATATAAGGCAGGCCCGCGAAGAAGAAACCCGACGCGCCGAGCAGCGTCAGCGCGCGCCATGTCTGTCCCTTGAAGTCGAGACGCCGCACGCGATCCATCAGCGAACGCTCGCCGACACAGCACACGGCGATGGCGGGCACGAGACCGAACAACATACGAAAGAAGGTCAGTTCGTTTGCCGGATAGTGCAACGCGATCGCTTTCGCAAGCGTATCGACGATCGCGAAGCAAAGCATCGAAGCAAGGATGAAGCCAATGCTTGCGAGCGGCAGGTGGCTCGTGCGCGAGGCGGTGGTGGACGGCATGACGCGATGAATTCGTGGCGGAGCCTCGAATCATCGCACAAGCGCGGGTACACCCGATCGTCTACGGGAAAGCCATTATTTTTTATCGATTGACTCGCAAAAAAGTCCTGCTAGCATACGTTCAACAGATTCATCAGCACACTGACAATATTTCGAAAGAGGCGACAGATGACGCTCAAGTTCGCGGCGAAACTCGCCGACCTGGTGGAAGACGAGCCGCTCGGCGTGACGATCGGCGAGGAGCGCATCGCGCTCTATTTGCTCGATGGCGAAGTGCATGCCACGCACAACGTTTGCACGCATCAGTTCGCGCTGTTGAGCGATGGTTATCTGGAAGACGGCTGCATCGAATGTCCGTTGCATCAGGGGCGGTTCGACATCCGCACGGGCGCGGCGCAATGCGCGCCGGTCACGCAGCCGATCCGCGTGTACGGCGTGCAGGTGGAAGGCGGCGAGATCTACGTCGATCTTTGATGCGTACGAATACGGAGCGACGAACATGACGCAGACCGTTTTGATCATCGGCGCAGGACAGGCAGGCGCGCGCGCCGCCGAAGCGCTGCGAACGTATGGCTTCGAAGGGCGCATCGTGCTCGTCGGCGATGAGCGTCACGCGCCGTATGAAAGACCGCCGCTTTCCAAGGACGTGCTCGTCGCAGAAGACGATGACGATTGCTTCAACGGCTGGGTCCACGCTGCCGGGTTATACGACGATGCGCGCATCGAGTGGCTGAACGATCGCGTGCTGAAACTCGATACGCAGCGGCACATGGCCACGCTCGAACAGAGCGGCGAACTGCGCTATGACCATTGTCTGCTGACGACAGGCGGACGCGCGCGTCAGTTGCCCGCCGCGCCCGAAGGTCCGCATACGTTCTGTCTGCGCACGCTCGACGATGCGATGCGTCTGCGAGCGCGTCTCGCGACGGCGCGCTCCGTAGCGGTGATCGGCGGCGGCTTTCTCGGGCTGGAATTTGCAGCGAGCGCACGAACGCGCGGCCTCGATGTGAGCGTGTTCGAAACTGCATCGAACTTGCTGAACCGCGCATTGCCGCCGATGCTCTCCGAGCGCTTGCGCACGAAGCACGAGACGCATGGCGTGCGCTTCATATTCGATGCAACGCAGGTGCAGATAGCAGAGCACGCGTCCGGCGTACAGATAGGCGAAGACAACTTCGATCTGTGCGTGATCGCAGTCGGCCAGATACCGAACGACGATATCGCGAGAGAGGCGGGCATCGTTACGAACAATGGCATCCGCGTCGATCGTCATTGCCGCACGTCCGTACCCGATGTCTATGCAGCAGGCGATTGCGCGAACTTTCCCTACGGCGTCGCGGATCGCCCGACGCGTCTCGAATCGTGGCAGAACGCGCAGGAACAGGCGATCGTCGCGGCGCGAAATATCGCGGGCGACGCCGTGACGTACACACCGACGCCGTGGTTCTGGACCGATCAATACGACTGGAACATCCAGATGCTCGGCTTGCCCGATAGCGCCGTCGATCGATGGATCGAACGCGCGGGCACGGACAGCAAAACGCTGCTGATGGGACTGCGCGATGGCGTCATCGTCCAGGCTTTCGCGATCAATCAGGGCGGCGAGCTACGCGCGATCAGGCGGCTCGTCGAAGAAGCCGTGCCGGTCGATGCCGCCATGCTCGCGGACCCCACGGTCAAGCTGCGCCAGCTCGAACGGCTGACTCGTTCAACACACTCGGGAGATCACGGTGTACTCGTCTGAAACGATCATCGGCATTCATACGCCGCAAGCCAAAAATCCGCCGATCGAAGGCCTCGTATGGCCCGAAGAAGGGCTGCAGTGCATCCCGGACTGGGTGTACACGAGCGAAGCGGTCTATACGCGCGAAGTCGAGCGGATCTTTCATGGCCGCACCTGGAACTTCGTCGCGCTCGAAGCGGAAGTGCCGAATCCCGGCGATTTCAAGCGCTCGTATGTCGGGCCGACGCCGGTCGTCGTATCGCGTGCGGAAGACGGCTCCATCAACGTGTTCGAGAATCGCTGCGCGCATCGCGGCGCGGAGTTCTGCCGCCACAGCCGAGGCAACAATAAAGAGTTCGTGTGCCCGTATCACCAATGGTCGTATGACCTGAAGGGCAATCTTCAGGGCGTGCCGTTCAGGCGCGGCGTGAACAAGCTGGGCGGCATGCCGAAGGACTTTCGCAACGACGCGCACGGCCTGCGCAAGCTCGCCGTCGCGACGCGCAATGGCGTGGTCTTCGCATCGTTCACGCACGACATGGAATCGCTCGAAGACTATCTGACGCCCGAAATACTCGCGGACTTCGATGCCGTATTCAACGGCAAGCCGCTGCGCGTGCTGGGCTTCTACAAGAACGAGCTGCCGTGCAACTGGAAGATGTATCACGAGAATCTGAAGGACCCGTATCACGCGACGCTGCTGCATTCGTTTCTCGTCGTGTTCGGACTGCTCGTGGCGGGCAATCGTTCGGCGATGGTCGCGGACAGCAAATACGGCATTCACGGCACGATGGCATCCGCGAAAAGCGATTCGCTGTACGCGAGCATCGACGAAGACAAGAAGAAGGAGATGCGCTCCTTCCACGACGGCATGACGCTGCGAGACGAACGCTTCCTCGAGTTCGTCAAGGAATTCGATTCCGAATGGTCGGTCACGATGCAAACCATCTGGCCGAACCTCATCGTGCAGCGCGAGATGAACACGCTCGGCGTTCGACATATCGTGCCGAACGGCCCGAACAGCATGATCATGTTGTGGACGATGTTCGGCTATGAAGACGACAGCGAGGACATGGTGCGTCATCGTTTGCGTCAGGGCAATCTGATGGGGCCGGCGGGCTTTCTCGGCCTCGAAGACAACGAAGCGATGAAGTTCGTTCAGGAAGGCGTGCGCCGTTCGGTGAGCGACCGCAGCATCGTCAAGCTGGATGGCGACAAGATCGGCACGGCTGACAACCTGATCTCCGAGGCTGCCATTCGCGCCATGTACAAACACTATCGTGAAGTGATGGAGTTCTAGATGTTGCCAGGATTCGAAAAGCAGAACATCGCGCACGACAAGGCGCTCGTCGCGCGCGCCGCAGTCGAGGATTTCCATGCCGAATATTGCGCGGCGCTGGATGGCGGCGACATCGAACGGTGGCCGGAGTTCTTTACCGAGAATTGCCTTTATCGCGTGACCGAGTATGAGAACGTCGCGAACGGGCTTCCCGTCGGGCTCGTGTATGCGGAAGGGCGCGACATGCTGCGCGATCGCGCGGTGGCGATTGCACGCACGCAGATGTTCGCGCCACGCCAGATGCTGCATTTCGTATCGAACGTGCGCATTCTGAATGCGACCGATGAGGAAATCGTCGCGCAGAGCAACTATATGTTGCTGCAGACTCTCGTCGAAGGCGCGACGACCTTGCATCAGGCAGGCAGGCTTTTTGATCGCTTCGCGCGCAATGGTAACGTTCTGCTGCTGAAGGAAAGACAGGCGGTCTATGACACGGCGATGATCGCCAACGATCTCGCTTATCCCGTTTGATGTCACTGGATTGCCCATCCCGGAGAGAGCGCATGAGTGATACGGAACATACGGAAGCGCCAGTCGAAAGCGGTGGCGTCGGCGCGCGCGTGAGGCGTCGCGAGGACGAGCGGCATCTGCATGGCAAGGGCAAATTCGTCGCCGACTATACGTTTCCCGATTTGCAGGAAGTGGCTTTTCTGCGCAGTCCCGTCGCGCATGCGCGGATCGTGCGGATCGGCAAGCCGGACAGTCATGCGGCGCAAGTTATCGTGCGCGACGACATGCAAAGCGCCACCGATATCGTCGCGGATTCGAGCTTGCCCACGTATAAGCCTTCTTCGCATCCGCCGCTCGCATCGGGCAAAGTGCGTTTCGTCGGCGAGCCCGTGGCGATGTGCTTCGCGAAGACGCGCGCGCTGGCGGAAGACATCGCGGAAGAAATCGAGCTCGATCTCGACGAGCTGCCAGCCTTTGCGAATGCCTTCATCGCGCGCGAACGCACCGATGTGCGCGTGCACGATCACTGGACCGACAATCTCTTTCTCGATCTCAAAGCCGACGTGAACTTCGATGAGCGCGCAAAAGATGCGCCCGTCGTCGTGAAGCAGAAAGTCGATCTCGCGCGGCAATGCATGGTGCCGATGGAAGGCAAGGCCGTGCTCGCGTACTGGGATCACACGCATGGGCAACTCGTCGTGATTACATCGACGCAGGTGCCGCACATGATTCGCACGGTGCTTTCGCAATGCCTCGGCATCGATCATGCGCAAGTGCGCGTGATCTCGCCGGATGTCGGCGGCGCGTTCGGCTACAAGTGCGTGCTTCAGCAGGAAGAGCTTTGCATCGCGTGGCTCGCGCTCACGTACAAGAAACCGTTTCGCTTCATCGAAGACCGGCGCGAACATCTGATCGCAGGCGCAAACTCGCGTCAGCATCACTATGAACTTACCGCTTATGCCGATAAGAACGGCCGCCTGCTCGCGCTCGATGCCGAACTTCTCATCGACGGTGGCGCCTATTCCGCGTGGCCCTTCACGATCGGCCTCGAAACAGGACAGGCGCTCGGGAATCTTCCAGGCCCTTACGATTTCTCGGGTTATCGCTGCCGCACGCAATGCGCCGCGACCAACAAGCCGGGCTTTCTGCCGTATCGCGGCGTCGCGCGCACGGGCGTGTGCTTCGCGATCGAACTGACGATGGATGCCATCGCGCGCGCGGTCGGACGCGAAGCATGGGAAGTGCGTCACGACAATCTCGTGCGCGGCGCGGACATGCCTTATACGAACGTCGTAAAGAAGCACTACGACAGCGGCGACTTCCAGGAAAGCCTGCGACGCGCCGTAGCGCAACTCGATGTGCAGAAATGGCGCGCGCGACAAAAGGCGGGCGAGAAGGACGGGCGTCTCGTCGGCATCGGCTTCGCGACCTTCACCGAGCAATCGGCGCACGGCACAGCGGTCTTCGCATCGTGGGGATTGCCGGTCGTACCGGGGTACGATCTCGCGACCGTTCGCATCACCGCCGATGGCGGCCTCGAGGTGCGCGCGGGCATTCATTCGCATGGACAAGGCATGGAGACGACGCTCGCGCAGATCGCGAACGAAGTGCTCGGCGTGCCGCTGCAAAAGATCAGGGTCGTGCATGGCGATACCGCGCTCACGCCGTATTCGACGGGCACGTATGCGTCGCGCAGCATCGTGATGGCGGGCGGCGCGGTCGCGACGACATGTCGTGAGCTTCTGCCGCGCCTGCTTTTCATCGGCGCGCATCTGCTCGGCGAAGAAGGGAACGCGGTGCGCTTCGAGCATGGCGAAGTGATCGGCGCAAAGGGACGCGTGACGATTCAGGAAATCGCGGCCACATGGTATCTGCGTCCAGACCGCTTGCCCGCTGGCGTGAATCTCGCCGGGCTCGAAGCGACGCAAGGCTTCAAGCCGAAAGTCGATACGGGTGCGTTCAGCTATGCGACGCACGCGGCAGCCGTCGCCGTCGATACCAGAACCGGCGATGTCGAGATTCTCGATTACGTGATCGTCGAGGATTGCGGCCGCATGATCAATCCGATGGTCGTCGAAGGGCAAACGATCGGCGGTACGGCGCAAGGCATCGGCACGGCGTTCTACGAGGAAACGCTCTACGACGACAACGCGCAGCCGCTTACATCGACACTCGCCGACTATATGTTGCCGGGACCGACGGAGCTGCCGCCGCTCACGATCATTCATATGGAAACACCGTCGCCTTATACGGAGTTCGGCGCGAAGGGCGTCGGCGAGGGCGGGGCAATCGCGCCGCCTGCCGCGCTCTTCAATGCGGTGAACGATGCACTTAGCCCGCTGGGCGCGGTCGTGTCGGAAACGCCTTTGACGCCGCGTCGTTTGTTGACGGCGATCGAAGAGGCGAAGGCGCGCGATAAGGCCGGCAAGCAAGAGTTGAGTCAGGAGATCGCAGGATGAAAGCCGCTGCGTTCGAGTATGTGAGAGCGGCTTCGTTGCCCGACGCGCTGAAGGAGTTGCAGAGCGCGAAGCCGATATCGGGCAGTCAGTCGATGGGACCGATGCTGAATCTGCGGCTTGCGCGGCCGGGGCGTGTCGTCGATGTATCGCGCATCGCGGACCTGCGCAGCGTCATCGAAAGCGGCGACGTCGTGCGCGTGGGCGCAGCGGTGACGCATGCCGAAATCGAGGACGGCAAGCACGCGCCGTTGTGTCATCCGTACCTGCAGCATGTCGCGGGCGGCATCGCGTATCGTGCGATCCGCAATCGCGGCACGATCGGCGGAAGCCTCGCGCATGCCGATCCCGCCGCCGACTGGCCGCTGGCTTTGTCGGCGCTGGATGCGCGTCTCGAGTTATCGAAAGCGAATGGCACGCGGCAGGTGCGCGCGAGCGAGTTCATGCTCGGCGCGTTCACGACGCTCCTCGAAGACGGCGAAATCATCACCGCCGTGCTGCTGCCGAGGCTCGGTTCGACACTGCGCTGGGGCTATTACAAGCTATGCCGCAAGACCGGTGAATTCCCTCATGCGAGCGCAGCCGCTGCCTTCGATGCGCGCACGGGTCTCGCTCGCATCGTGCTCGGCGCACTCGATGGCCCGCCGGCTGTGCTCGACGATCTCGCACGTCAGATCGCGCAACGCGGGCCAGCCGCCGCAACCGACGACGCACTCGCGCAAGCAGTGGCAAGCGCGATGCCTAACGCGGACGGCATCGACCGATCGATTCATGCAGCGGCGCTCGAACGATGCCTCGCGCAGGCGTTCGGCGTATCGAACGCGCATACAGCTTAAAGAGACTGCAATGTCCGTCATCGAACTCACCATCAACGACCGTGCCGTACGCGGCGATATCGAATCGCGCGTGCATCTCGGCGACTTCCTGCGCGATACGCAGAATCTGACCGGCACCCATCTCGGTTGCGAACATGGCGTATGCGGCGCATGCACCGTGCTCGTCGACGGCGAGCCGGTTCGTTCGTGCATCACGTTCGCCGTCGCATGCGATCAGCAGAAGGTTCGCACCATCGAAGGCTTCGACGAGGACGAACTGATGCAGCGTCTGCGTCGCGCCTTCTCGATTCATCATGGCTTGCAATGCGGCTATTGCACGCCGGGCATGTTGATCACCGCGCGCGATATCGCACGTCGTTTCCCCGATGCCGACGAAGCACGCATTAGACTCGAACTGTCGGGCAATCTGTGCCGATGTACGGGCTATATGGGCATCGTCGCGGCGATCAAGGCGGTGCTTCAGGAATTGAAGGAGAACCCGATCGCAGCCGCGCCCGCCGCACGCGCGATCGTCAGCGATGCAACGACTGCCGCGCCTGCTTTCGAGACGTTCGCAGCGACGCCCGCTTTCGCATCGAAAGCGCCTGTAGCTGTATCGAACGATCAACCCGCCGCTCAACGCAAAGGCTGGACCGCAATCGACGACAGCTTCGTCGTGCCTTTCGCCATCGACAAGGTATGGGCGTTCATGGGCGATCTGCCATCGGTCACGTCGTGTCTTCCCGGCGCGGAGCTGGTGGAACACGACGGCGAAAGCGTGAAAGGCAGGATCGCGATCAAGTTCGGCCCGATGTCCGCAAACTTCGCGGGCGCGGCACGCCTTGAGCGCGACGACGCCGCGCATCGTGCGGTGATGCGCGGAGCGGGGCAGGACAACATCAGCCGCTCACGCGCGAATGGCGATGTGACGTATGCCCTTACGAGCGAAGGAGACACACAGACGCGCGTGGCCGTCACGCTCGAATATATGTTGCAGGGACCGCTCGCGCAGTTCTCGCGCTCGGGGCTCGTGAAGGATTTCGTGCGGCGCATGATCGCGGACTTCGGCGCGCGCATCACGGCGCAACTCAGCGGCGGCGCTGCGCCGGAAGCATCGGCATCGTCCGCGAAGTTCAATGCGGGCAGCCTCGTGTGGAGCGTCGTCTGGGGACGCATCAAACGACTGTTTGGAAAGGGCGATTGAACAAGAGACATCGAGCCGATAGCGGCCCGATGTTCGGCCATATCGTCAGCCTACTGATCAAATGGAGCTCAAATGAGCAAGCGGATTCGCAAGATCGCACTGGAAGAGCACTTCAGCACGCCCGGTTTTCAGGGTTATTCGAAGAGCTTCACGCAGCACATCGCGCCCGAAGTATTGCGCGATCTCGTCGCGCGCCTGACCGATTTCGACGAGCAACGTATCGTCGAAATGGACCGCGCGGGCATCGACTACACGATTCTTTCGCAGACGGGTCCGAGCGTTCAGGGCGAGCCCGATGCGGCGCTCGCAATGAGCCGCGCGAAGGAGAGCAACGACTTTCTCGCGCAGCAGATCGCGCGTCATCCTTCGCGCTTCGGAGGCTTCGCAACCTTGCCGATGCACAGCGCAAAAGCGGCATCGGATGAACTGACGCGCACCGTTCGCGAACTCGGTTTCAAGGGCGCGCTCGTCAATGGACATACGCTGGGTATCTATTACGACGATCGCGCATACGACGCCTTCTGGGCGACGATGCAGGAACTCGACGTGCCGTTATATCTGCATCCCACCGATGCATACGTGAGTCCGCGCGTGCTCGACGGTCATCCGGAACTCACCGGCGCGACATGGGGCTGGGGCGTCGAAACGGGAAGCCATGCGTTGCGTCTCCTGTTCAGCGGCGTGTTCGATCGCTTCCCCGATCTGAAGATCATCCTCGGCCATATGGGCGAGGGCTTGCCGTTCCTGCGCTGGCGTTTCGACAGCCGCTTCGCCGTCTACTCGCACGGCGTGAGTCTCGAGCGCTCGCCGTCGGAATACATCGGCACGAACATTCTCATTACGACGTCGGGCGTGTGCTCGGCGCCTGCGCTCATCGGCGCGATCGGCGAGATGGGCGCGCACGCGGTGATGTTCTCGGTCGACTATCCGTACGAATCGACTGAGATCGCGGCGGAATTCATCGAACGCGCGCCGCTCGACGACGCCACGCGCGCGCTCGTCTGCCACGGCAACGCCGAACGCATCTTCCGCCTTTGACATTCCATAAGACCTCAGAGACATGGAGCAGCACATGACGAAGTCATACCGCATCGGCCAGATCGTGCCGAGTTCGAACACGACGATGGAAACCGAGATTCCCGCGATGTTGCTCGCGCGACAGACGATTCGCCCCGAGCGCTTCACGTTCCATTCGAGCCGCATGCGCATGAAGAAGGTCGTAAAGGAAGAACTCGCCGCGATGGACGCGGAGTCGGACCGTTGCGCCGTCGAGCTATCCGATGCGCGCGTCGATGTACTCGGCTACGCCTGTCTCGTCGCGATCATGGCGATGGGGCACGGCTACCATCGCGTATCGCAGAAGCGTCTGCATGAGCGCACGATCGAGAACGGTGGCGATGCGCCTGTCATCACGAGTGCGGGCGCACTGGTCGATGCGTTGAAGGTGATCGGCGCGAAGCGAGTCGTAGTCGTTACGCCCTACATGAAGCCGCTGACGGAACTCGTCGTCGACTACATTCGCAACGAAGACTACGACGTGATCGACTATCGCGCGCTGGAGATTCCCGACAATCTCGAAGTCGGCCGCCACGATCCGAGCCGTCTGCCCGAGATCGTGATGTCGATGCGTTATCGGGAAGCCGATGCCATCGTATTGTCGGCATGCGTGCAGATGCCGTCGCTGCCAGTGATCGCGAAGGTCGAGGCGATGACGGGCAAGCCGGTCATCACCGCTGCCGTCGCGACGACTTACGCGATGCTCAAGCAACTCGGTCTGGAAGCGATCGTGCCGGGCGCGGGCGCGTTGCTGTCCGGCGCGTATTGAGTCGGGGGAGAGCATGTCGACCTATCCATACGGCGCGAATGTTCACGCGAACGGCGTCCGTCAGCATTATCTGCGCTATGGCGGAGCACGCGCCGGGCGCGATCCGGTCATCATCGTGCCGGGTATCACGAGTCCGGCGGTCACGTGGGGTTTCGTCGCGGAGCATATCGGCAAGACGTTCGATACCTATGTGCTCGATGTGCGCGGTCGCGGGCTTTCATCCGCATCCGATGCGCTCGACTACAGCCTCGACGCGCAAGCCGCCGATCTGAATGCGTTCGCAACGGCTTTGAGTTTCGACCGATACAGCGTCGTCGGTCACTCGATGGGCGCGCGCATCGGCATACGCGCGGCGCGCTCGCAGCCAGCGGGCATGACACGCCTCGCGATGATCGATCCGCCGGTTTCGGGTCCGGGACGCCGTCCCTATCCGTCGCAATTGCCGTGGTACATCGACTCGATTCGTCAGTCGCGCGAAGGCATGACCGCGGATGCGATGCGCGCGTTCTGCCCGACATGGACCGACGAGCAACTTGCATTGCGCGCGGAATGGCTTCATACCTGCGATGAACGCGCGATACGCGCGAGCTTCGACGGCTTCCATACCGATGACATTCATGCCGATCTGCCGCATCTGAAGATCCCGGCGCTGCTCGTCACGGCGGGCCGCGGCGATGTCGTACGCGATGAAGATGTCGATGAGATTCGCTCGCTCGTGCCGCAACTCGAACACACGCGCGTGCGGAACGCGGGCCACATGATTCCTTGGGACGACGAAGCCGGTTTTCATGCGGCGCTCGGCGATTTCCTCGGCGCAGCGCTTGCGCCGTTCGATCAGGGAGGCAAGCATGCCAGTCAGTGACTATCAGATGGTCGAAGCATGGACCAAGGTGCTTAAGCTATCGCGCCTCGAAGCGGGACAGACGGTCACGATTCTGACCAGCGCATCGACGCATCCGCAGACGCTCGCGACGGCTTTGATCGCGACGCAATCGATGGGCGCAGTCGTCAATCGTCTCGATCTGCCGCCCGTGAACGGCGAGAAGGCGTTGAGCCGCGACTCGCTCGCGTATCTCGGCACGACGCCTCTGACGGGCAACCGCGCCGCGATCGCCGCGCTGAAGGAAAGCGACCTCGTGCTCGATCTGATGACGCTGCTGTTCTCGCCCGAGCAACTCGATATCCTGAAGAGCGGCACGAAGATTCTGCTCGCGGTGGAACCGCCCGAAGTGCTCACGCGTCTCGTGCCGACACCCGCCGATCGCGAACGCGTGCTGGCCGCTCAGGCGCGCATCGCGCGTGCGAAGGAAATGCATATCGTGTCGGCGGCGGGCACCGATTTCCACTGTCCGCTCGGTGAGTTCGAGCCGATCGCCGAGTACGGTTTCGTCGACGAACCCGGCCGCTGGGATCATTGGCCGAGCGGTTTCGCGCTGACCTTTCCGAACGATCGTCAGGCGTATGGCCGCATCGTGATCGATCGCGGAGATATCCTGTTGCCGCAGAAAAACTATGTGCAGGACCGCATCGAACTCACGGTCGAAGGAGGTTATGCGAAGCGCATCGATGGCGGCATCGACGCGCAATTGCTCAGCGAATACATGGCGACCTTCAACGATCCCGAAGCGTATGCGATCTCGCATATCGGCTGGGGGTTGCAGCCGCGCGCGCACTGGTCGACCCTGGGTCTCTACGATCGCGAGGCCACCATCGGCATGGATGCACGCGCGTTCGAAGGCAACTTCCTGTTCTCGCTCGGACCGAACAACGAAGCGGGCGGCAGCCGCACGACGACCTGCCATATCGACATTCCCTTGCGTCATTGCGACGTATTTCTCGACGGCGAGCCTGTCGTGCGCAATGGCGTCGTGCTCGATCGTTGAACAATGAACAAGACCGACATGCCCCACGATATCGAAACCTATAAACGTCAGAGCTTCGGCTCGACGCTCACGCCCATCGCGCCAGTCGGCCTGTTGATCGTCGACTTCGTGAACGGCTTCGCGAATCCCGAAGTGTTCGGCGGCGGCAATATTCCACAAGCTATCGAGCGCACGATTCCCTTGCTCGCACATGCGCGCGAGCAGGGCTGGAAGATTGCGCACAGCCGCATCGTTTTCGCCGATGACGACAGCGATCACAATATCTTCACGATGAAAGTGCCCGGTCTGCTCGCGCTGAAAGAAGCCTCGCACGACAGCGCGATCGTGCCGCAGCTCGCGCCGCGCAAGGGCGAACTCGTCGTGCGCAAGACCGTGCCGTCCGCGTTCTTCGGCACGGGCCTCGCGGCATGGCTCACGCAGCACGGCGTGCGCACGCTGCTGATCGCGGGCGCGGTGACGAGCGGCTGCGTGCGGTCCTCCGTCGTCGATGCGATGCAGTATGGCTTCCGTCCGTTCGTGCTGTCAGATTGCGTCGGCGATCGCGCCATCGCCCCGCACGAAGCGAATCTCTTCGACATGGCGCAGAAGTACGCCGCCGTGATGAACCGCGACGAAGCACTCGCGTTGCTCGCGGATCTGTGATCACCGGGCTTTCAGCCGCATGGGACCGATATGGCCACGTCTCTTTCGCAGCGCTCGCACCGCATCGTCACGCGTCATGAGTTCACGCTGATCATTGCGTCGTCGTTCGGCGCGCTGCTCGAATGGTATGACTTCTACATCTATGCGGCGCTCGCGGGCACGTTCAGCACCTTGTTCTTTCCGAGCGGCAACGATACGGTCGCGTTTCTCGCGAGCCTCGCGACATTCGGCGCGGGCTTTCTCGTGCGTCCGCTCGGCGCGCTTTTCTTTGGACGGCTCGGCGATCGCATCGGCCGCAAGTACACGTTCATGGCGACCATCGTGCTGATGGGCGTCGCGACCATCGGCGTGGGCTTGCTGCCATCGTTCGCCAGCATCGGGATGATGGCGCCCGTGTTGCTCGTCGCGCTGCGGCTGTTGCAAGGCTTTGCGCTGGGCGGCGAAACGGGCGGCGCCGCCACGTATCTCGCGGAACATTCGCCTGCGGACCGGCGCGGCTTCTATACGAGCTCGCTCCAGACCACGGCGACGCTCGGGCTGCTCGCATCGATCGCGGCGGTGAGCATCAGTCGCGCCGCGATGGACGAATCGTCATTCCAAAGCTGGGGATGGCGGATGCCGTTCCTCGTGTCGATCGTGCTGCTCGCGATCTCGGTTTATCTGCGCACGAAGCTCGCCGAATCGCCGACGTTTCGTGACATGAAGCAGGCGGGCAGGCTCTCGAAATCGCCGATAGGCGAGAGCTTCGGCAAGTGGAGCAACCTGAAGTACGTGCTCATCATGTTGTTCAGCACGGCATCGGGCGTCGGTGTCGTGTTCGGCACGGGGCACTTCTATTCGATGTACTTCCTGCAGAACACGCTGAAGGTCGCGCCGAATGCGGTCAATCTTTTCCTGGCGATCGCGTTGATCGCGGTGTTTCCGTTTTATCTCGTGTTCGGCTGGTTATCGGATCGCATCGGACGAAAGTGGATCATGATGCTCGCGTGCCTGTTGCTCGCCGCGACCACGCAGCCGATCTTCCACGCGCTCACGCACTATGCGAATCCTCAGCTGGAAGCGTTCCAGAAAAGCGCGCCCGTCACCGTCCGTGCGAACGATTGCCGCTTCGCGCTGTTTTCCGCGCCGGTGACGGAGTGTGATCGCATACGGTCCTTTCTGAGCGCGTCGGGCGTCTCGTATGATCAGGCGCCGCAGCAGGCGGGCGAGGGCGCATCGACGGCAATCGGTTCCATCGTCGTGCATGGCTGCGACAAGCGCGAACTGGAGAAAGCGCTTGTTGCGTCTGGCTGGTCCGCGCACGCGGACCCTACGAAGATCGACGCGCCGATGGTCATCCTGCTGATGTGGCTGCTGCTGCTCTATCTCGCGATGATCTATGGCCCGATGGCCGCGTTCATGGTCGAGCTGTTTCCGGCGCGCATCCGTTATACGTCGCTGTCGTTGCCGTTTCATCTCGGCTCCGGCTGGTTCGGCGGGATGCTGCCGTTCGTGGTCTCGGCGATGGCCGTCGCGCGCGGCAATGTCTACTTCGGGCTCTGGTATCCGATCGTGATTGCAGTCGTGTCGTTCGCGGTCGGTGCGCTCTTCGTGCCGGAAACATACCGCCGCGATATCACGCAATAGTCAATCGAAATGTTTGAGCGAAGTGCGTCCGTACTGATTGTTTCCTTCGACGAGCTGCATCATCATGCGCACGAAATGAACGCGATCTTCAGCGCTCAGCGGTTCCAGAAACCGCACCTGGGCTTCGCGCATGCTGCCGTACATGTCTTTCATCGTGCGGCGTCCTTTCGCGGTGATGTTCGCGATCTTGAGACGCCCGTCGTGCGGGCTCGGCTCGCGCTTGACGAGGCCGCGCTCTTCGAGACGCCGCAGCACGTCGGCCATCGTGGTGCGATCGACGCCGACTTCCGCGCACAGCGATGTCTGATCGAGCCCGGGACGTTCGGAGAGCGTCGTCAGCAAGCCGTACTGCACGGGCGTGATGGCGAAGTCCTTGCAGGACTCGAAGAAGAGCGCGATGTGGATCTGGTTGAGCCGCCGGATCAGAAAGCCCGGTCGCTGCCACAGATGTCCGGTCTCGATGCCGCCGTCGGAGACGGCCGCTTTTTTCTCGGCAACGGTGCCCATCTTTACCCTTTCGAAGAAGTTCTGTCACACAGGAGTTTAGCGTTCGCGCGTCGCGCGTGTTGAAACGGCGTCACGCACGATAGGTGCAATCAGAGTTGCGCTGCCAATTTTTTCCGGATACAAATTATCCATCAGCGTACTGACGAATGCTGAAGGCTGAAGCATAAGTTGTCAATGATGAAAGTCAGAACACGAAGTCAATAGAACGATGCGTCGCGAAGCTATCAGAGCGGGTCTGCTCGTGCGTTTGCCGGAATAGAACGCACGAATAATCAGCATACTGACTAGTTGGCGAATGCGTTAAACGTCACCTCACCCGAGTTTGGAGCCAATCATGAGTTCTACCCCTGTACAGACGGACGACGTCGCCATTCATGGGCGGTCGATGTCCCGCAACGATATCAAGACGCTGATGCTCGCGTCGCTGGGCGGCGCGCTGGAGTACTACGATTTCATCGTCGCGGTGTTCTTCACGAAGCTGCTCGCGACCGTGTTCTTTCCGCCGCAGACACCCGAGTGGCTTGCGCAGCTCGAAGTGTTCTGCATCTTCGCGGCGGGCTATCTCGTGCGCCCCATCGGCGGCATTTTCTTCGCGCACTTCGGCGACCGTATCGGCCGCAAGAAGATGTTTGCACTGAGCCTGTTCCTGATGGCCGCACCGACGCTGCTCATCGGCTTGCTGCCCAGTTATGCGACGCTCGGCATCGTTGCGCCGCTGCTGTTTCTTTTGTGCCGCGTTTTGCAGGGGCTTTCCGTCGGCGGGGAAGTGCCGGGCGCGTGGATTTTCTGCTCGGAGCACGTCAAGCGCGATCGCGTCGGGCTGGCTTGCGGTCTGCTGATGTCGGGACTGTGCACGGGCATTCTGCTCGGCGCGCTGTCGGCGAAGTTCCTGATCGGCAACATGGACCCGGCGGATCTGAAGAGCTGGGGCTGGCGTGTGCCGTTCATCGCGGGTGGCGCGTTCGGTCTCATCTCGGTCTATCTGCGCCGATATCTGCAGGAAACGCCCGTGTTCGAAGCACTGCGTGCGAAGCGTGAAGCGGATGCGCGTCTGCCGCTCGCGGTCGTGCTGAAAGAGCATCGCGGCGCGATCATCGTCTCGTTGCTCGCGACGTGGGTCTTCTCCGGCATCTTCGTGCTGTACTTCCTCTACACGCCGACGTTCCTGCAATCGCAGTTCCATTTCGCACCGAAGGATGTCTTCACCAACAACTCGTGGTCGATCTTCGGGCTGATTCTCGGCAGCACGTTCGCCGGATGGGCCGCGGACAAGATCGGCGGCGGCCGCGCCTATGCGATCGGCAGTGCCGCGATGCTGCTGGTCACGGGCGCGTTCTACATGACTCTCGCATCGGGCAGCCAGTCGGTGTGGACGCTCTATATCCTCGGCGGCTTTCTGATCGGGACGATCACGCTCGGGCCGTACATCATCGTGAAGAGCTTTCCGCCCGAAGTGCGCTTCACCGGTTTCGCGCTGTCGTACAACACCGCCTATGCGATTTTCGGCGGCACCGCGCCCGCGATGGCATCGTTCCTCGTGGGGCGGCAGGGCATCACGATGGCGCCTGCGTGGTACATTGGCGCGCTTTGCGTGCTCGGCGTGATCATCGGGCTTGCCTGGCGTGCGCCCGTGCACGCCGAAGCGGCGGCCGCGCATTGATGCCGGGCGTCTGATCCCCATGCGATCCTGCATCGAATGCGGCGCGGGATCGTTTTCCTTCGAGCGCTCTACATGTCCGTTAGCGACGCATCCGGGACCGGCATCGGCCGGTCATGGCTTCTGTATTTCTCGCTCGCGTTCGCGAGCATGAGCTTCTCCGCGACGGGGCCGGTCGCGATCATCATCGCCGCGTCGCGGGAAGGCGGGCTGAGCCTGGCGCAGACGTCGTCGTGGCTCTTTGCGTCCATCGGCATGAATGGGCTGGCGAGCATCGCAATCAGCTGGAAGACGCGCCAGCCCTTGCTCTTTCTCTGGACGATTCCGGGCGCGATCCTCGCCGCGCCGGTGATCGCGCAATACGGCTTCGGCGCGGCAGTGGGAACGTATCTCGTGTGCGCGGCCGTGCTGCTCGTGCTCGGCGCGACCAACCTCGTCGCGCTGCTCGACCGATGGGTGCCGATGCCCATTGTCATGGCGATGATCGCCGGGCTCTTCATCAAGTACGTGCTGGCCGTCGTGCATTCGACGGTGGCCGCGCCGTTCATTGGCGCGGGCATGCTGCTGACGTTTTTCGGACTGATGTGGCTGGAGCGCCGTAACGCCGCGCCGATTCCGCCGCTGATTGGCGCGATGCTCACGGGCGCGGCGATTCTCTTCGCGACGGGCTTCCAGTTGCCGAGCCATACCGGCGGCGCATGGATCGCGACGCCTGCGCTCGTCGCTCCGCGCTTCGATATTCATGCGATATCGCAACTGCTGCTGCCGATGCTCATCACCGTGCTGTTCGTGCAGAATGCGCAGGGCATCGCGGTGACGCGTGCGTCGGGGTATCGCACGTCGCTGCGACTCGTGACGATCACGAGCGGCGTGCTGACCGCGATCACCGCGCCGTTCGGCGGTTGTCCGTCGGTGCTGGCGGGGCCCAGCAACGCGATTCTCGTGTCGGGCGGCACGCATGGGCGTCATTACATCGGCGCATTGATCGCGGGCGTCATATGCGTGGCGATTGGTCTGTTCGCCACGGCCTATGTGTTTCTGCTGACGAGTCTGCCCGGTGCGTATATCGCGATCCTTGCGGGACTCGCGATGATGGGCGTGCTCGAAAAGTCCTTCGTCGCCGCGTTCCGTTCGGCGCTGCCCTTGAGCGCGATGATCGTGTTCGTCGTCACGCTGAGCGATGTGACGCTGCTCGGTGTGGGTGCGGCGTTCTGGGGCGTGGTGGCGGGGTGTTGCGTTTATTACGCGATCGAGAAGCGGAGGGAGGGCGAGTCGATCGCGTAGTGTTCACTTCATCGCGCCGGCCAAACTCTCCGCTTCCAACCCGACGATCAGATCCATCTCCCCATTGCCGAGCGCTTGCGTCGCGGGCACGCCGGCTGCCTTCAACGCGGCGGCATCGAGCCGCGATGCATCGCCGAGCGCGACGCGCAGACGCGTGGCCGCGAGCGGTTCGAGCTTAAGGATATTGGCCGCACCGCCGAGCGCCGCGCGGATCATTTCAACGCGCGCTTTCTGTTGCGTGCTGTCCGGCGCCGCAGTCGACGACGCCGCCGCCACAGCTTCAGTCGCGGCAACCGGCGCACCCGCCACCGGCAAATCGGCTTCGGCGCCCGCCGACTTCAGATACTCCTGCATGTCGGTTTTCATGTTCTCCGACAGCGGCCCGAAAATCGCCTGCACGCCGTTGCCGACGCGCACGACACCCGCCGCGCCGAGCGCCTTCAGCCTGGCGTCGTTCACGAGCGCCGGATCGTTCACCGTGATGCGCAGCCGCGTGATGCACGCATCGAGACTCTTGATGTTCGAGCGCCCGCCGAACGCGAGCACGAGATCGCGCGAACGCCCGCCGACGCCCGTCGAGACCGCGGCAGTTTCGACCGTGTCGTCCTCGCGGCCCGGCGTCTTCAGGTTGAAGCGGCTGATCACGAAGCGGAACACGCAGTAGTAGATGCCCGCATAGATCGGCCCGAGGATGAACACGTACCACGCATGCGTCGCCTTGTTGCCGATCAGGTTGAACATCACGAAGTCGATCGCGCCTTGCGAGAACGTGAAGCCCATGTGCATGTTCAGCGTATTCGCGACGAACTGCGCCGACGCCGCGAGACACGCGTGAATGAAGTACAGCACCGGGGCGACGAACATGAACGCGAACTCGATCGGCTCGGTGATGCCAGTCAGAAACGAAGTCAGCGCCGCCGACACCATCATGCCGCCGACCGCGACTTTCTTTTCCGGCTTCGCGCAATGCCAGATCGCGATCGCGGCGGCGGGCAGGCCGAACATCTTGAAGAAGAACGCGCCGGACAGAATGCCGGCGGTCGGATCGCCTGCGAAGAAGCGCGTGATGTCGCCGTGAACGACCTTGCCGGTGGTGGGATCGAGGAAACTGCCGGCTTCGAAGAAGAACGGCACGTTCCAGATATGGTGCAGACCGAACGGAATCAGCAGACGTTCGACGAAGCCGTAGATGGTCGCCGCCGTGCGCGGATCGGACACGGCCGCCCAGTGCGAAAACGCCTTGATCGCGCCGCCGATCGGCGGCCATACGAACGACAGAATTGCGCCGAGCAGGATTGCCCCGATGGCCGTCACGATCGGCACGAAGCGTTTGCCCGCGAAGAAGCCGAGATACGCCGGCAGCGCGATCTTGTAATAACGGTTGAACATCCACGCCGCGAGCCCGCCCGCGAGAATGCCGCCGAACACGCCGGTCTGAATGGACGGGATGCCCATGATCATGTCCGGCTCGACACCTTGCACCTTGGCGATCACGCCGAGCGTCGCCGTCATGACGAGATAGCCGATGGTCGCGGCGATGCCCGACACGCCGTCGTTTTCCGTGAAGCCGAGCGCGACGCCGATCGCGAAAATCAGCGGCAGATTGCCGAAGATCACGTCGCCCGCGTTCTTCATCAGCGCGAGGATGATGAGGGGCACGTAGCCGTGGAAATCGGTCGCGCCGAGGCCGAGCAGCAAGCCGGCAACGGGCAGCACCGCGACCGGCAGCATCAACGACTTGCCGACCTTCTGCACGACGCCGAAGGCATTCTTGAACATGTAGGGTCTCCTCTTCTGTTTCGCTTATTCCGCGTAAGGGGCGAGCAGGGCGCGCACTTCCGCGGCCGTGCCCAGCGTAATCGCGCGCGCCGCGAGCGTGCGCGCTTCGTCCATCGTGAGGCGCGCGAGCTGCGCCTTGATCGAGCCGACGGCCGGCACGCTCACCGACAACTCGTCGACGCCGAGTCCGGCGAGCACGGGCACGGCCATCGCATCCGATGCGATGCCGCCGCACACGCCGACCCACTTGCCGTGCTTGTGCGCGCCGTCGACCGTCATGCCGATCAGACGCAGTACGGCGGGATGCAGCCCATCGGCCTGTTTCGCGAGCTTCGGATGCCCGCGGTCCATCGCGAGGGCGTACTGCGTCAGATCATTCGTGCCGATGGAAAAGAAATCGACTTCGCGCGCGAGCGGCTCGGCGATGAGCGCCGCTGACGGCACTTCGATCATCACGCCCACCTTCACGTTGCCCATGCGATCGCCGGCTTCTTCCTGAAGAATCTTCCTGGCCGCGCGCACTTCCTCGATCGACGCGACCATCGGGAACATGATGTGCAGATTGCCGATGGAAGCCGCCCGCAGAATCGCGCGCAACTGCACCCGGAAAATGTCGGGACGGTCGAGGCTCACGCGCACGCCGCGCAGACCGAGGAACGGGTTGTCTTCCTTCGGCAGCGGCAGATACGAAAGCGGTTTGTCGCCGCCGACATCGAGCGTGCGCACGACGAGCGGTCGCTCGCGCCCGAGCGCTTCCGCGACCGCGCAATATTCGGCGGCCTGTTCGTCTTCGGATGGCGCGGTGTCGCGGTTGTCGAACAGGAACTCGGAGCGCAGCAGACCCACGCCTTCCGCGCCTGCCGCGACCGCATCGCGCGCTTCTTTTGCATTGCGGATATTCGCGACCACTTCGATGCGATGACCGTCCGCGGTGACGGCCAGCTTGCTTGCCGCGACCTTTTCTTCCTCGCGCTTCTTCGTCTGGCGTTCGATGCGTTCGCGCGCCTTCGCGAGTTCGTCCGCGCTCGGATTGCGCCGCAGGCTGCCGTGCGAGCCGTCCAGGACGACGAGCGTGCCATCGGGCAAATTCAGCGCTTCTTCGTCGATACCGCAGATCGCCGGAATGCCGAGCGAGCGCGCGAGAATCGCGACATGGCTCGTCGCGCCGCCGGTCGTCGTGCAGAAGCCCAGCACCTTGCTGCGGTCGAGCGACGCGGTATCGGACGGAGACAGTTCTTCGGCGACCAGGATCGATTCCTCGGGCACGTCGATATGCGCTTCCTTCACGCCCGCGAGCAGCGCGAGCACGCGGCGGCCCACATCGCGGATATCGCCCGCGCGTTCGCGCAGCAGCGCGTTGTCGAGCTGCCCGAGCGTGTCCGCCTGAGCCTCGAACGCGGCGCGCCACGCGAAGCCCGCGCTCTTGCCGTCGCTGATGCCGGCGATGGCCGCATCGTTGAGATCGGGATCGTCGAGCAGTTCGAGATGCGCTTCCAGAATCTGCGCCTTCGACGGATCGGTGAGCTTCGCCTTCAGCGCTTCGATCTGCTGACGCGCTTCGTGCCGCGCGGCATCGAGCCGTGCGCGCTCGCGTTGCGGCGCTTCGCCCGCTTCGGCCACGTCGATGACTTCCTGACGGAACTGCACGATCTTGCCGACCGCGAGTCCTGGCGACGCCGATACGCCCGTGAACTCGTTCGCGTCGGCGGGCGCGGCGCGTTTCGGGATGGCCGTTTCCGGCGCGGCCACGGCAGGCGCCACCCCGACCGCGGGCGCGTCGCCGGGTTTTTCGCCGGAGCCGGACGCGAGCAGGCGGGCGAGCGCGGCAGCAGCCTCGGCCGCATCGGGCCCGGCGGCTTCGACGCGCAGCGTGTCGCCGAACTTCGTCGCGAGCGCCATCAACGCGACGACCGATTTCGCGTTCGCGCTGTCGCTGCCGCGCACGATGCGGATATCGGACTTGTACTTCTTCGCTTCGACCGAGACGACCGCGGCGGGCCGCGCGTGCAGGCCTTGCGGATTCGGCAAGGTGATTTCATCGGACTGAATCGCGCCGGACGCCGCGCCGCTCGCATCGTCGCGCGCGCCGCTGACGAATTCGACCGACAACGCGACATCCTGGCCCGCGGTGACGAGCCCTGTCGCGGGCACATAGCGCGTGACGAGCTCGCCGTTCGCGATGACCATTTGCGTGAGCAGGCTCACCGCCCGCGCGCCGACGACGACCGGATCGAAACGGATCAGCGGCTGGCCGGTCGTGACGGTGTCGCCTTCCTTGACGAGCGGCGTGAAGCCTTCGCCGCGAAGCATCACGGTATCGAGGCCGATGTGGATGAGCACCTGGAGGCCGCTTTCGCCCGTCACGGTCACCGCATGCGCCGCGCGATGCAGTTGCGTGATTTTGCCGGGAAGCGGGGAGAGCAATTCGTCGGACGTCGGATCGATGGATACGCCGTCGCCGACCATCTTCTGCGCGAAAACCGGGTCGGGCACGGTTTCGATCTGCACCATCACGCCGGAGAGGGGCGCCATCAACTCGATTTTTGCCAAGCGCTGAGGAGCTTTCATGTGGATTCTGTGTCCCTTGATGGTTTGCGGTCGATACCCAGAAAGCGCCGGACGATGACCTGCATAGGACCTGAACGGGCCTGAGCTAAATCATAGGCAACGCATCCGTGCTTCGCTGACCGAATGATTGCGCGCGAGATTTTAAACATACGCACGATTTGTTTCGGGTTCTGAAACGTTGAATTTTTAGATACGACGCTCCATTCGCGTCGATACGTCGCATCGCGCGTGTCGCTGTCCTATTAATCTTGTCGACGAGCAAATGCAAGTAAATGGAGCGTGATTCGTGATCTACCGCAACAAAACTGAAGCGTATTGGGAACTGCTATTGACGATTGCCCGCGATGAACTGGGCATCGAATCGTTCGACGCCGCTGGTGATACGGGCGCGGATATGCGGATGTGCCGTGTCGAGGACATCGGCCGCGCGCTCGAACGCGCTTACGATATGGGGCTGATGGTCGGGCATACGGTGACGCGCGCGGGGTGCGCAGAGGAGTCGCGTGTTTGAGTCGAGGGGCGCTCTCTGGCGCGCTCGAGCGCTGCGGCACTAGTCCGGTCGGTCCGTCGGCCGGGCTTGCGCCCGGTCTTCACGATCTAAGCCTCCGTCGCCGCGAAACCCGCGACCGGTCAGCATACGTGGCATCAAAGCGGACATTTCAACTTGGCCAAAACCGGACATTACAACTTAGCCGCTACAAATAATGTCCCCGCTAAGTTCAAATGTCGTACCGCCGGCTAAATAGAGATGTCGGGTTTTGAACGGATGTTTTGCTAGCTTTCT
>NZ_FCOM02000157.1 GCF_001544695.2 Caballeronia arvi
CCGCTACTTGAAGTGGTGGGAACCACTTTGGCGTCTCAGATTGCGCGAATCAAGACGGCCGTGCCGCGACGCTTACCGTGGCGGCCTCCGGCAAGGCATTGCGCAGGTGGAGTTTGCCGGCCGATCCATGGAGCGCGCGCCCATCGTGAACGGCGCCGCAGTCGCGATGTGTCGGTTGACGACCGCAAGCCCGGCCACAGCGTGATCCGCGCTTTGAGACATTTGCGTAATAGCACGCCTGCATCATTGTCAGCGAGCTGTCACGACACGGCAATCAGCGTCAAAAGAAGTTCTCGAAGGGGAGTTCATTTATCTGGCTCTCTAAAAGAGCATGTCCGGCTGCAAAAAGTTCTGGGCTCGGCCACTTTCTGCCGCTTCCCTGAGCCACGCAGTGGTCACTCGAACGGCTTGTCCCCTCCGAAACCTGTCGAAGCCCCGCGCTCTGGTCTGCCATTGCTATTGTTCAGCCAACGAGGCGCGTCAGGCGGCTGCACGACGCCATGAGCCGATCGCGCGTCCGGCCACCGGCTGAGAGCCCGGTCATCGGTCTTTGCCTCAACCTAGTCCGTTGAGCACTTCACGCGAAGCCACGCCGTGACCTGATCCGGGGTGAGTCGCCAGCACGGCATACTGAGCGTCCCAACGGTCGATCGAGATGTACGTGAACGAATGGTTGCACCGGATGGCGGTGCGGTGGGGTCACCTGATAACTCCTCTTCGGTTATCCCGCCGCGGGTTTCGACTCGGCGCCTCCCATTGCTCGCTCGTTGGAAAGCGGACCGTTCTCAACTTCGAGCGCTGACGGCAGCGGGTGATCGCAGAACTGCTCGCGCAGCTTCACTTTGTGCAGCTTGCCAACGGCCGTATGCGGCAACTCGTTGACGAAGACAACGTCATCTGGCATCCACCACTTCGCGACCTTACCTGCGTAGAATGCGAGCAGTTCGTCGCGCGTGACCTCGGCGTCCTTGCGTTTGACGACGACGAGCAGCGGCCGCTGCAGCCACTTCGGATGGGCGCAGGCGATGCACGCCGCCTCTGCGACCGCCGGGTGCGCGATCGCGATGTTCTCGATCTCGATCGAACTAATCCACTCGCCGCCCGACTTGATCACATCCTTGCTGCGGTCGGTGATCCGCATAAAACCTTCCCGGTCGATAGTGGCCACGTCGCCGGTCGGAAACCAGCCGTCGACGAGCGGCGAGTCATCCTTCTGGAAATACCGTTTGATCACCCACGGACCGCGCGTGTGCAGTTCGCCGAACGCGACGCCGTCCCACGGCAGATCGCGCCCGTCGTCGCCAACGATCTTCATGTCTACGCCGTAGATCACGTGCCCCTGCTTTTCGCGGAGCCTGCGCTGTTCTTCCGGCGGCCGCTGTGATTGTTCCCAGTTGAGTTTTGCGAGCGTGCCAAGCGGTGACATCTCGGTCATGCCCCATCCGTGAATGGCTTCGACGCCGTATTCCTCGAACGTGCGCAGCATCGAAGGCGGGCACGCGGACCCGCCGATGACCGCCCGTTGCAGTGACGACAAACGCACGCCCGCTTCCTTCATGTAATTGAGCAGGCCAAGCCAGACGGTCGGCACGCCGGCGGAATACGTGACGCGCTCTGCCTGCATCAGTTCGAACAGGGATTTTCCGTCGAGATCCTTGCCCGGCAGGACGAGTTTCGCGCCTGTGAGCGGTGCGGCATGCGGCATGCCCCATGCGTTCGCATGAAACATTGGCACGACGGGCAACACCGAGTCACGCGCCGATAGGCACATCGCATCCGGCAACGCGCCGGCGTACGCGTGCAGCACCGTGGATCGATGCGAATATAGCGCACCCTTTGGATTGCCGGTCGTGCCCGAGGTGTAACAAAGGTACGATGCCTGACGCTCGTCAAGGAGGGGCCAATCGAATGCGCCGTCGTGTGGCTTGAGAAACGTCTCATAGCTGATGAGCGGCATGGGCGCGTGCACCGCAGGCAGATGCGCGTCGTCGGCAAGCGCGATCCACCCACGCACCTTAGGGCAGAGGAGCGCAAGGCATTCGATCAACTGCGCGAACGTTGTATCGAACAGCACGTAGCTGTCATCGGCGTCGTTGATGATCCATGCGATCTGCTCGGGGAAGAGCCGGGGGTTGATGGTATGACAAACGGCCCCGAAGCCCGTTGTGCCGTAATAGGCTTCCAGATGGCGGTAGCCGTTCCATGCCAGCGTGCCGATCCGTTCGCCCGGCTGCACATCCAGCGCCATAAGCGCCTGCGCCAGTTGCTTCGCGCGCTTTTCGCAGTCGCGATACGTGTAGCGATGCACGTCGCCTTCGATGCGCTTTGACACGATCTCGGTCGTGCCGAAGTGACGTGACGCATGGGCCAGGAGTGAGGATACCGTCAGCGGCACGTCCATCATCTGACCGAGCAGCGGTGTCGTCATAGTCAAGTCTCCCTGCTATTACCGCGAACTCGGGATCGCATAAGAGTGCTAGAAGTATCGGACATGGCATCTGCTCAACAGCCGAGGCTTCCGGCTATTTAACTTAGTTGAGGCCTGCGAGTGTTGCAAATAGATAAGAAGGATATCGCGAATGTCTCCTGCCTGTAGGACCCGCAATCTGCACACGGAGACTAGCCACGCGCGCGTTGGACTGCGGCTCCACTTTCTGTCGCTCGCCTGAGCTACGCAGTGGTCACTCGAACGGCTTGTCCGCTCCGAAAACCGCCGATGCGCGGCGCATTGGTCGGCCACTACTGTCGGTTCAACCAACCAGGTGCGTCAGGCGGCTGCACCACGCTATGCGGTCGTTCGCGCTAACACAAAGCCGCTAACAGAGTCCTGCGCAATCGCTGCGACCAACGGTTCGACAGCGAGCCGATCGTACGTCCGTCCACCCGCACAGAGCACGGTGATTGGTCATTGCTTCGACCTAGGTCATTGAGCACTTCACGCGAAACCACGCTGTGACCTGATCTGGGGTGAGCGAGACAGACCGACTTGATGCGTGCCGCATGTCGAGGTCGGCTTATGCAGCCACCACGGAATGGTGTAACTTCCTAGTCGTTCTTCATCTACTTTGTCGAGCCCGAACCTTGGGCAGGTGCGCATCATTCGCTGCCAGGCTAAGCCCATGTGATGGCAGCGAAGTCTTCGGGCTCGAACAAGTGCTGCTGCGTCTGCGGGGCGGGCGCATCGCGTATTTCTCGTGCGGAAGTTCGTGCGACCACCACATCGTCTTCGTCAGCTAGGGAAACGCTGATTAATGAGTTGTCGGGTCGGCTTGAAGATCAAGAGGCGTCGGAGCTTCTTGATAACGAATCG
>NZ_FCOM02000097.1 GCF_001544695.2 Caballeronia arvi
GCGCACTTCCCGGACGACATCAACGTCAAGTTCTCGTTGAAGCCGTTCGAGCTCGCTCCGGGCGGCCCGTCGTTCCTCAAGAGGTCTGCATAGAAGGCGATCGCCTTGCGCCACTCGGGCGTATCAATCTGCGCTTTCCAGTTTTCATCGAACCAGCGTCCACCGAAGGTGTTCACCACGGTCGACACGTAGGCCATGTTTTCACCCCAACCCGCCTTCCCACGCAAACAGATCCCATACTGACCCTTTGGCTTATTGGTAAGTATGTCGGCGAATTGTTTGATCTGGTCGTAAGTCGGCTGATCCGGCATCTTGAGCCCAGCTGCCTCAAAGAGATCCTTTCGATAAAAGGTCATCGAGCTCTCGACATAGAACGGCAGCCCGTAGAGCTGGCCATCGTAGGACAGGCCGTCGCGCGCGGTCTTGACCACGTCGTCGAGGTCGTAATCGGCAGGCAGATCGGTCAACGGCACCAGCCAGCCGCGCTTGCCCCACTGGGGCGCTTCGTATGTGCCGATTGCGACCACGTCGAACTGGCCGCTGTTCGTGGTGATATCGGTCGTCGCCCGTTGACGAAGCATGTTTTCCTCGAGGATCACCCAATTCAGCTTGATATCGGGGTTCGCCTTCTCGAAGCTCGCGGAAAGCTTCTTGAGTTCCAGCATGGCTGGACCGTTGAGCGTAGCGATGGTGACATTTGCCGCGCTGGAAAGTTGTGCCGCGCAAACCGAAAGTCCAGCAAATGCGACCTTGAAGACCAGCGCACGACGTATTGCGTTTCTCGTCTTCATGGGAGTCGCTCGATGGTGCTCGTCTTTGCTTCTGGCCGCGAAAGCTCCGATCGGCGCGGTCGCGCCAGACAGCTCTTGAAAACAGGGCTCGGCCCGCTGCTGGACTGCTGGGCGAAGGAGCTGTGGGCGGCAGTGATCATCAATCGTGTCTCCCTACACCACTACACCAAACCGGTGCTTGACCTCTGGAGTTGTTTTTTGAATGAGCGGCCGTTCGTATTTTTCTAAGACTTCTCGCGCGAAGGAACGGGATACCGTTTACCAAATCGCAGGCGGACACCCCCACCTGTAATGAGCCGCCGTTGCATCGCGAGGCCGATGCGGATAGCGGCAAGTCGGCCCGATGCGCCCAACTGTTATAGAGAATACATGATGCATTATTCAGGATCACTACGTATGTTGCGGTCTACAACGGCGTTAGATGACCTGTCTTTCGCACAAGCTTCCAAAGCAGCTATCGCCGCGTTAGCTGCAGCCATGATCTCTTGACAAATTTGGTATCTCGGGCTGCGCTCCAGGCTCGCGCAGCCTCCAAAGGCGTTGACTTGGGCTACGTCCGCACGTGCTTTTGCCAGCGCATCCGACGGGGAGCCGCTATCTTCTATCATCCTCGCAATGTCGAAGACGGTTCCGGAACGTAATTCTACATACGTTGGACATTCGGCTGCCGCAAGCAAACTTGCGAAAGAGCCTGCGACCCCTAGGGCGATTATTTCTCCGCTTCGAAAAAGAACGCTTCGCATTAAATGACCTCCTAGACTATGCCTGCAAGCCGAGTATGGGGCTATTGAGGTCTTCTGCTCACCCTTCCAAAATGAATACTAGGATAAGTAGGTTCGAACGATTGGTCTTTATTCGGAATACTTATTGGTCGCCGTTTTGTTTTTCTCAAATCGCTTAAAGAAGGCCGACGGGCTCTCAGCAGGAGAGAAATCTAAGGGGAGGTCCGTCCGCGAGCAGCTAAGAAGACCTAGTACGACACGCGCGGTGTGCGGACAGACACCGCTGCAGAAGTTCGCTTCTCACGCGAATGATTGCCATTTGGAGGTTTTTTCCTCTTTCTTGATGTCACGCTTTGAACGAACGCAAAAAGGACGACGATGGACCACCTGTACCTGAAAGAACGCTTGGCCAAATGGTTAAGATAGGGACGCCCATATCGCGGAGCATTGCGACGCGGCGACGAGATCCGGACGACGAACTCGCCGATCCCACCACCCGTATAGCCGTCAGCCCCGCAGCGTTACACAGCAATCGACTCCGGGTCGGCGCGTTCCATCACTGAGCACGGCCGTTTCGTTGGATGCTCCCTGCGTCCCGCTCTATTCGAATTGCCGTGCGGCTTACCGTTGCGCGCTTAGGCTCGTATCGCACGACCGTGAATACGAGTACGGGTCGTGCTGCATAGTGGTCCGCCAGACGCCAGATAAGTTCGACGTTGCCATCCGGGTAAATCTTATCCGCGATGCGTTCCGCTCGGACCTGCAGGCACGAACTGACGGCCCGGCTTGCGGCCTCACCCATCCGCTCCGCCTCGCTTAGCGTCATGGACGAGCGCACAACGCGTTCCGCGAAAAGCATGTTGGGACTGCCGCCGCCTACGCCCACCTTGACATCGAAATCCATCAGCCGCAGCGACGACACATAGAGCGACATGTCGCTTCCCTTCTCGCTGAACCGACCTAGCGTGGAACGAAAATCGTTCTGCGCTGCGGCGACGATCGCAAACATCTGCTTGCAAGCGTGCCCGCCCGCCGAACGGTCCTTCGATTTTTGGCTGCGCGTGGCCCGGCCCACCTCGTCGATCGAATCGCTTACCACAGGCGTCACGTCCATTCGCCAGGCAGGCTCGGACAACGATGAACTCCATAGGACCCGATAGCGCGTCGGCCAACGTTCGCGCCAGTCGGTGACAAACCATTGCTGCAGTCCTTTTGAACCGGGCACGCGTTGAGGGCCCACTATCGGTTCCCGAACGCACTCACTTATCTTGACGAGCGCGGACTTAGTGCGACTACGCGCAACCGACGGAATTAGATTGCTCTCCGCTGGAATGCATTCGAGGGCAGGCGGCTGTACCGGCGCAGCGACGTCGCAACGAAGAAGATCTGGCATCGGTGAACGTGCAAGATGATAAACGGCCTCACCGTCAACGCGCTCCGTGTGCTTGGGATCTTCGCCGATGATATGTGCGACGAAATCGCGCTGAGCCGAGACGGTCACTGCCCGAATGGCCTGGCACTCGTCGGCAAAAGCAAACGTCGCAATCAAACCGGTGCCGCTGGCGAATAGATGTGCGAATCGCAAGATTCCGATCACGAGGCACCTCCACTCGGAAGATGGCGAACGTCCGGGCTGCTTCGGTTGATAAGTACCGAGCGTAAATGCTGTTCGGGAGGAACGGCACGGATACGGATTTAACGCATCCTAGCAATAAAGTAAAGGCCGCCGTCATTTGCGGAAACATTTGGCTGCAAAAGTTCATAGCTGAATCGCCTAACGGAATGGTCGCCGGTGTAGCAACCAAAACGCGTACGGATTGAATCACCTAAACCAACAGGCGGTTGAGATCCCTCCTTGAACGCGAGTCCTTCGAAAGAGTCAGCGCGACGTAGCGTCCCAAATTCTTTTCCAGGGTAGCCTTATCGGCTGTGCTAATGCTGTGGGAGCAACAGCGTGAAGCCACCCTGGCGCCCGCGAGTTCGAGGCGAGCCTGCTCACTGAAAATGAACAACCGCACACGGCGTGCGCGATCCTCGAAAAACCAGCGCTTCGCGATCCAGCCGAAATTTCTTCGGTCCGTGCGAACTTGTGAACATCGTCGTAGCACCTCGCACGCGTAGGAACCGGTCGCTCCGATTTCTGAGGCGCTTCCCCAATAGCGCCTCTATCCGGCCGGGGGACCAGCGCAGTCGTGGGAGTCGGCGATACAAGGTCTGAACAAGCAGAGCTTGGCGTCCCGCTGTTGCTTCAAACTCGCGGCTGGCCTAGCCACCGACAGGCTTCATCGTGCAGCGATTGCGTCGCCGCCGCAATGATGTCGCCTTGAAAGGCCTCATCGATAGCACTGCCAGCCCATGTCGTGATGATGCCACCCGCGCCCTCGATGACTGGAACGACCGCCATGACGTCGTGAATCTGCAGACCGTCTTCGACGACGAGATCAACGTGACCTGAAGCGAGCATCGCGTAGCCATAGCAATCCGTGCCGAACCGCGTGACGCGCCCTTCGCGCGCAAGTGTCGCGAATGCCCGTGCAGCCTCACCTGAAAACATCCTCAGGTCCGTCGAGCACAGCCGCGCGTCGCGCAGATGCGCGCACGCACTGACCACGCACGGTTCGCCGTTGCGCGATGTTCGAACAGGTACACCGATCCATCGCTCGCGCATGGCTGGCGCCTCAATCATCCCGCAGATGGGCCGTCGATCCTCAAGAACTGCGACGAGCGTTCCGAACAGCGGCAAGCCGGTCACAAAGCTCTTGGTACCATCGATCGGATCAATCACCCAGCTTATGCCGTCCGCAATTCGCCCGCCCTCCTCCTCGCCGACGAGGACATGCGTCGGATAGCGCGATCCGCCTTCGTGACGGGCGTCGCGTCGGACTTCGTTTCGACGTCGATTCCTGTGCGGAAGTGTTGCATCGCAAGAGCACGCGCTTCGTCGCCAAGTTGATCCAGAAATCGCTCGATGTCGGTCAGCCTCACGTCCGTCGTCCTCCCTTTGCATAGTGAACGGATGCGCAAGACTCTCGCCTACGCTGCCCTCGAGTGGCTCGACCGTGACCTGTTCGCCTAGTTGCTGCAGCTGACCATCGCTCTCCGTGAGACCGCTACTTCATCCGATTCAGCCTGCTGACAGCTTGATTCGCCGTGGAGCGAAGGATGCCGCGGGCTTTGATTGTGAGTCCGTCGCATAGGCGACCGTGCTTTGCTATCGTCTTCATTAATCCGCAAAAACAAGAATCGATCGCGATAACACTCGGCCCCTGCGATGCTTTCTTGTTTCGCGCCGGAAGTAACAATCTGAGTGGACGCACCCCGCCGCGCGCGTGACCCCGATCGAGCCCGGCGCGCGAAGTACAGTCAGCCGCTCTTTCGTCAAGAGCACATCAACGGGCGGCCCAGATGGCCAATAGTGTGCGGTGCCATTTAGCGATCTACGACGCGTCCTGTAACCCTCTAATCGCCGATACAGCCCGCGTTCATTGGATTCATCTTCGACAGGTGATGGGCGCGATGCTTCAGTCGCCGGGCCAGCGCAGAGGAGTATGGGACGAGCACGAAGCGATCGCTGAAGCGATTGCGCGCGGAGACGTCGCACGGGCGATGAGTCTGTCGGAACAGCACACCAGTCGAGCGCACGCGCATCTGTCCAGCCGGACTAACGAGATGCTTTTTCGTACGCCAGAAAGCGCCGCCGCGTTTTGAGACTGCAGTCCAGGTTTATCAAGGCCTGAAGGTAAGCGGGGTCATGAAAATGGGTCGAGACAACCTTCGATGAAACGAGTAATAGTCACCGTCGGTGTTGCCAGCCTGAGCGCAACGCTGGTACTTCCGGCCCATGCAGAGAACGCTGCCGCGTGCGGGGCGGTGCTGTGCTTATTTAGGGGGCGGTTGATAACAGCGGTGACAGCGGTTGCAGCGCCTTGCCGCGCAGCACCACCGCCCACAACAGGAAGCGCTCGAGCTCCTTGGTGTAGGCGCGCAGCGTTTTAGGCTGATCACGATAGCGGTTCAGATAGGCGCGCACCGCATCCAGGTCGTGGTTGGCCTGGATATAACAGAACGCGGTCGATCGGTTTTCACCGTCGGCGCCGGAGAGCGCATGCGGCACAGTGAGCCGCTCGAGCGGCGCGAGCGTCAGTCGACTCGCCGAACTTGGGCCGCTGCCCAGGCCGCCGCTTAGACCTGATCCCGTCACCTGGGTCGCCGGCACCGCCTCGATCAACTCGTCCGCAACCAAGGCCACGCCCGTTTGCTCGAGCGAACCGATATCGACGTCCACCGTCGGCTGCAGCGACGCCTGCTGACGTCGCAACCAGCTCACGATCGCACGCGCCCGACCCGGGCCGATGCGCGGAATCGAGCGCCACCAGCTGGCGCCGCGCCGACTGCAGAACGCCACCAGTTCACCGAGCGTCGTCAGCCCGTCGCCTTTGAGCCGCCGCGCGATGCGCGGACGCAGCCAAGCACTAATCGCGTGGTCCGGATGCGGCGGCAACGCGGCCAGCTGCGCCGCTTCGGTGACCATGCGGAACGTGACCGCCGTCAGCTTCAGTTGCCCGTGCTGACGGATCGAGGCGCGCAGGTGATCAGCGAGCACGGCGGAGCCGTGCGCGAGCGCGAGCTGCACCAGCGTGTCGAGCATCGTGGTGAGATGCCGTTCCATGGCGCCAGGCGTCGCCGCATGCGGATCTTCGTCGGGGTCGTAGAAGGTGCGTGCGATCACTGCGGGCGCAATCCGCTGCACGTACGCGCGCAGCGCCATGAAGTCCTTGGTGGTGTAGCGCCGCTCAAGGGTCAGCTGCTCTGCGGCGAGCTTCTCCGGGGTGAGCTCGTCGTCGGTGCGCTTCTCTCGCGCGCGAGTGTCGCGCTCAGCCATCGTCGCGCTCTCGGTCATCAGATTGCATCGGTGGCGTAGGAGGACGTGGCCGGAAGCCCTGCAGCTCGGCATGTGCCTCCTCCATGAACACCTCGGGACAGGTGCCGCACAGGATCTCGAACGGGATGCGCGCCTCGAGCAGGCGCGCGGCGAGGCCGTTGTCTTCCGGCAAGTCGCTCCACAGGACGCGCTGCACCACGACCACGGCACCGCATTCCGCGACGCGTTCGAGCACGGGCTCAAAGTCGTGGCCAAACAGCACGGGCCCGTAGGTCTGCGCCAGGGCCGTCAACACGCGCAATTCGATGTGGCTGGGTTTCACCGGCAGCGGCACGGGCCGCCCTTCGACGAGGTGGCCCAACGCGCCCGCGCGGCGTCGCCGCGTGATGATCCGTTCGAGTTCGAGCACGAGGCGCGCGACTTCCGGGTCGGGAAACGCCTCGAAGGCCTCGTCATCGTCGTCGAAATCGTCTGCGCCTTGCGCCACGGGCCCCTGCCCTCCTTGGTAAATCGGAAAAGCCCAATTTTACCCCTGAAACGCCATCCCGATATTAGACATTATCAGACCTCCTAACTTTTCGGGAACGGATTTGTTCGCGGACGCTGGTTAGAATTATTCACGACAAACTGATCCCGGCCGCCAATCTCTTCCGCATAAAAGCCTCATGACGCGAAAAAACCTAGTGCCACGGAGATGAAGGCTAGGGAACACGCACCTCGACCCGGTCTGGGCACATGCCGGCTTCAACGACTTTGGGACCGGCTATGCGTCGCTTAGCCTCCTCAAGCGTTACCCGCTGAGCCGCGTCAAAATCGACCGCTCGTTTGTCCAAGGCGTGCTGGAATCGGATCGTGACGCCGCCGTCATTCGCGCCGTTCTTCATATGGCGCACAGCTTCGACGTTGAAACCACCGCCGAGGGTATTGAGACAGAACCACAACGCGACATCCTGCGTCGGCTGGGATGCCATGAGGGGCAGGGCTACCTGTTCGCCCGCCCGTTGCTGCCGACACGATTTGCAGAGAGATTCGGACTCGCGATGCCGGCGTGTCTACCGGTCTAGTGGCATCGGATCGCGATCGAATCCGTGACGCCCGTGCGGAGCGTTTGCCGCCCGCGTACCGCCTCTGCGAAGAGGCAGCTCGATGATAGGTGAAGCGCGTCGAGATTTGGTGGGGGTCTTCCAATGATTAGCTTCGCCAGCCTGCAATCGGGGACGCCTCCCGCACCCGTGCAGACAAACGAGTGACGGCTCTGTCGCCTTAGAAATCCCCCAGACAGGCAACGCTCGTCAGCAACGCCATTAATAATGAGGTGAAAGATGGGCTGGCTTTGGACCTGGAGCGGCATATCTTTTGGGTATCGCGTCGACGATCAACTGCGCACGCATGATGGACGTCATGTCGGTCGCTTTATCGAAGAAGAGATCTACGGGGCCGATGGCCTGTACCTGGGCGAGTTAGCGTCGGAGGACCGCTAGCCAGCGGAAGACCGGTCGCTTCAAATTGCCATTCAGGCCACGAATGAAGCGTGCGGAAAGGCTGCAACGCATGGCCCGGGCGGCTCGGCTCATGCGCCCAGGCTACGAAGACTTTCCCGCGCCCGAATATCTATTAGGATAACGAATCAAGGCAGTGGTACGATTCACGTACCATTGACTTGATTCACGAGCAGATGCCGATGCTCGACGCGCGATCATCGAGCCAATCAATAGCGCGCCGCGCGAGACGGGCAAATATGCCGAGCATTCGGTCGTCCAGGGTTTGCCCGTGCCGAAACGAACACTACCTACGAGCCCATGATCAGGCGCCTGAATTCCCGCATCCGGGTCCAAGCAATCTGATGGTTACCGAACGGAAGCAACTCTGTCGACCGCGCGTAGTCGAACGATCGACATGGCGGCATGGCGGCATGGCGGCATGGCGGCAAGGCGGCAAGGCGGCAAGGCGCTATTCTGCGTCAATGAACTCAAAGCGTGACATGATTCGAGTCGCGCCGCGCGTTTGTGGTAGGGAGGCCGGCCGACGCGCGCACTGGGTCGGAATGGATCAGGCGCGGCATCGCACGGAAGTCTAATTGCAGCGACCGTCAGAAAACCGTTCGCTCAAAGACGACCACCTCCTGGCACTGCGCGGCTGCGCACCGGTGGCGTATCGTCAGTTGCCGAGCCACCCGTTTCTTCAAATGGCGGCTGATGGCGAAAGCCAGCGCCGCCCGAGACGATGGCGATAATTGCACCCACGACGAGCGCCGCAAACGAGAACCAGCTCGCACGCGCGACACCCCGTGCGGCTGTATCAGCCGTCTCACGTGCCGTCTGTTCCGCTTGCGGACTCGAAGCCGCCGACGCCGCCGATGCGACCGCCGCTGGTAATTGCTGCTTGGCGTTATCAACTATCGAGGGGCTCGTGCCCGATTGATTTGCGGCCGTCGCGGTTACCTGCGCCGTCGTTGCTGCAACGCTGCCCGCAGTACTCACCGCGCCGGTGATCAGCGAGGTCATGCCGTACACAACAAGCAGCGTCATCACCGCCCAGGACAATAGGCCGTGGAGCCATCCGAGAACCGGCGCGCAGCGCCCTGCGTAGTACGAACCGACGAAGACCGCCAGTACTGTGGTGACAATGACCCAGACCCCAGACCCAAAGCCAAATCCGTGCAACGGGTCTGGCTTCGACATTGGCGACAGCAGGGACGCGCCAATGGCCGTACCGAGAACGCTCATGATCAGGTAGACGATCATGGAAAGAATGACGCCGGCGATTATCGAAGCCCATGACAGCCGCGGCAGACCATCTCGAGTGGTGAGAAGTTTCATAAGATCACCCAGTAAGTAAGTGAACGCACAAGGCACGGACCGGCACCGGCTTTTAGCTAGCGCAAGCGTTGTGCCTATTGCTGGTGTTAATAGGACTGGTTTGATGTCTCCCGTGCTATTGGGTGAGCGCCGTAAGCTACGACTTGGAAGCGAGGAGAAACGCTCTGTGGCGAGAACGGACGCGCTTTTCGGACGCCGTGGAGTTCAGAGCGCAGAATGCGGTGCCGTGAGGCGAGGGAAGCGTGCGCTGGCGGCTCGAAGCCCTCATCAAAGCTCGTCCGGCAGGCGCTCAATGCGCACATGGCGTAATACTTCCGCTCGTCGTGGCCGCGCGATGTGGTCGCCTATCGCGTACCGTCTCTTGGAATCATGTTCGATCACGGACTTGATCGCGTGCTGGGCGCTCTGCGCACTGACGCCCAGCGGTAACACGAGCGCTGCGCCGACCGGCAAGGCAAGTAATTGCGCGTACAGAGAATCGTGCATTGCAGGGCTGCATTGAACCATTGAACGGATGAGTGCCTTAGCGGATGAGTGCCTTTGCCCGACAGCAGTTGCGAGCGAACTGAAATGCACAGTATGCCGAAGCGTTACTCGTTTTGGATGGGTGCAACGTTGGGCAGGCTGTCGGTCATACGTGTATCGTCAGATCCGTCGCCCTGAATGCCAAGCTGTTTCAATGCCTGCGCCCAGAACGCTTCCGATCGACCTTCGGGACTGCCCGCTTCCTCCCAAAGTCGATAGGCCAACGTTCGTATTTGTTCTTCGGTAACCGGTGCGTCCATTTCTCGCCCCTCGCTGGTTGCTCGGCGCTTAGACAGCGTCCGATTCGTGAACGTATTAAGACAGCGTTTCCCGAGAAGTCGCTGCGTTGTGGACCGTCGGGTTTCCGCTTCAGATTAACTTTCATGCGCAAACGCCAGGCCTGAAGAAGCAGCAAGCTCATCGTAGCCGGACGTGGCGCCTTTCCCGATTAGAGCACCTACGACTTGCCCCGATGCCTTACTTTCCCTCCCCCGTTGCCTGCGCGCTCATGGATTGGTTCGCGTTTAGCCATGCTGTCCGTTGAGCGGCTTCCGATCATCGCAGAAGGGGCGCTTATCAGGCATGCCACTTGCCCGCATCTACTCGCTGCATTTGCAGGGGTTAGGTCAACCTAGGGCTATGAGGTACGCGATCAGGGAGGCGCACGATCGAGCCATTGGCCTCGTCCCCGCATCGTGCCGGCCAAGAAACAGCCATCATAGAGACGCCCCAGACGAGCTGTCGCGGACGCGGACGCTACCGCGCCGACCGTCGCCGGGATCCAAGGGAGTACGTGTGCGTATCGCTCAAATTGCGCCGCTTCATGAGGCGGTGCCGCCACGATTTTATGGCGGGACTGAGCGCGTGGTGTCTTATCTGACCGAGACGCTGGTGAAACTCGGGCACGACGTTACCCTGTTCGCCAGCGGCGACTCCGTCACCGCCGCGCGGCTTGTTGCTGCGTGTCCGCGCGCCCTTCGTCTGGAAGCGATCCAGGACGGTTACGCGCCACACATGGTGTTGCTCGAGCAGGTCCGCCGTGTCGCACACGAATTCGATATCCTGCATTTCCATCTGAGCTATCTGCCGTTCCCGCGCTTCTACGATCTCGGCATTCCTTTCCTCTCTACGCTACACGGTCGGCTCGATCTTCCAGAACTCCAGCCCGTGTTCGACCTGTTCTCCGAGGTGCCGGTTATTTCCATTTCGAACGCGCAGCGCCGCCCGCTGCCGCAAGCCAACTGGCTCGGCACGATCTATCACGGATTACCAGGGAACCTCTTGACGCCGCAGTTGGACCGCTGCGCAAGGTATGTCGCCTTCCTGGGACGGATTAGCCCGGAAAAGCGAGCAGACCTGGCCATCGAGATTGCTTCGCGCGCCGGCTTGCCGCTCAAGCTCGCAGCCAAAGTCGACCCGGCGGACCATGATTATTTCATGACGACGATTGCCCCATTGGTGTCACAACCGCATGTTGAGTTTGTCGGTGAAATCTCCGACGCACAGAAGCCTGCGTTTCTGTCGGGCGCCAAGGCGTTGCTGTTTCCGATCGACTGGGCCGAGCCGTTTGGGCTGGTCATGATCGAGGCGATGGCGTGTGGCACGCCCGTGATTGCGTTCAATCGGGGCTCCGTCTGTGAGATTGTCGAGGACGGCGTGACCGGCTACATCGTCGATGACGTTGATGGTGCCGTGGAGGCGCTGGGTCGCGCGGAGACGCTTTGTCGCGCGACGATTCGCGCTCGCTTCCTTGAGCGGTTTGAGGCTTACACGATGGCCAGCAAATACGTCGATCAATACACCGCACTCGCCGGCTCAACAAGCTGCAAACCGATGCTGGCCGAGTGAGTCGAGGGCAGTTGCGACGGACAATCCATCTGCTCGCCTTCCTACGCCTAACGGCCTGGTTGTCAGTGATGGATGCGGCGGCATGGCGGCCTGAGGCCGACAAGAAGGGGATGGATTGAACGCTGCGGGACGAGAGCGCCTCTGGGAACGTTCAGTGCTGGCAATTCGAGTTCGTAGCCGGGCGTGTCGTGCGCCAGTTTCATGCGGTGCGCCCCGGTCTGTTCGCTGAAGACTTGCTCGAATCGGCCAACATGATCTTGCTACGAGTGACTAAGGGAACAAAAACACCCAGCTACAACTTGGGCGAATGCGCTGGCGCGGCATGCTGATCGTGCGTTCTTGCGATGCGCGATCGGCTTGAAGGGCAGGAACTGACAAGCGATCGGTTTTTACGTTATAGGAGCAGTCGATGTTACCTTTTATTCCTCAACAAGCTTCCTCAATTGCCAATGCCAATCTTCAAATCATGGCGAATGTGACCCAGCGTTACGCACATGGCATCCAGCAGTTGGCCGAATTGAATCTCCAAACGGTGAAGACGCTGTGGGAGGAGAGCACCACCGTGGCAAAAGCTGGGACTGCTGCGAGACCCAGCGACTTTTTGGGATGGGAATCAACGCTTTTTGCCGAGCTCCCGGAAAAGGCTGCGGCATACAGTCGGCACTTTTTCTCGATTGTCCGCGCGACCGAGGCGGACATTTTCAACGAAGCGTTCAGCCAATATGAAAAGTACGGCATCAACGTGAAGGGCGCGTTCGAATCAGCCTTACAGCAAGGGCAATTTGCTGCGCAAGGCGTGTCTGCATTGGTGGCGGACGTTACAGACCGTTCGACGCAGGTCGCCAATGAAATCGCGAGCAAGGTAGCCGATGCGAATACGGACGTTGTCCGGACGACGGTCGATGCGTCTTCCACGGCCGCGGCAGATCTACAGGAGACAGACGAGCAGACCGCGCGCGCCTTGAAGGCGGGCGCGAAGCGCTGAGTTGACCCCCGCGCTAAAAGCCTCTTCGCCGCATTCGTCAGCCCGCTGCATGCGGGCTTTTTTACGCCAGCGGTTCCTCGAGCATGAAGGGAGCTACAGGAATCGTCAGTTGCGGTTATCGACTTGAAAGTAGATCAGCAAGAGCAACGGCGCTACCCCGGCAAAACCGTAGGACTTCTCCTCCACTATCCCGCTCAGCGTCACCAGCGCGCTGACCATGAAAAAGAAAGTTTTCTGACCGGTACTGAGCTTCCTGTACATACTTTTCATAGGCGAGTGTATAGACCGGGGACATGGTTGACACTTCTGTCGGGGACATCGCTGACACATTTATCTTGGCGCATCGGGCTGGTTGAGGTCAAACGTCATGAGTCGATGATGAGCAAAGTAGAAGTCATAGGCATCGGTGATTTCACGGCTCGGTCGTGCCGCGATGTCTCGTCCGTGCAGTGCGCTGGACACGCGCAGATGCTGGCCTCGAAACCTTACTTTGCCGTTCCAGCCCACGCGCAGTACTTCGTCGCACGGGCCGTATTCGGGCGGCGCCAGCGTGCTGGGCATCATGCGCGGGCTGGGCTGGTAGCGCGTGTGCGGCGTGTTCATGCCAATGCCGTGATGCGGGCGTTCGAAGTTGTAGATGCGGCGCCAGCAATCGAATTCGGCTTGCGCCTGGCTCATGCCGGTGAAGCTGCAATGGCTGAGCACTTCGCGCTTGAACGAGCGATGAAAGCGCTCATCCTTGCCGTTGGTCTGCGGGTGATAGGGACGGCTGTAGCTCACACGAATGCCCAGCAAAATCAGCCAGATGGCCAGCTCGGTAAGCTCACCCGGTTTGCTGGGCGTGCCCCACGGCGCGCCGTTGTCGGTGTTGATCTGCTGAGGCAGGCCATATTCGGCGAAGGCGTTCTGCAGATGCTCGCGCACCGTCTGGGTGTTCTGAGCTTGGCATGCGCGCAGCACGATGTTGAATCGCGAATGGTCGTCCAGCACCGTCAGCGGATGGCAGCGGGTGTGATCGAGCAGCGCGAAGTGCCCCTTGAAGTCCATCTGCCAGAGTTCATTGGGCTGCTCGCGCTCGAAACGTATCCAGGCCGTGGCATTGGCCGAGGCTTGCGCGCTGATGCAGCCGTGGCGACGCAAGATCGCATTGAGGGTGCTATCGGCCGGTACGCCCTGCAAGCCCTGATCACGCAAGCGTCGGCCGATTTTGTGTGCGCTCCAGGCGGGATGCCGGGTACGCATCTCGAGTACGTGCGACTCCATTTCGTCAGAGGTTCGATTCGCACTGGCGTGCGGCCGTCTGGAGCGCTCGATCAAGCCTTCGAGGCCGTGGGCCTGGTAGCGCTCGACCCATTTGTATCCAGTCTGCCGGCTCACGCGAAAGCGGCGGCACAGTTCACTGAAGGGAATTTCGGCTTTCGTGGCAAGCGTGACGAATTCGAGGCGAACTTGCATGGCGTTTTGTGCGTTCCAAGGCATGGTTGGGTCCAGGCGTTTCGATGCCCAAAAGTGTCAACCATGTCTCCGCCAGATCTGTCAGCTATGTCCCCGGTCTATACAGGCGAGCCAAAAAAGCCCGCCGGAACGGGCAATCAAAAAGCGAATGCACAGCCCCCGTAAAAATCGCGAATAAGCTGATGGCACCCAGGAATTTTAATTACTGCTCCATCAGGCACAGTCGGTTAGCCCTCGCTCGCGGGGCGATGGTTTTGATTATGAGTTGGTCAGGATTGGATGAGGATCGGCTTGGCGGTATGAAGAGCCGATGTGAGGGGCGAAGGCAGGTCCGAGAACGGCAGACGTGGACGAGATTCGCCCAGCAATGGTACCTCACGCGCCGGTTCGTATGGGAATACCTAATAGCGCGATGATGCATGCCCGGGAAACATTACATGTTCGCAAATACATAAGAGCTTCCATGAACGCCTTCGATCAGGAAACTATCAGTCAATTGACCGACCGCTGGACCGTGCTGGTCAACGAACTGAATCGCTACGGAACGGCAAAGTATCCGAACTTACTCTGTGTTGACGTGCTTCGGTTTATACGGGAGGTCGAGCGACTTCTAATTCCTGATCCATTCGACCAAGACGTTCTTATTACGGCTCGCAACCTCGTTGAGCAAGGCGACCCCAAGATCGCGATGTTCAAAGTGCAGGAGGTTCTAAGCGGTCGACTGCCTAGCAGGCCGTTGAAATATCCGTCGTTGGCGCGCTAAGGCGCGTTGCGACGGATGCTGAACTCGCACTTCTGAGACG
>NZ_FCOM02000287.1 GCF_001544695.2 Caballeronia arvi
TCGATGCCGTCCTTGACGTAAGGCGTGCGGTTCGCGGTGCCATCGAGGCGCTCGGTATTGGTTTCGTTTTCGGTGAAGAGCAGCGAAGCGGCGCCTTCGCAATAGAAGCGCCATGCGCCCAGATCGGGATGAGTAACGGCGATGACGCTCCCGGCGTCGCTTGCCCAGGCCTGACGAAGCGATGGCCGCGCCACCGCTTCGGCCCATGACCAGACATCGCGGAACCAGAGCGTCGGCAGGACATGCAGTGCGGCCGGATCGGGGCCGCGATTGATCGCGGTGATCTGAATCAGCATGTCTTCCGCGGAAGCCTTCGCGTATTCCACGAAGACGTCGAAATAACGGTCATCGTCGAATACGCCGGTATCGATCAGCTCATACTCGAGTTCCTGGCGGCTGCGCTGACGATTCGTCTTCACGAGGTCGTCGTAGGGATAAGCCGCCTGCGGATACTTGTACAGATACTTCATGTACGAATGCGTCGGCGTCGAGTCGAGATAAAAGTAGTATTCCCTGACATCTTCGCCGCGGTTTCCCTCGCCATTGGTCAGGCCGAACATCCTTTCCTTGAGTATCGGATCGTTGCCGTTCCATAGACTCACGGCGAAGCACAGAAGCTGCTCGTCGTCGGAGATTCCTGCAAGTCCGTCTTCGCCCCATCGGTACGCTCGCGAGCGCGCCTGATCGTGATTGAAATAGTTCCAGGCGTCGCCCGATTCGCTATAGTCCTCGCGCACCGTGCCCCACTGTCGTTCCGACAGATAGGGCCCCCACTTCTTCCAGGGTGTGACGCCGCGTCGGGCTTCATCGAGCCGGTCATGCTCTGCAGTCACTTGACACCTCCTCGCAGCGCGGAACGCCCGGCTGT
>NZ_FCOM02000118.1 GCF_001544695.2 Caballeronia arvi
TGTCCTGCATTGGGTCGCGACGAGTCCCGAAGGCTTGAAGGAGGCGGACTTCCATCTGAGTGCCGCGACTGCGCCTGATGACACAGATCACTGTCGAAGGTAGAAGGGGTTGCTTGATATACGACCGAGTGCGCCGTGGGGTCCACAGCGCAACTGGCGCTCCGCCTGCCGATCGCCTGTTGCGTCAGGGAGCCTTCAAGGATCAACCATCACTGGGCATGGGACTGGCACGACAGCGGTGCCCGAGGCAGTCGTGCATGTAGCCGAAGACGTGCGACATTGACGGCGGAGTTTCTGTTGAGAGATTGTCCGTTGTCTGCCAGCGGCCTAGCTGTAAAGCGCAAATTGGTCGAAAAATCGAAGGAATTCGTGGGTTGCATTCGGACCGCATGGGTCGGTATAGGTACCTTGGGGATTCCCTCCCGACCAGGCGTGACCAAGACCATGCACAAGCCATTGCTCGCCAATGGGGAAATCTTTTTCGTCATGGAAGATGCGGCGCGTGTAGGGATAGCCGTTTTCCGTTTTGCTCACGCACGTTGGAGGACATTGATGCGTGGCGCCGTCCTGGCCTTGAAACAACCGGCGCATTGAGACGATCTGATCGCTGTTGCGCGGATGAACGGTGTCATCAGCGTCGCCGTGAAAGACAATGAGCGGCACGCTGCGCGGCTGAGAGCCGTCAATCAAACGCGCGGGCAGGCGGATCTTTCCTTTGCCATCGTTCATCGCGCAAAGCGCTGAAAACGCTTCGTCCGCGACACCGAAGGCCACGCCCGAATGAACTGCGGCGGCCGCGTAAAGGTCGGGATGTGTCACCGCGAGATTAACGGCCATGGCGCCGCCCGCTGACATTCCCGCCGCATAGACGCGGGCATCGTCGACGTTGTATGTCGCAATGACCTCTCGTGTGAGGGCGGCGATCATCGATGCTTCGCCCGACTCACGCACTTGGTCGCCAGGTCGAAACCAGTTCCAGCATCTAAGGAGACTGACGCTTTCCGACTGCTCTGGATAGGCAACGATATAGCCGTGCGCATCTGCGGCCTCGTTCATTCCTGTGCCGGCGGCGAAATCGTCGGGATCTTGCTGAGCGCCGTGGAGCATGACGACCATCGGAAGCGACTGGCCACAGTAGCCACTCGGAACAAAGAGCTTGAAGCGGTGTGTTTGACCGGCGTGTTCGAAGTGACTGCTCAACCATTGATGACCATTCGTCGCTGATGCTTCGCGCGGCTTAATAGAGGGCGCAGCCGTGGGGAGGTGCGGCCTCGGCGCGGGCGGCTCGCCGATGGCCTCGACCGGGAGTCTTGAGGGTGGTTTCGGCCTCGCACCGCTATCGGCCGACTGCAGATCGACGAAGGATTGCACGGCGAACCCTAGCGGTCCACCCGCAAACAGCGACCAGAGGGTGGCGTTTGCCGATGCAAGCGGATCAAAGATATTCATTTTTTGTTTCTTACCTCAGTAAAATAGCTAGGCGCGCTTCGGCCGTTTATCACGAAACTACCATGTGCTGTGACGGAGAGCATGCGCATGTGCCGTTCCTGGCACGACGAAAAGGAGTTCTTTTACGAGCGTGCGTCCGGCTGGCCCGCGCGTACGCTAACAGAAAGATGGGCCGATGGCTGCGAGCGTCGTGAGCAACATGCTTGCCAAAATGTTGCCGGTGCCCGCCAGGCAATAGTTCGAGCATGCGCTTGTGCATCGTTCTACGACTTCATTCGCGATGCTTAATATCAGTACATCAGTGTCGGTCTGAGTTGCTGGAAAACGGCGGTGGCGCGGGGCGGCATGTCGATCTGCCAGAGGATCGTTCCCGAGAGCGCCACTTGTCGGACGATCGGCATCGTGGCCCTTATCCGGGGAGCCACGACGCCCAATGACCACCTGCCGGCGATGAATGCGACATGGCGCATGAAGCCGCCCAAGGCTTCATGCGTCGCCAGACCTTAGACGGGACGCTTGGCTGTCGAACGCGCAGTCCTTGCTATTTCGCCGTTCGCATCGAGCACGGCCCCGCTCGTTTCTCGGGCAGCTTCGTTCGCCGGATCGGCGAGGTTCAACACGAGTCCGCTCGACGATTGTGCGGCCGCTTGGACATCATCGGCCGCAACCTTGGTCATGTCATTGAACTTAGCGCCGCTGCGTTCATACTGGCTGCGCACTTCGCCGATTATGTCGTCTTGCGTCGAGGTGATAATCGACAGCATGTGTTGGCCATACGAGGCGGCTTTCTGTGGAAACTGCGCGAGCATAATCGACTGCCACCCGAGCACGTCGCCTGCGCCTGCGTCATCTCCCGCGCGCAGGAGCGTGTTGCTCTCCTCGACCATTTTGCGAACGGTTTGCACGTTCAGTTCCGTGATCGCCTGAAGACCGGTCGCGAAGCGCCCGGTCACGTTGAGGAACGTCTGCAAGTTGGCGCGCGCCAGGGAAGGAATCTGATCAGCGAAATAACCGGGGTATTGAAACATTGACTGCTCCTTCTGAATAATCAAAATCAAATGTTGGGAGAACATGGACAAAGCAGAGCGCAGCAAAATCCGGGCGTGTTAGCTGCGTGAACGCCGAGAAATCGGCGATACGCATCGAACAGCAGCCCGTTCCGTGACCTGCTGAAACCGGGCACGGATGCTGTGCTCGGTGCCGCGGGCTCTCGACCACCGTGTTGCGGCCCCGTTTCTTCGCGGGACCGTTAGAAAAGAGAAGCCCGAGGTTAGGTCGCATCATGTGTTCCAGCTACCGATCGTTCGCCTACGCGCAACCGCTCGTATTGCTTTTCTCGCGCTTGCAAAAAAGCAAGCGGCTACCCAAGCCAAATAGTTTGAAACTATTAAAAGATGCAAGCTTGTTAATGTTTATTATCGGGATAGCGTTTCAGGGGTAGAATCGGCCATTTCCAATTTACAAGCGAGGGGAGAGGGCCGTGGGACATGCCTTTCCGCCAGATGATCCTGACTCGGGCCAGGATCCGGACCGCGAACCGGACGACGGCTCGGGCGATGCCTACAACGAGTTGCCAGATGCGTATGTCGCGCGCTTGGTGCATGAGCTCGAACAGGTCGTCACGGCGAGCCGCCGCACGATTGCGATCCGCTATGCCGCCCATGGCGTGACCTTCCCGGTGCCGCCGACGCTGGACCGCGCCGAACACATGGTACTGACCGCGCTGGTGCAGACCTACGGCGTCGCGGTGTTTCGCGATGACTTCAGTGCGGTGCGCCAGCGCTTGGCGGAATGTGGTGCCGTGGTCGTACTGCAGCAGACGGTGTTCGGCGATCGCCCGGGCCGGGGCATGCAGCGCTACGGCGGGGGATCCGTCGGCGGCGTCGCTGCGCTCCTGCAGGAAGCGCGGCCGCTGTTCGAGACGCTGTGCGAGCAGTCTCCGGAGACCTTTCTGGTTCAAGCGCGCGCGCTGCTGGCGCGCGTCGCGCGGCGACCGATGCCACCGATGCCACCGGAACCCCCGCTCGAATCGGAGGACGGAGAACGCGACGATGGCTGAGGGCGTGCCTGTCTCCACCGAGCTCGCCCGGCAGTCCCACCCCCCGGAAAAGCTCACCGCAGAGCAACTCACTCCGGAGAAGCTGACCGCAGAGACGCTCACCATCCAGCGCGGCTATACCACCAAGGACTTCACCGCGTTGCGCGCCTACGTGCAGCGCATCGCGCCCGCGGTGATCGCGCGCACCTACTACGACCCGGACGAGGATCCGCACGCGGCAACGCCCGGCGCGATGGAGCGGCATCTGACGACCATGCTGGACACCCTGGTAGCGCTCGCGCTGGCGCACGGCTCGACGGCGCTCGCCGATCACCTGCGCGCATCGATCCGGCAGCACGGGCGGCCGTTGCTCACGGCGGTGACGTTCCGCATGGTCGCTGATGCGGCGCAACTGGCGGCGCTGCCACCCCATCCCGATCACGCGATTGGCGCCTGGCTGCGTCCGCGCGTGGCGCGGCGCCTGAAAGGCGAGGGGCTGGCCACGCTCGGCGAACTGGTGGCGTTCTGCAACCGGCGCGGCGGCAGCTGGTGGCGCTCGATTCCGCGTATCGGCCCGGGCCGGGCCCGCGCGATCGTCAGCTGGTCACGCAAGCAGCAGGCGTCGCTGCAACTGACGGTCGAAGCCGACGTCGATTCACTCGAGCAAGCGGGCGTGCCACTGGTCGCGGATGAACTGGTCGAGGTGGTGCCGGCGCGGGAGGGGTCGTCCGATAAGGTGACGGGAAGCGGCCCGAGCAGTGGTCCAGGCGGCGGACCGGCGCGGCTGACGCTGGCGCCGCTCGAACGCCTGACAGTGCCGCACGCGCTCTCCGGTGCGGCGGATGAAAACCGGTCGAGCGGCTTCTGTTATATCCAGGCGCAGCACGACCTCGATGCGGTGCGTGCGTATCTGAATCGCTACCGCGATCAGCCGAAAACGCTGCGCGCCTACACCAAGGAGCTCGAGCGCTTCCTGTTGTGGGCCGTGGTGCTGCGCGGAAAGGCACTGAGCGACCTGCGCGTCGACGACTGCGAGGCCTACAAGGACTTTCTGAAAAGCCCCGATCCGCGCTTTGTGGGGGAGCGATTCGCGCGGCACTCGTCGAGGTGGCGGCCCTTCGCCTTCTCCAGCTCCTCTGTCGCGGGCGACGGCAAGGCTTCGCTGTCCGCGCCGCTTTCACCCGAATCACAGCGCTATGCCGTCCGAATTCTGCGTACGGCGTTCAGCTGGTGGGTGGATGTGCGCTATCTCGCCGGCAATCCGTGGAAGGCGGTCAACGATCCGATGGTAATCAAACGGGAACGCGCGATGAGAATCGAACGCGCCTTGTCCGCCGAACTGTGGCGCAAGCTCCGTCGTGAACTCGATGTGCAATCGGCAAAAGAGGGCGGAGCTACGGCCGGTGCGCAATGGCGGGCCGTGCGCGCGGCCATTCTATTGAGGGGCGATTCCGGTCTGCGACGCGAAGAAGCCGCGAGCGCCCGCCGCGAAAACCTGCGTCCTTCACCGTATGGGACGCACGATCGGCCAGTGTGGGAACTGACCATCGTCGGCAAGGGCCAGCGCGAGCGCACCGTGCGCGTCAGTGCCGCGACGCTCGCCGCGTTGCGCGCGCACTGGGTGGATCGGGCTAACGACGAGCGGGCTCAAGATTTCGACGGCGCGACCGAAGAAGATCATCAGAACGGGCCGTTGCTCGCTCCGGTCATCATTCCCTGGACCGACGCGTCACGCCGGCGGCATCGAGCGAGGCAGGGCGGTGACGGGCAACTCGTGAAAGAGGCGGGCTACACCGCTGACGGACTGAACCGGCTGATTAGTCGGATGGTCACCGAACTGGTCGAGACGATGGATGAGCTGGGCCTCGATGAGCGAGTGCGACTCGGGCAGGCCAACGCGCATGCTTTCCGACATACGTTCGGCACCCAATCAGTCGCGGCCGACGTGCCTGTCGATGTCGTGCAAAAGGTGCTGGGCCACGCGTCGCTGCAAACGACGACGATCTACGTCCAGGCCGAAAAGCAGCGGGTGGTTGAAGAGGTCGCTGGGTATTACGCACGGCGGGCTTAGAACGACGCCCCGCCAACCCGGTGAGCTCAAGTTTTTGAAAGTATTGCCGTTACTTTCGATAGGCCGACCTGGGTCAAAGCAGTGATTGCATAAAATTGCGTGCTATCCTCTTCACCTCGAATTTTTACCTGTCATCAGACGAATTGAAAGGTAAAATTTGCCTGATGCCTCCGTGCGAAAGACAACAATCACAGGTCGAGAATCTTGACTTGACTTATAATTCAACTCACAATGATTCACCTCAGGCCGCTTTTTGACGCTGACACCATCAATATGATGGTTCAGGTTGCCGGTGACCCAGCACTGAGAACAGCAGAACTCCATTGGAAGGCCTATTTTGTGGTCGACCGTTCGAGCGATGAGGAGGGTCCGTTGTGGCGAGGTGCAGCAGCGCTTGACGATCAGCGAGATCAGGAGGCGATGCTCCGTGCCTTAGTTCTGTTGAGAACTGCCTGCGCCCAGAGAAATCAGCTCAAGCCACCGCTCAACGATAAGAATTGTCACGAACTGGTTAGTGGAGATTACAGGAACCGTCCCTATCTGATATACGAACTGAAAGTCGGACGTGTCCGCGTGCCTTGGTTTTATGGTGAGGACCGACACACACTGATCGTCACGCACTGTTTCAGGAAGTCAACGCAGAAGGCGAGCAAGGCCGAGCAAGCGACGGCCGCGACGGTACTGAGAAATTACAGGGACGCGCACGGCGCGTCTCCACAAGAATTAAGGTTCATTGGAGAGTAAAAAATGAACGACGCACGCAAGAAGTTCTTCGGATCCTTCAAGAAAGAATCGCGCAAGGATCTGCGTCGATTTGGCGTGGCTGCTCAGTTCAAAGCCGCAATGATGGGCGCAGGCGTGTCTCAACAAGATCTCGCGGATCGGTTGCACAAAGACAAGGGGCAAATCAGCCGTCAACTTTCCGGATCCGCAAACATGACGGTCGACACGATGTATGAGTTCGCCGATGCGCTCGGCGCCGAACTGCACATTGTGGTTGGTGATATCAAGCGTGAATCCTGGGCTGATTCTTTTCTCTCGCTTGATTTTGGTGGTGGGGCGCACCTCGTCAACAACGTCAAGTCGGTGCGCTCAAGCGTAGGCCGCGATGGTTTTGATGTGGATTTCGGTCGGGATGCAATCAATGAGCACACAATGGACGCCGGAGCCCTGATGAGCGTCGCCGCATGAATGTCGAGGCATTACAAAAGGTCAGGGATCATCTGGCGGTGCAAGAGGTCTACCCCTCTAAGATCAACCTCCGCGTTTCAGATCACTTCGACCCCATGTCGGGAGATCAGGACAGTTATAGCCGAATCGTCTGGGCTGTCACCGGTGTGCATGGACGTGATATCCAGATGCTGGCCGAGGATGGGACTGAAACCACTGCTTCGGTGCTGATCTTCCGCGCGTCAACGCGTGTCATGATTGTTGCTGATAAAGGCAGCGGTCCGCGCCCCGAGGACGAAGAAGTTCCCCCATCTGAAATCTTGGGGGAGCTGGAGGTCGACTTTCGAATCACGTACCTGGTACAGGGTATCAAGGGCGATGGACTCGACCAAGAGGGGCTCAAAGAGTACGCCAACGCCAACGTCCCTTACCATTTTTGGCCCTACTGGCGCGAGATTATGCAGAGCCTAAGTGCGCGTGCGAAGCTGCCTGTGCCGACACTCCCATTGTTCCTTGTATCAGGCGGAAAATCCGCTGCGAAGAAGTCGAAGTCGGAACCAAAGTCTGAAGCTTAGTCGAGTGAGCGGGGGCGATCTGACCTACCCGGAAAACTGCCACGCGACGCTTGAGCTAATCGGATTGCAGCCTGCGTAAACGTGCTTCGCTTTCAATGCGGAGCGCGTACAGCATTTCAAAAGCTCTTGAGGGTGTAAGCGGAAGTCAACGGCGCGCCGCCATCGCTTCCCGACTCGTCTTGCGTTGGAAGACGGTAGACGTGACGTTATAGGTCAACGTTGCGAGATCTTGCAGCAACGAAGGCAATGTCCTGAAGACAGTTGAAGGTTGGGACGGCGGGTGCGGCATAGGTTACGCGTACACGAGAAACTCACTTGAGATCCGATCAGCTCGCAAGGAATCGTTCGGCACAAACACCAACAACGGAGGCCGAAGTTCTTCGTTGGGCAGTGGGTTTCGCAACTCAACTAGATAAGCGGGTTGTTTGGTGGTTTTCATTCCATGATCCTGACGAGCTACCTGAGAACTCGTTTGTCGGCGTGACGATTGTCGACGGCACGGAGTTCGCGGATCTGAACGACTCCGACGAGTGGCTGTTGCTCCTTGATCGGCTGCGAGCCTTGAGGGCGAATCCGGGCGGCGAGACTCAATGCTTCTTACTTTCAGATGAGGAACTGGCGGTTATTCCTGAAAGGTTTTTGGAGCGGCTTCTCAATCGTGAAGAAGTCGATGAGATTCTCAAACTGGGTGATCTAGATCACCTTATGCTGCGACCAAGAAGAGATTGCTGAGGGGAATCGCCTTTTGGCGCAGGTAAGAACGAGACTCCTAGCCTTGAGACACTGAGGCGATGAAACAATGCTCGATTGTCGGTCGCGAGCAATCAGTGGATAGCCGCCGAACGCTCGATAGACGTAACGGGATTCCTCGGTGACGCTGTCGAGACCATCTAGACGCAGGATCGGTGGCAAAATTACTGAAAATGCGTCGGGCGGGTCCTCGGGCGATTGGAGCGCCGGAAGGACATCTTCGATTGCAGAGCCGCGCGACCGAGTGGCCCCACCCATAGATCCTATGAAGCACCCGAGCCTTCGACAAGCCGACGCTTAAAATCAGCGTACCAAGCTTGGCTCACAGGAGAGCATCATGCGTACAGATCAGGCATACACGGGTACCGAGCAGCCCGTGCTAGCCGTGTCGCTCGAACTGGCGGCGGCGAAGTGGAAGGTCGCGCTACACGACGGCCGGCGGGATCAACCTGCGGTGCATACGGTCGCGCAGCCGCTTGCCGCCGCCCGCCTGCAGGCGGTGCACGACCTGATCGAGGCGCACAAACAGAAGTGGTCATTGCCGGGGGACGTCCGAATCGTTGTTAGCTACGAGGCCGGCCAGGACGCGTTCTGGATTTATCGCGCGCTGCAGGGGCGACACATCGAGTGCTACGTCGTTGATCCGGCCAGCATTCCGGTCGAGCGCCACAAGCGGCGCGCAAAAACCGACCGGCTCGATGCCATAAAACTGGTGATCAACCTCCGTGCGTGGCTACGCGGCGAGCGCGACCGGATGCGCGTCGTTCACGTGCCGTCGGCCCAGGACGAGGCGTCGCGGCAGCTGATGCGCGACCGGGGGGAGCTGCAGAAGGAAGTGCTGCAGCATCGTGACCGGATGCGCAAGCTGTTGGTCACACTCGGCTGCTGGGATGAAGTCGATCACAAGGCTTTCGCGGGGCGACTCGCGCGTGACGAGGTGCAGTGCCACGACGGCGCACCGCTGCCGCCCGAATTGCGCGAGCGATTGCTGCGCGAGTGCGAACGGCTGGCGCTGGCGCAACAGCAATTGGCGGTGTTGGAAAAGACGCGGCAAGCGAGCGTACCGGCTGCCGCGCGCAAGCGCAGCGATGACCTGGCGCGCCTCAAAAGGATTGGCGAGGTGGGCGCGTCGCGCCTCGTGCTGGAGTTGTTCTGGAGGGAGTTCCACAACCGGCGTCAGGTGGGCGCGTGTGTCGGACTAGTACCCCAACCGTATGACAGCGGCGAGAGCCAGACCGATCAGGGCATCAGCAAGCAAGGTAATCGGCGGGTGCGTGCGCTATTGGTCGAGTTGGCGTGGTCCTGGCTACGGTATCAGCCCGACAGCGCACTCACGCAGTGGTTCAACCAGCGCACGCAGGGCACGGGACCGAACCGCCGAGCGCGACGAATTGCGATCGTCGCGGTCGCACGGCGCCTCGCGATTGCACTATGGCGTTATCTAAAGGACGGCGTGATACCGCAAGGCGCGCAGCTAAAGTCCACATGAGCCCGCAGGTTTAGCAAGGAAGGAGGTTGGGATTACCTTTAGACACCTGTTTGGAGTGACCATGCCCGGATACTGTCTGGGTTGCGCACGCGACCGATTCTTTAGATGGGGCATGCTCCTGGTGATGTTTCCAGCGTAACGCGCATCAGGATAAGGCTGGCGATGATGCGCCAGCGGATAGAAGGTGGTAAGACGTTGAAGTCTTACGTGCGCGATGAACGGCTTCAAACAAAGGAATGCAGAGGAACGGTCGCCCACTAACGGAACACAAAAGACGCCTTGACAACTACTTGAATCTCATAGAAGGTGGGGCCCTCATAAATCGTTTGACATCACGCGGTCTTGTCACCGACAAAAAAAGCAAGCATGTGCAGCGGCTTTCCACGCGCGAGGGGGCGGCTTGTGCGCCTAGGGCCTCGCCTCAATGAGAGAAACGGCAAGGTCAAAATATCGGCGTTACAAAAAGCCCGCCGGTAGTAGCGGGCTAAGAGGGTTGCAACTTTGCCTACGCCCGCTACAGCCAGCGGGCGCACTTTCAGATTAGTCCCCGTTTCGTTGTCTGCAAGTTGCCCAGAGGACAAAGAAAAGGCCCGCCGATATGAGCGGGCCTAATGTCTTACCTTTGCCATGCGCCCACCCACCTTCCTCAGGGCGCACGAGTAGCTTAATAACCGTCCCGCCCTGCGTAAGTCCCTGAATTCCCTTAGTTGCGCCTTCAG
>NZ_FCOM02000154.1 GCF_001544695.2 Caballeronia arvi
AATCTCGAGCAGTTTTTTCATCATCCGGCTCCGCCGGAACATAGCCACGTCGAAGCATCATCTGTTCCAACGCTCGGGGTTCACTCGGGATCCCATGACATCTGTATGTCCCGCCGAATTCGATACGCCTGGTGCTACTCATGAGCCAGCACATCAAGCGCCGGGACCGATGCACCCGTCCCGCGCCTTCTTGTCCTATTGCCCGTCTCATGGATCGGCTGGAGCGCGTGCGCCTCGGCCGACTGGCGCTCAAAATCGCCAAGCGAGACCTGAAAGGCCCCGGCTTCGCGGTGCGCCAGCCGAAAGTCCAGGCAATCTTCACGGGTGAATGCAATTAAACTATTCTTGCACCGTCATCGAGAAGATGCTGGCGCTGTGCAAAGAGGCGCTCTGACGTTCTGGGCCTTGGCGTACCGCCATCATAAAAAGGAGAGATCTGACGCATGTGTTACTCAGCGCAAATCCAGGCAGACTATCGCCGCTAGGTGAAGATGTTCGGCGCACAGATGGATATCCGCGAGTTCACGCGACTGTTCTGGGAGCGCGCCGAGGGCAGCAAGGCAAAAATCCCGAAGGCGATGGAAGACGCCTTCCGTGAGCCTCAGACCGATGACGAGCGTCAGATCAAGACCTTCATTGATTGGTACAACGCGGAACAGGCGACCAAGGTCGAGCAGGACCTTTTCAAGCAGCGAACGCGGCTGGCCGATGCTGAGCGCACGCTGAAGACGAAGATCACCAAAACGGCGACCGAAAGCAAGCGGATCGCGACGGACAAGATCGATGCGGCGTTACGGCGACTTGCCGACCTCGGCCGAACCCACCCAGAGCCCCGCGACTCGCGCATTTTTCCCGGCTACTACGCGCCCGTTCTCGTGGTCGAAGACGGGCAGTATGTCGTCAAGCCGATGCGCTACCAGTGTCGCATCGCGGGCAAACCTGCGAACTACGATGTTAAGTACCCCGGAACATACAATGCGCGGCGCGATAGCCTGGAAAAATTCTGGAAGCCGTGTTTTGGCTACACGCATGGGCTGATGCTCGTTGACGTTTTCTACGAGAATGTTATGCGAGCGAAGTGCGAGAACACGCTGTTCGAAACGCATGACGGGCCGCAGGCGCCCGGCGAAAACGTCGTCCTAGAGTTTCGGCCCAACAACGGGCAGTTGCTGATGGTTGCGTGTCTCTGGTCGAAGTGGACGGCTCCCGGGCAGCCGGATCTCCTCTCGTTTGCCGCCATCACCGATGAACCGCCTGCCGAGGTGGAAGCCGCAGGCCACGATCGCTGCATCGTCGCGATCAAGCGTGAGAACGTCGACGCCTGGTTGAATCCGCAGGCGTCCGACCTCGCCGCACTCGATGCGATTCTCGAGGATCGAGACCGGCCTTACTACGAGCATCGACTCGCCGCATAAATCGTGGACAGCGGCAGCCGCTTGCGAACACCACTCGGAACACGCCTTGCTCAGTTGTTTTTGTTCTTTACTTATGAGGTGCAACGATGGCAGGCGACAACTCGTATAAGCCCGGTGAGATCGTCAAGGTGTCCGGCATCTATTCCGTCGTTCATGACGATGGCAAGGATACGTTCGAAGTCACGTGTGTCGAGGGCGAACATTTTCCGCCGACGAGAAGCGGCAAGGGCGCCCACTTCGAACTCAAATATGCGGCGACACACTCACACAAGCACGGTGAACTGAAGGGCACCGAGGCGCGTGGATGAAACGGCTTAGATGTGGTCGACCGGCATGAAGTGCTCCCTGTCTAGCGCTTCATGCCGATCGCGCGGCGCATCGCGGCAGTGATTCCTTGCCGTGTGCGCCAGTAGCCTTCCCATGGTCCGCCGCAAGCGGGCGTTGTCGGTGTATGGCTTGCGCCATCGTCCATTGGTCGCCGCTTTTTACATCCGTCAACTCATCCCACGATATCGGCATCGATACAGCCATGCCAGGGCGCGCGCGCACCGAGAACGCGGCCACTGTACTGGCGCTTCGGCCATTGCGCAGATAGTCGATGAAGATTTTCCCAACTCGATTTTTCGGGCCCAGCACGGCTGAAAATCGCTGCGGCACGACACGCGTCACGTGCTGCGCGACCGCTTGTGAGAAAAGCTTCACTTCCTCCCAGCTCTGCCGGCGAGTGGGGGCTACTACTGGTTGCGTTTCGTGGACGAGCGATCGCCTCAACAAACAATGGCGGAAATCTCCGAGGTGCCTCGCAATGGGACAGGCGAGTATGTTGTCATTCTCATGGGAGACGACTCCATCATCGAACTTGACGACGCGTTCTTTGATGGCGGGCTGTTTGCTGGACCGATCGAGCCGCCTTGGATCGAGGGCTGACCGTAATCAGGCCCACCGCCGGACTAGCAGCCCTGTTGTCGCCGACTCCGTTTTGATCCGGATGCAATGATTTACGCGTGAACCGGCTCGATGTCCTGTTCCAGTTCGATCGAGTCAAAGAAAAGACCCGCTTTTCAAAAAAGCCAACTTTTACAAGAACCTTATGATCGAAGCTTCTTCGCGCTTGCCAGCCATAGACGCTTCATGAGATGGTGTTCACAACGAGAAAAACCCCGCCGAAGCGGACCGCCGAAGCGGGGCAACCTAAGAAGCGGGGAGCTACCTAGGAAATGACCACAACAAGTACATCTGCGCCGCTATTCTAGCGATCGTTTGATTTCATACTGCCGGCTGGCGCACGCTGGCGTGGAACTTTAATAAATGGGCGTCCATGGCCAGGACTTGAATGCCCACTTTCGCTTTGCAGCAGGCCATGTTCTCACCTCTAGTGAGCGAATCGGTAAAACAGCTTTCGGACTGGATCGCCCGATCGGATCGATCAGATTAGATTAGACAACGCCAAAGGCCGGCGCCCGTTCAAAAAATTCCTGCTTTTGAGTTTTTCGGTGATTAGCTACGCCACCGCCGCAGACTTTGCAATCGGGCCGTCGTCTCGCTGTGTCCGATACTCCAGTGGTTCGCAACCCGGTCAACCAAAAGCGGCCACAGCCCCTTTCCTTGCCTGCTTCCTTTCAGCCATTCTGCCGTAAAAAGACGGCGTTCAAGATCGACGTGCGCTGCCTCACCATTCATCCCACGATTGAAAGCGAAACGTTCGTTTGACCACGCATAACGCGGTACTTTCTGCGTACAGTTACGTCGCAACACAGGCACTAATTACACTCTAACGCCTGATACGGGGAATGTAATGATCAAGTACGCACAAGAAGGGAAGAAAGCGGCCGGTCCATGCGCCTCAGGATGCTCGAAGCGATACACCGGCGCACGCATCTCACTTTTGCACTCGACCGATGACCGGCGACTTGGCTTGTCGAAGCTGCCGACCGCGCCGTCTCAATCGCCGGTATGCCAGTTGACGCGCGTCTGCTGATTAGGCCGCCAAGTACTTAGACATCCATATCAAGCGGGAAGCCCAAACGAGGGCGGCCAGCCTACACCTGCAAAAAAACAGGCCCCACGAAACGCCGACTCCCACGCCCGCTGGTTAGGCGGAGGGACCGCTTCTGCTCGCCCTGCGGCCTCGCGTTGGGGCGCGGAGCGTCTTTTGCCCCAGCGGTTGATATTGAAATTACGAGACATCATGAAAAACGAACGCTCCAGCCGACAGAAGCGCGCCGCGGTAAAAGCGACAGCCCTACTGTTGATGCT
>NZ_FCOM02000098.1 GCF_001544695.2 Caballeronia arvi
GCCGATCAAGTGGAAATATGACGATCCTTCGCGTCGGATCCGTCCGGTGCCAAATCAATGACGCGGTCGACTAGCAAGAGAAGCATCTTTACTGATGGAGCGCTATGAAGCCAAGAAGACTATCGGTAAGCTCACGGGCGGAACGGTACTTCCGATCCGGGGTAAGCGGCACTCAGCAGCGCTGTAGCACAAAGCGGACTCGTGCTCCAGGAAAGCAGCGGGATGCGACTGGCTACCGAGGTGTCGCAGAACGGCCACAACCTGCCATTCAGCGAGCGGATGAACCTGCCGTTGGAACGACTGCACAACTCCGCTAACAGCCATTGCTCGCGCACATCAACGAACGGCTGCGATGAGTGTAATTCATAGCTTCAAGAAGTAACCGTGCAGACAGCGTCTGCACGGGCCATCCCCGACGCGCTATCACAAGTGCATGCCACGATCTGCTTTACAGGATCGAATCAATGCCTCGATCCGCCTCACGTGCCAGATCTAGCTCCCGGCGGATGTCCATCGAACGACAACTCAACAGATAGACGGCGGCCGACACAACAAGTCCAATGACCATCCCAACGTCGATATTCCCTAGCATTCTTGCAACGGGACCGACATAGAATCCCGTCGACGAAAACGGCAACATCGCAGCAAAGCCAATGAAATAGGCGCCCAGACCACGCCAGTTCCATCGCCCGTACAAGCCTCGCGGATTGAATATCTCCCGCACGGAGTATTCCGTTTTCCGGACGAAGTAGAAGTCGACCAGATTGATTGCTGTCCACGGCGTGAACAGATACAGCAGAACGCCGAGGAAGTCGCCGAATTTCGCCATGAAGTCGCCGGAAGCCGCGAGTGCGATAGCTGTCGCGACGACTGCAACGACAATAAGGCTGACAAAACGCGCTCGCATGGTCGGTTTCGACAGCTTCAGCGAGTCCGCGATACTCATGAGCGTCAGCGACGCGCCGTAGAAGTTCAGGCTCGTCATCGTCACGAGCGTGGCAACGGACAGCACGAGAGTCAACCCACCGAGGCCGGGATAGATGGCATCGCCCACCTGCTTGACCGCAGCGCCGATATCGGTCTTAACATGAATGGCCGCAGCCGCTGCACCGATCAGCATCATCCACGCGCCGCCGATGAATGCGCCCAGATACGTCCACCAGAACGACGTCCGCACGCCAACATTCGCCGGCATGTAGCGCGAATAGTCAGACACATAGATCGCCCAGCTCAACTGATACGCCGCTGCGGCGAAAAATTGCACGAAGAACGGCACGCTACGAAACCCGCTCACGCTGAACATGGCCGCATCGAAATGCACGGTCGTCACAATGCCGATAGAGAGAATCGACAGCACGACGACCATCATCACCGCGAGCCATTGCTGAGCCTGATGAATCCAGTCGTGACCGAGAAATGCTACAGCAAGCGACAGGACGGTGAAGACAATCAGCCCAACTCGCGCGTCGATATGCAGAAGATGATGAAGCGAATCGCCTGCCAGCACCTGATTGAATGCGTTATAGCCCACGTAGGTAACGAGCGCGACAATCCAGACAAGCAACGCGCCCATATAGCCGAATTGCGGTCTCGACTGGATCATCTGCGGCAGGCCGAGTTGCGGCCCTTGCGTCGAATGAAACGCCATGAAAAAAGTCCCAAACGCCGCGCCAAGCACCGCGGCAATTGCGGTCCAGAGCAGGTTCGACCCCATCGCGCCGCCCAACGCACCGACGGCCAGCGTAGCGATCTGCGTCGACCCGGAAAACCAGATCGTGCCGAGCTGCCAGATTTTCCCGTGACGCTCCGCGTGCGGAATATAGTCAATCGAGCGACGCTCGACTCCCAGGCGCGGCTTCGCGGGCTCCGCGATCACCGTAGAGCTGCTATGTTGCATCACTGTCTCCAAGAGTTTTAATTGTCGCGGGGTCAGCGGGGCGCCACCCGCCCGCGCATTTCGCATGCGATTCCTGCATCGGGATCGCATGCGGGAACTACGTGTTCAGGCGACCAGCACCGCGCTATCGCGAACCTGTGCGATGATTCGCGCATTCGCCCAATCTTCGCGAATCATGTCGCTGGCGCGTTCAGCGATCATCAAGGTGGGTGAGTTTGTATTGCCTGAGGTGATCGTCGGCATGATCGAGGCGTCGACCACTCGCAGCCCCGTCACCCCAATCACGCGCAAACGCGAATCGACCACCGCATCGCTGTCTTCGACACGCCCCATGCGGCACGTGCCGACCGGATGAAAAATCGTCGTACCCACGTTGCCCGCGGCGCGCTGCAACTCTTCTTCGCTCTGGAATTCCAGGCCCGGAAGCACCTCGCGCGGATTGAACGGCGCCAATGCGGGCGCCGCCGCGATCCGTCGCGTGAGGCGAAGCGCATCAGCGGCGACCTTCCGGTCTAGTTCAGTTGACAGATAGTTGGGCGCGATACGCGGTGGCGCGAGCGGGTCAGCGGACGTCGCGTGAATGCTGCCGCGCGATGTCGGTCGCAATTGGCAGACCGACGCCGTAACCGCGTCGAACGAATGAAGCGGCTCACCGAAGCGATCCAGAGAGAGCGGCTGAACGTGGTACTGGACGTCGGGCCTGTCCGTGCTGCCGTAGCTTGTCGAGGTAAAGATTCCCAACTGGGAGGGAGACATCGCCATGGGTCCGCTGCGGTCCAGCGCGTATTGCAGACCGATTCGCATTTTCCCCCACAACGATGCGCTCAGAGTGTTCAGCGTGGTCGCGCCATCTATGCGAAACACCATGCGCAGTTGCAAATGATCCTGCAGATTTTCGCCGACGCCACGCCGCGCGGCACGTACCGGGATGCCCAGCACCGCCAATCTGTCCGGGTCGCCAATCCCGGACAATTCGAGCAGCTTCGGCGAATTGACGGCACCCGCGCACGAAATCACTTCGCGTCGTGCCCTGGCCTGCATCTGCACGCCTTCAGCAGTGACTTCGACTCCCACGCAGTGCGTACCGTCGAATTTCAGGCGCTCAGTTTGAGCCAGTGTCACGACAGTTAGATTGCGGCGATGTGCAGCGGGCTTGAGAAAAGCCTTCGACGTATTCCAGCGAATGCCGCGCCGCTGATTCACATCGAAGTAGCCCACGCCGTTGTTATCGCCCCCGTTGAAGTCCGTGGTCGCCGGAATGCCGCTCTGCTGGGCCGCTTTTGAAAAGACTTCGAGTATCGGCCAGCGCAGGCGCTGCTTCTCGACGCGCCAGGGACCACCCGCGCCATGCAATTCGCTCGCACCGCCATGGTAATCCTCGCTGCGGCGGAACACCGGCAGGACTGATTCCCAGCGCCAGCCCGCGTCGCCGGTGCTTTGCGCCCAATCGTCATAGTCTTCGCGCTGGCCGCGCATATAGATCATGCCGTTGATCGACGAGCAGCCGCCCAGCACGCGCCCGCGTGGATAGCTGAGCGAACGGCCGTTTAAGCCTTGCTCCTCCTCGGTGCGGAATTTCCAGTCGGTGCGCGGATTGCCGATACAGTACAGATAGCCCACCGGCACATGGATCCAGTGATAGTTGTCTTTCCCGCCGGCCTCGAGCAGTAGCACCGATGCCCTGGCATCTTCGCTCAGACGATTGGCGAGCGCACATCCCGCAGTCCCGCCACCGATCACGATATAGTCGAATTCGCCGAGTGACTGCCGTTTCAATGTCATTTCATTTTGCATAACTGATAATGTGTTGGATCTGAATCGATTGAACTGATGGTCGATCAGCTGGGCAGATATTCGTTCGACCAGCTCACGCCAATTGCGCCGCGGTCGATAAGCGCATCAATCAGCCCTTCGGAGTAGCCGAGCGAACGCATGACCGCGCGCGTCGAAGCGCCGAATTTTTCGGCGGGCGCGAGAGCACGAATGGTTGCATGCGTCGGGCGAACCGCTACCGGATCGAGCTGGGTAACACGGTGGCCGCTGGGATGCGATTCGTAGACACTAAATGCATAGCTGCCCAGATCGATACCGGGTTGGCCGTCGGCGGGGCGGCTGGCGCTGCGACGCAGATTGTCCAGATTGTCGGGTACGGCGGCCGCGATGTTTGCGGCTTGCAGCCTGGTTTGCCAGCTTTCAGCACCGTCCGATGCGATCGCCCGGGCAAGAAAATCTGCCGGTGCCGGAGACGCAGCGATGCCGCGCAGACCCTCGACATCGTCGAGCCGTTCGAACTCGCTTGCGTCCGTATGCACGTAGATCCAGCCGTCTGCCGCGCGGAAAAACTTCGACAGCGGCCCGAATCCCGATGCCTCGCGTCCCGACGGTTCGTCGAACGGCGCGCGGCCAGCGTAGTCGTAGCAGAATGGAATCTGCACCAGGTTGCCGAGCGCGGCCAGCGACGTCCGCGCGCGGCCGCCCTCTCCGGTGCGGGCCTTCCGGTACAACGCGGCGGCCACACCCAGCGCCGCTGCGAAGCCGCACATCACGTCGATGGTGCCGACATGAGCGTGCTCCTCCGGCGTAGCCATACCACCGCCAAAGCGCACCATGATGCCCGTGCAGGCCTGGATCAAATCGTCATAGCCCAGATAGTCGGTTCGCGGGCCGCGGCGTGGGCCGCCGAAGCAATCGAGCTGGCAGAACACGACACCGGGATTGAGCGCGCGCAGGCTCGCCTCGTCCAGACCCAACGGGGCAAGTTGCCGGTCCGGCGCATTCATCACGATCACATCGACCGAGCGGGCCAGCGTCTGGAACACCTGCCGCCCCTCGTCCTTGCCGAGATCGACCAGAATGCTTTGTTTGCCGCGCGCCGACGACATTCCAAAGACAACCGTATTCCACGGATCGTAATTCGGCGACACCGGATCCAGTTTGATGACCTCCGCACCGAAGCGTCCGAGGAACGACGTCGAATGCGGACCGGCGATCACGTTGGTCAGATCCAGAACGCGCACACCATCGAGCCAGCCGCCCACGCCATCGTGCGGCTTGACGGCGCGCATCGGCTGCGCCGTGGCGTCCAATGCGGCGATTGCCTCGGCGACGGGCACCGTACGACGTGGCTCGGGCGACAGCATCGCTTCGGCACTGTCTTCGAGCCAGGCAACCGGCCCTGGCTGTTTCATCATGCCAAACTCGCCATCGTGAGATTCCAGTACCAGGCCGGCGGCGTTCGCATGCTCGTCGTGCAGCCATTCCTGCGTGCTGCGGTGTGCGGCGCCAGGAAAGCCGCCTTCTCCGAAAATTCGCTCCCATTCGGCCGAGGTCCTAGTCAAGAAGACCGCCTTCATGCGCGCGGAAATGCGCGCAGCCCAGTGCGCCGGCAGCGGGTACACGCCGAGCGATGCGTCGCCTTCCCATTCACCCACAGGGCGATAGCAATCGGCGACCGTCGGCAGTCCGGCCTCAACCATTTCTTCGTAGAGACCCATCGCCATGAGGCAACGCTTGGCGTGTGCATTATGCGAGGGGCAAACCGCGTAGAACTTGCGCCCATCGGCACATTCGTAGGTGCGATAAAACGGGTCGAGATATTCCTGCAAGGCCTCGTACGAGAGATCCATCGGCAACCCGTTTGCGCGACGGCGCTCGACTTCCTTTTCGCGGAGCGTTTTGTAGCGCTGCGGATAGTCGTCGATCTTGATCGAGTTGTACGAGAGTCCTTCGAGAACCGCCGACGAAAGCGGCACTTCAATACCGTCGCCGCGCCCCGTACGTTCGCGCGACTGGAGTGCGAGAACGACGGAAGCAACACCCAGCATCGTGCCGTACGACGAAGCCAGCGGCAGCGGCGAGAAGCTGGGATTGATGCCCATCAGCACGCGGTTCTGTCCCATGTCCGTAAAGACGCCGGACGCCGATGCGATGATCGGCTCGAACGCGCGCCACTCGCGGCGCAATGCATCGTTACTTGCGAATCCCGGCAGGGAAAGCGTGATCAGGTCCGGGCGTGCTGCGCGCAGTTCCGCGAAGCAGATGCCAAGCCGGTTGAGCACGCCTGGGCGGAAGTTCTCGATCACGACGTCAGCACGCTCGATCAGCGCGTGGGCATCGGCCCGGCCTTCGGCGGTTTTCAGATCGAGCCGGACCGTGAGCTTGTTGCGATTGAGTACGGCATTGACGGGGCTGTCCCAGAGCGGGCCGCCAGGCGGATCGATATGGATCACCTTCGCGCCGAGATCAGAGAGGATCATCGCGACCGCCGGCCCGGCGATGTATTGGCCGAAGTCGACCACGTTGACGCCGCTAAGCGGGCGCTTGTCTTGTGCTTCCGTCATCTCCGTCCTGCCTCCAGCACAGCGGCGCGTGGCCGTCTGCTGCTCGTCGTGTTATGGGCTGGCAGCGCCTTGCCTCGATCGGCGGTGCGATCAGGCGGCGCGCCCGGAACAGACTTTCGGTCAGAGCGGAACGGCGGTAAAGCTATAAAAAAAACGACTAAGGGTTGGTTTCTTTTATGGCTGCGCTGGCATCAGGCGCGGGCCTGGTCGGCCGTCTCGACAAGCCAATCGACAAAAGCCTTTGCATTCGGGTTAACGATGCTGTGTGGCGAATACACAAGCCAGAACGCTTCCTCAGTCGGCAAATGAGGTTTGAGCGGGGCAATCAACTGGCCGCTCTCCAGCATCTGCTCGACGAGTGAGGAACGTGCGAGCGCAACGCCCTGTCCGAGCTCAGCCGCCTTGAGGGCAGAGATCAGCGTGTCGAAGTGCATGCCGGAAGAAGAGTCAACCTTTGCTGCGCCTGCCTTGCGCAACCAGTAGCCCCAGCCCTCTTCGTACCCGAGCACGTGCAGCAGTTCGTGACCTGCGAGATCCTTTGGCTTCGCGAGCGGACGGCGCGCGGACGGCAGATCAGGCGCGCAAACCGGTAAGAGCGTGTCCCTGGTCAGGCGCTCCGCGCGCAGACCGGACCATTTTCCATGGCCATGGCGAATCTCCAGATCGGCGTCGACGTCGGTCACACAACTGTCTCCGCCCCAGATATTGCTGGTGATGCGCAAGCTGATATCAGGATGCAGCTCGCGAAACGCAGGCAGTCGGACAGCGAGCCATTGCGTATAGAAGACGAGGCTGACGCGCACGGTCAGTACGCGAAGATTGATGCGACCGAAAATTTCGTCAGTCGCAACAGCCAGCCGCTCGATCGCTTCGTGAACTACCGGGAGGTAGGCTTGGCCCGCATCGGTCATTTCGATTCCGCGAGGAAGGCGGCGAAACAGCGCCGTCCCAAGTTGGGATTCGAGCCCTTTGACCTGCTGACTCACGGCCGCCTGCGTAAGGTTGAGCTCATTCGCCGCATGCGTGAAACTCAGGTGACGCGCCGATGATTCAAATGCACGAAGCCAGTTAAGCGGAGGCAGTCTTTTCATCTGGAAGATGTCTTTTGTCCTGGGCGGTATCGAAATGATGAGGGTCGACCATTTAACGGGCGACGTCCATTATTTTGACAGTTCTTGTGACGCAAATCGCGAGGTTCCCCGCGTGCAGCCAAGCCGGCGTCGCCGCGCAAGACACACGCGCTCCCGCAGCGTTTGACGTGGTTCGCCCCAATCTCGGTGGTCAATCCGCTACTGGTCTCAAACGAAAGCGCATCGTAATGATTTAGCCGCGAGCTCCAGCGAATCACGGTATCGGATGAGCGGAGGCGGGTTCCTGCAACAACTTGCCGTTCTCCGAGTGGAACGAACCTGCCGTTGGAGCGACTGCACTACTCCGCTAACGGCCACTGCTCGCGTGCAGCAACGAACAGCTGCAAAGGGTCGGGTGCCGAAGTTCGCCCCGCGTTCTCGGAATCACACAGCACTTGACCCGCGAACTTCGGCCACCGGCCACTAAGCGCCGTTCGATCCCAACCCTAGTGAGACGTCCGAATGTCCGATTGGCCTTCGAAAGTGCCCCTCCGTTTCTGACAAAACAAGGGCGCACACGTAGGTAGCCTTCACGGGATTCCACCAGGGCTGCGTAGACGCTCGCCTGCGAAAGCCGACGAAGGTCCGCGCGAGGCGTCGCCTGCGTCGCGCGCGAGATTCGCGCGCCGCCGCGACCAGGAACATGGGTCACACCGATCGACTCATGCTACGCGATGTGCGGGAGTTTCGTGGCCGTGACGCTGGGATTGTCAGATCATGATCCAACCCAGATGGAAGCCGCAGCCAATCGAGATTCCGATCGCCCAGCGCACGCCGACGGCCAAAATGCAATGTCGTTCGGCCGCATACCTAGTGGGATGATTGTCGACGCTTACGATTCGATCATTTCGATAACGGCCTTTGATAGTGCCGCGGCCGGTTCGCCGAGACGATCGACCGCGTCGAAATGATGTCCGTCGGCTTGTCGGACGATCCGCACGTTCAGCCCATGGTTGTTCAACAGCGTCTGATACTCAGCCTGCAACCTATGGAACTCGTCCGATTCGTCGCCGCCGACCGTCAGGATGAAGGGCAACGGCCGCTTGGGAAGATGAAACTTCGGGCTATACGCGCGTACCTCCGCGTCGTCTAGTCCCACGACTTTATTGAGGTAGCAAAGACGAATAGGTTCGAGATCGTACAGACCGCTGATTGCGCAGGCGCCCTTCAGGACATCGTTCGGCAGGCCGCGGCTCTCCCAGTCCGTCCCCGCAAGAGTGGCGGTCAGATGTCCGCCTGCAGAGCTTCCGGATACGAAGATCGCGTTGCGATCGAAGCTCAGTTCCTCCGCGTTTCGATAAAGATTCGCGATGGCCTCGATGTTGTCAGACACGATATCGGCCATGCGCACGGAAGGCGCCAGCCGGTAGTTGATCACGGCAACGTTGATGTCCGCATCTAGATACGGCCGGGCGACAGTGCTGAAATCCGACTTGTCGAGGGACTGCCAATATCCCCCATGAATGAACACCAGCACGGGGCGCCCGTTCGTCCTGGCAGGAAAGAAATCGTACGCCTGCTGCGCGTCGTTCCCGTAGCGAAGGTCTTCGCGGACCGTGTGCTCCGCGCGAAAGCGTTTGCTTTCCGTTTTCCACCTTGCGAACACTTCGAGATGGTCTGGAATGCCCGCGCGGACGTTGTATTGATTGTCGAGCGCCTCTTGATCGAATGAGCGGTAAACCGGCATGCTGTACCTCGAGAAACAGATGAGTGTTTGAATGATCGATCCGGTCCGTGGATCGTCTTCAACCGTACCGCGACTCGGTTTGGCCGGCGCGCGCGCACGTGACAACGATCAACGAGGAAACGCCATGTTCGGAAAAAGCGAGGACCGTGAGGATTATCAGGCAATCGCGCGGCCCGTGGGAGGAATGGCCCGTGACCTGCCGGACCGGTTCTTTATCGACTATCACGCTCACGTCCGAGGTCAACTCATTTACGCCTACGCGGGATCGATACTGGTCACTGCCGACGGCGGCTCGTGGGTCGTGCCGCCCCAACGCGCCGTTTGGGTTCCGCCAGGGGTCAGGCACTGCATGCAGGCCGTCGGCAAGATCGAAATGCGCACGCTCTACTTCGCGCCGCAACGCACACCGCTCGACGCGTCGAATTGTTGTGTTGTCTCCATTTCTCCGCTTCTTCGGGAACTGATCGCGGCCATCGTCGCGATGCCCGTCGACTACGACGAGCAAGGAAGAGACGGGCTCGTCGTTGAACTGCTCTATCGCGAGGTGAAGCCGTTACAGATCGAGCCGTTGCACTTGCCGATGCCGGCAGACGAGCGCATCGCGCGTATATGCCGCTGGATTATCGCGAACCCAGCAGAAGAAACCTCGCTCGAGTCCTGGAGCAAAGTTGTCGGGGCAAGCGAGCGGACCATTATCCGGCTCTTTCCGGATCAGACGGGCATGACGTTCACGCGCTGGCGTCAACAGGCGCGATTGCTAGCAGCGGTCCAGATGCTGGCCGAGAACCGCTCGGTCACCGAGATCGCGTCGGTGCTCGGCTATGACAGCCCGAGCGCCTTCAGCGCGATGTTCCGCAAATCGCTTGGACGAAGCCCCAGCGAGTTTTTCAGGGTGATGCCGGAGTGATGAACTTGGCATTTACGCGATAGAGCGCGACCTATCCGCGAGAGCATGACGCCCGCGCCCTCTCCAGAATGATGTTGAGCCGCCTCGTTCCGGCGGCGTCAAGGAGAGAAGATGTCAATTTACGATCGCATTAAGGAAGCGGGTCTCAGCTTGCCCGTCCATACACCGGTCCGTGCAGCGTTCAAACCATTCAATCGACACGGAAACTTGCTGGTCATCTCCGGGCAATTGCCGGTTCGTGACGGCAAGGCACAGTGGACCGGGTCCGTGCCGGAAGTGGTGTCCGTCGAGGATGCGCGCAGCGCAGCGCGACTCTGCGTGCTCAACGTGCTTGGATGGGCGCACCTGGCGACCGACGGCCATCTCGAGCGCATCTCGAATGTGCTGAAAGTCGGCGGTTACGTTGTCACGTCTGCAGGCTTCGCCGATGCACCGACGATCATCAACGCGGCGTCGGAACTGATCAATCAGCTCTTCGGCGAGCGTGGCGAACATGCGCGCATCGCAATCGGCGTCGCTAGCCTGCCGATGAATGCGCCGGTGGAAGTGGAAGCGACCTTCGTCGTCGAAGACTGAGATGACTATGACGCGCGGTTACGCGGACGTTCTCGTCGGCCTTCAGTATGGCGATGAAGGCAAGGCCAAGATCATCGACCATCTGGCTCACGCCTACGACATCATTGCTCGGTTCAACGGCGGTGCCAACGCGGGGCATACCGTCCGTACGCCGCTGGGAAGCGCGAAGCTAGCGCAAGTGCCATCGGGCGCATTTCACCCTGACAAGCTGCTCTATATCGGCTCGGGCTGCGCGGTGAACCTCGAGAAGCTGGCCGGCGAGATTGACGCGCTCGAACGCGCCGGCCTGACCCTCGACGGACGGCTGCTCATCAGCGGCCGTTGCATCGTCGTGCAGCCCGTTCATGTCCGCATGGACGTGCTACACGGATCGGACATCGGAACGACAGGAAACGGCATCGGTCCGTGCTATGCAGATCTCGCGCTCAGAATGCGCTCCGAATGCCGTACCGTCGTTCAACTTCGCGATTTGCACAAGAACCTCGACCTCGCCTTCGGACAGATGGCAGCGTACGACCGCCTGTCGGCACCTTGTTCCAAAGCGCATGAGGCCGATATTGCCGCCACCTTCCATCGACTTCGGGCGGCGTGGACGCGCATCTTGCCTTTCGTGACGATGGACGACCTATTCCTGACCCGACTGGTGAGAGCGGGCAAGCGGGTGCTTTTCGAGGGCGCGCAGTCGTTGCAACTCGACGTGTCGCTAGGCGATCAGCCTTATGTCACGTCGAGCCATACGAGTGCATCCTTCGCCTACGTCGGTGGCGACCTCTCGTGCCACTTTCACCGCAAGACGATCGGCGTGGCGAAAGCGATCGTGTCGCGCGTGGGTGCGGGGCCTTTTCCCTCTGAATTCGGTGGCACGGCGTCTGCGTCCTACTGTGCCCGGGCCGCCAAGGAGGGGACCGGGCACGAAGCCGAACGCGCGAGGTTCGATCCGCGTGCGCTTCTTGCATCCGGCGATCCGTTCGAGCTCGGAATCGCGCTGCGGATGCTGACGGACGAATACGGCACGGGCAGCGGGCGGCCCCGGCGCATCGGCGCACTAGACGTTTCGCAGCTTGCCGACGCGGCAAGTCGTCACGCCGTAGACGAGATCTATCTCAACAAGTGCGACAGCCTCGCCCTGTTCCCCAACAAGGCGTCGGGCGCCATTCCGGTGTTCGATGAAACGTCGCTTCGCTGGTTCCCTTCCTTCGCGGGACCGTTGAATGCCAGTTTGCCCCCTTCGCTGCGCGGTCTGATCGCGCATATCGAGCGACGAACCGGAAGCCGTATCGCAGGCATAGGCACAGGTCCGGCGCGAGACGACATCATCTGCCTTCAATGAACCACATACACAATGACCCCATCCTTCCTTAACGTTCAAATGCGTCGAAGCGATCTCGCATGGACAGACTGGCCATCGATTCTCGCTTTCCTGAAAGATGAACTGATTTGCCGGGTCGCCGTACACGACACGCCTTTTCCGTACGTGCTCGCGCAGAGCTTCACCTTCACGGGGGATACATTCCTTATCCACTGCTCCCGCTTTGGCAGCTTCGCTCAGAAGCTGCGTGAGCACCGGCACGTCACCATCGAGGTGGACAGGCCGGTCGCGCTGCTTAAGGCGCCGAAAGGACAGAATACGAGTCTCGAGTATTACAGCGTGATTGCCCGTTGCCATGCGTCCATCGATGACGACACCGAAGGCGTCATTCGCCACCAGAATCAGGCGCTGGATAAGTTTCGCCCCGAAAAGGACTATTCGCCAATCGAACAGGGCGCGGCCAATCAGATCATCGCGATTCGCTGCGCTGTAATTGAGATGACGGCAAAGAAGCGCATTCTCGCCGACGGACAATATTCTCCGCCTGGCCAGCACCAGGCTCCGTATCTTCGCTACCCGTTCGCCGCAGGCGCGACGGTGTCCGGCCTCGCTCCCGATGCGTTCGATCCGAACCGATTCGCCAAGCGCGATCAGGGCGATGTGTAGCCGTTGCGCGGCAGCATAACTTGGCGTAAGCGCGACCATCGACGACATTTCCTAACGCGCCTGTCTTCTTTTGACGACTGATAGTGGTTCTGCCGCAGGGAAGTAATTCGGCAAATCCACGTACAGGAAGTCACCGAGGAGATACTCGAATGAAGATGGGCAATGTCGACGTCACATGCTTTGGCGTGGCAGACCGGCTCGAAAGACTGCCGGTTTGCGGTTACCACCGCTGGCTATTTATGATCATTTCGCTTGCGTTTTTCTTTGACAACGTCGACCTCGCCACCATGACGTTCGTCCTGGGTTCAATCAAGTCGGAGTTCGGTTTGTCGCCTGCGCAAGCCGGCCTGCTGGGCAGTGCAGGATTCGTAGGGATGGCCTGCGGTGCCGTCTGCTCGGGAATGCTAGCCGATCGTTTCGGACGTAAGCCGGTGTTCCAAATCAGTATGGTCGTGTGGGGAATAGGAAGTTTGCTGTGCTATACCGCGAGCGACGCGACCGAACTGGGCATTTACCGCGTGCTGCTGGGCATCGGCATGGGCATGGAGTTGCCGCTTGCTCAGACGCTCCTGTCCGAGTTTATTCCGGCGAAGAGCCGCGGTAAGTACCTCGCGCTCATGGACGGAAACTGGCCAATCGCGTTTGTGTGCGCGGGCTTGCTGTCCTACGTCGTGCTCCAATCGCACAACTGGAGAATGTTGTTCCTCATCGAATCGATCCCCGCCTTGTTTCTGTTCGTCATCCGCCGCAGCGTGCCGGAATCTCCGCGCTGGCTCGAATCGCAGCGACGTCACGAAGAAGCCGAGCAGATCGTCTCAAGTATCGAACAGACGGTAATGAGCAAACTGAAGATCGACACGCTTCCGCCGGTCACGCTTTCGGTGGACGCCCGTCATCATGAAGCGCGCGGTCTGAAGGTGCTTTGGTCCTGCGCCTATCGTCAGCGGACCATGATGGTCGGCGTGCTCTGGTTCTTTGCGCTGTTGGGCTTTTACGGACTTAACACGTGGCTCGGAGCATTGCTTCAGGCATCTGGTTCTGCGGTGACAAAGTCGGTGTTGTTCACGGTGTACATCTCGTTGGGCGGGATCCCGGGTTTCCTGACCGCTGCGTGGGCCGTCGAACACTGGGGCAGAAAAGCGACGTGTGTCGCGACCCTGCTCGGTGGGGCGATCATGACCTATGTCTTCGGTCATGCAGCGCAATGGGGTGCGTCCTCGGCGGGATTGATCATAACGGGTGCCGGAATGCAGTTCTTCGCCTTCGGCATGTGGGCCGTGCTCTACGCTTATACCCCCGAACTCTATCCGTCGCGTGCTCGAGCAACGGGTTGCGGGTTCGCGTCGTTCTGCGGACGGATCGGCGCATTGCTCGGGCCTACGCTCATCGGGTGGATTTTGCCCGTCGTACAGCAAGGCGGGGTGTTCATCTTCGGAGCAACGTGCTTCGCTATCGCATCGCTCGTTGTACTGCGATTCGGCGTCGAGACACGCGGCGAAGTGCTCGAAGCCGTGTCGGAGTGACGTGGAAATCGTCAGGACGTTTTTGTCAACATTGTTTCAAAGAACCACGCCAACCGACCTATATGACCCAAGACGAACGAGCGGCGCTTGCCGCCGAGGCGCTCAACGATCACGAATTTCCAACTCCGGGGAAGATCGAGATGGCGTCGACCAAGTCGATGCTGACGCCGCGCGATCTAGCATTGGCCTATACACCCGGCGTCGCCAGCGCCTGTGAAGCGATCGTCGAAGATCCGCTCAATGCCGCGCGTTTCACCGCGCGCAGCAACCTCGTGGGCGTCGTGAGCAATGGCACGGCCGTGCTCGGTCTCGGCAACATCGGGCCGCTCGCGTCGAAGCCGGTGATGGAAGGCAAGGCGGTGCTCTTCAAGAAGTTCGCCGGCATCGACGTGTTCGATATCGAGCTGAACGAGAACGATCCGCACAAGCTCGTCGACGTGATCGCTGCGCTCGAACCGACTTTCGGCGGCATCAATCTGGAAGACATCAAGGCGCCGGACTGCTTCATCGTCGAGCGCGAGTGCCGCAAGCGCATGAAGATTCCCGTCTTCCACGACGACCAGCACGGCACGGCGATCGTCGTCGCGGCGGCGATCACGAATGGTCTGAAGGTGGTGGGCAAGAACATCGGCGAAGTGAAGCTCGTTGCGTCGGGCGCGGGTGCGGCGGCGCTCGCCTGCCTGAACCTGCTCGTCGATCTCGGCATGAAGCGCGAGAACATCTACGTGACGGACCTGGCCGGCGTGGTCTACAAGGGCCGCAC
>NZ_FCOM02000099.1 GCF_001544695.2 Caballeronia arvi
GCGCACTTCCCGGACGACATCAACGTCAAGTTCTCGTTGAAGCCGTTCGAGCTCGCTCCGGGCGGCCCGTCGTTCCTTAGGAGGTCTGCATAGAAGGCGATCGCCTTGCGCCACTCCGGCGTATCAATCTGCGCTTTCCAGTTTTCATCGAACCAGCGTCCACCGAAGGTGTTCACCACGGTCGATACGTACGCCATGTTTTCACCCCAACCCAATCCTTGGTCGTATAGCGCCGCTCGAGGGTGAGCTTTTCCGGGCTGCGTCCCGTCTCTGGGGTGAGTTTTTTCGGGACTGCACTGGGTGAGCGCTCAGCCATCGTCACGCTCTCCGTCCTCCGATTCGAGCGGGGGCGCGGGCGGCATCCGCGGCGTCGATCGCCGCGCGACGCGCGCCAGCAGCGCGCGCGCTTGAACCGGAAACGTCGCGGGAAACCGCTCGCACAGCGTCTCGAGCAGCGTCTCGAGCAGCGGCCGCGCCTCCCGCAGACGCGCGGCGACGCCGTCTACCGACCCTCCACCGAGGCCAGCCCCGTCGCGTTGCGTGCCCCAGCCCGGGCGCTCGGCGAACACCGCCTGCTGCAGCACGACCGCGGCACCCCGTTCCGCGATGCGCTGACGCACAAGCACTGAAGTCATCGCGCAACACCCCCACGCCGTAAGTCTGGACCAGCGCGGTCAGTACCATGAGTTCGCCCCGGTCCAAGGTCGCCGGCACCGGCAGCGTCACGCCATGCGCCGCATAGCGAATGGCGATGGTGCGGCGGCTCGCCGTAACGGAGGCGGGCAAGCTCCTGGTCCGGCAACGCATCAGCGGCGTCGTTAGTAGAACCGTGGTGGATCCCGCCGTCGGGCCGGCCCGGCGCGTCATCGCATGGAGTCTCAACCTGTGGCGCAAACTCGCAGACGACCACGGTTTTGAGCGCGACGGTCACGGTCGAGGCGAAGTGCTGGATGTCCACGCCGACGACGCCTGTCCCTCGCAACTTGAAAGAGAGGAGTATAGTAAAGGCCCGCCGAAGCGGAGCGCGATGTCAGCGTTGTCAATCGTTCTGGACCCAAGCACAGAGGGATTCAGAATGAGTCACAACAGCGCGGCTTCGAATCCGACAAATACCACTCAACTTTCATGATGCAAGTAGCGCGGCACGCGTGGCAGGCGCAGTGCGGTGACGAAGGCAATCACCATCATTACGGTCACGTACCAGAAGAAGTCCGATTCGTGGCCGACAGACTTGAGGGCGAGCGCGACGTATTCAGCCGAACCACCGAAAATTGCGTTGGCTATGGCATAGGCCAAGCCAACACCGAGCGCACGCACTTCCGGCGGAAACATCTCCGATTTGACGATACCGCTGATCGATGTGTAGAAACTCACGATTGCAAGCGCGAGAACAATCAGGAAGAAGGCGAAGATGGGATTGGTCACGTGATGCAGCGTGCTCATGACGGGCACCGTGGCGAGCGCGCCTAAAGCGCCGAACAGCAACATGTTATTGCGGCGGCCGATCCGATCCGATAAGGCGCCAAACACCGGCTGCAGACACATGTAGACAAACAGCGCAGCCGTCATGATGCCGCTCGCGGTCTTGATCGACATACCGGCCGAATTGACCAGGTACTTCTGCATGTAGGTGGTGTACGTGTAGAAAATCAGCGAGCCTCCGGCCGTAAAGCCCAGCACGGTGACGAATGCCGCTTTGTGATGCGTGAACAGGCCGCTGATGGTGCCTGCCTGACTATTCGTACGGCTTTCGGCACTCGCGGTTTCGGTGAGGGTACGACGTAGATAAAGTGCAACCACAGCCGTGATCGCTCCGACCACGAATGGAATGCGCCAGCCCCAGGCCTTAAGTTCCTCCTGACTCAGTAACTGTTGCAGCAGCACCACCACCAGCACGGCCAGCAGCTGTCCACCGATCAGCGTCACGTATTGAAACGACGAGAAAAAGCCGCGCTGCCCGCGTAGCGCAACCTCACTCATGTAGGTAGCGGTGGTACCGTATTCGCCGCCGACCGACAGGCCTTGTACGAGCCGCGCGATCAACAGCAGAAAAGGCGCCCACGCACCAACGCTCGCGTAGGTCGGTAGGCAGGCGATCAACAGTGAGCCACCGCACATCATGGTGACCGAGGTGACCATCGAAACCTTCCGACCCTTCCGGTCGGCAATGCGACCGAACAACCAGCCACCGATCGGGCGCATCAGGAAGCCTGCCGCGAACACGCCCGCTGTGTTGAGCAACTGGGCCGTAGGATCCGACTTCGGAAAGAACGCCGGCGCGAAATATAGCGCACTGAATGCATAGACATAGAAGTCGAACCACTCGACAAGGTTGCCTGAAGAGGCCGCGACGATCGAAAAGATGCGGTGGCGTTTTTCCGCACTTGTGTAATGCTGACCCGAGTCTGGCGCATCGTTAGAAGGGGTAGTGGTCATGATTCTTCCCGTCCTCATTGGAACTTGTCCACTCATGCTGCGCCACGCATCGATCGATGTCTCTACCGAGAACTCCGGATGTCGTCTAGGCTCGGCCTTTACTAACCATGCCCGGGTCGATGTCTGCGCAAGCCTCACGGGTGAATGGCGCCGGGAAACTGGAGACCGTCTTTGCTGGAGTTAGGCCGCCATGGACACTCCAGCGAGTGCTCAAAGTAACGGCCTTCCACTTCGGCCGGCGGCAAGTTGCCGAAGGGCCAAGCAGGCGTCGGTGATTCAATCTATCTACCCATTCAAGCGTGGCGAGCTCGACAGCCGTACATTGCGCCATGGGCTGCGAAGATGAATCACTTCTGTCTTTCAAGGGCAGTTGATCGGTTTGGCGAGTGCGCTTTCGTATGAATCGCCAACGCTGCTGACAAAGGGTTGCAATACCTGTTCAGACTTGTTTTACCCAAAGCTCCCCAACGCGATGCAATGGACTTCTAAAACGCATGGAGATTTTTGAAACTCTTGCGCAAGTGTTAGCCGGGACACATGGCCTTGGCATGGACGGAAGACATTGAGGAGTCGGCGAGCGATGCGTTCAGGGCTGCAAGGTTGGGCGACACCCCGGCTGCCTCCGCCTCGTAGCGCTTGCTCCTCAGTTATGCGAATGACCGCAAACTTCGTGTTTATAGCGGGCGATGCCGCCCAATCGAAGGCTGTGCCTTTTTTACATGAGTTACCTCCCGCGCCCAACGGTCACGTGACGCGGGTTTCGAGCTCTTCAAAAGATTACCGAGATGTCCGTATTTTCCAGACGAACGAATGATTCAGGCTTGTGGGGTAAAACCAAGTATTGCCCCCACGGCGGATGATCTTCCACCCTAGTACCTGCAGCTAATCGTCGATTATGCACCGCCTGCTCCAGCGCGTCCATTAAGTCGGTGCACGCTGAACTTGATACCCCTCCATCGGACGATGCGTCGCGCCAGCACATCGATGGCGAAGGCAAATCGGCGAAGTTCTTGCGATGTGGCCACAAGTGTAGCGTGCGACATCCACGGCGCGTGCGGTCTTGTCGCCTAGTTGCGCATGGTCCGCGCGACAAGATGCGTTTTTATCACTGATAGTAGTTGGGATCAATTTGCCGCGTCGCACCCTGCAGGCTTGGCCACATCATCAACCGCTCAACGGTGCAACGTGCGATTCTGAAATCAGCTCACAGCAGCTGTCGCCATTTCTTGCGCGCACGATCCACTCGAAAATCCTAAACTCGCCATATGTGCTGGCACAGCAAAGCATCACGCTGAATCTCAACGGAAATCTACGGAAGCGGCATACTCCTGCTATGTCAACTGAATCCGCCGCGTCACCTGCCCGTTGCTTTCCCAATAGGTGCGCTTCGTCGCGATGCGCGGGTCGTCCATCGCCGGTTGTACGTTGCCTCGAGCGTCAATGGCGCGCGAAGTGATTTTGTGTTCTCCGGGCGTCGCGTTTTCCCATTTCACCGACCAAATCTTCCACGCAAATTCGGCCTGATGGCTTCGGTCAATGGTGGCTTCCCGCCACGGTCCATCGTCGACCTTCACTTCGACGCGGGCAATGGGGGCGCCCCAAGCGGCACCGACAATCTGATATTGCCCGTCTTTCCGAGTAACTCTTGCCGGCAAAGATTTGATCAATGCACGACCTACGGAGGTTTCCGCAAACACGGTCTGTCCGTTGTGCTGCTCTTCGCGGATAGTGACGTAGTCGCGTGCCATGAAGCGGTTCATGAAGCGAGCTTGCCTCACCTCGATGCGCTTGAGCCACTTGACGTTTGCAATGCCATACCACCCCGGTGCAATCAGCCGCACTGGAAACCCGTGGGACGGGGAGAGTGAAACGCCGTTCATTTCGTAACACAACAGCACATTGGAATCCATTGCATCGGTGAGCGACATACTGCGAGCGAAGTGCTGTGGCATCCTGATCTGCCGGACCTCCTCGACCCCTTCATCACTGCCCCAAAAGACGACCTCGCTCGCTTGATCGCGCACGGCAGCTTGTTTGAGCAGCGGGGCCAGCGGCGTACCCGCCCATTTGGCGGTGCCAATTCCGCTAGTGAACCATGGAAATCCGTGATTGCCGCTGCACTCGAGCGTGAACACGACCTCCTGCCTTGGTAGGGCCTTGATCGCCGGCAGCGTCAAAGTGACCGGCTTCTTTACTGAGCCGGTGATCTCGAGGTTCCACGCTGTCGCGTCAATGATCGGCTTGTTGTAGTGCGCAACCCGAAAGAAACTCTTATTCGGTGTAATCCAGGACGTCAGATCTTCCCATCGTGGCAAGTTTTCAACGACCCCGCCGCTAGGATTTTCCGGCGGTTGATCGAGCCACGGCACCACCTCCTCGCTAGGCCGACTCGGAAACGCATGCGTCCACCACGACGTTTGTAGCAGTGCTAACGCCGTGAGTCCTGCGCTACCTCGAATAAGCATCTCGCGACGGGAAACGTCTCGCCTGTTCATCAGAACACCTCCTTTCGGCGCATCCGCGCCACCCGTCCAGCTGAGGACGCCGGCGCGTAACGAGACGCCCGCATCTGCGTCGCTTACGAACTAGCAACTACTTATAGGCGTGCATAACGGTGATGTAAATATCGTTTACCCCAAAACGCAAGGTTTCATAGCGTACGTTCGTAAAGAATCTGCGTCGGATGGCATCAGGGATTCATGGGCTTAACCGAATGAAGGCGATGCAGATACGAGTCCGTTCAAATTGGGCCATGCAAGAGAACAACAACCGCCCGTTGCGAGTTCTGCCGTTGAAAATCGAAGCCATCAACGGATACTGAAACCCAGAAAAGGTGTGCTTCGTACGACGGCGTGGACAGCGACAAGCTATCTCACAAACCCGGTGCTGGCCGCACTGCTCGGTGCCTGGCACTGCCCGGGCAAAAGCGTGCGGCTCGAGATGCGTTCAACGCTATCTCACCTCAGTCTCATATTCGCACTCCTACTGTAGCGGCTATCCCCAAAATCCGACTGCGGGCGGGCTTGCGCTCGACCACCGGATAGAGCAGTAAACCGACGCTTTTCCCGAGCACCCTGAGCGACACTGAATCAGCCGCGTATGCGGCACACGAAATGGGTTGGCACCAACTCTATGCCGGTGTACGGATCTTGAAGCGATAGAACATCATTGGAACGTGTGCATCGCGTCGGTCAACGAACCACGCATGTCTGCCGCACGTCAAACAAGATGAGAACGGGGTTGCAGGCGATGCCCGGATTGTACGGCGCTGTTTCATGCATCAACTCGCTGCCTCTACCCGCGCATTTCAGAGACGTTTCTCGTCGCCGCATTGCGCCGGGGTTGGAGTGGCGGCCAAATACTCGCGTCTCGAGGCTGCGCATGCGTGACTACGCGATGACCGACGACGTGTTTGCCTCACACGTGTCAGCAGTGAAGGCGACATTCGGATCGCGCCGGAGCGCAGGTCGTGAATGTCAGCCAAGAGTGTCTGCGCCGACCGCAAACTGAGCCACTGTAGGGGTGGAGGTGGGCACATTTATATGATTCATACACCGGCCCCTGCGTCGCTCCTGTCCGGCGTTACGTTGAGCAACTGCATTGTCTGCTCGGCGATGTCGACAAACGGTGGTCCGGCAACCGCTCCTCCGAAATGTGAGCCTCGAAGCGGCCGGTCGATAGACGCCGCAATGACGACGCGCGGGATTTTTGCCGGCACGATACCTACGAAGGTCGCCCGATACTGGCTATGGTCGTAGCCCTTTGCGGTCCACTTGTATGCTGTGCCTGTCTTACCCGCGACGCTGTAACCGGGCACTGCAGCCTGCGGCGCAGTTCCGTCCGCGCCGACCACGCTTTGCATCATCGTACGCATCTCACGGGCGACCTGTCTCGAAAACACACGTCGTCCGACCGGCCGACCGAGGTGCTCTTTGGGGACACGGATGGTTGCCGGAACGACCCACCCCTCGTTGGCAAAGCTCGTGTAGGCCTGTGCGAGTTGCAGCAACGACGCGGAGAGCCCGTAACCGTACGACATCGTCGCCTGCTCAATGCGTCGCCAGCGCTTATAGGGCCGCACTTGTCCCGCCGCTGCGCCCGGCAGCCCGGCACGGGGCTTACGTCCGAGTCCGAGCGCCTGGAAATTGGCATACATGTCGTGCGCGGACAAGAGCAGCGCGATCTTCGTCGTTCCAACATTGCTTGACTTCTGGATGACGGCTGTCGTTGTCAACGGACCGAAGTTCTTATCGTCATGGATAGTGCGGCCATCGAGACGGAGGCGTCCGCCGTCGGTCGGTACGATCGTGTTCGGTGTAATGCGATGCTGCTGAAGTGCCAGTGCGATCGTCAGCGGCTTCATCACTGAACCAGGCTCGAAAATGTCAGTCACTGCGCGGTTGCGCATCGCCATGCCCCTGCGCGCCGCGCGCTCATTAGGGTCGTAGCTTGGCCAATTGGCCATCGCGAGGATCTCGCCCGTGCGCGCATCCAGTACGATCGCGGACCCAGAGCGCGCATCGGTGCGCTGAACGGCGGCCCTCAATGCTTTAAAGGCGGCATATTGAATGGGGCGGCTTATGGAGAGAGTCAGGTCGGCACCATTGCGGGGTGGACTCAATGCCAGGGTTTCAATCACCTGTCCCCGCGCGTTGCGCAGAACACGGCGCTGTCCATCTTCACCACGCAAGGTCTTTTCAGCAACCCGCTCCATGCCTTCCTGGCCGCTGCCATCAAGGCCAGTAAAGCCCGTCACCTGAGCTGCAATTTCACCCTCGGGATAGAAACGCCGAAAATCCTCCTGGGCGAAAAGCCCAGGGATGTCAAGCCGCAACGCGCGTTCCGCGATGTCGACGGGCACCTCGCGCTTCAGATACGCGAAGTTGCGCTTAGCCGCGTAGATGCGCAAGATGTCGGCTTGATTCATCCCGAGCAGGCGCGCAAGTGTGTCAGCTTGCTGCGAGGAGATGCCCACTTCCTCGTCAGCTGCATCGACACAAACCGAGCGAACTGGAATGCTGGCCGCGAGGGAGCCGCCGTTACGGTCGAAAATGCGGCCACGCGACGCGTGCAGCGGCAAGTCCCGCACTTGCCGGATGTCTCCCTGCTTGCGATAGAACGCGTCGTCAACGCCCTGTACCCAGAAGGCACGAACCGCAAGCGCCAGGAACGCGACGGCAAAAACACCGCCGACGGCGTGAGAGCGCCATTTGTGCTGTGGTCGAGCCGGGATTCCTGAATGCAAAAAGCTGATGTATTTTTGGCTTCGTCTCATAGGACGATTATGCAGGAGGTAGTCATCGCATCGCACCTACCGCATTCGATTACCGGTGCTTCTCGCCAGCTCTGATAAATTCTTTCCCATGTTTATCAGCGTCGCTCGCAGCCGTCCCGGTTGATGCCGTTTCATGAGGCGCTGGCGGTCAACCGTTGTGCTTCGTCGCGAGCTTCCCGAGCGGACCGCCCGCATCAGGGCTGGCCACCCCGCGCCTTCATCCAGCAAATCAGACCGCCTTGCAATACGTACTCGATTTGCCGGTGCGACAACGCGTGCGATACTGTGAATGCCTGTCCTCTCGTCGTATTCTCGACCGTCAGCTGCGCACCTGCAATAAGCGCTTTCTGCAAACCGGCGACGCGGATCGTGTCGCCCGCCTCGATGCGCCCGTAGTCGCCTCCATCGACGAAACTGAGCGCCAGTACGCCGAAGTTGGCCAGGTTCTGCGCATGGATGCGCGCGAAGCTTTTCGCCAGTACCACGCGCAGGCCGAGGAAGCGCGGAGCCAGCGCCGCATGCTCGCGACTCGACCCCTGCCCATAGTTGCAGCCGCCCACGACCGCATGGCCTTGTGTCTGCTTCGCGCGCTCCGGATACGTCGAGTCGATGGCCTCGAACGCGAACTCGGCGATCTTCGGAATATTGCTGCGAAACGGCAGCACCCGCGCACCAGCGGGCATAATTTCGTCGGTGGACACGTCATCGCCCACCTTGAGCAGCACCGGTATTTCGAGCGTATCGGCAAGTGCTTCGAACGTCGGCAGCGTCGCAATGTTCGGCCCCTTCTCCAACACGACCTTCGCGGCTTCTTCGGCTGCCAGCGGTGGCACGAATATGCCGCGATTGACGAGGGGATCATCTGGGTCGGCAATTCGCGGATAAGGGATGCCAAGCGTGCGCGGATCAGTGATGACGCCGCAAAGTGCGGACGCGGTGGCCGTCTCCGGGCTCACCAGACATACCTTGTCTTCTCGGGTGCCGGAGCGCCCCGGAAAGTTGCGCGGCACTGTGCGCAGCGATATGCCCTTCGTCGCCGGCGCTTGGCCCATGCCTATGCAGCCGTTGCAGCCAGCCTGATGCAAACGCGCGCCGGCATGCAGCAGGCTCAGGATGTGCCCATCCTGCACCAGCCTTTCGAGCTGCGCCCTCGAAGTGGGATTGACGTCGAATGACACACGATCGTCGATCACGCGATCGCGGGTCATCACCGCCGCCACGGCGAAGTCGCGATAGCCGGGGTTGGCGGATGAGCCGATGTAGGCCTGCTGGATCGGCTCGCCCGCGACTTCACGCACCGCTCGCACATTCCCCGGACTTGAAGGCATCGCGATTAGCGGCTCAACACTGGCAAGGTCGATTTCGTCGTTCACATCGTAATCTGCGTCCTCGTCGGCCACGAGTCCGCTCCAGTCCGCTTCCCTTTTCCAGGCACGCAGAAAGCGGCGCACCTCGGTATCGGAGGGAAAGACCGTGCTCGTCGCGCCAAGCTCCGCTCCCATGTTGGCGATCACATGCCGGTCCATCGCACTGAGCGCGTCGAGGCCCGGACCGTAGTACTCGATGATGCGCCCCACACCGCCCGCGACGCCGTGCCGGCGCAACATCTCGAGAATCACGTCCTTCGCGCTCACCCATTCCTGTAACCGTCCGGTCAATCTGACGCCCCAGATTTCAGGCATACGCATGAAAAACGGCTCACCGGCGATGGCAAGCGCGACTTCCAGACCGCCCGCGCCGATGGCCAACATGCCGAGCGCGCCTGCCGCGGGTGTATGGCTGTCGGAGCCCAGAAGTGTTTGACCCGGCTTACCGAAATTCTCCTGGTGACACGGATGACTGACGCCATTTCCGGGCCGGGAATACCACAGCCCGAAGCGCCGACTCGCACTGCGCAGAAACAGATGATCGTCAGCGTTCCTGTAGTCTTCCTGGATTAGATTGTGGTCGACGTATTGAACGCTCAATGAGGTCTTTGCCCGTTGCAATCCCATCGCTTCGAGCTCGAGCATCACGAGGGTCCCGGTAGCGTCCTGGGTCAACGTCTGATCGATGGCAATGCCGATTTCCTCGCCGGGACTCATCTTGCCTTGCACTAGATGGGAGCCGATCAGCTTTTGCGCGACATTCTCTTTCATGACTGCATCCTCCGCGGTCAGATGCACGATGGCTTGCACGTGCCTGCGCGCCGACATGATGGTTGCACCGAATGAGCGCTGCCGATGACGTGGCGATGCGTGGCGACGCGATGCCGGACGGAAGGCACGTTTCAATATATCACAACGTGATATATTGGAGCGGACTTAGCCTAGTGTTGCGAGGTTCACGAAAACGAAAGATGTGTCGATTGCTGATGCGCGCCGATGTGACAGAAGCTTCTGCGCTCGTGTGGCGTATGCAGTCGATTTATGCCGGGCAGAAAGGTCCGGGTCGATGGGCCCGGACAGAAGATTCTGTCTCGCGACCCACCCGTTGTGTTCCGTAAGGAGTTCCCGTCATGCCACTCACACGCCGTCGTTTCATGATTCTCGCTGCATCCGTCGCCTCGACGACGGGTCTTTCCACCGAGTCGCGCGCGGACGCCCCGGTGCTTTCCGAGAGCGATCCGACCGCGCAGGCGCTCGGCTACAAGACGGACGCGACGAAAGTCGACAAGACCAGGTTTCCTCGCTACGAGGCCGGACAGACCTGTGCGAATTGCCAACTCTATCAGGGCAAGGCGGGCTCCGCGAATGGCCCCTGTCCGACTTATGGCGGCAAGCTGGTCGAGGCTAAAGGCTGGTGCAACGCTTACGTGAAAAAGGCTTGAGTCGGGCGGTCTCTCATCCATCGCTCGAGAAAATTCAAGCAAAGAAACGAGAACTGAGATCTTTATACACGTGCCGATCGGGGCGTGGTCGCTGAAGCCATCCCGCTTGTTATAAACGTCAGCTTCAATTTGTCATCGACATCAACCACCAATATCCTCGCACTGGCGAACAACCAGGGAATCATGGCCAAAGCCCTGAAGTTCATGATATCCGCGTACTCGACCGGCACTTCGGAGATCGGTTACATGCAGCCGTCCGGATGGCCCTGCTCTATGCTTGCAGCCTAGTGTTCGCGCTGAATGGTAAGGAGACCGACATGGACGTACGACAGGGATTCGCCGGTTGTGTGGGCCGCACTCCGCTGATCCGGCTGGCCAGGCTGAGTGCCGAAACGGGCTGCGAGGTCCTCGGCAAGGCCGAGTTCATGAATCCGGGCGGCTCGGTGAAGGATCGCGCGGCGCTCTATATCATCCGCGACGCCGAACGGCGTGGCGCGCTGAGGCCGGGCGGGACGGTCGTCGAAGGCACAGCCGGCAATACGGGCATCGGGCTCGCGCACATCTGCGCGGCCCGCGGATATCGCTGCGTGATCGTGATCCCGGAGACGCAATCACCGGAGAAGATGGCGATCCTGCGCACGCTCGGCGCAGAAGTGAGGGCGGTGCCGGCGGTGCCATATCGCGATCCGGACAACTATCAGAAGATTGCGGGCAGGCTCGCGAACGAACTCGACAATGCGATCTGGGCGAATCAGTTCGACAATCTCGTAAACCGCCAAGCGCACTACGAGACGACGGGACCGGAAATTTGGAGCGATACGGCAGGAACTGTCGATGCATTCGTGTGCGCAACCGGCACCGGTGGCACGCTGGGTGGCGTGAGCCGCTACCTGAAGGAGCAAAATCCGAACATCCGCGTCGTGCTGGCCGATCCCCATGGCAGCGGTCTGTACAGCCATGTGAAAACCGGCGAAATCAAGGCGGAAGGCAGTTCGATTACCGAGGGCATCGGTTCGACGCGCATCACCGCGAATCTCGAAGGCTCGCCGATCGACGACGCGGTACGCATCGACGACCGGGAATGCGTGACGATGGTCTACCGCCTGCTGCGCGAGGAGGGCCTGTACGTCGGCGGCTCGACTGGCATTAATGTGGCGGCGGCCGTCTGGCTGGCCGGCGAGTTGGGCCCGGGACACACAGTCGTTACGCTGCTGTGCGATCGCGGCGACATCTACCGCGGCCGGCTATTCAACCGCGACTGGCTGCACGAAAAGGGACTTGAGCCGACCTGACGGAAGACCAGCCGCCGCGCCGCAACCATGCGTGCGGGTTTTAATTTCCCACGACGAGGAGGTCGATTCTGACGCCATGCGTCCGATACCGGACGCCCACTTCCTGACGGCAATATTGGTGAGCGCAGAGGGTTGCGCTGACGGATACCACCATTGAAGAGGGTGATCCGGCAGCAAGAGGAAGCGTCTGCCGCGCATCTCTCGTAATCGGGCGCGAAGCCGCCGGCGATCGCCTTCTTTCACGTAGAAACGCTTGACCGCAGCCCATGCGATACGGTGGGAAGCCGTTGCGCTGACGGATACGCTCCTCCTTACTTTACCTAGGCGGATGAAGCCTGCATCGGTGATCGGAGTGCTTGCCTCGCAGTGGCAAAACCAATTGTTACTGCGCACTTTCGAGCATCAGTTTCCGATCATCCTACGACGGATCGTTTCAATGCCTCGCGCAGCAGAATTGCGGTTGGTCAGCGCGGTCTACGCTGCGCAACACCCGAACGACGCGGTTCTCTTCGAACGGATCGCGGAGACGCCTGCCTGGCGTGCTGCCATGAGATGCACGAGAGAGTGAAGCTTCCGATCGTTGAGTTTCCGCACCATAGGGCGCGAGTCGCGCCGTGCGCGCGCACGGATGGTGTAGCCACTACAACAATACATCGCAGCGAACGCCGCGAATGGGATCCTTTCGTCGGGGTGGGTGCGCGCGACGATCGGTGTGTAGGCTGATAAACCCGAGGCGAAAACCAAGTCCCGATTTGCACGTTCGAAAAAAACAACTGCAACTCATAGGCCGCATAGCTAGGTGTCGTTCCAGCCGTCGTCACGGCACCGAAAGGAGTGGTTCCCTCGCACGAAGCCGGCGATCACGCTGCATGCGAAATCGGTGGCGGCCATGCCGCTTCTGCTGTCGCCCGGGCTCGACACGCTGGGCGAAGCCTACGTGGAAGGGAAAATCGATATCGACGGGAGCCTCGCCGACATCATCGACGTCGGCAATGCGCTCGCCAGAACCTGCCCGACAGCATCGGGAAAATGGCGCCGCGTCGAACACTATTTCACGCATTCGAAGGCTGCCGACAAGCGGGCCATTCAGTACCACTACGATGTCTCGGACGACTTCTACAAGCTTTGGCTCGATCGCCGCATGGTCTACTCCTGCGCCTACTTCGAGAACGGCGATGAGGATCTCGCGACAGCCCAACAGAAAAAAATCGACCACATTCTTACCAAGATCCAGCTCCGGCCGGGTCAGACGCTGCTCGACACCGGCTGCGGTTGGGGCGCGCTCGTCATTCGCGCGGCACGCAAGTTTGGCGCACGGTGCATCGGCATAACGCTGTCAGAAAACCAGTTCGACTGGGCCACGGAACTGGTTAAGGCAATGGGCCTGACGGATCGTGCGGAAATCCGGTTGCAGGATTATCGCGAAGTGACGGGTTGCTTCAACCGCGTGACGAGCGTCGGCATGTTCGAGCATGTGGGCTGCAGCAATCTTCCCCAGTATTTCACAGTATGCAAAGCCTTCTTGCTGAAGAGGTATCGCTATGAACCACGGCATCACTTCAACTAGCGCGAAATCGGACGAGACAGGATTTGGCGGCGGCGCATTCATCGATAAATACGTGTTTCCCGATGGCGAGCTGCCGCATCTGAGCCTCGCGCTCAATGCCATGCAGGAAGGCGGGCTCGAAGCGTTCGACGTGGAAAACCTGCGCCGGCACTATGCGCGAACGCTGCGGCTGTGGAGCGCCAACTATGAAGCGAATGCGGCAAAGCTGCGTGAAATGGTCGACGAGCAGACATTCCGCGTCTGGCGTATCTATCTGGCTGGCTGTGCATACGCGTTCGAGAACGATGATGTCGCCATTTACCAGATCGTCGAGCGCAAGGCGGGCACGCGCGCTAGCAAGCTGCCGTGGTCACGTCGATACATCTATGACGGCTACGGCGGCTGAGCGGCGCGACAGTGATTTCCGCCGTTTCGTAGACGACTTCTTTCGAACGTCATCGATATCTGCAGGCGATACGAGGCCTGATCGAACCCGACTGTTGGCCAAGTCCGGTTTCATGTAGAGGGCGTCGCCCAAGGCCCCGGCCGGGTATGGCGATTGCGCATTTACCGATAATCGTCATTCCTTGTGGCCTGCCGCGATTACTCTGTTGGCGGGCTTCTTTTTGTCGTATCAGAACGCCACACAGCCGGCCTGTAGGACGATTCTGACGCTCCTGCGCGCTGAACAGCTAGAGCGAGGGCAACACTACGGTGTCTGCATGTAAAGCTTCTGCAGCACTTTGCCTGGAAGCCATCGCGATCGGATAGCCATTCGCGATGGGGTTACTCGGATAGGCGATATACATTGTCATTCGGGTCTTGGGAGCTTCCGAATGCTGACGGCAACGAACGCCTGACCGCCGTCAAGCTCATCAATTTGCTGCCGCTGGACGGTCAACTTTCCTAGGTCAGCGGCAACTCAAACCCGCCTCGGATAACGCAGCGTTTACGGCATCTTTGAACGCTTTGCCCGCCGTGAATTTGACTGTCTTCGCAGCAGCGATCTTGATCGCCTCGCCGGTTTGCGGGTTGCGACCTGTCCGGGCGGCACGTTCACCGCTACTAACAGGTCGTTGAAATACCTCGTCGAACGGTCATCCTGAATGAAGCGGTGAACGTTGAATCTGATGTCATTAACGAGAG
>NZ_FCOM02000235.1 GCF_001544695.2 Caballeronia arvi
GCGTTGTAGCCAAAATTGCCGTGGCCTTCGACCACTTTCGCGATGACTACCGATGGCTCGTCGCCCGCATTCGCCGCAATGATCCGCAGCGGTGCCTCGAGCGCGTGCAGTACGATCTGGATGCCCGCGTCCTGATCGCTGTTGGCGCCTTTCAGTCCCGTCACCGCTTCACGCGCGCGCAGCAGCGCCACCCCGCCGCCGGGCACGATGCCTTCCTCGACTGCGGCACGTGTGGCATGCAGCGCGTCGTCCACACGGTCTTTCTTCTCCTTCATTTCGACCTCGGTGGCCGCGCCGACTTTGATGACGGCCACGCCACCGGCGAGCTTCGCCACCCGCTCCTGCAGCTTCTCACGATCGTAGTCGCTTGTCGTTTCCTCGATCTGCGCACGGATAGACTTCACGCGCGCCGAGATGCGCTCTTCGTCGCCCGCGCCGTCGATGATGATCGTGTCGTCCTTGCGGACTTCAATGCGCTTCGCTCGTCCGAGATCTTCAAGGGCTGCCTTCTGCAACTGCTTGCCGGTTTCTTCGGAGATGACCGTCGCGCCCGTCAGGGTTGCGATGTCCTCGAGCATGGCTTTGCGCCGATCGCCAAAGCCGGGCGCCTTCACGGCCGCCACCTTGAGGATGCCGCGCATGGCGTTGACGACCAATGTCGCCAGCGCTTCGCCGTCGATGTCCTCTGCGACAATCAGCAGTGGCTTCCCAGCCTTTGAGGTTGCTTCAAGCACCGGCAGCAGATCCCGGATGTTCGAGATCTTCTTGTCGTGCAGCAAGATCAGCGCATCGTCCAGATAGGCAGCCTGCTTGTCGGGATCATTGATGAAGTAGGGGCTGATATAGCCGCGGTCGAACTGCATGCCCTCGACCACATCCAGCTCGTTGTCGAGCGACTTGCCGTCTTCGACGGTGATCACACCTTCCTTGCCCACTTTTTCCATCGCCTGCGCGATGATCGTCCCAATCGCTTCGTCGGCGTTCGCGGAGATCGACCCGACCTGAGCGATCTCACGGTTGGTCGATATCGGCTTCGACAGCGTGCGCAGTTCGTCGAGTAAGGCCGTGACGGCCTTGTCGATGCCGCGCGCTTTAGGTCCATCGGATTCATGCCGGCGGCGACATGCTTCATGCCTTCCTGAACGATCGCTTGCGCAAGAACGGTGGCCGTCGTGGTGCCGTCGCCCGCCACATCCGCCGTCTTCGAAGCGACCTGTTTAACGATTTGTGCACCCATGTTCTCGAACCGGTCCTTAAGCTCGATCTCCTTGGCGACTGACACCCCATCCTTCGTGATGGTCGGCGCGCCGAAGCTGCGTTCGATCAGGACGTTTCTGCCTTTG
>NZ_FCOM02000136.1 GCF_001544695.2 Caballeronia arvi
TTAACGAGTTCGTCCTCGATATCAAAGCGCGCATCGGGAAAGCCGTCCGATTCGCCCTGATGCAGCCGCCGCACGCGTCCGAGCGCATGAAAGGTCGTGACGAGCGGCACGCCGAGCGCGTCCTTGATGCACAAGCCGACGAGACCCGACATGAAGAAGTTAGCGTGCACGATGTCATACGGCTGCGCTTCCTGCTGCATGAAGTCGATCATGAAGCTCGCGAACGCATCCATGTGCGGCAGCAGCTGTTCCTTCGGCAACTGCACGGGCGGCCCCGCCGGCACGTTGATCACTCGGATGTTTTCGAAGCGCGAGACGAGCGGCAGCAGCGAACGATCGCAGCGCGTGAAGACATCGACATCGTGGCCGATACGCACGAGCTGGCGCGCCACATTGGCCACGTAGATATTCTGGCCGCCGCTGTCGACGCCGCCCGCGATCGCCAGCGGCGATGCATGTTCACTGATCAAAGCGATCTTCACGAGAAATCCTCTGTTATGCGATCCCCTTCGGCGTGTAGCGCGGCGCGCAGTCGCGTGGATCAGTCTTCCGGATTCAGCATTTGGCGTGCCACTCGTTGTGAGTGTCGACAGAAGTACGAAACGATTTTCGGTTCGTCGCGCGTTGAACCAAATGTCGTTTGGTTCGAAGCGCGGCACGCGCGCTTTTACGTGGCGCGTGTAGAAGCGACAGCGCGTTCGCCGCGCGTCTGCGCTTGGCGGCGTGCGTCGTCTTCGTGGACGAGACGCCGCATGAGTCGCACGCGATCGTCGATCACGCGCCGCCTGCCGAGCGCCCACACGATGCCCGCGGCCAGTTGCGTCAGATCGGGCAGCGCGGGTGAGACACCGATCGCGTCGCGTGTGGCGCGCATCGCTTCGGCCAGCGGCAGACGCATCCATGCGACCCACGCGGCATTGCGCGCGAGCAGCCTGCGTCTTTGCGCGCTGTCGCGCAGCGGAGAAGGATGATGATGGAGCACGAGCTCATCCATATAGACGATCTCGTGGCCTGCGCCGAGCACATCGAGCGAGAGAAGCGTCTCTTCGCCGCCGATGAAAAGCCTCGGTTCGTAGCCGCCCGTTTGCCGGAAGACGTCCGTGCGAAACACACACGCGCCCGCCATGAAGCCGATGAGCACGGGTCCCGGCAGCCCGTCGCGCGCGAGCGGACTTTCGCGCATGCGCTCGCAGGTCTCATCGATTGCGCCATATTCGCCGACGACCACGCGCGCATTCAGCACGCCGACGCGCGGCGCGGCGTCGAGCACGTCGACGGCACGGGACAGCGAGCCGGGACTCCACCATGTATCGTCATCGCAAAATGCGACGTATTCTGTTTCGGCGCGCGCGACGCCGAGATTGCGGCCTGCCGCTCCAAGATTGCGCGGAGCGAGAACGAGCTTCACGAACGGAAAATTCGCCGCGATGCGCTCGGCGGCGCCATCGGTGGAGGCATTATCGACCGCGATGATATCGATGCGATCAGGCAGCGCGGCAAGTCTTGCAAGCGTGTCGAGAACCTCATCGGTACGGTTGTAAGTCAGCACGACGACGGACAGCCGCGCATGGTCCGTGTCGGGAAGAACGACGCGTTCATCGGTCATGATGTGTGGGCTGCAAGGTCCAGAGCCGTTCGGGCGCGAAGACGTCGTCGTAACCCTTTGGGCCGAAAGCCTTCAGTTGGCTGATATAGCGGCTCACGGCGCGCTGCTTCGCTTCCTGATGGCGGTCGAGCGCGGCCGTGTCGATGCGCTCGGACACAGGCGTCGCGATGATGCCGCGACCGGAGAGTTCGGCGAGACACGTCTGCACGAGCCCGTCCATGCGCCGATACAAGGCGTCCTCATACGCGATGCAGGCAAGCGATGGATCAACGAGCCATGCCTCGCGGCACGCGCGATGCACGAGGTCGTGATCCGAATGAAAGAGACCCAACGGAATAGCTAGCGCACGATAAGCCCTCGCGCGGATCACGTCGAGCAGGGCCGTGGTGATCTCATCGCGCGTGGCGGGGCTATCGTCTGCATATTGCGAGTCGAGAAAGCCAAGATGGATGGGGCGCGCGCCGAGCGCATCCAGCGCGGCGGAGTCTTCGGCGTGGCGCGCGCGCATGGCCTGATGCGCGTTCGCGAAGCCGCATTGCGTGTCCCAGTCCGTAACGAGCGCGTCGTGCGGCACGCCCGCGAAAACCGTGCATACGATCGAATCGGGCGCAGCGGCGACGGCGGCGCCGCAACTGAAGACGGCATCGTCGAGATGGGGCGAGATGACGAGTAAGGGTTCATCGGCGTGGGGCATGGCTTCGCGTTCGTGGTCGGCATGCGCGGCACTGCGCAAAGCCCGTGCCGCGCGCCTTCGCTACGTTCTTGGCTTCAGCACGACCTCGATGCAACCGTCTTCCTTGTCGCGGAATGTCTTGCAACGGTGCGGTCCTGCAACAGCTGTGGGTCTCCTGAAGCTTCGGCGCGTAGCTACGTCCTATCGTGACCCGAAGGATGTCGATTCCTCGGAGCACGACTTAAAATGCCGGGCCGATAGGGCGGCGTGAATCTACTTCGCGGCATGGCTGGGCCTTCGAGTCTCCTCCGGACTGAGGACTCCACCGTGCGTCCGGATAGGCGCAACGCTTTACGGCCCTGCGAACGCTCGGCGTCGCGCCTCAGCGAGGGCCTCAAGGTCGAACTCCGAAGGAAGCCTTAGTGCTGTGCGGACAGCGGCAAAAGAAAGTCCCTCGAGCCGCCGCCGCTCGACGGTTTCGAGCTGCCGGCTGTCGCGACAGGGGAGGGCGCACACGGACTCGCGATGCGTTAGAGGGGGTGAATGTTGCCTGCTTGTAACCCTTTCGGGCCTTCGCGCATATCGAAGCTTACTTTCTGATTTTCGGCAAGTGTCTTGAATCCTTCGACCCTGACTTCTGAATAGTGTGCGAAAACGTCCTTTCCGCCGTCATCGGGCGTGATGAAACCGAATCCCTTCGCGTCGTTGAACCATTTCACTGTACCGGTTGCCATAAAGTCCTCGATGCGATGTTAGCGTGCCTACCTATCTCGCCGTGAGACGTTTCACAGTAGGCATCGTCTAAGTAATTGGTACAACTAAGTCAATGCAAAAGCCTCGCAGATTGAGTAGTCTCCAGTTGTTCAAGAAGGCACTTCGGAAGTTGTCGCCTGTCGTTGATTACATTTTTTGTTGAACGCAAGGGAAGTGTCAAGTACTTGGCTACATGAAATTGCGGCGCGATAGGGAATAACGGTCGATTCTACTTATGCTTCGTCTAAAGTACCGTTTTTATCTGAAGAATTAAGGCCGCGCCGGCTCAATCCAAGCATTAAGTGCTCTCTCTTCCTGCATAACGAAGCCAGCGCTTGACGGGCGAAGTCGAAGTATCAGGTTGACGGTTGACCAGCGCTGCTTAAGCGGACACGGGGGTACGTCTGTTGCGCGCGAATAAGGACGAAGCGGCGAGTTGCCCGCGCGTCATTCGGCGTAGGAGGTCTTGTCCAATCTTCTGATTGGACAGACTAAGCGGTTACTCAGCGGGCCTATGATTTGGAGCATTGTCATGGTGACGGGAGACGTTACACAATCAGGCTTAGGCGCGCAGAACGGTGCGAACATCGTCGGCAGCGGCGTCGGGGACGAGCCCGGTCCAGACGTTATGGCGGCATCGACACTAGAAGATACGACGGTAGTCACGTCAGACGGGGAAGACGTCGGCAAGATTTCGAAAATCATGCTCGATGTCCGCAGCGGGCGCATCGCGTATGCAGTGCTGTCGAGCGGTGGCTTCTTAGGCATCGGCGATACCCTCCGTGCGCTGCCGTGGAATGCACTTACCTTAGATACGGACCAAAAATGCTTTAGAGTCGATGCGACTGCCGAGCGTATCAAGAGCGAGCCGGGCTTTGACAAAGACCACTGGCCGGCGATGGCGGACATGGCTTGGGGTTCTTCGCTCCATAAGTATTACAATCGGACGCCGTATTTGTCCCCGATGTCGAGGTCATCGTTGGGAGCGGAGGGGCCGCTAGACATGTAATCGTCGACACCGCGAGTAAGCGCGGGGCGGCAACAAGGCAGATTGACTCGGTTTCGCCCCCAAGACACGTAGCGGCGAGCCGGCCATTCCGAACCTGCGCTTCTCGTTGGTCTTACCACGGTCGACTACTGCCGATTCAGGTTTGCCCTCAGATGAGCTTGGCCTAAATGCGGCAGCGCCGATTGAACACACTGCGTGCGCTACTGCGTCGTGTAAGTTCCGTCCAGAGTCGCGGCGTGCGTGAACTGCAGTAGGCGGGGTGCGCTTATGGAACCTTCGACATTTCTCGCTAACGGAACGGTTCATCTCCCGGGTTCCGCTCTTTCTCAGTTCGTCTTCAGGCTCTCTGCCTTGGAAGAGATTTAGGTGGCCCTATCCCACCGATGATTTTGGGCACTGCTGGCCCTTCGTCGACCGTTATGTGCTGCAGTATCCGCAGCTCTTTCGAAGCCCAGACGAATTCGACAATGAAGGATTCGCTATCCGTCTCGACGAGGAAGCGAAGTTCAACATACCGGGCTGCTGCGACGGACCCGAGCAAAAGATACGAAGGGTCCTCGAGTTCGTGTTCGCCCGCATTGTCGTGGACGGCCACGGAGACGTTGTCCAGATTCACGAGGGGCGCCGCGAGCCGCGTAACCGTTTCTGAAGCTCCTGTGAATTGGAGACTACCCACGACATCCGCTCGACTTGTGACCGGCCTTCGAAACGCAGACGAACCCTGACATGCTAGCCTCCATCAGGAGCCGTTTGCACGGGTTCGGCGGGTGACAACTGTTCCGGCGTTGGGCTTGCTACTTCGTACGTCCGTTTCGTCGACAAACGCAGGTAGGCTGCCGCGAGCCGTCGTAGTTCGTCTTCGGAAGCATCCTCTATTCCGATGAGCTGATTGCTCGCCGCGCGATGAGATGAAAGCAACTCATTGAGCTTTAGGTGAAGCGCGACGCTGTCTTTGTTCTGCCTCTGCTGAAGGAGAAACACCATCAGAAAAGTGACGACCGTCGTGCCCGTGTTGATGACGAGCTGCCAGCCATCCGAATAATGAAACATCGGGCCGGTTACTACCCAAGCAACGACTGTCAATACGGCCATGCAAAGGTGGCGGGCGAGCCTGCCCGTCGGGTAAAGCAATTCCGACTTGAGAAGAATGCTGCCGCAGCGACTGCAAAAAGCGTAGGATGTTTTCCTCCTATCCCCGAGGGACTTAACGGGAGGGCCTCGCAAACGCAGGGGTAGAATCGGTCTCGTGGCCGACAAACTGAAGCCTGCCGCTGCGCCCACGCCCACCGTTTGACCGGGTAGATCCAGATAGATCGTGTCCACGATCATGGAACGATCTCACGTGATCTACTGGACCTCCCCACGCTCTCACATCATGCCCACGCGCGCGCGGATCGGGGACCGGCCCTGCCGAGCCGCTGATATGACTGTCCATGTCAATCGCGATATCTGCGTCTTTGGCTTTTCCATAGGCAAAGGAATTTCCTGAGGGCGACGTAGCAGTAAGGCCGACGGTGAATCACGCTGATATCCGCGGGTTGGGTACCGCATTACGGAGGTCTACATGAACGCCCCCCGTTTGCGACGGCTTTCTCCTGCGTTGAGTGACAGGTTAGGTTGCAGCTCTACATT
>NZ_FCOM02000278.1 GCF_001544695.2 Caballeronia arvi
CTGTAGCGCGTGGCCGGGGTGGCCATGCCGATGCCTGCATGCGGGCGTTCGAAGTTGTAGATATCGCGCCAGCGATCGAATTCGGCTTGCGCCTGGTCCGGGCCGGTAAAGCTGCGATTGTTGAGCACTTCGGCCTTGAACGAGCGATGAAAGCGCTCGTCCTTGCCGTTGGTCTGCGGATGATAGGGACGGCTATAGCTGACATGGATACCCTGCCGAATCAGCCAGATGGCCAGCTCGGTGAGCTCACCGGGCTTGCTCGGCGTGCCCCACGGCGCGCCGTTGTCGGTGTTGATCTGCCGCGGCAGGCCGTATTGAGCGAAGGCGCGCTGCAGATGCTCGCGCACCGTCTGGCCGTTCTGGGCGCTGCACGCCTGCAGCACGATGTTGAATCGCGAATGATCGTCCAGCACCGTGAGCGGATGACAGCGGGTGCGATCGAGCAGTGCGAAATGGCCCTTGAAGTCCATCTGCCAAAGCTCGTTGGGCGCGTCGCGCTCGAAACGCGTCCAGGCCGTGGCATTAGCCGAGGCTTGCTCGCTGATGCATCCATGGCGACGCAGAATCGAATTGACCGTGCTATCGGCAGGCACGCCTTGCAATCCCCGATCGCGCAAGCGCCGGGCGATCTTGTGCGCGCTCCAGGCGGGATGTCTGATGCGCATTTCGAGTACGTGCGCCTCCATTTCTTCAGAGGTTCGATTCGGACTGGCGTGCGGCTGTCTGGAACGGTCGGCCAAGCCTTCCAGTCCGTGAGCCGTGTAGCGCTCGATCCATTTGTAGCCAGTCTGCCGGCTCACGCCAAAGCGTCGGCACAGTTCGCTGAAGGGGATTTCTGCTTTCACGGCAAGCGTGACGAATTCGAGGCGAAGTTGCATGGTGTTTTGCGGGTTCCAAGGCATGGTCAGTCCAGGCATTTCGATGCCCAAA
>NZ_FCOM02000100.1 GCF_001544695.2 Caballeronia arvi
CCGCTGTCTCGAGATCCCGCATATCGCCCGCGGGGTTGACTCATAGGGTAAGGCTCCCTGCAATTGTTGATATGCGAACTTCTGGGATTATAGTCGAGGCGCTATTGGAGTTTAGTTAAAGGCAGACGCAAAAGTGCATCTTCGGAACACGCCGTCGCGGAGTCGGATTTCATTCAATCAGAGAGTGACCAATAGTTGGGAAATGGGCCGATCAAAAAAGCGATGTCACACCGCCAAGGCATTCTTTCGAGTTACTAATCAAACCAATCACCATGCTCGCGCGCATGGATGACTGCATCCGAAGCACTCGGGAACTCGTTCAGCAAGTCAGTGTTCACACGATCCAACAGAAACAATTCTAAAACTGGCAACGTCGTAAAAACTCCTGTGACCCACCGTCCCCATAATCAGCGTGCAGGTACCTACCAAACCTTCCACGAAGGCGGCGGCAAGCCAGTTGGAGCATGGCGATCGCACTTGATAACACGTCCCACTGCTACTTCTGACAGTTTCATCCACTCTTCCTGGTGGGTCACACGAAGAGCCCGGATTAAAAGCATGCGGCTCGTGCGGCCAGACAATGTCTCACGCAGACCGCCCTAGCGACATCAACGTAGGATTTGCCCCTGTTTTATGACGCCCTTGGCGTGTCATGGCTGCGCAAAACGCGCCGCGCTTGAGAGCGTGCAAGTTACGGTTAAGGATGGGCTATCTAGCTTGCTCGCGCGGCTTCGGTATTGCGTGGAAGCGCAGTTATGCGAATCGCCCCAACGTAACGGTCTTTTTCCGTTGGTCGCTGTCAGTCTGGTTTGCGACATCACGCCATCTGACCTAGCATTCCTTGCTAACACCCTTCGAAGCGCCGATGTTCCATGAGTCCACTTGGCTGATGCGTTGCGCCTGGGCGATCTCCTTGATCAGTATGGCATCGTTCGTCGCGTTTGATCTTTGCGCTTGCACATGCAGAAGCGGATACAGTTAGCCGCGCGCCGACCATGGCACGGAAAGCGGCTGCGACGTGTGGCGGATGTTATGGCTCGGACGGCGGCGGCTCGCCCGTCGGAGGATCTGACTTTGGGCAAGTACCTTGGGAGCGACGGCAGTCTCGCAGGCATCGGAGGCACGATCAATGCGGGCGTGCCGAGACCCAAGGAACATGGGGGCGCAATGCCGGCCCTGGGCGGCGTCAAACTTTCGAACAGCGATGTCAGAGCGGTGGCAAGCTACATGTGGGCAATACGGCACGCGAAGCCGTAACTAGAAATATCAACGGCGCACCGTTTGCCGCGTCACGTCTTACATGTTTTCGGCTGGAGAAACGCTATGCTACGCATGAGCCTGACCACGTGTCGTAGTCTGACGGTGGTGCTGAGCGTGATGATTCCAAGCACGCACGTGGCCGCCCAGACCGGGACGATGAAGGAGCAGATCGTCGGAACGTGGGCGTATGTATCGGTCGACACCGTACGCCCGGACGGCGCCCGCCAACCCATGTACGGCGCCAATCCGCAAGGGCTCGCCGTCTTCGACGCGGGCGGTCACTATATCCTGATGACATCTCGCGCGGATATCGCGAAGTTCGCGTCCGGTAATCGAACCGAGGGCACGCCGGAGGAAAACAAGGCCGTCGTCCACGGCATGATCGCTCACTTTGGCACCTATAGCGTGAACGAGGCTGAGAAGACGGTCACCTTCCATGTCACCACCAGTTCGTTCCCAAACTGGAACGGTGTCGAGCAGAAGCGGCCCTTCAGCGTAGATGGAGATCAACTCAAGTGGGCGACGCCCGCGTCGAGCGGCGGCACGGCCGAAGTGGTCCTGCGGCGGCTGAGATGATGGGCCTAGGAGACGTCTTCCATCTACCTATTGATCTTAGCCGCCCGGCTCTGCCTGTGCGCCCAACGAGCGGATTAAGAATGCAATTTTTACCCTCTGTGACCGTCTTCAACCTACGGACGTTGCGTCGGGTGATGACTTCTCATCCTCGTATCGAAGTTGAAGGCTTGGCCGCCTAGACTCAGATTGCCACCGGCCGAACGATGCACCGTAATACGGGCCGTGGGTTTCACAGGAGGTCACCACCATGAAGTCATTTGCTACGGCGATTGCCGCAGTGTCTGCGTTCGCATTGCCTGTCGCGGCGCTCTCTCAATCGGATACAACGCTCACGCGTGCGCAAGTACGCGCTGAGTTGCAGCAGCTGGAGCAGGCCGGATATGACCCGGCCAAAGGCGAGGATCCGAATTACCCGACGAACATCCAGACGGCAGAGGTGCGTGTGTCAAGCCAGAACGGCGCAACCGCTTATGGTGGCACGACGCCGGGTTCAACAGCATCTGGGTCTCGTTCCGTCAGCCGTCCAGCCTCAACTGACGAAATGAAGCAGCTCTATTTTGGGGGGCCGTAACGGGTGCTGTTTCTCGCGGCATGTGGCGCCAAAAGCGGACCGTATCCATCTGCTTACTCAACAACACGTAGACCGCGCGTTGAAGAACGGTGGGCTTCGACGCGCATACATCGGCACTCCTCGCAGCCCTCCTGGGCGTCGCACGGGGTCATAGGCGCGCCACGTGCCTCCGTTTTCGACCGCCTGACTTGCCCGGATCGATCCGAATGGTTCGATCCAGGCCACTTGCTGCCGTTCGTCGGGACCATCGCGCCGTCATTCAAGCGGCTGCTGTGCCCAACCAGCGGTCTTCCGACCCGACTGCCTGCCCCGACGGTTTGACCAAGCGCAACAAGCGCCGCCGAGAATGCAATCGCGCTCTTGGCGAGGGGATCGGCGATGAGCCATCTCCCCGCTTCGCCGTAGCCGCCTCAGAAATCGAATTCTGGTTCTCGATTGGCTAACGCCTGTCCCTTGGGTTCGCACTCCTTTCGCAAGTGAGCCTCCGCGTAGTCGGCGAAGAGGCGGGTCTCTCGAGGCAAGTGGAGGCGTGCCGGACGGACGATGAACAGCTCCGTGCGTGACTCATCGACGGAAAAGGCCGGCAGCAGGCGAACGAGGTGACCCGCCTCAATATCTGAGCGCACCAGTGCGCGCGGAAGAATTGCGAACCCCATGCCGGCGAGCGTTGCGAGACGGGCAAGCTCCGCGTCAGAAGCCGAAAAACGCCGGCGCAAGCCTGACGTCGTCCACCGCGCCGGTCGCATGTCGGAACGTCCAGACTTCTTCGCGGATCTCGTCTTGCAAGCAAATGCATGGAATGTCTTGAAGATGGACGGGGGTCATAGGCGCATCGTGCCTAATCAGAAACGCAGGCGTCGCCACGGCCAAAGACGCAAGCACCCCCATAAGTTGCCCCTCACGCTCCGAGCCTTCCGGCTTGCCGACGAGAAATCCGACGTCCTGAGCATTTCCGGCGAACTCGGCGCGCCGACCGGCGAGCGTCAGGCGAACCTCGACGGTCGGATGAAGCTTGAGAAAGTCGTCGATAAGCTGGGTTAAACTGAGCGCCGACACGCCCGACGACGCCACGACTCACACCGTACCGCCCGGCGCATCGTCCAAAGCTACAACGGCCGCTTCTAGCCGATCGAGGCGCCGGAGAGACGCACGGCAGCCCTCTACGTACCGCACACTGGCAACTGTGAGCGAGACCGCGCGAGTCGTGCGATTAAGCAGCCGAACGCCAAGGTCCTCTTCAACCAGGACGATCGCGCGAGTGACCAGCGCGTTGGAGACCCTAAGCTCCCGCGCGGGGCCGCGGAAGCTACGTGCATCCGCAACTTGCACGAACTCGCGCATCGCATCGACAAGATTCGTATTCATGCGCTCCGTCTAATCAGTTCAACGCGGTGTGGACCCGCACCCGGATTGGCCGGCTTCTGGGCTCGCCACCAAACCTACAGTGGCGGCAGCCGTGAGCACCCACGCGGCCGGCTGTGTAAGCATGTCTTGGCCACAGTACCGTCATCGAGCGACGACGTCTCAAGGCTGTCGGTCGCGTGCGCGAACACTCGCGCTCGCTCTGCCTCCACGATGACTCGTTTTTTGTTTAGCGAACGGCCAGCTGAGCCGTTGCCCATCACCGCTACGAATTCAGTTCAGCAACTCGCAAAAGGAAGGCTCACTATCCGTCTTTCAAGGGGCTGTCGCTTCGCCCGACATGCTAAGCTGGTAAGGAGCGCTGCGCGCAAACATAGCGTGCGATCGATTGCTTTTCTCGGATGTATGATGAGGAGAAGCGACCATGAAAATCCTGTGGGTCGATGACCACGAAATTCTTTGCGTTGCTCTTTGCGAATATGTTCAAACACACGCGTCCGAGCTGAGCGCAACCGCAATCGACATTACGCCCGTCTTCACGCTTGCCAGCGCGCTTGAAGAAATTAACAAGACACCGCCCCCAGACCTTGTATTTCTGGATCTTAATCTGGATGGTGAGAACCGCGGCGCCGCGACACTTGAGCATTTCCAGGCCGGAAATCTAGCCAAGGTTCCCGTGGTCATCTGCACTGGACTTGCTCCTAGAAACGATGATGAAGTTGAAATTTTGCGAATTTGCATGCGTGACTACGCCGCTCGAGGAATCCTGTTGAAAGGAGGCGCGCACAAAAAAATGTTCATTGGACTGAGCAGGATCTTGTTAGGTGAACTCTGGATCCCAGAAGAAGTCTTGCTCCGCTTTGCCTGCTCGACTCAAGCGCCCTTAGCTAGCAAAAATCAACGTCATCTTGGGCTTTCTCCGCGAGAGTGGGACGTGGCGCGTTGCATTGCACGTGGTCTCTCAGGGAAACAGATCGCGAGAGAGCTTGGCGTCTCCGAAGGACACGTCAGACAGGTTTCCTGTGTCATTTACGACAAACTTCAAGTCAGAAACCGCGTAGAGGCTGCGCTGCGGGTCAATGCCGAGTTGACCCCTGGAAGGGGGGCAAAAGATACGCGACTGTCGTGACGATCTCTTCTGCACCGCTCTTCATGTTGCGTTGCCATAACTTTAAGCGCCTCCGGTCAACGTTTTTGGCTTATATTTGGCAAGTGCGGTTAATAAGGTTCGCTCAGAAACCGGTTTTGACAAGAGCTTCATGCCACTGAAGGCTACTTTTCTGAGCACCGCTGATGAGGTGTCCCCCGACCACAGGATTGCAGGGATCGAAACGTTGGTAGCCGCGCGGACCGCCGTAATCGCAGCAATACCGTCCTCGTGTTCCAGCCGATAGTCGGAGAGGATGAGGTGCGGACCGCTTGCCAAAGCCTCACTACGCAATTGCTCGATGACGTCGGATGATGATTCCCCGGCTACGACGTAGCAGCCATGCTCGATCAGGCGCATCGATATTTCGACTCTTAGGTCGCTGTTGTCCTCGATGATCGCCACGACCATATTGGTCAGGTCCGGGTCGCGGTCTTCGCCCGTTTGAACCTCTCGCAACTCCGGCGGTATAAGTCCCATGAACGGGACGGCAACCGAAAAACGCGAGCCCCGCCCTGGTGTCGAGCCGATGTCCAGCTTGTGACCGAGAAGGTTCGCGAGTCCCTGAACAATGGACAGACCCAGGCCGAACCCTTTTTCCCGATTCCTCTCGGGATTATCGACCTGTACATAGCTCTTGAAGATATCTGCCTGTTTACCTTCTGGGATACCGATCCCGTTGTCCCAGACGCTTATCTTTATGTGGCTGCCTCTCCTTTGGCAACTCACGAGAACATGCCCTTTCTTTCCTCCCTGTTCGGAAGGCGTGTAACGGATCGCATTGGTCACCATATTCCGAACGATCCTGTCCAACGCAGGTCGATCCGTACGGACCAGATAGGGGCGGCAATGGAGTCTCATTTTCAGCCCCTTCGCCTCAGCCAGCGGCTGCATATCCACGAATATGCCGCGTAAAAGCGAAGGCAGCGCCACCTCCTGAATTTCTACATTCCACGTGCCGGACTCGAGGCGGCAGATATCCAGTGCCCCGTTAATCATCCCTTCCATCGCATCTACTTGCCTTTGCGCGCTCGAGACGTCTGCAACCACCTCAGTCGATTTAATGCTCCGCTCAATATAATTTAACTTCAGACCGAGCGTTGTAAGCGGTTGACGCAAGTCATGGCTTATTGCAGCGATAAGCAGGTTTTTCTCCGCCTTTGCCGCTTCCGCCCGCTTTCGCGCCTCATCGAGAATGATCTCTTTAACATATGAGCGTTTCTGACTGTAAAAGAAAAACCACGCCAGGAAACAATAGCCAATTAGTTGAGTAGAATAGAACCCCAGCATTGCTGGCCGGTGAATATATAGAGCTGGTCCCAGGCTAAATCCGAACGGTACAGCGCCAAGCACGAACGAACCTAAATTCGCACGAAGACTGGGTGCGAGCAGTAGCAGGGTAAATGTATGGCTGATCAGCGTGTACTCAAGGAAGCCAGAACTTGCCAATTTGATGTAGGGAGGGCGGGGCGAGAAATCGGGCGGGGTTAGCCCAAGGCTACCCGCCGCCCACCAGAACGATGTCAGTGTGACGCTTGCAGCCCATGCCCAGTGCATCTGCCCGATCGCGTTCGCGCTGGCGTGCTTCGGGAGCGCCTTGGTCTTTTTCAGTAAGTATGCTGCCATGGGAGTGGCCATGCCCCAAAATCCCAGGAACCAGACAACACGGAACCAACGATAGCTATCCGACGTTTTGATCCACGATCCGTATACGCACAACAGCGAGGCGCCGACCGCCACTAGTACGGTCCAACACACGGCTCGACGGGACAGCGATTGCAATAACTCGCGTTTGACGAAGAGCTTCTGCTCGGTACTGAGCGTTGCGACCGGTCGCAGAAAAGGATTCACAAATTCAGCAAATCTCCGGAGCTCGATTGTGTGATCCATTTCACCCGCCTTCGGTCAATATTTTGGGCTTATGTTCTGCAAGTATGGTTAATAAGGTTCGCTCCGAAACCGGTTCGGACAAGAGCTTCATGCCACTGACGGCTACTTTTCTGAGCACCGCTGACGAGGTGTCCCCCGACCACAGGATCGCAGGGATCGAAGGGTCGGTAGCAGCGCGGACCGCCGTAATCGCAGCAATACCGTCCTCGTGTTCCAGCCGATAGTCGGAGAGGATGAGGTGCGGACCGCTTGCCAAAGCCTCATTACGCAATTGCTCGATGACGTCGGATGATGATTCCCCGGCTACGACGTAGCAGCCATGCTCGATCAGGCGCATCGATATTTCGATTCTTAGGTCGCTATTGTCCTCGATGATCGCCACGACCATATTGGTCAGGTCCGGGTCGCGGTCTTCGCCCGTTTGAACCTCCCGCAACTCCGGCGGTATAAGTCCCATGAACGGGACCACAACCGAAAAACGCGAGCCCCGCCCTGGTGTCGAGTCGATCTCCAGCTTGTGACCGAGAAGGTTCGCGAGTCCCTGAACAATGGACAGACCCAGGCCGAACCCTTTTTCCCGATTCCTCTCGGGATTATCGACCTGTACATAGCTCTTGAAGATATCCGCCTGTCTACCTTCTGGGATACCGATCCCGTTGTCCCAGACGCTTATCTTTATGTGGCTGCCTCTCCTTTGGCAACTCACCAGAACATGCCCTTTCTTTCGTCCCTGTTCGGAAGGCGTGTAACGGATCGCATTGGTCACCATATTCCGAATGATCCTGTCCAACGCAGGTCGATCCGTACGGACCAGGTAGGGGCGGTAATGGAGTCTCATTTTCAGCCCCTTCGCCTCAGCCAGCGGCTGCATATCCACGACTATGCCGCGTAAAAGGGAAGGCAGCGCCACCTCCTGAATTTCTACATTCCACGTGCCGGACTCAAGGCGGCAGATATCCAGTGCACCGTTAATCATCCCTTCCATCGCATCCACTTGCCTTTGCGCATTCGAGACGTCCGCAACCAGCTCGGTCGATTTAATGCTCCGCTCAATATAATCCAGCTTCAGGCCGAGCATTGTGAGCGGTTGACGCAAGTCATGACTTATTGCAGCGATAAATTGGTTCTTCTCCGCCGTTGCCGCTTCAGCCTGCGATACCGCCTCCTCGAGCACAACCTCTTTTACACATGTGCGTTGCTGGTCGTTGCAAATGAACCATGCAACGACACAATAGCCTATTACTTGGGCCGTATACCAGTCAAACATTCCAGGTCGCGCAACAAAAAAATATGGTGCTATGTTGCATCCGAATGGAATAACGCCGATCACGAGTGAACCTAAAGCCGCACGAAAACTGGGTGCAAGCAGCAGCAAAGCAAATGCTTGGCCAATCATCGTCAGCTCCAGGAAGCCATACCTCGCGAATCTGAAGTAATGACCATGAGAGAACACGGAGTTGGGTGGGATTAGTCCAAAGCTGGCCGCCGCCCACCAGAACGATGTCAGCATGACCAATGCAGCCCACGCCCAGTGCATCTGCTCGACCGCGGTGACGCTGGCGTCCTTCGGAAGCGCCGCGGTCATTTTCAGTAAGCATGCCGCCAGGGGAGCGACTATTCCCCACAGTCCCAGGATCCAGACGACACGGAACAACGGGTAACTATCCGACTTTTCAATCCACGATCCAAATACGAACCAGAACGGGCTCCCGACTACCAGTAGCGCAATCCAATATACCGACCGGCGGGAAAGCAACCGCAATAATTCGCGCGCTACGCGAAGTTTCTGCTCGGTGCTGAGCGCTGCGACCGGTCCCAAAAAGAGATTGGTAAGTTTGGAAAATCTATGGTGTTCGACTATGTAAGCCGTTTCATCTACGTACAGTGATGGTCCGGGCCCGGGCCTTTCGCCCGTGCCAGAATCATGTGGTGTTCGTGAACAGGACGCCATAACAGGCCTCCGGGGATCAGGTGCAACTACACGCCATTGTGCTAGCGGCCCGTCAGCAAGTCGATGACAAGTGTTCTTTTTTCTACCGAACAAAAGTTCGGAAATCACGCAGATGTTCCCACCCGAGAGTGGTGCCACTGTGCCAATCGTTGGGTGCAAGACCGTCGAACCTCCGATCGAGCGTAAGTATGAGGCTGTGCTCGCGCGCTCGAAGTGCCAGTAACTCATGTCCTGATAACGCACGAGTTGCAAATTGCGATACAGGGTGCTCATTCCGTGCGCCGGGTCGAACTTTCATACGTAAGGAGGGGTGCATCATACGCTCAAGAAGCCATTCCAACGAATGCCGTGAAGCGCCACCGAACATTCATTCGCCCCGCGAAGGAACATTTAATGCCGAACATCAGATTGTCGATGTAGCAACAAATGACACGTTTACACGGCGTAATAATGCAACATAATTAGACACAAGGAGCGCGTCGATCACCGGACAATGGTTCGCGTTCTTCTCTTGTCGAATGCCTGTTACGAGTACGGCTCTACAACCGGCGATGCGGAAAACGGAGTGCGTACATGCCCGATCAGAGCCAGCTGATTCGCGAACGACTGCACACCCACCCGTCTGCGGAACCGGTTTTGGCATCCTATTCGCCATCCTGAACAACAAGTTAGCTATAAATCAAGGAGGTCCACTATGAAAACCCTTGCATGCCTTGTGCTCGCCAGTTGTGCGCTCGCAGGCCCGGGCGTCAGCTTCGCTCAGAGCAACGCGCCCGTCTTCCGTGCTCAGATGCGTGCAGAACCGATCCGTCTCGAGCAGGGCGGCTATCGCGTGGCCGACGTCAGCCATGGGAACTATCCCGAGCAAATTCCTGCTGAAGCGAAGATCGCCGCACAAGACAGCCAGCAGGCGGGCAACAGTTACTTTGGCGCCGGGGCGAGCAGCGGCACCTCAGCTTATGGCAGCGCTCAGCCTGTGTCGGATCCCTCGCCATCGTCGTGCGTGGGGCCCGCAAGCTACTGCAACATTTTCTTCGGTAATTGACCGCTGATGGCTCGCTCGACACCGCCCCGACGATCCAGGCAACGGCCCTTGATCGTCCGGAACGTCTCAACGGAGGCGTCCGGATCTTCGGACCCTCCGAAACGACCAGCCGGCGACATGATGGACCCGAGGCCGATATGCATTGTCTGCCACATGGCGTTGCCCTCGTTGAAACCTTACGTCGCCGACGTATTTCCTAAACTCAAATGAGCGCGGCACGTCGATTTTCAACGATGGTTAGGTATCCTCGTTTTGCGAGATAACCTAATTATGTGGTGAAGTAATGGCACGGTATTACGAATAGGCAGTGCTCGGTCAAACGGGCCGATAACGACTTACACGCCCTGTGCGGGTTAGAAGGTTACGCTCGCGGCGGTCGAGCGGGACGGCATGATGACCTACATACAGTCCATGCGGCGCGAAATACGCGACGACTAACGGACGAACGGTATGCGTCTGCGACGGTCCGTTCGATCGTTTTTGCATCTGGCGTCACTAGCAAGGAGACGAAAATGACCTGCAAACGGCTGAAAGGAATGTCAACGATTGCATTCTTTCTGTTAGCGGCAGTTGGAACCTCGAGCGCGGACGAACAGTGTTCTAACGCAACGCTCAAGGGGCTCTACGGATTCTCGCTTAGAGGCCAACTAATCGGCATTTTCGACGATGCTGGTAACACCCATCGATTTGCGAACGAACCAGTTTTGATAGACGCGGTCTCGATTCAGGACTTTGACGGGCATGGCGGCTTCACTCGAGCGGACTTCGTCCAGAGTGGAGGCGAGAAACGCCCGGGGTCAACGGATCCAACGACCGGTTTCGACACTAACGAAAGCGGAATGTATACAGTTTATTCGGACTGCACAGGCATCATGCACATTAACAAGTTTCCCGCGCCGATTTCATCTACGACAATTGACATTCGCTTCGTGTTAACGGATGGCGGTCGGCGTATGTTCGGCGTCGTCAGCAGGCAGGTCATCGGCGGTCAGTTTAGAGCGACCGACGGAACCACCTGTGGACCGGCGCAGCCTTGTAAAATGGAAGCGCAGGAAAGCTTAATCGGGGAGAAGTTTCGAACGGAAGGGCGTGACAGGTAGCCCGGGGGCCCCCGTTCCCCTGACGTGGCACCTTGGCCTGAGGGGAAGGCGAGTTGCTTCGCGCAACGCACTCTTTCGCCGCCAGCGCGGCCGTCGTAAGGCAAGGAGCGACTTGCATGCGAAGAGCGAACGGTGACTAGCTCCTACCGTTTTCCTTCCGTGAGCACGGTCGACCGGTGCGCGCGGCGGTGACTTTTCGCATGGTCAACGAGGCCGCGCAACTCGCCCCGGCGCCGCCGTATCCCGATCATCCGATTGGCGCCTAGCGGCGTCCGCGCGTAGCGCGTCGTCCGAGAGGCGAGGGTATTGGGACGCTGGGCGAACCGTGGCGTTCTGCAATCGGCGCGGAGCGAGTTGGTGGCGCTCGATTCCGCGCATCGGAGCCGGCCGTGCGCGCGCTGTCCTCAGCTGGTTACGACGCCAGGACGGGCCACTAAAGCTGCGCGTCGATGCGGACGTGGACTCGGTCGAACAGGTCGGTGTGCCGGGGTCGCGGCCGAGTTGGTCGAAGTGGTGCCGGCGGCCAATGTGACGGGGAGCGGCCTGAGTAGCGGCCTAGGCGGCGGTTTGAAGGGCAGCGATCCAGGCGACATCCCAGCTCGGCTCACGCCGGCGCCGCTCGAGCGACTCGCGGTGCCGCGCGCGCTGTCGGGCGCCGACGGTGACAACCGTTCGACGCCGTTCTGTTATATCCAGGAGAACGATGATCTTGATGCGGTAGGCGCCTATCTGAACCGCTATCGCGATTAGCCCAAAACCCTGCGCGCACACCAAGAAACTTGAGCGCTTCCTGTTTTGGTCGGTCGTGCAGCGCGGCAAGGCCATGAGTGACCTGCGCGTCGACGACTGCGAGGCGTAGAAAGATTTTCTGAAAAGTCCGGACCCGAGCTTTGTCGGAGAGCGCTTTGCACGCCACTCGCCGCGCTGGCGACCGTTCGCCAGTAAAGTCTTTCCAGCGAGTCGCAACGCTACGCGATCCGGATGCTGCGCGGGACGTTCGCGTGGCTCGTCGACGTGCGCTATCTGGCCGGCGACCCGTGGACCGGCGTCAACGGTCCACCCGTGATCAAACGCGCGAGCGCGATGCAAATCAAGCGCGCGTTGCCCGCTGAGCTGTAGTGCAAGCTAGTTCAAGCCAACGGGCCATTACTGGCGTGAATGCCGAAGCTGGCGTCCCGCGTAGAACGCCGAGAGCAAACCGACAAGCAACGCTGCAACGGCGAGCGCGCCATCAAGCTTGTCAGCGACGCGCACAAACTCTGTGTAGCACCATAGGCAGACTCCGATGCCAGTCAACAACAGGCCAAGGATAAGCCCCCAAATCGGCCCTGCTTCTTTAGATCGTAATCTTTGAGACATTCTCATCAGACTACCCCATTAGCTGCGGAGGTCATGAGCGCATGCGCGACGAAAACGAGTGCTACTCCTGCTCGTGGCAGCCGTAGAGGTCGTCAACCAGTCGCTGACCGGCTCCGTGGCCTCCCGTGAAGGCATCGGCCTCCGAGGAAAACGGATGACCGAGCGTGTCCCCGAATCGCAGGGGCGAAAATACAGCCACGTGCAAGCCGGGGCGAAGGATCGTAACCGTGGCGACATACCCGACGTGAGCGTCGAGATCAACCGTCCGTCGTTGATCGAAGTTGGTCTCAACGCCGACCTCGATGCTGAAGCCGTGGTACTGATACGTACGTTGCATCAAATATCTCCTCAGCCGCGAGCCGGGACTAGTCTGATTCTCGTTACTCCGCAGAAGCAGCAAGGCCTTCGCGCACTCGGGCATTCTGTAATCGGTCTCGACTGCAGCACTTGAGGGCCGCTGCTTTCGCCATTCCGTTCATTGCTTTGCAGTACCGCTGGCGGGCCTATTCCCGTCAAGTTGTTGCCTTGCACCCGGCTCTCAATCACCTATGACTTCGCGCTCAAGTTGCTCTTTGGGAAGGTGCCGCACGTCGGTGCCCTTAGCGACATAGATGACGAGCTCTGCCAGATTTGTTGCGTGATCTCCGATACGCTCTATGGCCGATGCGATGGACAGATAGTCGAGGCCCGACGAGATGACGCGAGGATTCTCCGCCATGGAGGCTGTGAGTTAGCGCATGAACGCGCGGTATTGTGCGTCGATCGTCTCGTCCTCGCGGACAATCCTGGCGGCCGTAATGACATCGAGGCGAGCGAATGCATCAAGTGCTCGGTGGAGAATGGCGGTCGCCATTTGACCAGATAACCGGATTTCCGCGGTATTAATAATCTTGCCTGCCTCGTCCTTCGCAATCCGTCGGGTTCGCTTCGCGCTCTTGCGGGCTTCGTCGCCGGCGCGCTCGAGATTGGTGATGGCTTTTGAACTTGCCATCACTAAACGGAGATCAGATGCGGTCGGCTGGCGCCGTGCGATCACGTTTCCGCAGTCAGCATCAATCTCAACTTCCATCGCATTGAGCGGACGCTCTTCCTCGATCACCTTGTCGACCAAGTCCAGGTCGAATCGATTGAGGGCCTCCATAGCAAGGACCAGTTGTGATTCAACGATCCCACCCATCTCAAGCACCCACAATGCGATGAAGGTCAGCGTCGAACTGGCTGGATATGTGTTTGTCTGCCATGGAAATTTCCTCTCGACCCAACCCCAGAGCCCTGATGTCAACGCTTCGGCATGTCCTGGCACGAACAATCGCCAGGCCGACTTAGCGGGATTTTGGCGGTCGGCCCGTCTTAACTTTCTCGACGGCTTGGGCGGCGGCACGCAACTCTTCCGGTGAAGCGGCCTCTAGAAGGACGAGACCCGCCCGCAGAAGCTCACTCTTATTCACCAGTACACCCTCATCAAGACATCTCTGCGTCAGCTTCTTGATCTTCTCGTAGTCGAATCGCGGCATGGTGAAGGTATCGCGTACGACCTTTTCCTTCTTGACGCGCTCCTTCTGCGGCGGGACGCCGACGGCAGCCAACTCAAGATGGACCAGACGCTTCTTCCGATTTTTCTTTTTAGTCAGTTGCCTACCTGGGGTAGGCTCCACTGCCTCTACCTTCTTCTTGGCGGCCTGGCGTGTCATGGTTGCCTGCGAATCGAGAAACTGTGCAAACAGTATATACGGGATTCGCGGGCGTAAATCAAAAGCGAGCGGACCTGCGTGCTACGAGCAGCGAAGTCCCAATTGTTCAGATGTTAAGCGCTTTCCGAAGCTGGGTGTGGAAAAGATCTTCGCCTGGGCGGGTACCGCGCCAGGTTTCGCGAGGACCCCTTTTTGCTGACTAGTGGGCCGGCGATGACCCGTTTAACGCGCCGAAACTGCTGAAGAAATTGTCCATATGACGGCGGAGATCACGGTCGTGCTGCTGCTCAGCCGCAGTAGCCGTCATAGATGTACCGGCGTGACCACGGAAGCTTGCTGGCGCTCATCCCCGCCTTGCGCGCGACGATCTGATAAATGGCAACATCATCGTTCTC
>NZ_FCOM02000101.1 GCF_001544695.2 Caballeronia arvi
TCGCCACTCAAACTGGTCTGGACGGGCGAGCGCATTGAAGCCGGGTGGCACGATGGCGAACTGGTGACGCGCGACTACTACGTCGCGGAAGCCAACGATAAAAACTGCTACTGGATCTACCGTGAACGACCGAGCGTGAAGACCGAAGAAGTTCGCTGGTTTCTTCACGGGCTCTTCGGATAATCGGTGGTGTCGCCGTGGATCTTTTCTCGTCGGCCCTTCCCGACTACGCGGAGCTGTTCGCGTTCACAAACTTTTCGTTTCTGCATGGCGCCTCGCATGGCGAAGAGCTCGTGCTGCGTGCATCCCAACTCGGCTACTCGGGACTGGCGGTTACCGACGAATGCTCGCTGGCGGGCGTCGTGCGCGCACACGTCCAGGCAAAAGAAGAAAAGCTGCCGCTGATCATCGGCTCATATTTTCGACTCGTTCATGCGGACAAGAGCCCGGCGTTCGGCCTCATCCTGCTCGCACAGAATCGTAACGGCTACGGCAACTTGTCCGAGCTGATCACGCTCGGTCGCATGCGTGCAGTGAAAGGTGAGTACCTGCTCACGCCGCATGATCTATCGAAGCCCGAGAAAGAGTTCGCGCATCTGCGCGGGATGCCCGACTGCCTGGCGATCCTCGTTCCGGCCTTTCCCGCGAAAGAAGATGCGCTCTCCGCGCAGGTTGAGTGGCTCAATGAGACGTTTCCGGCTCGCGCGTGGGTCGGCTTGATCCTGCATCAGCGCGCGATGGATGATATTCATCGGGGCAGTGTCGAATACATCGCCGAGCAGCACCGCGTACCCGTCGTCGCGCTTGGCAACGTCGTGATGCACGTGCGCTCGAGAAAGCCGCTGCAAGACACCATGACGGCCATCCGCATTGGGAAGCCCGTTGCCGAGTGCGGATACGATCTTGCGCCGAATGCGGAACAGCACCTTCGCTCGCGGCTGCGGCTCGCCAATATTTACCCCGCACACGCGCTCGTGCAGACGCTCAACATCCTCGAGCGGTGCACATTCTCGCTTGATGAGCTGCGCTACGAGTATCCCGATGAGCTCGTGCCGGACGGCTTCACGCACGAGGCGTATCTGCGGCAGGAGACGTATATCGGCGCACACAAGCGCTTTCCGGCTGGCATCCCCCTTGAGGTTCAGCAGCAGATCGAGCACGAGCTGCAGCTGATCCGCGAGATGCGCTATGAGGCGTACTTTCTCACGGTCTATGACATCGTGCGCTTCGCGCGCAGCCAGCACATCCTGTGTCAGGGGCGTGGGTCCGCCGCGAACAGTGCCGTGTGCTACTGCTTGGGTGTAACGGAAGTCGATCCTTCGCGCGGCAATATGCTGTTTGAGCGCTTCATTAGCAAAGAACGCGGCGAGCCGCCCGACATCGATGTTGACTTCGAGCATCAGCGTCGTGAGGAGGTCATCCAGTACATTTATCGCAAGTACGGAAGGGACCGCGCCGCTATTGCAGCGGCCGTCTCGACTTATCGTCCCCGTGGCGCGCTGCGTGAAACCGGCAAAGCGCTCGGCATCGATCCGCAGATCGTGGACAAGGTCGCAAAAAGTCACCAATGGTTCGACCACTCTCAGGACCTGTTGCGTCGCTTCGAGGAGTCCGGGCTCGATCCGGCCAACCCGCTCATTACGATGTGGGCGAAGCTCGCCGCAGAAATTCTGAATTTTCCGCGTCATCTGTCGCAGCACTCGGGTGGCTTCGTCATCAGTCGAGGCAAGCTCACGAGGCTCGTGCCTGTCGAGAATGCTGCGATGGCGGACCGGAGCGCGATTCAGTGGGATAAGGACGATTTGGAGGCCCTCGGCCTATTGAAGATTGACGTGCTCGCGCTGGGCATGTTGTCGGCGATTCGGCGCACACTCGACATCGTCTCGGAGCAGCGCGGCGAGCGCTTCGAGATGCAGGACATTCCAGTTGAAGACCCTGAGACGTACGAGATGATCTCTCAGGCCGATACGGTCGGTGTCTTTCAGATCGAGTCGCGCGCGCAGATGAGCATGTTGCCGCGCATGCAGCCGCGGACCTTCTACGACCTGGTCATCGAGGTCGCGATCGTGCGCCCCGGGCCGATTCAGGGCGGCGCCGTGCATCCTTATCTTCGACGGCGGCAAAAAATCGAGCCCGTCACCTACCCGAGCAAAGCACTGGAGACGGCGCTCGGCCGTACGCTCGGTGTGCCGATCTTCCAGGAACAGGTGATGCAGGTCGCGATCCTGGCCGCCGGCTTCACGCCTGGCGAAGCGGACCAGTTGCGGCGCGCAATGGCTGCGTGGAAACGCAAAGGCGGATTGCAGCAGTACTACGACCGCATCGTCAACGGCATGCAGGAGCGTGGCTATGAGAAGTCGTTTGCTGAAGCCATCTTCGAGCAGATAAAAGGCTTCGGCGAATATGGGTTTCCCGAAAGTCACGCAGCGAGTTTCGCCCTACTCGTCTATGCGAGCAGTTGGCTCAAACGCCACGAACCCGCTGCGTTCCTAACTGCGATGCTGAACTCGCAGCCGATGGGCTTCTACTCGCCGTCACAACTCGTGCAGGACGCAAAGCGTCATGGAGTCGAGGTGGTGCCGATCGACGTCACGATCAGCGGCTGGGACTCGGTGCTTGAGCGTCGCGTCGGTCACAGAAAGCCTGTTGTGCGTCTCGGGCTGTCGTTGCTCAAAGGTATGCGTGACGGCGCGGCCGAGCGCATCGAGAATGCCCGGGCCGTGAAGCCCTTTGTGAGCGTTAGCGACTTGGCGCGACGCGCCCAGCTTGATCGGCATGATCTTCAGGTGCTCGCCGCAGCCAACGCGTTGCAATCATTGGCGGGAAATCGAAGGGAAGCGTTATGGCAATCGGTCGCAGCAGTCCCCGACCGCGACATCCTCGCCGATAGCCGGATCGACGATGAGACGCCCGAACTTGGCGCACCGTCCGAGGCCGAAGACATCGTCAGCGACTACAACGCGTCCGGGCTGACCTTGGGCCGGCACCCGCTTTCGCTTCTGCGCCCTGTCCTGCTGGAACACCGGCTCATGCCCGCCGCGACATTACGCACCTATCGCAACGGACGCCTGGCGCGGGGTTGCGGACTCGTCACGGTAAGGCAAAGACCGGGCACCGCCAAGGGCGTCATGTTCGTGACCCTGGAAGACGAGACGGGCAATGTGAACGTGATCGTCTGGCCCTCGCTACTCGAGAAACAACGAAAGGAGGCATTGGGCGCAGCGCTCCTCGCCGTGTATGGCACGTGGCAGTGCGAAGGCGAGGTCCGACACCTGGTTGCCCAGCGGCTCGTCGACATGTCGCACCTGCTCGGCGGCCTCACGACCGTCAGCCGCAACTTCTGCTGAGGCTTGCCCGTCCGAATCGAACCGCTCAGCCTGATTGAGCCGGTCCAACCGTCGCCGCTGTTCGTCCCTTGTCTCTCGTGCAGACCCGTCCCTCTCTACGCGATTCTTAAGGCCCTTCGCTTGACTGCGCCTGTCCAGTGTCTTCTTTGATACGTCGCGATTTCTTCGGCTGTTTCGAAGCGGCTGCGGGCGCACCCACCTTCTTCTTTACTTTCGCTTTTGCTTCGGTTTTCGTATTCGCCTTCTCATCGACTTTCGTTGCGACCGTATCTGCCTTGGTGTCGGACTTGATATCGGCCTTCTTCTGACGCTCCCCCGTCACCTTGCGGCTTTTCTCGCCGTTCCTTTCGCCGTCCGTTGCTGAACCGTTTCCGTGGCCAACATTGGCAGGCACCCCTTTGCCAACCTTCGTCGTTGCGCTTCGCTTAGCTGGCTTTGACGTGGAAGCATCCGACGAAGCGGCGACGCCGATGCCTGCGTTCTCAGGCTCGGAGACACGCTCACGCTCGAGTTGAAGAATCGCCTCGTGCCAATAATGTCCATCTCGTCCGGATTGGCGACCCTCGCCCTCCCACAGCAGGTAGGCACGGACACGGATTTCGTCTACAGATAGCTCTATGGGCATTGGAGTTATCTCAATAGTTGAAGTGCAGCAAACATAGCAGGTCGTCTTTCGATGCTCAACGCGTTGTTGCCATCTCGAAACGGATGCCTTACGGCTCCCGTCCATCCCACTGCAAGACAGCCGCAGCGGCTACGCACCCGGTTCTAAATGGAATGCCCTTTGCTCCCTCCATCGATCTCGCCTGGAGCACACTATCGCTACTCCGGCTAGGGGCACAGCTTCAACAGCCAAAAATCGGAGGATCTTATTGACAGATCGGTCGAGGATCCCATGAGCTCAAGGGGTAAGCATCCTCGCGAGCGATCCTAGCCTTGGCCGCGCGCTGCTGTTATTCGGCCATCCGCAGCCGCACTCCTCTCGCGACACGAAACACGACGTGCATCGAGACGGGCGACGCCGACAGATCTGAGGAAGACGCAAACCGAAGACCGTACTGACCGGCCATGCGAAACTAGCCTTGGCCGCGCGCTGCTGTTATTCGGCCATCCGCAGCCGCACTTACCCCTTGAGCTCATGGCCTCGCCCCGCGAAACCACCGCCCCTCCCCTCGCCCGCTACCGGAAGAAGCGGGATTTTAGTGTCACACCCGAGCCGCCGGCGTCTACCACCGAGGCGCCTGTAAGAGAACGCAAGCTCAGCTTCGTCGTGCAAAAACACTGGGCGAGCCGGCTGCACTATGACTTTCGCCTCGAACTTAACGGCGTACTACTCTCGTGGGCCGTTCCGAAAGGTCCTTGCTACGATCCGAGCAAAAAGCAGATCGCGGTGCACGTCGAGGATCACCCGGTCTCCTATGCAGGCTTCGAAGGCACCATTCCGCCCAAGCAGTATGGCGCCGGTACGGTCATCGTGTGGGACCACGGAACGTGGGAGCCGGTCGGCGATGCGGACCAAGGCATGGAGGTGGGCAAGCTCGTCTTCCATCTGCACGGTGAGAAGCTCGCCGGCTTATGGGAGTTGGTGCGCATCTCCAAGCCGGGCGACAAGCAGGACCAATGGATGTTGTTCAAGAAGCGAGACGAGTGGGCGCGCCCGCTCGAAGAATACGACGTTAGCAAGGCCCTGCCGGATAGCCGTCGTCGCCCATCCGCTCGGACTTCTCGAAGAACGCGAGCCGAAGACAACGGCACGCCCGCGCGCCAAAGAGTCGAAGATTGACTCATCTGCCGCAGTGCGGGCACCGCTACCGGCGAAACTCGAGCCGCAGCTTGCCACACTGGCGAGTGCGCTCCCCAGAAACGGCGACTGGATCACTGAGACGAAGTTGGACGGCTATCGCCTCCTGGCACGCATCGATAAGGGCCGAGTGAAGCTCTTCACGCGAAACGGACATGACTGGACCGCCAAGTTTCCAGACCTCGCGGCCGCGATCAAAGAACTGCCGGTCGTGAGCGCGTGGCTCGACGGCGAAATTGTCGTACTCAAAGACGGCATTCCGAGCTTCTCGGCACTTCAGAATGCGATTGACGGGCACAACAACCAGGACATCGTGTTCTTCCTGTTCGATCTGATGTACCTCGATGGCGAGGATTTCAGGAAAGTGCCGGTGTGGGCGCGGCGAGCTCGACTGGCTACGGTTCTCGAAAACGCAGGAGAGCTGCTGCTGTTCAGTCAGGACTTTGACGCGCCTGCCGCGCAGGTCTTTGCGGCTGCCGCCGGGTTAGGCCTGGAAGGCCTTGTGCTCAAGCGGCGCGATGCGCCGTATGAGTCGGGACGGACGGAATCCTGGTTGAAGGCAAAGGCGCGACTGCGGCAGGAACTGGTCATCTGCGGCATGACCGGACGCGGCGGCAAATCCGGTGAGGTCGGCAGCCTTTTGCTTGGGTATTACGTGCGCGACAAGCTGCATGACGCGGGAAGCGTCGGCACCGGATGGGACTCAAAGACCGCTCGAGATCTCTGGAAACGCCTTATCCCACTGGAAGTCGACGCGGCGCCCTTCGACGTGCAGGTGACCAAGGCACGACGGTGGTCCAGGCGCGCCGCCGGTAGCGAACGGTGGCTAACACCGACGATGGTCGCAGAAGTCGAGTTCGCCGAATGGACAGGCGACGGTGTAATACGACAGTCGTCGTTTAAAGGCCTGCGGCTCGACAAGCCCGCACGCAGCGTCGTCCGAGAGGGAGGAAAGACGCAGCTGCCAGAGCCTTCGCCGCAGCTTAAAATCACTCACCCGGAAAGAGTCATTGATGCGTCGGCGACGATTACGAAGGCCGATCTGGTTCGCTACTACGCGAGCGTCGCCGAGTGGATGCTGCCGCATCTCAAGGACCGGCCTGTGGCCCTGGTTCGCGCGCCCGAAGGCGTGGCGGGCGACTTGTTCTTCCAAAAACATGCCGAGCGCACGGCTATGCCGGGTCTGACTGCGCACAATCGCGAACTATGGCCAAATCATCCGCCGCTCTTGACGGTCGATACAGCGGACGCCTTGCTGTCCGCCGCTCAAATGAACACGATCGAGTTTCATACGTGGAATTCAATCGTCCGTCACCTGGACAAACCCGACCGGGTTGTGTTCGATCTCGATCCCGGCGAGGGCGTGAAATGGAACCACGTCCAGGAGGCGGCGCTGCTCGTTCGCACGCTGCTGTCAGAACTGGACCTTGAGGCGTGGCTCAAGACGAGCGGCGGGAAGGGTCTGCATGTGGTCGTGCCGCTCACCCCAGAGTTGAACTACCAGACGGTAAAGTCATTCTCGCAGGCGTTCGTCCGGCACCTTGCCAAAGCAATTCCCGAGCGCTTCTCTGCGGTATCCGGGCCTGCGAATCGGTTAGGCAAGGTCTACGTCGACTACCTGCGCAACGGGAAGGGGCAGACGACTGCAGCGGCATTTTCGGCGCGCGCCCGGCCGGGCATGGGCGTTTCAATGCCGGTCGCATGGGAACAGCTCGCCGACCTGAAGAGCGGCGCTCAGTGGAACGTCCAGACGGCGCGCGAATACCTCAGCTTTCAGTCACGGGACCCTTGGGCGGATTTCTGGTCGACCGGACAATCGTTGTCGTCTGCGATCGAGCGCCTACCTTGAGAACCGTAGGTTCAATAAGTCGACCTGCGCCAGCGGCCCCTGTAATGCGATTTCGCCGACCCGTTTAATCCGACGCCCGCACACATTTCTGCCCCGTTGAAAAGATGGCATAAGCGGAGTTCCCCCCGCGATCAACTGAAGGCTGTCGCGACGCGACCTGACTGTAGTGGTCAATGGTTGGCATCTTCTATGCATGAGCCCATACCGCATGCGGTCAAAACGCAGGTTGCTGGGAGACACCATGAAAATCCTTGTTCTGGACGACGATCGTGACTTTGCGACGGGTCTGGCCGCGCTCATCGAGCAGATGGGTCACGAACCTTCCGTTGCATACGACTGCAAGACTGCTCGCGCGCTGGCGGGTAGTCGGCTCTTCGATGTGATCCTGGCCGACGTCGAACTCCCCGATGGCGACGGCCGCCACACTTGCGACGGGCTGAGAATGGACGGGGCATCGCAGGCAGCGTACATGGTCGCAATGACGGGCAGGTCGGATCTGGGCGACAATGACTTTCCGTCGTTCGACGGGTATGTGCGCAAGCCGGTCACCTACGATTTGCTCGAGCGCGTACTCGAAGAATGGCGAATGGCCGCTGGCTTGAGCCGGCGCACGAGGGTAGACGAGGCCCATGTCGCCCAGGAACCAGGCGAAGAAGCCGAGCAACGGGCCGTTACCTGAAAAGGGAGGTCACACAATGGCTGCCCGTTCCATCGCGTCGATGACTTTAAGCTTCGGGCTCGTCTCAGTGCCGGTCAAGGTCTACACGGCCACGGAAAGCAAGTCGGGCGTTGGCTTCAACCTCATGCACAAGGAGTGCGGCACTCGGCTCAAGCAACAGTACGTGTGCCCGCACGACGGCAAGGTGGTGGAGCGCGCCGATATGGTCAAGGGCTATGAGTTCGAGAAGGACAAGTATGTCATTTTCGAGAAGTCCGAGCTCGAGGCGCTCGAAGCAAGCGCGAGCCATTCGATCGACATTGTGTCGTTCTTGCCTACGGAAGCCATCGATCCGATCTACCTCGACAAACCGTACTATCTAGCGCCCGACAAGCGTGGAGGAAAGCCTTACCGCCTGCTGCTGGAGGCCATGAAGGACAGCGGCACTTGCGCGGTAGCCCGTTGGACTTGGAAGGGGAAGCAGGCCACGGTTCAGGTGCGCGCAGGCAACGACGGCTTAATCCTCCAAACCTTGCTCTATGCCGACGAAGTCCGTTCCCAGGCCGATATCGGCATCGAAGAAACCGAGATCCAGCCCACGGAACTGCAGCTTGCCGAGCAACTGATCGAGCAGTACCGCGTCGACAGTTATGATGCCGCCGCGTACAAGGACGAGGAGAAAGAGCGCATCCTCGCCGAAATCGACAAGAAGATCGCTGGCAACAAAATCACCGCCGCGCCCGCCATCGAACAGCCCGGTGCGCAAGTCATCGACCTCGTGGAAGCGCTGCGGGCCAGTCTGAAGAAAAAGCCCGCTGCAGCCGAACAAACGACGGCGGCACCGCGCGCCGCACGGAAGACAGCCCGAGCCGCCGCACCGACTCCGGAACCCGCGGACGAAGCGCCGGCCCCGAAACGCCGATCGGTCCGCCGCGCGGCCACCGAGGAACAACCCGCGCCAGCGCGGAAGACCGGCACAAAGAGATGACATGCCCGAGCACGGCTACAGCCTGCGGGAAGTCCAGCGCATGCTGGGGGTCTCGCGAAGCGTCGTAGAAAAGCTCGTTGCGGCCGGCTTCGTCTCGCCGAACGGCGAGCGGCGCGACTGGCGCTTCACCTTTCAGGACGTCGTCATGCTCAGAACCGCGCACGCGTTGCGCGTGGCGGGTGTCACGCCTGTGAAGATCGTCCGCGCGCTCGATCATCTGCGCAAGAGTTGGGGCCATGAAGGGTCGCTTACCGGTGTGCGCATCGCAGCCGTTGGCGACCGCGTCGCGGTGCGCGACGAGACAAGCCGCCAGTGGGATGCGGAGACCGGTCAACTGCTGCTGGACTTTGAGGTCAAACCCGCGGCGTCCAACATCGCATCGCTTCAGGCCCCGCTGGCGCACAAAGCCCGCGAGAAGGCCGTGGATCTCTTTTACCGCGCCCGGTCGATGGAGGACGAGGACATCGACGCAGCTGAATCGGCCTATCGAGAGGCGCTTGTACGGGTGCCCGACTATACCGACGCATCGCTGAACCTTGGTGGCATCCTCATGGACACCGAGCGGTTCGATGACGCAATCGCCGTCTACCGCGACGCGCTGCGCTACAAATCGAGCGACCCCGTGTTGCTGTTCAACCTTGGCGTCGCATTGGAGGACTCTGGGCGGTTTGGCGAAGCTTTGAGATCGTATGAGCGCTGCATCGAACACGCGCCGGACTTTGCGGATGCGCATTTCAACGCTGCGCGCATTCATGAAGAACTCGGCGACGCGACAAAGGCGATTCGCCACTTCAATGCATACCGCAACTTGCAGAAGGGCACTTGACCGTTGAGGAATGGCTTTTGCTCCTCGCCGATTGAAACAACCAACGAGGAGGCGGACATGGCAGAGCAACACAGACCCGGCGAGAAGGTGCAAACCTCGGGTATCTACAAGGTCGTGAAGGAAGGCGATGGCGGATCCGGCTTCGAGGTGACCTGCGTCGAAGGCGAGCATTTTCCGCCGACCCGAAGTGGCAAGGGAGCGCATTACGAGCTTGTCCATGCCGCCACGCATTCACACAAGCACAGTGAACTAGGCAGCGGCGACTGACCGCGGATGGCCACCGTGGGCGCTATCTGCACACACTTGTCGGTTGTCTTTGCCTCGGCATGCCTGCTCGCGGGATGTGCCGTCGGCGAGATGCCGCCGCCAGGCAGATACCTCACCGACCGTGAGTGCCTTGATCTGACTGCGCTGAGGACGAACGCGAACCCCACGATGGCTCAGCACCAGTCAGAGTTAGCCGCGTTACGAAAGGCGGGATACGACCCGTCGCCGTTCTGGGACGACCCCTACTATCCGGAGGACCTACAGTACGCGCAGCGCCTCGTCGACTACTGGTACCAGCATGAATGCGTGCCAACACGGACGCAGTGAAGCGGTGACCGACGACGAGTCGGCAGCAGCGAGGGACGCGCGGCAACCGTCAATCGCTCAGCAAGGCCCGCATCATCCCAGGCTCTCCAGGGAAGGTGATGTTCGTCTTGCACAATCGATCCGAGTGGGATTTCGAGGTCGTCAGCAGCGCCTTTGAGATTAAGCGTACGTACGTCGGCGCACGACACGCTCTGCCTAATGCTGGCTGGGGATACGCCGTGACAGATGCGGTAGAGCCGGGCATGTTGCTGCCGGCGCGCAGCGAGCTATGGACGACGTTCGAAGCCGACACACGTACGACGTTCCGCGGAGCCGTTCCAGCAACGGCACCGGCTCCCCTTGAACCACACTATTACTTTGCCGGGCGCATTCTATACCGCCGCTTTCGCGGCGAATTGCTTGAGACCAGCTTGTATCGTCGGCTTGCCTACCCCGAACTCGAATGCTGGATCATCGAGCCGAATGATGCCTGCATGAACAAGGAAGGTAGCGTCGTCTTCGCGTCAGTCTGAGTGGCCCTGCCGAGAGAAGCATCGCGCAGATCAGTCTTGCGTGCGTTGCTCGTTCTCCCGTGGTGGCCAGATCGCGGTGCTGAGGGATGCAGCATCGGCTTCGGCGACCGGTCCGAGCCCTTCTCCGAACCATGGCACCTGCACGCGCAGCAACGCGACGTACGAATCCAATCCGAATTGGTTGCCTGCGAACAGGTCATGCTGAACCGTGTATGCCAAGAGCTTGCGATTGAGCGTCGGCTCAAGCAGCTCCTTGGTCCAGAGGAAGAAAGCGGTGGCTGCTCGCGCAGTGAAGTCGAGCGGCGCGAATTGCGGCGCGACGAGGCCCAGTATCGGAAAGCCGGCGAGTGATTAGCTCGGTTGCAATGAACTGGCGAGGACTGTGAGCAAGTCACGCGCCGTGGGCGGGGTGACGGCTAGATGCAAGTCGATGGCGGCCCCCCACAGCTGGCCTGTTCTTTGCGTTAAGGTCCGACCAACACAGAACGGAAGGAAAATATATGAAATCGCTTCGATACCTCGCACTCGCTACCGCAATTGGCACTGCAAGCCTGGGCGCTCACGCCCAAGTCGCCGGGACGCAGCCCCTGAGCGTCACTGTCGAGCAATCTCAAGCGTTGCTGCAGGGCTGGAGCACAAGGAAGAGCATCCTGGGGAAGACTGTCTACAACGACAAGAACGAGAAGATCGGATCGATCAAAGACTTGGTGATTGCGCCGGACGCGACGGTATCTGCCGCCATCGTCTCGACAGGCGGTTTCCTGGGCGTCGCAACGCATGATGTAGCGGTGCCCATCTCGTCTCTGGACATTCGCAGCGGCAACTTCTATCTGGCGGGCGCCACGAAGGAAGCGCTGAAGAACACGCCGGAGTTCGAATACAACAAGGTCAAAGCACCGCCGAAGCCGCACAAGCTGAAGGACGCGCAATAGCCCAAAAATGCCGAAGCCCCGACCAATGATCCGGCCGGGGCTTCGGACACTACTACTGCGTCGACTTCCCGCAACGTCTCTCTACCGCTGGTCAGCAACAACTTCCCCGTAACGACTAATCTCTTGAAGCGGAGCGATGAAACCTGAGACGCACGCGCGGCAACCGCTTGTCCGGACAGGCGTGAGGTTGGGCCGGATGCTCGGTGACTGCCGTCGTGCGACTCGCATTTGCGTTTCATCGCCACGGAAAGAAGTGTACGGGGCCGGCGAAAATCGCAAGCGTCGAACAGAGGCAGGAGTAGGACTCTATTCCGCACGAAAGAATGCCTCCGCGCGACCGAATAGGCGGCGAGCTGAGCGGTGCGATCAAGAGCGGTCGAAACAGGCCAGCGCGCCCAAGGCGGCTTTCGCATACGTTATGTCGTCGTCTCGCGCGCGTCACCTTTCTACTGTGCAATACTGCGCGGACCCGGGACCCACAACGCCAGGACCGCCGCTTGCGAACACCAGACAGCGCAAGCGTCGACAGAGACACTGGTGGCCTTCAGGCTAACAACAGAATGAGAAACAACATGAATACCGTAACCAAATGCATCGTGACGACCGCGCTCGCTTGGGGCCTTTCGACCGTCGCGCTCGCCCAAGGCAACGCGGGCGGCGTACCCGGCGGCAACGGCGCAGGCCGTGGTGGGGTCGGCACGGCAACGACGCCTAACGGCAGCGGAGAAACCGGCACGGCCGGCGGGCCGACGGGCAAGCACTCTACGCTGCATCTCAAGCGGCACCACAAGTCAAAGAGCCATAGCTAACGGTATGCTCAAGCGGCGGTCGGCGCAGGCCGACCGCCCTACGCATCGCCACCGTGATGCCTTGCCGAGTGCGGTGGAATCCGTCCCAAGGATCGGCGCTTCGCGAATGCATGCGCGGCGCGGCCGTCTTGATCGTCCACTGATCGGCGCGGCCGATGTCCGTCAGCTCATCCCACGCGATGGGCATCGACACCCCCACCCGTTTATCACTGACCGTCATATCGTCACCCCTGAAGGCCGGATCGGGCCCGCGCGGAGAACACGGCAACCATGCTCGCCCCTTTGCTGTTGCGCAGGTAGTCGATGAAGATCTTCTTCACCCGGTTCTTGGGGCCGAGGACAGCGGAGAAGCGCTCGGGCATGTTGCGGAGAGATGGATTCCGGAAGCGGCTCATCGGGGATGCTGCCCTTGGCACCCCTCGAGCGCGTTTTCATGTTACTGGAGGACTGTCGACGACTTGGATCTTCGCTGTCGGATACATATCCGCGGCGATCTTGAGCGCGCCCTTCCTGTCGGCCACGATCGTCACAAAGACGCCTTGCGGTCCCTTGTCCGGGACCTCAACACGCCACCCCGCGTGCTCGTCTGGCTGCACGGTTAAGGCGAGCGGACCGCAAACGCCTTGCCCGCCGCAACCCGCCTGCGTCAGAAGTTGTCCTCTATCCACGGCTTCGCCGATGAGACGGCACGTTCGTAAGTCGCCCGCTCCGTGTCGAAGTCACCGACATTGGAGAAATGGGAAATTTGCCCATCGTCGCCGTCGTCCGTTGGCCGGCGTTCAACTTCGCACCACGAATACCAATGGTGGCCGAATAGTTTTGGCCGCGAGTCGATGGTTCAATCACCGTGCTCGACCTTCATCGTTTCTACGTCTTCGCGCATAAGGTGCGTCGCCGTTGTCCGTGTAGGTATTTCCAATAAGGCCGTCGTAGTCCCCGCTGGCAGTGCTCACGATTGCGCGCAGCATTTTGGTAAGCGCGTCGTCGGGCTTGCAATTACCCACATCATAATGGAAAGTTCTGTTAACCTGCACTACGTTAGGATACCTATGGATAGAAAATGACTGGTACCGGACGAGTAGATGGCGAGGACTGGATCAATCGCGAGGTGACGGATAGCAGTTTTCAAGATGCCAGGCTTCGCAGACGATTTCGAACATTGTTAGAGAGACTATGGTCAGGCGTGGGACAAACGATTCCATTCGCCTGCCAAGACTGGGCGAACACGAAAGGCGCTTACCGCTTCTTGTCCAATGAGCGAGTAAGCGAGCAGGATATTCTGGGCGGACATTTCCAAGCGAGTGCTGAGCGCTTTAGGGCGACGGAAGGCCCGATTCTCGTACTGCAAGATACGACAACGTTCTCATATCAGCGGGAACGGCCTGAACTTGTCGGCTATACGGGCAAGACCTCGATTCCGCGTGGAAGGCACGGCCTGCAGAAGCCGCTGACCCAATGCGGCATTCTGATGCACTCGAGTCTGGCCGTAACCGCTGAAGGCTTGCCGCTTGGTCTGACGGCCATCAAATTCTGGACCCGTACCAAGTTCAAGGGCTGCACGGCTTTGAAGCGAAAGGTCAACCCTACGCGTGTGCCAATTGAAGAAAAGGAAAGCTATCGCTGGCTAGAAAATCTGAGGCAATCCACGGCATTATTGGGTGAACCCGAACGCTGCGTACATATCGGCGATCGCGAGAGCGACATTTACGAACTGTTCTGTGAAGCGCACGACTTGGGCACTCACTTCCTGGTGCGCACATGTGTTGACCGCCTAGCCGGCGACGGAGAGCATACGATCGCCGACGAAATGGCGGAGGCGAAGATCAAGGGTGTCCATCGTGTTGAGCCCCGGCGGGCAGTTCAACTTCCCCTACTTATGGGCGCGTAAATTCCCCCACCCCGTGAAGCAGGACGAGATCGTTA
>NZ_FCOM02000184.1 GCF_001544695.2 Caballeronia arvi
CTGCCACGCGCGCCGCGCTTGATCGGCACGACGTGAACGCGGAAGAATTGCCGTACACCGTCGATGCCGTAGGACGGCTCGTGCGCATGGCGGTGCAACGCTTGAGCGTGCAGGCCGCTGCGCTGGCGCGAATTTAGCGCGGACGACCTCGTGCAACTGGCGAACACGGGCGCATGCTTTTCGACATACATTTGGGACACGGGCCGTCGCACGCGAGAGGCCGACCGATGTCGTCCAGGCGATCCTCGGACACGCGTCCTTGCGAACAACGTCGATTTATGTGCGGGCGGAGCGTCGGCGCATGCTCGAGGCCGCCGCGCGCTATTACGCTGGAGACGAAGGATAGACGGCGACTTCGTTGCAGCGCGAACCGCGCGAAGATTTCGCTATACAAAATTTGCACAGAGGGTAGGATGGACTGCTGACTTTTGTAGCGGCCGACTCACTGCCTTTCAGGATCCGGTTCAATGTACCGGTACCACACCGGAGACCGTGCAATGCGGTCAAAACCGCGTCACGTAATCAAATCGAACAGCCCTTCCTATTCGAACAAGAAGCGGCATTCGTGGTGACTGGGCTGAGCGCGTGATGCGCGACTGCCTTTGCTACTCACCGTCCCTGGGAATTCGCTCGCGAATGTGCTGCGACCGTTCTCTGTCATCGTAGGCTGAGATAGGAAGTTCAATGCAAAGCAATCTTGACCGGTTCAAAGTCGATCCCACTCCGCGCAGGGCCGACGGCGAGTTCATCGCGCACGCGAGGATAAGCATCAGCGGTGCCGATGGAATTGCAACCGATGTCGTTGTCATGAGCGGTGATTTGGCAGGGTTCCACTCGCGCACCGAAGCCGTTGACCATGGCAAGCAGTGGGCACGAAATTGGTTTGGCGTGTGTTTTGGTATCGGGCTGTGTGAGGTCAATCGCTTGCGAGGATGTGACGTGTGAGGGATGCTGAAGCGGCCAACAGGCGCGCTCCTATGCTTTTCGGGCGCTCCGGATTAGTCGTCAATTGCTTAGACGATCGTATGGTCACCGGCGCATCGGGACATCATCTGCGCCGTGACAACTTGGCTCGAACAGCACCTCGCACGCTTCCCTCGTCCCGGACCGGAAGCAAATCGTCTGCGGGGAGATGATCGCGCATGAGCGAAGGTAGCTTTTCGCTGCGGACTACGGCGAGCGGCTAAGAAGAATAATTCGCAAACGAGTCCACCCGATATCGGATTAGCCTGTGGGCGTTACGCGCCCGCGGAGCACAATAATTAAAGCGGCCTTCACCGCAAAACAACGGGATACGAAGATGACGACAACTCTCCGAGAAAAAGAGGCAGTCGCGCTCGATGCCGTAGCCAGCGCGCAGCGCGCTTTAGAGAATCTCCACAGCGCGAAAAGGCGCAGGCAGGCCAGGACAGACCTAGCGGAGGCAGCGGTAGCACTGGACCTAATACAAACCGCCACTCGGAATGTCAAACCGTACCGGGGCCTCTTTGTTCAATGCGCCGCCTGCCGCAACCTGTTCAACGACGAGGGGAGCTATTTGGCCCATTGGCGGTACGACGATGGATATACCGGGTGTATATCAACGTTATCGGTTCTCAAGGGCATGGGCTTCGTGGTGGAAAGGCACAAGTATGGACGAGACCTTGGGCTTGACTACGTGCTAGGACTCCCCGAGACGCCCAAAACAGAATCTCGTCACGATTATAAATTCAGTAATGCTGCATCGCCTCCTGGCAATGGGAGCGAAAATTTGTAGAAATCCATCAAGGACTGGGCTCGGCCGGAAGCAGAAAACGCACGCTGATAGGTATGCTGATAGGCGATTTGCAGGAAACAAGTGTCCCGATACTAAACACCGGGCGATTCTGAGTTGGCCACTACGGGAGGATAAGGATGCCAAACGAAGTAAATCTATGTCCGCCCCAGCTTTGCAACCTCTGATGCTCGATGCATGTCGTCTTGCTCAAATCCATCCGGCGTCATTGTGGGGACTGCTGCTCGCGCCACGATGAAGTCCGCGCCAGCGGTCCCCCTAAAGTTGGTCGGCTTCAGGAGCTTCTTGCGCGATGAGGGATGGTTTGTTGTCGCTCGCGCTTGCTGGCAGCCGCTGCTCGAAAATTTCGCCGAGGGACACGGCTGTGCGGAGCGGGGCCGCGAAGCCTCGAGCGCGTCACCTGAAATCCCGTCTCCCTGAGGCGACTTTCCCGTTCCTCAATGCCGATGATGCATCCAACCCATGTGATGGGAATCGAGCCACCGGCCGAATCGGCCGTCTGTAGCGGATGGATGTTCGCGTCGATCGCGCCCGGCCAGCACGAACGCAAC
>NZ_FCOM02000187.1 GCF_001544695.2 Caballeronia arvi
GAAAGCCTGCGGAAAATTACCGCACTGCCGCTTGGCCTTCGTGTCGTACTCTTCCGAAAGCAGGCCCACATCGTTGCACAGCGTGAGCAGGTGTTCGAAGAGCTCGCGCGCCTCGCTTTCCCGCCCCTGCAGGTGCCGCACATGGGCAAGCCAGAAACTGCATGCGAGGAATGCACCTTCCTCGTCGTCGATGCCGTCGTTTGCCGTGCGATAACGCTTCAGTAGTCCATTCTCGAGCAGTTGGCGTTCGATCGCCCGGACCGTTCCCATTACGTGGGGGTCGTTTGCCGGTAAAAATCCCGTCAATGGAATCAGCAAGAGACTCGCGTCGAGTTCCTCGCCGTCGTAGGTCTGCGTGAACGAGCCCAGCTTCGCGTTGAAGCCTCGCTTCATCACTTCGTCCCGAACCTGCGAAGCGAAGCGCTGCCACGCTTTTTCGGGTGCGTCGTGGCCATGCTCACGGGCCGAGCGCAGCGCCCGATCGATGGCGACCCAAACCATGACCTTGGAGAGCGTAAGCTGTCTGGGTTGATCGCGAATCTCCCAGATCCCTTTGTCCGGTTTCTCCCACACGTGGCCCAAATGTTCGATTAGTCCGCGTTCGAGGCGCCAGGCGTCCTCGTCCGGCGCAAGACCGGCGCGACGGCACTGATACAGCGCATTGAGCACTTCTCCGTAGATGTCGAGTTGACGCTGACTGACCGCGCCGTTGCCAAAACGTACCGGGGTCGCCCTTTCGTATCCAGGTAACCAGTCGCACTCCCATTCGTCAACGTGACGAGACCCGTCAAGCGCATACATGATCTGCAACTGCGCCGGATCGCCGCCGATTGCGCGCACGACCCAGTCGCGCCAGTTCGCGGCCTCGTCGCGGTATCCGCCGTTCACAAGCGCCAGCAGTGTGAAACTCGCGTCGCGCAGCCAGCAAAACCGGTAGTCCCAGTTGCGCTCGCCACCAAAAGCCTCGGGCAGGGAACTCGTGGGCGCGGCGACGATGGCCCCAGTGTCCCGATCGGACAAGGCCTTAAGCACCACTAGCGATCGCTGGATTGCTTCGCGGTAGAGGCCGCCCGCCTTGCATTGCAACGTCCAGCTCTTCCAGAACGCCAGCGTGTGCTCAAGTGCTGGACCAAGATCCGGTACCGCGGGCGCGGGCTCACACGAGCCGCAGCACGCCAGCGAAAACGCCCGTCGCTCGCCGGGTTGCATCATAAAGCGAAAGCGGACGTCGTTGCCTTCGTCGGATGCTTCGCTTGCCCCATCAAACCACAGCGTATGAGCACCGGCCACAAAATGTGTCCGCTCGCCCATCCTCCTGAGCCACGGCACGGCGCGCCCGTAGTCGAAACGCACGGACAAAGCGCATTCGACCTCGACTGTCCCGCCCTCGCACCGTGCCTGCCTTGCCAGCACCGGCACAACAGCGGTCCAGTCCATCCAGTCGGTGAGGATCAGCTTGCCCCGCGCGGTGACAAGCGTAGTTTCAAGAATCAGTCCCTCTTCGATGTAGCGCCGAGACGCATGCTGAATCTGCTCACACGGGGTAAGGCGCCAGACGCCATGGCGATCGTCCCCGAGCAACGCAGCAAAGCAGGTGTCTGCGTCGAACGCCGGCCAACACAGCCAGTCGATCGACCCGTGGCGGCTAACGAGGGCGGCGGAGCGCCCATCGCCAATGAGCGCGTAATCTTCGATTCGCATCGGCATGGATTTTTCAGCCTCCTCTTCGCGGTCCCACTCGCATATGGCTCTGCTGCATTACCGCTTAACGGCTCGCCGGCATAACAGCGCTAGAGCCACCGCAATGGGGATCAGCATGGCGCCGCGATGTGTGTCCATCCACAACGCGGGGCTCGACGCACACGCCTCACCGTCAAACGCGCCGTGCTCACGGTGCTTACCGTGCACTGTCTTAAACAGATTCGATGGCGCGTCGGTGGGCATCGGATCGCTTCGCTGCTGCATCGCGTAACCCTTTCTGCCCAGATAATGATCGAGCCAGCCGGGTGCGAGCACGTTTCCAACAATGGCCTTTACTGATGACAGGCCGACGAAAAGTTCACGTCGCCGATGCGTCGCAGCCCATACGATTGCGTGAGCCGCCACTTCTGGCTGAAAGATCGGCGGCACAGGCTGCGGTGCGTGAGGCATGTGGCACTGCGCCCAATCGAATTGCGGCGTGTTGAGCGCGGGCATTTGTACCATCGTCAGATGGATCTGGCTTTTGTCGTGCAGC
>NZ_FCOM02000164.1 GCF_001544695.2 Caballeronia arvi
GCGCACTTTTGGCTCGCGCCGAATGCGGACGACGCTCGAACGTTGAAGGTCTTCGTTGACGGATTCAATCGCATTCACGCATCGATGACACTCTCGTCCAAGTTGTCTTTCGGCACCGTCATGCCATGCGGCGCGGCCATCTTAAGCTGCATCGTCAATTTGGTGTGGTCGACCATCATGTGATGCGTGAAGCTCTTCACGTCCCTGTCCGGCAACAGGCGCCGAACTCGGGCAGGGAGCAGCTGGTCTTGCAGTGTTGCGAGGGTCCTACGTGAGACGTACCGGTTGCCGGCTCAACGTTCTCATCGTTCGGCGTTTTGCCATCTCGGTGAGTCATCGACACGATCGCTCGGACCATTCTCGATGAAATCATCCTCGAAGCTCTGTCCGATCAAATTATCGTAGCTCGCCGGCTCGCTACTGACGATGGCTCGGAACATTTGAATCAACGCATTACCATCTTGAAGATGCGCTACCACAACACGAGCAGTCCGCAGCGACACCGATTCGCGGACAGGCGGCGCCGCGCTTCCATCGTGCAGTTCGAACGCGAAACGATGGACCTCCTCATGCCCTTCCGGCAGCTGAGTATGGCCCCATATTGTTGCTTTCATGCTTGTATGTCGCGGAATTTTTCTCGGAGATCAGCAATTATCGTGCTGAAGTCTGTCCGGCAAGACCCCGGATGAACCTTACTTCACGAAGCTTAAAATTCGAGAAACTGTCCGAACGAACGGGGCCACCTCGCTTCGCGGGGCCGCGCTGGCGGATCGACGCGCAAAGCGATCGGCAACCGCGGTCGCGCCATGGGCGAGTGCCAGTTGAATCAGCGTTCGCGGCCTACTGATCTCCGTCAAGACCGTAGTAAGTGCGCGCCTTCACCGCGGGCGGAATGCGCTATGCTACGCACGCCGCGCCGTGCAGTCCCTGGCGTGTAAGTGCGATTGATGGTGGGGTTTCCCGGGGCGGGGAGGCGCGTTCAGGCATGAGCGCGCCCCTCTTTTCCGTCGTCGCGGTCCTCGTCATTAGAGGACGGGAAACGGTCAGCATCCGCGGCACGAGTCATCGGCAGGGTCTTATCTATTTAAGGTCGCCAACCTCCTCGCGCGTTTCGCCCACGGCGTGCTGAGCATCGCCCTCTGCCTCTTGCGCTGGACTGCCGGTTACCAGATCACCGGTTACTCGAGAGGCCTTTTAGCGTTCTGGGTAGGTAAGATCGGCCCCGACGATTTCCTCGCCGCGTTGTTGTGCCGCACGAATGGCCTCGTCTTTGGTCGAATATCGACCGACAGCATCAGCGCCGTCAAAAGGATAGAGAAGCCGCCCGTCCGTGACTCTTACAACAACGTCCTGAAAACCCAGCCGTCTTGCTCCCACGTACGAGTCATAGATATGGAAGTCGTCTCTACCGACCGCAGGGTTGGGCAGACTCTTTCCCGCTGGGTGGAAGACCAGCTTTGGGCCTTTTCCAGTCACATGATTCATGCATCACCGCCAGACCGGGACAGATGGAAGGACTCGCGCAACAGGCAGAGAGCCCACTCAATGAAGTTTTCCCGGCACTCGTGCGCGTCGAACACTTGCGGTAGCGCATTCGGACAGGTTGTGCTGAATCACGGCGGGCTCGCGGCCGTGCGCGCACTGGACCGGATCAGATGACCGAAATGTATAACCGGGATGCGCTCGAAAGGATAGTATTGCATGTTACCCATCCGGTTGTGAGTCGCCCATGCCAAGCAAGCACGCATTCAGCATCAGCGTAACGGAACATCTCTCCTCATTCATCAGGTCGGAAGTCGCTACCGGTCGCTACAGTTCCGCAAGCGAAGTTGTCCGCGCGGGGCTGCGGCTTTTGGAGGAGCAGACGGCACTCCGTGCTTCGTCGAGCAGCAAGGCTACTGCCCGATCGAAGCCGCCGACACGGGCGGACGGCAAGGCGCGCCCTCGGTTGGAGAAAGCATGACATCAGCGGCGGACTTTCCGATTGTGGGCCTGGGCGCCTCCGCAGGCGGGGTTGAGGCACTGGAGGGTTTTTTTCGCGGCATGCCTGAGAAGCCCGGATTGGCGTGCGTAATCATCACCCACCTGAGCCCCAACCGTGAAAGCATGCTGCCGGAGATCGTGTCGCGCTTCACCGCAATGCCGGTGCGCGTCATTACCGATAACACGGTTATCGAAGTCGACACTGTTTATCTTTTGCCGGCCGACGCGGTTGTGACCGTGGAGGATCGTAGGCTGCACGTCCATGCGCAGGACTCGCACCGACGAGAGCGCAGACCCATTGATCTCTTTTTCAGCGCACTGGCGGCCGACGTGGGCGAATTGTCCGCCGGCGTGGTGCTGTCCGGCGGCGACTCGGACGGGACACTGGGCATCAAGGCCATCAAGGAGCGCGGCGGGCTCACACTCGCGCAGGTGGCCGACGGGTTTGGTCCTCATCATGCCAACATGCCCGAGAGCGCAATTTCCAGCGGCCTGGTCGACTTCGCGGTACCGGCAGAGCAGATGGGGGCCAAGCTGGCTCGCTTTGCAACGGGTAGATTCATGCTCGACAAGCTGGTCGGCGCTGCCGATGCGCAAATCGAGAGCGCCGCTTTTGACGAAGCCCGCAATGCAATCTACACAATCCTGCGTCACCAGGTCGGCCATGATTTCAGCGGATACAAGGTGAAGACCTTCCTGCGCCGTGTGCAGCGGCGCATGCAGGTCTTGGAAATTGAGACGCCGGAAGCCTATGTCGCACGACTGTCCAAAAACGCGGAGGAAGTCACAACGTTATTTCGCGACCTGCTCATCAACGTCACCAGCTTCTTTCGCGATGCCGAGGCATTTGAAGCGCTCTCGGACGCCGTCTTACCGAAACTGTTCGAAGCACGCGGTGTCGGCGACACCATCCGCGTTTGGGTGCCCGGTTGTGCGACCGGCGAGGAAGTCTATTCCATCGCCATGCTCATGCGCGAACACATGGATCGATTCGACCACGCCCCGCGCGTGCAGATCTTTGCGACCGATATCGACGACGCGGCGCTTGGCGTTGCGCGCTCAGCACGTTA
>NZ_FCOM02000107.1 GCF_001544695.2 Caballeronia arvi
CAAAGTGTCAACCATGTCCCCGCCAAATCTGTCAACTATGTCCCCGGTCTATACACAGCAGCAAAGAAAGTGACTGCTGCCCCGCATAGGGGCGAAGCTAATAAACCAACAACAATACGGGATCCAACGAAAGCGAAAGCGAAAGCAAAAAAACAAAAACAATCACTTCGCTGCGGCAGCAGCACCCTTCACCACACCACATGCCTTAAACGCTTCCTTCTGCAAATCCCTGAACTTCTTGGTCTGAGCCTTGGCCCGATCGACGCGAAACTCGGCCCCACCTTCCCCACCCAGCGTCGCGTACTTCGAAAACGTCGATTGCTCGACATAATCATCATAAGGAAGCACCTTGGCGATCTTGTCGATCGCACACGAGCACTTGTACACGTTGGCGAAATCGTGGCCGTTGTCGTCCATACAACCGAGGACATACTCCACGCGTCCTTCGGTCGGATAGTCATGCGTCTTCGCGGCCGCAGCGTTGCCGCCACCAGCCGTCGCGGCAACCGAAAGCGATGAAAACAGCGAAAGGAAGGCGAACACCGTCAACGCGCTGCGACGTGGGATCATGCGATGAGCCTCGTAGTTTTAATGAAAGCCAGAACAAGGCCGGCACGCAAATAAAACCAGACGCCCCGGCCACAAGCAAAAAAATCAACTCGGTGAGAACGGATGCGTCATCGTTCCCTTCTTCGATACTACCTCCTTCGCCGAAGGCTCGCCCGCCACCGCGCGCTCGATCGATTCCTTCGTCGCCTGATAGTTGAAGTCGTGGATCTTCTGATCGTCGCTGGCGTCCCAGTGGATGAACACGCCCACGCAAATGAACAGATCGTCGGCTTCGTCGGCGGGAATGGTGCCGTTCTCCACGCTGTCGGCCACCGCCATCGCCACCGCGCGCTGCGCCGGGCCGAACATCTGCACGGCCTGCTTCGCGCCCTTGATCGTCACCTTGTTGAAGAGAATCGTGTTCGGCTTGGTCATCAGATTCGGTGCGACCACGGCGAGCAGCGACGTGAAGCCATCCTTGTTGTTCGTGAGCGCGTGGCAGAACGCGGTCTCTGCAGCGGAACCTCGCGGTCCGATGATCAAGTCGATGTGTGCGACCTCGTTGCCATCGCCGACGAGCGACTCTCCTACCAGGACGCGGTTGATCTTGGCCATGCTGTTCCTCCAGTGGATTTGGTTCTAGGGACTAGCGACTTGCTCTCGACTCGCGACGGTCACCCTCAAAGCCGCGCAAGGCTCGCGGTTCGCCCGGTTTCCGATGCGACCGCTCAACCGCGAACTTCCTAACATGTTCCGTGCCAATTTTTCGTTCGCGCACGGCGCGCTTCATGCATTCGATGACGATGCCGCCCTCGCCATCAGCGCGACGAAGAGCGTCGCCACCGCAAGGTCCGCGCTCGTGCCCGGATTGATGCCGCGCGACTTCAGCCCGGCGTCCCACGCATCGAGCGCCGCGGACTGCGCGGGACGGCCCGCCGCGCGCCAGTCCGCGCGATGCATCGCTGCGTCGCGCGTGACACTTTGCGCCACCGACGCGCCAAGCTTCCGCACAATGTGTGAGTCAGGCCAGCCGCAAAGAAACGTCAGGAACGCATCGAGCATCGCGCGATGTTCCGTCGCCGATAAAATGGCCCCGGCCGCGTCGAGGCCCGCGCCGAAGATATCGGCGAAACCGTTCTCATATTGACGCGCGATACTGTCGCGATCCGCCGCGAGCGTCATCGCCGCGCGCAAGGTCACGGTCGGCGGCGCGTGGACCGGTTGCTCGGGCGCATCGCCGAGTCCGCCCGGATTCGCGAGCGCGATCGCGCGATAGGCAAGGCGCGCATCGTCGATATCGAGTTCCGCCAGCACGCGCTGCGTCTGCGCATGCCAGCGCGAGGCATCGATCGGATCGTCCGGTTCCATGCGCTCCAGCGCCGCGCACAACGGCGCCGCCAGCAGCACGATCCCGAGATTCGTATTGCAGCCGACCGCATCGAACGTGCGGCGCACGGCGTCGAGAATGCGCGCGCCCACGCGTGCGCCCGGCGTGAACAGACCCGCCGCCGCCGCGCCCGCGCTCGCGATGAATTGCGCCGACGTCATGCCGTGTCCCGCGCTCGCGATGCTCACGTTGCCCGGCTTCATCGTCTCGACATCGAGGCGGCACGCGCGCAGGAAGGCCACGCGCGCGGAGAGCGATGCGCTAGCGTTGTCCATCGCCGCTGGCGAGCGCGAGCGCGCCCTTCGATTGAGGCAGCTTGCGATCGAGCAGATCGTCGACCAGCAGCGTGGCGATATCGAGCGGTGTCACCGATTGCAGGCCGCGCCACGCCGCGACTCCGTTCACTTCGAGCACGACGGGCCGCCCGGCTTCGGCCGGAATCAGATCGACGCCCGCGTAATCGAGCCCGAGCGCCTCGGTCGCGCGCACGGCGATATCGGCGAGCGCGGGCGTCATGTCCGACGGCTCGCAGCGTGCGCCGCGCGCGAAGTTATGAATCCAGTCCTCGCCGCCGACGCGCTTCATCGCCGCGAGCGCCTTCCCTCCGATCACGAGCACGCGCCAGTCAAAGCCGGGCTCACCCCCATCGACATAACGCTGCAGGTACGCCACCTGGCTGAACGGCTTGAGCGATGGCAGCTTCACGCCCGGTTTCTTCAGGCCCTTGCCCTGCGAGCCGAAGAGCGGCTTCATCACGACCTGACGGCCCGCCGCGGCTTCGCGCATCAGCACGCGCTGCGCGTACGCGGCGGATTCGCCCGCCCACGTCGCGGGCGTCGGCACGCCGTAGCGGTTGAGCAGAAAGCTCGTCATCGATTTGTCGACGCTGCGCTCGATCGCGCGCGCATCGTTATAGACCGGAACGCCGCATTCGCGCAGCGCGTGTAGGATGCCGAGCCGCAACGTGACCTGCTCGAACGTGCCGCCCGCGATGCCGCGCACGAATATCGCATCGGGCAGCGTGTGGCCGAAGCCGGGAATCGCGAGGCCATACGGCGGCCAGGTCGTGTCGATGCGGCAATCCGCGAGATCGACGCAACGCGCCTCCACGCCGCGCGCGCGGAAGGCTTTTTTCAGGCGGCCGGTGTGCCAGCCGGTTTCGTCGGTCATGATGGCCACACGTAACGTCGGCAAGCTCATGTCGCGCTCCATTGCGCTTCGAGCAACGCGCGATCGACCTTGCCGCCGTGATACGTCGCGCCGCTTTCGAGACTCGACACCCAGACCTCGGCGGGCGCGAAAAGCGCGGGATCGATCTGATAGAAGTCGTAGTTGAACGACGTGAAGATGTCGGCGAACGGACGCCCGTAATCGCGCGCGTTCGACGATGGCAGTTCCGCCGCAAGCTGCTTCGCGACCGCATCGCTCTTCACCGTCAGATGCACGCGGCCGCCGTAGAGAATCGCGTCGTTGGTGCGGCCCATCGCCTGGATGCCGTCGGGCGCGGGCGGCGGCAAGGGCGCGCTGCCGCTGCCTTCGACGATCTCGCTCAGGCTCACGCCCAGCACGTGTGTCTTGTGAAGCGCGACTTCCACGACACGCGCAACGACCTGCACCGTGCCCGCAACAGAATGTGTCGGCGTCACGGCGATCACGAGATTCTCCGGCGCGAGGCCGCAATCGTTGAGCACCTTGTCGATGACTATCTGCGGCGGCAGTCGATCCACCTCCATCACGAGCGCGCCGCGATCATGACGGTCGCGATAGCCGAGCTCGTCGAAAAGCGGTTCCTTGCATGCGAGTGCGCGCGCCGGACCCGAGCCGAGCGAGAAGAACTTCTTGCCGCCGGTCTGTTCTTTCGTCGCGGAAAGACTCCAGCCCGCGTACTGGCTCGCGAGACATGCGATGACCGGATGGCTCGTATGCACTTCAATGAAGCTGGGCCAGAGCGGCGCGTGATCGAATGCGACGCGCCGCGCGACGCGCCCGAGTCCGCCCATGCAGATGCGCGCGATCAGGACGCCCGCGTCGACGCTGCCTTTGGCGTTCACGCCCGCATCGACGATGACGGTGCCGCCATCGGTGCGCGTGATGTCGACGGAAAGGCGCGTGGCATCGTCGATGAGACGCGTGACGAGCCGCTCGCTCGATGCGTTGACGCTGATATGCGAAGAAGTCATGAGTCAGGCCGTATTGATGCGTTGCAAAAGACGCACGAGCTCGCGATCGAGCGCGTCGCGCAAGTCGGGGAATGTGTCGGCTGTCGCGGTCATCGTGCAGACCGGCTGGCCCGCTTCGATGCGCGCGCCGACGAGCGGCACATCGTGGCACGCGGCATCGGCGAAACAGGCATCGCTGAACGCGCGCGTCGCGATGAAGCCAGCGGGCGCGAACACGACGCGCTGGCCGGCGTAAAGCGGCGGCGCGTGCATCACCGTGTCGGGCGCATGCGGCAACTCGCCGTGCAGACACGCGTCGAGATGCGCCCCGATCAGCCCGCGCGGCCACGCATCGGGCCACGCGGCTTCGTAGAGCGCCATCGTCGAAGAGGGGCGCGTGTTGATTTCGAGCACGCTGAAGGTGTCGCCGTCGAGCAGAAAGTCGATGCTATTGAGACCCGTGAGATCCGTCTGCCACACGATCCGCTGAATCGCCTCGACGATGCGCCCGGCGATTCGCTGCGGCAGTTGCACCGGCCCGAGCGAGCCCGCGTGCACAAAGGGCAGCCGTCCGACTTCGACCGTCAGTTGCTCCGCGAAGCCGATCACCGCCGCTTCGCGATGCGAGGCGACGAAGAGCGCGGACATCGAGCGGCCTTGTGCGAGCCGCTGAAAATACGCGCCTTCGGGCAGGCGCTCGACATCGCCGGCCCATTGGATGTGTGTGCCGCCACAGCCGTCGGAGCGCTTCACGAGCCAGCCTTCGTACGCGTCGGGCGGCGCATGGCGCACTTCGGGATGCGCGATATTCGCCTGATCGAGCAGCGCGAAAAAACGCCGCGGATCGCGCACCGCTGCGGCCTGCGCGCCATTGCCGATGAAGCGCGGCATGCGCGGCGCGCACGACAGTTCGTCGGCCAGCGATTCGAGCCCGCTCGTCACGATGAGGCCGAGCATGCGCGGCAGGCGTGCCGCATGTTCGAGCGCATCGAAAAGACGCGCGCGATCGATCGAAAGACCTTGTCCCCCTGTCGCGCCGATATCGAACCACATGCCCGCGTGCTCACGCGTGTCGCGGTCGCCGAAGATATCCAGCGCGACGACGTTCAGCCCTGCGCGCGCCGCCGACTGCGCGACGAGGCGCGCCGACAGTCCCGCAACGGCTACGCGCGGCGCCCGCGTCATCATGAGCTTTGTCCCGCGACGATCGCGCGCGCTTCGTCGAATGCTTCGGGAAAGCCGAGATAGACGGGCTTGCCGCCGGTGCGCATGCGCAGAAAAAGCCGATGCTCGGCCTGATACTTGACGTTGCCGATCGCGAGCGCGCCGATGCCGACCGCGTCAGAGCGCGCCGCGCCCGCGAGCGGCTTGCCGTCGTCCATCACGTTGACGCCGGCGATGCCTTCGGGCGGCACGGCGTTGACGTCGGCGGCGATCAGCAGGTTCTTCGCGTGCGCGATATCGGCGGACGTCATCACCTGCACGCCGGCCACCGCCGTTGCGAACACGACTTCGGCGCGCGCGAGTTCGCGATGCAATTGATCGGGCGTGCCGGTCGCGACGCCCGAGGTCGCGATATCGAAGCGCCGGTTGATTTCGTCGCTGACCTGCGTCGCGCGCGACTGACTCGAATGGCTCGCGACGGCGACATCCGCGCCGAGCGATGCGGCCATTGCGGCCGCGACGCGCCCGACTGCGCCCGTGCCGCCGAGAATGAGTACGCGCTTGCCGCCGAGATCGACGGAATGCGCGGTTTTGAGGTGCTTTTCCGCGAGCGCGACGAGTGCGGCGGCGGTCGTGTAGGCGCCGCTCGGATCGGCAAAAACGGAGACTTCGAAGGGCGGGACCATCGCGTTGCGTGCCTTTTCGAGCATGTCGGCGGCGAGCATCACGTCGCGTCCGCCGATGAAGATGCCCGTGCGCGACACGCCTTTCGGCCCGCGCGAGAAGATCGCATCCTGCGTGAGCTGCACGACGCTGTCCTCGTCGACGTTGCAGTACGGCACGAGGATCTGATAGCCGGCATCGGCGGCCATGTTCACATCGAACGGGCTCATTTGCGGCGTCGCGGTGAACATGTGCAGGACGTAGGGTCGTTCGGTGGCTTCGGGCATGGGCTGGACTCGTTTGTCGTGTGGATGTCGTGTCGGTTTGCGAATGCGTTGCTCAGGCGGCGTTCGCGCCGTGGTGACGCCGGTCGGCTGCGCGCCACGTCGCGCCTCGATTGCGGCCCGCGGCGATCGTGAAAGTGAGCGGCGCGCCTTGCGATACGCGTTCGGCGGCGGCGCGCGCGCGTTCGGCGTCCTGCGCGCTCGCGACGAACGCGAAGCCGACCGGCCCCCAGGAGGTTTGTCCGATGCCTGCTTTCTGCTCGGCCGCGACGGCTTCGAGCGCGCGCGCGACGGCGGGGCTCGCGAACACGCCGCCTTGCACGGGCGCGAAGTATTCGCCGATGGTTTGCTGGAGATCGCAGATGGCGTCGGCGAAGGGTTCGAAGTCGTGTTCCACGACGGCGGGCAGGATGCGCATCAGCACGAGATGCGACAGATGCGCGGCGAGGGTGGCCGGAAAGGGTGCGAGCGATGCGAGGCCGCGTTTTTCCTCGTCGCCGTGCAGGCCTTCGCGCGAGGTGTCATCGATGAGCAGGACGCGCCACGTTTCCGGGAATGGCTGTCGCGCGATGAGCGGCGGAATGTTTGTCTTTGCGGCATTGCGGCCGCCATCGACAATCAGGCCGCCGTGATCGAAGCCATGTATGCCGATGCCGGAGCGCGCGCCGCGTGCGAGGATTCTGGCGATATCGGCGGTGCTTGCCTCGTGGCCTCTGACGCGGGCGAATGCGGTGCCGATTGCCAGCGCTAGTTGGGTGCCGGAACCGAGGCCCGTATGCGCGCGGGGCGTTTCGTGCACTTCGATGTCGATCGTCGGGCCTTCGTCGTTGCCTAGTAGTTTCAGGTATTGCGCTATGCGTTCGCGCTGGGCATCGCTCGATACGCCTTCGATGTGGGCATTGTTCTGGCGTGAAGCGGGCGCCTGACGCGCGGTGATGCGTGTGGCGTGTGCGTCGATAGCGAGGCCGACGCTGCCGAAGATGCGGCCCAGCGAGCCGTTCGGATCGATAAAGCCAAGATGCAAGCGCGCAGGAGATTCGACGGTGATCGCCGTGGGCGGGGTCAAGCGTCCGGGGGATGGCATCGAGGGTTGCTTCCTTTTAAGGCTGAATTTTTTGGGGCCTTTTTGGGGTTAGGCAAATCCTGTACCAAGCTGGACTTTTTGCTTGCGCTTTGGGTTTCGCCGGATCCCGATTTCGTATTGGTTTATTAGCGTTGCCCCTCCCCGGGGCGGGGGTAACTTTCTTTGCTGCTGCAAAGAAAGTCACCAAAGAAAGCAGCTTTTCCCATCCAAAGTGCCTCACACCGGCCGCGGCACAGGCGATTGGTTGAATGGCCCCCGGAGTAGCGAGTGTTGTCGAAGGTCTGTTGCGGCGTGGACCGCGCACGGTCTGACGAGCCAGAACGTTTAGGGCGCTGGTCAGCACGAAAGAGTTCCGGCACAGCGCTACGCGCTGCCGCGGGGTCTGCATGTGAAACCAATGGTGGGTGTAGCAAATGCGCGGGCTTACGCAAACCCGAATGACCCGTCGGCCGCGAAGCGGGCTGGAGCTATCTGGTGCTGAACCAGTGTGTTATGTGGTGCGACGAGTCAGACCGTGCGCGATCCAAGCCCGGCGAGTTTTGTGGGGGCACTCGCTACTCTGGGTTCCATTCAGCCAATCGCCTGTGCCGCGGCCGGCGTGAAGTGCTTAGGCTGGGAGAAGCTGCTTTCTTTGCCTACTTTCTTTGCAGCAGCAAAGAAAGTAGGTGCCGCCCCGCACAGGGGCAACGCTAATAAACCGACGTGAAATCGGGATCCGGCCAAAAAAAGCCTCAAACGTCGTCATACTTGATATACCGAAACCGCTGATCGTCCGAAGGCGTGCCCTCCAGCGGTCCATCTTCCTTCCCGGGCTGCCACTGGATAACCTCTTCGATCTTCGAAGCCAGAGCAAAATCCTTATCCGTAATCCCCTTCGCAGAATGCGTCTTGAGCTTCACCACAACGAACGCATAAGAAACCGTCAAATCCGGATGATGCCAGGCCGCCTCGGCCAGATGCCCCACTGTATTGACGACCATAAGGGTGCCTTTCCAGCTCTCTGTCTTGAACTTGCGCCTGAGCCATCCATCCTCGATATACCAGTGCTTGAGCGCGCCGGTCAGACGCTGCTTGATTTCGTCGTCGGAATAAACCTTCTCAGTCTGAGCCATGACGAAGCCTCCAATAAAAAATCCATGAGCCAAAGTAGTATGCGCCGCTTTGCGAAGGTCAAAACATCAAAGAACATGCTGCGACGCGTCATGTCACGCGCGCGGCTTCGCGTATTTGACACAGTATGTGTCGCCACCCGACGAAAACCTGTCCGCTAACGACAGCTTCGCGCGTCGAACCAACGTTCTAAAGCAGCAGTAATGAAACCGGCATGGAATATGCAATTGGCCTCTCTACGCAAGCGTCCGGCTATGTACTGGACGAAGCGCAACTCGTTACCTGCATTTGAAGGCGCGCATGATGCAATCCGGTAGCGTGGTCATCCCTGGGTCGGAGGCATCACCATTCTGGAGGAGACATGAACTTACGCACCCTGGTTCTTGGACTGGCGGTGGCAGCGACGGCAGGCCTGAATTCTTATGTCGCTCAGGCCGACTCGCAGCTAGACAGCCTGATCAAGAATCCCTCGAACTGGGCGGCGCAAGCGGGCGATTATTCGAATCACCGCTATAGCACGCTCAAGCAAATCAATGAAAACAACGTCGGCAAGCTACAGGTTGCCTGGACCATGTCGACAGGTGTGCTGCGCGGCCATGAAGGTTCGCCGCTCGTCATCGGCGACACGATGTATATCCACTCGCCATTTCCCAACAAGGTTATCGCCATCAACCTGAAGGATCAGACCTTCATCTGGCAATACCAGCCGAAGCAGGACAATCAGGTCATCTCGGTGATGTGCTGCGATACGGTCAACCGTGGTCTCGCTTATGGCGACGGCAAGATCTTCCTCCAGCAAGCCGATACCAAGCTCGTCGCACTCGATGCGAAAACCGGTGACGTCGTATGGAGCGTGCAGAACGGCGATCCGAAGAAAGGCGAAACCAATACCAATGCGCCGCACGTTTTCGGCGACAAGGTGTTGACCGGCATCTCCGGCGGCGAGTTCGGTGTGCGCGGGCGTCTCGTCGCATACAACATCAAGGACGGCAAGGAAGTCTGGAAGGCCTATAGCGTCGGGCCCGACAATGAAATGCTGTTCGACCCGCAAACGACGATGACCTGGGCAGACGGCAAGATGGTGCCAGTCGGCGCGGACTCGTCGGTGAAGAGCTGGCAGGGCGATCAGTGGAAATACGGCGGCGGCACCACATGGGGCTGGTATGCGTGGGATCCGAAACTCAACCTTGTGTACTACGGCTCGGGCAATCCGGGCACGTGGAACCCGACACAGCGCCCCGGCGATAACAAATGGTCGATGACCATCTTCGCCCGCGATCTGAATACGGGCAAGGCGAAATGGGTCTATCAGATGACGCCTCACGACGAGTGGGACTATGACGGCGTCAACGAGATGATCCTCTCGGACCTGAACATCGGCGGAAAGAAAGTGCCCGCGATCGTTCACTTCGACCGCAATGGCTTCGGCTATACGTTGAATCGCGAATCCGGTGAACTGCTCGTCGCGCAGAAGTACGACCCGGCAGTGAACTGGGCCGACAGCGTCGATCTGAAGAGCGGCCTGCCGATTCGCAATGCGAGCTATTCGACGCAAAAGGCCGGGCCAGATCACAACGTGAAGAACATCTGCCCCGCGGCGCTCGGCTCGAAGGATCAGCAGCCGGCCGCATTCGATCCGAACTCCAGCCTGTTCCTCGTGCCGACGAATCATGTCTGCATGGATTACGAGCCGTTCCAGGTCGATTACGTGTCGGGTCAGCCGTACGTCGGTGCGACGCTTTCGATGTATCCGGGCCCGAACGAGAAAGGCGCGATGGGTAACTTCATTGCGTGGGATGCCGCGAAGGGCAAGATCGTGTGGTCCAAGCCGGAGCGGTTCTCGGTATGGTCCGGCGCGCTCGCGACCGCAGGCGGCATCGTGTTCTACGGCACGCTCGAAGGCTATATCAAGGCAGTGCGCATCAAGGACGGCAAGGAGCTGTGGAAGTTCAAGACGCCGTCCGGGATCATCGGCAACGTGTTCACGTATCAGTACCAGGGCAAGCAGTATGTCGGCGTGTATTCGGGCATCGGCGGCTGGGCCGGCATCGGCATGGCAGCGGGTCTCGAAAAGTCGACGGAAGGGCTCGGCGCGGTCGGCGGCTACAAGGACCTCGCGAAGTACACGGCGCTCGGCGGCACGCTCTTCGTGTTCGCGGTTCCGGGCGGTTGATCCATTGTCGATGTGATGTGCTTTAGCTAGTGGAAGTAAAGCGCGGCGGCTGCAATGGCCGCCGCGCGAAATACCCCATATACAAGACATGTTCAAGGAGTCAGACGTATGAAAGGCCGATCACTCTTGCTGCTGACGATGACGCTCGCTGCGTCGTCCGCTTCGTTTGCCCAGACGCCCTCCGGCCCTGGACAGATGAAGCCGGTCGCGTACAAGGTCGTCGATGGCAACAAGGTCGACAGCGACACGCTGCAGGGCTGGAAGACCTGGCGTGCGCTGGCGTGCGAACGCTGTCACGGGGCGAAGCAGGAAGGTATGGTCGGCCCGTCGCTGATCGATGCTTTCAAGACGCTGGACAAGAACGAGTTTCATCGCACGGTATTCGGCGGACGCGTGGACAAGGGCATGCCCGATTTCAGCTCCAGCCAGATGATGCAGAAGAACTGGGAGAACCTCTTTGCGTATCTGAAGGGGCGCTCCGACGGCAAGATCAATCCGGGCGACTTGCAGGCAATCGATGCAAAATAAGGACGCGTGCCGTACCGACGTCTGATGATTGCTCTCATTCCCGGAGGTGTCGATGTCTGATCGTAATGCAAGCCGCGCCGCTTCGTTCCGATTCTTAGCTGCACTTTGTGCGGCATCCGCGGCGTTCATGGCGCAACCGGCCTTCGCGCAACAGGGTGCGGGCGCACCGCCTCCCAATCTGCCGAACAACGATGGTGCGGACGGCGTGCTGCGCGTGTGCGCTGATCCGAACAACATGCCGCTCTCGAACAAGAAAGGCGAGGGTTACGAGAACAAGATCGCGAGTCAGATGGCGAGCGATTTCGGCTATAAGCTCGAGTACACGTATTGGCCGCAACGCATGGGTTTCGTGCGCAATACATTGCGTGAAAAGGTGCCGCAGACAGAGCGCTTCAAGTGCGATCTGATCATCGGCGTGCCGAAGGGCTATGAACTCACGGCGACCACGCGTCCGTATCTGCATTCCACCTACGCGATGGTGTTTCCGAACAAGCCGGAATACGCGAGCATCAAGTCCCCGACGGACCTGATGAGCCTTCCGCCCGATCAGCTCAAGAAGATGAAGCTCGGCATCTTCGTCAAGAGTCCCGCCGTCGACTGGCTGCTCAGTCATAACCTGCTCGATCAGGCGGTGTCGTATCAGGGGCAGACGGGCGACCCCGAAGCTTTTCCGGGCGAGATGATCGAACGTGATCTGGCGCAGGGCAATGTCGATGCGGCTTTCCTGTGGGGGCCGATCGCGGGCTATTTCGCCAATCGTTCCGATAACAAGGTGCGTCTCGTGGCGTTCCCCGCGGGCCAGCCGATTCGTTTCGACTACGAGATATCGATGGGCGTGCGTTATGGCGAAAAGGCCTGGCGCGACAAGGTCGATAACTGGATAGCCTCGAATCAGCCGAAGATCGATCAGATCCTGACGAGCTATCAGGTTCCCTTGCTGCCGCTGCAGCCGGTAGCCGCGCAATGAAGCGAACATACGGGGGTTCTCTTCGCGCGTGTTTTCTGGCGTGCGCCGTGCTTATGGCGCCGGTTGGCGTCAGCGCCGCGGATGCGCCTGCTGCTTCTGCGCCGGGTGTCGATATCAAGCCGGCCGAGCGGCTGCTTTTCATGCAGTCGCATATGGATGGCGTCGAGCCGCAGACCGAGCTGGATTATGCGGTGGACTATTCCGGACCGCCGTCGAAGGTCAACGATACCTTGCGCGTGCTCGTCGTGAGTCCGGGCAACAACAAGAACGACGCGCGGGTTACGGATCGTACGGGCAACGTCAATGTGCCTGGCGGGCTGCCTTGCAATCCGGTGATCATCTATTTTCTGGAGCACGACATCGCGGAGATGGAGCAGTTGACGGGTGGTCAGCGGCGCTATTTCCAGCAGCGTGTTCGGATGGCGCTGGCGGCCGGGCCTGAGATCAAGACGGTGTCGAGCGAGTCGTTGGGGCTTGGGAAGCATGCGAAGGCTCAGCAGATCGTCATTCAGCCTTTTTTGAACGATCCGAATTCCGAGCGGTTCAGCAAATATACAGGCAAGCGGTATACGTTCGTCATGGCCGATGACGTGCCGGGGCGGCTGCTCATGATTCGCACTGAAGTACCCGGGGAAGGGAATGATTTTGCGCATCCGCTGCAGAAGGAGACGATTGCTTATCAAGGGACGCTCAAGAATATGAATTCACCGGGGGTGAAGCCCTCGAATGCGCCTCGGGCTAGTCGGTGAGGGTTTTGGGGTGTTGTTTTCGCTGGATCCCGAATTGGTGTTGGTTTATTAGCTTCGCCCCTATGCGGGGCGGCAGTCACTTTCTTTGCTGCTGCAAAGAAAGCAACTGTATTGAGAGTCAAGGTTTGAAGCGCAAAAGATCATGGTTTGGAGGG
>NZ_FCOM02000108.1 GCF_001544695.2 Caballeronia arvi
GCAGCTTTCGGTTTGCGTGGCATACATGCTCCTTTTCGCACATGTTATGCCTTGAACACGAAATTTATGACAGGCTCATCTATGGTGACCGGCTCGACTGCTATCTGTCGGGCGCGCTGGTGCACAGTACGCCGCGAGGCTCCCGTGCAGCCGACAACCGCCACGCGCTGGACTATCGTCACTTCATCGATTCTCTCAAGCGCAAGCCGCAGGCGTTCAGGGGGTTTGCGTTTCGCGACGCGCTGTTTCCCCGTGAAGCCTACCGACGGACCTGGGAGAAGCTCGAGACGCAACTGACGCAACGCCAGGCATGCAAGACGATCGTAGGGCTGCTCGAACTCGCAGGACATCACGGCGTTGAGGCGTTGCTGGCCGAGCGGCTCGACGCCTTGCTCGAAGCAGGCGAACTGCCCGATCTGAAGCAGTTGCGCGATGAATTCGCGCCGCGTCAGGCCCGATGTCCCGAGGTGGTAGTCGAAATGCCGCCCGTCGCGGTCTATGACGAGCTTCTCGACAAGGTGGCAGCATGAACGCCCCTGCCCATGACAACGGCCGTCTGGCCCTGATGTTGAACGAGTTACGTCTGCCGACCATCGGCAGGTTATGGCCCGAGTTCGTTGAGCGCTCTGATAAGGAAGGCTGGCCGGCTACGCGATTGCTTGGGGCGCTGCTTGAGCACGAACTGGCCGAACGTGCCAAACGACGCATCGAGCGGCATCGTACCGAGTCACATCTTGATCCGACCAAGACGCTGGCCACCTTCGACTTCAGCATGGTGCCAATGGTCTCGAAAGCGCATGTCACGGCACTGGCGACCGGAGATTCGTGGCTGGAGAAAGGTGCCACGATTCTCCTGTTCGGGCCCCCCGGTGGCGGCAAAAGTCATTTAGGTTCAGCCATCGGACACGCTTTAATCGAAGCCGGCTATCGAGTGCTGTTCACACGCACGAGCGAGCTCGTCCAGAAGCTCCAGGCTGCGCGTCAGAGCCTGCAACTTCCATCCGCGCTCACGAAGTTTGATCGGTTTGATCTCATCATCCTGGACGACCTGTCGTACGCGCGTAAGGATCAGGCCGAAACCAGTGTGCTGTTCGAACTGATCGCCGAGAGGTATGAGCGTAAAAGTCTTCTCATAACGGCCAACCAGCCATTCTCGGGATGGAATGACGTGTTCCCCGACCCCGGCATGACGGTCGCAGCCATTGATCGGCTCGTCCATCACTCGACGATCTTCGAACTGAATGTTGAAAGCTATCGCCGTCGAAAGGCCAGCGACAAACAGAGCGCGCGCCGGCGACAATTACCCGACGACAATTACGATGGAGAAGCGACAACTATGAATTAGCCAGCGACAATTACACCCGTCGACCGGCCAGAATAGTTGTCGCTGACCGGCCGTGCCGCTTGACGCTGTCTACGCCGCACCTCTTCGGGGCTAAGCACCACCGGGAGCTTGCGAGGCACGCGTACCGGCTGCATCCGGGCCATCAGTTTAGGCTGGCCGAGCGTAACGTCGAAGAAGAACTTCAGCCCGCTGATCGCCGAATTGAGCGCTACCGGCGAGGTGCCGTGATCGACCAGATGCAGTTGGTAATTCCGAAGGTCCTCGACGGTAGCAGTATCGGGTGAACGCCCGAGAAACCTGGCAAACTGGCGTACGGCACGCAGATACCCGGACTGGGTCTTGGGTGCGAACTTGCGCATGCGCATGTCATCAACCATGCGCCGGCGCAACGGGCTGACGCCCGGATCGGATGAGGTCATGATGGGGCTCCTGCTGGAGAACGAGGCGGATTGCCTCAGTCACCAACATAACCACCGGCGCCACTCACCTGTCATTCCCTGCCAGAGACGGGCCGGAGCCCCATACCGCGCGAGCGGTTTAGTCCCATCGGCCTTTGCGGACATTGAAGCCGTTTCCGTTCAATGTCGGCAGCCTGGCCGACTGCTGACCTTGGTGGCGTCGCGCGGTAGGACTGCAACTGCCTGAATCAGTGAACTCACACTCACGACCCTCATCGGCCATTCGGCCCGATGCGAGCGCTACGGCAGGTTGCAAACTGGAACGGCCATTCGCGCACCCGTCTCGACCGGTTGAAACCCGGCCCGGACCATTTTTTAATTCGGCTATTCGCGCGTTCACCATTGAAAGCGCAATTTTGCAATCATCGTTACCAGGTTCAAAATCAAGTCACCTCACGAGGAACAGGCGACTCCCATGACAGACGATCCCGATCTCGATCCTGATTCCGATCCTGACAAGCTGAAAGGCCCCGGCGGCATGACGTTGCGGCAGATCCACGTGCAGGTGCAGAAGAGCGTTGAGCGCGACCGCGAAGCGCAGGCTACGCACCGCTCATTCGCTCCGCCGCAGAACCCGTGGCAGCGGTGGGTGCGCTATGTATGGGCCCGCAGCGGACGTCGCTAGCCACGGTTTATAAGGGATGCGCCGGTCGCCGGCAGGCTTCTCAGGAATGGAGCCGTATCGCCAAGCAGCGCCATTTCGCTCCTGCCAACCCGAAATTTGAACGTCCGTAGCTTAGCATGTTGCAAACCCCTGGTCGTCAACCCATGCGGTTGGCCGCGAATGCCCGTTCGGGAGCAAGCGTGAATAGCGGGCCTGGCCAGCCGCTGCGGGTCGGTGACCGGCGGCTCGCGACCCCACTCCGGTCTTACGCCGCTCTACTAATACGACGGCTGCTTACAACGCACTGCGGCCATTCATACCGTTTTTCGAGTGCCTTTCGCCGGGCAATCTCTCCGACGCAACGCGATGGCCGAAGCCCGCGATTTTAGACCGTTGCCTGACGCGCCGCATCCCTTAACGCGCTCCAAGACCGTGTTCTTTCGAAAATCGTATCCCGATGGATCTTGAGGTGTCGGCATTGTTCCGCGTTGAAGCCGCCAACGTCCAGCACCTCCGGCAGACCCCATGCGCGCAGGACCCCGCGGTCTTGGAAGCGGGAAATCAATAGGGTCCCATCATCCTTGAAAGAGATTCTGCCCTTGTCGAACAGATGGTCAACGTGAGGCGCCAGAAACAGGCCGTTATTGCCGTCCCAGTGCTCATCGCCCTCGCACATCGTCCAAGGCTTGATGTGACTCGCAATCAGATGCGCAGCGTCTTCGATACCCGTGACGCGACAACGTTGCTCGATGAGTAGCAGGTTCGTGCGATAGCGCCCCTGCCCAATTCGCGCCTTCTGAATCGCTTCACGGTCCTTTGGGGAGAACTGGCTTCTCTCTATAGCCTGGACCTTGGCAGCTGCGGCTTCTTCACGCACGAGTTCAGCCTGAAGCGCCCACTTGGGGCTGCGCTCGCGCAACTCATACAGAAAATCATCATCCGATCCGCGTTTCGCGCCACGCTCCTGAAGTGTGAATCGTACGAATCCCGTCTTGCCATAGACTTCGGAGCTTGAGCAGTTGACGGTTGTATCCCATTCAACGCTGATACGTTTAACGATCTCGGACGATTGCGGATACGGCCCAGAGTCGGCTGTGCAGCGCGCAAGACTCGGTTTTTTCAACACAACGCCAAGTGCAAGGATCCCCACCCCGTCCTCATAGGCAAAGATCGGATCGCCTGCCTCACTCATCCCTAACACGCGATCGTGAGTGTCGTCCTCCTCGGGCGTAAAGTAGGCGGCATTGGCAGGCAGCGGTCGAACCCTTGAGATCCGTGAAGACAAATGTCACTTGCCGAATCCCAAGCCCCTCCTTCTCGTCAACGCGTTCCGAGCGGAACAGGCGCCGGAAGGTCTGTCGTGCAACCAGCGCCCCTCCGGAGAGATAGGGTTCGAATTCGAGCGGCGGCTTGATGGTCTGGGCGATGACCTCGGGAGGCCAATTGATCAAGAGCAGCGACCCGCGCGTGCTCCCGGTATTCCTCACTTGGATGATGACGGGTCCGGGTGGCACAACGGAGAGCGCTGTGGCAAACCGTTGTCCGTCATATTCGACCTGCAACAGCGTCGGCGACGTCGCGGCCTCGCCAGCGACCGGAACCATCAGAGCGGCTTGTGTCTCGACATTCACGCCCGACAATGCACCGGGGCCAAGGGCCGTCTGCAGGGTCGTCGTCGAACCTGGCGGCAGGAACGTGAGGCCGCGCACCATCACCCGCAAGAAGTCGAGAAACCGGACTTGTGGCCGGCAAGTCGACCGTCACCGTTGAATCGTAGTTTCCAATGGAAGTCCTCAACCGAAAGAGAGTCGGGATCGTGGAACGTGAGCCTCTGAAGTTCGGGCGATATTGAAAACGTGACCTCGATGAAGTCGCCCAGGTCCGTGTCGCCCGTAACGTCGCATAGCCCACACGCATAGTTAGTCGTGAGCGTGCGCAACGATCCGAAGCTCTGGAGGACCATTCCCGACTGCGGACAAAGAACGTCCCAGTTCATCTCGAACAATCCGTGTCGCGCCGCATGAAGAAAGACAACCAGAGCGAGCAGCGCACTATTTCAGATCAGTCAAATAGACTGAAGTCCCGAAAAGCGGCGCTATCGGATGCCTGACGCTTCGTGCGCGTGGTGTTCCGCGGTCTGGAACCCATGCAATCACGGACGCCCCCTCCCTGCGAGGTGTGTCAACTGGCGGACCGTCGCTAAACTCGCTTTGACGGGTGGAGAGATACGACTCCAGACCTCAACCACTTGGCTGCCAACCCGCTGCCCGAAAGCGGCACCGACTCGGTCATAGCCTTTTCGAGCCTTGAGTCGTGCATCCTGGGTGCGGCGCCGATATGGCACTCGCCGCTGTTCGCGACCGTGCAGCGCCGCGACACGACGCTCACAATCCACGACACCACCTCCCGGTTGCCAACCATCTGCCCGAAAGCGGCGCCGACTCGGTCGCACGCAGTACAATTCAAACACCGTGTTATACGCGCAGCGCTCATAGAACAGTTCGCCATTCCAAAATCGGACGCGCAGATGCAAATCGACACCACTGACTGGTTCCCCCAAGCCCAATATTCACCGGCCCGCGATGGCTGGTACGAAGTCCAGCTCGCCAGCGGCGATACCGCGTTCGCCAGATTTGCCGAGGGAAACTGGACGGAGCAGCCCGTACTGGTATTCACGCATTGGCGCGGCTTGAGCAAGGATCCAGGCATTTCGCCGGACACCGAGCACATGGACGCGGAGAGCGCCGCCGCGCAAGGGGTGCGCGCAGCGTGGAACGCGTTCTTTCCGGGCTAGAAGAGCCGTCCAAGGAATGAACCTGCGACGCATGTCTGCTGTTAAGTGAGCGTCGCCAGGCGAAAAGGATATGCGTTGACGCATCCCAGCAGCGACAGACTTCCTAGGAACGGCAAACAAGCCACGCGAACGACTTGCTGAACGGGACATGTCCGCGTTATGCCGCGTGCAAAGATCTTCAGGCGCTCTTTGGAGGGTGACAATGCCCGCCAGGGGAAGTGGTCGGGCGACATCGGCGACTATCGAAGCGACGAGGATGCCGTCGAGGCTGCTCAGCGATGGGCGATTCAATGGTGCGACGAGCAGAAAGACTAACCACGTCATCCGTTCCGTCGTCCACGTCCCCGATCCTGCGCCATCGCTCATCGCTTCTGATAAGTTCATTTTCGGCGCGGCTGGGTTCGGCGCGTCAGGGTCGTCGCGCCTGGCTTTTGTGTCCGCGGGCACGCCGGACGACGCGACCAGCGGAGATACCTTCGCGCCCTCGTAGGTATGCTGCACGGGAATCTCGCCGCTCTGTCGAAAGGCTTGCGACCTTAGCGCGCGTGAGGGTCGCAGCGCGCTCCTCGGCAGCAAAACGTTTGGTAGCGGGGCTTTTCGCCGTGCGATGCGGCGACATCCTCTTCGCCCTAAAGAGACTGTCGCAAAAGGGTACACAGCCGACCGTGACGGTTTTTCTCGCCCTGACAGTTCAAGCACTTATTAAGCCCAATTGCTTGGAGTTGTACCTTTTGCGACAGTCTCTGAGGGACGGGGCTTGTCGCGCACCTGGTCAATGTTTGTGTCGGTGCAGCCAACCCATATGATGCGAATCAAGCCACTGGCTTATACCCTCTTCTGGATGCTCGCGCCTGTAACGTTGCGCCACCATGAACGCGGCGACCAACAAGACCGCCAAGCCAACAACGAAGTAGATCATAGACTGGGTCATGGCAGGCTCCATATTGGGTCGCGACCATGCTTCTATTCTAGGTCAGCGCCTACCGAAGTGGCCTGCGACGAGCGCACGCGTCCCCAGATCGAACGAGAGCTTGCCCGGGCCGAAGCGACGTTCGAATGACCGCGCGACGCGCCGGCCGGTGCGGATGTCTGCCGCGCGGTGCGCTCGCTGACATCCGGCGCTTTCAGCTACGAACTCGACGACGATTTCCCTCCCGCTTGTCAGTCTCGTTCTACTGACCGCGAGGCGGAAGTTCAACTTTCGGCCAGTTTTCGGCATTCGTTCGGCAGACGATCGTGGCTCACCACGCCCCGCGGCCTAGGCTGGTCTTGCCAACGAGCCTCGCGCACCGCTTCAAATATTCGCAGCAGTCCAGCAACTAAGCGATTGCCGATTAACACGGAACACGCGCGTCGCCCGAAGGATTTGGCCTCGAAAGCGCCAACCCGTCGGCGCCCGGATACTACATCGTCGAGCGCGCGCTCGTATCTGAACGTACGGCCGATCGTGAAAATCTATTCAAGGAACGGAAATGAAGATCCTAAAAGGTTTCGCAGCCGCCACGCTGGTCGGCGCCATGGCTATGTCGGCCGCGACGCTGGCGCAAGAAAAGGCACCAGACGGTTACTGGTTGACACCGACAATCGCGAACTATGGTCGCGTGCACTTGCTTCCCGATGCCGCGTTCATGCCTCAGCCTGATCGCACATACAAGATCGTGTTCTCGCTTACTCAGGCAGCGAAGACGCCTGACGTGGTCGATCCAGGCCTCGACCGCGTTGCACGCACCGTTAATCTCTATGTGGCAGCCGGCGTGCCCTTGTCACGTCTGAATTTCGTCGCAGTGGCCTCCGGCCCGGCGACCGCGCTAGTGCTCGACGATGAACACTACCGCGCCGCGTACGGCGTTGCCAACCCGAACCTCCCGCTGATCGCTGCGCTGAAAAAAGCGGGCGTAACAGTTGCCGTGTGCGGGCAGGCAGTGGCCGAGCGTCATTTCGACTTCGCCTGGGTCGCGCCCGACGTCATCTTGGCGCTGTCCGCTCTGACGACCGTCACGACGCTGGAAACGCAAGGCTACGTGCTTATGCCGCTTTGATTTTTGTCGTCCGGAGAATCAGCCATGTTTCCCTTCATTGCGAGGCTGCTTTCGTTCAGGAACGGCTCGGAGGCTGTCCGAGACGAACGCCGCACCCCGGCGCTATGGGTGGTGCGGTTCAGGTCCGGCGAGTACATCTTCGTTGAAGCCAACACATCAATCGAAGCGCGCGACGGTGATGAGGTGCGCAAGCGTCAGGAATACGACGCGAGCCGGTTCGCCGTTACCAGGGTTGAGGCGCATCGAGCTGCCGCTTCTTAGCGTTCTATGGGTCCCTTACGAAATGCGGAGTCGCTGCATTTTCGGAAGATTTTCAGCGTTCATTCGGCCAATGGTCATGTGTCGCGACGCTTCCAAGCCCATCTTGTTCCGTGCCAGCTACTCGTGGAGAACATGATGTCCGTGAACCACCACTTTGCGCAGAACCGCGATCCCGCAACAGTTCTGGCGCTGTCGGACCTCCTTTTTCGCGTTCTCCTGGGAGCACAGCGGATGCCGTTTGAGCCAACGGGACCGGTGGCGTTCGGCACGTTTGTCCTCTTTATTGGAATTTTCGCCCTTGTGTGGTTGCTGACTGTTCGGCGAGCGCGAATAGCAAAGGAACTGCGCCAGTCATGCCGGATACGTGCGGCCGAGATGCCGACGGCGACCGACGATTTCTCTAATCAAACGACGCTGGCGTCTGATAAGCGCAAAACTTCGTGCGGGACGTCAGCCTCCCGATCGCGGCGAAGCCCGTTCCACGGTGCGCTCGTTCCATCGACAGTTGCCCGCAAGTGCAGGCGGCGACGAAGAGCAATCTTGTGTGCCGACCGTCGGGCGGCGACCTAATATTTAAAGGCACATAGCAGCCAGCGGGGCGCCGGGTCGTGCGACGATGAAAAATGGATGCCGAGATTTCCGCGAACGTGCCAACGATGCCGACCATCGACAGGGCGCCGGCGGTCCGCGTATTGCGTTATCCGGGATTCGAGGTCGACACCTGTAGGGGCGAATTGCGCATCGATGGGCGGGCGGTACCGCTCCGCCCCAAGACGTTTGCTCTGTTGGTGTACCTTGCGAAACATCCTGGTCGTCTCCTGGCAAGAGACGAAATCATCGAGGCAGTGTGGCGTGACGTCATCGTGACCGATGATTCATTAGTCCAGTGCGTCAGCGAACTGCGCGTGGCACTGGGAGATCAACGCCAGAAGGTGATCCGGACGGTACCTCGTCGCGGTTACATTCTCGAGCTTGCACCCTTGGAATCGACGGCGCCTGCCGAAGCGGGCACAAGCGAACCATGCTCGGTTGCACTGCCGGCATCCACGCCATCGCCGTCTGCATCTCCGGTCGGCATCAACCGACGATGGTTTTTAGTGGTGCTAGCAAGCAGTTTGACAGCCGTTGCAGGTGGCGGCATCTGGGCCTGGCGGGGCGCGCGTGAAGCGACAGCGCGACGTCGCATCAATCATATCGCGGCGATCCGTCGAACAATGGCTGTTCTGCCGTTTGAAAATCTAGGTGGCGACGCGTCTCAAGCTTACTTTGCCGACGGCATTACGACCGACGTGATCGCCGACTTGTCACGCTTGCCGGACACCTTAGTAATCGCTCAAGGGGCAACTGACAGGTATCGCGACACTGAATTCGACGTGCGCCGCGTGGGGCAGGAACTTCAGGCCCCCTTCGTCGTGACGGGAGGTGTCTGGCGCTCCGGCGGAGAAGTGCAGATTACTGTTCGCCTGGTGTCTGCAGAATCAGGCGCAGTGTTGTGGGCCGACACGCTCGTGTACCCAAACGAGAGTCAATGGAGCTGGCGACGCGACGTCGGACCGCGCATCGCGTCTGCCCTCGACCTCCGCACAAAAGACGTAATCGGCGGCTGGGGAACAGAGGGCGTCGAGCCGCAGGAGGCAATCGAGCACACGATGCGTGGCTTCTCAGCCCTGCGGCGGGCTATGACCCGGCCAGAGTTTGAGAGCGCCCTTCGCGAGTTTCGTAAAGCACTGACAATGGCTCCGAAGTCAGCTTCGGCGTGGGCTGGAATGAGTATCGCCCTATCGGACGCGATTTTTTACGGACAGGTGCCTTACCCTCGGGATCAGCTTCGCGAAGCTAAAGACGCGGCTGACAGAGCGCTCGCCTTGGATGCGGACAATCCGTACTCCCATGTCGCTCAAGGCAAAGTGTTATCCCTACTGGGACAACTGGAGGCCGCCCAAGATGCCCTTGAGACCTGCCTGAGCCTCAATCCGAGTTTTGTGTACGCCTATGTTCGCATCGGATTGATTCGAGTCGAACTCGGACACGCCGAAGAAGCGCAGAAGTATGTCGATATTGCTCTTCGTCTGGGCCCCAATGATCGATACAGGGCGGCGTCGGCACATCTGGTCGCGGGAATCGCGCAATTCCATCTTGGAAACGACAATCAAGCCTATTCGGAACTGGAGAAGATGGTTACGGCAAATCCCAGGGCGGGGTTTGCATATCTGTGGATGGCCGCCATCGACGCACTGCACGGACGCGATGAGAAAGCGCATGAGAATCTAGAAAGGTATGAACAGCTCATCCAGATTCACTCGGTTAGCGGTTTGAAGGTCATCGATCATTCAAAAAACCCGGTATATCTCGCGCAGCGCGAGCGCTTTTACGGAGGCCTGCGCAAGGCGGGCCTACCGGAATGAGGACCGACCGGAATGAGGATTCACTCAAAACGAACGGTCGGTTACGTGAAATCGGGTTTCACTTCAGTAGTTGGCGGCACTATAACTGAATCGTCGCTCGACTCAGGACTGCTGACCTGCAATCCAAGGGGAGGGGCCAGATCGGACGCTTACTCCGTTCAGGCCTACGGTGACAACGAAAGACAGGCGAAATAACGGCAACGACTATCGCAGGAGGACTCATGGGACTCGCGCTCAGGGAGTACATGTGGAAGTCTCTGGGGCTCGCCGCTTTATGTACTGTGTTCTCTTTAAGTAGCGGCGAAGAGCTCACTTTGTCTGCCACTTACCTGACCAGTCCTCGCGTCGCCAGCACATCTTACGAGAACGCGAAAGCGCTCAACATTGGACCACAGAAGCTGCCTTATCCGTCGGCGAGGATTACCGCTCGCGCTTTCGGGGATTTCTTCCAGCGGGGGGCTTTCGACCTTTTCGTCGCGACGACAACCTTCGATCCCGCCGTGCAGCCAGAGCGTGCGGCCAGAGGAGCGTTCGAGTTCTGGAGACGTATGCAGGACAACACATTCGTCCGCGACTCCTCCATCCTTCTCGATGACGGCGGATGTGTCTATCCCACGAAGGCTGTCGTGGCGGACTTCAATCGTGATGGGAAACCAGATATTTTCGTAGCCTGCCGCGGTCTCGGCACGACGGCTTTCGTCGGCGAAAGGTCGGCTATTCTTCTGAGCCAGCACGACGGTACTTACAAGACTAGTTTCCTGGACATCGAGGGTGCCTTCGTGTCGGCGGCGGCTGCCGACCTCACTGGCACGGGTCGTATCGACGTCGTCGCTGTCGATGGAAACGCGACCACCTATTCAAGGACAGCCGGCGTCTCCGCGGATGAATTTCCTATTGACTCCACTACTGCTACCGTCATCCTGGTCAACGACGGACAGGGCCGATTTGTGCCGCGCCCTTCGTTAATGACGCAGGTCATTACTGATTTCACCGATGTGGAAGCGCTCGACCTCAACGGAGACGGCCGACCGGACATTGTGCTGTTGGGCGCCGACGGCGGATATGGCCAACCTTCCATCGTGATGCTCAACGACGGAACAGGATCTTTCGCCAACGTGAAACCAGTCGTTCTGCCTCGCGCCAGTATTGCGAATCCCGCGCCTCAAGATCTCGTCTTTGTTGGCAACGCGCTTTATGTCTCGCGTACCGACGCGTCTGCGCACGGGAAACGCACGATTCAACGGATCGGGTGGCCCGGTCTGGATTCGACATTGATCGACGACAAAGAGGTACACAGTGCCTTGCCTGATGCAGGCTGGATGGTCCCCGTCGAACGAGAAGGAAAAACGAAACTCTCGATAGACTGCGTGCCCTCCGCTGCCGGCTTGGATCTGCGGTGATGATTGCTCAAGCGCCTGTTTTGTCCCTCGGGCGAGAATCAGCCAGTTCCGCATCACCAACGTCAACTGTTCGCGGGCGAAACCGCCACTCGAGCGGCAACGCGATGTAGTTAGCAGCGACGGTAATGGGCGCCTCTGCCAGATCCGGTCGGCCGCTTCAAGTCGGCGCCGACCAGTCCTGTTCGCAAGGTCGCCGGTCGTAAGGAGTTGGTCACACTGGCCGCCAACGCGACTCGCGTCCGCACATAGGCACTTCAATATATTCGGGCAGACTGCGACGTAGGAATAACTCACGTCGCCCCTAGGCATCGCGCTGAAAAATCTTGCAGACGAAGAATCGCCTACTACGGAAACCTGATCATGCTAGAGCGAGTTAGCGTAACGTTTCTGCTGACACCGGCTGGCGCATTGGCGAGAATCCACACGGTCGAAAGCTCACCGAACGGGTCTTTGCTCGATATGCCATCGGTCGGGACCACTACCTTGAAGCCCCGCAGCGCCGCCTCACTTGCGGTGTACAACACTGCGCCGTGTGCCATCGTGCCCGTAACGATCACGGTTTGAATGCCCCGGGTCTTCAGAGCCGTTTCGAGATCGGTGTTGAAGAACTTGTCCACCCCGGATTGCACGACCTTCTCGTCGCCGCTGGCCGCGATAGACGGCGGCACCGCCGCCACTGTGCCCGTGCTTGTGAGGCTGTAGATGATCATCAAATTCGCCTCGCGCGACTTATTCAACAAGTTGGCGACATACGGCAGTGAAGCCATGCAGGTGGGGCGTTCCTTGCTGTTGCAAGTACCGGTGTCGAAATCAAGCAGCAACAGCGCGGTGTGACCGGGATCGGTAATCTCGAAGGCCTTCACATCCGGAGGCGGAGGCATCCGGATTGACTGCCAGGACGCAATGATGTCGCCTTGTGCCATCCCGCTGACAGATAAGGCAAGCAGCACTGTGCACAACATTCTTCGAACGTTACACATAAGCTCTCCGATATGGCCTGCGTGTGGTCGCTCACCTACGGCGCGTTGGCTGCAGGGTGTGCGCCAGCCATGCAAACGATTCTACTCGCCGAACGCATCGAACCTAGTGGGTCGAGCCGGCCGCGTAAAAAGTGAATGCTATGCCGTCTGCTGAAATCAATGTGAGGCGCCACCGCGGCGCGAACTTAGCACCGATCCTCTCCGGCCGTTGGATGTGTGGCCCGCTGCGCCCGGATCGAATGGCCGGTCGCGGGCGCGCAGCCGCCGTCTTAATGTCTGAGGACGCTCCCGGCGAATGTCGCATCGTGGCCGAAGGACTAAACCGCTCGCGCGGTAGGGGCTACGGTCCGACGCTGGTGGTCAGTGAGAGGCCGGTCACCCGGCTTTATG
>NZ_FCOM02000284.1 GCF_001544695.2 Caballeronia arvi
CTGATCTGGTCCGCATCGATGGTTTCCCATTCGAGCAGCGCCTTGGTCATCGCCTCGACCTTGTCGCGGCTGTCTTCCAGCAGCTTGCGAGCGAGCGCGTACTGCTCGTCCAGGATGCGGCGGATTTCAGCGTCGACCTTCTGCTGCGTCGCTTCCGACACCGACTTCGCACCCATCTTGCCGAACATGCCGTTTTCTTCGGTATCGACGTAGACCATCGTGCCGAGCACATCGGACATGCCGTAGCGGGTCACCATGTCGCGCGCCATCTTGGTCGCGCGCTCGAAGTCGTTCGAAGCACCCGTCGACATCGAGTTCAGGAACACTTCCTCCGCTGCGCGGCCGCCGAACAGGATCGCGATTTCCTCGAGCATCTTGTCGCGATACAGGTTCACGCGGTCATGCTCCGGCAACTGCCATGTGACGCCCAGCGCCCAGCCGCGCGGCATGATCGTGACCTTGTGCACCGGATCGGCATGCGGCAGCAGCTTCGCCACCACCGCGTGGCCCGACTCGTGGTACGCCGTATTGCGCCGCTCTTCCTCGCGCATCACAGCCGACTTGCGCTCCGGACCCATGAAAATCTTGTCCTTCGCGTCCTCGAAATCCTGCATTTCGACGATACGCTTGCCGCGACGCGCCGCGAACAGCGCGGCCTCGTTGACGAGGTTCGCGAGATCCGCACCGGAGAAGCCCGGCGTGCCGCGCGCGATGACCGATGCGTCCACGTCGTTCGCGATCGGCACCTTGCGCAGGTGCACCTTCATGATGTGCTCGCGACCGCGGATGTCCGGCAAACCGACATACACCTGGCGATCGAAACGGCCCGGACGCAGCAGCGCCTTGTCGAGCACGTCCGAACGGTTCGTTGCCGCGATCACGAT
>NZ_FCOM02000135.1 GCF_001544695.2 Caballeronia arvi
GAAACTGATCCCTCATTAAACCGCTTTCTTCCTTTGCTTCTCCGACTACCTGTCAGATGCGGTCTAGGCTAATACACATTACATACTCTCGTCGATTGCGCAATGGCGTGAGCGTAGTGCGTTACTCGGTCCGCTTCTCTCTCTCACATCCTGACCGACCGAACGCAATTGCGGCCAGCTTGTTTTGCCGCATACATTTGCTTATCCGCAATCGTCATCAGCGCATTCGCGTTCGCCGCGTACTTGGGGAAGCACGTTGCACAACCAATGCTGACAGTCACACGCCTGTCGTCGTTGGGGTGCATTACGCGAAGTCCCATGACACGCTCACGTATGCTTTCCGCCATGGCCGCAGCACTATCGGCCGGTGTCTCTGGCAGCACGACAGCGAACTCCTCTCCACCGTATCGAGCGACCAAGTCGCACGGACGCCTGACGCACGCCGCGATACGCTCGGCGACGAGAATGAGAACACTATCGCCAACCTCATGTCCCAGTGCGTCGTTGATGCGTTTGAAATGGTCGATATCTATGAAGAGCACCGACAAAGCACTTCCGCTACGCCCCGCTCGCTTCCATTCCTTCTCTAAGACTTCGCGCAAGCTTCTGCGATTGTCTAGTCCTGTCAACGGGTCGGTTAATACTTGGCGCATAAGCTGCTTGCCGACCAGCACCTCAGCCTGTATCGCGTAGGCGACTATCCACGCGCTGATAATGGCTCCGACGCCTAGAAGAAGGGAGAACGCAAAGATTGCTGCGTGCTCGGCCTGTACGTGCGCAGTGACTGCGTTCAGGCTCATCGCGAGCAATGCCATCGTGGTTCCGATAAGTCCTGCGACCACCGGACGATTTCCGATTGCCCGAGCGAGTGCCAAGCTAAGGTTGGCCTGGTCCTTGAGGGGCGACCCAGGCGGCGAAGCATCTCGTTCTTCGGTTGCTTAAAGGTGGCCATGATTGTTTCTCCCCAAGGGGCCCACTAGACTCATTGTTCGAGGAGGTCTCCGGAAGCGTCTCCAAGCAAATATGGACTATGCAATAACTGCCTCGACAACTAATGATAAGTCCTCGCCGGAAGCGAGAGTGCGACCGCTCGTCGCGATTAGAGGATGGATTCCAGACGCGGCAGACCAGAGCTTAGATAGCATCGTCTGGGTAAGACGTCGCAGACAAAGGCTAAAATATGCGTTGACACGCAAGACGCGCCCCGACCGTAACGCTATGCGTTGCGTCCGCCGGCATCGTATCAAGGCATTGAATGAAGAAAATCCTCTTCGTGGACGATTTCAAGGATACCGCTGATGCGCTACGCGACATTGCGACCGCTCTCGGGCATGAGGGCGTCGTGGCCTACGACGGTGCATCGGCATTGTGCGCTGCGGCCGCGGAGGCATTTGACATCATCTTTCTTGACTCAATGCTGCCAGACGCCAACGGCATCGACGTCTGTTTGGAAATTCGCAGAGGTCCGTCGAAGTCCGCCCGCATCATTGCGCTCACGGGAAGCAACGAGCTGGTTGACAAAGAGCGGCACTGCATCGACGACTGGGTGTTGAAACCACTGTACATGGACGAGCTCGAACGACTGTTGTCGTAGGCTCGAGCAGACACTCTAGTCCTGTTCCTTTGGGATAAGGCAATGCTCGACGCTCTCGACTAGACGCGCGGCGTCAAACGGTTTCATTCAACTCATGTCCCGGGCCGTTCCGCCCTAGTTCCCAGGCCAAACCATCGGCGTCAACGAATCGGGTATTCGTTTAGCGCGCTCCCATCGACGGCCAATTCGGCAGGAAGGCCCGTGGCTGTGCGAGTGATTCGCCCCCATATTGGAATAGCCTCCTCAGGGATTTTGCTTCTCTCTCATACCTGTCCGCATCCCCGAGGATGCCGCTGTTCGGCCATTGCGTCTTGTGGTCTGCTACGACGCGCCGAAGTGCGAATCCTTGATGCAAGGCTATAGTGCTGAAAGGTGCTGCGACCGAACCTCCACGAACTGGCCCATGGATATGACTTCGTGCTTTCCCGCGCTATGCATCCCCAAGAAATCTGTCCCAATGGACAACGCATCGAGCTCGTACCGGTAGACACCGGCGACGACCCTTTTGCTCGCTATCCATCATTGCAAGACATCTGGCCGGAACCGTACCGAAGCGAGGCTGCGCGCATTTCGCGCGTCCATAGTGCATCGGGCGAGGTTTTCTACGTGGCGCTTGACGGCACAGTCATCGGCATAACGGGAGTGTTTTTCGACGATAACAACGCGCCGTCAGATGTATATCTGAGATGGACGGGCGTCGTACCGACGGTCCGGCAAAAAGGACTCGGCCGCGCCGTCATTCGGCTCGTAGCGAATCTTTGTCAGCAACGATATCCGACGCGCAAGCGTCTCATTGAGTTGTTGCCTGACAACGAGTATGGACATGCATTTCCGAGACCGTTCTTTGAAAGAATTGGCTTTCGGCCTTGCCCCGTTGGCATTCCTTCGGGTGAAGACAAGGATTGGCCGGTGATTGCCTACACGGGCGACATTCGTCGCCTTTCCATCTGAGACAACGTCGTTCCCGCCGGCGTCTATGCGCCCCTACACATCAATCCACCAAGCAAGCTATTTCGAAATTGATAGTAAGAAGAAAAGCTCCGTTTCTATCGGAGCCTTTGGTATGTCGGCCTAGTACGCAATACGGGTCAACACACTGAAGGACATGTGATTCTGCTCCAGGCGCGCTTCCACGGCGTGCTTCACATCGTCGCCCCCCGGAACTTCGAGGTAGCTCCGTCCCGCGAATCCGGGCTCGAACTGAACGCTGGCCTCATCCGCAATCGCTTGCAAGATGCTGTGTTCAGAAGACTGCAGAATTTGGTCGTCATCTTGATGAAGTACGGCGAAACACGTTGACATTGATGAGCTCCATTCGATAGTGCGTCTTTCAGCAAACCAGTGCCCCTCTACTTCGTTAGGCGAGGGAGCGGTTGCGAACAGACTAGCAGCTGAGTTTGACGCCGTTGCGACACATCATCCGGAACGCTTCTCGCACGATTAGGTATTGTCGCGCCGGACGTATCAACCGTAATGCGACGAATAGTCGCTTCTGGCCGTACCCTTTTCGCTTGTATGGGATTTGTGTGCAGAATCGCAGGCCGCGGCCGCGCTGACTTCCCACAATGCTTGGCGCGTACGAACGTTCAATACGACGGCGTCATGGCGGCTAGACCCGGATTAACTTGATGCGACCCGAAGGCACGAGATAGTTCGAAGGTTGGTCTGGTCGAGTTCGTCTCAGTCGGAACTCCGACGCGACGAGATACTTTCAGTCGGGCAGTACGTTGACAACAAGCCGTAGGGAGTATGCTTCGTAAGCCATAGTTGAGCACGATGCGGAGTTCCATCATGAGAGCACACTCCGTCAAAATCCGGCGGCTGCGCGCAGATGAATGGCAGCTGCTTAAAGACTTGCGCCTTGAAGCACTCCGAAGCGACCCCGCTTCGTTCTGGGAAACAGAAGAGGAGGCACGGGCCTACGAGGATTCGTACTGGTCCACGCTCGCCGAGAGGCTGGCGACTCCCGACGGTTCCCGCTTTCTCATCCTTGAGGTGGATGGCGCCATTATCGGCACGGTGTTCGGCACAAGGAAAGGCGAGCACGAATACCGCGTCGGTGGGCTTTGGATAGCGCCAGCCCTCCGCGGCGAAGGCTACGGCTCACGCCTTGTACAGCAAGTCATCGAATGGGCAACGGCCGACCCCGCTGCAATCATTCAACTTTGGTGCCATGTCGGCCCGCAGACCGCGTTCTACGCAAAGAACGGCTTCCACTCGCTGGACATATTCAGGACGCACGAATCGGATGGTCGCCAAATTGTCGAGATGCAGTGGTCTTGCGGGGAGGATGGCTAACAGCTAACAGCGACTGGAGCCTCTTCCGGACGACCCCTGATGGCGCTCAATTTACCGTCACGCGAGAAAGGTTGCGCCATCGTCAGCGGCGGCAAAGCGACTACCAATCTCGGGCGGCATGGTCGAGAACGTTCTGCAAATCGTGAACGCTCACTGGCTTGACAAGATGGTATGCGAAGCCCGCCTCGGCGGACTTGCGCCGGTCTTCGTCCTGTCCGTAGCCTGTGTGCGCAACTAAGATTGCCCCATTGCAACCGGGCAATATACGCAGACGGTGTGCGAGCTCAAAACCGTCCACGCCAGGAAGACCAATGTCGAGCATGCAAATGTCGAAGGTCTGTTGATGTGCCGGAGTGAGCGCCCCCGCGGCATCGTGGGCGACAACTACTTCGTTTCCGAGAATCTCGAGTACCAAGCCCATAGACTCGGCCACGTCGACGTTGTCGTCTACCAAGAGCACTCGCAGCCGCCTGCGCTCCACGGCTGGCTGCCCAAGTTCCTCGTGAGCGGGTGCACCTGCAAGGTCACAATGCATGCGAGGGAGGCGCACTGTTATCAGACTTCCCTTGCCGAGGCCCTCACTCCGTGCGGCGACATTTCCCCCATGCTGCTCGACCATGCTCTTTACGAGCGCGAGACCAAGTCCGAGCCCACCTTCGGCACCTCCGACCGACTTACTGCCTTGACGAAACAAGTCGAAAGCCGTTCGCAGCAGTTCCGGCTCCATGCCGATGCCATTGTCCTTCACACCTGCGACCACCTCTTCCGACGTCGCCGCAACGGTCAGCGCGATAAGGCCGCCGTCAGGCGTGTATTTGGCGGCATTATTCAATAAATTGCTCATCACTTGCACGAGGCGTTTGTGGTCGCCATAGACACAGACGGTTTCGTCTGGAATCTCAACAGTGAAGCGATGTCCATGCGCCTCGAAAAGAGGCCTAACTTGCTCAACGGAATCCCGAACGACTTGCTTTAGGTCCAGATTTCGCTTGTTGAGGAGAATGCGCCCTCGCGTCACGCGTGAGACGTCCAGCAAGTCATCGATGAGGCCAGTCATGTGCACCACCTGTCGGCGAATAATGACGCCAACACGACTAACGCGTTCTTTGTCCAGACTAAGCTGGGAAAGCAACTCGGCCCCGGCGCGAATCGGCGCCAGCGGGTTGCGCAACTCGTGCGCAAGCATTGCAAGGAATTCGTCCTTGCGTCGGTGCGCATCCCGCAGTTGCTGCTCGGCGAGCACCTTTTCGTGAATGTCGGTGTTCGTACCGACCCACGTCAACATTGTTGAACTCTCTCCTCGCACAGGAAGAGCGCGCGCGAGCGTCCACCGATATTCCCCCGACTGGTGCCGCACGCGAAACACAGCCTCATAGGGCTCGCCCGTCGCCACGCTGCGGCTCCAGACCTCTTTTACGCTCGCTCGGTCGTCAGGATGGACGAATTGGACCCAGTCGTCGTTTTTCCCGGGAATCCGGGACGCCCCAGTGAATTCGTAAAAGTGTTGGTTGCGGTAGTTCACGTGCCCATCTTCAAGCGCCGTCCAAACAATCTGAGGCAGCGCGTCAGTCACCAGTCGAAATTTTTCCTCGCCCACGCGCCAGGACCTGGCATCCTCCGTTAAGCGCTGAAGCGCATGCGTCGTCGCGTTTAGGGCTGCGCTATTACGCAATACCTCCGCCTCGCTCCTGCTCAACCGAGCCTCGAGTAGCCGAGATAAGTCCCTCAGTGCCTCGTTCGCTTCTAGACTCTTCACGTAGTCCGTGACGTTCTCAACTCGATGGACGATATAAAGCAGCCGACCGTCAGGGGCGATTACCGGAGCGTTTACTGGGCTCCAGTATCGAAACACGAAGCCGCCGCTCACCCTGTCAAGGATGTCATATCGCTGGAGAGCCATCGTGTGCGGAGTCTTGAAAATCATCTAGCGGGCCTCCCACCGTCGTCATGGAGGCGACGGGGTTAAAGTGAGTTTGCCAACTGCTTCAAC
>NZ_FCOM02000339.1 GCF_001544695.2 Caballeronia arvi
ACGGAATGGCGACCCGATACCGCGCGGCCTCCGAAACGACCGATGACTTCGTGCACGACAATCCGTGGAAAGCGATCCCGCGCTGGCCGCGGTCGCGGGTCTGGTCATCGGGATGCTTGCATCGCGTTGAACGGGATCGCCGCAGTCTTTGCGATTGGCGCCGGCACGCAGCGTGCCGCTGTGATAGCGCCCGCCTGCGTGCCTGAGGAACGCGCAATGCTTGAACGCATGGATTCCTCTCACGCAGCGAGTGCACCATGCGAATCAGACTCAAACCTCTAAACGAACAGGTCATCGTCATCACGGGCGCGACGAGTGGAATCGGGCTCGTCACCGCGCGCACCGCTGCCCGACGCGGCGCCAGGCTGATGCTCATATCTCGCGATGAGAAGGCGCTTTCCGAGCTCGCCAGCGAGTTGTCGCGAGACCGAAGGGATAGTGTCTCGTACGCCGTGGCCGATGTCGGCGACCGCGCGCAGTTGCAAGCCGCTGCGGACGAGGCGATCTCGCGTTTCGGCGGCTTCGACACCTGGATCAACAATGCAGGCGTCTC
>NZ_FCOM02000110.1 GCF_001544695.2 Caballeronia arvi
GAAACGCCGCTCGATCTGGCCAAAGTCGCGGACATCATGGCGGGCGAGCAGTCCAGCGGCACGTTCGTGCGCGTCGCGGGCGAGAGCGACGCGTTGCGCGCCAAGAGCCGCGCGACGATCGTCGCCGTGGCGGAAGAGGACAGTGTCGCCACGCCTTCGCTGCGCAGCGCGTGGCTCGAACGGCAGCATATCGGCGGGCCGTACCGGCGCGCGCGTGTGACGCTGGCGTTTCCGGCGGACAACATCGGCGCGAATCTGCCGACGCTCGCCGCGACCGTCGCGGGCAATCTCTACGATCTCGGCGAAACGACCGGCCTGCGCCTGCTCGACGTGCGCGTGCCCGCGTCCTGGCGCCAGTTGTTTCCGATGCCGCTGCACGGTGTCGCCGGCACGCGCAGGCTCACCGGCGTCGCAAGCGGACCGATGATCGGCACCATCATCAAGCCGAACGTGGGGCTTACCGCGCAGGAGACCGCGCAACTCGTGCGCAGGCTGTGCGAGGCGGGCGTCGACTTCATCAAGGACGACGAGATCAGCGCCAATCCGCTGCACGCGCCCATCCAGGAACGCGTGCGCGCGGTGATGGCCGAAGTGCGCGCCTATCGCGAGCGAAGCGGCAAGAACGTGATGATCGCGTTCAACATCACCGATGAAGTCGACGCCATGCGCCGACATGCCGATCTCGTCGAACGCGAGGGCGGCTCGTGCGTGATGGCGAGCGTCAACTGGTGCGGCTTCTCGGGCATCGAGACGCTGCGGCGCGCGACGCCGCTCGTGCTGCACGCGCATCGCAACGGCTACGGCATGATGTCGCGCGAACCGGCGCTCGGCATGTCCTTCGGCGCGTATCAGACCTTGTGGCGGCTCGCGGGCGTCGATCATATGCACGTGCATGGCCTCGCGGGCAAGTTCGCACAGACCGACGACGAGGTGATCGCATCGGCGCGCGCCTGCGCCGCACCGCTTGCGCCCGGTCTCGCCGATGCCGTGCTGCCCGCGTTCTCATCCGGACAATGGGCCGGCACCGCGCCCGTCACCTTCGATGCCGTGCAAAGCGACGACCTGCTTTTCATGTCGGGGGGCGGCATGCTCGGTCATCCGGGCGGCGTCGCGGCGGGCGTCGCGAGCGTCCGGCAGGCGTGGGACGCGGCGCGTTCTGGCACGCAGCTGCGTGAGTACGCGAAGCACGCGCCGGAACTTGCGGCGGCGCTTGACTTCTTCGGTGGGCGCACATGACGGCCGCGCCTTACGGCTTCTATGGCGATGACTTCACCGGTGCCACCGACACGCTCGCCAATCTCGCCCGTGCCGGTCTGCGCGCGATGCTCTTCGTCGAAGCCCCGACGCCCGCGCGCCTCGCCACGCTCGGCCCGCTGGACGCCATCGGCGTTGCGGGCGCCGCGCGCGCGCTCGCGCCGCAAGCGATGCGCGTCGAACTCAACCGCATCGGCGCGCTCTTCGCGACGCTCGGCGTGCGCGTGATGCACTACAAGGTGTGCTCGACCTTCGACAGTGCGCCGGGGGTGGGCAACATCGGCGTGGCCATCGACTGTCTGCGCCGGCACTTCGGCAATGCGCTCGTGCCGATCGTCGGCGGGCAGCCGAATCTCGGACGCTATTGCGCGTTCGGCAATCTGTTCGCCACCGCGGGCGGCGCGCAGGCGTATCGCATCGACCGTCATCCGGCAATGAGCCGACATCCCGTCACGCCAATGCAGGAGGCGGATTTGCGGCTGCATTTCCAAACGCTCGGCGTGAGCGTCAACTCGCTCGACTGGCGCGCTTACGCGTTTCCGGACGCCGCACTGAGCGATGCAATAGAAAACGCAGGCAACGAGCCGTTGCTGTTCGATGTACTGGATGACGCGCATCTGCTGAGAATCGGCCGCGTGATGCACGAACGGTCGGCGCGCACGCCGATGCTCGCGGTCGGGGCGAGCAGCGTCGCGCAGGCATGGGCGATGGCCGCCGCCGGGCAATGCGAGATGACCGCATCGCCGAGTCTGGAAGCGGCGCAGTCGCCCGTGTTCGTGCTGGCCGGAAGCCTCTCGCCGATGACGGAGAAGCAAATCGAAGCGGCGCATTCGTATCGGCGCGTCGAACTCGATCCGTGCGCGATGCACGACGCCTCGTATCGCGACCAGTGTCGCGCGCAAATCGCCGACGGCCTGCGTGCCGGACGTCACGTGCTCGCCTACACGCATCGCGCACCCGTCGACATGAAGGCAGATGCCGCGCCGCTCGCCGCACGCTGCGCGGAGCTGCTGCGCGATGTCGTCGCCGAAGTCCGCCCGAAGCGCATCGGCATCGCGGGCGGCGATACATCCAGCTTCGGTGTGCAGGCTCTGCGTCCGTGGGGCCTTTCTTATGTCGCGCCGCTCGACCGAGGAGTGACCGTCTGCCGTGTCCATTCCGACGAGGCCGCCACGCATGGCACCGAAATCATGCTCAAGGGCGGGCAGATGGGCGGTGCCGACTGCTTCGAACGGCTGGTGTACGGGCGACTGTAACGCGTTCACGGCTACCTCCTGCCGCCATTGGCAAGGACGCGTCCAAGGATCATCCGCGATGTGGAGTCAATTGTGGGGCAGCCCTGGACAAAGCGCGTGGAAAGAGACGAGGGCTAATGCTATTCGTGGAAGCAGGTGCTGCTCGCCCTTTTAAATCCTCACTTCGAACCGCGTGAACGGGACTTCCTCGGCCAAAGGCTTGGTACTCGCCCGCCGCCTTGACTTCCAGAGAGCCTGCGTAGGCTGATTGCAACGAAATCAGCGAAAGGCTCAATGTATGAAGGCAAACGTTCCGAATCACAGTTGTCAAGTCCTCCCTCCGTCGCCCGAGGTGCGGATGCGGACCTCCCTCGAAGCCAATCGTGAGCTTGCTCATATACAGGCAGTCGTGCGTACAGTGAGCGCATCAACGACAGCTTCGTTGCCCCTAAGCGCTTGGTACTGGAGGGCACGCCTTCGTGACCTGCGTACCGGCTACGCATTGCTTCCCGTACAACTTGCTCTGCTGTGTGCGCTCGAGTTTTGTGTCGACGATATCGAAAAAGAAACAAAGGAGATCCGACCGAACCACGCTCGCCGCGTAGCGTAGGTTCGCGGCACCCATTGAGCTATTGAACAAAAATCTATACGCAGTACTTAGAAGTAGAGCCGTCGGCCGACCGAATGGACTCGCGCTCCGACGACGCGTGTCGCCAGTGGCAAGTCACCGCCATTAAACGCAAGCGTGATAATGCGACTTATCACGCATGAAGATTTGTAAGATAAGCATCGCGCTCCGCTAGAAGCCGGCGCCGGACGCGCCCGGCGGCCACCCTCAAGCACCGCGCGCATAATCCCCGTGTGTCTTGCATCGCCGGAGGCGACGACCATGAACGTGCCGAAAACCAGAAGAGATCCCGAGGGTACGCGTCGACGCATCCTGGAGGCGGCGACGCAGCAGTTTTCGACCTGCGGGCTATCGGGGGCCCGCGTCGACGCCATTGCAACGGCCGCCGACACCAACGAGCGGATGCTCTATTACTACTTTCAAAGCAAGGAAGGCTTGTACGTCGCTGTCCTCGAGGCGATGTATGCGGAATTTGCGCGTCACGAGGTGAGCCTTGACCTCACGGGGCTGCAGCCTGCCGCCGCGATACGAACGCTTGCGCTTTCCATCTGGAATTACTTCCGGGCGAATCCGAGGTGGTTGAACCTCATCAACAACGAAAATCTTCATGAAGGCCGGTACCTCGAGCGCTCGCCAAAAGTGACCGAGGCGATTTCGCCTGTGATTGACTTGGTGCGCGCGACCTTGGCGCGCGGGGCCGCCATAGGGGATTTCCGCGCCGATGTGGACGCCCTCGATTTTTACGTTACGCTGGCCGCAATGGGGTACTACCTGGTTTCCAATCGGTTCACCCTGAAAGCGTTCGTCGGACGGGACTATACCGAACCGTTAGTCATCGAGGCGGTGACTGAGATGCATGTCAAGATGCTGATTGCATACTTGCAGCCGGCGTCGCCGGCCGCGGCGCGGTAAGCTTTCACGTCCTCAGCACCGCTGACGAGGCGGCAGGGGATGGGGCAGCCAAGGCGATCCCTACACGCTGAGGAGGAACTTGATGACGGGCGCGTGATCGACGGGGCGCAGGGTGGCAACTCGGCGCGCTGGGTGAACCATAGCTGTGAACCAAACTGTGAAGCTGAGCAAAAAATCGGCGACATCATAGCCGTAATGGATAGCATTGCCTTCCAGACAAACATACTTGCGCTCAACGCAGCGGTCGAGGCAGCACGGGCTGGCGAACAGGGGCGCGGTTTCGCAGTTGTTGCCTCGGAAGTGCGCGTACTTGCCCTTCGAAGCGCGAGCGCTGCAAAGGAGATCAAGGAGCTGATTGATCATTCCGCACGTAGCGTAGAGGCGGGTGCGCAACAAGTCTCAAAGGCGCAGACGTCGATGGCGGAAATCGTCGATGCCGTTACACGGGTGACAGCCATCATGGGCGAGATTGCGAGCGCAAGTGCGGAACAGGGCGTGGGAATCGGGCAGGTCAATCAAGCGGTTGCTCAAATCGACGAAAACACACAGCGAAACGCCGCGCAGGTTCAGGAGGCCGCCGCCGCCGCCCGTTCCATGGAAGAGCAGGCGACGAGTCTTTCACAGATTGTTGAGATGTTCCAGATCGACGAGAGTTCGCACGTCGGCTAGTCAGCATTCGGACGGGGCGCGCGATGTCGATGAATCTCTCGACGCGTGCGCGCCGATACGGACTACGGCGCAGCGAAAAATGAGCTTGCTAGAGCGCTATTTGCCTTCTTCCTGTTCCTCTTGCTCGCGTTCAGTGTATAGCGCATCAGGAAACGCTTCCAGGCGCGACTGTGGAATCGGCTCGCCGCTTTCGTCAGATAGTCCGTATGTTCCATCCTCGATCTTCTGCAGCGCTCGCTGGATATCACCCAATCGATGATTTGAGTAGTTGAGAGTGGTTTTCGCCAACGTGTTCTTACCATCGTCGGTCCGGAGCAGCGCCGCTTCCATTTCGAGAAGACGCTCACGCTGTTGCGCGAGGAATCCTTCATTAAACTTCCTTACAGATTCGCCCATTAACTTCTCCGATAAGGGCCTGCTCGGGTTTGATCGAACAAGCTGTGCGACCAAGTCGACCCGACGACGTAAACACACGGAACGCCCCTTCAGCGTTAGTACGCGATTCGCGTTACGACATCAAAAGGGAGATCGTTTTGCTTCAACTTAGCTGCCACTGCTTGCTTAGCATCCTCGTTTCGCGGCACTTCAAGATAGCTGCTGCCAGAAAATCCCGGCTCAAACCTAATACTCGCTTCATTAGCGATTGCTTGCAGCAGATTGTAGTCGGTTGACTGCAGAAATTGATCATCGGCCTTATGTCGCACGGCGAAACATGTCAACATCATTAAACTCCTGTGTGGTAGGTGGGATACCGTACACTTTCTACCCTTTCGGCTCCACGAACGAAGGATCTGTGTAGGAACAGCGTCCCGCGCTATCTCTGTTGAGACAAGGTGCGACGTTCGGACAACCATTATGCTGCTCAATGCTTGACCGATTACTTCCTGAAAAGTATGGAGTGTCGATACTGTAATGCCTTGAGAGAGGCCTTCGTGGCGGTCGTTTTGCTGGCCGCCAGGCGCCATCCTTGGCTCGCGTTCGGACGCCTTTCAGCGCTGAGCCGCGCAGGCAGAGTAAGGGGGAACGCACGAAGTCGCAGCACCGGTATCGGCGACGAAGCGTCACTCGCGCCAGTCGTTGGACGGAATCCCGGATGTCGGCTGCGGCTCCGCAACCGGCCATCGGAGGGAAGCTGGTCTAATTGACTTTGTTTAATTGCGGTAACGTCCACTTGCCCGCAAGAATGGCAGCCGAAGGTTGATACGAATGCAGAATATAGAAAATTCCGCTCGACGCGGGAAGCCAGGTTGTCGCGTTATCACCGGTCGGCGTGCTGTGCGAGATGGGAATGGTGATCGAGCCATCCCGCCGTTTTCAGTCCCGGTGTGTCGGAGCCAACCGTATGACGGTCGATGTCGTTGGTGACCAGCATCTTGTCGTCGGCGATCTACATGATCAGCGATCAGACGGCTCCGACTAGGGGGCGGAGTCGAGCTTGACGACATACCGGTTAGCTCCGTTCAACCTTTGACCTGTGCTATCCGTGTAGCGGATCGGGTACAGCGCTTCGCGCTCACCTTGACCACCCAGATAAGGGCCGGCGACCATTGCGCGCAGCGGATAGTTGAACTCAAAGCTGTTGAGTTCCGTCACCCAGTTCCAGCCGTTGCGCACCGTCACGTGATCGCGAACGAAGAAATCGCGACAGCGGGGCCATCTTTCCGGATGACGGAGGCGACGACCTGTTCGCGCACTTCTCCGAGATCCGGACAGAAGGATTTAAGTCGCTCGCTGAAAACCAAAAGGTGACCTTCAATATGAAGCAAGGACCCAAGGGCAAGCAGGCGGCGAGCGTCCAGCCGCAGTGAACTAATCGGAAAAGCAGGCAGCCTGCTGCGGTGCAAGTAACCGGGCTCGGAACGGGGTGGACAGCGATACGACAGGATATGTTTCGGGGCCCGAGCGATCCGAAGCGCGAAGGCGCGCGTGCAAAGTGGGGCGTCCCTAGTGCTTTGCCGCATCCCAATTGGAGTTCACATTTGTGATTTCACAAGACTGACCGGCGTTTATAAGCAATAATATGGGATACCAGTTTAGAGTCGTTAAAGGCTGAAATGTCGGATCTCAAAGTTGACCGAAACGCGAAGACGCTTCGCGAACTGACGCTGGAAAAGCTGCGAGAGGCAATCGTGCAGGGCTATTTCCGCCCTGGTGCGCGACTCGTCGAGCGGACGCTATGCGACGAATTGGGCGTGAGCCGCACCGTCGTGCGTGAAGTGCTGCGCCACCTGGAAACCGAAGGTTTGGTGGAAATCGTGTCTCGTCAGGGACCCGTCGTGGCGCGGCTCGATCCGACGCAGGTCGCGGAAATTTACGAGTTGCGCGGTCTGCTCGAGGCCAATGCCGCCGGCGCTTGCGCCAGGAACGCGACGCCCGAGATCGTCGGAAAACTGCGGGGTATTCGGCGCAAGATCGAGGACGCCTTCGCCCGCGACGCCTTCACCGATGTCCTCACGTACACCGAATCCTTCTACGACGTGCTTTTCGAAGGCGCCCAGAAGTCGGTTTCGTTGTCGGTCGTGCGTTCGCTAAACACGCGGATCAACCGGCTGCGCGCGCTGACGATCTCGTCGACGGGGCGTGGGGAGGAGTCGAATCGGGAGATGAACGCGCTGCTCGAAGCCATCGAGCGAGGCGACGGCGATGCCGCGTCCGCAGCATCCGCCGCGCACATCCGGCGCGTCGCGGGACTGGCGCAGCAGGCCCTCGACCGGTTGAGCGAGCCAGAATGATGAAGTGATCGAAAAACATCTGTCTGAGAAAAACCGCCCGAGTGGCGGTTTTTTGTTGCCCCGTTGCTAGCAGAACACCGTCTCATGGTATTCCATAATACTTCGCCGTTTGTCACGAGAATAATATGGCATACCATCATCGGCCAGCTAATACGGCGTGGGAGACAGCAATGAAGCGTGAATCGCATCAGGACATGAAGGAGCGGGGCGCATGAAGCCGGAAGTAAGCCGCCTTGTCGCGGGCGATGTGGCGAGCGGGACGTGCTACAGCCTCTACGCGTCGCGCGCCGGCCAGACCGTCGGGACCGTCGCGCTGGTCCACGGCGTGGGCATGAATCACAGTGTCTGGGCGCCGCAAATCGACGCGCTTACGGCGTACTTCGATGTCCTCGCCTATGACATGCTCGGCCACGGCGAAAGCGCGTTGCCGAGCGCCGAGCCGACGCTCGCCGAATACGCGACTCAGCTCGCCGCGCTGCTCGACGCGCTGAAGATCGAACGCGTGCACGTCGCTGGGCATTCGATGGGCGCGCTGGTCGCGCTCGAGTTCGCGCTCACGTATCCGGCGCGCACGCAGAGCGTCGCAGCCCTGAACGCCGTCTACGATCGCACGCCCGAACAAAGTGCCGCCGTGATGAACCGAGCTTCGACGCTTGATGCGACCGAAACCGGCGCCGGCGTTGATGCAACCATCGCGCGCTGGTTCGGCGAGCCGGTGCCCGCGCATTTGAACCAGTCCGCGCAGGACCTTCGCGCCTTGTTGCTGAACGTCGACCCGGTCGGATACGCGCGTACGTACCGGCTGTTCGCGAGTTCGGACGGCGCGCATGTCGGCCGTCTCGACAGTCTGAACATGCCCGCGCTTTTCCTGACTGGCGAATTCGATCCGAACTCCAGTCCGTCGATGTCGCAAGCGATGGCGCTAGCGGCTCGCAACGGCCGCGCCGAAATCATCGACGGCGCGCGCCACATGATGAATGTTACCGATCCCGAGCGCGTCAACGAGCGGCTCGTCGCCTTTCTGACGCAAGCCGCCACCGCGCAACCGATCCATGCAACACAAACAGGAGAACGTCATGACTGACACGATTCAAGGCCAGGCGCTCGATCTCGCGGAGTTTCGCCGTGCGCTCGGCGCGTTCGTGACCGGCGTGACGGTCGTCACGACCATTCAACCCGATGGCTCGCCGCGCGGCTTCACGGCGAACTCGTTCACGTCGGTGTCGCTCGATCCGCCGCTGATTCTGGTGTGCATCGCCAAGACGGCTTCGAGTCACGCCGTGTTCTCGGCCACCGATCACTTCGCGGTCAGCGTGCTGGCGGAAGGCCAGAAGGCGGTGTCGGGCGTGTTCGCGTCGAAGTCTGCCGACAAGTTCACGCAGGTCGACTGGCACACACGCGCGACCGGTGCACCGCTGATGAACGGCGCGGCCGCGAGTTTCGATTGCAGGACGCACGATGTCGTCGATGCGGGCGATCACATCATTCTGATCGGCCGCGTGGTGGATTTCACGCACACGACTTCGTCGCCGCTCGGCTATTGCCGTGGCGCTTATGTGAACTTCAGCCTGTCGCAGGAAGCGCTGGCCGCGGCTGGCTCGCGCGCCAAGGTCGGCGCGATCCTCGAACTGGATGGCGGCGTCGTTCTGCTGGACACGCCGCAAGGGCTGGAGTTGCCTTGCGGAGTCAAGCTCGAGCCATCGAGCGATGCAGCCAGCTTGCGCGGCGTGCTCGTCAAGCTCGGTCTCGACGCGCATCTGGACTTCCTGTTCGCCGTGTTCGAGGAAAGCACCGGCCATGCGCCGGGCGTGCACGTGTATTACCGCGGACGGGTGTCCAGCGATGGCCTAGCCGTGCCGTCGGCGCGCGTGCGTGTGGTTCCGCTCGGCGAGATTCCGTGGGATCGCATTCGCGACGACGCCGTTCGTTCGATGCTGCAACGGTATGTGCGCGAGCGCAGCGAAGACGCCTTCGGCATCTATGTCGGCGACACGGCGACCGGCAAGGTGCAGTCGCTGACGGCTTCCCACTGAATGCATGAGCGAAAACTCGCGCACGCGGAGCCGATTTTCCATCCCCTCGTCATGCGCTGAACGGAAAACCCATGTTCTACGAAATCCGCACGTATCGAATCAAAACCGGCGCAGTTCCGGCTTACCTGAAACTCGTCGAGGAAGAAGGCATCGAGTTGCAGAAGAAGTATTTGCAGGACCTTGTCGGCTATTTCTTCTCGGAGATCGGGCCGCTTAACCAGATCGTTCATATCTGGGCTTATCCGTCGCTCGACGAACGCGATCGCAGGCGCGCCGCGCTCGCAAACGATCCGGCGTGGCAGGCCTTCGCGCCGAAGATTCAGGCGCTCATGGAAGAGATGGAAAACAAGATCATGCGGCCGACGAACTTCTCGCCGCTCAAATGAACGACCACGCAGACCGCTGACAACGCGGCTTCACTCACCCATCAGGCAGGAGACAGCAATGAACACGAGAAAGAGTCTTTTCGCAGCAAGCTTGATCGCCGCCAGCGCGGCATGCGTATTCGGCTCGCTCGCGCAAGCAGCCGAACCGATTGTCTTTACCAGCTGGGGCGGCACGACGCAATCGTCGCAGCAGAAAGACTGGGCGCAGCCTTTTGCGCAGGCCAACGGCATCAACGTGCTGATGGACGGCCCGACCGACTACGGCAAGCTCAAGGCGATGGTCGAGAGCGGCAACGTGACCTGGGATGTGGTCGATGTCGAAGGCGACTTCGCGTATGCGGCGCAAGCGGCGGGACTGGTCGAGCCGATCGACTACAACGTCGTGAAGAAGGACGAGCTCGATCCGCGTTTCGCGACGCCGTCCGCGGTCGGCAGCTTCTATTACTCGTTCGTGCTCGGCTATAACAAGGCGAAATTCGCTAGCGCCCAGCCGGCCAATTGGGGCGACTTATTCGACACGAAGAAGTTTCCGGGCAAGCGCACGCTCTACAAGTGGTCCGCGCCAGGCGTGCTCGAAATCGCGTTGCTCGCCGACGGCGTGCCCGCGAACAAGCTCTATCCGCTCGATCTCGATCGCGCTTTCAAGAAGCTCGACACGATCAAGAGCGACATTGTCTGGTGGAGCGGCGGTGCGCAATCGCAGCAATTGCTGGCCTCCGGCGAAGCCCCGATGGGCGTGTTCTGGAATGGCCGCCTGCATGCTCTTGCGCAGACGGGCGTTCCCGTGGGCATCTCGTGGAATCAGAACCTGACCGCGGCCGACATGCTTGTGGTCCCCAAAGGCTCGAAGCACAAAGCCGAAGCGATGAAGTTTCTCGCTTACGCGACAAGCCCTCAAGCCCAGGCCAAGTTCGCGACCGATACGAACTACGCGCCGATCAACGTCAAGTCGCCGGCACTGATGCCCGCGGATGTGGCGAAGCAGTTGCCGGATCAATACAAGACCTCGCAGATCGATCTCGACATGAAGTACTGGGCGCAGAACCGCGACGCAATCGCGAAGCGCTGGTACGCCTGGCAGTCGAAGTAACTCGTCGCTCATTCGCGATAGAGCGCGGGCAACACAGCCTGGCCTGGGAGCCATCATGCCGAACGTCCTCAGTACCGTTGCACTTCCCGCCGCGAAAGCGCGGCGCAAACCGGACTGGCGCAGTATGCGTCTGCTCGCCCCCGCGCTGCTGTTGCTCGCGATCTTCTTCGTTCTGCCAGTGCTGTCGCTTTTGCTTCGCAGCATCATGGAGCCGACGCCAGGCCTGCAGAACTATGCCGAATTGCTCGGCTCGACGACCTATCTGAAGGTCTTCGGCAACACATTCCTCGTGGCGACCGTCGTGACGATTGCCACCTTGGTCATCGGTTTTCCGACCGCGTGGCTGCTCGCCATCGCCCCGCGCAGGATCAGTTCGTTGTTGTTCTCCATCTTGCTGCTCTCGATGTGGACGAACCTTCTCGCGCGCACCTTCGCATGGATGGTGCTGCTGCAATCGACTGGGCCGATCAACCGTCTGCTGATGGCGCTGCACCTCATCAACGAGCCGCTCGCGCTGGTGAACAACCTGGTCGGCGTGACGGTCGGCATGACGTACATCATGCTGCCGTTTCTCGTGATGCCGCTGCACGCGACCTTGCGCAGCATCGATGCCTCCACGCTGCGCGCAGCCGCCGTGTGCGGCGCGAATCGCTGGCAGGCATTCTGGCGCGTGCTCGTGCCGCTGGCGGCGCCGGGAATCGCGTCGGGCGCGCTGATGGTCTTCGTCATGGCGCTCGGCTATTTCGTGACGCCCGCGCTGCTCGGCGGACCGTCGTACATGATGCTCGCCGAACTCATCGCGCAATTGGTGCAAGGCTTGTTGAACTGGGGTCTGGCCGGCGCCGCCGCATTCGTGCTGCTCGCGGTGACGCTCGGCTTGTTCACGCTGCAACTGCGCTTCACCGGCGGTGCGCGTGCAAGCATGGGAGGACGCTGACATGTTGCTCGATTTTGATCGTCTCGGTTCCCTGAAGTGGGTGTTGATTGCGATTGGCAGCGCGGTCGGTCTCTTCCTGCTGCTGCCGATTCTCTTCATCGTCGCGCTGTCTTTCGGCGACTCGCAATGGCTGATCTTTCCGCCGCCGGGCTGGACGCTGGAGTGGTATCGCCAGTTGTTCACCGACTCCGGCTGGGTCGATGCGCTGCTCACGAG
>NZ_FCOM02000194.1 GCF_001544695.2 Caballeronia arvi
GGGCTAAACGCCCTCCGCGTCAACGCGCGCCCGCACGAGAAAACCGACCACTGTCAGATTTAGTCTAGTCCACTACATGTAATGCATGGAAAACATGCGACAGTCTACCGAAGTCGAACTGCATCGTACCGTGCCTTCGCATTTGTTATCTTGGATAGGTAGCGCTTTCTCAACCGAGTACGCTGCGAGTACGTGTTTAGATATCTTCCTCGCACGTCAAACTCCGCAGTAAGCACGCATCTCACACACGCCCGGCATTCACAATCACCTGAACTTGCTCAACGAGGTTATAGAATCGACGCACGTTCATCTAAGGCCGTTGCATCAAGAATCTGTAAATCGAAAGCTGAATGGTCCTTCTTGGACGATGTCTCAGAATCAGAAAGGCTAGTCGAGAGGGACCAATGAATAAGGTGCTTTCCCCGAATCCCCATTTCCGTTATCTGGTTGCAGGTGCAGCGCTGTGCAGCAGGGCTTGGAGGTCATCGATGTTAAAAGGCTTGGAGAGTATTGTTACACCAATGCTTGTCGCTCGCTCGAATTCGTCTGCATAGCCGGTCATAAGCGCAATAGCTTGCTTTGGCCACATGCGGCGCACTTTTTCTGCGACATCGATTCCATTGTTGACGCCAGGCATCTGTATGTCGGAGAGGATGAGGTCGAAAGTTGCGCCGTCGTCTAATAGTTCCAGCGCGGCGTCACCCGTGAGCTCGTGCCGAGACTGCCAGCCGAAAACTTCCAGTACGGCTGAGAGTCCCGCGGCCACTTCTTCGTTATCCTCGACCAGCAAGATTGAGCCTTTGCTCGCCTCAGTGACAGTCGAAGGTTGCGAAGGTGACGCTGTGGCTTTATCTACGGCCTTTCCCGAACCGCGGGGAAGAAAGAGTGTGACCGTCGTCCCTTGACCTTCTGCGCTTTCAATACGGGCGGTGCCTCCAGCCTGTTCACACATAGCGAGGACTTGGGCAAGACCGAGACCGGTTCCTGCATTGGCAGCTTTCGTCGTGAAGAGTGGCTCGAATGCCCGTTGAACCACCGCTGAAGACATTCCAACGCCAGTATCGGAGCAAGCGATGACGACATACTCTCCGGATTTTAGGTTTCCGCGTGACCTTTCGATAGTGATGTTCTCGCATCGAATGGAAAATTCGCCGCCGTTAGGCATCGCATCCTTAGCATTAACAGCCAGGTTAATCAATGCGGATTGCAATTCGGTCGGGTCAACGTACGCTGGCCAGATTTCGCCTACTGATGTGATGTGCATCTGGACTCGTTCGCTGAGAGACATCCGAATCAGAGATGCTTCTTGTTCAAGCCAGTCTTTGACCTCTACGAATTCCTCGCGCAGCGGTTGCTTACGAGCGACGCTGAGTAGCCGCCTTGCCAAAACCTCTGCAGAAGCGGAGGCTCGCTCGACTGCGACTACTTCCTTCTCCAATCCATTGAATTCCTTGCGACGTGCGAGCTCCATGTTCGCTTTGACGACCATGAGGAGATTGTTGAAGTCATGCGCGACGCTTGCTACAAGATTTCCAAGCGCACCCATCCGTTTCAACTGGCGACTCGTTGCCTCTGCCGACAAGCGCATTCCGAATTCGGCTTTCCAACTTTCCCACGCCGTTCGTTCTCGTTTCAGGCGGCTCAAGCTAAACAAGACTAAAAACCAAATCCCGACGCAGGGAACCAGTGTTGCAACCGCTATCAATCCATCATGCCTCAGCCACCTATAACTCACCGTCGCGACAGGAATGCCAGAGGTCACGTAGAGCGGATAAACCCCAACCTGCCGGTAGACTAAAAGCTTCTCGACACCGTCAAGCGTAGAGAAAACCTTCAGGCGCCCACCGTTTCCATTGACCCGAATAGCCTCCAGCAGGGGCTGATTGCTCGTTGGCGCTCTTCGCGCTCTAGGGAAACGCTGATTAATGAGTTGTCGGGTCGGCTTGAAGATCAAGAGGCGTCGGAGCTTCTTGATAACGAATCG
>NZ_FCOM02000111.1 GCF_001544695.2 Caballeronia arvi
GAAACTGATCCCTCATTAAACCGCTTTCTTCCTTTGCTTCTCCGACTACCTGTCAGATGCGGTCTAGGCTAATACACGTAACACGCCGATGCTAGTTTTGCACGAGACCTTCGAGTTCCGAACGTCCCTCGCCTGCAGCTAATGTACCGAAACTACGGAGGAATTCGCTGATGGCGGCCATTGGCATCGGCCGCCCGAAATAGTATCCCTGAATCGCATCGCAACCGTGACGAAGCACGAACTCAAGCTGCTCGCGAGTCTCGACGCCTTCGGCAACAACCCTCATTCCCAACGTTTCTCCTAGCCCAAGGATGGCTTTCACGATCGCTTCGTCTTCCTTCGAACGGCCGATGCCCCTTACGAAAGACATGTCCAACTTCAGCGTGTCAGCCCTGAAGCTGCGCACGTACGCCAAGCTTGAGTAGCCGGTACCAAAATCATCGATGGCTACCTGAACGCCCAAAGCGCGAACCGCATGCAATGCAGGCAGCGCGGCGGGATCCATGAGCACGCCCTCTGTCACTTCGATTTCCAGCAGAGACGGCCGCAGTCCCGTGTCGCGCAACGTTCGCGCCAACAGCTGCGGGAAATCTGAACGCGAGAACTGCAACGGCGAGACGTTGACTGAGAAGGTTACGGGCGACTGAGTAGCGGCGAGCGTGGCCGCTTGCCTGCAAGCCTCAGCCAGCACCCACTCACCGATGTCGACTATGAGTCCGGTCTTTTCGGCGTGGGAAATAAACTCCGACGGGCTCACGAGGCCTCGTTCCGGGTCGCGCCAACGCAGCAGTGCCTCAAACCCCTCGACTTGTCGTGAAGCAGGCTGCACTCGAGGCTGATAGTAGAGCAGGAACTCGCGCTGCTTCAGTGCGTTGCGCAATTTTGTCGATAGGGCAAAACGTTCATGAGCCGCATCGCGCATGCTTGCTTCAAAGCGTCGAACGCAATTGCCACCGTCGCGCTTAGCACGGTAGAGCGCCAAATCTGCATGTCTAAGCAGCACATCGGGAGTGTTGCCATCTCGCGGGAAATAGGCCACCCCCACGCTTGCGTCGACCTTGAACTCGTTCCCGCAGGTGTCTACCGATGCGACAGTCGCTCTCAATGCCGACACGGACCGGTCAACCACTGACGCATCGGTTACGTTCGGAAACACCGCCACGAACTCGTCGCCGCCGTAGCGCGCAACGAACAGATCTTGGCCCGCATACCGTTCAAATCGTAACGCGACCTCGCGCAGCAAGCGATCACCCGCGGCGTGTCCGAGGGTGTCATTGATGTCCTTGAAATTGTCTAGGTCGAAAAACGCCAATGCAACAGATGCGTTCATGTTGCGCGCATTTTCGACGGCACGATCCAGCGCCGCGTTTAATGCATATCGGTTAGGCAGATCGGTGAGTGCGTCGAACTTGGCCTGACGACGCAACTGCTCTCGGGAAGTCATCAACTCAGTCACATCACTGAAGACCGTGACGAGGTGTGTTGCACCTGCATCGTCGTGGACGACAGGCGCGACGTGCCACTGCGCCCAGAAAGGTGCAGCATCGCGCTTCGCCGTGAGCAACTGACCGGCGAACTCGGTTCGGTTTGTCAGCGCATCAAGAAGCAGGCAATGCGCTTCGCCCGGAGCAACGCCACGGATGACAACGGAGAAGTCATTGCCCACAACGTCCGATGCTGCAAAGCCGGTGATGCGTTCAAATGCGCCATTCACGTAGTGAACGATGTGACGATCGCCGTCGCTGCGTGTGATGACCACGGCATTGAGTGCCGCATCCAGTGCTCGACCGCGAAGGCTGAGCTCAAGCCTTAGACGCTCCTGTTCGGTGACCTCGACCGCAGTAATAAAGCACGCCTCTCTTGAGGCGAAGCGCAGGAAGTGGAACGACACTTGTACATAGATCATCGTGCCGTCAGCACGGACGTGCCGACGCAGCCCAGCGCTGCCGCTTCGCGCGGACGATTGACGAAAGCGCCTCAGGTCGCACATGAACTCGCCGACGTCTGATTGAGGGCGCAGCGCGGCGACAGACAAACCTCGGAAAGCATCGGCGGTATAGGCATACTGTTGCTGCGCAGAGGCATTGCTAGTCAAAATTTCCAGCGTCTCAACGTCGTAGATGAGCATGGCGAGCGGATGTTGCTCGAAGTACTCGCGAAAGCGCGCGTCCGCTTCGTGAGCAACAATCCCCGACTTCGCTTTCGCGAGCGATTCCCGGTGCCCCGCCAGAATCGCCAGACAGAGGAACGCGACTGCCGTGACGCCCGCAAGCAATAAAGCCACTCGCTCGCGGGCGAGGCGATGCTCCGCGTCGGCCTGCATGTTTGCGATCAGCACTTCCTGGCGCGCGTGGAGGCCGGCAATCTGTCCCGTAATCCAATGCAGCGAAGCGTTCGCGGTCAGAAGGAGTCGACTGTCGACGGCGACGCTCGACCCGAGCTGCGATGTGTGTTGCGAAACATCGTCCAACTGTGAAAGCCACAGTCCGCTGCGCCTCCTGAGCGCATCGATGATTTGGCCGTCCGCGGAACCAAGGATTGGGTCGTGGTACGCCGAGTCGAGCCTGTCATATAGCACCTGCGCTGCCGCCGCACGAGCGACCGGCCATGCCTCGGTGCCAATGCGAGCTATAGCAACGCTCTTCAAGAAATCGGCGTTTGCGTCGGTATGAAGTGCCAGTAAGGTCTCGAGATCACGCTGGATTGACGTTGCGTAGTGCAACGACGCCCCGGCGGTGTCGCGCGCCCTCACGATCATGCCAATGGTTCCGGCAACGACCGTCAGCGCTAAAGCACAGATCAATGCGAGGATGATCGACGCCTTGTAGTGCTTCGACGTGATTTCAGGGCGTCGCAGAAATCGCCGTTTGTTTATGGCACTCACCTTCGATTTACTCTTCTAAACTCAGCCAACTTGTTTAACGGCCGAATCGGCGAAAATTTTAGGAAGCCATCTCCTACTGTCGCCCGCCTGCAGCTCGCGCTCGCGCCCAGCAGGACCCATGGCGCCGGATGACGCACTCTTGATCGTACAAATGCCTATTCAAGAATCCGATGAGTGGGCCGTTAACGTCGGATCGCAAGATGCTGCAGGCGGCGTAGTGAGTGCCACTTGCATCATCGCCCGGGAAGTTGACCCTCCAGCGGGCGTCAAGCCGATTGAATGGCGACTGCTGAGTAACCGCGAGGGGCACGACCTTGACGCCGCAGCGCAGCTATTGACTGGTACCGCGCGCGCTGGAGGTTGAACTTTTCTTTCACGTGCTCAAGAACGGCCGTCGGGTCGAGGCCTTGCAACTCGCATCGATGGCACGGCTTGAACGTGCCTTGGCGCTGTTCCTGGTGGTGGCATGGCGCATTGCTCGGTTGATGCGACTCGGTCGGACTCGCCCGGACCTGGATGCAGCGCTCTTGTTCGAGCGAGATGAATGGCGCGCGGCATTCATTCTCAACAAGAAGAAACCGCGAAGAGCTCACCACGTCTGAATGAGGTCGTGCGCTTGGTCGCCTTGCTCGGCGGCTTCTTGGCGCGCAAAGGCGACGGCGAACCTGGAGTCAAGACTATCTGGCAAGGCCTGCAGCGAGTGACAGATTTCGCCGCCGGCCTCAGATACGCCCGAGAACTGGGCGACTAACTCATGTGTAATCAAATGCGTTAAGCGCGCCATCACGTGATAAGAGAAAGCTCAGCGGGACAGTTCTCGACTGTGGGCACCGCGCCGTACAGCGGAACCTGCACAACGGAGGCACTGTCGCGTCCCTCACCAGATGAAGTAGCGGCATTACGAAGAGCGATGGTCAGCTGCAGCCACTCGGCGATCGGGTCGCGGTCGAGCCGCTCGGCGGCAGCGCAGGCGAGAGTTTTGCGCATCCGTTCACTATGCAGAGGGAGGACGACGTGAGGCTGACCGAGATCGAGCCATTTCTGAACCAACTGGGCGACGAAGCGCGCGCTCTCGCGATGCAACACTTCCGTACAGAAATCGACGTCGAAACGAAGTCCGACGCGACGCCCGTCACGAAGGCGGATCGCGCCATCGAGCGACGGTTGCGGGAGATGATCGCATCGCGCTACCCGACCCATGTCCTCGTCGGCGAGGAGGAGGGCGGGCGCATTGCGGGCGGCATATGCTGGGTGATCGATCCGATCGATGGTACCAAGAGCTTTGTGACCGGCCTGCCACTGTTCGGCACGCTCGTCGCAATGCTTGAGGATCGACGGCCGGTCTGCGGAATGGTTGAGGCACCAGCCATGCGCGAGCGATGGATCGGGGTAGCCGATCAAACGTCGCGCAACGGCGAACCGTGTGTGGTCAGTGCGTGCGCTCATTTACGCGACGCCCGGCTGTGCTCGACGGACCCAAGGATGTTTGCAGGCGAGGCTGCACGGGCGTTCGCGGGGCTTGCGCGCGAAGTGCGCGTCACGCGCTTCAGCACGGATTGCTATGGCTACGCGATGCTCGCTTCAGGTCACGTCGATCTCGTCGTCGAAGATGGCCTGCAGGTTCACGACGTCATGGCGATCGTTCCGGTCATCGAGGGGGCGGGTGGCATCGTGACAACATGGGCTGGCAATGCTATCGACGAGACCTTCCAAGGCGACATCATTGCGGCTGCGACCCAATCGCTGCACGATGAGGCGTGTCGGTGGCTTGGCCAGCCGCGAGGGTGAAGCAACAGCGTCGACCTTACTTGAGTTTTCGGCTCGTCGGCTCGCGCAGCGTGCCGTTCATTGACCTATTATGGAAACAGGTCTTCTGCAGACGAGCGAACGGGTTCCATTGTCTATCTGAAAAAGGACGTTGCGCGGTGCACAGCTCCTGGACCTCCGTGACCAGCAAATGAAAGACGCCAACGCGATCGTCGCGCTGTTTTCGTCATATGGTGAAGCCGATGAGGCTCTTCGCGAGCTCCAGGCGCGAGGACTTCGATGCGACGATGGGCAACTGTATGCGCGGGCAACTCGCCGCCATACGGAAACCAGGAGCGTTGGACCGCACCCCGAGATGCGCGCCCGCGATCGGGCGGAGTACGTGGCGCACGGTGAACACCTCGGAGTCGTGAGCGGGGCGCGACGATTTAGCGGACCGAACTGGCAGCTCGCCGCTCCCGATTTTGCCGCGGGAGAACGACACACCAAGCCTCGTGAGCGGACATTATTGGTCGCTAGGTTGACAGACAGGATGCCGCACGATGTCGCGACCGCTGTGATGTGCGATCACGGTGCGCTCGCGGTACGAGACACCGCGGGACGTTGGCGTTCTTCGCTTCACAAAGGCGACAGGGACCGCGAGGATTGCAGTTAAAGTTCAACGTCTGGGACGCGCCCGCGCCGGATAAGTTCGGCGCGATACCGCTTCTTGATTTGCCGGACTATCGATTCCACAAGCTCGTTCCCCTCGAAGCACTTCGCCTTTTGATCGATCATCGCTTCGACCTGCTGGATCGCCGCCTGCACGCTTGCCCGATCGCCAGGCACGACTGTGATGCGGGCGAGTTCTCCGCCTAGTGATTGACAGGCGCGCGACGCTTCCTCGAGTTGGCGCGTTAGCTTGTCCAGTCCTTCAAACTCGGCCATTCGTGTATCTTCTTTATATGAGGGTTTTGGGAAGTCGTAGCTTTTGAAGGCCTTGGTCCTGTCCAGTCCTGCCGCCGGTGCGCTCACGACGTTCCGTGCACCATAGCACAGGCACGTCAGTTAGCCCGCAAGGGAGCGAAGCTGGCGCGCGACCTCGTCACCGTCCCCTCGCATCTGTCTAACGCGAAACGAGCATGCCAACAATCAAACCACCTAATCCAGCCATGACAATTGCCTTCCAGGGATTTTCGTGCACGAAATCATCTGTCGTGTCGCTCGCAGCCCGGTAGTTCTTCACCATGGCATCCTTCATATCAGCGAGCCTTTCTTTTGCGCTGGCGCGTGCATCACCACCAGAAGATTTAGCGTCCCACGATTGCGATGCTTCACGGAAGTCGCTTTCCCCGCCGTTTGCGGTTGGCTTCGTCTCTGCTTGCGGGGCGTCCGAATTCGCGCTGGTGGGGGATTTATTGGTCTCGTCAGGCTCCTTCGTGACGAGGGAATTGACCGGTTCGGGACCGTCGGCGTTCGCCATGACATCCTCCAAAAGGGTGTTCGAGAATTGAGCGCACCGTGCTGCGGCATCGATACGCGAAGAGGGCTCTATTAAGCGCGGTCAGGCGCCGTGAGTACAGTGCGGGTGAAACCAGAAAAGCAGGGGACGGCAGAGTATTCCGTTTGTCCCCCACTTCGCCAATCTCAACGAGGCGGCTTATCGACGGGACGAACAGCAGGGTTGTCGTCTGCTACAGCCGTTCTTTCGACGTCAACTTCGGTGCCGCGTACCGTATCGTTGACGGTCTCGGTTCGGGAAGATGCTTCCTTACCGACCACCACCTCTTCGACGACGCGCGCAGTCTTGGTAATCACGGGTTCTTCAGCCGTTTCGCGAATCTCTACCGAGCCTTCCTTCAGATCGGCCGCCGTCGCCGGGCGGTCCACGGCTCTGCGCTCAATGGTGGCGCGTTCTTCTCGAAGGCTAACGGATTCGCGGACCGGCGTTTCCGTCACGCGCGAATAAACCCGAACGCCGCCCGTCTGCACCTCGCGTTTGCCCACGTCGAGCGACTCTCGAACGACCGGAAACGCCTGACGTTCCGCCGCGATCTCTTCGGCCGTGTAGGCCGGCGCGTTACGGTCATAGCCGGTATAGCCCGCGCTACGCCACTGTGCGACACGTGAGTCGATGTCAACGGCGCCTTCGGCATGCAGTGCGTCCCGGACGCGTTCCACAAACGTCTCATCGGCCACTTCGACTGAGAGCAGAACGCCTCCGCGTCGAACCGCTTCATGGTAGTGCCCAATCTCCTCGGGCTCATCGCTACCGCCAAACAATCGTTTGAAGAAGTGCTCAATGCCGCTAACCGGTCCGTCGTGAACGCGGTCTTCACCCGTGTCATCAGTTACGGACCGCGTCGTCCGATCCCCACTCACTGTGTTGGCGTCGCCAGTCGTTGAGCGGTGAACCTCCATGTCCGCACGGGCGATGCCCTCTGACTCCAAGCGACTTTGCGCGCGCTCGGCATCCGCGAACGAGTCAAACACTCCGATTATTGTCTGTGCCATTTCAGTTTCTCCCAATTTGAGTTGGACGGTTCAAAAGTCTTCGTGAAACATCAGCCGGCGCTTGGATCCTTCTTCCACTCGCCGTCGGGTCCCTCGCGTCGCTCGACGACGAGTTCTTCCGAGTTCGTCAGCACGCGCCGGATCACGTCTTCTTCAATCTCGGTCGTCTTGACGTGCACTTCTTCTTTCAAGGTCAACTGCATGCGTACAATCGGGACGTATTCGTAGATGGGAATGATGAGGGTGTCGCCCTCCCGCCGCGGCTCATCGCGCTCCTCGACAGGCCGATTGACCGGTACGCGCCGGACATCGACCTCCCGAGCCCGCAGGCGCACGGAGATCGGCTGCATTTCTTCATGCACGACTTTGCGCACTCGCACGGCGCCCGTTTCTACCGTTGCGACGTCGACCGCGATCTCTTCCTTGACGGCCGCTACACGGACTGCGTCATACGAATCGAGCGCTGGTGTCGCACCGGAAGTCTCTTCCTCACGCATTAGCTTCTCCTTGGCACTACCGGGGTTACATCCGCTGTCAGAAAGCCGCTCCCTCATAGACGACCGCCTCGCGGCACTGCGCGGCCGCGCACCGGCGGCGTACCGACGCCGGTTGCCGTACCACCGCTTTCTTCGAATGGCGGCTGATGCCGAAAGCCGGCGCCCCCCGAGACGATCGCGATGATGGCGCCCACAATGAGCGCGGCAAACGAGAACCAGCTCGCCCTGGCCACGCTTCGTGCGGCGGCATCCGCCGTTTCGCGCGCCGTCTGTTCGGCCTGAGGGCTTGAAGCGGCCGACGCCGCCGATGCGACTGCTGCCTGGACCTGCTGCTTAGCCGTGTCAACTATTGACGGGGTCGCGCCGGATTGATTTGCGGCAGTCGCGCTGACTTGTGCGGTCGTCGCTGCGACACTACCGGCCGTGCTTACCGCGCCGGTGATCAATGAGGTCATGCCGTACACGACGAGCAGCGTCATGACAGCCCAAGACAGCAGACCGTGAAGCCATCCGAGCACGGGTGCGCAGCGGCCTGCATAGTACGAACCGACAAAGACCGCGAGTACCGTAGTGACGATGACCCAGACCCCGGACCCGAACCCGAACCCATGCAACGGATCGGGTTTCGACATCGGCGACAGTAACGAGGCGCCAATCGCCGTACCGAGCACGCTCATGATCAGGTAGACGATCATCGAAAGAATGACGCCGGCAATAATTGAGCCCCATGACAGGCGGGGCAGACCGTCTCGAGTCGTTAGAAGTCTCATGAAAGTCTCGGTAGGTAAGTGAACGCATAAGGAACCAACGGCCGAACGCATTGGCAACCGTTTAGCGCAAGCGTTGTGCCTATCGCCCACGCGATCAAGCGCTCGTTCTTTGAAGGGTTCGCACTACAGAGCAAGTCGCGCGCGCTACGAGGGATAATTCTCATTTACAAATTGCAGTCTTTTAAGATCGCTCAGATCTGTGCAGCCCGATGCCGCTCTAACACGCGAATCGTCGAAGCGTCACGCGAGTCGAGAAACGCTCGGCTAGACACGGAAAGCGGCGCGATGCCACCAAAAAGAAGAGCCCGTCGTCGGGAGCTAACGGGCCCAAGAACTACCCACATACAACGTCGCTCCACGGGGAGCCCCCTTGCACGCAATCACTATGCCTCGAATCTGCCCCATAAGATGGATCGCGAGATTGCCGTTGGACGAGCGCTTAGACCGTTATGGTTTGCGTCAATGTGGAGGAATCGGCGGAACGGATGGAAGCGGAGGTCCTTTTTTAACGCACTGGAGCTGGGCCTGAGTGCTGTGATCGTTAGTGTGAGCGAGCCAACGTCGGTTCGCATCACGTATTCCAGCCAACAATGATCGTTCGCCTAATGCGTTCCGATTCGCGCGCCCGCCATGATCAGGCGCATTGCATTTTGGAGCCTGCTCCAGCGGCCGTTGCACCCGCGACTCTCTCGCAGCCTGGTTCTCAGAAGTAGAATAAGCCAGTTGCCATCTACGACAGAGGGAAGAGGCCCGTGCCGAAAGACTTCCCGCCCGACCGCGAAAGGCCCGTTGGATTCGGCCGCTGGCCCAACGGCGCGCCGATCGCTGCCGTCGCGGGCGTCGTGCTCGCGCTGGACGATGTGATCACGCGCAGACGTCGGGCGGCCGCTGCATGGCTCGCCGCGCGTCGACAGGCGTTGCCGCTGCTGCCGATTCGACCCTCCCGCCTCGAACTGGCGGTCATCATTGCGCTCGCGGAAACGTACGGGGATGCGCTGGCGGTGGCGACTCGGTTCTTGCCTGTGATTGACTTCATCGTCGAGCGCGGCGCGATCGTGCTGGTGCAGCGCGTGATGTATGGGGCCCGTCCCGATGACGGTCACAGCGACGAGCCGCCATCGGCCATCGCCGAGGAAAACGCGCGCCTCGCTGATCAAGTGCGTGAAGCAAAGGTGGCCTTCGAATTCCTGTGCGCGACTTGGCCAGATGTCTTCATGGCCCATGCGGGAGCGGCGCTGAGCCAGGGCCTGCCGCGTCTGCCGTCGCCACCGTCGACAGACAGCCTCCGGGAGGGCGGTGATGATTGACGCGCGACAGCGATCACCGCGCGTGCCTCGAAACCAACTCGCCCCGGAAACGTTCACCGCACAGAGACGGGCTCAAAGAAGCCGGTCTGAGAGACGCTCACCGCAGCGAAGCTAACCCTTAAGCGCGGCTACACGACGGAACACTTCACGGCGCCGCGCGCGCATGGGCAGCGCATCGTGCCGGTAGCAATCGCGGGCACCTACTACGATCCCGATCAGACACCACGCGGCGACCCGGCGTGATGAAGCGGCACCTGACGACGATGCTCCACGCAAGCTTTCGGTCAAGCGTGGCGGCCCGGCGCTCCAGCGGATGAGCCATGACGCGATCGGGACGGTCGTCCGAAAACCCGATTGCGACATTTCTCGCCTCCTCGTCTCACTGTAGACGGCCCTTCTTTCAAGGCATCCTTTTTGCGCAGCGATATACGCTTGCAATCCGCAGGCGCGTCCGGAGCACGGCCATGAATGAAGATCAGGTAAAAGGCGTCGGAGAGAAGGTGAAGGGAAAGATCAATGAGGGCGTTGGCAAGATGCGGGACGATCCCGCGCAGGAGGCGAAGGGCGACGCACAGCAAATAGCTGGTGAAACAAGAAAACAAGTCGGCAACGCCGAAGAGGATGCGAAAGACGCAGCCAACGAGGCAGTGGATCGTGACCCCGGTTCCGTCGCACCCTAATCGGTTTGGTTCAAGAACGAGGGAAGCCGTGTAGTCTTTGGAGACAATCATGAAACGTATCTCAGTTCTAGTAAGCTTCCTCCTTGTAGCGGCAACCCCGAGCGCGTTCGCGCAGACCATGCAGAAGACTCCGTCACCGACGACTCAGAATGGCGCCACGACAAATCAAGCGGCCAACAGCGCTTCTAGCGGGGCAAGCACCCCGGGCGGCCCGACACTGATGCAGCAACGTGAAAAGGGCATGTCGCCGGATGCCGCTTCGGGGGCGGATGCAAACGGAAAGGCGACCGGCAAAATAAAACAGTAAAGCTGTATTTTAATCCTCGGGGTGGGCCGCTTTCGACAGAGATGGGTCGTTTTCGAGCTTGCCGAATTGTCTGCGGGCGTCAGCGGCCGCGGCGGCTGCGATCTGCCAGATTGCCGTGGAGTAATTGCGGCAAGCACTGTATCCGCCGGCGGATGCTCGACGAGCAAGCGTTGTGCGTCGCCGACGTTCCGGTTACCTAACCATGTCAAAGCAAAATTGAAATGTCGTACCGCCGGCTAAATACAGATGTCGTGTTTTTGATGTGTGATTGGCTCTGTTTTCAACGGTTTGAATCCACGTAGTGTTGAAGGACGGCCTTGATCGGACCGGGGCGTTTCAGACTGTTCAGCGAGTGCGAGCAGAGCGTTGGCCAGGTGTTGAAGGCGTCTTAGACTGTTGCGCGACCTGCACGATTGCTTGGTCCAGATCGGCTCGGGTGAATGCGCGCGACTTCTTCGTGCCGGGCAAGGGCTTGTGAGTGCGCACCGCAGCACCTCGGTTTGTGCGAGACGGCGAGCCTGAGATCCGACGGTTATCGCGCTGCGCCTGTAACGCTCGCGCGACCTGCAACGCATGACCAAGACGCTTGTTCTCGATGATCGCGCCTTGGTCGATGTCTGCGAGCTTGTCGTACGGCACAGCATGCAGCACGCTGCCGTCAGCGCGGATTTCGAGGCGCCCATCCGGGTATTCCCAGACGTCGATGTAGCGGCCGATCAGCCTGCGGTTCGCTGCCGTGTCATCGAGCAGCCAGAGTACGCGATCGTTCAGCAACGTCAGCGCATCCGATACCTTACGCTGTACCCGCCAAGTCAAAACCGCGTCGAGATTCTCGTCATCGCGCAGCGGCCGGTGGGCGTCGTACGCGCTTCTTGGCGGCTTTGCGAAGCGTGCGTTATAGGCCGCCATGAAAACGCAGGCAAAGGCGTTTGCAGCTGCAATGGTGCTGATATCACGCAGCCGCAGCTCCTTCACCAGGCGATCCTGCAGCGTCAGATGAGCCCGTTCGACGCGTCCCTTGGCGGGGCTGCTGTTGGCGCAAAAAGTGTCGATGTTTAGCTCGTACATTGCACGACCAAACTGGGTGACGCCTTTGCCCGCCGTCTCATCGCGCTTGTGGACGTAGAACACGCTCGCGCGGTCGCTATAGAATGCCACCGGCTTGCCGTGGCGTTCGAGATACGCGCGCGTGGCCTCGAAATAACTGAAAGTCGATTCGGTCGGCGCGAAGTGCAAGTGCATCAGCCGG
>NZ_FCOM02000318.1 GCF_001544695.2 Caballeronia arvi
TCCGCATCGAGCGCGGCGAGCCCGGTGCGCCACGCCTGCTGCAGTGGCGGCAAGCGCGCGTCACGATAGCCGTCGCCATGATTGCTGGCGATCTTGGCGTCCACGAGCGCAGCCACGGGGATCATCGGGCGATCTGCGCTCGCGGCGTTTTGTGGCATGAGGCAGTCACATAGCGCAGAGAGCGCGCGCCACTGCACCGCGTCGCAAAACACGGGTGTCGCAGGCACAGCCATGCGTTCGTCAATCACCGCGCGAGTTGCATCGTCCCAAGAGACGCTGTCGCGCTTCTGTAGCACGTCATAGCCCGGGTACCGGGTCTTAGGAGGCAATGTCATCGCTCGGTTTTCCTCAATCGCAAGGCAGCGAGTCCCGCCAGGGCCAGCGCCGTAAAGCTAGGAGGGGCCGGCAAAGGCGGCCCGTTCAATACGTTCTGGGTCCAGTTGCGCCAGCCGCCCTGATTGCGCGCAATGCCGCGTGCGTGAAACGCCGAGCCGATGAGTCCGAGCGCGGTCGTCAGCTGGAGCCACAGCCGCGCAAGCCACCGTTCGCGCGGCGCCGCAAGCGCCGCGTGGGTCAGCAAGGCGGCCGCCATCGGTGGTATCGTCACCGGCGCGTACATGACCGGGTTTTGAAAAGAGCCCCTGAAGTGCAACAACGCGACTTCGCCAA
>NZ_FCOM02000296.1 GCF_001544695.2 Caballeronia arvi
GCCTCGTGAGTTTCGTCGGCAAGCAGTTTCTCCAACCTAAGCGTGACCGGGTGTCCGGTTATGCGGGGGCAAGTCCACTGGCGAGACCGTCCGCGCTCGGGCGGTTCGTCGAGTCGTTCGATTTATAGGTCCCGTTCATGATATGGTCCTCCATCGCAAGTCACTGATCAGTCATAAGGTGTCGAATGATCAAGGCAGGGTCGGCAATGTCGAGTATCAGGCGACGAAAAATACGCCTGCGCATATGGTCTTCGTCCAATACCCATGGCGCACCTTTTTCGCTCAGGTAGCGGGCGAGGACGTCCTCGAGATTCGCGTCCTCTGGCAAATCAAGTCGAAGCGCAAGAAGCGCCGCAATAACATCGTCGATCTCGATCTCAAGTGGTTTCGAATCGATGCGAAGTTCGAGTTTCATGGCAGCTTGCTAAAAAGCGGCGCCGCACGACGGAGAAAAATGCGGCGCCGACCGGGTAACTTACTTGCCGCGGGCGAAAGCTGTTAGTTCAATCATCTCTGGCAGCTCAATACTCCAGCTCTGGCGTGAGCGTCTTCGACGTCTTGTCGTCTTTCGGCGCTTCGGCGACCGTGGCGTCCGTGGTCAGAATCAGCCCGGCAATCGATGCGGCGTTCTGCAAGGCCGTGCGCGTGACCTTGGTAGGATCAACGACGCCTGATTCGACAAGGTCGCCGTACTCACCGGTCGCGGCGTTGTAGCCAAAATTGCCGTGGCCTTCGACCACTTTCGCGATGACTACCGATGGCTCGTCGCCCGCATTCGCCGC
>NZ_FCOM02000290.1 GCF_001544695.2 Caballeronia arvi
ACCAGCCCGATGCGCCAAGATGAATGTGTCAGCTATGTCCCCGACGAAAGTGTCAACCATGTCCCCGGTCTATACACTGCTGCAAAGAAAGTCACCAAAGAAAGCAGCTTTTCCCATCCAAAGTGCCTCACGCCGGCCGCGGCACAGGCGATTGGCTGAATGGCCCGGCTGTAGCGAGTGCCCCCAAAGGTCTAATCGAGCGTGGACCGCGCACGGTCTGTCGCCCGATAAGTTTCAAGACACTGGTTCAGCACGAAATAGCTCCGGCACAGCGCTACGCGCTGCCGAAGGACATGCAAGAGAAACCAACGACGAGCCGGGCTGTGAGATGGAGGCGGAAGCAAGCAAAGAAGTGCGCGCAAACCCGCTTGACCAATCGGCCGCGAAGCGGGCCGGAGCTTGCAAGAGCTGAACCAGTTCGTTAAACGGCTCGATGTGGCGGACCGTGCGCGATCCAAGCCCGGTTGGGCCTTCGAGGGCACTCGCTACTCTGGGGACCATTAGGTCGATCGCCTGTGCCGCGGCCGGCGTGAAGCACTTTGGATGGGAAAAGCTGCTTTCTTTGGTAACTTTCTTTGCTGCTGTGTATAGACCGGGGACATGGTTGACACTTTCGTCGGGGACATAGCTGACACATTCATCTTGGCGCATCGGGCTGGTTTGGGTCAAACGTCATGAGTCGATGATGAGCGAAGTAGAAGTCGTAGGCATCGGCAACTTTGCTGCTGGGTCGCGCGGCGATGTCCAGTCGGTGCAGCGCGCTGGATACGCGCAAATGGTGACCTCGAAACGTTACTTTGCCGTTCCAGCCCACGCGCAGCAC
>NZ_FCOM02000131.1 GCF_001544695.2 Caballeronia arvi
AATCTCGAGCAGTTTTTTCATCATCCGGCTCCGCCGGAACATAGCCACGTCGAAGCATCATCTGTTCCAACGCTCGGAGTCCACTCAGCGTCCTCCAACACCTGTGTTCCGCCGAATTCGATACGCCGGTGCTACTCATGGCCAGCACATCACGCGCCGGGACCGATGCACCCCAAAATCGCCAGGCGAGACCCTGAAAGGCGCCGGCTTCGCGGTGCGCCAGCCGAATGTCCAGGCGCTCTTCACGGGTGACATGCAATTAAACTATTCTTGCCCCGTCATCAAGAAGATGCTGGCGCTGTGCAAAGAGCCGCTCTGGCGTCGTGCGCCTTGGCTTGCACCATTACAAAAAGGGGGAATCTGACGCATGTGTTACTCAGCGCAAATCCAGGCCGACTATCGCCGCTACGTGAAGATGTTCGGCGCACAGATGGATATCCGCGAGTTCGCGCGACTGTTCTGGGAGCGCGCCGAGGGCAGCAAGGCAAAAATCCCGAAGGCGATGGAAGACGCCTTCCTTGAGCCTCAGACCGATGACGAGCGCCAGATCAAGACCTTCATTGATCGGTACAACGCGGAACAGGCGACCAAGATCGAGCAGGAACTTTTCAAGCAGCGAACGCGGCTGGCCGACGCTGAACGCACGCTGCAAACGAAGACGACCCAAGCAGCGACTGAAAGCAAGCGCATCGCGACGGACAAGATCGATGCGGCGTTACGGCGCTTGGCCGATTTTGGTCGAACCGAGCAAGAGCCGCGGGACTCACGCATCTTTCCCGGCTACTATGCGCCCGTGCTCGTCGTCGAAGACGGGCAGTACGTCGTCAAGCCCATGCGCTATCAATGTCGTATCGCGGGGAAGCCTGCGAACTACGATGTCAAGTACCCCGGCACGTACAACGCGCGACGCGATAGCCTGGAAAAGTTTTGGAAGCCGTGTTTTGGCTACACGCACGGGTTGTTGCTGGTCGACGTTTTCTACGAGAACGTCATGCGAGCCAAGTGCGAGAACACGCTGTTCGAGACCCATGACGGACCGCAGGCGCCTGGCGAAAATGTCGTCCTGGAGTTTCGGCCCAACAACGGTCAGCTGCTAATGGTCGCGTGTCTCTGGTCGAAGTGGATGGCGCCCGGTCAGCCGGATCTCCTCTCGTTTGCCGCCATCACCGATGAACCGCCTGCCGAGGTTGAGGCAGCAGGGCACGATCGCTGCATCGTCCCGATCAAGCGTGAGAACGTCGATGCCTGGCTGAATCCGCAGGCGTCCGACCTCGCCGCACTCGATGCGATTCTCGAGGATCGAGACCGGCCTTACTACGAGCATCGACTCGCCGCATAAATCGTGGACAGCGACAGTCGCTTGCCAAACACCGCTCGGAACACGCCTTGCTCAGCTGATTTTGTTCTTTACTGAGGAGGTACAACGATGGCAGGCGACAACTCGTATAAGCCCGGTGACATCGTCAAGGTGTCCGGCATCTATTCCGTCGTTCATGACGATGGCAAGGATACGTTTGAAGTCACGTGTGTCGAGGGCGAACATTTTCCTCCGACGAGAAGCGGCAAAGGCGCCCACTTCGAACTCAAATATGCGGCGACGCACTCACACAAGCACGGTGAACTGAAGGGCACCGAGGCGCGCGGGTGACATGGCTAGGATCTGAATGTGTCTGACGGGCCGGCATGAAGTGCAGCCTGGCTAGCGCTTCATGCCGACCGCGCGGCGCATCGCGGCAGTGATGCCTTGCCGCGTGCGCCAGTACCCTTCCCATGGGTCCGCTGCGAGCGTGCGTTGTCGGTAGATGGCCTGCGCCATCGTCCACTGATCACCGCTTTTTACGTCCGTCAACTCCTCCCACGATATCGGCATCGATACCGCCATGCCCGGGCGGGCGCGCACTGAAAACGCGGCCACCGTGCTGGCGCTTCGACCATTGCGCAGATAGTCGATGAAGATTTTGCCAACGCGATTTTTCGGGCCCAGCACGGCTGAAAATCGCTGCGGCACGACGCGCGTCATGTGCTGTGCGACCGCTTGTGAGAAAAGCTTGACCTCCTCCCATCCCTGCCTGCGGATGAGCGGCACGACGATGTGAAAACCCTTGCCGCCGCTGGTCTTCGCAAATGAGCGCAGGCCGAGCTCGTCCAGGACGACTTTGACAAGTGATGCGGCTTCCAACATCGCTGACCAAGGCAAGGCGGGATCGGGATCGAGGTCGAAGATGACGCGATCGGGATGTTCCAGATCGGGCGCCACGCCGTTCCATGAGTGGATTTCGATGACGCTCATCTGAGCGAGCCCGACCAGCGCGTCGGCGGTATTAGCAACCAGCAGCGGCTTGTGTCCCGGATACACACTGACGGGCAACTCTTCCACGCCAGGTATGCGCGCACGCTCGGAGTGCTTCTGGAAAAATAGTTCCCCCGCAATCCCTTCAGGCGCACGTACGAGCGCAAGCGGCCGGGCGTGCAGGTAGGGCAGCGCCCACTCCGCGATCGCGTCGTAGTAGCGCACGATGTCAAGCTTGATGCGTCCTGAGTCCAGATCCATCACGCGCTGTGGGTTGCTGATCTTGATGTCGCCCATGATGACCGTGCCGCGCGGACCAGGTCGTTCGCGCGTCGAACCGACATGCCGTACTTCTGGATCGTCAACGACCTTTTCTTCCGTGACCGCCCGTGCAGGCTTGTCTTCGCGCAGGGCATGAAACACGGGATGCCGGATTTCTCCGTTGGGGGTCCACTCCAGGAAGGACACTTCCGCGACGATGTCGGGGGCGAGCCAATGGAACTCGCGATCGAGCTCCGGCTGAGGCGCGTTGTAGAAGGCGGGCTGAGGCTGAAGCAAGGCTTGAACGCGCTTGCTGAACGCAGCACTGCGCGAGGGCGTTAGATGAGGCGCAACATGGCCCGCGTACCTGAGCGCGCCGTCTTGTTCATAGACGCCCAGCAACAACGAGCGCACGCCCGTCTTGGCGCCCTTCACACGCGAGAAGCCGCCAATCACGAACTCTTGCCTGAGATTGCATTTAAGCTTGACCCAGTCGTTTGAACGTCCTGAGCGGTACGGCGCATCGGCGCGCTTGCCGATGATGCCTTCGAGTTTGATCTTGCACGCCGATGCTATGAGCGACGCCGGGTCCTCGGCGAAATCGTCGGAGTAGCGAAGGAGGGGGCTCGCGACGCTTCGCATTAACTCGTGAAGCAAGGCTCGGCGCGACCGGAGCGGCTGCTCGCGGATGTCACTGCCGTTCACCCACAACAGGTCGAAGACATATAGAACGATGTCTGCCGTACTGCGCCGGTCGAACGCGTTTTGTAGGGCATTGAAGTCGGGCTTGCCGCTGGCATCGAGGACCACTGCCTCCCCGTCAATCCAGGCACTATTGACTGACAGGCCCGCCAATGCGTCTCGCAGTCGCGGCATGCGCTCGGTCCAATCGTGTCCATTGCGCGTGATCAGCCTGACGTCGCCCAACTCGATGCGCGCGAGCATGCGGTAGCCGTCGAACTTGATCTCGTAGGACCAATCTCCCTTCGCAGGGTGTCGCTCCACCAATGTGGCCAGTTGTGGCTCGATGAGGGCCGGCATTTCGCCTGGCGCGGTCTCGGGAGGGCGTACGCGCGTCGCGCGCGAACCATTCCACCGCCCCATGTCACTCGTCGCCCGCGTACGGTGGCGGTGGCACGCCGTCGCCCTCGCGATCATGGTCACGATCGCCGTCGCGCCCATCGAGCATCGGCGGGCGAAGCGGTTGCTGCGTGTCGATGCCCGCCCTCCGGAGCGCCGCATCGACGCGCTGAAGCTCAGACTTAAAACTGACTCGCCACCGCGTTGGCGGTTCGTCATCGCCCAGCAGCGTCATGCCGTCATGGATGACAAGCGCATAGCGCGCAACGAGAAGCGCATCAACGAGTTGCGCTTCTCGTTTGGCTTGTTCCAAGAATGCGGTCGCTTTCATGACGGCACCTCCCGTCGGCAGAGGCGCAAGCCCTGCGCCTGGAGCAGGCGAAAGAGGAAGGCGAGCGAGGAGGGCGAGCGGTTGCCAGTTCGGCCTTGCAATCGGGCGATAAGGGTTTAGACTGACCCTGTCTCCTCCATGTCCACCGATATGGATTCAGCCCACTCAATCGAGCGGGCTTTTTCTTTTCAACGCGAAACTCGTGTCCACCAAAGCGGTTGCCGCTCGCGTGCTGTCGCAGCCTTGACCGGTGTCTATGAAGTTAACCAGACTTCCGGCCGACGTGCTTTCACCGATCACCGGTTCCCGACGGGCAAAGAAGGCACCAAAATCGCAGCAAGCGATGCGTTGCAGGCGAGCAAACCTATCGCAGAGCCGCCGATCCGGTTTTGCGAAGCGCCGATACAAATCGCGCCGCGTAACCGGTCCAGCGTCGCGATACAGTGAGATGGCGGGGCGCCAATTCAACATCATCAACACCGTCGGAGCGTTCAGAGCGAGGCGGCCCAGCGCGCGCTCCAGCGGATGAGCCATTGACGCGCCCGCGAAGTTAAACAGGTGCGACATGTTCGATGAGATCGAGCAGCGGACGGATCGAAAGGCCCTTGCGGCAGAAAGCATCGATTTGCGCCTGCCTGCCACGTTCCTCTACCTCCGCTTCCGCGAGCGAGGTATGGGCGATGATCGGTGTGTTCGCAAAGCGGCTGGACTCTCGCATGGCTGAAGCCACCGCGAATCCATCGCACGCGGGCATCTCCATGTCAAGGATCACGACATGAGGCGTTGTGGCGAGCGGCATTCTGAAGGCAGCCGGGCCACTCTCCACGATCGTCGTCCGAAAACCTTCAATAAACAGGACCGCGGCGAGCGCCTGCGCGCCGGCCATATCATCGTCGATAATGAGCACGATGACCGGCGGCAACACGCGGTCGAACAGGCGATCGGTCCATAATCCAGGCATCGCAACCATGACGGTCTTCGAATAGGTCATGGTCTGAATAGAGCAACGGCCATGCCCCTAGGCCTCTTGCCCGTCCGCCATAGATCCGCCGTAGAGGTCATTCAATAGCCGCTCTGCGTCGTGGCGCGCCATTTCCTCTGTAGCGAATGCTTCAGAACATTGTCCCACCATGAAGGTCGTCCCATCTTCCGGGCTCGATAGAAACGCTGCCCAAACCCAGCCGCCGGACTGACGTTCCAGCTTGATCTCGAACGATTGCGACATTTCGCGCCTCCTGGTCTCACTATAGACGGCCCTTATTTCAAGGCATCTTTTTTGCGTCGTTATGTGCGCTTGCGATGCGCAAGTGCGTCAGGAGCACGGCCATGAATGAAGATCAGGTGAAAGGTGTCGGAGAGAAGGTGAAGGGCAAGATCAACGAGGGCGTTGGCAAGATGACGGACGATCCCGCACAGGAAGCGAAGGGCGACGCACAGCAAGTTGCTGGCGAGGCAAGAAAACAAGTCGGCAACGCTGAAGAGGATGCGAAGGACGCCGCCGATGAGGCGGTGGATCGTGACCGCGGCTCCATCGCACCGTAATCGATTAGTTCAAGAATGAGAGAAGCCCTGTGAGGCTCGGGAGAAAGCCATGAATCGCATCTCAGCTCTGTTAAGCGTCCTCCTTGTAGCGGCAAGCACGAGCGCCTTCGCGCAGACCACGCAGAAAGCTGCGTCACCAACGACTCAGAACGGCGTCACAAAGAATCAAGGGGCCGACAGCGCTTCGAGCGGGGCAAGCACCCCAGGCGCCCCGACACTGATGCAGCAACGTGAAAAGGGCATGTCGCCCGATGGCGCTTCGGGGACGGATGCAAATGGAAAGGCGACCGGCAAAATAAAACAGTAAAGCTCCAGGCCCGTCTTCGACGTGGCCTGGTGGAGACGGGCCATTGAGTGTTGACAGCGTCCATCCCCAGCAGAACGCAGCGGAGCACAGAAGAGCGAACGTTTCGTCCTATAACGACGGCGTCCCGGCGGCGCCCTCAGCAGTGGCGGATTACTTTGGCCGGCTCGTCCGGCCCGAGTGCCGGGCCGTCAGCGGCGCGCTCTGCTGCCATGACGGGCGAGAAGTCGCCCGCCATGGCTTTGCGCAGTTCGCATCTGCCTACCGCGAAATCAGCATGCCAATGATCACGCCTCCGAGCGCAGCGATCGTGATCGACTTCCAAGGGTTGTCATGCACGAAGTCGTCAGTCGTCTCCGTCGCAAGTCTATAGTTCTTGGCGACGGTATCCTGCATGTCCGAGAGCTTGTTTTTCACCGTTGTGCGCGCGTCGTCGCCCTGGTTGTTTCCAACCTGTGATGCTTCCCGTTGATTGCCATTCCGAGCAGTCGCGGGCGGCTGAGTGTCTTCTCCTGACGCGCCGTGATTTGAGCTGGTCGGAAATTCATAGGGAGTGTCGGCCTT
>NZ_FCOM02000190.1 GCF_001544695.2 Caballeronia arvi
CGTTCCTGCACCCAATGCTTCTGCTCGAACGCGTTTTCCTGCGGCGGATCATGCTCGATATAGACGCGCGGCAAGCGGCGTTGCGCATCGGTGAGCAGGTTGAGGCGATCGTCGTCCCATTGACGCTTGTGCTGGAGCAACACGACATCGAAGGATTGGGAGGGCACTTCGCTTGCCGGAATCTCATGCACGTTCGCGCCGAACGGCAACGCGCCGGCCGTGCCCGCATATCCCGGCGGATTGCCGGGTCGCGTGACGAGATAGAAGTCGTGCGGCGCCTGGCTTAGGTAATACAGGTAATTGCCGTGGATATGCCACGTGAGCACACGCAAGCGCCTCGAACTAATCATGGGCATGAAGAAGCGTCTCCTCTCGAATGGTGTGTGCAAGCTGTGCGAAGGCCGCATCGAGCACGGCGCGCACGCTCACGTTGAGCGCGCATTCGTGGCCGTAGGAACATTCGCGAAACGCGCAGGGCCGGCACGCGGGCCAGTCGGCCAGCACGCGATGACGCACCCGATCGAGCGGCGCCCAGCGGCGCGTATCGCTTCCGGATGCAATCACGACACTCGGCGTGCGCATCGCCGCCGCGACATGCGAAAGCCCCGTGTCGTTGCAGACGATGAGCCGCGCCCTCGCGACGAGCGCGGCCAGCGCGCCCAGCGACGTGCATCCGGCGAGATCGACCGCATGCGCGCCGGCATCGCGTGCGACGCGAACGGTCAGCGACGCTTCGCCCGCGCCGCCAGTGACCGCGATCTGCCATCCCGCTTGCGACAACGCATGCGCCACTTCGCCGAAGCGTTCGACGGGCCATCGGCGTGAAGGCAACTGCGCGCCGGGATGAACGAGCACGAGCCTGTCGCAATCCATCGCGCATGCGTCAATCAGCGCATCGCATTTGCGCGTGTCGTCATCGGTCAGCGGAATCTCGAGATCGAGTGCATCCGCGTCGATGCCGAGACGTTGCATCAACGCGGTATAGCGCGCGGGCTCGGGCAGTTCGTCGGGCCACGGCATGAATGCGCCTTCGCGCATGCGTTCATCGGGCTTGAGAAAGCCTGCGTTCATGCGCGCGCCCATGCCTTCGACGATATCGTTCGCCACGCCGCCGCTGCCATGCAACTGAATCGCGAGATCGAAGCGGCGTTCGCTCAGCGCGCTCAGAAATGCAGGCAAATGCGCGTCTGTTTCTTCCTGTTCGGGAAAGCCGATTGCGCCCGGAAACACGATCAGCTCATCGAGCAGATGCGCGTATCGTTCGATGAAGCTCTTCGCCCAAGGCAAGCCGACGAGCGCGATATGCGCTTGCGGATAAGCACGCCGCAATGCGCGCAACGCGGGCACGGCGCACAGCATGTCGCCGAGTTGCAGCGCGCGAAAGATCACAATGCGTTCGATCATGGACAGAACACCCTGAACTTGAACGCGCCGCGAATGCGCCAGTAGATCGACAGATACGGAATGATCGCCGAGGTCCATAACATTTCAGCGATATGCGCGGGCGTGCGCGACGTCGTTTTCAATCGCTGCGCGGCGAACCATAACGTCATCGCGATCCATGCAATCGCGGCTATTGCGGCGATGCGCGGCGCACTCGCGATCAGCGACACGAACGCGACGGCGAGCGCCGCGAGCATCGCATAGTAAAGAAGCGGCGGGCCGCGCCGGATGCGCTCGCGAAAGAGCGCGGGATGCTTCTTGTAGAGCAGCGCGTCGAACTGGCTCTTCTTCTGCTGCGAAATGCACACGCCCCAGCGCGCGGGACGTACCGGATGCAGCACCATCGCGTCCTCCGCGCGAGCGATCTTCAGTCCCGCGCGCATTAACGCGAATTGCAGATCGGAGTCCTCGCGCCATGCCGATGTAAAGCGCGCATCGAAGCCGCCCGTGCGTTCGAGCGCCGCGCGCGTGGCGAATGCATTCGCGGTGGCGAACTCCGCGTTCGCGAGTCCGGCGGCGTCGAGCTCGTAGTCGGTCGGACGATCGGGCAGCGGCACGACGATAAGGCCCGATACGGCGTCCGCGCCATGATCGAGCGCATGCACGCCGTTGACGAGCCATTGCGGATCGGGGATCG
>NZ_FCOM02000155.1 GCF_001544695.2 Caballeronia arvi
TGAATGCCTCGATAATGCCGTCGTTTCGCGTCATAGAGACTCTGACCGCCGGCAAAAACGACAGTGGACTTCGATAAGAGCGCCCGCTCGGCCAGCTCCAGGGATGCCGGGGCCCCTTTGAACGCGCTGAGTTCGTCCATGCAATCGTAGACGGTCGCCATCGGTGGGAGAGACGGCGCGCAGGCTAACGCCATGGGGGTGTAAAACCAGAGAAGGTACCGGGAGAGTCCTGTGCTTAAAACCAGTTGATCAATTAGCCGTTTCTCTTCAGCGTCGCGCTCGAGCGGTGTGCCGGCCGCCAGGCACGGAGTGACGACGTTCAGTCCTGCGGATTCCCACCGAATGTCGAGGCGCGCGCGTGCGTCCATCGCGTCGACGGGCTCTTCTACGAACCAGACGGGATAGCGGCGCGCTAGCCTCGAGATGATATGTTGCGGACGTTGATACACGAAGTCCCATCGCAGATGCGAGAAGCAAATGACCCCATCAAAAGCGTTCTCCCGCAACAGAGATGTTCGTTCGATCAGGTTTGAATTTGTGTCGGTCAGCATCGCCGGGTGTTGACTTCTTGTCATGATGACCTCGCAAGTTCGCTCGCCCACCTTCTCATACGGTCGGCTGCGTACCTTCAGCAAACCAAGTGCCTCACCATCCTCCTCATCAACAGGCACGATCGAAGGCGTCCACCAACAGTTCTTCCAATTGGCAGCTTCGGTAAGCGTCCGCGTATAGCGAGCAGCACCAGATGGCAAAAAGAACTGCACCCCGGACCATCAGAGCAGTAGACGAATGACATTTGACCGCTCGATTCGCGCGTTGGCACCGAACGCGAGTGGCATTCGTCTGTCGATATGTGGCCAAGATATCGAGGGCGCGCTACGTTGTGAATGGAGCCGGGGCGGGGCAATCGCGACACGGGGACGCTCGCTCGACCGGTCGGCAGGTCGACGTGCCGGGGTCTGTCCTGGCCAAGAGATGAAGCCGAATTCGCGGCATGGGTTTTGCGCGCGCATCTACGCCGTTACTCGCCACCTTTTATGGAGAATCGCCATGGCCGTCGCAACCCTGAATGATCTTTTTATTCACGGACTCTCGGACATCTACAGTGCGGAGAAGCAGTTGACCAAGGCACTGCCCCGACTGGCCCGGGCTTCAACCAATCCTGAATTATCGGCAGCGTTCAAGACTCACTTGGAGGAGACGCAAGGACAAGTGGAACGTATCGATAAAGTAGTCGAAAGCACGGGCATCAAGCTTAAGCGCGTCAAGTGTATCGCCATGGAGGGACTCGTTGAAGAGGGCCAAGAGCAGATCGAGGAAATCGAGAAAGGCCCGATCCTGGATGCAGCGTTGATCGCGGCGGCTCAGAAAGTTGAGCACTACGAGATCGCTGCGTACGGCACGCTGGCGACGCTTGCGAAAAAGCTCGGTTACACCGACGGCATGAATCTCTTATTGGAGACGTTGGAAGAGGAAAAGGCAACAGACGAAAAGCTGACCATGTTGGCTAAGCAAGAGTTGTCGAAGGAGGAGGTGGGCAAGTAATGGGCTACGGCCACGGGTGATGCGCCGCCGAATGAAAGATGCGAACAGGGTGCCCTAGTTCATCGCGACATTGCGAGGCTGTTGCCCGTGGTTTTGAGAGATGAAAAGCCTCGCATGGCCGTTATGCCACGCGAGGACGCGCTCACGACGCCGAAAGGGCCCGACGCGCGAACTCCCCCAGGCGTGCTCGGCAGCACAGCCATGCACAGGAGACGAATATGGACCTACCGCGGCAAGTTGTTTCCTTCCTTACCTCAAGGGGGCTAAAGCTGGCGACGGCCGAGTCCTGCACCGCAGGGTTCATTGCATCGTTGATATCGTCCGTTCCAGGCAGCGGTAGCTGCCTTGACGTGGGCTTCGTCACCTATTCACCCTCTGGTAAAGCCGGCTTCCTCGGCGTGCGGAAGGAAACGATGGAGCGGTACGGCCTGACGAGCGAGGCGGTTGCCCGCGAGATGAGCGAGGGCGCGCTGCAGCAGGAGGCATGTTGCGCAGATGTCGCGGTCTCCAACACAGGTGTCGCTGACGCCGCACCGGACGGTGGACCACCTGCAGGCACTCAGTGCTTCGCGTGGTCGTTTCGTTCACGGACCGGAGACGTCGCGACCTTCAGCGAGACGAAGAAATTCGAAGGGGAGCGTAACGAAGTGCGACAGGCCGCAGCGCACTACGCGATCTCGCGTATCGAGCATTACTTCGACCAGCAATCGACTCGTATCCCGGAGGGAAGCGCGATGAGTAACAATCCGAACGATTGGCGGGCCTGGCAGCAGCAGATAATCGACGAACTCGGCGTCACCGCGCAGTTTGACGTGGACGTCGAGCGCGAGCGGCGGGTCGGCTTCTTGTGCGATTACCTCGTCTCGCAGGGTCTTCGAACCCTGGTGCTCGGTATCAGCGGAGGCGTCGATTCCTCGACGGCGGGCCGTCTTGCTCAGTTGAGCGTCGAGCGCCTTCGGGCACGCAGATACGAGGCTCATTTTGTCGCGGTAAGACTGCCCTATGGGACGCAACGCGACGAGGACGATGCCCGGCTCGCGCTGGATTTCGTGCGGCCGGACGAGACTTTCGATGTCAACGTGAAAGGGGCTTCCGATGAAATGCTCGCGGCGCTCGAGCGCGCCGGCGCACAGTACACGGATGATTTTCAGAAGGACTTCGTGCTGGGCAACATCAAGGCGCGTGAGCGCATGATCGCGCAGTACGCAATTGCGGGCGCGCGCGTGGGAGTCGTGATTGGCACAGACCACGCTGCGGAGTCGCTGATGGGGTTCTTCACCAAGTATGGTGACGGCGGCGCCGACGTTCTGCCACTCTCCGGCCTAACCAAGCGACGAGTGCGCGCGCTGGCGCGCTCCATGGGGGCGACGGAGCGGCTTGTTATGAAGGTGCCCACTGCTGACTTGGAGTCGCTCACCCCGCAGCGGCCCGATGAGGACAGCTACGGCATTAGTTACGAAAACATCGACGATTTCCTCGAGGGCAAAGAAGTCAGTGATCAGGTGCTGACAACAATACACCGCTTCTATACAGCGACCCGTCATAAGCGCTCACTTCCCGTCGAGGTCAGTCGAAGCTGACCGCGCGGCTAACTCGGGTGCTCCCACTCGTTGATTAAAGGGAAAACGCAACGGTCTTCGATAAGCGATAGGGGAGGGAGGCGGCATGGCTTCGGTCCTACTCGTCGATGATGACATGGGATGGCTGGGTTCCCTCGGCGTTGCGATTGCGGCGGAAGGTCATATTGTCCGAACTGCAACTGACGGCGCGCACGCTTTATTGCTCGCGAAATCTGCGCCGCCAGACGTTGTGGTAACGGACTGTGCTATGCCCGGACTGGATGGCGTAGGACTGATCCGTTCAATGCTTGCGGACCCGAATCTTGCGCAAATCCCGGTGATTCTCATCTCTGATGCGCGACGGCGCCCAAATGTACCTTGTGCCTGTTTTATGAGCAAGCCGTTTCCAGTGCTCGCGCTACTTCGTCAATTGCAACTAGTCGAACG
>NZ_FCOM02000035.1 GCF_001544695.2 Caballeronia arvi
ATGATTCATGCATCATTGCTTTCGCGTTGCTCGCAGATTGCCAGGTTCTCTACAGCGAAGACATGCACCATGGACAAGTCATCTTCGACCGGCTGACGGTGATCAACCCGTTCTCTTGAGCACTTTCGAAACGTACCGTTTTTCTATGAGACCAGGCCGAGGCGAGTAGTTGTCGCGTCAGACGAGTCTGCCGACCCGCGTGGAGCAATTATACATAATGAAACTGATCATTCGTAATGCGAAGTATAGTACCCGTGCGAACAATCGATCTTGCTAAACCGTCGGCCACATGGGCATGTTTGACCCGATATGTCTTAAGGATATCGATTCCGTTGGGGAGGCAAGGGCGCACGGTTCCTGATCTCCGTCGAGCTCTCCGAGCTCAATCCCAAGAAGACTGGTTCCTCGGCAGAGCGTTATATGGATCGTAGACGTCGAAGTGGTCCTTCGAGTCAAGACGCTCTGTGTACAGTACGAGGTTCGTACCGTCGGGCTTCAGTCGTGATTTGAAGAGGATACCCTTGGCACCGCTGGAGACGACCTCATCGCCAAGGATCCAGCTGGGCGGCTCGATCCGTTCATTGAACCAGCAGTGGCGCCAGTCGCAATAGAAATCCTCCCACAACGGAGACCACTTTCCGCTCTCGTACCCTCCGGTGAAATCGACAATCGGAGCGGCCGTGAGGTTGTAGCTGACCAGCGTCCCCGGTGGCATCAAGGACGACAGCTGCTGATACTCTTTGATGGCCGTGTCGTGGTCGAAGGCCAAGTAGAGCGCATTCAGCCCGACACGATTCGCGCGACCGCCATGCGTTCCTGCTCCCGCGCCGCTCGTCGGCGCAACAGCCCACCTGGGAACGTGCATACGATAGACCGTTACCCCAGCCAATTCTGTGAGGATCATCCTGCCGCGCCCGCCTCGAGCGACGAAACGTAACGAAGGACGTCATCCGCCCGACTTTCGGACACCAATTGCTCGGCGGTTTTGTAGTTGAACACGGGCAGCGGTTCGTTGCGATACCAGAACAGCGCCTTCGTGACGTCGCCTGAGATATCCGTCGCGGCACGAATGACCCGCAGAGCGTCGCGGAGGAATCGTTGCACGCTTTCGGACGCAGGCTGTCGGCTGATCGTGTTCCGATGTACGTGTGCTTGCTGGGCAAGGGTTTGCAAGTCAATATGCAAGGCCTCGCCGAAGCGCCGAGCGGAGACAATCGGGGCTGGGTCTTCGGGATCGCGTAATGAGGCCATGAAACGGTCAAAGCTCACGTCTGCACTGGGAATAGCACCGGTATCCGAATTCATGGCTTGCTCCAAGCACATAATATGAACAATTTTAGCACAAATATCAATGCCACCACCGAGTACGAAAACCGACGTCTCTCCTCGCTTGACGGCGCTGCATGTTTACGGCTTGATTCGAGCAAAAAATAGGGGCGGTATAAACAGGCGGTGCTAGTGCAAATATTGTGCGCTAACGTGCACGATTGGACGAAATTTCACGTGAAACCATGCAAGGCATTCCAGAAAACCGTACTCTGCAACTACATATAGAAAATGCGATAATACTATTTATGTCAAATTTGTGTGACGTTGCAGAGTGCTCTGCCGGTCAACGCGGTTTACGGTGAGCGTTTCCGCGATCTGCTCACGTCGGCGCGCGAGCCGAGTCTTCTCCTGACTGGTCCCGTACTCGGCTTCGGCCGCGGTGACCACGCCGGCATTCGCACCGTTGAGGTCTACGCGCACATTGCCTTCTATGAGACAGCTCCAGTAGCGTTGGCCGCGGCACCAGAGCTTGACGCCATTACGAGCGTCTCGCTCGTTCAGTCCGAGCGACGCCGCTCGGGCAAGCACGTCCTTAAGAATCCAACCTTGAGAGGCACCTTCGGGGCGGGACTGCGCGGAAAGGCGGGGGGAAAATGTCGTTGCAGCGTAGTCACTGCGCGCGCCGCTGCGTTAGCGGACGTTCGCGGAGGCTTCGGTGGCTGCTTGATTTCTCGTTTGACGTCCACTCGCGATGACGTCGAGCGTGAAGCAACCCTTGTGCTGTTTTCGCCTCGGTTTAGTTGCGCTTTGAGCGCAGCGAGCTGTTCGAATCCCATCGTACGTGCCTGAAATCAGTCGCCCCATTTTACCAGTCGCCTTCACTACCGTCGTCAAGCCCAATAACTGCATCGTTCGCCGTGTGACGTGAAGCCCGAGCAAAGGCGACAAAGTTGACAAACGCGACAAAAGCGTTCAATGTGTTGATATTGTGTCTCGCGAGAGGCCGAACCATGTCTAAACCAATGCCCGCCATGGAGTTCCCTGAAATCACCGCAGAAGACGCTCATCGTTTCGAACGCGCCGTACGCATCGATGACGAGGACGCCTTCATCGCCGAGCTGAACGCGTTGATTCGAGAGAAACTTGCGGGAGCCGTACCCTCGCCCCTCCAACTCACCGCGAACCTGCGAGCGAAAGCACGCTCGCTTCGGGCGGAGTCACCCTGGCAGCCGTCGGCGACCGATGTGCAGCGCGGACGTGCAGCGTTGTTGCGCGCATACGATGCACCTGGGAACATTCCGCTGACGGAGTTTGCGCGGTTCGCACACAAGTCGCGCCAACAGATTTATAAAGATCTGTCAGCACAGCCTCGGCGCCTTCTCTCATTAGATGTGGGTCGTCGAGGTCAGCGACTGCCCGACTGGCAGCTTGATCCGCTGAAGCTCAAATTCACGCGCGAAGCGCTCACCCGAGCGGCGTCGGTTGACTCATGGACGCTCTATCGTGCGCTGTCGTCTCGAAATGATGCGCTTGGTGGTCGCTCACCTATCGACGCCGTGACGCCAGGCAACTTCGAACGACTTGTCGAGCTTGTGCTGAACGCGGTCGGTATTCACGGTGAGGAAGCGGTTTGACTTTGTCGATTCCAAGCCGCGTCATTGCGGCCGGAGAACTGCTCCAACACATCAGCCGAGTCAAATACGCCGCCACGCCGCTCTATTTCGGTACAGGCTTCACAAATCGTTACGACGATCCGATAGGTGGCTATGGGGTTGTGTACCTTGGCTTCGACCTTCCGACAGTATTGATGGAGTCGGTCTTTCATCAGCACCGATGGCACCGAAGCCGTTCGCGGACCATTACCCTAAGCGAGATTCGTGGACGCATTGTGCGTGCTGTCGGCGTAGTCGAGCGACTGAACTTGGCTGACATGACAGCGCCAGGCGTTATGGCGCGGGAGTTCGGCCTCAATCTCGGCCAACTAGCGAGCCGACGTTACATCCACACTCAGCGTATCTCTCGGCAGATTTACGAAGCGCTCGACAACAGCGGCATCCCAGCCTTCGACGGCCTCCTCTATCCCTCCCGGAATAATTTTCCCGCGACATGCATCGCTCTCTTCCACCGGGCACGAGCGAAAGTCGTGGTAGTCGATGATCTCCCGCTGGCGCAACATGTCGACTGGCCCGCTTTCGTAAATCAGTATCGCATTGGGGTGGCCAAAGTCTGAAGCCGCTTGCGATCGTGGGTTTCCTTGCGTATTGCCATGCTTGGGAGATCTCCACCAAAAAAGCGCCCTATCGCGGATGCCGGTTCATCGACGGTCGACCACGGGCTTGACGGCGGTCGGCAAAACGCTACCCGCTTCGGTCGATCGGCCTTCGGTGCGTCGAACGTCCCTTGACCGAGTGCAACGACCACGCGCTCGTAGTTGTCGCCGACGCATCGTCTTGAAGTTTGTTCGATGCCTGCCCATGTCTGCAGATTCGGAAACGCGTGACGAAGCGTGCAGGTCAAGCCTCACTTCATCAGCATGTCATTGCCCTGCCGACGAGCGCACGAACCGCTCCGGAGCTCGGTCAGGCGGGAAGACTCAACGTAGTAGCGTGCCGCTCCCACGTAGGCGATTTCTGCCGCTAATAGCCGGAGTGCCGCATGACTGCATGTTAAGGATCGCTAACCGATCTGAGGGCGACCCTCTGGGCAAAGGCACTCTATACAACGCGCCTATGGAGCAGTCGTACAGCTGTCTTCGGGTGCGGCGCGTCCACCGCGGGCCGTGCAGCTCAGGTCGGGATGCATCTTCTCACCGATCGCTACTGTTTTCTCACCAGCTCGTCAAAGGAGATCACTGCATTGAACCACTTAGCCCTACCGTCGTCGCGTTCCACGCATGCGCCACTCCGGCGATGTCTCTCGCATGGCAGGAAATCCCGACCTCCCCGCTACTGGATCACATGAGCCCAAGGGTGTTCATCCGGCAGATCGAAGCACCACCAACAATCTGCTTGCGGTTGCCGCCTAAGAAATAAGTGAGGTAGGCACCGGCCATGGCTGCCGAGATGCTCGTCTCGACGGAGCATCCGCTGGTCTTCGCGGCATATGAGCCCCATACCGCGAAGACAGCGCCAGTAAGCGCAATGACCATCCAAGGATCGCTCATTTGCTCGTCCGATGCCCCAAGTTTGCGAAGTGCACGCAATGACCCGCAGACGGTGCCCACACTGCCCGCAGTCGGTGCCGGTTGCTCACGCAATGAAGGCCGTGCGCATAATCACCGTCCATTGTAAGGACTTCCGCTTCGGCAGGGTTGTTCCGCCGAGAATGCAATAGCGAAATGAGCGGCCTACGCCTATGTAGTTCCGTCGTGTTGCTACGGAGTTGGCCGGGTCTTAAGCGGTGGTCCAATCCAATACAACTTTACCGCTGTTGCCTGAGAGCATGGTGTCAAACGCTTGTTGATAGTCTTGAACTGGGAACGTATGCGTAAGAATCGGCGACAGATCGAGTCCACTCTGGAGCATAGCGACCATCTTGTACCATGTCTCGAACATCTCCCGACCATAGATGCCTTTGATCTCCAAGCCCTTGAAGATAACTTGATTCCAGTCGATCGCGGTTTGTGCAGGTGGGATCCCAAGAAGCGCAATCTTTCCGCCGTGGTTCATGGCCTCGAGCATCGAGGTGAATGCGCTGGGCACCCCCGACATCTCCAAGCCCACATCGAATCCTTCCGTCATCCCCAAATCGCGCATGACGTCTTGCAAGCTTTCCTTTGCAACATTGATCGCGCGGGTTGCACCCATCGTTCGGGCCAAGTCGAGCCGGTACTCGTTGACATCCGTAACGACTACGTTGCGTGCTCCAACATGCTTGGCTATCGCGACTGCCATGACACCGATCGGACCAGCGCCCGTGATGAGGACGTCTTCACCGACAAGGTTAAACGAAAGTGCCGTGTGGGTTGCGTTGCCGAACGGATCGAAGATCGCGGCAAGGTCATCAGAAATGTCGTCGGGGATCTTGAAGGCGTTGAAGGCCGGAATAACAAGGAATTCTGCGAAGGCGCCTTCGCGGTTCACGCCGACGCCCACCGTGTTGCGGCAAAGATGCCGTCGTCCAGCGCGGCAGTTTCGGCAGAAGCCACATGTGATGTGCCCCTCCCCCGACACGCGATCGCCGATCGAAAAGCCTCGGACTTCCTGGCCCATCTCCACGATACGGCCAACATACTCGTGACCGACATGCATCGGGATGGGGATCGTCTTCTGCGCCCAATCGTCCCACTTCCAGATATGAATGTCTGTCCCGCAAATGGCCGTTTTGGTTATTCGGATCAAGACATCGTTTGGGCCAACCTCTGGCGCCTTCACTTGGGTCAATGTGAGACCGGGCGCGCGTTCCAGTTTAGCTAGAGCTTTCATTTTGGTTAATCCTGACAGTAGACTTGTCTCGACTGAGCGATTTTGGAATGTATCCGCGGCCTACTGGCCTCGGCGGAACGAAGCGGAACTTCAGTCAGCCGATCAGACCAAGTGCGCGCCCAACCTTCGCGAATGCTGCAACTGCACTATCTATCTGTTCTGGGGTGTGCGCCGCGCTCATTTGCGTACGGATGCGAGCGCGCCCCTTGGGCACGACCGGATAGGAGAAGCCGATTACGTAGACTCCTTCTTGCAAAAGAGCGTCTGCCATCTTCGAAGCGACTTCCGCATCACCCAGCATGACGGGAATGATGGGATGCTCTCCGGGGACCAACTCGAAGCCCAATGCGCTCATTGCCGCCCTGAAACGCGCACCATTTTCCCGTACGCGACGACGCAGTTCCGCTCCTTCTGAGCTTGCGAGCAATTCAAGGACCTTTAGGGATGCCGCAGCGATGCTCGGAGCCAGCGTGTTTGAGAAGAGGTAAGGACGACTCCGTTGCCGCAACAAATCGACAATTTCCTGATGTGCCGCGACATAGCCACCTGAAGATCCGCCCAGCGCTTTGCCGAGGGTCCCCGTGATGATGTCGACGCGGTCCAGTACACCGCAATGCTCAGGCGTTCCGCACCCGTTTTCACCGATGAATCCCACTGCATGGGAATCGTCAACCATAACTAAAGCGTTGTAACGGTCGGCGAGATCACAGATTCCCGCCAGATCGGCGATGATGCCGTCCATTGAGAACACACCGTCGGTTGCGATGAGTTTGAAGCGAGCCCCTGCAGCGTCCGCTTCTTTCAGTCTGGCTTCAAGGTCCGTGAGGTCATTGTTCTTGTAGCGGAATCGCTTGGCCTTGCAAAGACGCACGCCGTCGATGATGCTTGCATGGTTCAGCTCATCGCTAATAATCGCGTCTTGCTCGCCCAGCAGTGTCTCGAACAGTCCGCCGTTAGCGTCGAAGCAGCTCGAATAAAGGATGGCGTCATCGGTGCCCAAAAACTCTGCGAGGTCCCGTTCGAGTGCCTTGTGGACGGTCTGCGTTCCGCAGATAAAGCGGACAGAGGCCATGCCGAATCCGTCCGCGTCCAACCCGGCCTTCGCGGCGTCTACCAAACGAGGGTCGTTTGCCAATCCGAGATAGTTGTTTGCGCAAAAGTTGACAACGGCTCGACCGCTCTCAAGTTGGATGCAAGACGATTGGGGACTGGCAATGACGCGCTCTGTCTTGTAGTAGCCAGCCGCACGCAGTTCGTCGAGCGTCGACCGCAAAGTGGCGAGGAATTGATCTTTCATTGGGTGACCTTCTCATTAAGCCGCAGTCGTTGACCGCGAGATTGAATAACGTTGGATCGTCTTCAGCAGTTTGCGACGTTAACGGCGAGCCCCCCTTGCGATGTCTCCTTGTACTTGGAGAGCATATCCAAACCCGTCTGCCTCATCGTCTCGATAGCCTCGTCAAAAGACACCCGGTGTATCCCATCCCCTCTCAACGCAAGTGAGGCCGCGACGATTGCCTTGTTTGCGCCGAACGCGTTGCGCTCAATGCACGGTATTTGGACTAACCCGCCCACCGGGTCGCACGTCATCCCCAAGTGATGCTCCAGGGCTATCTCGGCTGCGTTTTCGATCTGTTCCGGAGTGGCGCCCAGCACAGCAGCGAGGGCCGCTGCAGCCATCGCTGCGGCCGAACCCACCTCGCCCTGGCACCCGACTTCAGCTCCGGAGATAGAAGCGTTCGTTTTGATTAATCCGCCGATCGCCGTAGCCGTGAGGAGAAAAGTTCGCGCCCCACTCTCCGAATAGTTCGGGCAGAAGTCGCGGTAATACCTGAGGACTGCGGGAACAATGCCCGCTGCGCCGTTCGTGGGAGCCGTCACAACGCGGCCACCAGCGGCATTTTCTTCGTTGACCGCTATCGCGAACGCAGACACGGAGTCCATCACCTCGTGCGGCAACGCGCGCCCGGCCGCGTGACTGTCCTGAACCTTCGCGAAGAGCGATTTCGCTCTGCGCTGGACATTCAGATTCCCTGGTAGCCGCCCCTCACGTCGAAGTCCACGGTCGATACAGGAAAACATTGCGTCACGGATAACGTCCAAACCTGCATCGATCTCTTTCATCGTACGCAGGCCCAGTTCGTTCTCTCGCTGCAATTCCGCGATCGTGAGTCCGGTGCGCTTACATGTCTCCAGGATCTGGGCGCCGCTATGAAACGGATAAGGAGCCGGGGTCTGCGAAACTGTCGATGGTTGCTCCCCTTCGATGGTGACAAATCCTCCACCAATGGAATAGGCCACTGTCTCGACGAGTATGGCATTATCGTCATCAAACGCACGAAAGCGCATGCCATTCGTGTGCCCTGGCAAAAGCGTATCGAAATCAAATACCAAGTCGGACTTTGGGTCGAACGAAGCTAATCCGCCGCTTGGAAGCGAAAGCTGTTTCGTTCGCTCCAGCGATGCGACAAGATCGAGCACTGCATCGGGATCAACGTGCGTCGGGTCTTCGCCTAAAAGACCGAGGCAGATCGCTGCGTCGGTACCATGACCATGTCCGGTCCAGGCGAGCGATCCAAACAGCTCAGCCGAAATACGCGACGTTCGAGAATCGAGGCCATCGCGAAACCGCTTAGCCGCCACCATGGGTCCTACCGTGTGAGACGACGAAGGACCGATTCCCACTTTAAACAAATCGAATGCGCTGATCATGGAAGGCTCAGGAAAACTGCATTAGAGAAACGAACTGGTGACTGCTCTTGCGCGCCGTACTGCCTTCTCGTTTAGCTGCTGTTTGGATCGTCGGTGATCAAACGGCGCCAGTTGCCACCTTGCTGAAGAACGAACGGGTCCATGCAAACGTGATCCCGAGCCTATCGACATCCTTTCTGAGCTTCGGCTTGTGGATACTTAGGTGGATGGCCTCAAGCACCTCGAACTTCCGGAAGGACCACACCGCTATATCCACCGCCAGCGTCTCGAGCAGCTTTGTGTGCCCCTTGGCAGTCAAGAACTCGACGAGCGCTGTGCAATAGGCGTCGTAATCGATGTAGTCGTCGGTTGTCGGTAACGCATTGATGTACCTCAACTCGGCGTCGATAACGAGAGGTTGCGGTCCAAGTTCCTCATGCGGAAACACACCGACGCGAACGTTGACACGCAGTCCCGTTACAAAAATCTTGCACACGGCATCCGGAAAGCCCCCGGTGACGCCGGACTGATCCATCATCACGTAATCGAGATTTGACGACCTCATCTCACGCCTCATTACCGGAACACGATGGTTCGAGTTCCACTGAGGAAAACCTTTCGCTCGATGTGGTAGCGGACGGCTTTCGCCAATGCAAGGCATTCCAGGTCTCTGCCAACTGCTGCAAGCTCGTTCGCCGAATAAACGTGATCGACTCGCTCGACTGCCTGCTCAATGATCGGGCCTTCGTCCAGATCAGGCGTAACGTAATGTGCGGTGGCGCCGATGTATTTCACCCCCCGGTCGTGCGCCTGACGGTAAGGCATCGCCCCCTTGAAGCTTGGTAGCAGCGAATGATGGATGTTGATAGCCCTCCCTGCCAGCTTTTCGCAGAGATCATTCGAGAGAACCTGCATATATCTCGCAAGCACGACTAGCTCGCTCGCTGTTTCCTCGACAATCTTAAGCAACTCGGCTTCTTTCGCCGCCTTCGTTTCGGGAGTGACCGGCAAAACATAAAATGGGATGCCATGTCGTTCTGCTGCTGGTCGAAGAGCGTCATGGTTCGAGACGATTGCACTCACGTCCATTCGAAGGTCTCCAGTCCTCACGCGATAGAGGAGATCCTCAAGGCAATGATCGGCTTTCGACACCATGATCAGAACGCGTGGACGGTATGCCTGAGTCTGAATGCTGCATTGCATCTCGAACTTTCGAGCGATACGTTCGAACGCCTCGCGAAGACTCTGGAGAGTCTGCGGTTGTTCACCGCGCGCTCGGAACACGACACGTGAGAAGTAACGGTCTGCATCGAGATCGTCATATTGCGACATCTCCGTGATGTCGCAATAGCGCTCGGCCAAAAAGCCACCGATAGCGCCTACAAGACCAAGCGCACCGCGGCTGGTCACCGTCAGCACGAAGCGATCTGATCCTGCCGCTGCAGTTTGGATCTCGCTGGAAGCCGGCGCGTGCACCGTCAAACCGACATCTACGACTGACATGTTCCTACCTCCAAAATTCGTGCATTTTTTAACGGTGCATATACCGAACTGATGCGCTCTCGCGGCGCCATGCGCCGCTTTGCATTACTGTTGATGGCGAACGTAAAGCGGGAATTGGTCGCACAGCTGCTTGACTTCGCCTCGAACTTTCGAAGCAACCGCCTGAGCTTCACCGCTTGCGCTCTTGGCCGAGACAGACTTGAGCACCTCAACGATCCAGTCGCCGATTTGTTCAAACTCTGTAACGCCGAAGCCACGAGTCGTGCCAGCTGCGGTGCCAAGTCGCACGCCTGAGGTGATGGCCGGGCGCTCGGGGTCGAAGGGAATGCCGTTCTTGTTGCATGTCAGTCCGGCGTGTTCAAGCGCAATTTCGGCGTCCTTGCCCGTCACACCTAGTGGACGAAGATCGACCAGGACAATGTGGCTGTCAGTGCCACCAGAGACGATCGTCGCCCCGTGGTTGGCTAGACGCGCGGCCAAAGCCTTGGCGTTCTCAACAACCGACGCCGCGTAGTCGCGAAACGCGGGGGACAGTGCTTCGCCGAACGCGACGGCCTTGGCCGCGATCACGTGCATCAGCGGTCCACCCTGCAAGCCGGGGAAAACGGCCGAATTGATCTTTTTCGCGAGCGCTTCGTCATTGGTGAGAATCAGGCCGCCACGTGGCCCGCGAAGAGTCTTGTGAGTAGTCGAAGTTACAATGTGGGCGTGCGGGAACGGGGACGGATAGACGCCCGCGACAATGAGCCCAGCGTAGTGAGCCGCGTCGACCATCAGATATGCGCCGACTGCATCCGCGATTGCCCGGAAGCGGGCGAAGTCGATGATTCGGGGATAGCTGGAGCCACCAGCAATAATCACCTTCGGACGGTGCTCGTTTGCGAGTCTTTCGACCTCGTCGTAGTCGATCAATGCATCTTCCTGTCGCACGCCGTAGCCGATGGCTTTAAGCCACTTCCCAGAAAGGGTCGGCGGGGCACCGTGTGTGAGGTGGCCACCAGCGGCCAGCGACATACCGAGGATGGTGTCGCCCGGCTGAAGCAGTGCAAACATCACTGCAGCGTTTGCTTGCGCACCGGAATGCGGTTGGACATTTGCATATTCGCATCCAAAGAGCTTCTTGGCGCGGTGGATGGCGATGTCTTCGGCAACGTCAACGTATTCGCAGCCACCGTAATACCGACGCCCCGGGTAGCCCTCGGCATACTTGTTCGTGAGCACGGAGCCCTGAGCCGCAAGTACGGCTGTCGAGACGATGTTTTCAGATGCGATGAGTTCAATCTGGTCCTGCTGACGCCCAAGTTCCCGCGCGATGGACGCGAACACATCTTCATCTGCGGCGATCGACTCCGCAACGAGTGCCTGTAATTGTTCCAGGTTGTTCGACATAGCAATTTCCTTCAGAAATGTGTGAGCACAGTAGATGTCAGGTTCTTATGGAGGTGGCTCTTCCGCCCGCGTTAGGCGGTTGATTCCTCCGCGTCTGCTACGGAATCGCCCGAAGAGCTTTCAGAGAAGCGCCCTCCTGCGCACGCCGGAGGGCAAATTTCAGCTTGCTTGCAGCGACACTCCCCGCTCTTGCTTCGCTGATTGCCTGAGAAAGTCGACAAAATAGGCCGTCCGGCTGCGCTCGACCCCCAGCGTCCAACGGTCCTTTGCGTTTCGAACCACCACCACCGGAACGCTCGCGAGGATCGTGCGCTTCGCTTGCCCGATTTGCAGACCGTCGATTTCGAGCGACACAAAGCCTCCAGACGTTAGTATCTTGTGAGCGTCTTTTCCAGCGATTTCAAGCCACGTCAGATAATCGGTGAAGGCCGAAGCGTGTACGCGCTTATCGGGGAAGGTAGCGTTAATTCGCGTGATGATCGCGAACTCTTCGGCAACCGGGCAGTGGATCAGCCACGAGCGTGGCGTCAGCCAAAGCGCGAAGATGTTTCCCTTTCCTGTCGCAACGACCGCGTCTGACGGAAGCGCCAAACCAAGCGCGCTGCCAACCGACGAGGCGACATCCTTTACGTCGAAGGCGCAATTGACGAGAACGCATCCAATATCGGAGCGCTCGGTCAGCGTGACAAATTCAGGGTCGAAGCCGTGAACGGCCGCCGCCCCGCCGAAAGCAAAGCCAAGTGCTGTATCAGGTTTGAGATTCACGCTTGCAACCTCTCATTGCTCGGGTCATAGAAGGTCGGGCTGCAAATCTTGCAGCGAACGATTTCGCCGTTGCAGTACACGGACACCGTTTCACCGTCGCGCTGGTAGCCCTGCTCGATTAGGGCGAGGCCAACTGATTTTCCGACTGATGGACTTTCACAGGCGGAAGTCACGTACCCAACCGTCGGACAAGGGACAGATTCGTGACCGTTTGCCATCACCCGGCCACCGACGCGAAGCTTGCCGTCGACTGCAGTCAGACCAACCAATTGCTCGCGCTCGTGGCTAGTCGCGAACGGAAGGATGAGTGAGCGCTTACCGATGAAGTCACCTTTTCGCTTCGAAACAATCGAAGCCATACCGACATCAAGAGGCGTTGTGCGCCCATTGGTGTCTGAGCCAAGGTGCAAGTACCCCTTTTCGAGGCGGAGGCGCAACCAAGCTTCCATACCGATCGGACGCACCCCCAATTGCTTCCCCTGATCAAGGATCACGCGCATCAGAGCCGCTGCGAAGCGCGCCTGAACCGAGATCTCATACTGTAGTTCTCCGGTGTAGCTGATTCGCGCCACGCGTGCGGCAACACCGCAAAGCTTGCCTTCGCGGAAGTCCATATGCGGAAATGCTTCGTGCGAGATGTCGAAATCCGGTTCCAGCTTACGTAACAGTTCTCGCGCCTGTGGGCCCGCGATTGCAATGGAGGCCCAGTTGGATGTGACTGGCGAAATTGCGACGCGCATGTTCGGCCATTCGGTCTGACGCCAGCGCTCGAACCACGCGGCGACTGCTTCAGCATTGCCAGAGGACGGACCCGCCAGAAAGTGGTTTTCTCCGATGCAGGTCACGACTCCGTCATCGAAGATAACGCCGTCTTCTCGCAACATGACCGAATAGCGAATGCGTCCTGGCTTTAACGTCGCAATATTCGAGACGTAGAACTTCGCCAGAAACTCCCCCGCGTCGGGTCCGGTGACTTCGATCTTGCCAAGCGACGAACCGTCGAAGACACCGACATGGTTGCGGACGGCCGACATCTCGGCAGCAACTGCATTTTCGCGATCATTGCCGTTGACGCCATACCAGTCCGCCCGCTCCCAACCGAAGTCTTCCATGAGTCCGCGGAGTTCGCGATGAACAGCATCTGCCGGCAGGTAGCGGCGGGGCTGATATCGATCGCCGGTGCGCGCATTGGCAATCGTGCTCATGCGAACCGCGGTATAAGGCGGTCGGAAGGTCGTCGTCCCAACGGCGCCAATCTCCCGGCTAGTCATGGCGGCCATGACGGCAAGACCATTCACGTTGGAGGTGCGGCCTTGGTCTGTTCCCATGCCGAGGGTCGTGTAGCGTTTGAGGTGTTCTACCGAAACGTAATTTTCACGTGCGGCGAGTTCAACATCCGACACCTTAACGTCGTTCTGCAAATCGACCCACATCTTGCTTGCCGAGCCGCAACTTGGCTTGAACACGGCAGTGACTGAGCCGAAAGTACGTGAAACGACACCCGGGACGCTCGCCCGTACGCTTACCTTCCGCTCTGCTGCGATGGCTGCCGAAGCCTTGACCGCTTCGTCTATCGAATGATCGAGATCGACGGTGCCGTTTGCTCCGCCGACGATAAACCAGTTTGGCGGCGCATCACGGCATACGAAGGTTCCGTTTTCGTAGTCGTACACTGGTTTGACGCCACGATGGGCTGCGAGGTGGATCAACGGTGTCCATCCGCCTGAAACAGCGAGCCCATCGCAACGAAGGGTGCGGCTCTTCCTTCCGACGTCGCGAATGGTGACGCTGGACAGTCGTTTGTACCCTGACGTCTTCTCAATCTGACTCTCGAAGAAACAGGGAATCGCCTGTGCCAAGGCGTCCTTGGCATGCACGGCTTGGGCCTGCTTGCGCGTGTCAATAATGGCAGCAACCTTGATGCCGGCACGCTGCGCTTCAAGGGCTGTCAGGTATGCGCTGTCATTGTTGGTGTACACCGCGAGTTCCTTCGCCGGAGCTGCCGCGAACTCTCCAATGAGGCGACGTACCGCTGACGACAGCATGATTCCAGGACGATCGTTGCCATGAAAAAGCATAGGCCGATCGACCATTCCCGTGGCCATAATGACGTGCTGCGCACTAACCTTCCAGTGACACTCGCCTCGCACGCCCCGGTCATCACCGATTGATTGGGTGAGCGTGAAGACGTTGTTCTCATACGCTCCGGTCACAGTCGTGGCGGGAAGCACTGTAAACCCTGCGCGTGCGTTCATGTCTCGCACAATCGTCGCACTCCACGCACGCGCCGATTGACCGTCAATCTTTGCCGTTTCCCAGAGGCAGGATCCGCCCAACACCGGTTGATCGTCAACCACGAACACGTTAAGACCTGCGTTAAGCAGCGCACTAGCTGCGGCAAGTCCCACCGGGCCGCCGCCGATTACCAAGACGTCGCAACAAGCATGGCGGTGTTGGACAAAATTACGATCCGCCGTCGCCTCGGGCAGGCCGAAACCAGTCGTTCGGCGGATACCTGGCTCAAAGAGCTTCCAATCAGGCCACTTGAAGGTCTTGTAATAGAAGCCGGCAACGAGGAATTTGGACGCAAGCTGGGCCACGGCGCCGAAGTCAAAATTGGTCGACGGCCAGCCGCTCACAGAGTTGGCGCGCAGTCCTTCGACCAAGCGAATCTGACCTGCGCGCAGAGCTGGGTAATAAGCGTAGCCGTCGCGGACAGCCAACATCGAGTTGGGATCTTCGAGCCCGGCGCCATAGAGGCCTCGGGGACGATGGTATTTGAAACTGCGGGCGACCAAGCTCACGCCATTAGCAATCAATGCCGAGGCGAGCGTGTCACCCGGATGCCCCTTCATGCGTACGCCATTGAAGGTAAAGCTCACCGTGCGGGAACGATCGATGACTCCGCCATCGATCAGACGGTGACTTTGAACGGTCTGGCTCATCGTGCAGGCTCCTCGACATTGCTCATTACGTATTCAAAGCCGTACGCGGCACCCACTCGGTGGCTAACAGTGTCGCGTTCGACTTTGAACCACTGACCACATCCGGCGGCGCAGCACCATTGCTCGACCAGCAACCCCTTAGGGTTGTTGCGCATGAATAGATAGTCGGTCCATTGCTCGTCGGTTACGGCGTCGGGATTGGGCGGGCGCATAACATCTGCTTCGCCCCCATACACCAACTCTTCTTCCGAACGGATCTCACCGCAGTGAGGACATCGAATAATGATCATGATTTCCTGCCGTCAATGTGCAATACCTGCAGCAGCGCCTTCATCGATGAGGCGGTTGCTGCGGAAGCGGTCCAAGCCGAATTTCTCCGCAAGGGGATGAGTGCGCCCCGTGCCGAGCGAATGGGCGAGGAGCATGCCGCCAGCGGGAATCGCCTTGAAGCCCCCAGTACCCCAACCACAGTTGATGAACATGTTGTCGACGGGTGTAGGCCCGAGAATCGGCGAGCTGTCTGGAACAATATCCACGATCCCAGCCCAATGTCGCATCAGCCGCAACTGGCCAACGATAGGAAACATTTCGACGGCAGAGGTAACCACCTTCTCGATCGTCGGGAAGTTACCTCGCTGGGCATACGAGTGGTATAGATCCAAGACGCCGCCCATCACCAGCTCGCCCTTCTGGGTCTGATTGATATACACGCCAGTCCCGGGCGAGATGACCACATGGTCAAGCAATGGCTTAACTGGTTCAGAAACCATTGCCTGTAGTGGCCGGCTGGTAACCGGAAGGGAAAATCCCGCTTGTTGTGCGATGACGCTCGAATGTCCCGCGACTGCCATACCGACGCGCTCACACGAGATTTTTCCTTGCGTTGTAATGATCTCGGTGATTTTGTCGCCTGACTTAACGAACTCTTTCACTTCACAATTCTGGATGATGTCGACACCCAGGCGGTCTGCGGCTCGCGCGTATCCCCACGCTACAGCGTCGTGCCGAATGGTCCCGCCGCGCCGCTGCAAGAACGCCCCCAAGACCGGGTGGCGTGGGTTAGCATCCAAGTTCAGATGCGGCATCATTTGTTGAACGGTCTCGCGATCGATAATTTCCCCGTCTACGTTATTGCAACGGAGCCAATTTGCCTTGTGGTATGCGGATTCCATCTGATGATGGTTATGAATGAGCGTGACCCATCCTCGCTGAGACAGCATGATGTTGAAGTTAACGTCTTTGGACATGCCCTCGTACAGCCTCAAGGCGAGGTCGTACAACGCCGCACTTTCAGGGAACATATAATCCGAGCGAACGTTGGTGGTATTACGCCCGGTGTTTCCGCCCCCGATCCAGCCCTTTTCGATGACCGCGACATTGGTGACGCCATGCTCCTTGGCAAGGTAGTATGCAGTGGCCAACCCGTGGCCCCCGCCGCCGATGATCACCACGTCGTAATGGCGTTTCGGAGCAGGAGAGCGCCATGCTGCTTGCCAGTGCTTATGGCCTGTCAGCGCTCCGGACACCAAGCTTAAGAGAGAGTAATTTTTCCAGCCCATTTGGCTTTCCCCGCAATGAACTACACGTAAAGGCAAGCCTTTACAAACCAAGAATTTGAGAACGTCAGTCGGGGCCCTCTACCACTCCACCGCTGCCATCTCCTCACGCCGAGATTGCGCGTGCTCGGCCACACGCGTCCGCTAGATCAACGTTAATCCGCTTGTACTCGACGGATGAGGTGTTCAATTTGCACCCGTACAACCCCTTCGCACTGAGACAGTCGCAATTTGATACTCTTTGCCTCGCGCTCACTGATGCCGATCAACACAATGCGTTGATGGAGCATTTCGCCGTCCCGTGTACCCTGAAGTGACTTCAACGTATGGTCATACCCCGCAAGACACGAAAGCATGCGCGAAAGAACGAGAAATTGCGCAAGGCAGAGCACATGCATGGTATGAACCATCATCGACTCCGGAAACAATCTTTCCAAAGACCTGTACGAAGATTCGGATTCCTTATCGTCAATATTCATGACTCTTCCTGCGGGTTCCTTAAGCTAGTTAAAGCACGTCTCTTTCTCGCTAACTCGCTTGCGAGATTGCTTGCTTACTGCGTTCTACAGCGTCCCAGTCGATTTCAAAACCGAGACCTGGCGCTTTGAGGACAGGCAAACTCCCATTGTTCGGAGTCAGATCTGGCGAAGCGACGATGTCCCATTCCAGGAACCGGGTCATATGCTGATTTGCGTCATCCAGGTTCGGAATGGTTGCAGCAATCTGATTAGAGGCTGCGGTTGTGATTCCTGTCTCGTAAAGGCCGTGAATGCAGACGTTGATTCCTGCGGCCTCGGCGATATGGGCGATCTTCGACATTCGGGTCAACCCGCCAGTCTCATGAAGTCCGACAACAATCATGTCCGCAGCCTGCTGCCGGCAAACGTCGAAAGCGTCGAAGGGTGTGAACACCGACTGGTCCGCGGAGATCGGGATCGGGCTGGTTCGTTGCACTTGCGCAAGGACAGAAACGCTTTCGCAGTGAGTCGGCTGCTCGATGACCTCCACGCCAAGAGGCAGGAGTTCGCGCGCCATTTTCGACAAGCGGATGGGCGTCCAATGCTCATTGGGATCGACGCGCATGCGGATATTAGGCCCAACCGCGTTGCGAACGGCCCGTGCCGTTTCCAGGTCTAGTGCGTCGCCCAGACCTACCTTGAAGTAAATGACGTCAAAACCCTTGTCGACCAGGCTAACTGCGTCCTTTACGACCTCCTGCGTGGATTCGCCTTGTGCAAAGCCGAAGTACCGAATCTCATCTCGCACGGCGCCACCGAGAAGAGCATGTACCGGTTGACCGGTTGCCTTGCCCATGACGTCCCACAGAGCCATTTCGAGCCCCGCGAAAACCTGTCCGGAAAAGCGGGGTGAACTGCAGGTGCCGAGTCCCTGGAAGAGGCGTTGATACGCCTCAGCCATGAGACGAGCATTTCCAAATGGATTTCGTCCAATACATAGTTTCGCCGCCTCTTGAATATAGGCAGCGATCGCCGTAGGCGAAGGCGACGCAATCGATTCTCCGTAGCCGACGATACCCTCGTCGGTATGTACTTCGACAAGGATGACGCTCGCACCGCGGATGACACCGTGCGCCCAATAGTAAGGGCGGGTGTATGGAATGAGCAACGGCGTGGTCTTGATGTCAACGATTTTCATGCTTTCTCCGCTCAGCGGGGCGCGAGCAGTTGAGGGTAGTTTCCAAGCGACATATCTGTCTTAGCTGTTAGCTGTGCACGACATGCGGTCCTGTGGCCACACGCGCGACGCGTTGAACGCGTTCTCACAGGAAATCTCCACGTACAGGACCAACGGCGCGCGGGGAAAGACATCCCGTAACCCCAACCGCGAAACTTCTTTGCGGCAAGTTCTAGGACGAATGCTAACCAATCGACCGCACGGACGTATTGAACGGAACGGACGACCCATTGTAGTTTTCCGACATAGAGTGTTTTCCCTATGTGCGATGCGATTGCCGTCTCCGCGTTAGGTGCTGAAAGGGTTTTGCAGTATTGTGCGCTTTCCATAGTATTGTGCGCTTTCCACTCATGCGCACGGTTGAAGGGCCCGGGCGACATCTGCGTTTCGGCGTCCAGAACTATGTCCTCTGCGTGCGATGAGCAGCACCCCCACCCGCCCTTGGGATACTGCCGCGAGCGACCAGTTGCCACGCGGCAGCCGCGCATGTCCTGCAATCGGTGTCCTATTCAGAGGCCAAGTGGCGCTGCTTGTTTGACCTCAGTGAAAACACGTAGCAACCAAAATCTTCAACAATTGGTCTGCTACCTTCAATACTGGCTCAATTCAGGCCCGGTAGTATCGCTCTCACCATACAGCTAACAACTGCTGCAGATTGCGGTTTGTCTGGAAGACGAGTTTCTGCTGTGAATTGATTTCGCATCTTCACTTGCGAGGTATGCGCACGATCGCTTCAAGGCTGCGAGTCCTACCCTGGCGCCCGCGACCGGTTCTCCCTTGGCGCGAGGGTTTTGACGTTTTACAAGAACGTCAAACGTGCGACGGGCTCGCAGACAATCCGGGGGAAACTTGTTGATTTTCGTCGAGCCGGTTCCGGCCGTCGCATGCTTTGCTGTCGCCTAAGCTCGCGTCCCATACATCGAATAGACGGCTCGTCGCTCCGTCACGAGCGCCGCGGTTGGACGGTGTTTCTGTTGATCACTCATTTTTCGGAACGATATGGACATCTTCATCCAGCAGATCCTCAACGGACTGGTGCTTGGCAGCGTCTACGCCATCATCGCACTGGGCTACACGATGGTGTACGGCATCCTGGGCATCATCAACTTTGCGCACGGCGACGTGCTGATGGTGGGCGCGATGGTCGCACTGTCGGCCATTGGGGTGTTGCAGAACCATTTTCCAGGGCTGGGCAACGTGCCGACGCTCTGTATCGCGCTGGCCATCGCGGCGGTTGTCTGTGCCGCCGTCGGCTATACGATCGAGCGGCTCGCGTATCGTCCATTGCGTAAGGCGCCGCGACTCGCACCGCTGATTACGGCAATCGGCGTGTCGATCCTGCTGCAGACCCTTGCGATGATGATCTGGTCGCGTAACCCGCTGCCGTTTCCGCAGTTGCTGCCGACCGATCCGCTAAACGTGATTAAGGCCACCGACACGACGCCGGGCGCCGTCATTTCGATGACCGAGATCGTGATCATCGTGGTCGCATTCCTCGTGATGGCAGGCCTACTGCTGCTCGTGCACAAGACGAAGCTCGGCCGCGCGATGCGCGCGATCGCTGAGAACCCGGGCGTCGCGTCGCTGATGGGCGTGAACCCGAACTTCGTGATCTCGGCGACGTTCATGATCGGCTCGGCACTCGCTGCGCTGGCGGGTGTGATGATCGCGTCGGAATACGGTAACGCACACTTCTACATGGGCTTCATCCCTGGCCTGAAGGCGTTCACCGCGGCGGTACTCGGTGGGATCGGCAATCTTGGCGGCGCGATGGTTGGTGGCGTCGTTCTCGGTCTAATCGAGCAGTTGGGCGCTGGGTACATCGGCAGCCTCACGGGTGGCGTGTTCGGCAGTAACTATCAGGACGTTTTCGCATTCATCGTGCTGATCATCGTACTGGTGTTCCGTCCATCGGGTTTGCTGGGCGAACGTGTTGCGGATCGCGCCTGAAGTGGCGCTGTTGACAACTGGCAAGCTTGCGGAGCATGCATGCTGCGCGGCTCGTCCAAAGATGAAATGAATCGCATAGATATTGGAGACATGCCATGACCTCGGTCCCGCGAATTGAGCCGTCCACAACGCTCATCCCTGAACGGAGTCTGAAGAAGACACTCACAGTGGGCATCATCACCGCCGTGTTTGTGATCGTCGCACCCATAGTCATCGGCGCTACGGGCGGTAACTACTGGGTTCGCGTGCTGGACTTCGCGATGCTGTATGTGATGCTCTCACTAGGTCTAAACGTGGTGGTCGGCTTCGCCGGCCTGCTCGACCTGGGCTACATCGCGTTCTACGCGGTAGGCGCGTACACGGCAGCCTTGCTGTCGTCGCCGCACCTGTCGTCGCAGTTCGAATGGATCGCGGCGCTCGCGCCGACCGGGCTTCATTTCCCGTTTTTCATCATCGTGCCGATCGCGATGGCGCTCGCGGCGACCTTCGGCGTGCTACTCGGCGCACCGACGCTTCGTTTGCGCGGCGACTATCTCGCGATCGTGACCCTTGGCTTTGGGGAAATCGTCCGGATTTTCATGAACAATCTTGATCGTCCGGTCAACATCACTAACGGCCCTAAGGGCATCACGGGCATCGCTCCCGTTCATGTCGGGGAGTTCAGCCTCGCTCAGACGCACGAGTTTCTGGGCTTCAAGTTCCCTTCGGTGTATCTGTATTACTACTTGTTCGTGCTGTGCGCTTTGTTCGTGATCTGGGTCTGTACGCGTCTGCAGCATTCGCGTATCGGCCGCGCATGGGCCGCCATCCGCGAGGACGAAATCGCCGCAAAGGCAATGGGCATCAACACACGCGACATTAAGCTGCTGGCCTTCGCGATGGGCGCGTCGTTCGGCGGCCTGTCCGGCGCGATGTTCGGCGCGTTCCAGGGCTTCGTGTCCCCGGAATCATTCACGCTGCCTGAATCGATCGTCTTACTGGCCTGTGTGGTGCTGGGCGGCATGGGTCACATCCCGGGTGTCATTCTCGGCGCGGTACTGCTCGCCGTGTTGCCCGAATTCCTGCGCTCGACGATGGGTCCGCTGCAGCACATGATCTTCGGTCATGAAGTCGTCGATACGGAAGTGATCCGACAACTGGTGTACGCGCTCGCTATGGTGCTGATCATGCTGTACCGCTCGGAAGGTCTGTGGCCTTCTCCAAAGCACGAAGACAAAATCGCGAAGATCGCGAAACGTAGCGGCAAAAAGCCGGTGCGTGCCTAACGACCCGGATTGGAGAATACACGTGAGCGACAAGAAAATTCGTCTGTCCGTGCAGAGCGTGAACAAACGCTTCGGCGGTCTTCAAGCATTGTCGGATGTTGGCCTTAAGATCGAAGAAGGAACGATTTACGGTCTGATCGGGCCGAACGGCGCAGGCAAGACCACATTCTTTAACGTGATCACCGGCCTGTACACCCCAGACTCAGGCGAGTTCAAGCTCGATGGCACGAACTACACGCCGACAGCCGTCTATCAAGTAGCGAAAGCTGGCATCGCGCGGACGTTCCAGAACATTCGACTGTTCGGCGGCATGACCGCGCTGGAGAACGTGATGGTCGGCCGTCACGTTCGTACAAAGCATGGCTTATTGGGCGCGGTGTTCCAGACACCCGCCGAGCGTCGCGAAGAACGCGAGATTAAGGAGCGCGCGCTCGAACTGCTTGAATACGTCGGCGTCTTACAGTATGCGGATTACACGTCGCGCAACCTGTCGTATGGCCATCAGCGCCGTTTGGAAATTGCCCGCGCATTGGCGACCGACCCGAAGCTGCTCGCGCTCGACGAACCGGCAGCCGGCATGAACGCAACGGAAAAGGTCGAACTGACGAGGCTGCTCGATAAGATCCGCGCGGACGGCAAGACCATTCTGCTGATCGAGCACGACGTGAAACTGGTGATGGGCCTGTGCAACCGGATGACAGTGCTCGACTATGGCAAGGTGATCGCCGAAGGTCTGCCGCAGGACGTGCAAAAGGACCCGAAAGTGATCGAGGCTTATCTGGGTGCGGGGGTCCACTGATGGCTACGGCAATGTTAAAAATCAAGGGCCTTCAGGTCAACTACGGCGGCATTCAGGCGGTGAAAGGCGTTGACCTCGAGATTGCACATGGCGAACTGGTCACACTGATCGGCGCGAACGGCGCTGGCAAGACCACGACGATGAAGGCGATCACGGGTCTGAAGCCTTACTCGGCAGGCGACATCGAGTACATGGGTCAGTCGATCAAAGGCGTGCCCCCGCATGAGCTTCTGAGGCGCGGTCTCGCGATGGTGCCTGAAGGACGTGGCATCTTCGCACGTATGTCGATCGTCGAGAACATGCAGATGGGTGCGTATCTGCGGAGCGATATTGACGGCGTTAAGAATGACGTCGAGAGGATGTTCGGTTTCTTCCCGCGCTTGAAGGAACGCGCGACGCAGCTGGCCGGTACGCTGTCGGGCGGTGAACAACAGATGCTGGCGATGGCACGTGCAGTTATCTCAAAGCCGAAGCTGCTGCTGCTTGATGAGCCGTCAATGGGACTGTCGCCGATCATGGTCGAGAAGATTTTCGAAGTAGTCCGGGAGATCTCGAAGGAAGGGATCACGGTGATGCTCGTCGAACAGAATGCTCGACTTGCCTTGCAGGCTGCTGACCGGGGCTATGTGATGGATTCAGGCGCGGTGACCATGTCTGGCGACGCGAAGCAAATGCTCGATGATCCAAAAGTCAAAGCGGCATATCTGGGTGAATGACTCGTTGGCTTCATAACGGCCAATTTCCGTAGGCTGACATAAGTCGGGCTCTCGTATGCTGGCTCGACATGGTTATGTCACCGCTGACGGGGCACCAGCGAAGAAGGTCTGTAAAGAACCAGCGTCGTGCGCCGCTCTCAAGGCGCGATGAGGGATGTCTTCGGGCCAAATGTGAGCTAGTATTGAACAAAACGGACAATCCAATGAATCTTTCAGCCTGACCTGCCCCTATTTTTTGGCGATCAGGTTGGGCGATTTCTTGGTGTCGTCCGGGTTCGTGCAACCGACACCAGGCATCCGTTCATGAAGCGAGACCAGTTACTGATCGCAGCAGATAACCAAGAAGTGAAACCCCCTGCGTTGACTGGCATCGAGCCAGACATCCGAGCGGCCTTTATTCTTTGCCCGAAGTTTACGCTCTTGCCGTTTGCTGCGTTTATCGACAGTCTTCGCCATGCAGCGGACGAAGCAGACCACAGCCGCCAGATTTATTGCACCTGGAAGACTCTGGCTGCAGATCCTCAAAAGCCGATCCAAGCAAGCTGTGGATCACAGATTCTTCCCGACGGAAAACTGGGCGACTTCGATAGCTTGAACTTCATCGTCGTGGCAGGAGGGCTGCTGCCGGATTGTCTTGAACTTGATCAGGTGTCTCGGGACTATATCCGCCGAGCCTACGAGGCGGGCATCAGTATTGTCGGACTCTGTACTGGCAGCTTTATCCTAGCGGACCTCGGGTTGCTCGCCGGGCGACGCTGCGCAGTACACCATGAGCATCAGGCGGCGTTTCGACGACTTTTTCCAGACGTAGAATCGGTATCCGATGAGATGTATGTTAGTGACCGTGGCGTCATGACGTGCCTAGGCGGGACATCGGCTCTCGATCTAGCTTTTCACGTAATCGGTGAGCGATGTGGGAAGGCTCGGGCGGTAAAGGGGTTTACTTCACTTCTCATCGAGCATCAACGATCGGCGTCACGCTTTCCGCACCGCCCATATGGTCAATTGGCCACATGCGGGAATCGCAAAGTAGAGACCGCGGTCGAAATCATGGAGCGGCATATCGCGGCTCCAATCTCGATCAGCGATCTCGCCGAAAAAGTCGGATGCAGCGAACGTGAGTTGAGTCGTCTCTTTACGAAATATGGAAGCGACACTCCCGCGGATACGTGGCGAAATATCAGGCTTGCACATGGTCATTGGCTTTTGCTCAACTCCGATCGAGGCATTGCGCAGATTTCAAACGAGTGCGGCTTTGCGGACGCTGCTCACTTTAGTCGGTGGTTCAAAAAAGCGTATAAAGAAACGCCCGACGCATTTCGGCGCCGCCGGCGAATCGTGAGATAGCACGTTCGTCAGTCGGATCACCAATCTTTTGGCAGGGATACGTCGCTGACGTGCTCGTCGCCTGCGGTGACCGCGGCGGAACAGCGATGGACTGCGCCACAGGAGATCAACGGTCAACGGACGTGAGGGCTGTGGCGGCGTCCGCACCTGCAGGCCGGCAAAATGATGATGCCGTGAAGGGTCTGACGGGCTTAAATATGACTTCAGCGGCAAATCAGCAAAGGTAATCCCCGAGGGCGGTTTCAAGCCGAGGTGCAACAGGGGGGTAATGTTTAGCGCCTTGAGGCCGCCCGCCGTAGGGTTGGTCGCGGCCCCGCCAAGCGCTCAGCCGCGTGGCGAATTGCGCCGCCAGTTGATTGCCTGCCTGCGCCACGGCCACAACACCCGCATGTCGCGCACGCGCGGCACAGACCGACGCGGGCAGATTCCCGACATGGTGAGTATTCACGTACGCCCGCCCGAAATCGAGGACCGCCTGCTGCCTGGCCACTGGGAAGGCGACTTTATAAAAGGCGCTGGGAACCAATCCTCCGTTGGCGTGCTGGTTGAGCGCACCAGCCGGCTGGTGCTGCTTGCCAAGATGGACGATGCTACCGCCGCCTCGGCTCTGACGGGCTTCTCGGCCAAACTCAACTCGATTCCTGAACCCCTGCGCCAGAGCTTCACTTATGACCAGGGCAAGGAACTTACGTGCCATCAGGAACTCGCCGCGGCCACCGGCGTGGGGGTGTACTTCTGTGACCCCCATAGCCCCTGGCAACGCGGCACATGTGAAAACACCAACGGCTTGCTGAGACAATACTTGCCCAAAGGAACCGACCTCTCGGTCTACACACAGGACGAACTCGATGCTATCGCCGACAGCCTGAACAACCGGCCGCGCGCAACCCACGCGTTCCATTCGCCATTCGAGGTCTTCGCCGCCACGCTCGCCTCAGCAAGCCAACCCTTTGCACGCAAGGCGTTCGCTGGCGGATTGTGCTCACGTTGCTGGACTGGAAGTGGTCACCTCAGCAGATATCGGACACACTTAGGCGGATGTCTCCGACCGACCCCGCCCAGCACGTATCGCATGAAACCATTTACACGGCTATCTAACAGCGCTTGAGCTGGCACTGATGCGTAGCCAGCAGGAGAGCTGTTGCGCGTCAGTTCACGGCTCACGGTGGAGGGCGAGCGCCCGAGCATTAGGGCCATGGCCCGAATGCTCACGTCCTGCAATCGTAGCCTTGCGATGGCGAGGCGTTCTTCAGGTTGAAGGTGCTGGTATGAAGTAGTTGTGTCGGGCAATGCAACACCTTATACGAGATAAGTGTTGCACCTCGCTTTTGAGGCCGCCGTTCAGAACGCCCGGAGTACCTGTCCAACCAATAGTGGGAAACTGCGCTGTTCGCTGCAAGGGTAACGGAGACCCTCAAATTTGCTACGCCGATTTCTTCGACCGCATCGGCCAGATAATTGAAAGCCGAACTTACTTTATTTTGGAGCTGTTTCCCGCGAGGAGTGAGCACAACACGTCCGTTAGGACCCTGGAATAACTTGAAGCCAAGCCCCTCCTCAAGCATTCTGATTTGCTTGCTCACCGCCGCCTGAGTGACGTGCAATTCGGTAGCGGCGCGCGTGAAGTTCGAAGTTCGAGCAGCCGCTTCAAACACGAGAAGACTTGGCAACGGAGGAAGTCGGTGTCGTAAGCTTTTCATGCCAATGGGACGCGAAAACGGTCGCTCAGATTGTGACGCGCCGTACTCTGAAGAGCGGTGCCGGACCGAATTGCATCGTTCGTAAAACAACGCTTTCCAAAGACACCGTGTCGCCACGTGCTGCCGCCCGCTTCAGCGGTTCATTTGAGAAGGACCGTCATACTTACACTTTCACGACGTCGTCATCAGCATCCGGTGGTCAGCTTAACTTCGTCAGCCGCGAGCGCATCGAGCGCACGAGACGCTCGCGGATACCACCTAGTTACCCGTCATTGTCTTTACGGGCTGCCATTTATTGTCTTTCACCTGGTAAAGCGTCGATATCGGATTTTTCTGGTCACCGTTCGAATCAAACGCGATTTTTCCAGTAATCCCGGTGAACTCTGTTTGTCTGATAGCTGGCCCAAATGTGGCCGGCTTCGTCGAGCCCATCTTCTTCATCGTTTCGATAGCAAGCCACGTTGCATCGTAAGCAAAGGGTGAATACGTGAGGTTCTCAGTACCATACTTCTTCTTGTATTTGTCAGCGAATTCCTTTCCTCGCGGAAGTTCACTGAGTGGGCGGCCGTATTCCCAGGCAAGCGCGCCTTCTCCAGACGACCCAGCAGTTTGGGTGAACACGGAGTCCGCAACGGCTCCTCCTCCAAGAAACTGCGCCTTCATCCCGAGCTGCTTCATTTGCTTCATCACCAACCCCGCTTGACTGTCCAAGCCGCCGAAGTAGACGAGGTCAGCGTTCTCGGCCTTTATCCGAGTGAGTTGAGCACGGAAGTCGACCGCTTTGTCGTTTGTGTATTCCTGCCCGACAATATTGCCGCCGGCCGCTTTGACTGCCTTGACGAATTCCTCGGCTTCGCCCTGCCCAAAGGCCGTTCGATCATCCAATACCGCGATACGTGCTGCCTTGCTCACAGTAACTGCATACTTGCCGGCAATCCCAGCGTTCTGTGCGTCCGTCGGAATCATTCGATAAACCGTCTTCAATCCGCGTTGTGTGATGCTCGGATTGGTAGCCGAGGCCAACAACATGGGAATACCAGCGGCCGCATACACCTGCGATGTGGGCAACACGACTCCAGAGTTCAGAGGACCGATGACGACGGCTGTCCCGTCATCCACAAGCTTTTGCGCAACCTGCATCCCCACGCGTGGATCGCCCTGATCGTCAACGGAATTGATTACAAACTCCACTGGCTCGCCACCGATACTGATGTGTTGTGAGTTCGCCTCGTCGATCGCCATACGCACGCCGTTCTCGGTGTCCTTTCCGAGGGAGGCACCACCGCCCGTTAGTGGTGCGGACACTCCAATCTTTACCACTTGTGCTGCGTTGGCATTCAAAGGGTTGACCATTGATGCTGCCACCGCACCAATGGCTAGTACACCTACGTATATTTTTTCCTTCAACATACCGATCTCCTAACACGCCAAGAATGTGAGGTGAAACGCCCTCAGAGAACTGCTATCAAATACCACCCGACCCGTCCTCCTGGACGCATATTCCGTTCAGTGAGCTAACACGAGTTCGCTTCATGAGCTTAAAGACATAAGCCTTTATCGCATGTGACTGAGGTCGCGTCCGGGCCCAACAGCAACTGTGATTGATAGTATCCAGTCGAAAACGTGTTGGATTGAAGGGGGCGGACATTCTGTTGAACGTTTCGGCTTCCCCGGGTATCTACCTAGGATTTGGCGGAGAAACGGAAAGACGGTGTGAAAGTTTGAGGACTTCTCTGTACTTGTCAATCCCTTCTGGGCGTCTGCCTGTTTGGCGGCGGGCCTCGCGACACTGACTAAAGCAGCCATCGATGGAACGTGCGAACTGAGGAGGACAGTGGTCTGGATCTGGAATGGACCAAGTAACAAATCGAGCAGTGTCGAATGGGAAGCCACCTATTTTTCTCTGCTCCGGGCCCAATAGCTTGGTTCTACTTTGCGTTGTGTCAGGAACGCGATCAATCTCTCTATGCATAAACCATGCAAATAACCCCGCTCCCAAGGCGGCGAAAAAGGTCTGGCAGATCGGCTCTGCAAGAACCCGAGAGAACGGGACTAGGCGTTGTCTTTCGCTGCGGCAGTTTAGGTGGATAAGCCAGTGCTTGCACGATCGACCATGCGCCAAGATTCTACGGCCTGCGGTTTTCGCCGGAGGCCCAATAGGAGCGGCAAAGTCATAAGGGGATGAGCCCCATGATCGCATCCGCATGTTAGCCTGCGCGGCGCGATCCGACGAAGAGCGCCGACCCACAGGGCAAGCGTCATCGCAGCATTGCTGCCTCAAAACTGGCGCCCTTTTATATCTGTCGACTCGCTCATTGCCCGGTAAGAGGGGCTCGCCGGCCGCTTACTATCAGGCCGCGGGGCATCGATTACTGGCTGGTGCCTGCCCCGCTATTGGCTTTTTTCTGAGCATCCTGGATATTTTGCGGATAATCGATATCGTTGCTCGTACCAGGGTTATAACCAGCGTCTTCAAGTTTCTTCAACTCTGCGTTTCTCTTCGCGCGCGCTTGTTTTCGAGCCGCCTTCTTTTGTGCCTTCGTGGTGGACGCTGCTTTTGTCGTATCCGTACCGGTCAAACCGTTGTTTTGAGCGTTCGCATGGGACGCTCCGAAAGCGCCCAGAACGGTCACAACCAATAACACAGCGATGTTTTTGACGCTTGCTTGCATGTCGACTCCTCTAGTAGTTGCGGTGACGTCTTCCAATCCTGCGATGCGATGGTGAGCGTAACACTTTACGTGCTGTACAAAAATTACCCGCGGGGGCCGCCTCTCCGATACCGAACGCATACATAGCGTCAAAGTCGCGGGCGACGATCGCTTAAATCTCCTCAGGAAACGCAAGTAATAAGTCCCGCGTCCGCACGTATTTGCCCAAAACTATCGCGGAACTCCCGTTCTGAAGAGTGTTCGGGCTTTTTGGATACAACGTGCGGACTAAAAACGGTGAAACATGCCGGCCGTGACTGCCACCTGTCTTTTGGTCGTTGACGCGCCAGCAGGGCTCGCATATTCGATGTTCGCATGCTGCGCGTCACCGGCGGCGAGCTGGAAGATTCCGACGAGATACAAAGTCGTCCTTTTGGACAAAGAGTAATTGTTGAACAGCGAGATCTGGTGATACTTCGGTGCGAACTCGGTTGGCTGAACTTTGCCCATGGTGTAGATATAGTCGAGTGCGACCTGGTAAGCCGGCGTAACGTATTTGCTCACATTGGCTTCAATGTTGGTGAAGCCAGCGCGTGCCGTCGCGAGGCCAAGTTGGCTCACACCAAGGTTGTCAAAACGACTATGCGTGACGACCATTGCGACAGTTGTCGTACCGAGCACGTAGGATCCGCCGCCTCCATAAAGTTCCATATTCGTTGGCGTAAGCGCGTACGCAAACGTCGGCGACTGCGCGGTGATCGACGGGAACAGCGCCGTATTCCAGATGCCCTCGGGCGCCGCCAATGACGGATGGTTCATGCGCATGTACGCAGCTGAGAGACTCAGCGGACCATTGGCGTAGTTCAGCCCGAAGCTTAAGGCACTCTGATTGCCGAAGCTGCCGGCCACACCACCGAAGCTGTACATCAGGCCCGCCTGCAGCCCACTATAATTCGGCGACAAATACTTCACCGCGTTACTCGTGCGGAACTGGAAGTTGAAATTGTTGTTATCGCCGATAGACGCCGCATAGCCGTTCCACTTCAGTGCCGCGGAATATTGGGCGAGCCAGTTTTGCGTGAGGTCGTACTGACGGCCGAATGTGACCACGCCGAGCGTATCGCTTTGCAAGCCGACAAACGCCTGACGACCGAATTCACGACCGCCTTGGGACATTGAGCCGGTATTCGGGTTGAAACCGCCTTCGAGTGTGAAGAGCGTACGCAGGCCGCCTCCCAGATCTTCCACGCCTTTGAGGCCCCATCTGCTTGGACCGGTCGCCGTCGACACCGACGGTCCTTTCAAGGAATTATTTGCGTAGATCAGGCCTCCCATCACGAGGCCATACAGCGTGACGCTGCTCGACGGCGACGACTGGGCATATGCCGCCGGAGAGGCGATAGCCGATGTCAACAACATTGCAGAGCAAACTCGTTTCATGGGGTCTTCCCCGTCAAATCGATCGCAAACGTGGTTGAAGAAAAGGTCGAAGCAAAAGATCAACGTAGGGCTTTATGGAAGCCCGGCATACAGCGGCTTTTTTCGGTCACACCTGGATCACGCTTCCGAGTGCGACACCGCCCTTGGGACACAGAAAACTTCGTTTCCACTGCTTTCAACCTTCTTCAATAGCCACGGCACAGATCAACACGGCCTGTGGGGACTCGCGCGTCTTCGATAGCCCTGATCTTTTCTGCTACCTGCCTGACGCTTTCGCCCGGCATCGTTTGAGCCGAGATATGCGGTGTAATCGTGATACGGTGCTCGTCCCAGAACGGATGCGAAGCGGGCAACGGCTCTTCACGGAATACGTCGAGCATCGCGCCCGCAACTTGACCGGTGTGGATCGCGTCGAGTAGATCGTTTTCGACCAGATGAACACCGCGCGCCAGATTGACGATATAAGCGCCCCTACCCAGGAGAGAAAAGGTTCCCTTTCCTAGAACATTGCGTGTATCCGCTGTATTCGGAAGGAGGTTTATCAAGACATGAACACCATGCAGGAACGACTCGAATTGCTCCGTACCGCTAAAGCTGAGCACGCCGTCAATAGATTTATGTGAGCGGCTGTACCCTCGAACCTCCATGCCAAGAAGCGCCAACCGGCTTGCTACTGCGGCGCCCAAGCTTCCAAGGCCCATTACGCCAACGACCACATCGCTCGCAACTCGCGGGGAAAGCGGCTGCCATAGGCGTTCTCTACGCTGGAATTCGTATTCATCGAAACTCCGAAAGTGCCGCAAGGTTGCATAGGTGGCGTATTCGACCATCTGTATGGCCATCCCTGCATCTTCAAGCCGATAGATCGGCACGCCTTCCGGAATCGCGCCAGGGTGGCTGCAGTGGAGATCCAACATGGCATCGACACCCGCGCCCATGTTGACAATCGCCTTCAGGTGGACGCGTCCGGTCAGTACCTCGGGAGCCGGCTTCCACACCAACGCGTAATCTGCCGGCAAATCGTCCCCGTCCGCCCAGCTGCGAATCTCCGCATCCGGCAATGCGCCACGTAATAACGGTAGCCAGAGGTCAGGGTCTTTCCCGGTCATCGCGACTAGAATTTTCATGATCGGTCAGACGCCGAAGAGCTGAGTCAAGTCCGACATCGCTTTGAACTCGATCGCATTCCCAAATGGGTCTAAAAAAAACATCGTCGCCTGCTCGCCGGCCTGTCCACGAAAACGGACCTGCGGCTTGACAATGAATTGAATCGCGGCCGCTTGAACCTGTTCGGCCAAAGCACTCCATTCGTTTAACGTCAGAACGACACCGAAACGAGGAATAGGAACTGCCTCGACATCTACGTCGCTTTTGTTCAATGGCCGGGGAGCATCGCTGAGATGCGCCACGATCTGATGACCGAACAGATTGAAGTCAATCCAGTGGTCGGTACTTCGTCCTTCATGGCACCCCAGTACTTCGCCATAAAACTTACGAGCGATGTCCAGATTGTAGACAGGAAATGCCAGATGAAATGGGCGCAATGTGTTCGTCATCCTTGCAATACCTATTAATTCGAGGGATTTCGCGGCTTTCTTCGTGATTTTTCGATAAAAGCGAGCAGATCAGGTCGAAACTTGTTGGCGCCACTTTCCGAGATCTATCGTCAAGTCGGACAGAACGTCTTCGGGAACCTCTGCGCCCGCGTTGACGAAAGCCTTGCCTGCGCGCATATCGCGCGCCGCACCGACAGCACTCACCCCTATCACCACGCCATTGCTTAAGTGAAATATCGCGAACGAGCCAGTGTCGGGATTACCGCGCACGACGTTCCGATCCCCAGCGGAGACGCCGAACGATTGAACGCTGAAATCGTACTGATCCGACCAATAGCCGCTAATCTCGGCGTAGTCGGGTCCACCCACGACCATTGCCCGCCCCACGTGTTCACCATGCGCGGACGCATGCGCCCAATTTTCTTGGCGGTCCATCCGTTCAAGCAACGAGTTGTAGTGAAATGTTACTTCGCCTGCCGCATAGATATGGTCATCGTCAGTCCGACCCTGACCATCTACATGAATACCCGCCGCACTAACGGTAAGACCGGCTGCTTCAGCGAGTCCAATGTTCGGGACTACGCCCACGCCGACGACTATCGCGTCCGCAAATACCGCGCTGCCGTCCGAAAGTGTGACCCGATACCCATTGGCATGTTTTTCAACACCGAGGATCGTGGTCTGTGTCCGGATATCAACTTGGTGCTTCATGTGTCGATCGACGATAAAATCGCACATTGTCTCGCACGTAGCGCGAGCCATGGGCCTGGCCGAAGCCTCGAGCACCGTGACCGCGATACCGAGATCCCTGGCAACGGCCGCGACTTCCAGACCAATGACGCCCGCGCCAATGATCAACAGCCGGCTGATCTTTGGGAGAGCATCGCGCAGTGCAATCGCGTCGGAAAGTCTTCGCAGATAAAACACCATCGACATACCAGTCGGCAAGATCGGCAATGCTCGCAATGATGAGCCGGTTGCGATAAGCAGCTTTTCATAATGCACGATTGTGCCGTCCGAAAAACGTACGCGACGAGTGTCGCGTTCGATCCGCTCAGCGGCACGGCCCAACATCATTTCAATGCGATTTCGGGCATAGAAATCTGAATCCCGTAACTGCAGGCGCTGGAGTGCATCGGGCTCGCGCAAAACCTCTTTCGACAGAGGTGGCCGATCGTAAGGACTTTCTGGTTCGTCACTTGCCAAGATCACGCGCCCCTCAAATCCCGCCTGACGTATACCATCGGCGGCACTCACCCCGGACAAGCCTGCGCCAACGATTAAAATCGCCTCGTTTCGATTCTCGAAGTTCATCAACGTTTCCCCCATGCGCCCTCGAGCATGCTCGCTCGGTCATGACGATCACCCATGCAAACACTGCACAATGTGCACTGTATACATAACAAAAGCTTCCATCACGTTGTGGATTAATGCCGAAGGGAATGACCTTCGATCGTCGTCAACGCGGTGCAAAGCACTACCACGATCCCTTCACATCGCGTTCGCTATGAAATTTAAACAACGGCAAACTGCTCTATCGATTTCTAGCCGATTCCCGCAGCGTAATGCGACGCGCGTCAAGCAACAACCGAAATTTACAACCCGTATGCAACAGAAAAACTCACGCATCGCAAAGCGCGCGTTGAACGCGTCTCCACCAATCTGCTGCGTACGCTTGCAAGGCTGATCCCATTAAACCGATGACCGGGCCCTCGCGCTGCCCGGCCACGTGCCAAGACATCGTGCCGGCCTGCGTGAAGACGTGATGGGCGTGAGTCCTGCGCTTCACGTGACGTCGAATGGCACGGAGCGCTCAAGCGGCACGTTCCGCCTTGCCGCGACGGCATTTTTGTACCGACCTCCTGATTCGGGAGCATCGAGCGCGCCCTTCACGGGATTCCCGTTGGTGTCTCCGAGTGGACACTCACAGGCATCTGCCAAGTTGCGTGCGGTCAGGAGCAGACTTTATATGTCGGGAGCCGACGACCGAGCAACAATTTGGATCTCAGAGCGCGTTTCCCGTTGCGCCGCGGAAACTGACAACGTTTTCTCGTCCTCGATACGCTCGACTACCGCGCTAGCAGCATGCGCATGAAAGACAGATCTGCCAGCCAATGTGAGCTTTAGCGCATCACTCCGCGTCGCGACGACCGCCTCGACGATGCTGTAGTCGCGGCGGCCCACGTACAAATTCGCCGCGATGCACTCGGCACTTCTGTGCGTCGTGCTCTGGGGAATCGATCGTTCGCTATTCGCATGCGCTCTGCACGTGTTCCTCCGCTGTTGAAGGCGATCTGATCTCCGTTGGCCGCAGAACGAGCCGAAGTCGACTGCCCTCGCGGCACCGGATGTTCAATTGATCTTTGCTTCCAGCGTCCAGGCAGATTGTTCAACCTGCATAGCTGGTAGTTCAGGCTCGGGTGGGAAGATACGCCACGACCCATCTCTGTGGCGAAAAAAGAACATTGCCCTTGAGCCCGCCCCACTTTCTGCAACGACACGAACGTAGCGCCCGCGCCCAGATCGTCGAAAGTGACTGACTCTAAACCCTCTCGTTGGATCTGGTGCCAGCCAATTCTGAACCATGCTTCTCAGTGATTTTCCTCCATTTGCCATAGCCTTCTCCATCATGCTAAAACGTCGCGGTGAGCGATCGTACGGATTTAGAAGATGTGATTAGTACACCTTTTCATCTCCTTCGAACGCGAACCCAGCGGCCTCCCAAGCGCGCGATTGAAGGAGTCGGCGTCAGGTGTGGGTGGCAGTGGCCCCGGCGAAGCAGCAGTCGACACGACTGGCACGAATGCGGACGGTGTGCAGGCGATGTAAATCGCCACTCTCTTTCCGTTAATTGCTCGTGGTGGAATGGTCCTTGCCTGCTAATCTCTACTCCGACAATAAAACTCTCAGACGAAACGCCGACCGGTTTGTATCTTCCGTCTCTACTCTCACCCTTGAAATGACAGATAGACTCCGCCGGCAAGGCTTCTACCCTCCTGACTGCTGTATTTGCTGAACCGTCCCTCTTTCCAACCATGCGCCGACAAGCAAATTAAACGACTCGGCATCTTCAAAATAGGCAGAATGCCCACAACCGCTCAACCTGATAAGTTCCGCGCCAACAACACAATCGCATGCGGCTGCAATGAGTTCCTCGGGAAATAAAACATCTTCGGAGCCCGACACGAATGCGATTCTCACGCCGGTTTTAACGAGTTCTTGAGGCGAATGCGATGCCTGGTGCCCCGTAATGTTCTTGGCGTTATATCGATTGAAGCTCGCCAACTGCAGATACAACATCGTCGATTCTGGTTCGCGTTCCACGTATGCCCGACCGAGCACTCGCTCAACCTGCGACAGCTTCGCTGTCTCGCGACGTAGCATGCTCAGGCTCGATGCGAGAGGCTCCGGCAACGCTAAGCCGACCAGTGAATCTGCAATCACCAGCGATTCGACGCGTTGCGGGAATCGGCAGGTAAAATCGATTGCAGTCCCAGCACCCATTGATTGAGCCACAATTGAGACACGAGGAAGTCTCAGCTCGTTCATAACGAGGAGGAGATCGTCTGTAAATGCTGCACGACCCATCAGCTCACCGTCTGTCGAATTTCCGAAGCCGCGTGCATCAACGAGAATCAACTGGAAGCGATTGCGCCACGCAACGACCTGTTTGAACCAACTGGCATGATTCCCGCCCACGCCGTGCAGCAAAACAATAGGTGGGCCTTCGCCATGAACTTCATAATACTGGCGGCTAATGCCGCGTTCTATATAAGGCAAACCTAGTCCCTCTCAGACGTTCTCATTGGTAGAACGAGGTGCGCACCCGCAAACCGGCGAGCTTGCCGACATCTCGATTCAGCAGTCGCAACCAAATGACACTGAAACCCCCCCCAGGCCGTCGACCACCGCCTGGTATTGCTGACCGCTACGCAGCTTCACCATTGGGCCCAACGCGCCGCTCAAAACCAGTTCGCCAGCGCGAACCGGTCGACCCACCTCCGCCATTTTTCGAACTAACCAAAGAGTCGCCGACAACGGACTTCCCATGCATGCTGCGCCGTTACCACTCGATACAAGCTCCGCCCCTTCGTGGAGAGTCATTTCGCAGCCGATGACATCGATGGTCGATGAAAAAGGCGTTCTGCCTCCCACCACAAAGCGCCCTGATGACGCGTTATCCGCAATTGTCTCAACGATTCCAATCCGCCAGTCCGCGATCCGACTGTCGACTATCTCCAGAGCGGGGGCGACCCACTCAATCGACGCGATCAGATCTGCCAAGTCGACCTTACTATCATTCATGTCTCGCTTGAATCCAAACGCTATCTCAGCTTCTATTTTTGGCTGCAGCAAACCAGTCACCGTAGTGTTGCGACCGTCGTCGATCGCCATGTCAGCAAACAGGACACCATAATCGGGTTGATCGACCCCTAATTGTTTCTGGACTGCGAGGGACGTCAAGCCGATCTTTCGTCCAACGATTGTCCGGCCGTCTTTGTTCAACGCATGATCAGTATTTTGGTCCTGAATGCGATAAGCCGATTCGATGCTGTTCTCGACCTCCGCAGAAAATGGCTGAATCTGGCCATTGTGATAGGCAGCCCTGAGGCGCGACGCAATATCGAGTTCCAATCCGGCGATACTCATTCAGCTCTCCATAGTCTTGATACGCACGAAAGGTGCTGCCTTCCATGCAACATGCGCTGCACCTGTAGTTTTGTGTACAGTACACATTAAGTCAACAACCCACGTACGCTTAATTTTCATGGTAAGGCGCATCTTTTGGAATGCGTTCGCAACAGGTTCGGAGCCTTCCTCAAGACTCGACGCTCCGCTCGGCGGGCCGAGTCAGAAGAGCAATGCCCAACGATGGCTTGCAAACAGCAGGATGCTAAAACTACTTGACGACAGATTGTGTACTGCATACAGTGCACATAGTGCGTCTCGCGCTTCAAGACACGACGGCATCATGAAATCTTCTGAATATTAGAATGTGATGCATCCCTTGATGCGTGGTGGGGACGTTTCCAAACGTCCGAACGCGACATTCAAAAAAGCTGAGGAGATGCGATGAGCTTTAAGACCAGTGAGGCCGCAGGCTATCAAAGCCATTACGTAGACGTGGATGGCCTGTTGACCCATTATCTGGAGTCCGGCAACGGCCGGCCACTGGTTCTGGTGCATGGCGGGGGAGCAGGCGCGGACGGCTGGGGCAACTGGAGTAGTTGCATTGCGCGATTCGCGACGAACTTCCGCGTCATTGTGCCTGACATGCCAGGATTTGGACGTAGCGCCAAACCGTCGCCTGCCGTATACCCATATGATCAGGCCTCGCGCAACCGGCATTTGGCAGGCTTTCTGACCGCACTGAATCTGCGAGACGTCGACCTGATTGGGAATTCGATGGGCGGAGCGACGAGTCTTGGACTCGTCATCGATCACCCAGAAAAGGTGCGCCGCCTAGTGCTGATGGGTAGCGCTGGCCTCGCCATTTCTAACCCGAATCCGGAGCTTCGGGCTCGCCTTACGTCGTATGACCACACGCATGACGGAATGCGTCGATTGATGAGGGCGCTTGGCGGCCCGCATTTTCCAATCGACGAAGAGATGGTGGCTTATCGCTATGCGTTGGTTTCGACTCCGGAAGCCCGTGCAGCAATGGACGCGGTACGCGGCGGCAAGCTGACCTACGACGACGCAAAGATTTCGGGTGTCAAGACGCCCACGCTAGTGGTCGGCGGCAAGGAGGATCAGGTCGCGGTTCTCGCCCGGACGTACGGATATCTCGAGCTGCTGCCGAACTCGTGGGGTTTTGTTCTTCCCCATGTCCATCACTGGGTGATGATGGAAGCACCTGAAGCATTCGTGGCTATTACAACCGCTTTCTTCAACGACCAAATTTTTAAGGTTGCCGTATGAAGCTGGGGCCGTACCGAATTCACAGGATGATTCAGGACATTAATTCCAACGCGATGATCCTGCATGCATTTCGAGCGAATCGCCCAGTGGTCTATCAACGCTATGGTCTCACTGCACGCGAATGCGCCCTTCTTGAAGTTAGCTCAATTGAAGCGATGGCCGAGCTCGGAGTGCATCCGAATTTGCAGATGAAATTTTTGCGCGCGTGTGTTAGAGGTCCCGCTGGAGGAAACGGCAAGGGAGCGCTGTCGGCTTTTCTTACCCGCTTGACTGGACAATCGTAATGGGACAAATCGTTGGTGGTTTCGCCACCTCTCACGTTCTGTTTTCTCCGGAAAGCGTCGAAGCGGAAGCAGAGCGCGTTCTTCAAGGCATGACTGAAATCCGCAGCCGTCTCCACGCTTTAAAGCCGGACGTTCTGGTGATTGCCGGCAGTGACCACGCGAACAATTTTACGCTGCGTCAGCAAGTCACACTTGCGGTCGGTGTCGCGGATGAATATGTTCCACTCGGGGACATGGGGATTGCGCAGACGCCCTTCCGCGGTCATCGGGATTTTGGAGAAAGTTTGGCTCGCTACGCAGCCGAATGCGGCTTCGATCTGGTGCAAGTGGAAGAGGTGCGACCCGATCACGGCATGGCGCTGACAAAGCTTGCTGTGGATCCGACGGATTTAATCCCCACCGTACTCATATATATCAACAGCAATATGCCGGTTCCCCCTTCTCCCGCACGGAGTTTTGCGCTGGGTGATGTCTTGCGAAAGATGGTCAACAATGCGCGATCAGGCAGTGAGCGGGTTGTTGTCGTCGGCAGTGGCGGCATGTCGCACTGGTTGCGTGTACCAGGGCAAGGTCGGATCGCAGCAGATTTTGACCGACGCTTCTTGAATGCCATGGTCGAGGGCCACTCTGACGTACTGGCCCGTCTTAGTACCGAAGAGCTGGAGAACGAGACAGGAAATGGAGGCCTCGAACTCACAGCATGGTTATTAATGGCGGGTTCCCTCGGCCGTGCGGTCGGAGAGATTATCTACTACGAGCCGATTAAGAAATGGGATACCGGCATGGGCGGTGTTCAGCTATTTGCGACGCCGGAAGATAGCTAACGCCCCGATAGCGGTTGTCATGTTATTCGATCTTCCGATCGACTCAAGGCGATAGCCAATGGGCATTCTGAGTCTGAACATTAGTGTTGAACTGGGTGCAATCATGAAATATCGGCTTCCTCCACTTCTTGCCTTGCGTGCATTCGAAGCATCTGCCCGGCACCTTTCGTTCACAAAAGCGGGTACTGAGCTGCATCTCACACAAGGGGCGATCTCCCGCCATATCAGAATACTTGAGAGCTTCCTTGGTCATCCGCTGTTTCTCCGTTTGACTCGAAAAATTGAACTGACCCAACTTGGCCAGGAATACTTTTCATCAGTGCAACAGGCGTTAACACTTATTTCTAAAGCGACCAACGTCGCCACACGGGACACGCATCGAGTGCTAACTCTCGATGTCTTGCCAAGCCTCGCAACCTATTGGCTAATTCCAAGACTCTCAGATTTCACTGAGCGTCATCGAGATATCGAAGTGCGTTTGGTTTCATCAATTGAACCTGTCGATCTGCTAAATAACGAAGCTGACGTCGCGATTCGGGTTGGTAAAGTTCCAAACACTAGGCACGACCGGCGCGCGCCACGAATCGATCTCAACATGACCGATAGCTGGAACGGTCTGCATATCGAGCCGCTGTTTCCCGATGTATTGGTTCCTATCGTTTCCCGCGGCCTGGTTGATCAGGTTGGGCCGATCGAGAAGCCAGCCGACGTGCTGAAGTTTCGATTGATCAATATGGCAAGCCGCCGCTACGCCTGGATAGATTGGCTTGCCTGTTATGATTTGCAGTTGTCCGACGATATTGAAATGCTCGACTTTGGGCATTTCTTCATGGCGTTACAAGCCGCAAAACATGGCAAAGGCGTCGCTCTCGTTCCTCGCATTATTTTCGAAAAATGTGATAATCGCGGCGACTTGTTCATGCCTTTAGCTGGCGAGTTTCCCAGCGCCGGCGCGTACTATCTCCTAGCCCGTGAGGATGCACTCGGAGATCAGGCCGTCCGACTGCTGTGCGAGTGGATTGCTGAAGAGGCGGGGCAGCTCACTCAGTCAGCGCCGTAGTCGTCGTTAGAAAAAATCTAACCCTCGATTACGACGCGGGATCACGCATGCGCGACGGCGGGGCGCTCGCTCGCTCGGCGACCCTGGAAGGCCATCTAAAGCGAACCGTCGCCATGCCGGATTAGAACGCTCGGTGAGGCACTCAAGCGCGGAGAGCCCTCGTTCGAGCGCAATCGTTGCACGCTCAACAAAGCGCTGCAGCTAGGGCAACTTCTCCATCGGGGCTTTATTCTCTCCTGCACTGTCGGCCACGTACGCCGGACCGCTACAATCGACTCCAAAGCCAGAATTGTTTTTCGAAGATATTGCTAAAATGCAGAGATTGTGGCACGTACTCGCTGTCCCGCAGCGCCCGTAAATTGAAGCCGAGAGCGTCGGTTAGCGCAATGTGAGCTGTCACGTCGTGAACGATTGATTACATACATGGAGACTTCGAGCGCCTGATTTGAAAGAGAACAGGTCAGCAAGCATTGTCGCCTCGGTTATCCGATTTTCCGAATCAATTTATCAAAGCATATGAACGGCACACGTAGAATTATTCAGAGCGACCGGTTGCGCGATCAGGTTTATCAGTTGTTGCGGGAAGATCTTCTCAGCGGAACTTTAGCGGCAGGTACCCGTCTTGTCGAACTCGATCTGGCCCAGCGGTACGGCGTCTCCAGGACGCCGGTTCGGGAGGCACTTTTTCAACTCGCACGGGAGGGACTGGTCGCGCAAACGGACCGCGGCTACGCACTGATGGCTGATACCCCACTGGACTTCGTTCAGCGCATGGGAGTCAGACTGCTACTCGATCCATCGCTCGCGGCCCATGCGGCCCGAAACGGGACGGACCAACAGATTGAAGAACTGCGTCTTACATACAAAAAACTGACGAAAGCCGCCGAGACGGCAAAGTTCGTGCCTTTTGTCACGGCGCTACATCAATTCCGTACTCTGTTACTGGAAATGAGCCATAACACCGCCCTATCGCGTGTGTGCGCCGTCCTGGAAGACCAATTTTTACTCGTGCGTAATGAATATTTCAAGAAGGACGAAAATCGCAAAACCGCAATTGAGCACAACGGACTACTTCTGAAGGCGATCGAGACCCGAGATGCGAAAGCTGCAACTCGCGTAGCGAAAGAATATATTGAGCTACTGATCGCGACTGACCCGTCCGGGTCTAGGAACGCACAAACGAAACCTACGGTTTGATACGTACACGCCACAGACGATTGCGACCGCCCCGGGGAGGAACTCATCCTCCTGCTCTGGACCCAAGAGCTAAAAGCGCCGTCCTCCTTAAAAAGAAGACGGCGCTGGACCACCCCCTGCCTAGATGCTTACTCCTCCCAATCCTCCAGAAGGAATCTGGTCGTCACGTCGACGAAAAGCTTCGGCGTTTCCATCATGACCCAGTGACCGGCGTGCGGAATAAACACTCCCCACGAGTTTTCAAGCAACTCGAGATAGCGGACATTGCGCGCTGGCACGGCGATCTTGTCTTCCTTTCCTGCGACCACGAGCGTCGGCGTCTTCACCGCTGCGATTTGTTCTTCGGGATAGGTCAGATCGGATCGCGCGATCCGGGTGATGGCGGCTTGGGCAGCGGGATCCTGCATCAACGCGTGACGATACTGCAGGACTTCGTCTTCCACTTTGAAGCGGGAACCGGTCAGAGTTTGCATCACTGCACGCATTGCTTCCAGCGTATAGTCGTAGCGCCTTAAGGTTGCCTTTGCAGTCGGATCAGGATTACTGATCGCGAGGCCAGCGCTGCCCATGAGGACAAGCTTGCCGACCAACTCAGGGCGCTCGATACACACGCCCAATGAGGTCGCGCCGCCCATCGAATTCCCAATCACGCTGACGGGTGCGAGCTTCAGAGTCTCAATAAGACCAGTTAGATGACGGTTACGGCTTGCCTGGTCATAAGCATACGTGTCGGGTGACGGCTTCGCCGACCGGCCGAATCCAGGCATGTCGTAGGCGATAACTCTGAAGTTCTTCGCATATTCGGGCAGGCACGCACGCCAGTTGCCCCAGCTGTCAGCGCCCGGACCGCCACCATGAATCAGAATCAGGTCCGGGCCGTCGCCAAGTTCCAAGTAATGTGTCTCGACGCCATCCACTGTGACGGTACGGGAAGCGTCTTCGGCCCAGCCGGGCAGTTTCAGTTCATTCATCACGATCATGTCCAAAAGATAATTGCATCAACAACTTATGGAGTTTCATTGTCGGTGTCCATCAGGACGCCGCCCATGCCGGTCCACCAAGAGGTCAGCGGCTCGTAGTAGATTTCGCGTCCGCGCGCAGTCCCAGCGACACCGGCAATGAACGCCCACGCGGCAATTTCTAGCCCCCCATTGCCACCCTGCTCTAAGATGTCGTCACGCGTGAACTTCGTAAGCTCCGAGCCGTTCCCGGAAGCCAGGCGATCGATGACGTACCGATCCCACTTCTCGTTGACCTCGCCAGAACGGGGATGGCAGATCCAGTGCGATAGTCCTCCACTGCCGATGACGGCAACGCGCTCCTGCGCCGAGCGCTCCTCTTCGACGTAAGTTCGCAGCGCCACGCCCAGTGCATAAGCCCGGGCACACGACGGCGTTGGTGACATCACAGTATTCAGATACAGCGGCACCAGTGCCGCCTTAGCGTCCGGATTGCTGAACGCGTTCGGGAATGCAACGCCGTGGTCGGGCAGAACGTTTTCAACGGGTGTCAGGTCAAACCCGGCCTGCGCGCAGAATGCGGCAAAGCCAAGACCGAACTCGCGATTGCCACGAACGGGGGTGCGAGGCATGCCCATGTCCCCCAGCGGCTGGTACTCGTCGGCGATCCCGATAGCCAGTGGGATCTGTGCGTCGAGCGTAAAATTGTTGAGATGATCGCTCGAAGCGACCACGAGAACGTCTGGCCGGCTGTCGGCAATTGCCCTGCCGATCGAGGCCATGCCGGTACACACCCGGCTAATAGCCTCCGCTTCGCCCTCGGAATCACCAAACGTGTGAGAAGTAGCCGCTGCGCTAACAATTCGTCCCATGGATTCCCCTCAGTGCCGTTCTTCTAGTGAATCGAGAAAAGGCGCGACAGACGCAGGCTTCAGTTGAAGCAGTCCGCGTAGCGCGAGAAACTTGAGGCGCAGATTCGGATGAACGCCGAGCTGTTCCATCGCCTCGGAGAGGTCCCCCTTCAGGAGTGCCTGCTGACAGCGCGGCACACGATATGCGGCGTACACCTCGTCCGGACTAGAACGCAGCTGTGCTGCCAGCTCTTTGTTTTTCAGCGCCGCCGAAATCAGACGGTGAAGTTCGACTGGTGGTTTCATAGCGCTTGGCTCATCAGGTGCCGACGCGAAGCGGCGCGCCCATCTTCCGCAGCGCAGCCACAATGCTCTGCGCCGTGATACGACCGGTCTTCGGGTTCTCGGTCGGGATGTTCTCGATGGTCATCTCGAAGCGGGCGGAGTCCGAGTCGACCACGATCGTATGCGTATTGCGCGTCAGTGCTGGATCGGCCCATATCTCGAGCTGTGTGGCGTCCGGTCCGACTCCGGCCAGCGAAAGGGCCACCGCCACGTTAAGATTGGCAGGAAAGCCCACCGCCGCCTCGCGCGCCGTTCCGGCAAAGACCCTCAAAGGCGTCTTTATATCGCTGATGTCGATCCGGTTTTCGTTCAAAAATGGCGCACCTACAAGGCCTTTTACCGGCTTGCGCGTGACCATTTGCACCGACGAAATCTTTCCTTCCGCTGCCGCCGTCACCGCGTCGAGACCCAGCAGGGCGCCGGTTGGCACCTGTATATGGCCACCCGTTTCGCGCGCGAGATCGATCAGGTCCGGGCGCGCCAGCAGCGCGCCACAGCTTAGGACCACCACAGTCTTTGCAGCCCGCAGTGCAGGCTCGACGATGCCCGGCAGTAACGCCGGTGGAGCGCACTCGACGATCACGTCGCACTCCTGCGCCATTTCGTCGAAAGACATTAGACGCGGCCGGCTTTGAAGCTGCTCCAGCCACGCACCGGCTACGTCCGCGTCGCGCGCGGCCACCCCGACCAGACTTACGCCTGGCACCCCTCTATCGATCGCTGCGGCCACTCGCTTGCCAACGGCGCCCAGTCCCGCGATACCGACCTTCGTCATTCGTCTTTGCATTCGCTTCTTCCTGCAATAAAAAATTGGTCCAACTCTCCTTCACAATGCAAGGAACTAAAACGATGGTAGAAGCCCTCAAACAGCACGACAAACCATTTAGTTGAGGGCGACGCATTCGTCTCAGTCATGGGTCGGATCCGATTGGACATAGCCCAAAATGGCGCTTAACGATACCGCCGGGTGATCGAGCATCTGCTGGGCGGCCTCCAGCATCGACAACAACGACAGACTTACCGAGCCTGTCTGGGTGCGCTACGCATGGGCAATGGGCTTCGGGCATGACAGGCTGGAAGCCGCTTGCCTGCTGACCATCGATCTCAAGGAACTGAGCTACCGGTTCATCGTCTCGATACTGGGGCATGGGCTTGAAAGCAAAACCAATACGGCTGCTGATGCCGAGGGTGAACTACGACAGCCTCGAGGACAGCGCCAGTCTGTCAAGCCCGGCGCTACCTCGCGTTCCAAGCGCCCGAGAATATTTCGTGGTGGTGCGTGAGACGAACCTGCACGATCCCGCAGTCCTCGCGATGCGCGACTGGCTGCTTGAAGAATCCGCCATTCAAAGCCGCGACCGAAATCCGGGCCTGTCGTCGTATGCACAAGTTCGCACCGAGCGACTATTTCTCCACAGCCCGAGCCGCAGTTGCACATTCGACCAATCGAGAGGGCTTCACGCGTTTATGAAGCGTGCCTCGCGGCGATCGGAGACTAAAGGTCAAGCTTTCTGCGCAGGACAACCGGCTTGCCACCGTGCGTCTTTTTGCTCATCCATGCCGCCAGCGCAGAGTCTAGGTAGTCAGCATGGCCGGGAAACCATTCAAAAAGATGCGCACCGAGATCATGCACGTCCTCCGCGCCCGCCCGGCCATCAGCTACCGCCTGTCGAACTTGACGGACCGATTCAAGCACTGCCGCATGCTCATCCATGTGACAACTACGCGGTGGAAAGCCTGTCGCTTGCATCCACTCGTCTTCCTTGCCGAAATGCTTGATCGCATGCGCCTCGAATGCATCGATCGCCGCAAGCGCGCCGGCCCCGTCACAAAGTAGGAGCATGAGCGTGACGTCGTAGAACTCGCGATGCTCATCATCCATCGGCCCAAAACCGAGTAGTCGGGCGTCACTCCAAGTTAGATCCGCATCACTTGCCAAACTTGGCGCACTCGCGTCGCGATGTGCCACGCTTTTCATAGCAGTATTGTTCACTTTGTTTCACCCACAGCTTCAAGAGACCGGATTCATGAGCGTCAATTGCATCTCGTCATGCTGGTTACGAACGCACCAGCCTTCTTTGGCGGTCTCTTGACGTACTATCTAGAAGACTTCGTGCGGAATCTTAGACAAACGGACAGTTTGTCGATCATGTTGTCGTGAATGGACGTTCCAAGTGCCGCCTACTTCGCGAACAACTGGCTCATGTCAGCAAATGCCTTGAATTCGAGCGCATTGCCCGACGGATCCTTGAAGAACATCGTCGCCTGCTCGCCCACCAGTCCCTTGAAGCGAACCTGCGGCTCAAGGGCAAACTTGATCCCCGCTTCGCGAACCCGTTGCGCGAGCGCGTCGAAAACTTCCATCGACAAGACGACGCCAAAATGTGGAACCGGCACCCCGTGGCCATCGACGTCGCTGTTCGAAGCGTCAGCGGCGTTTTCACACAGGTGTGTCACAATCTGATTGCCGAATAACGAGAAGTCGATCCAGTGATCGCTGCTGCGGCCCTCTTCACACCCCAGAACGGTGCCGTAGAAATGGCGCGCCGTTTCTAAGTCATGGACGGGAAACGCGAGATGAAATGGGGCTGCCTGCATGATTCACACTCCTGACGCAAAAAAGTTTAGTGACGGCGCAAGGCCGCCTTGATGAAGTTATCGGGGCTCATCCGTACCGGAAGATATCCGAACTTGTGTTCGCGATCACGTCACCAAGGTACTACTACGACGTTCAAGACGTGCGCCACATTTACCGGTTGCAGCGCTTCGGCCATTGCCGCGTCATCGGGGTCGATCACGCAACGGACCGACCCAGTCGTTTCGAAGATGGTATCTCAGGAATCGTTTATGCCCTTTCTCAAGGCACTTCACCGGCCTGCCCGCGTGCGCAACCGTCATTAATGCATCGGCCACAGCATCTCAATACCAGGCAGTGCCAGCAAAGCAGCACGTACATGTCACACATGAAGCGCGGTTACGGTACGTCCCTGACCGCCATTGTCATTTCACATGTATGTATTCCGCGGCCCCCTCTTGGAAGTCGACGCCATGAGGTAACACGACACCTGCGGAGCGCACCTTGTAGAGTTCGGGCTTATTTGCCGCCGAAACCTCGCCGGTTTTTTCCAGCTCATCGGCGACAGCAAGCAGCATACGCCTAAACCGGACGATGGCCGCGTCCCCTGAGCCGAGTACCTCAAGCGAGCGATCCACGATCGGACCCATGCTTTCCTGCACGGCGGTGTCCTGCAGCCCGATACCATCGATACCGGTTGTCGTGTGCAAACGCTGTATCTCGCGATCAATGCCGTAGTCTTTGGCCGCACCCACTAGAGGCTCATAGCTCCCATCGTCCTTCGTTTCGGTATGCACCGTGCTATAGCTCAGTTCTTCCGCCGATAACGGTCGCCGTCCATTCCAGGTGATCGTAAACACCCAGCAGTTATGGTCGTCGATCGGCGTCCACGAATGTCCCATGACGGTGCCATTGTCTTGCTGAGGCGCGATCATGGTGTAAAACGGTAGCAAAAACTGCGTGATGCGCCAGTAGTACTCGTTTTCGGACGCGTTGCGCCGCGCCCCGATCGTCATCCCGTGATCGGTAGGGCGCACGAAAAATTTGGGCGCCGTGTCCATCGCCAGATACGGCACCGTTGTGACTGGCGAAACCTGCTTCTGCCGGAACGGCAAATGCTCCTTTTCCGGATCGAGGCGGCCGTGGAGGATGCCAACGTGACTTGAATCAATGCCGCCTTCCACGCCCTGGGCATAGTTCGTCCTCTGGAGGCGCTTTGATACGTAGCGGTGCGTCGAAGGCACGGTCGCCCATTCCATCAACGGCGGCTTCTCAGGCTGATGCGCCGGATCGCCCATGTAGGCCCAGATCACACCCCCCCACTCAATGATCGGATAGCTCTTGATGCGTGTGTCCTGCAACATCTGCGTGTTTTCGGGCTCGGCCGGCATTTCCAGAATCTTGCCTTCCGTGTTGAACTTCCAGCCGTGATACGGGCAACGCAGCCCGCTCTGTTCGTTGCGGCCAAAGAACAGGTCTACGCGCCGGTGCGGGCAGTAGCGGTCGAGCAAGCCCAGCTTACCTTCAGTATCACGAAAGGCGATTAGTTCTTCGCCGAGAAGGCGCACACGCAGCGGTGCGCCGTCTGCAGTCAGTTCCTCGGGCAGCAAGAAAGGGATCCAGAAGCGCCTAAACGCTTCGCCCATAGGCTGACCGGGGCCAACCCGGCACAGTCGCTCATTATCTTCTTGGGTAAACATGATTCACTCCGGGGGATGTTGGGGGTCCGCTACTCGCCGTACAGACAAAAGATGTCGTCGTCTTCAACGACAACTTCGTACGTCCGAAGCGCCGTAGTGCAAGGCTTCTCCGTGGCCTTACCGGTACACACATCGAAGGCCCCTCCGTGCAGTGGGCAATACACGGTGGTGCCCTCGAGATCGCCACCGGTCAGAGACACCATGCCGTGCGTGCACAAATCGTCTGTAACGTAAAGCTTCTCGTCGACCTTGTAGACCGCCAGTTCCACATCTACGCCACTCGGACATACTTGGCGCATGGTTCCGTTGCTCATGTCACTGCGGCGGCACAGGAAAATCTTTTCAGCCATCACACTGCCTCCAGATCAATTACATGTGCTCGGGTTTCTGTACGCCACGCGCGTGGCGATGACACAGCTCGCGCCACTTGATGATCGGGGTATCGCCCTCAATCAGCATCTCGTCGAGCCACGCATTGTCATTCCGATAAAACTTCTGAAGCGCGATGCGTGCGGTGACATCTTGCGCGTTGAAGTTTTCTAAGCTCACTGGCTTCCATCGCGACCAGAACTCGTGTTCGAACGCTGCGCGTTCTTCGTCAGAAGCGGCATACTTGCCCAACGTGATGACGTACAGATGCTTATCGGCCGTAATCGGGACGTACCATTCGTATTGGTTGATCCCTTGGTCAGGAAAATTGTCGACACGCAGCGAGCACGGCAGCCAGATCGAAGCGGCTGTGGTTCGCGTCGGCTTGTCGGATTCCCGTTTTATCCCAGTCACAACCGTTTGGCCTTTGACCTTGCCCTCCCACACGCTGACATGGTGGGCAAAAAGGTCATAAATGCCCTTCGGCTCGCCGTCCGTCTCCAAGATGTCGAGCTTCGACGAGTCTGCGAGGTGACCGATCGGCAAAGAACGCTTGGTATTCTCGACGAGCTCCGAAGTGCGATGGATATACACGTGCAGTCCGTCAAAACCGTTTTCGGCGCCCACGCGCCAATTGGAATCTACTTCGTAGATCGCGGTCTGAATGCACAGGTCTTCATCAAGGAATGTCGGCGGTACATCCTCGGATAGCGGAGGCACCTTTGCGTCGTCGTCGCCCACGAAAACAAAAACCAACCCCTTCGCCTCCTGCACAGGATAGGTCTTCACCTTGCGACGCCCGATTGCCTTGCTATCGGGTGAGGCCAAAATGTCGCAAAGCTTCCCGTCGTCCCATTTGTAGGTGAAACCGTGATACCAGCACGTGATGGTGTCCTCGGTATAGGACTCCACCTTTTCCGAAAATTTCACACCCCGGTGCAAGCAGCGGTTGCGCAAAGCTTTCACCTGCCCCTTGATACGCTTGAGCAAAATCTCTTCGCCGCAGACGGTCGTTGGCACGACCTGCGCCTCTGTAATATCGCGCGAAAGAAGGACCGGATACCAGTGGTTCCGGAAACCAAGCTTCGCTTCTAGGTATCTATTCCACCGCGGAACGCGATTCAGGAGGGCTTCATCGACAAAACTGCTGGAGGCTTCCATAGTGATCTCCTGGAGACAATAGATTAGGTTTCTACCATTGCGTACTGTATGCAATCGGACACCAAGACTGCACTTTGCACATGGTTCATCAGCTAAATTACGCGGTCGATATTCCCGCGACAACCGATTTATGCTCAGGGCATGGACGCATAATTCCTCATGTGTCCTCGCCTAAAGCACGTCCGCCAAACGCATCAACATGGTCCTTGCTCGCGCACGCATAGGGTAATGCGCAAGGTTTCGTGGGCTCGCGGACAGGCACGTCTCGGCGACGTCGAGCGTCTCGACGGCCATCTCAGTCCGCGCCGCACGATTCGGAATTCGCAGCGCGGGCGTATGCGATTCAAAAGCTTCTTCATCGCCGCGCGATCGGCACCCTCACGCGCAAGGACGCGCGACGGTACTTGATTGCGATTGAATTGAGGAAGCCGCAGCGCGCATCCGGCGGCTGTAACCGATGAAGCAGAAAATGCCTCGAAGTGGTCGTCTTCCCTAGATGCACGGCCGCCAATGCGCAACATGCGGTGCGAATGCGGCGATCCGCAAGGACCGCTGCGACTGCTATACATCGTGGGCGAAATCGGCGCGGGCGGTTGATGAAAAAACGCGCGGGCCCTATTCCCGCGCCTCTCGTTCAGAGCTCGACGTCCTGTTTGGAATCTTGCTTGGCATCTGTCCGATGCGGTACGAAGGGATGCCATACCGGCGTGGTCGACGGAAGCTCATCGAGAAGAGAGAATTGATCGAGTGATGTCTTATCGAACATGATGACCTCTTGCTGCATATTCGTTGACGCTATTAGCGCGCCGTCACGTTGTGTGTTGCTGGGCCGAGTGCATACCCGACGATTTCACTGACATGCGAGCTCCGCGATTTGCAATTTTGTCGCTCAAATATATCAACCGACTTCCTGCGCTCAAGCGGAGGTTGCCTCCCGCACCCAGTGATTCATCAGAGACTGCTGCGGGTCGCAACGCATCGCCGGGGTTAGAAGCGGTGAAACATGCCGGCCGTGACTGCCACCTGTCTTTTGGTCGTTGACGCGCCAGCAGGGCTCGCGTATTCGATGTTCGCATGCTGCGCATCACCGGCGGCAAGCTGGAAAATTCCGACGAGATACAACGTCGTCCTTTTCGACAAAGAGTAATTGTTGAACAGTGAGATCTGATGATACTTCGGTGCGAACTCGGTTGGCTGAACTTTGCCCATGGTGTAGATATAGTCGAGTGCGACCTGGTAAGCCGGCGTAACGTATTTGCTCACATTGGCTTCAATGTTGGTGAAGCCAGCGCGTGCCGTCGCGAGGCCAAGTTGGCTCACACCAAGGTTGTCAAAACGACTATGCGTGACGACCATTGCGACAGTTGTCGTACCGAGCACGTAGGATCCGCCGCCTCCATAAAGTTCCATATTCGTTGGCGTAAGCGCGTACGCAAACGTCGGCGACTGCGCGGTGATCGACGGGAACAGCGCCGTATTCCAGATGCCCTCGGGCGCCGCCAGTGACGGATGGTTCATGCGCATGTACGCAGCTGAGAGACTCAGCGGACCATTGGCGTAGTTCAGCCCGAAGCTTAAGGCACTCTGATTGCCGAAGCTGCCGGCCACACCACCGAAGCTGTACATCAGGCCCGCCTGCAGCCCACTATAATTCGGCGACAAATACTTCACCGCGTTACTCGTGCGGAACTGGAAGTTGAAATTGTTGTTATCGCCGATAGACGCCGCATAGCCGTTCCACTTCAGTGCCGCGGAATATTGGGCGAGCCAGTTTTGCGTGAGGTCGTACTGACGGCCGAATGTGACCACGCCGAGCGTATCGCTTTGCAAGCCGACAAACGCCTGACGACCGAATTCACGACCGCCTTGGGACATTGAGCCGGTATTCGGGTTGAAACCGCCTTCGAGTGTGAAGAGCGTACGCAGGCCGCCTCCCAGATCTTCGACGCCTTTGAGGCCCCATCTGCTTGGACCGGTCGCCGTCGACACCGACGGTCCTTTCAAGGAGTTATTTGCGTAGATCAGGCCTCCCATCACGAGGCCGTACAGCGTGACGCTGCTCGACGGAGACGACTGGGCATATGCCGCCGGGGAGGCGATAACCGATGTCAACAACATTGCAGAGCAAACTCGTTTCATGGGGTCTTCCCGTTAAATCGATCGCAAACGTGGTCTAAGAAAGAAGCACTTTTATCGTGGCCGATGCGTTTTCGAACATCGGTGTTGCAATGAAATCCATCGCCGAAAATGACTTCAGCGAAATGCGCTTGCCAACTTCAAAATTTTCCAACGCCGGTTTTCAGGGACGTGGCCATATGCTGAATCATCCTCCCGGATGCCACCACTACTCGAAATTACAATTCAACGTTTCGCCATTGACCGAAATGTCGACCCTCCACCTTCCGAAATAGCCTTCAATATGAAACATAATGTTTCTCGCATAGTCAGGAGAACTTCGGCGTTATAGCTCGGCAATATCCTTCTTCGCTGGTTGCGATAAGTGGCGATACTTACATGCACGGGGATCCGAGCCGGTCGGGCCATTCATCCTCTCGTCATCAATGAAAATCGCTGAGCCTTGCGGAGGCTCGACCGCTTAGTGAAAGAGCAAACGCCAACCGGATTTCGTCGGATTAGGAGCGCGCTTTGGAAGCTGACGTTGCCTGTGATTCGACAACCTTCGCATTTCCACCTCACTGCAGACACACGAAGCCGACAGCATAATCTTTTGATCGTATATTCGATTAATTTTGAACATTTCGAGAGGCTAACAGCTGGTGCAACGCAATTGCATCCTCGATTTAAAAGTTGTAACTGCGTTCACGAGAGGCCGACCCAAGGTCAGCCTCGTGAAGTCGGTTAGGCCCTCGTCAGCTTTTTCAGGAAAGACACTTTTTCTTTACCAGGAAAACTCGGAAGCAAAAAGAGCAGCAATACTGTCAAGATCAAGCCGACTACACAGGCGATTAGTGCGCTGTGATAACTTCCGGTTTTATCGAACATCGTTCCCAGGACGAACGGCCCCACCGCACTTCCGACCAAGAAGGCTGCATACAGCCAACCGTAAACTCGTCCAAAAACCTTCATGCCGAAGTAGCGGCTTGCGAGAATTGCCAGCAAATCACTCTCAGCACCAGCCGCAATCCAAAGCAGCGATGCGCCAGTGACAAGCGCTGTAATAGGCACTGATGGAAGTGAAAAAACCACGATCCCGATAGCGGCCAACGAATAGCTGAGTGCCCCGATATAGGGTGCAAAAAATCGATCAACGAGGTAGCCCGAAACTAGTCGCGAGACAAGTGACACAAACGCGAAGTATGCATAATATTGAGCTGCGACGACCGGAGGGAACCCTTTATCGCTAAAAATAGGCAATAGGTGAAGCTGAATACCGTGGATTGCCATTGCCGAGATCAGAAACGTCGCAACTAATACCAAGAAGGTTGAGCTGAAAGCTATCCCGCGGAAGTGTTTGCTCTCGGATTCTAAAGTGTCTGCGCTGACAGTCGCAGTAACAGCAGGCGCATTCGACAAACTTCGGGATTCGCCGATCGTGAGCATAATTGGCACGCCAATGACGACAGGCAGTAACGCCAGTCCATAGAATCCGGCTTGCCAGTTGATGTGGCCGATTAGATACGTCGCCAGCAGAGGTGTCAATGCAGCGCCCACTGCAACACCTGTAGTAACAATACCCAGCGCAAGACCACGATGACTGTCGAAGCGGCGCGATACAGTTTTGGTGTACACAATCGAACTGGATACCGCTCCCGTCGCACCGATCCAGCAGCTAGCAGAATAAAGCCCATTCAGCCCGAAGCGTTGCAGAAGGGTTGGCAGAGTAGCCATACCCGCTGCGTAGAGCACCAGCGATATGACGCCAGGTACTTTCGAACCGTAACGATCGATCACCGTGCCGGCCACTGGCATGGCGACCGCCATTGCAACGAGCAGGAACGTGAACGCCGCAGAAATTGCGCCGCGCCCCCAGCCGAAGTCGTGCGACAAAGGTTTGATGAATGCGCCGAATGCAAAAATCACGACCGGAACAACCGAAACCGCCACACCGAACATGCCCAATATGACAAACATCCAGTCCCGACGACTGAATGGTATTGGCGAAGTCAACATGAAATTCTCCTCCGTTAATATCCTAAAATCGAATCGATTCGAAAATCTTTAATTGGCGACCAATCTCCGCGCAAAGTCCTACAGAACCGTGCGAAGTTGTGGCAAATGTTCGCGGGCTCAATTAAAAGTGTTTGCACCTATAGTTTTTTGATTTTTTTGTGATCAAAACACAAACCAGCACCACTGTCTCTTGCCACAGATCAACAGATTATGATTTAATGGAAAACCCTAGCCTAATACTAAAATGAGGGGAATGGCGCGTCCGGTTGTGAGTGAAGTATCAAGACACGTCTACCATAGGCTCTAAAGGCGCCTAGCACTAATATGCTCGACTCCGCGCCCTCGTGTAATGATTGTCAGGTACCTACTCGCAGCGGCGCTGACAGCTTCCTAACCAAAGCCGAAACGCTTTGCGCGGTGATGCGGCCAGTCTTCGGATTGTCCGTAGGAATGTTTTCAATCGACATCGAAAACATTGCCGCGTCAGATTCAACGGTGATGGTATGCATGTTGCGCGTGATCTCCGGGTCCGCCCAAATTTCGAGCATCGTCCGATCCGGTCCAATCCCGGCAAGAGAAAGCGCCACGGCAACGTTCAGGTTTGCCGGAAATCCTTTGATCGCCTCACGAGCCGAACCCGAAAAAACTAAGGTTCGCTCGGCGATTTGATCAATGCTGATTCCCTGCTCCTTCAGAAACGGTGCGCCCTGCAAGCCTTTCAATGGCTTACGCGTCACCATCTTGACCGACGTGATCTCGCCCTCTGCCGCAGCTGCCACTGCATCCAGGCCAAGCAACGCACCGGTCGGAACATGAATCCGACCGCCGTGCGTTTCTGCCAGTTCGATGAGTTCCGGTCGATGGAGGAGCCCACCGCAACTCAACACAACAAGTTCCTTACCGGCCGTCAAAACCGGCACCGCTATCTCTGGCAACAGATGTGGGGGAGCGCATTCGATTACTACGTCGCACATTTCGGCCATTGCGTCAAAGCCAACTACCTTTGGTTGGGTCGTCAATCGCGCGAGCCACTCCTTTGCAGCCTGTGCATTTCGAGCCGCAACAGCAACCAGTTCGACACTTGGAAGTGTCTGATCCAGGGACGTCGCTAACGACTTTCCGACTGTTCCCAATACAGCGATGCCAACTTTCAGCGTTCGACCATCTGCTTCTTTGTGCATAAGCGCTCTCTGTAACTTGTTGGTGCCTTGCCCCGCTCGCAGGTACCACCGCAGCCGACGTGGTGGAATCCCTTCGTTGAATCAAATGCTATTAAGGCCAAAATTTCGCCACAACGCATTTTTTTGCACGGGGCCAAGCATCGTTTCTCATGCATCTAGCACTTGGGAAACTCAGTGCTCATCTTGGTCTTGCACAACTATCTGCGCGGCGGCGCTCGTTCTACGACCACGTAGCAAATGCCATCCCGCAACCCGTTCCTGCGGGGCTTCTGTAACACGGCACATAGTCGATGAGTGACATTTCCATTCCGTCGACCGCGCCGGCCAAAAGAGACCAGCAACGAACTTCCGAACTGCCCGACTGTAACCGTTCCAACGGCAAATTAGCATGAAGTTGCTCGCCGCCAAGCGCGAGTTTTTCCAGAAATTCGCGATCGAATGCTTCGTCGACCACGAAATGACTCAATCCTCCAGTCGACACGACCGCGACGCGCAGGTCTTCGTCCCACGACTCGATCTGCTGACGGATCGATCGGCCGATCTGATACGCTCTGAGTGGCGTAATGTTGTTAGGCGGATAGTAGGTATTGATGGTAACGGGGATCACCGGCACAGCCCCGTCAGTCATTAGCTTGTGATAGATGTATCCAAACGAATGACTCATCGTCTGCCCGTCTTTGAAATACTTTGATTGGGCTACGTCGAAGCCGTCGGTCATCATGCCGCGAATCAAACGCTCAGCGTGTGCGGTTGCCACAGGGTAGTCTCTCGCCCCCTGCGGATACCAAAGCTCTTGATCGAGGTCCGGATCGTATTTCCACTTCATGATGCCCTTCGGCTCATATGGCAATGTCTCACCCCAATAAATCGACAACGCGGGCATGTTGTCTTCTTGAAAAACCTCCTTGTGATCATCGCCGATGATAACGACCATGTCCGGTTTTGCCTCACTGAGTAACTCAGCTAAGCGTGCTATTGCAGCCTGATTCTGAGCATGCCGTTGTTCCAGTTTCTCAGGCGTAATTTCGTTGAGAATCGCCGGGTCCGCCTTGGCGAGCAACTCGCTGTAGCTCACCCGTGTTCCGGTATCGTCATGAAGCGCGTGACGATTTTGATCATCAGTTGCTCCGCGGACCAACCATGCGGGCGGCTTCATTAAGAGGATTGGGCTATGCGAGGAGCCAATTCCCATCACAATCTTTGCCATAGGGTTCTCCGTAGTTTAAGCGCGAATAGTCACCGCGCACATGGAACGGGGAATGGTGTAATTTACTTTCCCCTGTTCTCGACACCTCAATGACGCTGCACACATTGCCTCGGTAGCGGCTCGTCAATATCGGGAATGATCCGATAACTTTTATAGAGGCAACCTGCCCTCCACGACTGCGGCAGACGACCGGGCCCGATACCACTGCTGGTGTCGGGCAATATCGATCCGACCCGCTGTCGTTTGAACTGCCTGGCCATTTTGTGGGGTATGCTGTGGCTCCGGGCGACCCCACGCTGGAGGCAAGACACTCCGGGCCGGCTTCGTCGCCTAACGGGAGCACACGCCCCTCAAATCTCGGAAATCGCCCGTTGCGATCCTCGAAGTTCACCCAACATTTCCCCCGTGCACCCTCGAACATGCTAATACGGCACAATGTGCACTGTATACATATCAAAAAAACTTTCTATCACGTCGTGGATATTCTAAGTGCATGGCCTTCGACGCGGTCAACGCGGCGCATCTGCACCACCACCCCGTTCGCACTGCGTCCGTTATGGAAATTAAACCGATGCCGCATGCTCAGTTTTTCTCTAGCCGATCCCGCAGAGTAGTGCGACACGCGCCACACAACAACCGAAATTAAAAGCCCCTATGCAACAGGAAAACTCACGCATCGAGAAGTGCGTCTAAACGTGTCTCGAAGCTGCTGCATATGCACGCAAAAACTGATCTATCAAAGCCGATGTCAGCGCTCGAGCGCTCCCCATCCACGCGACGAACTCATTAGGTCTACTCCGGACATGAGAGAGTAAAACTCATATATTGACAGTTGCTAGGTAGGTCAATAATATCCGCTGCACCTGCAAGAGCCACGCGTGTCGCCTCCATTTCAAGCAAGGGGACCGCAATGCTCGGCGCAAGCATACGGAGGAAGTTCATGATGAAAAGCAACATGATTAAAGCCGCCATCATTGGTTCCGGTAATATCGGCACCGATCTGATGATCAAAATCTTGCGGCACGGTAAGCATCTGGAAATGGGCGCGATGGTCGGAATCGACCCCGCATCAGACGGCCTCGCACGCGCCGCTCGTCTCAACGTCCCCATCACGGCGGGTGGTATCGACGGGCTGTCGGAGATGGCGGAATTTAAGGACATCCGCGTGGTATTCGACGCGACGTCGGCCGGTGCGCACGAACACCACAATGCGAAGTTGCAGGAACATGGCGTCCGCGTGATTGACCTGACACCGGCCGCTATCGGTCCGTATGTGATTCCGGCCATCAACCTGGATCAACAGCTCGACTCCACCAACATCAATATGGTGACCTGTGGTGGGCAGGCGACCATCCCCATGGTCGCCGCGGTATCGCAGGTTGCCAAGGTTCACTACGCCGAGATTGTGGCGTCGATCTCCAGTAAGTCGGCCGGCCCCGGTACCCGCGCCAATATCGACGAGTTCACCGAGACCACCTCGCGCGCCATCGAAGTGTTGGGCGGTGCCACCCGTGGAAAGGCCATCATTATTCTGAATCCGGCCGAGCCGCCATTGATCATGCGCGACACGGTGTTCACGCTTTCCGACCTGGCTGACCAGGAACGTATCGAGGCTAGCATCCATGACATGGTGAAGAAAGTGCAGTCGTATGTGCCGGGCTATCGGCTCAAGCAGTCCGTTCAATTCGACCGCTTTGAAGGCGACCAAGCGCTGAACCTGCCGGGCATCGGCTTGACAACGGGCCTCAAGACTTCCATCTATCTGGAGGTCGAAGGTGCCGCACACTACCTGCCGGCCTATGCGGGCAATCTCGACATCATGACATCTGCGGCACTGGCGTGTGCCGAGCGCATGGCGCAGACGCAACTCAGTGTGCATGCCTAAGAACGGGGAACAGAATGAGCACAAAGAAAGTATATATTTCTGACGTCACGCTGCGGGATGGCATGCATGCCATCCGACACCGGTACAGCATCGAGAACGTCAAGGCGATTGCCGCAGCGCTGGATGTTGCGAACGTCGATTCCATCGAGGTCGCGCATGGCGACGGCTTGAGCGGTTCGAGCTTCAACTACGGCTTTGGCGCCCGCAACGACCTAGAATGGATCGCTGCCGCTGCGGAGGTCGTCAACCGTGCCAAGATTGCTACGTTGCTGCTGCCGGGTATTGGCACTGTGCATGATCTGCACGCCGCGTACGATGCCGGCGCACGGGTCGTGCGTGTAGCGACGCATTGCACCGAGGCAGACACCGCGCGCCAGCATATCGAATGCGCACGCAATCTCGGCATGGACACCGTCGGTTTCCTGATGATGAGTCACATGACGGAGCCGCAAAAGCTGGCCGAACAAGCGAAGTTGATGGAAAGCTACGGCGCCACTTGTATCTACGTGGTGGACTCCGGCGGCGCACTGACCATGAACGGTGTGCGTGATCGCGTGCGCGCGCTGCGCGAATCGCTGAAAGCGGAATCACAGATCGGTATTCATGCACACCATAACCTGAGTCTCGGTGTGGCCAACTCAGTGGTGGCGGTGGAAGAAGGCTGCGATCGCGTAGATGCCAGCCTGGCCGGCATGGGCGCTGGCGCGGGCAATGCCCCCCTGGAAGTCTTCGCCGCGGTCGCTGAGCGCATGGGTTGGAACCATGGCTGCGACGTTCGAGGGTTGATGGATGCCGCCGACGACTTAGTGCGTCCGCTGCAGGACCGGCCGGTTCGTGTCGACCGCGAAACGTTAGCGCTCGGCTATGCGGGCGTGTACTCCAGCTTCCTGCGTCACGCCGAAACCGCTGCGCAAAAGTACGGCGTGTCGACGGTGGAAATCCTTATTGAACTCGGACGGCGTCGTATGGTGGGCGGGCAGGAGGACATGATCGTCGACGTCGCACTCGATCTCACGCGATAGCCAGAGTGGGCGGTACAAGCGGCAATGGCTCGATGTCCACTGGTGGGAAATCCGTTGTCGCTCACAAAATCGAACATAGCGAACTGTCGCGCGAGACTGGATCTGAGCGGCCCTAGATCATCATGTGTCTCATAACGCGCGGTGCCATGAATGAAGGCGCACGTCAGGTTCATTGTTTCTACACGAACCTGCGTCGAACACGGCCTAAGGCCTACTGGTGTTGGAGGACGCGTGACAAAACCGCTCAAGATCGCTGTGGTCGGCGCCGGCGCGTTCGGGGTTCAGCATCTGGACGCAATTGCGAGTTTGAACGGCGCGGAAGTGGTGTCGCTCGTGGGCAAGGATTTGCAGCAGACACGTGAGATCGCTGGTCGTTATGGGATTGCGCAGGCCGGCGTCGAATTCGATGAGATGCTAGCTCGGCCCGAGATTGACGCGGTGATCCTGTGTACGCCAACACCGTTGCACGCAGCCCAGGCTATCGCTTGCCTGCAGGCCGGCAAGCACGTGCAGGTCGAAATTCCCCTGGCGGAATCGATCGATCATGCTGAAAGCGTCGGATTCTGGCAACAGCGCACGGGGCTAATTGCAATGTGTGGGCATACGCGACGTTTCAATCCGGGGCACCATTGGCTGCACGAGCGTATTGGCGCAGGCGAGTTCTCGTTGCGCCAACTCGAAGTGCAGACGCATTTTCTGCGCCGGCTCAACACGAACGCGCTCGGTCAGCCGAGAAGCTGGACTGATCATCTGCTGTGGCATCACGCGGCTCATACGGTAGACTTATTTCAGTATCAGAGCGGCGAGGAGGTGGTTGCGGCGAATGCGTTGCAGGGGCCGATCCATCCGACGCTGGGAATTGCACTCGACATGTCAATTCAGCTCAAAAGCCGCGGCGGCGCGTTGTGCACGTTGTCGTTGAGTTTCAACAACGACGGACCATTGGGATCGACCTTTCGTTATATTGGCGACGGCCCAACCTACATCGCACGCTATGACGCATTGACCAACGGCATGGGGGAGCCTGTTGAACTGCATTTGCCGGAGGCCTCTTTGAGCGGCGTGGCGCGGCAAGATCGCGAATTCGTCGCGGCAATCCGTGAGCGTCGCGAACCGAACGCGAGCGTGGCAAGTGTGCTTCCCTGCTATCGGATATTGCAACGGCTCGCGCAGCAACTGAGTTGAACACTCCGGTCAACGGTCGTATCGGCGGTCCATCAGTTGAGTTTAAGGAGCCGACATGTCATCTATGCACATCAAAAATCAGACCAGCGCCGGGCGACCACAGATTCAGTTCTTCTGACGCCGGAGCGATCACGGTTCCCCGGCTGTGCAATCCACACAGCCGTACTTGTGAGCTCGTTGGCTGCCTCCGCGTTGCATGCGCGCTGAATGGCACGCTAGAGGGTGAGCCCCGCCAACGGTTTGCGTCGTACCACGGACGGGTTTGATTCTCGTTTCTCGATTCGCGGCTGGTCGCGCTACGCAGCGAAAGTGTACTGCTGGTCGACCGCTTCGGCCGTGAGGCCTCCGGCGCACGAAGGCACTTCGAGGGCGCGAAGACCATGCTCGTGGCCGAAGGTCGTGGGGTCGACAATGTCGCCTTGGCGAGGTGGTGGAGGTCGCCCAACGCTGCTCCCCTGATCCTCAAGTGGACAGCCGGCAGGCCACGCTCGCGCCGCGCTGGCGACCCCTCGCGGATCTGAACGTCGGCCCGGATCTGATATGTCGTGTCAAGATGGCCAACAACACGACGCTCGGTCGCTGACCGCTGTGTGCGCTCAGTCGGCCGCACTCGATACTCCTCTATTCGCCGTGATTCACCGATTCACCCGATGATTACCCGATTCAACGTCGCTCGGGTCTCGCAGATTGCCGATAGGCAAAGACCGGTCTCTTCTGTGCGCTTTCCCGCCGTGCCCTCGCGGCACCCGTCCGTCGTCAACATATGCTGTGCTTGCTCTGAACCGGAAAGTTGCACAAGAGACCGTCGGTCTGCTATATTAGAGACCATCGGTCCCTTAACCTGAATATCCCGTGGACCGCGGCGCGATCGACAGTGGCTACCTTCTGCGGCCGACGCAATCACCCTTATACAACGGCTACCGATATGGCATCCACTAACGATTCATGGGTTCTCGTCACTGGCGCTTCAAGCGGCTTTGGCGAGGAGTTCGCGCGCCAGTACGCGGCCAAGGGGCATTCATTGGTTCTGGTGGCACGACGGCTGGACCGGCTCCAGGCGCTAGCCGAATCCCTGCGCCGGGCGTACGGTGTCAATGTGCGGACGGAGCAAGTTGACCTTTCTGACGTTCACGCTATTGGTCATCTGCATTCACGGTTGCGCGACCAGGGGATCGCCGTCGACATCCTGATCAACAACGCCGGCCATGGATTGCAGGGGCCGTTCCTTGATGCGCCGCTTGACGAGGCCATGGCCATGGTGCAGCTGGACATTGCAAGTCTGACTGCCATGACGCGTCTTTTTGGGCAGGACATGCGCCAGCGAGGGCATGGCAAAATTCTGCTCGTAGCTAGTCTTCTGGCTCATTACGGCGTCCAAAACATGGCGGTCTATGGAGCGGCAAAGGCCTATGTCCTACGTCTGGGTGATGCGTTGCATCGCGAGTTTAAACGGGACGGCGTTACTGTGACTTCACTTTGTCCGGGCGTGTCGGACACGGGATTCGCTCAGGCCGCAAAGCAGAAGATCACTTTTGCATTGAAGCTACTCATGATGAAGCCTGAGCTCGTGGTGCTTGCAGGAATACATGCGCTGCAAGCCGAGCGCATCAGTGTGGTTCCAGGCTGGCCAAACAAGTTAGCGGTGGCGATGGTCTGGGCGACGCCCCGCTGGATGCACCAGGCGATCTTCGCCCGCCTGATGAACGCGTAATGTTTTAGTGGAGCAGCCTTTCCGAGGTCTTCCCGGATGACGACATCGACGTATTTTAGGGCGCGGTCTCCCGCGCAGAAGGAGGAGCGCCGGCGACATCTGCTTGACACCGCGAAGTTACTGCTGGTCGAAATCCCGGACGTGCACGATCTAGGTATCAATGAGCTGGCGCGCGGCGCGCAGATGACGAAGTCGAACGTATATCGCTACTTCGAGAGCGGCGAAGCCGTTTTGCTCACCGTGCTCGTTGAGGAGCTCGTGATTTGGCGTACCGAACTCTGTGCAGCACTAAGTCGCGAGACGAGATGTCGTGGAAGCATCCAACACATCGCGCGGGCGTTCTCCTCAACCGTAGCGGCGCGCCCGCTGTTGTGCCGCCTCACCAGTGTCTTCCCGTCGATTCTCGAGCGCAATGTCTCCGCCGAGCGCATGGTTGGGTTCAAGCATGGCCTGCTGAGCGTAAGAAAAGAGACGGCCCGCGACTTTCACAGCTGCATGCCGTCCATCTCCGCATACTCGTTCGAGAAATTTATTCACCAGGCTCTGCCGTTGATTATCGGGCTCTGGCCGCTGAGCAATCCCGGGAACGCCGCGGCGGAAGTGATTGCGCGTCCCGATCTGGCGGACCTTCGCTACGATTTTCATCACGATCTGGAAGACGGGCTGCTGATACTTCTGCGTGGTCGGCTCAATGTGTAACTGCTAGACCGCCTCTCTCTGTGATGGCGAAAATTAGGCGGGGCAGCTATTACGGACGGCTACTAAACCTCGCATCCGAATCCTACCGTTCTTGTTTCCGTCGGTTCAGCAGCGCCGCCCTTGCTTGTGGCCATTCGTTTGGACGGGAACTGTAAGAATGAAATGGGCGCGTGCCGCCCGTGGTCGTATGAGCTGCAGTGCGCGATCCTCCCGGGCCAAGACATCGATGTGCCAGGGCAGAAAATGCATGCATTTGCCGGCGAGCGCAGGGGACGCACCGCCGGCGATGAGTACTCCCGACCAGTTGCTGACTGTGGCGTGGTCGGCGGGTGATGTCGTCTAACGAGGTTGTCCGGTCATTCCGTACAACTCCGGCCGCTCACGAGTCAGTCAGTACAGCTTCTTGTTAATTGACGATAACGCGGCCGCCCCGATAGCACGATTCGTTGCGACGACGTAAAGCGACGAATTACGCCTTCATCAATGGTCGACCTGCACTTATCCTCGGCATGGAGACTCATGCCGAGAGCAACCGCTTAGCTCGTTCGGGGCGCAGAGCTGTTCCTCTCCGAAGACGTCTTTTGCGCACGCCCATAGCACTCACATCCAGAGCGGCCGGGTAGCGCAACCAGAGTTGACCCGAGGTAGCTCGAAGTTTCACGCCTGGCGAATCGCACCATCAAGTTTTCTAATGGTAGTCGCGGACCATACTGGAACGTCCGGCGTCTTACTAAACTTGGCTCATCGGAACCCGCCCAGTGGATGACCGGGGCGTCCCACCCATTCCGTCTATCCCTATCGGGTCCGATTCAATCGACGGCGTCGAGCGACGACGATCCTTTACATTTAATCCGGGAGTCCGCTGTGAAAGACGCACGCGCTCATTTGAGCTTGAAACGCCTTGCTTACGCGTTCCTCATCTTTTGCTTTCTCGCGATCGGGCCGTTGAACGCTCAAGCGCAAAGTCAGGTCCAGACTCGGCAGCAACCGGCCCTGCCTCACGTTGCTGTGCTGGCAACTGGTGGAACGATCGCCGGGACCGCAGCTACCGAAACGCAAACAACGGGCTACAAACCGGGCGAACTCACTGCCGATGCGCTTCTTAAATCTGTTCCATCGCTGGGGAAGGTGGCCCAGGTCTCCGGAGAGCAGGTCTCGAACGTTGGAAGCGACAACATCACCAACGTTATCCTCCTCAAGCTTTCGAAGCGTGTAAACGAACTGTTGGCTCAGCCCGATATCGCCGGCGTGGTGATAACTCACGGAACCGATACGCTTGAAGAAACCGCCTATTTTCTGAATCTGGTTGTCAAGAGCGACAAGCCAGTCGTCGTGACCGGCTCAATGCGCCCCTCGACTGCCATCAGCGCGGACGGCCCCAGCAACTTGCTTCAGGCAGTGACTGTCGCTGCATCACCTGCGGCGCGCGCGCGAGGCGTGATGATCGTTCTCAACGACCGGATCGGCTCTGCGAGATATACGACTAAAACTCACGCGGACAGCCTCGATACGTTCAAGAGCCCGGACGATGGCTACCTCGGCACATTGGTTGACAACGTGCCGCATTTCGAAACCGCAGTAGCAAAACTTCACACCTCGCAGACCCCGTTCGACGTGTCCAAGCTTGATTCGCTTCCCGAAGTCGACATCATTTATGGCTACCAGAATGACGGCGGTTATCTTTACGACGCTGCAGTGGCTCACGGCGCGCGCGGCATCGTCGTGGCGGGCGTCGGCGCAGGCAGCGAGTCGCTTCTCGCGCTTCCGTCTATCAAGAAGGCAATTGATAAGCGTGTCATCGTGGTCCGTTCCTCACGAACCGGCGGCGGTTACGTCCCAGAAGACCCCGCCTACGTTGGCCTCCTCGGGGATAACCTCAATCCGCAGAAGGCCCGCATTCTTTTGATGCTCGGGCTCACGCTCACAAATGACCCAGCCCGGATTCAGGAGATGCTTCACCAGTTCTAGAAGATGGACGGGCAAGACGGGCGGCGGTCATCGCGCTTTCGCCACCTATCAATCTCAAGAGTTTACCTTGGGACCGAATGCCAATACGCAACATGTTCGTATGCCGAACTCCGCGTAAGGGCGAGGCTAACGACCTTCGATCTTACCGCCCAACACGGGCTGACTGCGCCTCGCTTCCTCAGATCGGGCGAGCTTATCCTGAGGAAGAAACACTGTTCTGATCAGGAGCGATTGACCTCGCTGTTCATGGCCCAACGGTCGCTTGCCTGTTCTAAGTCGTGTCAGCCGCATCTGATCGCCCGCTACGAGAAATTGACGGACCGAGACTCCGTTGAGCGGCCCGGTGCTACGCGCTGGGCTTTTTTTACGCCTCCCAAAAAACGCCTCGCGCGCCGATGTTCAGCGCTGCTTCGAGTTACTATTAGAAATAGTAATACCCTGGCGACACCTGCTGTTTTTATGAATTTCTCGTCATAGACTGTTCTCAAGGTGCCAAGACTACTTCGGCATCGCACCGAGACAGGAGACGACAGTGACCAAACAAGTTCTACTCGAGGATGTTCCTCTTCGCCCTTTTCACGTGGGCGTCGCGTTCAGTGGCACAGGCGGCCAGTTCAGCGACGGCTTTGTGCTTGGCATAATCGGCATCGCGGTCAGCATGGCTGCCGGCCCGTTGCACCTCGACGCGCTCTGGATGGGATTACTCGGCGCGGCGTCGCTCGCGGGCCTGTTCTTTGGCAGCATGCTGGCAGGCCCGTTTGCCGACAAGTTCGGTCGCCGCTCGATCTTTGCCTATGACATGCTGCTCTTCGCCATCGTCTCGGCCGCGCAGTATTTCGTCACCACGCCCACGCAGCTGTTCGTTCTGCGTCTGGTTTTGGGGCTTATCCTCGGCGCCGACTATGTCGTGAGCAAGTCATTGGTCACTGAATATTCTCCGCGTCGCTACCGGGGCCGCTTGCTCAGCGTTCTTGCCGCGGCTTGGGCTGCCGGCTATGTCGGTGCCTACCTTGCTGGGTTCGCAATGCGCGACATTGGCCCGGACGCCTGGCGAATTATGCTCGCGGCGAGCGGCGTTCCTGCCCTGTTGATTCTTCCCTTCCGTCTCGTAGTGCCGGAATCACCGATGTGGTTGATGAAGCGCGGACGGGGCGAAGAAGCTCTGGCCATCATCCGTCGAAAATTCGGTCCCGAAGTCACCCTTCAGAAGCCCGCGGTCGACGCGACTCAGCATCGTGGCGGAGCCTGGTCCGAGCTGTTCTCGCGGCGCTGGCGCAAAAACACCCTTGTCGGTTGCGTGTTCTACACGTGTCAGGTCATCCCTTACTTCGCATTGGGGACTTTCGCGCCTCGAGTGCTTGAGGCGCTGCACGTCAAAGACAAATTCGTGGGCGGCCTTGTCTACAACGTTCTGTTGTTCGCCGGTGCCATTATCGGGCTCTTGCTGGTCGACCGGCTGTCTCGCCGTACGTTTCTGATCGGGACGTTCTACCTCGCAACGCTTGGCTTGGCTGTGCTCGCGTACGCTAGTTTCGGCCCCGTTGGAACGATGATCGCGTTCGGGGTTTTTGCATGCATTCTCTCGGCAGCAGCGAACCTTGAATTTGTCTATCCGCCCGAACTCTTTCCCACCCATCTCCGCGCTTCTGGCGTTGGTTTGGCAGTCGCGTCAAGCCGCTTCGGTTCGGCAATCAGCACTTTCATGCTGCCGCTGGCCGTCCAGCATGTCGGCATCCACGCGGCATTGGGCGTATGCGTTGCGGTGCTGCTCTTCGGCGGAGTTTTCTGTCACGTTATGGCGCCGGAAACGGGCGCTGAGACCCTGACTGACGTTAAGTCCGATGATGCTGCCGAGGCAGAATCCCTTGCTGCGAAGCGCCACGCCTGACGGCCTACGGTCTCATCGTTAATCGCGAGCAAGCGGTCCGTGCGAGTGGCACGGCATGGGGTTCTGAAAACTCGCGAGCAGACGCGTGACAATGATCCTAAGCAATTATCAGGACTCGAGCGATGTCATCGAATAAGCCACTCGACATGCATGCAGTGCAAATCTTTGTGGCCGTTGCCGAAGAAGGGAGCATGTCGGCAGCGGCAGCGAGGATGGGTATTTCACAATCAGGTGTGTCGCAGATCATTCGGCAGCTTGAGGAAGAGTTAGGTGTCGTGCTTGTCAACCGTACGACACGTCCGCTCGCATTAACGCCGTTTGGCATCGCGCTTCGGAATCGCGGTGCAGTATTGAGTGAGGAGATTGCCAATCTGAAGGCGCAGGTTGTCGAAGCAGGTCAGGGGATCAAGCCTGATTTGCGTATCGGATTGGTCGATTCCTTCGCCTCTACGTGCGGATCAATCTTCACGAAAAATCTGCTGAACAAGGTTTCGCAGCTCTCGATACGCACCGGACTAAGCCCGCAGCAAGGCGAAGCTCTGTTGCGCCGGGACTTGGACCTCATCATAACGAGCGACCCGTTGATTGATGCGAATGACGTTGTTCGCTATAGGCTGTTCTCAGAACGGTACTTCGTCATAACCCCGAAGGAGGTCACAAAGCCAGTGCGAACCCTGGACGATCTGCGGTCTCTTTCTAAGAGCTTGCCGATCGTCAGGTTCAATCGAACCTCTCAGGTTGGCATGCAGATCGAACGGTATCTTCGGCGAATTGAAGTTCGTGCACCCAACAGGCTGGAACTAGACAACGCCGACGCCCTCACGTCTATGGTCGCCGAAGGCATCGGCTGGGCAATTACGTCTCCCATGTGTCATCTCCAAGCTGTGACACATACTGGTAACGTCGCTACGCACATAGTTGAGAAATTGGGCTTGGAGCGCTCGCTATATCTAGTGGCGCGACGAGATGAATACAACGCTTTCTTCGATGACGCCTGCGATACCGCGCATGAAGTCATCGAAACATCATTCATGCCGAGGCTGAAGGCCGTTGGCTCAAACATCGAATCTCTGATTACCGTTGGCGAAAGGAACACTCATGAATAAGCTTACCCAAGGCGAGCAGCGCACCGAGCAGGACTATGTCGGCGAGGTCACCATTCCGGCTGACAAGCTCTACGGTGTGAACACTGTTCGAGGCATCGAAAATCTTACGGTATCCCCGCTCAATGTCGCCCACTACGCACAGTTCCGGGACGCCTTCGCGCAGGTGAAATGGGCGGCCGCACTGGCGAACTTCAACAACGACGTTGTCACCAAGGAACAGTGCGAAGCTATCGCCAAGGCCTGTCAGGAAGTCATCGCCGGGCGGTGCGACTCGTCGCTTCTCGTAGACTTGATGGAAGGGTCGGGCGGAACCTCGACGAACATGAACTTCAACGAGGTCATCGCCAACCGTGCGCAGCAGTTCCTCGGACACGTAGCGGGCAGCTACGATGTGGTTCATCCGAACGATCATGTGAACGCTTCACAGTCGACGAACGACGCATATCCGGCCGCTTTGAAGATCGCGACCTATGCGATGCTCGGACCTTTAATCGAAGAGGTATTGCAACTTGCGGCTGTGTTCGATGGCAAGGCAACCGAATTTGCCGATGTTCTGCATCTGGGACGGACCTGCCTACAGGACGCGCAACCGATGCGTCTCGGGCAATTGTTCGGAGGCTATGCATCTTTGACGAAACGTCTTGCCGAGGAACTCACTGCAGTTCGCGACAAGCTTCGCACGCTTCCGCTGGGTGGCACTGCGATCGGCACTGGTTTCGGCGCTCCAGTCGGCTACCGCGCTGCCGTGTACTCCCATCTTGGTGAAATCACAGGGGTGGATTATCGGGCACCGACGAACTCTTTCGATGCGATGCAGAACATGGACGTGTTCTCGCGAGTCTCGGCAGAGCTCCGCACGACCGCCGTTTCGCTCGCAAAAGTCGCATCGGATCTGACGGTGTTGTCTTCGGGACCGGTGGGTGGCTTGGGCGAACTGAAGCTGCCAGAAGCACAGGCCGGTTCATCAATCATGCCCGGCAAAGTCAACCCCGTCCTACCGATGGCAATGCTTCAACTGAGCTTCGCGGTCGTTGGCAACGACGTCGCAGTTGCGCAAGCAGTGCAGTACGGTGAATTAGAAATTAACCATTTCGAGCCCGTAGTCGCCTCTCGCGTGTTCGACAGCATTGTGCTTCTCACAAACGGCATCCAACGTTTCGCACAGAAATGTGTCAAGGGCATTCAGGCTGACGTTGAACGCAACGAAAAGCATCTCCTGGAATCGATGGCAGTTGCGACGGCGTTGGTCCCTAAGATTGGCTACGCTCGTGTGAGTAAGCTCGCTCGCCAGTCAGTAGCGGAGGGCCGCTCCCTCGTTACTATCTTGGACGAATCGGGGTTGCTGTCCCCCGAAGCGACCATCGCGGCGATTCGTAAAGCGTCGTATCCCGTGTTCGACGCATGATCGGATAAATGGGGCGTCGCGGCAGACGGAACTCCCGAGCCGGCCGCCCTGCAACTTCAAAACTGAAAAAGTCAATGCTGGGAAAAGTTGAACTACTAAAGCTCCTCGACGATAGAGGAATATCGTTCTCCTTTGAGGAGCATGATTCGGTGCTCAATATGGAAGAGTCCGGCAAGCTCAACCTCGTGCTAGAAGGTGCGCGGTGCAAGAATCTCCTGCTTCAAGACAAAAAGGGACAATACTTCCTGATCGTTACGACGGCCTCGAAGTCTCTCAATCTGTCTGCTGCCGCGGAAGTCCTTGGCAGCAAGCGTCTCTCATTCGCCTCTTCTGCTAAGCTCTTCGAACTGTTGGGCATTCAAACCGGTTCACTGAGTCCGCTTGCACTGGTGAATGATGAAGCTAAGCGTACTCGACTCATCGTCGATTCTGATCTAAGCGAAGAGGCGACGTTTCTCTTTCATCCTTTAGAGAACAACGCGAGCATTTCGCTCTCGAAACAAGCATTGGACGCCTTTCTAGGAACCATTGGTCATCGCGCCGAATGGAAATCGCTCAATAATCGCACCGTCGCTTAAACCCCATCAGCATTGCTTACAACCACCGGTCATACGGGGTCCGATCGGTGCCGCAAACGAGCGGCCGTTCAAGCAACGGCCGCGCCGAACGGTCAAATGACTGGAGGCCGGCCGACAGCACTCGTTAGGTCGTAGATGCATGCATCGTTGCGCATGAGCAAACCGACCCAAACAACGTCCGCATCTATCGAAAATCGCCACGGAACGGGTCCATTTATATAACTCTCAATCTCTTAACGGATCGATTTTCCGCCGGAACTCGACGAACGCGACAGCGATCACCTCTTCTGCTTGATCGATCCTGCACGGCGTCTCGTCGATGTTCGGCGGCCGCATTGTCGTCCATCGACGAACGATGATCGGCCATTGCTGACGTTCGTCGTTTGCCGGCGGGACGGCTCTTCAACACTCGACACCGGTCGTTCACAACGACGGTCATCGCGTACAGCGGTTCGCCTCCCGACCAAAAGGCGAAATCGACCCAAACCCGTCGGTCATTCGATAAAGTAGCGAGCGGCTCCTTTCTGAGCGGTGCAGTCATCCGCCGGCCTCCGCCTCACTTCTCAGATAAGATTTGCTGGATCCTTTGTGGGATCGATTTCAATGAGTTGCCGCCGCGTCTGGACGTCTACGAAGACGGGGTTCGGGACGGAATGGTATTGCGTTTTGCCGACCTCACCACCGCGCACAAACATGGCGACGCGTTGGTTCGTTGTTGTGTCGATGACCGTCTCGGTCTTTCCTGTCTCATCCGAGACGTAGAGCTTGTGAACCTCGGGTGCGAAAGCCATCCTGTCCGGATAGCTGCCGCCCGGCACTCGCGCCACGACTTTCAGTGCCTTCTCATCGATGGCCACGATGGTAGCGAGCGGCGTTGGATTCGCCATCATTTACGAGTACACGGCCTATTCGCATGTAGGGGATCACAGGAATGTTTTGCCGCTCGAGCCTGAATTTTTGGTAGGGGTCTGCGTGATGACTTTTGCGAGCAGCGCAAACTCACAAGCGCTGAGAGTCCTCGTCGAGCAATTTGCAGCAAGCTCGCAAAGCAAAGGATCGGAAGTACGCCGAGGTGAATTGGTGGATGGACCGGAACCGGAGTGCCGCGAGGTGCGCGCGTCAACCTTGGATGCTGACAATGCTTATGACATGCAGGGTTCCCAGCGTCCACCCCAGATACGCGAGTTCTGGTTGGTTGGTGACACCGAGATCGCAGCAAAGTCTTGAAGCAAAAGTTGCTTTTCGCACCAAAGCGCGACGTCAGTCGCGGCCGTTCAAAAGAGCGAAGCCCCGATTCGCGAGGAGCCGGGGTTTCATCGTCGCCGCAGTGGTTGACTGCAGCCGCCACGATCCCGCTACTGGTTCGTCAGTCCCGTGTCATCGACGGGCGTAGCCGCATCCGGCTTCTCAAGCGCGGGCGTGTAGTTGATCTCGCTGTTGAGGTTCACGTTGCTATTTTTGTCGACGATTCGCGACGCGATGACCGTGTTGTTCGTCGTCCCCCAAAAGTTGTTCGAGACGTCGAAAACGAACGGCGTGCACGTGCTACCGCTCGCACTCGAGGCGGCAACTGAACAACCCACTCCGGAGAACATCGTCACCGCGATCCGGTTGGCATTAGTGTTACCTATCTTGAACAGGAAAGAATTCAGCGTAACTGCAGTGGGCGCATAGCTGTACGTGCCCGACCCACCCGTGGTGCTCGGTGTATAGATAGTCGATGCGGAGGTGAGCGTCAGCGGGCTTGCCATGTCGATGAACAGATTGTTCTTGATGGTCGACGTGCTGTCGAAAAGCAGGCCTGCCGAATTGATGAATGTGTTGCGCTCGACGTCGGAGTTTTGACCGAGGTTGACACCATATGACCTAAGCGAGCGAACTCCGTTCGTCATGTCTTCGGTGACGCTTGCGCGCTCAACGCGAGAATCGAGCAATATAAGCTTGTTGGTGCTTCCCGTCGGCAGAGGTGTTTCATACAGGTCGGCGAACTGGATCGAGGCGCTGCCGCTCTGCGTGTTGCGCACGCCGAAGCCGTAGAGCTTTGCATGCAGGCCGGTAGATCCTTGGACTTTGACGACGCCGGCGTTCGTAATGGGACTCGCACCGATGTCGCCCGAGCACGTCGCGCAACTCGTTCTATCGCCCTCGATCACTGCGCCCGCCTCGATAGTCAGCGTAGCATTCGCTGCAATCTGCGTACCGCTCGGCACGTAGTACGGCGAGTTCGCGGCGGTCCACGTCGTGTCCTCACGGATGACCGTGTTGGCGGGGATAACCGTTTTCGGGATCTCGTAGACGTAGATGTTGTGGTTGTTACCGTTTCGGCAGGCAGCGGTCACGTCCGTCGTGAAGCCGGATGTGCAGTTAGACGCAGCAGGCGTGCTTGCGCCGCCCGGCGCGCTCGCACCAGACGGACTGCTTGCGGGTGTGACAGGATCGGCGGTGACCGGCGTGCTCGGAGCGGGGGTATTCGGGGTATTCGGCGGAATCGTTGGTGTCGTGGAGGGGGAAGCCGTGGCCGGCGTCGACGCTGCAGGACTATCGGCCACAGGTGTGTTCGCAGCCGGTGTCGAGGCGGACGGCGTTTCTGAAGCAGGTGACGATTGCGCAGTGGTCTTCGCGCCGCCGTCGTTGGAGCCACCACCACCGCCGCAAGCGGCCAGTGCGACAGCAGTGAGCAAGGCAAGATAGGTCTTCATTCCCAATCCCCGGAGAGGTTTTTAAGTTTTTGATTAACGCGCGATGCGCCCGACGATCATAGGCAGCCAAAGGATTGGTAATAGTGCGCTGCCTCACCAAGGCATACAGTTGCCTGACGACCGGTCAGCAAGATTTCCCGAAGCGAGACTGCGAGGGGCCAAACAAGCGTGCAGCGGCAGTGAACGTGCGCGGCAAGCAGGCAGTTGGTTTCCAGGCGGCGCGGTTGAGGTATTCCGTCAAGGCGACTCAGCGCCGTTTCGAAAGGTCATGGAGGTCTTTGGGCCAGCTCTTCTTGAGCCAGGGCGCAAGGCGGCAGAACTCGTCGTTCCCGAGATCGAACAGGTGGGAGAAGAAGGGAATCATGTTCGGTAGTGTCTATAGCAGGAGTAACATGCCGACGAGCACCGTGACGTGAAATCCACTTCCCAAAATCCCACTCCGCAGTGCGGTTCGGTTCAGAAAGCCGAGCGCGGTTAGCAATGAGTGTCTCCGCGACAAACGGCAGCGCTAGCAGCTGGTCCGCCGAGGACATCATCCAGTCGGAGTCGGCAAGCGTGCGCCAGCCCGGCGCGCCGAGGTGGAACGCCGAGACACCTCATAGCGCCCCGCGACAAGCAGGAGCAGTGATAGGTAGCAGCGAAGCTACGCCCCAGTCTCAAATTCTTTTGCTTGTAGGTGTCAGCGCGCGACCATCTGTGACGAGTCGAATTTTTACTAGTCCCTGAAGGTTCTGCCGTGGGACCTGACCTCAGTATGAACAGGGTGTAAGCTCAATTAAACGTCTCTACTCGGCATCCAGATGTCAGCGTGTTCCAACGACAATGGCCGTTGTCCGTGGCGAAGGAGCCGCAGGAACTTCCTTTCAGTAGGTTTGCCAATGGCCGATTTTGGCCGACTGCACACGTTGACGGCGGCGTCACGATGGCCGCCCGCGAGGAGATCTCCACAACCTTCATTGAACTGGTGCTCTCGGCCAACTCCCGTCATTGAACCGAGCCGGGCAGCGATCACTCAAACGACGGCTCCTTGCCGAAATGCGCCCGTTGTGATCCAACGAGCCTACCGCTGAGCTTTTCCATCGACGAGCGAGTTGCGGTCCACAGCCACTTGGTGCACATAGGCGACGACGTCAACTGTCGCTCCGTACCGACCCGACTGCTGCCATTTCCTCTTGGATCGTTTTAGGCGAACGGTCGATTATTGCGGTGACCAAATATAGCCGTCGGAAGGCTTGCCAAGCTGGCTGTAACGTTCTCCTGTAGCGTCGACTTAGCGCACGAATGACTTTAGCGGTCATTTTTCCGAGCAATCGGTTTGGGTCTGACCATGCTGGCGCGTCTCGCCCACCATTTCGCACAGGCCGGCCGTAATGGCGACGCCACGAAGGCGCTCGGCTACGCTCGTGAAACCGCCGCACAGGCCGCGCGATCGTTCGCTTATGAGGAAGCGTCGCGGCTTTATCGGCTCGCGCTCGATTTGCAAGCGGAGCATTTTCACGAAGACGCGACATTGCGCTGCGAACTGCTCTTGACGCTCGGACGTGTCGAAGCAGACCTCGGGGCGGCCGAACCGAGTCGCGCCGCATTTCTCGAAGCCACCGACGTCGCGCGCCGGAACCGACTCGTCGAGCTCTTCACGCGCGCGTTAAGCGGCTAGGCAGTGGTAGGCGGCTGAGGATCTACTGAAGTATGCCCACTGTTTTTGTAATGAATGTCCAGAAATTTGCGGGCGCGATAAAGCTCGGGTGACGGCTTATCTTCGTTCGCTATAGCGTCGCCGAAGCATTGCCTCAAAGCTTCCGCGACGACGATCGTATTAACATAGTCGTCGATGTAGCGGTAATTTACGTAAAGCTCACCGAACATGCCGAGAAAGTAGCTGGCCTCGCAAGGGTGACTTCCAAGCCGCGCTTCTAACCATGACTTCACTTCTTGATCTTTGTGATTGCGCCAGTACCGCAGTAGTTCGAAAGCGTCCTCTGAGCGGTATCGCTTATACGGAGGCGTCGCTGACGCTTCCTGTGCAATCCGCTGTACAAGAATCGCGTCAAGCTGGCGCCAATCTAGTTTGAAGTCGCTTTCTTGACGCTGCATTCTAATTCCGATTCCTATCGTTCCTTCTTCTAACGCCCGAAGCTGATTATATACCTGCCACGCAAATGACAGAGGGGTTGCTCGCTCTAGTACTGTCGGCGCAATAAATTGCCTCTTGTCTTCTTGAAGAGCAAAAAGGCAGGTGCTAAGCTTGGCGACGGCGATTGCCATGTCCGTCGCTAGCCTTTGATCTGAATGGTCGCCGTCGGTCGGCAATAAATCCCCACAAAGCGACAAAGCGATGGCAAGACCTTGAGCATGCTGTAACGAGGATAAAATCTTCTGGTCGGTAACGGAGCCTAGGCGCTCGATAAGCTTCGGTAGACGACTTTGGGCTAAACCGCGGACGGCGAGATTCAACTTTTCTTGTTCGCCGTTGCTTAGCGAAAGAATGCCTTCGATCTCAGCATCAGATACATCATCAGTCGCGACCGCGTAGGAGAAGTATCTTCCATGATAGCGCGGATCCGACAGCGGTTTATCTGTGTCTGGTCGATGACGCGACAATACGGCAATGAGCGATTCAGCTGCTTTTCTCTCGTTATCTGGTAAGTTTGCTGTTTCAAAGTCCTTAAAGTCGCGCGCATCTCGAAGATGCCGGTAGAGGGCGGGAAACAGAATTTTGATAGCCTCGATTATCATTTGGTCAATCGGATCGACTTCGCCTTTTAGCATTGGAAGTGCGAAGCGCAAGGCATTTGCGTACCGAATCGCTTGGCGGGGCGTGTTTAGCGCGATCGAAAAATCCTCCTTGCACACAAGACGAAACTCGTCCCATGTCCTATCGGGAAAAACTATCTTGGCTTCGTCGCAGGCCTTCCGAGCGTGCTTTATCACGAAAGCGACCAGGATGTCTGCGCCCACAGCGGGTACCGAAAAAGGATACTGAATAATCTTCTCAAGAAATTGTCGCCCGTCCGCTCTCTCACCATACGCCCGGCCTGCCACTCGCGCGACTCGCTCTTCGTCAAAAGCGAGCAAGTAGACTACGTTTGGTACGTTCGCGGAGAGCCGCACGAGTTTGAGCATTGTCATGATCTCATCTCGGTCGACGCGATCGAGATCATCGATCAGGACGATTACTCTCTTCGTCGCACTACGCATGATTTCTATAAGCCTTTGGCGTAATGCGGGTGTGGGATCATCGGCCAAATCTTTACCGAATCCCTCTAGTGCCTTGCTCAGGCCGCTGCCAACGCCAGGAATACCGCTGATTACGCCACTGTATTTCTTCAGAAATTCACCAATTTCCGCGCCTGCTTTGGTCAGGTCCACGTCGATGCTGGACGCCAAGCCCATATAGAACTGCCGGAGAAGCGTGTCTGCGTCTTTGTAGAGCCAAGGGTTGAAAGTGAACACAGTCACTCTTTGTCCATTTTCGCGTTCTAAAGCTGCTCTCACGAAATTCAGAACGGTGCTTTTTCCATAGCCCCATCGACCGAATAATCCAAGAACCGGCGCACCCTGTGATGTGTCGAACCCGAGAATCGTTTCTGCCAGCCTCTTGCAGAATGGCCAACGATTAAATTCATCTTCTTCGGGAAGTTCAGCTGGATTGTCGAGCGTGACGTCACGGGTCATGATAAAAGCCCTCGGCCTGGATCGAGCGGTCAGCGTGTTCATATTAGTACGCGCCGTCGTCGATTCCCAAAAAAAGGCGACTAGCACCTTTGCATCTCGCGCACGCGCGGCGCGTGAATGGGTTTGCCTGGTGAGTTGTCGGCCGGCAAGCTTTGCGACGCCCAGGTCGGCGCCGTCCAGACGACAACCATCATACGATTTCAGCAAAAAAGACGGGCGGTCACCACGTCGAGTTAACGAAAGTGTGGGGTTACTGAAGCTTGGCTATTCGTAGCATCAAAATAGCTTTGACCCGAGGCGCACCAATTCCGATTGGCGGTTGCACGATGTTTTCTTCATCAGCGGCGCGAGTTGATTACGAATCGTTCTCTCGGCTACGTCGATCGACCATGCAAGCTCGGCGTGTGTGTGGCCGCTTACCAGCCCAAGAAAGACGCGTGCTTTCAGCAGCGGTCAGTTTGAAATAGCTTGCCACCTCGTGCAGCCCGGGAACCTCGAACGCGGTTGGGAGCTTTGACCGCACGAAAAGAATTGACTCGGTTGCGAGCCGCGGCGCCGCCGAAGCGGGGATCACTTCGAGGCATAAGCCTTCCTATGGCCGACCACGCCCGCCGGTGTTCGTCGGGCCGGGGCCGGCCAGTCTCTGCCCTTGAGAGACTGAGTTAGAACGACCGAAATCCGGAGAGAAGCTGGCGTTCCTTGGCATTGCTTCGGAACGTCATCGAATTATGGAAACATTGACATGAGGGTTTGCCAGCCGACACACTCGCATATCGCTTAGCACGGAGGGCGTGTGGCAACGTTCTGTGAACCGCTGACGGCGACGTCCCAAAATGGCAACCGGCTTGTAGACTAAAACGTCGTTTTCTGGCGGTTCGCAATACGCGGCAAGCCGACTCCGAGATCGGACGCCTGTATTGGCGCACCCGCAGCACTGGCCGTGAAGGCTCGGGTTGGTTCAGGCGACTGTCAGGAATCCCCGAGCGGCCCCGTCGAGCGATGGTTGCTTGACAACCGAACTGCACGATCAGCAATGTGCAACCCGCGTTTCGTCAAAAAAGGGGAGCGTGTATATGAATTTCGTGGGCCGGGAGCACGAGATTGCTCTGCTGCACGAGGCGTGGCACCACGCGCTGGACGGGCGACCACAGGTGGTTGTGCTTGTCGCGGAGGCGCGCCTTGGAAAGACGCGCATCGTGCAAGAGTTCTACCGATGGCTAAACGAGTTTGAAGATCCCGATAACTACTGGCCCGACACGCTTCTAAGCAACGACGACAGTCTTCATATCAATCCGGTCTTCGAAAATCAACCACCTCGCGATCTTCTCCCGCCTTGGTTATGGTGGGGACTACGCTGGGTCAAGCCTGACCAACGCAATCCTAGCGAAGTGACGCCCTGTGGCGTCATCGCAGCTGCCGATCATCTCAGGCCGCATGTCGAAACGGCCAGACGCCGACTCGATCAACGAAAGGCCGAAAGAAACGCATTGATCGGCGTTGGCAAAACCGCTCTGAATCTGGCTACTCTCGGGCTCGCAGGCTCTGCGATCGAACTCTTTGAACGTGGAGCAGATTTGTATGAACTCCTCAGGCATGACACGGCCGATCGACGGTCGATTGCCGCGAGACAGCTTGAGCGATCCGAGAATGAACTCAGCTATCTGTCTCAGCTATTGCTCGCGCTTACCTCAACCGATCAGACAGTCCCGGGAGGAATGCCGCTTATCGTCGTCCTTGACGATGTCCATTGGGCAGACCCAGAGAGCCTCCAGTTCGTTCAGCGATTGATGCGCGAGTTGGCCTCGCGCGGTGGAGATCGTCCACAGGCCCCGACCCGACTTCTCATTATTGCTACCTCTTGGGAGCGAGAGTGGAACGAAGAAAACGCTCAGCCGATTTCGGCTCAAGCGGATTCGTGCCCTACTTCCTTCTGTGACGCAGTACGCGCACTGCAACGCCAAGCGACCCTCATGGGCGCAACGGGCCCGAAACTTACCGAGTGCCGCCTAAGACCTTTACAAACAACGTTGGAAAACGCCATTGCGGAGGAATTGCCAGGGTTGACAAGAGAACAAAGCGCGCTTGTCGCACAGAAAGCCGGGGGGAGTCCCGGACTTTTGGTCGAACTGGTCGCAAAGCTGAAGAACCGCAGCCGGCACCTGTTCGATCAATCCGATACGAGCCGCAAATTAACGTTAAGGGGCGAGGCGGCAGTGCGTGAGATGACCGTCAGCTATCACGAACTTGTTGAAGAGCGACTGCAAGACCTTGTCGCGATGGAAGCCTCTGTTTTGCGCCTTGCCAGTTATGTTGGGCTCACTTTTTCGCGACCGTTTGTTCGAGACCTTGCCGCTCACATCGACGATGCACTTAAAGCATCGCAAGGCGCAGAGGGTGTGGAAAAAGCACTGCTTCGGGCGGATAACCCGTTGGCCATTATTCAAGCAGTTGCTGATCGTTTGGACGAGTTTCGCTTGCCGATCTATCGAGACGTTCTTCGACGGCAATTGCAAGAGTCCGACGATCTCTGGCGCTGTGTTGAGCAGCACCTGCCGGTGCAGACACGTATTTGGCTCGATGAAGCGACGCTTGTCGAGTTGCCTGTTGAGGAAAAGAAGGCTTTTCTCTTCTTTGCATCCGGCGAATTCTACTCCCGCTTATTCGAACGCTCGGACGAAAGCGCCCGCTTGCCGTTGCTACAAGCCTGGGCGGAACAAATTTTCGACTTGGAGGCGGAGGGCCGAACAGAGCCAATGACCGCGTTGCAAGATATGTGGGTGCGAGTTTGGCGAGATGGCGATGAAGCGAATACGTTGTGCATCGGTCGCAGACGGCTTGCAGGGGTGTTGCGATGTGCGTTCGCAGTAGATCGCGCTGACTCTGGAGCCGAGATTGCGGAGATTGGTCTCGGACTTATGCCAAAAGTACCAACTTCGGAAGAGCAGTCAGCGTTACTTTCAATGCTGCTGCGCTATGACGGAGACGCTGCTCTCGCCGTCGACGACCTAGCCAAGGCTAGTTCGCTATTTAACAAATTCCAGTCTGAGGCATCGCGCGCACTTAACGCATACGGTCCGAGCGCCGAACGTTTGCGCGACGCCTATGTGGCAAAGTGCAAGATTGGCGACGTGCTGCTGCGCCAAGACCAGGTCGAACCCGCGCTCGTGCTGTATCGCGAATCGCTGGAGATCTGCGAGCGCGTTCTGCTCGAGTTTGGCCCCAACGCTACGCGGCTGCGCGATGTTTACGTGTCAAAGTTCAGCGTCGGTGCCCTGCTGCTGCGCCAGGACCAGGTCGGGCCAGCGCTGGCGCTGTACCGCGAGTCGCTGGAGATCTGCGAGCGTATCCTGCGCGAATTCGGCCCGACTGCCGGGCGGCTGCGCGATGTTTCCATGTCGACGAACAGCGTCGGCGCCATTCTGCTGCACCAGGACCAAGTCGAGCCGGCGCTGGTGCTGTTTCGTGAGTCGCTGGAGACCTGCGAGCGCATCCTGCGCGAGTTCGGCCCAAATGCCGCGCGGCTACGCGATGTCTCCGTGTCGAAAGACAGGATCGGCGACGTGCTGCTGCGCCAGGACCAAGTCGGGCCAGCTCTGGCGCAGTATCGCGAGTCGCTGGAGATTCGCGAGCGCATCCTGCGCGAGTTCGGCCCGAACGCCGAGCGACTGTTCGATGTCTCCATGTCGAACGACAGGGTCGGCGACGTGCTGCTGCGTCAGGATCACGTCGAGCCGGCGCTGGCGCTGTATCGCGAGTCGCTGGAGATTCTCGAGCGCATCCTGCGCGAGTTCGGCCCGAACGCCGAGCGGCTGTTCGATGTCTCCATGTCGAAAGACAGGGTCGGCGACGTGCTGCTGCATCAAGACCAGGTCGAGCCGGCGCTGGCGCTGTATCGCGAGTCGCGGGAGATTCTCGAGCGCATCCTACGCGAATTCGGCCCGACCGCCGCGCGGCTGCGCGCTGTTTCCGTGTCGATTGACAGAATCGGCGATGTGCTGCTGCACCAGGACCAGGTCGAGCCGGCGCTGGCGCTGTATCGCGAGTCGCGGGAGATTGGCGAGCGCATCCTGCTCGAGTTCGGCCCGAACGCCGAGCGGCTGCGCGATGTCTCCGTGTCGAAGGAACACGTTGGCGACGTGCTGCTGCGCCAGGATCACGTCGAGCCGGCGCTGGCGCTGTATCGCGAGTCGTTCGAGATTTGCGAGCGCATCGTGCTCGAGTTCGGCCCGACCGCCGCGCGGCTGCGCGATGTCTCCAGGTCGAAAGACAGAATCGGTGACGTACTGCTGCACCAGGATCAGGTCGAGGCGGCGCTGGCGCTGTATCGCGAGTCGCTGGAGATTCGCGAGCGCACCCTGCGCGAGTTCGGCCCGAACGCCGAGCGACTGTTCGATGTCTCCATGTCGAAAGACAGGGTCGGCGACGTGCTGCTGCAACAGGATCAAGTCGAGGCGGCGCTGGCGCTGTATCGCGAGTCGCTGGAGATTCGCGAGCGCATCCTGCGCGAATTCGGCCCGACCGCCGCGCGGCTGCGCGCTGTCTGTGTGGCGAAAAACAGGGTCGGCGTGGTGCTACTGCGCCAGGACCAGGTCGAGCCGGCGCTGGCGCTGTATCGCGAGTCGCTGGAGATTCGGGAGCGCATCCTGCGCGAGTTCGGCCCGAACACCGAGCGGCTGTTCGATGTCTCCATATCGAAAGACAGTGTCGGCGACGTGCTGCTGCAACAGGATCAAGTCGAGGCGGCGCTGGCGCTGTATCGCGAGTCGCTGGAGATTCGCGAGCGCATCCTGCGCGAATTCGGCCCGACCGCCGCGCGGCTGCGCGCTGTCTGTGTGGCGAAAAACAGGGTCAGCTCTGTGCTGCTGCGCCAGGACCAGATCCAACCGGCGCTGATGCTATATCGCGACTCACTAGAGATCGACGAACGTATCCTGTGCGAATTCGGCCCGACCGCCGAGCGGTTACGCGATATCTCCATGTCGAAGGAAGGCGTCGGCTACATACTGCTGCACCAAGACGAGGTCGAACCGGCGCTGGCGCTGTATCGCGAGTCGCTGGAGATTCGCGAGCGCATCCTGCGCGAGTTCGGCCCGACCGCCGAGCGGCTGCTCGATGTCTCCGGGTCGAAAGACAGAATCGGCGATGTGCTGCTGCACCAGGACCAGGTCGAGCCGGCGCTGGCGCTGTATCGCGAGTCGCTGGAGATTCGCGAGCGCATCCTGCTCGAATTCGGCCCGACCGCCACGCGGCTGCGCGATGTCTCCGTGTCGAAGGAAGGCGTTGGCGACGTGCTGCTGCACCAGGACCAGGTCGAGCCGGCGCTGGCGCTGTATCGCGAGTCGCTGGAGATTCGCGAGCGCATCCTGCTCGAGTTCGGCCCGACCGCCGAGCGGCTGCGCGATGTCTCCGGGTCGAAAGACAGAATCGGTGACGTGCTGCTGCGCCAGGATCAGGTCGAGGCGGCGCTGGCGCTGTATCGCGAATCGCTGGAGATTCGCGAGCGTATCCTGCGCGAGTTCGGCCCGAACGCCCAGCGCCTGCGCGGTGTCTCTCTGTCCAAGAACAAGATCGGCGATGTCCTGCTGCAGCTAGACCAAGTCGAGGCCGCGCAGGCGCTGTATCGCGAGTCGCTTGAGATCGACGAGCGCGTCCTGCGCGAGTTCGGGCCGACGGCCGAGCGGCTGCGCGGTGTCTTTGTATCGAAGACAAAGGTCGGCGACGTGCTGCTGCACCATGACCAGGTCGAGCCGGCGCTGGCGCTGTATCGCGAGTCGCTGGAGACCTGCGAGCGCATCTTGCGCGAGTTCGGACCCACCGCCGAGCGGCTAGGCGATATATTCGCGGCAAAAGAGAGAGTCGGCACCGTGCTCCTGCGCCAAGATCAGGTCGAGGCGGCGCTGACGCTGTATCGCGAGTCGCTGGACACCTGCGAGCGCATCCTGCGCGAGTTCGGTTCTACAGCCGAGCGGCTACGTGGTGTCGCCTTGTCGAAGGACAGGATCGGTGACGTGCTGCTGCGCCAGAATCAACTCGAGCCAGCGCTGGCGATGTATCGCGAGTCGCTGGAGACCTGCGAACGCATCCTACGCGAGTTCGGTCCGACAGCCGAGCGGCTTCGCGACGTCTCCGCGTTAGAGAATAGCGTCGGCGACGTACTGCTGCGACAGGACCAACTCGAGCCAGCGTTGACACTATATCTCAAATCGCTGGAGACCCGAGATCGCATCCTGCGCGACTTCGGCCTCACCGCCGAGCGACTACGCGATGTCTCCGTGTTGAAGCAGGGTGTCGGCGACGTGCTGCTGCGCCAGAACCAACTCGAGCCAGCGCTGGCGCAGTATCGCGAATCGCTGGAGATTCGCGAGCGCATCTTGCACGACTTCGGGCCGACCGCTGAGCGGCTACGCGATGTTTCCGTGTCGAAGCAAAGTGTTGGCGACGTGCTGCTGCGCCAGGACCAGGTTGAGCCGGCGCTGGCGCTGTATCGTGAGGCGCTGGATATTCGCGAGCGCGTCTTACGCGAATTCGGTCCGAATGCAGAGCGGCTACGCGATGTCTGTACCACCCAACAAACGCTGGTCGTCTGCCTTACGGCTGCGAAGCCAGACGAAGCCTTGCAAATCGCACAGCGAGGGTCTGGCGCGGCAACGCACCTTACCGCCGTGTGCCCGAGCAGCGAGGCTGCCAGCAGCTTGGCGGCGTGGTTTGATTCGGCAATATCCCAGCTTGGCGGGGCCAAACGGGCTAATGATTAAAGCGTAGGAATCGAACTGCGCGGAGTAACCGGCAGTGCGACACGTTAGGACTGTGCATCGAATTCCGATGCACAAGTTGAAATGTCGAAGCGTCAGTCCGAGTTACAAGCCTAATCCCTGCCCATCGAACTTCCTGAAGCCGCAAAAGTGAGCCCCCGCGAACGTCTCATGTGAATCTTAGAGCGGACGGCAGCAAGCTCGGGCCGAATGGCTCAAACGGGTCGTCAAGCCTCGTTCGCCGCTCCCGGAAGCCGACGTTCGATTGCGTCGCATCGCGAACGACAGCGAAGCGGCGAGCTGCAGCCGCACGGCGGCTGAGCGGCAAGCGTCGGCTAAGGCCGATCGGACTAAACCGCTCGCGCGGTATGGGGCTCCGTCCCGTCTCTGGCAGGGAATGACAGGTGAGTGGCGCCGGTGGTTATGTTGGTGACTGAGGCAATCCGCCTCGTTCTCCAGCAGGAGCCCCATCATGACCTCCTCCGATCCGGGCGTCAGCCCGTTGCGCCGGCGCATGGTTGATGACATGCGCATGCGCAAGTTCGCACCCAAGACCCAGTCCGGGTATCTGCGTGCCGTACGCCAGTTTGCCAAGTTTCTCGGGCGTTCACCCGATACTGCTACTGTCGAGGACCTCCGGAATTACCAACTGCATCTGGTCGATCACGGCGCCTCGCCGGTATCGCTCAATTCGGCGATCAGCGGGCTGAAGTTCTTCTTCGACGTTACGCTCGGCCAGCCTGAACTGATGGCCCGGATGCAGCCGGTACGCGTGCCTCGCAAGCTCCCGGTGGTGCTTAGCCCCGAAGAGGTGCGGCGGCTGATCGCAGCAGCCGGCAACCTGAAGCACCAGACCGCGCTGTCAGTCGCCTACGGCGCCGGATTGCGCGCGAGCGAAGTGGTGGCACTCAAGGTCAGCGACATTGACAGCCAGCGCATGACGCTGCGCATCGAGCAGGGCAAGGGTCGTCGCGACCGCTATGCGATGCTCTCGCCGGTCCTGCTCGAACGCCTGCGAGTCTGGTGGCGCGTGGCCCGTGCCCAAGGCAGCATGCTCGATGGCGGCTGGCTGTTTCCCGGGATGGATCCCGTCGATCCGCTCAACACGCGGCAACTGAACCGTGCCGTTCACGCCGCCGCCGAGGCCGCGCAGATCGACAAGCGCGTAACTCCGCACACCCTGAGACACAGTTTCGCGACGCACCTGCTCGAAGAGAAGGTGGATATTCGCGTAATCCAGGTACTTCTTGGCCACAAGCCCCCGGCGGGCAGTTCAACTTCCCCTACTTATGGGCGCGTAAATTCCCCCACCCCGTGAAGCAGGACGAGATCGTTA
>NZ_FCOM02000183.1 GCF_001544695.2 Caballeronia arvi
ATGCCAGTTGTCGACCGGCAACTGCGATGTCGCCATCGTGGAACGGTTGCCGTGGCGATCGTCGAGGACTTCGAGCAGATCCCGTCGTGCGGACGCGCTCAGCGGCGTCATCGCGAGATCGTCCAGGATCACTATGTCCGTCTTCGCGAGTTGCGCGAGCCAGCGCGCGTAGCCGCCACTGCCGTGCACCAGGGCCAGCTCCTCGCTGAGTTTGGGCATACGCAGATAGGCAACCGAGAAGCCCTGGCGGCAAGCCTGAACGGCGAAGGCGCAAGCTAGCCAGCTTTTCCCGAGCCCGGTCGGCGCAATGAGGATCAAATTCTGTCGCCGCCGAACCCATTCACAGGTCAGCAGACGAGCGGTGAGCGCGCGATCAAGGCCGCGGACCGTGCGATAGTCGATATCCTCGGGCGATGCGTCAGCGAACTTCAGTTTCGCGCGGCGAAGACGCGCGGTTGTCTGTCGCGACTCCCGTTCGCTCGCTTCGCGCTCGACGAGTAGTCCGAGACGCTCCTCGAAGCATAGCCGGTCGATGCCCTCCTGGGCCTGCTGTTCGGCGAGGGCGGCAGCCATGCCGCCCAGACGAAGCGAATACAGTTTTTCGACGGTCGGATGGTGAAGCATAAGCACTCCGTTTGCTCTCAGTGATAATAAGAAGGACCGCGCACGTTGGTGTGCACGAGGGGAAGGTCGGCCTGGACAGAAGCCGTTTCGGGCTCCCTATCCAGACCGTTCTTTAGCGTCGAGGCAATGAACTTGTAGTTCGGCGCTTTCAGATCGATGGCGCGACGGCAGGCGGCCTCAAGACGGTCGCGTCCGTAGTCCTTGCCCATCCGCAGCACGCCCAGGCATGCGCGGTATGCCTGCTGCGGATGCTTGCGAGCGCCCAGCAGGTGCTGGATGACGGCGGCGGTATGCGGGCCGACGTCAATGGCCCAGTTGCGTAGCCGCTGTGGATCGCAGCCCTCGACGACCGCCTGATGCTCCGGCGGCATGTGCGCGTCGATGGTCGTATGGAAACGGCGACGTGCGCTCTTGCCGTGGGCGGCAATACGTTGACCGCGATGGAATATCTCCACGGTGTTGATCGTGACGCGCACATTGACCTGTTCGCGCGCGTAGCGGTACGACACCGAGTAGTAGTGCTCGTCGACCGCGACGTGATAGTCCGGACCGACGCGGGCCGTGATCCATTCCGCGTACTGGTAGGGTTTTGCGGGCAACGGCCGCAGCGCCGGACGATCGAACTCCTCGAACGCGCTGCGACGACAACCCGGCAGCTTCTTGAACGGCCGGTTGTTCAGCTCCACAAGCAATGCGGCGACGGCGCGGTTTGCGGTGTACAAACTGAAGAAGCGCTGATTGCGTAGCTTCGCGAGAATCCATCTCTGGGCCAGGAGCACCGAGAGCTCCGCTTTCGCTTTATCACGGGGCTTTCTCGCACGCGCAGGGATGACGGCCACGGAATAATACGTTGCCATTTCCTGATACGTCGGGTTGATTTCCGGCTCGTAGAAATTCGCTTTGCTCACGCCCGAGCGCAGATTGTCGGGCACCAGCACTTCGCATAAACCTTCATAGAATGCGAAGGCGCGCACATGCGAGCCAATCCAGTCGGGCAACTGCTGTGTCCACGTGAGCTCGGCAAACGTGTAGCCCGAAACACCCAGCGCGGCGACGAACAGCTCCGCCTCGCGGATTTCGCCCGTGTCCGGATTGACGATGCCGAGCTTCTTGCCCGAGTAGTCCACGAACAGCTTCTGGCCCGGCACGTGGGTCTGTCGCAGCGTGACGGGCAACCGTTGTGCCCATTCCTGATAGGCCTTGCAGAACCAGCTATAACCGAAGCCGTCAGGGTGCTGCGCCCTGTATTCCTGCCACAGCAGATCCAGCGTCACGCCCGGCCTGCCAATCTCGCGATGCACCGTTGGCCAGTGTGGCATGCCGCATGGCGGTTCGCGCTGCGTGGGCGGCGGATAGAGACGTGCTTCAAGGGCGACGTCGTCGGTCTGCAGATCTGCCGGCAAAGGCCAGTTCAGCCCCGCCAGCCTCACGCGGCGCAGATACTGCCATACCGTCGAGGTCGACGTGCCCATCGCCTGGGCGATCTCACGATGGCTGCGGTCGCACTCGAAATGCAGCCGCAGTACTTCTCGAATCTTGCGCATGGTCAACCTGGTATTTGCCAATCGGCACCCCGACAAAAAATGCCGAGGATGCCACCGTTGACCCGCGTCGCTGCGACAGCGCCTTACTGTTCGCTTTCCCGTGGAAACCCTGTTCGTTTTGCCGTGGAATCGGCGTTCGCTTTGCCGTGGAATTCGTGTTCGCTTTGCCGTGGAATTCGCGTTCGTTTTGCCGTGGAATA
>NZ_FCOM02000112.1 GCF_001544695.2 Caballeronia arvi
GAGAACGATGATGTTGCCATTTATCAGATCGTCGCGCGCAAGGCGGGGATGAGCGCCAGCAAGCTTCCGTGGTCACGTCGGTACATCTATGACAGCTACTGCGGTTGAGCAGCGCGACCGTGATCTCCGCCGTCATATGGACAATTTCTTTAGCAGTTTCGGTGCGTTAAACGGGACATCGCCGCCTCACTGATGAGACCGTACGCACCATTAACGGTGTCCTCGCGAAACCTGGCGCGGTATCTGCCTAGGCGAATATCTGTTCCAAAGCCCAGCTTCGAAGGCGTTTCACATCTGAACAATTGGGATTTCGCTGCTCGTAGTACACCGTTCTGCTCGGTTTCGATTTATGCCGGAGAATCCCGTATATACTGTTTGCACAGTTTCTCGATTCACAGGCAATCATGACACGCCAGGCCGCCAAGAAGATGGTAGAGGCAGTGGAGCCTACCCCAGGTAGGCAACTGACTAAAAAGAAAAATCGGAAGAAGCGTCCGGTCCGTCTTGAGTTGGCTGCCGTCGGCGTCCCGCCGCAGAAAGAGCGCGTCAAGAAGGAAAAGGTCGTACGCGATACATTCACCATGCCGCGATTCGACTACGAAAAGATCAAGAAGCTGACACAGAGATGTCTTGACGAGGGGGTACTGGTGAATAAGAGTGAGCTTCTGCGGGCCGGTCTCGTCCTCCTAGAGGCCGCTTCACCGGAAGAGTTGCGTGCCGCCGCCCAAGCCGTCGAGAAAGTTAAGACGGGCAGGCCACCAAAATCCCGCTAAGTCGGCCTGGCGATTGTTCGTGCCAGGACATACCGAAGCATTGACATCAGGGCTCTGGGGTTGGGTCGGGAGGAAATTTCCATGGCAGACAAACACATATCCAGCCAGTTCGACGCTGACCTTCATCGCATTGTGTCAAAGGTGCTTGAGATGGGTGGAATCGTTGAATCACAACTGGTCCTTGCTATGGAGGCCCTCAATCGATTCGACCTGGAGTTGGTCGACAAGGTGATCGAGCAAGAGCGTCGGCTCAATGCGATGGAAGTTGAAATTGATGCTGACTGCGAAAACGTGATCGCACGGCGCCAGCCGACCGCATCTGATCTCCGTTTGCTGATGGCGAGTTCAAAAGCCATCACCAACCTCGAGCGCGCCGGCGACGAAGCCCGAAAGATCGCGAAGCGAACCCGACGGATTGCGAATGACGAGGCGGCCAAGATTATCAACACCGCAGAAATCCGGTTATCTGGTCAAATGGCGACCGCCATTCTCCACCGAGCACTTGATGCATTCGCTCGCTTCGATGTCATTGCTGCTGCCAAGATTGTCCGCGAGGACGAGGCGATCGACGCACAATATCGCGCGTTCATGAGCAAACTCACAACCTCCATGGCCGAGAGTCCTCGGGTCATCTCGTCGGGCCTCGACTATCTGTCCATCGCATCGGCCATAGAGCGTATCGGAGATCACGCAACAAATCTGGCAGAGCTCGTCATCTATGTCGCTAAGGGCACCGATGTGCGGCACCTGCCCAAAGAACAGCTTGAGCGCGAAGCCCTGGGTGGTTGAGAGCCGGGCACAAGGCAACAACTTGACGGGAATAGGCCCGCCAACGGTACTGCAAAGCATCGAACGGAATGGCGATAGCAGCGGCCCTCAGGTTGTTGCAGTTGAGACCGCCTAATCGAATGCTCGAGTGCGCGAAGGCCTTGCTGCTTCTGCGGAGAACCGAGAATCAGACTAGTCCCGGCTCCGCGGCCGAGGAGATATTTGATGCATCGTACGTATCAGTACCACGGCTTCAGCATCGAGGTCTGCGTTGAGACCAACTTCGATCAACGACGGACAGTTGATCTCGACACTCACGTCGGGTATGTCGCCACGGTTACGATCCTTCGCCCCGGCGTGCACGTGGCTGTATTTTCGCCCCTGCGATTCGGGGACACGCTCGGTCATCCGTTTTCCTCGGAGGCCGATGGCCTTCACAGGAGGCCACGGAGCCGGTCAGCGACTGGTTGACGACCTCTACGGCTGCCACGAGCAGGAGTAGCACTCGTTTTCGTCGCGCATGCGCTCATGACCTCCGCAACCAATGGGGTAATCTGATGAGAGTGTCTCAAAGATTGCGGTCTCCAGAGGCAGGGCCGATTTGGGGGCTCATCTTTGGCCTGTTGTTAACTGGCATCGGAGGCTGCCTATGGTGCTACACAGAGTTTGTGCGCGTCGCTGACAAGTTTGACGGCGCGCTCGCCGTAGCAGCGTTGCTCGTCGGTCTGCTCTCGGCATTCTACGCGGGACGCCAGCTTCGGCATTCACATCGGTAAGGGCCCGTTGGCTTAAACCAGCTTGCACTACAGCTCAGCGGACGACGCGCGCTCGATCTGCATCGCGCTCGCGCGTTTGATCACGGGTGGACCGTTGACGCCACGGGTCGCCGGCCAGCTAGCGGACGTCGAAGCGCTTCCCGACAAAGCTCGGGTCCTGTCGCTTGCCGCGGATTGGGCAACTCGCTCCGCGGAGCGGCACCGTGCGACGTGCATCCTTGTCTGGAATAATTCGCTGCAAACACCGCTTCCCCGCGGACGAGGGCCATCGAAGCTTCAACGTATGTCCCTATCCACGCCGCGCCGCATGCGACAAACCGGCCGCTACTGTTGCGCCGCTTGCCCCCTTACCCGCTCCTGCTGCTGATCGTCATTGCCGCGACCGGGGATTTCAGCGCCGCCTCATGGCGCAGCCATCTGAGGGCCTGCTCTCTGGACGTACTCGAATTTTGTTTGTGCGCGCGGTAGCACCGACAGGACTTCCGAGCAGATGCGTTTCCTGCTGCTTCCGCTCGCGGCATGCCATCACGATGATGCTTGGCGCGACGCGCCGCACGATCTTTGTTGAGCTCGAGGCGCACTATGCCCGCGAGCACGTCGGTGGCGAGGGCGAGGTTCAGGATCACGATTCATGCGTGCCAGCAACGCGGGCTTGTCGCGCGATCCAGACCACGAATGCGCGCCTTCAGCGTGTCCCCATGCTCATGACGTTTTCGCCTGATCGCGCCGCATCTCGTCGAACGGAATGCAGGTCAAGTCCGAAATCACGCGCGCGACGATCAGATCCACGAGGTTTTCGAGATCAGCGGATCTCGACATTCTCAACGTCGCCGACGCGCGAGCGGCCGCGCTCGAACGAAGTGGCGTGAGCCCTATGTTTCATTCGTAATCTGAATCGGCTTTTCTGAAACGCGGCCGTAACGGCGCGCCCACAGAATTCATACCATGCGCTAAACGAAGCGCGCCAATCAAACCAGAGAACAAATCATGCCGATGCCGTGCTACCTCACCCTCGAAGGCCAAAACCAAGGCAAGATCGAAGGCTCGAACAAAGTCCACGGTCACGAAGGAAAGATTCTCGTCCAGGCCGTCGATCACACCATCGAAATCCCGAAGAGCCCGCAAACGGGTCTGCCTACCGGCAAACGCGTGCATGGCGCGATGACGATTACCAAGGAAATCGACAAGTCTTCGCCCAAGCTGTTTCAAGCGCTGACCTCGGGCGAGCAGATGAAGGACGTCTCGCTGGAGTTCTACCGCATCTCGCCGAAGGGCACCGAAGAGAAGTACTACACCGTGAAGCTGTCGAACGCGATTCTCACAAATATGAAGTCGTGGACGCCGAACGCGCTGGACCCGAACAACAAGCAATTGGGCCACATGGAAGACCTCGCATTCACGTACGAGAAGATCACGTGGACGTATGAGCAGGACGGTATCGAAGCCGAAGATTCATGGCTCGCGCCGAAGGCTTGATGCTGGGTTGAAGGAAGACATGCGCTTCTCGAAACGGGGCAAAAAAACCCCCGTCGCAATCCGGACGGGGCTTCGGTGCGTTCAAGAGCTGAACGCGCTTACTTGCAGTGCCGCTCCCAATGATGATGCACGTGGACCTCGCACCCGCGTCCATCTGGGCTTGCGCCACTTGATTGCAATTGGTCGTTTTCACGTGCGGCCGGAAACTCGCGCCGAGCGCATTCAGGCGGTGCTGCATCCGCTCGATATTACGGGTCATGCGTTCGACATCGATCAATGCGGCGGGGGTATTCAGCGTCTGCAATTCCATCTGCGGCTCCTTGCGATTCCATGCGCGAGTGGGGTCCAGCCATCGGCATGACGCCGTGCGGATCGAGTCGCCAATATAGGATTCGCGTCGAAGCTCGTGTTTAACGAACGATAAAGCGAGCGTTAATCCAGATTGAGCACTGCCGGCACCGTGCCGGATGGCGTGGCGAGCCTGCCTTGAAGCGCGTCGGATCGATATGAGTGAAGCGCGCCTCAACTGCGCCACGGAACGGGATCGAACGCGCGCTTGGCGGCTTCGAGAAACACCCGCTGACGGATCGTCAGGCCATAACGCGTGGGCATCAACGCCATCACCGGCGCGGATTCGAGACGCCATGCGGGCAACACACGTTTGAGTTTTCCCGTTGCAATCAGACGCGCAGCGTCCCATTCGGAGCGCTCGACGATGCCAAGTCCTTCGATGGCCCAGTCGCGGACAACCGTGCCGTCGTTGGACGACAGCGCGCCGTGCAGCCTGACGGTGACGGCTTTCGCATTGCGTTTTCCGGCGGTGTCGGCTTGCGTAAAACGCAGACGCGTCACGTCCTCGTCGTTTTCGCGCAATGTCAGCCACGGGAACTGCGTGAGTTCCGACGGATGCGCGAGCTTCGACAAGCGGCGCGTGAGGGCAGGGCTTGCACAGAGGATGCGGTCGTTGGGGGCGAGATAGTGCCCGATCCACGATGACCCCTTGACGTTGCCGATGGATACCACGGCGTCGGCACCCTGGGCCGCAGTGAGCGGGCTATCGGACAGGATCAGCGAAATCTCGAGATTCGGATGCGAGCGATGCAGATCGCGCACCAGCGGCGTGAGATGCGCGCGGCCAAAGCCGAACGGCGCGACAACCCGCAAATGTCCGACGACGACGCCCGACTCGCCCGAGACGCGTGACGGGATCGATTCGATCCGCTCCATGATCTCCACGGCTTCCTGAACCAGCCGCTGACCTTCCGTGGTGAGCGAGATGCCGCGCGCCGCACGCGTGGCAAGACGTATGCCCATGCGGTCCTCGATGCGTTGAAGACGAACCGTCACCGCGGGCGGCGTGAGATTCAGCAGCCGCGCGGCGGCAGCAAGCGATGGCGACACGCCGAGCGCGCGAAACAGGCGCATGTCTTCCAGTTCAATCATTAAACAAGCCTTAACGATGGGTTCACTGGAGATTAAACATGACAAAAAGTTTTTTTTCTATAGTGCGTCGTACGAGCCCGGCAATGGCTGTGTCTGACCGATGACGCCGGGAACCTCATTCAAGGTGGAGCGGCCCTCATGAACCAATCCGAACACGCGCGGCATCTTCCCAAGACACTAAGCCCGGCCGGACTGGGGACGCCTGGCGGTCACTACAGTCACGTTTCGATTGCCAACGGACTGCTCTTCGTGTCCGGTCAACTGCCCATCGACGCGCACGGAACGAAGCTCACGGACAGCGATTTTGACGCCCAGGCTGCGCAGGTGCTGGGGAATCTGGGCGCGGCGTCGAGCGGCGCGGGCAGCGATGTCTCGAAGCTGCTACAGGTCCATGTCTATATCGTCGACGTCGCGCATTGGGCGAGTTTCAACGCAACCTACGCGCGCTGGGCCGGCGACGCCAAACCCGCTCGCGCGGTGGTCCTTGTTCCGGCTTTGCACTTTGGGCTGAAGATCGAAATCGAAGCAGTGGCGACGCTGTAGCGTCGTCCCGAACTTCGCCCAGCTCGGGCATCCGTACGGCAAGACAAATCAGACAGGACGCAATGATGAACGCACCAACCACGACGAGTCTCCACTATCGAGCCTTTACCGCCGCCGATATCCCGACGGCGCACGCCCTGTCACAGGCGGTCAGCTGGCCGCATCGCGCGGAGGACTGGCAGTTCGCCGCCGCGCACGGCACCGGCTTCGCGGCCGAAGAAAACGGAGTCGTGATCGGCACGGGACTGTGCTGGAAATTTGGCGCGGACCGAGCATCGCTGGGTCTCGTGATTGTGTCGTCCGAACATCAGGGGCGGGGGATTGGCCGCAAGCTGATGGAATTGCTGCTCGAAGAGCTCGGCCCGCGCGTCACGTTCCTGCACGCGACACCTGCTGGCAAGCCGCTCTACGAAAAACTCGGCTTCACCGTCTGCGATACGCTCGGCCAGCATCAGGGTAATGTGGGCGAGGTATCGCCGGTGGCATTGCCCGACGGCGAACGGCTCCGCGCGGCGACCACCGACGATACTCCTACGATCATCGAACTCGCCACCCGCGCCTATGGCCTCGAACGCAAGGCGATGTATTTGGCGCTGCTGGAAATGGGCGAGAACGCGGTACTCGAACGTGACGGCGAAATTGTCGGGTTTTCGGTGCTCCGCCGCTTCGGTCGGGGTCTCGTGCTTGGCCCGGTCGTCGCGATGCGCTCGCCGGACGATGTGCACGCCCGGGCGCTGATCGGGCATTGGCTGGCCGGTCGCAAAGGCGAGTTCGTTCGTATCGACGTCCCCTCGGGCGCGATGCTGAATGAGTGGCTTATCGCGCAAGGCCTGAATCGCATCGATACCACGGTGAAGATGGTTCGCAATGCACCCGCCGATGCACATAGCGGGCAGCCCGATTCCGTCTACCGTCCGTACGGGCTCGTCAGTCAGGCCATGTTCTAGAACGACACTGCGCGCGTTTGCCCGACATGCATCACCGGGAAAGGCGCGACACCTGATGCGTTGTTGCGCCCAGGGGCCTGCAAAGAACAGAGTCGCTTCGTGACGACCAGTCCATTCGATATTTTCTGCCGCGAGCCCTCTGTAAGATCAATTGCAGCCGTCAGGCAGAAACCACGCATGGCACCCAATGCCTCAGTCAGTAAGGAGTTTTCGCAGATGCGCGTACCGTTAACCCGCATTGTTACCGGCCCGACGCCGCCGGACAGCGCCGATGTCGTCGTGATAGGCGCGGGCATCGTCGGCGTGTTCACCGCATGGTTTCTGGCGAAGCGTGGCGTGAAAGTGGCGCTGATCGAGAAAGGCATCGTCGGCGGGGAGCAATCCAGCCGGAACTGGGGCTGGTGCCGGCAACAGAACCGCGACGCACGCGAGTTGCCAATTGCAACCGAAAGCCTGAGGCTGTGGGAACAGTTCGAAGCCGAGTCGGGTGTGACGGCTGGCTTTCGTCGCAGCGGACTGCTGTATCTGAGCAACGACGACAGTGAATTGGCTGGCTGGGCGAAATGGTGCAACTTCGCGCGCTCAGCAGGCGTGAAGACAGAAGTGCTCGGCGGCAAGGCCGCGACCGAGCGCGGCAGTTCGACCGGGAAAAACTGGAAAGGTGGTGTGTTCGCGCCCACGGATGGCACCGCCGACCCTAGCGCTGCCGCGCCCGCCGTGGCGCGCAGCATCATCAAACTCGGCGGGACGGTGCATCAGAACTGCGCGGCGCGCGGGATCGAAACTGAAGGCGGACGCGTCAGCGCCGTGGTGACGGAGCACGGCACAATCCGCACGAAAATCGCGGTGCTGTCGGGCGGTGCGTGGGCGTCGACGTTCTGCCGCCAACTCGGTATCCGTTTGCCGCAAGCCACGATCCGCTCGTCGCTGATGTCAGTTTCGCTACCGCGCGGCACGCTGCCCGACGCGATGCACACGAAGGCCATCACGATCACGCGACGCGGTGACGAAACGTATTCGCTTGCCATCAGCGGCCTCGGCAAACTGGATCTCACGCTGCAAAAGTTTCGTTACGCCAAAGACTTCCTGCCGATGTTCACGCGTCGCTGGCGCAGCCTGAGCCCGGGATATCTCGAAGGCGTGCGCTCCAGTCACGAGAACATGGGGCGCTGGGCACTCGATCGGCCCACGCCGATGGAAAAGATGCGCGTACTCGATCCGTGCGTCGATCAGGCCACGATCAAGGAGATTCACCGACGGGCCATCGAACTGTGTCCGGCGATTGGCGCGGCGCCGGTGGCTGCGTCCTGGGCCGGCTATATCGACTTGACGCCGGACGGCGTGCCCGCCATTGGCGAAGTGAACGAGCTGCCCGGCTTCGTGCTGGCTGCAGGCCTGAGCGGTCACGGTTTCGGCATCGGTCCGGGATGCGGTCATCTGGTCGCGGACCTGGTGATGGGCCTGAAACCGATCGTCGATCCCCAACCTTACCGACCGGAGCGATTCGACGAATCAGTGTGGGGAAAGGTCGCTGAGTTTTGATTAGCGACACGCCCACCAGCACATCAATCGCAAACCACCGTGGTCGCCCTCGCAGGGCGCATGGTCAAGACTCCAGGATACGCTGCAATGATTTCACCCGTTCTTCATCTGAAGCAGGCGGGCCGGCTGGACCGGTTCTTTATCGATGGCGAATGGACGCTGCCCTCGACCATTTCAGCGGCGCGGGCTGAGGTGATCTGCCCCTCCACGGAGGAAACGCTGTGCGAGATTGCGCTGGGTGACGCGAAAGACGTCGACCGTGCCGTGCTAGCGGCGCGTAAAGCATTCCCGCAGTGGTCCGCGACGTCGCCGCAGGCACGCGCGGCGCTGCTGGATCGCCTACGTAGCCTGATGACTGAGCGCACCGAACTGTTCGCCCAGGCGCTGACGCTGGAAATGGGCGCGCCGATAAGCTATGCACGCGGCGCGCACGTGCCGCTCGCGATTGCCCATCTCGGCGTCGCACGCGACAACTTGTTGAAGTACCCGTTTATCGTCCAGCGCGGCACCACGGCGATTGCGCGCGACCCGATCGGCGTGTGCGCACTCATCACGCCGTGGAACTGGCCGATCTACCAGATCACGGCGAAAGTCGGACCGGCGCTGGCGGCAGGTTGCACGGTTGTCCTGAAACCCAGCGAACTGTCGGCGCTAAGCGCGTTGCTATTTGCCGAAGTGATGGCCGATGCGGGCATTCCAGAAGGCGTCTTCAATCTGGTCAGCGGGACAGGACCGGAAGTGGGCACCGCGCTCGCCTCACATCCTCAGGTGGACATGGTGTCGATCACCGGATCAACGCGTGCGGGCGTGCTAGTCGCGCAGGCGGCTGCGCCAACCGTCAAGCGCGTGGCGCAGGAGCTTGGCGGCAAGTCACCCAACATCGTGCTGCCGGACGCCGATCTGCCGCGTGCTGTTTCACTTGGCGTGGCATCGGCTTTCCGTAACATGGGCCAGTCGTGCAGCGCGCCGACCCGGATGATCGTCCCGCGCGGCGTCCTCGCTGAAGTTGAGGCGCTCGCCGTGGCGGCGACCGGGCAGATGTGCGTCGGCGATCCGTTCGCGGAAGCGACAACGCACGGTCCGCTCGCCAATCGGGCGCAGTTCGGCCGGGTGCAGCAGATGATCGCAAGCTTCATCGACGAAGGCACGAAACTGGTCATCGGCGGGCTGGGCAGACCCGAGGGACTCGCTACAGGCTTTTATGCGCGTCCGACGATCTTCTCCGACGTTCAAACTGGAATGAGCGTGGCTCAGCAGGAAATCTTCGGGCCGGTGCTGGCGATCTTGCCTTATGACACGGTGGATGAAGCCATCGCTATCGCAAACGACACCGTCTATGGACTCGGCGCGCATGTGCAAGGCACGGACAAGGCGCTGATGCGTTCGGTTGCGTCGCGTATCCAGTCGGGTCAGGTGCATCTGAACTATCCGGCGTGGGACCCGCAGGCGCCGTTTGGCGGCTACAAGCGATCCGGCAATGGCCGGGAGTATGGTGTCGAAGGCATGGAAGAGTATATGGAGATCAAGTCGATCCTCGGGTACTACGATTGAAACCATGCGGGGCATCTGGCGTCACATTACGTGACGTCAAATTGCGTCACCTCGCGCGCCCGAAACCGTTCGCTTTGGAAAGGTGTTGAATTGGAATCCGCCGATATTGTCGCGTCATCGCTGACCACGCATCACGCGCACTGGGAGAAGTTACGACGCGATCTGCATGCCCATCCCGAACTGCGTTTCGAGGAGCACCGCACTGCAGACGTCGTGGCGCGCGAACTGAAGGCGCTGGGGTACGAGGTGTCGCGCGGACTGGGCGGGACGGGCGTGGTGGCGAGTCTGCCGGGCGCGAATCCGGCGTGGGGCATCGTGCTGCGCGCCGATCTCGACGCGCTGCCCATTCATGAAGCTAACGATTTCACCCATGCGTCGTGCGCGCATGGCGTCATGCACGCCTGTGGACACGACGGGCATACGGTGATGCTGCTTGGCGCCGCACGTCTTCTGAAAGCATTGCCGCAGTTGCCCGGCAGCGTGCACTTCGTCTTTCAGCCAGGCGAAGAAGGCGGCGCAGGCGCGCGAAAGATGATCGACGACGGGCTGTTCGAGCGCTTTCCGACCGAGGCCGTGTTCGGCATGCACAACTGGCCGGGTTTGCCGGCCGGACATTTCGGCCTGCGTCGTGGGCCGATCATGGCGGCGGGTTCGCGCTTCAGGATTACGGTGACGGGCAAGGGCGCACACGCCGCACAGCCGCATCTGGGCGTCGATCCGATTCCGCTGGCGTGTTCGATCGTGCTGCAATGTCAGACCATCTCCGCGCGTCACAAAGACCCGGTGGACCCCGCCGTGATCTCCGTCTGCATGATGCACGCGGGCGATACCGACAACGTGATCCCGGACAGTGCCGAGTTGCGCGGCACGATCCGTACATTGTCGTCGGTGTTACAACAGAAGTTGCAGCGCGATATCCAGTCGATGTGCGACGGGCTGGCAGGCGCGTATGGCGCACAGGTCGAGGTGAACTTCTTCCAGTACTATCCGGCCACGGTCAACACGCCAGCCGAAACCGCGCTATGCGAAACGGTGATTCGTGACACCTTCGGCGTTGAACGCGTGCGGCCCGACGTGCCGGCCAACATGACATCGGAAGACTTCGGATTCATGCTGGAGGAACGGCCCGGCACCTATGTACTGATCGGCAACGCAGGCGCCGATTCGCCGGGTTTGCACAACCCGAAATACGACTTCAACGACGACATCATCTCGACCGGCGTTGGGTATTGGGTCGCGCTGGCACAACGTTACTTCTGCACACGGCAGCAGAAGTTGTGAGCCTTGCGTGGTGCCCCGGCGTCTGTCCACGAAGCGTCTAAGCGCTCGAATCACAGCTGCGCTAGAATCGCTTGTCCCCGCTCCCTCCATATCACGCTGTCGATCCGCAAGCTCTCTCAACGCATAGTGCTTTCCGTTGCGCTTTGGCTCTGAGAGGCCGCCAAGCATCATAGAAGCGCCGCTCGAATGGCCGCGTGACGGTCAAGGCGAACGACTACAATTGGCCGAGTCCAGCAGTTCACCGGACACGTGGCTCGCCGCTGATCGCGCCCATCGGCGAGTTTCCCTTGCCGTTAAGGGTTATTCGATGCCTGCCATCGATCACAGGAATGTGACGGTGCCGCTGCGCGTGTTGGCAGGCGTCGAAT
>NZ_FCOM02000113.1 GCF_001544695.2 Caballeronia arvi
AGAAACTGATCCCTCATTAAACCGCTTTCTTCCTTTGCTTCTCCGACTACCTGTCAGATGCGGTCTAGGCTAATACAATTGAAGGCCCGCTGTATGTCGCCGGTGCGCCGATACGCGATGGCGTATCTAGGATCGATGTCGACCCCGACCCGCACGCTGGGCCGCTCGTCATCCACGGCACGGTCACGGGCCCCGACCATAAGCCGGTTGCGGGCGCCGTAGTGGAATGCTGGCATGCCAACTCCAACGGTTTCTATTCGCACTTTGATCCGACCGGCACGCAGGGCGAATTCAACCTGCGCGGCGCGGTCAGGACAGGTGCGGATGGCAAGTACGAATTCCGCACGCTCATGCCGGTGGGCTACGGCTGCCCGCCGCAGGGCGCGACTCAGCAGTTGTTAAACGAACTTGCCCGTCACGGTGACCGTCCGGCGCACGTACACTTCTTCGTGACGAGCGACCAGCACCGTAAGCTAACCACGCAATTTAACATCGAAGGGGATCCGCTCATCTGGGACGACTTCGCCTACGCTACCCGCGAGGAACTGATTCCCCCTGTGGTCGAAAAGACGGGTGGCGTCGCACTGGGCCTGAAGGCCGACACCTACAAGGACATCGAGTTCAACGTTACCCTGACTCCGCTCGTTCAGGGCAAGGACAACCAGATCGTCCATCGCCTGCGCACTGCCTCGGCGTAACAACCCCACGTGGCGGCAGCGCCGCAGCGCGGTCGCCAATAAATGCAACGGGCCGATTCAACCCCGCGCGGCGCGCCGGCCGGTAACCCGCGCATCTGGAGGTCGGCCGAAGCGAACAACGGCCCATCCCCACCGTTGACACGCAGCGTCTGACGAGGCACAAAGAATTTTGCTCCGCTAGCGGTCCTGCGACCGCCGCATTGGGATCGATATCGGTCGGCCGTCCGCAACAGCCATCCAGAGATACCGAACGGCGTAACGACTAGGGCGCGATTTGACGACTTGGTCGCATGTGCGGTCGGGTCGTTTTTCATTTGGAAACGCCTTCAACCGTTCGCGCCGTCGCTGAAGGCATGCAGGCATGCTTGGCGAAGGTAGAGAGACAGCGGCCCCGATCATCTCGTGCCGAATCGGGTGGACCGCGTGCACAAAGCTGATATCCGTGGGAGCGAGCCTCGCTTCGAAGGCAGCATTCGGGATCTCGCGACGAATCAGATTGTAGGCAATCAGAGCCACTGGTCACCAAAGCGCTTGCGGTTGGCAGGGTTACCGGCAATGCGCAGCGTCGTGCCATCCATCGCCCACAAGCCCAAGTCTTGAGCCGGTGCTGGACCGCGTCCCGCGTGCCCTGGGCGCGCGCCGTGCGCTAGAACAGCCATGCGAGCGGCGCCTGTCCGATGCGATCGTGCGCTGCGCCACCACTGCGCTCTCGCTCACAAACGGACTCCCGTCGTCAGGCACCGCCAAATCCAAATGATCCAGGACGAGCGCAGCAGCTGGCGGATCCGAGTCGACCGGCCGAACGTTTGCCGTATGAGTGGATCGGAGCGAGCGGTTGGGTCCACCGGGTGGCGAGCTTTTCTACCCTCGCCGATCAGAATGCGTTCCAGCCATCTGACTCCGACCAGTCGTCGGTCATTTTTTTCTTGCCGCAAGGCGACGAAGCTCCATATCGCCATCTCCGGAGCACGTTGCGCCGGCTTGCTCCTTAACTTCGCTTATCCGATCCGCGAAGACCTCGCTCGCTTATTAGGAGTTTCCCTCGTTCTGCAGGTTTCTGCATTCCGCGGATACCTGTTGAAAAAAACGGATAGAGCCATTTCTTTTGTCGCCGAACACTGGAGCCACTCGAGCCGCAACTTCTTCGGCATGTTGAGCGCGATCAACCATAAGACGATTGCGCGCCGTTTCATCGTCACGACCTTCGTGTTCTTCCTGCTCGCCGGCGTGCTCGCACTCATCATGCGCACCCAACTTGCGTTTCCGGATCAGCGCCTGATCGGACCGAACCTCTACAACGAACTCTTCACAATGCACGGCACCACGATGATGTTTCTCTTCGCCGTGCCGGTGATGCAGGCCGTCGCCGCCTATCTCGTGCCGCTCATGATCGGCGCCCGGAGCATCGCGTTCCCGCGCATGAACGCCTATGCATATTGGGTGTTCCTGTTCGGTGGATTGCTGTTGTTCGGCGCGCTCGCCGTGAACACCGCGCCCAACGCCGGCTGGTTCAGCTACGTGCCGCTCGCCGGTCCCGATTATTCGCCCAACAAGGGCGCGGATATCTGGGCGCAGATGATCACCTTCACCGAACTCTCCGGCTTGCTCGAAGCGGTCGTGCTCATCACGACGATCTTCAAGATGCGCGCACCCGGCATGTCGCTCAACCGCATGCCGCTGTTCGTATGGGCGACTCTCGTCACGCAGTTCATGGTGATCTTCGCGATGCCCGCGGTCATGCTGTGCAGCACCGCGCTGATCCTCGACCGGCTCGTCGGCACGCACTTCTATAATCCGGCGAAAGGCGGCGATGTCTTGTTGTGGCAGCACCTCTTCTGGTTTTTCGGTCATCCGGAAGTGTATCTGGTCTTCATCCCGCCACTCGGCTTCATCTCGTCGATCATTCCGACCTTCGCGCGCCGTCCCGTGTTCGGTTATCCGGCGATGGTGCTGTCGCTGATCGCCACCGCGTTTCTGGCGTTCGGGCTGTGGGTGCATCACATGTTCGCGACGAACGTCCCCGAGCTCGGCAAGAGCTTCTTCACCGCCGCGAGCCTGATGATCGCGATACCCTCGGCGATCCAGATCTTCTGCTGGATCGGCACGCTCTGGACCGGCAAGCTGAATCTGCGCGTGCCGCTGCTCTTCGTGCTCGCGTTCTTCTTCATCCTCGTGATGGGCGGCATGACCGGCATCATGGTCGCGTCCGTGCCGCTCGATCTGCAGGTTCACGACACGTACTTCGTCGTCGCGCATCTGCATTACGTGCTGTTCGGCGGGGGCGTATTTCCGCTCTTTGGCGCGTTCTTCTACTGGTTTCCGAAGTTCGCGGGACGCATGCTCGGCGAGCGCCTAGGCAAGTGGCAGTTCTGGCTCTTCTTCATCGGCTTCAACCTGACGTTCTTTCCGATGCATCTGCTTGGTCTCGAAGGCATGCCGCGTCGCGTGTGGACCTATCCACACGGGCTCGGATGGGACGGCATGAATTTCACTGCGACCATCGGCGCGTACATGATCGCGCTCTCCGTGCTGCTCTTCATCGTCAATGTCGTGAAGAGTGTGCGCAGCGACGAGCGCGCTCCCGCCGATCCGTGGGGCGCGGGAACGCTCGAATGGAGCGTGCCGTCACCGCCGCCGCCGCATAACTTCGATGCCATTCCGGTCGTGCACGGCCGCGATCCGTTGTGGGAGCCTTCCGCGCAGCCCGTCTTCGTCGCGGGGCTCGCCGCCGATGCACGCGAGGTGCTGGTCACGAGCGTCCTCGATGCGCAGCCCGATTACCGTCCGCTGTTTCCGAAACCATCCGTATGGCCATTCGTGAGCGCCGTGGCGACGACCGTACTTTTCATAGGCTCGATCTATACGCCGCGGGCGATCGTATGGGCATCGCTCCCCGTTGCGGTCGCGATGATCGGGTGGTTCTGGCCGAATCGCTCGGAGAACCGGCTCGCCGTCGCCCGGGAGCGCCAGCCATGAACGCCGAAACGCGCACGGCCACATCGCGCCCCGAGGAGGACGGCACTGGCCAGCTCGTGCTCGACGTACGAGCCCTGCCCACCTTCGCCTTCAGTCATCGCAGCCTGATGTGGTGGAGCACGGCCGGCCTGATGCTGATCGAAGGCACAGTGTTCGCCATCGCGGTGATGATGTACTTCTATCTGCGCACACGCGCGCCAGCCTGGCCGATGGCCGCCGACGCGCCGCGCCTGTTATGGGGCACGCTGAACACCGCCGTCCTGATCGCGAGCCTTTGGCCCAACCAGTTGGCAAAGAACGCGGCCGAACGGGGTGATCGTAGCAAGGCCGCGATCTGGCTCGCGGTCTGCCTCGTCGCCTCGGCCGCGTTTCTCGTGATACGCGGACTCGAATTCGCTTCGCTGAACGTGAGCTGGTACACGAACGCGTATGGATCGGTCGTCTGGCTGCTGCTCGGGCTGCACACCACTCACCTGATCACCGATACCGTCGATACGGCCGTGCTCACTGTGCTTCTCTTCACCGGGCCGTTCGAAGGCAAGCGCTTCGTCGATGTCAGCGAGAACGCGCTCTATTGGTACTTCGTCGTGTTGAGCTGGCTGCCGATCTATGGCGTGATCTACTGGGCTGCGCGGCTATGAAAACCTGGCTCGCGCTGCTCGGCGCTCCATCGATCGTGCTCGGCTGCCTCAGCGTGAACTACGCGCTGGTGACGCCCGCATGCCGGCTCGGAGGGCAGGCGTTGCTGCACGGCGTGAGCGGCGCGAGCGCGATCGTGTGCGTGGCCGCGACGCTGCTCGCCCGGCAGCGCTGGCGCGACGCGCGGCGTGCGCTCGCCCTGCCGACGCCCGATACCTCCGCTCGTCCCGCGCGGCCGGCGTTCCTTGCCGCGGTGGCGGCGGGCGTGGGGGTGCTATCGATCTTGTCCGTGATCGCCATATCGATACCGCAATGGCTTCTGTCCGCGTGTTGAAACTCGCACCGCTCTGCGCGCTGCTCGCATGTGCCGATGCAAACGCGCACGTCCTCGCCGACACGCCCGAGGCGTCGCCGCTCGCATGGACGTTCGAGCCGTGGGTCGTCATCGTCCTGACGGTGAGCGTGGTCCTTTATCTCGTCGGATATGGGAAGCTGCGCAAGCGCGGCGCGCAAGGCCGCCGCGAGCGCGCGACAAGGCTCTTTGCGTTCATCGGGGGCTGGTTCACGCTCGTGGCCGCGCTCGTGTCGCCGCTGCACGCGCTAAGCGAATGGCTGTTCTCCGCGCACATGCTTCAGCACGAACTCTTTATGCTCGTCGCGGCGCCGCTGCTCGTCGTCGGTCGGCCGCTTGCCGTGTGGCTGTGGGCGTTTCCGGCGGATGCAAGAATTCGCATCGGCGCGGCGACGCGCTCGCGCTGGATCAGACTGCCGTGGCGCTGGCTGACGCTGCCGGTCGTCGCGTGGACGCTGCACGCCGCCGCGCTCTGGATCTGGCATGCGCCGCGCTTCTTCGAAGCGGCGCTCGCGCGCCCCGGCATCCACACGTTGCAGCATGCGAGCTTTCTCGCAAGCGCGTTGCTCTACTGGTGGACCGTATTCGGCCGCGCATCGGAAGGCGAGTCGAACGCGCACGCAATGCTTTCCCTCTTCACGACGATGGTCCACACCGGCGCGCTCGGCGCATTGTTGACGCTGGCGCCGGGCATCTGGTATCCGTCATGCATCGAGACCACGCGCGCGCTCGGTTTCGATCCGCTGCAGGATCAGCAACTCGGCGGCCTCGTGATGTGGGTACCGGGCGGGCTCGCCTATCTGGCGGGCGGCTTGCTCGTCGGCGCGCGCTGGCTGATGCGACGCGCGCCGCCGGTGGGCGACGGCATCGCGCGCGAGGGATGACAGCATGCGCCAGATTCCAGTCGCGCTGTTGCTGCTCGTCGCGCTTGCCGCTTGCACAGGAAAGCCGCCATCGTCCGACACGATCACCGGCGGCAATCCGCAACACGGACTCGATGCGATCCGGCGCTACGGCTGCGGCGCGTGTCACCGGATCGACGGAGTGCCGGGCGCGTTCGGCAAGGTCGGACCGACGCTGCAGAACATCGGCGAGCGCGCTTACGTGGCGGGCAAGCTGCCCAACACGCCGGAGAATCTGCAGACGTGGATTCGCTTCCCGCAACGCGTCGTGCCGGGCAGCGCGATGCCCGATCTCGGTGTGAGCGAGCTCGACGCCCGCGACATCGCCGCTTATCTGTATCACCAATGACGATGAACGCTTCCCGCTTCCTCCTCATCCTGTTCCTGTGGCCACTCGCCGTGATGGCGGACGACGCAGCGCCCTCGCCCGACCTGCTCGCGCGCGGCGCATACCTTGCGAAAGCGGCGGACTGCGCGGGCTGCCATACGGCGCCATCAAACGGCGCGCCGTATGCGGGCGGACTGGAGATGACGTCGCCCTTCGGGACCATCGTCAGCAGCAACATCACGCCGGACCGCGAGACGGGCATCGGTCAATACAGCTTTGAGGACTTTGCGAAGGCGTTGCGTGAAGGTGTGCGGCGCGATGGCAAGGGTCTGTATCCGGCGATGCCCTATCCCGCTTTCGTCAAGATCACCGACGAAGACATGCATGCCCTTTATGCCTACATGATGCACGGCGTGCCGGCCGTGAGTCATCGGCCACCTGAAACGAAGGTGCCCTTTCCGTTCAATCAGCGTTGGGCCTTGCGGCTATGGCGGATGGCGTTCGCGCCGAAGAAGCCGTTCGACGCGCACGCGAGCCGCGACGCGGCGTGGAATCGCGGCGCGTACCTCGTGCAGTCGCTCGGGCATTGCGGCTCGTGTCACACGCCGCGCGGCATCGCCTATCAGGAGCGCGGTTACGACGAATCATCGAAGACGTTCCTTTCCGGCGGCATCAACGACAACTGGTTCGCGCCGAACCTGCGTGCGGATCCTGGCTCGGGGCTCGGCCGCGTCACGGTCGAAGACCTCGCCGCGTTCATGAAGACCGGTCACGGCGCGGGCATCGTGGCGTACGGAAGCATGGTCGAAACGATCGAGGACAGCCTGCAATATCTGACCAATTACGACGTGCGCGCCATTGCCCTCTATCTGAAGACGCTGCCCGCGACGGGTGCCGCCGACGGCGTCTTCGATCCCGCGCTTGCGCAGCCCGCGCGCCTGAAGACCCGCGCGCCAGACATTCCGCCTGCACAGGGCGCGGCCGTGTATGCGGGCTTCTGCGCGCAGTGCCATCGCGATGACGGCAAGGGGGTGCCGAACGCGTTTCCGGCGCTTGCCGGCAATCCGTCCGTCATCACCGAGGACACAACTTCGCTCCTACGGCTCTTGGTCGAAGGCGGCAACAGTCCGGCGACGATACACGGCCCGCCGCGTCAAGCGATGCCGCCCTTCGCCGGACGCCTCACCGATCTCCAGATCGCGCAAGTGCTAACCTACGTGCGCGCGGCGTGGGGCAACGATGCGCGTCCGATCACGACCAACGATGTCGTGTCGATGCGCAGCAATCTGCATAAGTGATGGATTGGAGTTGGGATGGGTTGGAGTTGACTTTCGTGAAATCCTGCTTTCGTGTCGGTTTATTGGCGTTGCCCCTGTGCGGGGCGGCACCTACTTTCTTTGCCGCTGGCAAAGAAAGTAGGCAAAGAAACAGCTCTCCCCATCCTAAGCACTTCATGCCGGCCGCGGCACAGAAGATGTCTCGTGGTCCGGCTTTAGCGAGTGCACATAGGTCTCATCGACCTTGGATCGCGCACCGTCCGTCACGTCGCGCCGCTTCACTTACCGGCGCAGCCATATCAAGCTCCGGCCCGCTTCGCGGCCGACGGGTCCACCGGGTCTGCGAGTGCGTCTTTTGTGAGGTTCCCTCGCATACCCGGCGGCAGCGCGTAGCGACGCGTCAGCGGACCGCGCGTCGCGCCAACGCGGCGATCGCGAACCCCGCAGCCAGCGCGACATAAGTCATCGCCAGCGAACGCGTCGACACATGCGCTTCGAATCCCGGCGTGAAGCGTTTCGGAACCACGTGGTAATCGACTACATAAGCGATGAGCGCGGTCGCCGCCGCCGCACTCACGATGCCAGCGGGACGGCTTCGTCGTCCGCACAGCGATTCGAACAGAACGCCCCAGAACACTGCGCTGCCCATATGAATCGTCGCCCCGATTGCCGTGTACTTAATGCTCGGCGTCTCCTGCGACGATGCATCGGGCCACAGGCAGTGCGTCACGGCATTCAACGGGGCGTACGGCGCATGCCCCGCGCGCAGCGCCCCGGTCGATGCCGCCGAGGCCATTGCAAGCCCCGCTGCCGAACCCGAGTACAGGGCGCGAACAATCCGATCGTCGAAATGCTGTTTCATACGCTGCCTTCCCCTTTCTAACGTTTGCGAATCGCATACAGCCGCGTCGGCAACGCGATAGGACTCTGCGGATCGAACCAGCTCATCTCTGCGATGCGCGAATCGGTGATGTAGATCGTGCCGTCGGCGCCTTCCGAGAATGTGTCGGGCCAAACGAGATTGCGGTCCCGCAGCAGCGTGTCGAAGCGCTCGCCGTTACGCACGCGAATCGCGTGATGCTCGACCGACGACACATAGAGACGTCCATGCTCGTCGAACCAGAGTCCGTCCGCGGGTCCATCGATGCCGACGGCTTCCACGCGCGCCGAGACTTGTTGCGGACTCAGTTGCGCGTTCTGCAGTGCGTCGGTTGCGATGCGAAAAAGCGTCTTGCCCTTCACCGCCTGCCAATAGAGATAGCGTCCGTCCGGCGTCAGCGCGATGCCGTCCGCCGAAAAGCTCACGCGCCTGCCGTCCGTCTGTTGCAGCGGCTTGCCGTCGACCTTCACGGTCACGGTCTTGTCGGCCTGCGTGCTCGGATCGCCGTCGAGCACGCGTCGCGCGCTTCCCAAGGCCGTATCGACCACGACGATCGCGCCGCGCACGCCGGAATCGGTGATATAGACGAAACGTCTGTCCGGGCTGATACGCACGTCGTTGAGATAGCTGCCTTGAGGCGCGATGGTTTCATCGAACGCGTAGACATGCGCGACGCGATTCGACGCCAGATCGATCTGCACGAGCTTCGGCGCGCCCGGCACGACGAGCGATTGCGCCGGCGCGCCGGGATCGATCACCCAGAGGTTTCCATGCTTGTCCGCCACGACGGACTGCACACATACCCAATGATCCTGAGGCGTGACTTCATCGCGGCGCGCGTTGCGCCAGCTATTCCATTCGGGATCGGGATAAGGACGCAGATCGCCGGACGCTCCGAGCTCCGCGACGGAGATGGGCGCGTCTTCCGTCCAGCGCGGGAAGTTGACGAACGTACGGCCATCCGGCGTGACCGTCACGCCCGTAACCTGATGTTCAAACGTAGCGATGAGCTGAAGCTGCGGACCGCCGCCGGCGTGATTGCCGCGCGTGTCCGCGCTCTCCTGCGCGACGCCCGCTTGAGCGAACGCGGCGAGGCTCAGTGTGAGAAAAAGAATTCGGCACAGCGGCTTCGAGACGAGCACCATGATCGGCTCCGACGGTGGCATTGCGCGATGACAGCAATCGCGATGCCAAATCGTTTGGATCCCGCTTTCGTTTTCATTGACCGGCCTGGTGACGCGCAACGGCTGTCCGAAACGCTGGCGTCGCGAACATGCAGCAAATCCTTGCTGCCTGGCGATGCAAACGCCCTTGCCAGCGGAGTTATTCACTTGCGCAGTTGACAGGAAACGGTATATACCGTTATTGCCTCCACGACGAACGCGACGTCCGCCCTCGGCGCCGCACCGCTCCACGGTGATCATGAGGGCGTGAAACAGGTAATCGCCATGCCAGACAAGCATCTCTCACGCGCCTTCGACGCCTCGCTCGATGCGCTCTCGACCCATCTTCTGGAGATGGGCGGTCTCGTCGAAATGCAGATCGAACGCTGCCTGCGATTGCTGGACGCCTACGACCCTGCGCTCGCGCTGGAAATTCGCGCCGGAGAGCGGCTTCTCAACTCACGTGAAATCGAGATCGACGATGAAATACAACATGTGATCGTCCGACGACAGCCCGCTGCCTGCGACCTCAGGCTGCTGATGGCCATGTCCAAATGCGTGACGAACCTCGAACGCATGGGCGATGAAGCACGAAAGATCTGCATACGGATGCGGCGCATTTCCGAAAGTGGTGAAACGGCAAGCTTCCATGTCGTCGAACTGAAGAAATGCGGCGAGATGGCTCACGCCATCCTGCATCGGGTGCTCGACGCATTCGCACGAATGGACACCATCGATGCGGCGCGCATCGTACGCGACGATAAAGCCATTGACGCAGTGCTCCGCTCGTTTTCCCGCAGCCTCGCCGTGCAGATGCATGCAGCACCCGGATCCATCCCCGTCGCGCTCGAATACCTGTTCATAGCCAAGGCTCTGGAGCGGATCGGAGATCACGCCAAGAATATCGCTGAGTTCCTCGTGTTCGTGGTCAAGGGCCGGGACGTGCGTCACATATCGCTGGACGAACTCGAACGAGAGGCCTTGGCGAATTGACGGCGCCTTCTCGACGATCGTTTTATCGCGACGAGCCGCCGAAGGACCTTTCCTGGAGACGTTCTTGCAGCCGCTTGGCATCGAACGGCGCCTGTACTTTTTGATCGTTGTCGAAGTAGCAGAATACATCGCGCGATGCGCGGCTTCGCGGCTTGTGCGCCGTGATGAGCCGGGCATCCTTGGCCTGCGTTCCCTTCGCCCAGCACACGATGCGATGGGCCCATGCTTCGAGCGCCTCGTCGGTATACGCGCCGCCGTAAAGCGTTTCGGTGCCGTGCAGACGCATGTACACGAAATCGGAGGTCAAATCTTCCGCGTATGGCCAGCCAGCCGTGGAGTCCGATACGACCAGCGCAACGCCGTGTTTGCGCAGCAGGCGTACGAAGGTCTCGTCAAGAAAGCTCGGATGTCGAATCTCGACGGCGTGCCTCAACCTCCGGTTTTTCCTTGGCGCATCGAACCACGGCTCCTTTACTCGCGTGTCGTGCCGCTGAGCGAACGCAGCGGCGCAGGCCGCATCCTTCGGCAAGAGCGCGAGGAAGCGCTCGAAGTCGTCCACATGAAAGGCGAAGCTCGGCGGGAATTGCCAGAGAAACGGGCCGAGCTTTTCGCCAAGGCCCAGTACGCCGGAGGCGAAGAAGTTCGCCATCGCGGGGATGGCCGTTTCGTCGCGAAAGCGCAGCATGTGGGTGAGATAGCGAGGGCCCTTTAGGCTGAAAACGAAGTCGGCGGGCGTCGCGTCATGCCATGTACGCCAACTCGATGCGCGTTGCAGTGAGTAATGCGAGCCGTTGATTTCAATGCTCTGCATCCGGCCCGACGCAAATTCGAGTTCGCGCGCCTGCGGGAGTTTCGGCGGATAGAAGACGCCGCGCCAGCCCGCATATCGCCAGCCCGAGATGCCGATGCGCACGCGGCCCGTCATGACCCGCGCTCGTACGCATTTTCACGCGGCGGACGCGTATTTGCGCAGGCTGCGCAGCAGCCTTCGTGGACATCAAAGGCATCGCCCATCGAGACTGCTTCCTCCTTGCATGAGGCGCTCATGCTTTTAGCGCAGGAAGCGGGGCAACCGGCGACCCTGTGTCTCGCGCACATAGCGCCGCGCCGCCGCGACCAGCAGCACGCCCGCGACTCCCATGAGCGCCGCACGCGC
>NZ_FCOM02000105.1 GCF_001544695.2 Caballeronia arvi
CGCCCAGAACTTCCGCGATCCGGTCTTCATAGCGCACCAGGGTGCCGCGCGCCGGCTTGCGTTTGAGTTTCGTGCGATGAGGCGGATCGGACATTTCTTGACAGGCTGACATGCGATGATGCGATTATGCCTGTCGGCACACTAGGGCAGATTTTATTGACCCCTTCACGTCAGAGTCTTAACTATGCGCCGCATTGCAGTCCGTCACTCGCCCATTCATGGTCGTGGTGTGTTCGCCGCCGCGACGATCCCCGTGGGTGATCTGATCCTCGAGTACAAAGGCGAGATCATCTCGGCGAAAGAGGCACAGCGCCGGTATGAACGGTCGGCCGCAGAAGACGGGCATACGTTCTTTTTCGGGCTCGACGACGGACGCATGATCGATGGCGCACAAGGCGGCAACTCCGCGCGTTGGATTAATCACAGTTGCGCGCCCAACTGTGAAGCCGAACAGGAGGGCGACCGGATCTTCATCCGGGCGACACGCAAGGTTGAAGAGGGCGCAGAGATCTTCATCGATTACGCGCTCGATGTCGAAGGGCGCCGAACGGCGGCGCTCAAGCGCCTTTACACATGTCGGTGCGGCGCTCGCCACTGTCGAGGCACGATGCTGGATGCGCGTCGGCAGGCTACTTGTTATGAGGCGCACCTGGCACAAGGCGATCCGTGAAAAGACCGCCGAAAGCACCGGCGACCGCTTCCTCGACGCGTTGAAATGGATTAGCCTGATCGCTCTTCATCGACGACATTCCTGAGTGCGACGGCGATGCAGCAAAGCATGCAACAGCTCGATATATTTGCCGACAGCCGCGACGTGGTACTGCGCAATGACGTCGTGGAGCAATTGCAGCGTCGCCATGCGGTGGACGCGCGAGCCGCACTGACGCAGCTCGCCAGCGAATACCCTGACGACAGCGTGCTGCCTGCGATGACGGTGCTTGTTCGCGAACTCGAGAACGGGTCAAATCTTCCACTGACCGACCACGCGGAGTTGGCCGAGGTCCGGCGACACCTCGAGAATCATGTGATCCCTGCGGTCCAACAAGTGCTGCCCGCACAGGACGCTCATGCGTGGTCGACACCGTGCTGGCGCTCGCTCGCCCAGCGCGCGGCACCACTGATGTTTTGCGGGAATCACAACGAGAATCACGCCGCGCCGCTATGGCTTCGCACGGGGGACTGGGCGGCGGCCACTGACGCCGTCGACACGATCGAATCGTGGTGGCGCATCCCGTCGCCACTTGCCTGGATGACCGAAGCGCGCTATCGAGCGGCCGGCCTCGATGCGGCGTGGCCACTGTTTGCAGAGCTGGCGTGGCTGGCACCGTCACGGTTCGCCGCATTGATTGCCGGGCTTCGGGACGCGTCGCTGGATGCGCTGCGTCGGCGCTTCGATGCTGACTTTTCCGGTACTGGCGAAATCGAGGACTATATGTGGTTCCCGGCCTTACGCGCAAGAGAAAAACAATGGACATCAGCCGGAGCCTTGAAAATGCTGGAATCAGCAGTCTGCGGAGTGTCCATCAGATCGGCCGAAAAAGTGGACAGAGCGACCGTCTGAGTGTCCATCTTTCACCGCAGGTTTCGCATGGCCGGAAGCCCGACAAAGCCGGGCATCCGACCATGCTGGAGCGTGTCAAACCATCGCGCGTCAAGGGTCCGCTGCGCCGGACTGCGCCCGCCCTTGACCCGTTCAGCGGTATCACAGAACCACGATCGAATTTGATACGTCACTACGCCGGGTGACTCGTAGCGGGAACCTTCGCGAGCACCAGGTCGACGCAGGTGAAGCAGCCCGGGTGCCCGTTTCGAGCGAAAACGCCCGCCTCGATCTAGCGCGGGTGCAGGGGCAGGACGCTACCGCCACGTAGCGCGGCCAGTTCCTTGCGCAGGTTGAACACCTGACGCAGCAGTGCGAGCTCGCGAGCCAGCGATTCGTCGAGCTGTGCCTGCAGATCCTTTGCGTCGCCCTTCGCGCGGTTCAGACGCTCGGTGAGTTCGAGCTTCGGGCGCCCGGCGACTGCGTTGGCCGCGTCGATCGCTTCGATCAGCCCGGCGAACTGCGGGCGCGACTTCTTGATGCTGCCCTTCTTGCGGCCCGCCTCGATCGCCACTGTGTCATTGTTGATACGCACTCCTTTTCGTTTCTTCAGCCGCTCAAGGGCGGCGTGGTAGTCGGCCATGGCGTCGCTCATGCTGCCTCCGGTTTGATCAGTTTCTCCTGCGCGTCAAGCAGTCGTTGCAGCACCTGCGCCTCGATACGGTATTCGACGCTCGCTTCGTCAAAAGAGCGTAGCTTCTCGACCGTAGCCCGCTGCGCCTTGATGACTCGCTGAAGCTTCGACGGCACGACGATGAGATTCTGGCAGTTCGATTCAAGGCAATCCAGACGCATCCAGTCGAGCGGCATCGATTTGCACGGCTCGACGCTGGCACAGCCGCCCAGCACCGTCTCGCGGTACGCCAGCTCGCCCTTCTCGAACATCCTGATCGTCTGCTCGCGCGAGTAGACGGACACAGGCGAGGCCTGCACGGCGCGGCTCTGCGTCCACGCTGCGTGCCCGCCGAATAGCCGCTCGTCAGAGAAAAGCACCTGCTCGGCGTACGCAAGGTATTCGGACAGGCCTTGTGCCTCGGCCCATTCCTTCGCGAAGTGGGTCCTGTCGGTGTCGATGAAGCCCTTCGCGAACGCCGAACCGCGCGCGTAATACATCGACATCTCTTGCGTGATGTGCTGCAGCTGACGTTTGAGCGTCGGGAGCGTCACGAGGCCGCTCCGATGAGCGTAGAGGGCCAAGGTCCTGCGAAGCTGGTGCCGAGTGAACGGCCACTGTTGCCCGACCGCGTACTTCGGCTCGTCTTCCCAGGCGCGATGCATGTCGATACGCTTCAGCTCAGCGATGTCCTCGCGAGTGATCGTCGGGAACACGCGCTCACGAAAGGCTTCGATATCGCCATGTATGTTACCCCCGGCCCGGTTTGCCACGTACCCATAACTCGGATTCAGGCCCATCCGGCAGAATAGCAGGTGCGAACGGTCCGTCGATTTCGCATAGCCTTGCGCGCCGTGTGCCCGGTGCGCCTCGCCAGACAGCCGTTGCGCGAGCCTGACGGCGCGAGCAGCGAGCGGACTGGTCACCCAGCATGCGCGCCTCGCACGACCGCCCGACAGCTTGGTTGTGACGCCCTCGATGGTGTAGTGCGTCACGCCGTCCAGGCGGGTCTCGCTCAGGCAGTTGTAGGGCAGAGTCTCTGCTTCCGCAGCGCGCATGCCGGTGAACGACAGGATGACAAGCTGGCATAGTGTGCTAACCGAAGCGACAAGCGACGACACAACGAAACGGCGTTCCATGCAACGGAAATACATAGCAGTCTTTACCAGTTCTGCAGGCACGTCAGGCGTCTCACCAGCGTACACGCGTGCGAGGCAGTCCGACAGAACATCAGCGATGCCCTCAGCGATGTCGAGGTCATGCTGACAGGTCGACAGGAAGTGCTGGTAGATCCGCGTCGGGATGGCAGGGTATTGTGAGTATCCAGCGTGTTGCGCCCAGCGTTCAAGGAGAGGCTTATGCAATTGAACCAGCGGTACGCGCAGCCCTGTGGTATCGGCGCCCAGACGGTGAAGCTTCACCAGAATCGAATGAAGGCGTTGGGCCTTCGCCTCCATCCCGGCTTGCGCCGCATAGTCCAGGACAACGGCGACGTTGGACAGGCCCTCGTAGAGCGTAAGCTGACGTGCGGCGGCAAAGAACGTGAACTCCCTCAGGTACATTGAAAGAGCTTCAAGCGTACCGGACGCCGGTACAGTATCTGTCGCTTCGTGCATCAGAAAGTACATGACCTGCTTCCATTGACGCGTAGTCGCTTCTGAAAGCGCACGGCTCACGCCGTCAGGCAGATGGCCCCTGAAATAGATACAGGTGCTGCATGACCCAATCGCGTATGCACGGATGTCCCAGGCATCGTCACCAAACAGCGAAGCAGTGTTCCCAGCCGTGTCGCGCGTGACGACTGTATCGTCCTCGACCCGGTACCAGTCGGGGCACCCAGGAAGCGGTGCGATCAACGTGTTGTTCATGCCACTCCCAATTCGTAAAGCTGGTCGAGCTTGCCCGACCAGAAAGCGTCCAGATTCCCTTCGACATCAACATCCTGCTCGATTTGATGGACCAGCGCGGCGTCGCGCTTGCGCAGTTCATCCAGCAGGAAGTCAACGCGCCGGAGCACGGCGCCGAACGATCTGTCGTACTGCTCGATCGAGTCGGCACGTCCGCTCACGAGCCTGACGCAATGACGGCAGCTCAGTAGCTTGCGGATGTCGGCAGCGTCAGCGCGTACGCGGTACTGCTCGCAGAAGAGACATCCTTCGGTCGAGTGGCAGTCAGGCTGTATGGTGACTGACACCGCGATTGGCGCAGGCTTGTTGAACTCGATGCAGACACCCACAGCACTTCTGATGCTGCCCGCCGGGTCGTTGCCGGGCCTGAGCACGGTCTTCTCAACCAAAGTAAGGAACGCGCCCATCTCGGCCTTGTGCGCGGCGTCCGAGCCGTTCGAGTACGAATGGAGGGCCGTGGCCAGGGAGTGGCCCATCAGCCTGGCTGCCACGACAGGGCCGTGGTTGCTCACTGCCCAATCCTGCTTCGCCGCGCGCCACTGACGTGCGGTAATGCGCGGCAGCACGATGCCGAGCGTGTCGAGTCGACTGTAAAGCAGAGCCAGAAATAGGGATGTGAGACCCATTGGGCGTCGTCGCTGTGCATGATGCCCGACCACAATGAACAACGAGTCGCAGTCTGCGTCCTGCACCAGATACTCGCGCAACGCCAGATACGCCTTAAGCTTCGGCATGAAACCCAGCGAGACGGTAAACGTGACGTCCTTCCCGTCTGCACGGTACTTGACCTCGCGGAACTTCTGACGGGCAACTGACGCATCCTGCAGGCTCGCGGCGAGCCCCGGGCTCCACGTCATGTCCAGCAGTTGCGCGAGGTTGATGCCCGTTTCGGCCAGAAACAGCGCAGCGAAGCAAGATGCCGCTATCGAAGCGTGCGAGCGACGAATCGGTGACTGCGCGTCCGCGTTCGCCGCCGTAAGATGTCTAGCCGTTCGCCTAGCGATGTGCCACGAGTTCTGACGAGGATTTTTAGCGCCTACCCCAGCCATACGCATCATGAGTTCTTCCCGGCTGCGTGGCTCCCCCGTCTCCAGATTCCAGCCAAGCATTCCGCGCGAGTCGTCGCCGTCACTACGGCCGTGTGTTAGTGGAACAAGACAAAGGCTCTCGCCTCGCGCCGTGGTCACGCGCAGAGGGTATGGCTTGAAGTCGAGTACGAGCGTGCTGATGCTGCCGAAGAGTGCGTCGGCCCATGCGAGCAGGGAGCTTTGTGCCTCGGCATCTGGCACAGTTGTTGGCACATAAGCGGCCTCTTGCTTGCGCAGCACTCTCGCATCGGTGCAGAAGTCGTCGTTTCTGAAGAGCTCACGTAGCATCGACAACAAATTGCGCTGATAGTTGGCGACGGTATTGCGGTTCAGGCTGCCCAGCGCGACCTGTTCGCGCATCTCACGGAAGTAACGATGAACTGCTTCCGCGGAAGCCATCTCGTCACAAAGCACCTGATGCGAGCCCTGCATGTCGGCCCAGTTAACGAAGTCAAGCACAACGCGAAGAGAAGAGTAGACCGTCTTCGGACGCATCGCGCCAAGGGTCATACGCTCGGAAAGCTGCGTCACCAGCAGGCGTACGATCCTAGCGCGCTCGCTGCTGAAGCTTGTTTGGTCAAAAGTGTGTCGTGTGCGCTGACGGCCCGACGTGTCACGCGTCAGGTAGCAGATCCGCCCGATATCGGAACTGCTGTTAAGGCCTTCCCACCTGAGCACCGCGCGCTCGGGGTGCAGCAGCATCGTGCCCTCTGCGAGCGGCATGTGTACTTCCTCGTAGAGGCGGTTCATGCTGCCACCGCGGTATCGAGCGTCCGCGTGACCAGCGTCGACAGGTGCGCGCCCCAGCCGTCCTGCACATCGTCGAACAGCTTGCGGTTCTCGCGGTAGCTGACGTAAATCTCGGTTGTGGACAGCCGCGAGTGCCACATCAACTGCCGCAACTGATCCAGCGCCCGCGTGTAGCTCGTCTTGCTCGCTGTCATCGCGTCGACCGTGTTGAGTCCAAAGGTCGCGCGCAGGTCGTGGTAGCTGAACTCGTACTTGGGGTTACAGAGCTGCAGGCGCATCATGGGCAACAGTTCGTCCCTGATGAACTGGCGCACCGCCTGCCCTGTCTTGACGTGGCGGCGCACGTGCGTGCCAGTGCCGACCGGACCTCGCGACGCGCGATCCTCGTAGAGCGACGCACCTCGATGGCTCAGAAAGAGCGGCTGGTCGAAGTGATCGCCGCCGTCTGCAAGTTGGCGACGCTTGCGCGCACGATCGCTGTGCGCGTAGATGTACAGCCGTTCATAGAAACTGCACGGCAGGTGCAACACGCCTCTGACTCCGCCTTTCGTGTCGATGCCTGTACCCGGCCCGCAGGCGAGCCGGATGTCGTCGCCGTGAAAGTCACCGGGCTTGCGCGCCATGTGTTTCGCACGCACGGTCAGTACTGTCTGGATGCGGGCGCCAGTCAACAGCGCGAACAGATGAACGAGCGTCATCTCGGTGTTGCCGAGTGAGGCTAACGATTCAAGCAGCACCGACTGCTCGGAAGAGGGGAGCGGCCGCAGGCGGCCGCCATCCTGAATGCGATCGTCCCACGGGTCGTCCGCGCGCCGATCGCTGATCGCCAGATCGGTGGTCTTGACCTCGATCACGCTGCTGAAGCCCTTCTGGTCCTTGAACTCGATGAAACGGTCAGATTCGACCCACGGCGCGTTCGCGGGCCGGAAGCCTGCTTCGGTAATGAGCCAGCGATAGAAGCGCACCACGGCGCCCATACGACGCTTCGCGGCACCCGCAGACAGCTCGCCTGCCTGCACGGCGAGCCTGATCGAGGCACTGTAGCGGTAGGTCGGACGTTGCCGCTTGTTCACGGGGAACATCAGCCAGTCGACGCCCTCGTCATCCAGATAACGACGGAACGCCACCAGGTCGTCTGCGATGCTCGCGAACGTCAGCATGTTGGGCGACGGCTTAGACTCCATCATGTCGATGAGCCAGAGGTTCGCCTCAGCCCACGGCGCGCCGTCAGCGAGCCGGACGACTGGGAAGAGAGGGAAGGTACCTGCGATCCATCTCGGACGGGTGTCGCGCCGCCCGCCGGTGTCGGGGTCTGCGATCGGGACCGTGTGATAGATGATGCCGCCCTCGGGCGTGGTGATGCTGACCGGCGTCGCGCCGGGAGTGTCGCGGTCAACGACCTCGGTCAGCGGCAGTTGCCGGATGGTCGTTCGTCTTGCTGTCATCGCCCAGATCCTCATGCTGTGTTAGGGGGTGTCCCCTTTAACACAGCCTGCGAGTATCAGGAAATCGTTCTTCACTTGCGCATACGGCCTGGCTACTCGTCTTCAAGCCAGCGCTCGCGAGCCGGCTGGTTGATGCGCGCATCCAGCGAGATGTGCCGGCGTCGCGTGCCACTGCCTTGCTCGGGGAGATTTTGCGTCGCGAACATGAAGGCGACCAGCACGAGCTGGTGGCTTTACGCGATGAACTCAGCCGGCTGCATACGGGCCTGTTTGACGCCTACATGGCGACCCGGAAAGTGCAGCATCGATGACCGGGTCCGTTCGCGCCACCGGCTTCACTTCCGAGTGGCCGCTGAGGATTTTTTGTCGGAGGGAAAAACAAACACGGGCAGCGAAGTTGTCGGAAGCGTTGCCTCTGCCTGCTTGAGCACTTGCGAGACCAGAGGATCCTTCGTTTCAAGTGAATCACATGAATTCGGTACGGCGGCCCTTTCGGCTGGATCCTGATGCTTCTGCGTCAACGACTCGATCAGGTGCGCGAACCCTCGTAGTCCATGCGGTGATGTCAAAGGTTCCAATGCGGTCGTCCGTGGATGTCGAAGGCCTATAGTAATACGCCAAGGTGATGGTTGCTCTCTCGGCCAGCCGTTGCTTCGCTATCACGGAAGAATTCCGTGCGCACAGGTCCATCGTCAATCAATCACGCCTGTGCGCCAAATGCTGAGGCGGGGCAGGATGGCGGCGACGTCTCAATCTGAAGTCCTCGCTTGAGCGGTATGTGTGTGAGCCGGCGCGGATCGAAGGCGGCCGAACTTTGATTTGATTGGCTTCGGCGTCGCGCTTGTCGATTTTTCTTCGGGGGCTGTCATGCTTCACCCGCTTCCTTGCCCACGTCTTTGAAGTCGTCCCTCGGGTCATCGCCGACCAGGTCTTCGAGTTCAAGTTCGTCAATGAACTCGTCAAGCGATACATCGACGATGTTTTCAGGGAACGATTCGAGTGTGTCGAGCCATTCTTTCACGGCCGTGCCCCTTTCGCCGTCTTTCCAGTCGTCCGAACGCTCGGCGTACGCTTTTTCAAGTTCCCGGTACACATTCTCAAAGTCCGCGCGCACATCTCTGCCCTTCTGATTGTAGTCATCGACCGCGGCCTGAAGCGTCGCGCGCGCGGAGACGAGTGCTTCATTGAACACGCCCACCGCCTGTCCCAGTCGAACGCGCTCCGCGCTGAGGATATCGAGCCCCTCTTCCATGCGCTTGAGGTCTGCCGCTTTGATCTTGAATGTCATGGTTGTTCTTGATGGTGGCGCCAGGCGCAGGGCCGAGCGGGGTTGTCGTGAAAGCCGAAGTGCTCTTCGGCGCGGCGTTCGGTGCGGATGTCGCTGTCAGTTTCCCCATCGTCACGGCGTCGCCGCGCATCGCGCGCCTTGACGTTCCTGCGCAAAGCTCACGACTCGGCGTCGGGAAACTGCGCCCTTGCCGAGTTTCGTGGTTGTCGCAAGGCAAATCATAGTCGGCCTACGTGGCAGGGGTCGCGTTCCGCGCGCTTCGAGTCGGCCCATTCGCTCGGCTGTCGAAAGGTTCGGACATTGTCTCCCGACGTGACGGGCGTGCAAGTTTCGTCCGATAATCGTCACATAAGGCCGAAGCGGGTACGTCGGTCATCCAGCAGAGGTCCGGCCGATCTGGTCGGCGAGAAATTAGCTCGGTAGCCGGACCACTTAAGTCATCTGCTTTGCGGTCGCGGACAGCTTACCCGTCGGCAGCGGGTCGACTGTTGCCGGCCTGGGCGGGTGGGAAGGGCGTGCAGCGCTTATACTTCTGTCAGACGCGGCCCGATGGCTCGGCCGCCACGAAGGTGAACGGGCGACAGATCGTCATGGCCATCCGTACGACACGCGAAGCGCTATCGCGCATCTTCTACCAGCGCTGTTTCTGGCTGTTTGTCGTGCTGCTCACGCTCATCGGTGCAGTGTCGTTTGTGCCGGCGAGCGACAGCGGTCGCCTCGTACTGAACATCATAAATATGTTCCTTGTGATTTCGACGGTTGCAGCAGTCGGCCGCACAACCCTGTCGTTCGTAATCACGCTGTTTCTTGCCATTCCGGCAATGTGGTTCCAGTACCTCGGCCTGTGGCGCGACGACGATGACAGCCTTGCTGTGTCGTGGATGTTCAGCGCTGTACTGTATTCGCTCACTGTTGGATATCTTCTTCGCTACGTTTTCCAACTAAAATCATGACGCCAGACAAGCTGTTTGGCGCTGCGGCGGCGTATCTGTTGATCGGGAACCTCTGGGCGTACGTCTACGCGAGCATCGGATACTTCTATCCGCAGTCGTATATGATCGTTGGGCAGCCGGGTCGGCTCGTTTATGCCGACGCACTCTACTTCAGCTTAACGGTTCTCACGAGCACGGGCTTCGGCGACATCGCGCCACTCACGCGCCCGGCACGCGGCATGTGTATGGTTCAACAAATCACCGGCAGCTTATTCGTCGCTATCTTGATTGCCCGTCTCGCCGGCGTTTATCCCCCCGAGAGAGTTATACCGACGGCGGATCCTAGAAAACAGACATCTGCCAACGACCTCATCGACTGGCGCGAGCCTCAATGCGCATCCTCGGCTCCTCAGGGTCGCTGGCCCGCACATTTGCGCGGGCTTTCGGATGGGTGATCAGATTGAACGGCAGCCCTTGGATCGCGGGCTGGGTTCACGTCTATCGCCGGTTTCGGCGGTTAGACTTCATTGACCTTTCCGAGATCCTCAGGCGCTTCTACTTGAACACGGTCCGATGGGGGATGAGAATAGCGTCTTTGTCTCGTATAACCTCGGGCGAGTTCTCGCTTCGGACGATGATTTTATCCACCGTGTGCCTTTGGCCTGCTGCGCGCCCGCGTTCCAGGTCATGATGACGCCATCGACATTGAGCATATAGATGGGGTAAGCGGTGATGCTCGGCACGAGTCGGCGACCCACGAGCTCGGTTGCATGATCGGGGCGCGCCGGCGCCACACTCTGTCGGGCAAAAGCGGCGAGGAAAGGCGGTATTCGTTGATGCTCATCGACAATTAGTGGGTCGCCAAACGGAAGAACGACACGGCGTCGGTCAAGCGACGCCCTTGCTCATCGAGGGATTGCGATGCCGCCGCCGCTTCCTCGACGAGTGCCGCATTCTGCTGCGTGACCTGATCCATCTGCGAGATCGCCTGACTCAATTGCTCGATGCCGCGGCTCTGTTCGGTTGATGCCGCCGCGATTTCGTTCATGATGTCGCGCATTTTCGAGACGGCGTGCAAGACCTCGGACATCGTCCTGCCCGCTTCGCCGGCGAGGGTCGAGCCTTCCGCGATGCGTTCCACTGAGGCCCCGATCAGCTCTTTGATCTCCTTGGCCGCACTCGAGGATCGCTGCGCGAGACTGCGCACCTCTGAGGCCACCACCGCGAAGCCGCGTCCTTCCTCGCCCGCGCGCGCCGCTTCGACGGCCGCGTTCAGGGCAAGGATGTTCGTCTGGAACGCGATGCCTTCGATCATGCCGGTGATGTCCGCGATCATCGAAGAGCGCGAGCTGATGTCCGTCATTGTCTCGATCATGCGGCTCACGGCCGCGTTGCCGTGTTGCGCGACGGCCGATGCGTTCGCGGACAACACGTTGGCGTGTTGTGCGTGCTCGGCGTTCTGGCGCACTGTGGAAGTCAGTTCTTCCACGCTGGATGCCGTTTCCTCAAGCGCCGCGGCCTGCTCTTCGGTGCGCGTCGACAGGTCGACGTTGCCCGTTGCGATTTGGCTCGAACCGGTCGCGATGCTGTCAGCGGAAGCGCGCACATTGCCGATCAGTTCGACGAGGTTCTTCTGCATGGTGCTCATCGAGGCGAGCACGCTGTCGGCGGGCGCGTTCTGCGCGTCCGCGACAGGACTCAAATCGCCGTCCGCGACGCGCTTCGCGACGGCGCTCAGCGTATCCGGCTCCGCGCCAAGCGCGCGCAGAATGCTGCGCGTGATGGTCACGCCCGCGAAGATCGCCGAGAACACAGCGAGCGCGCACACGCCGAGCAGCAGCATGCGCGAGAAGGCGTAATGCGCCGCCGATTCCGCGACGAGCTGTACTTCGCGCGCATGCGTCATGTCCGAATAGTCCTGCGTCGCCTTGACGAGCGCGGCGAGCAGGGGACGGCATTCGTCGTTCATGTGGGCGATAGCTTCGTCGTGCTTGCCCTTGAGCGCGAGGTCGACGATGTTGAGCGCGACAGGCCCATACAGCGACTCCACTCGATTGATCTCCGCCAGGCGAGCCCGCACATCGGGCGGCACATCCGTCGCACGCTCGACCAACTCGTTAAATTTGCGCAGATCGCGTTGCACGTCCTCATGCGCCTGGACGACGGCGGCCTTCTCGAGTTCGAGATCGGCAGGCTTCGTAACGAGCACGAGGTTGCGCGCCGCAATGGCGCGGCGGTCGACGGCGTTGCGCACGCTTGCCGCGAGGCTGGCGCGCGTATTGATGCCGTCGACGAATGATGAGAAACGTTGATTCGATTCATGCAGCGCCTCAATGGAGAGCGCCGCGACGATCAGCAGGGCGCCCGTGAGCATGCCGAAACCGATCGCCAGTTTGGTTTTCACTCGCATTCCGTGGAGTTTCACGTTCTTCCTTTCTTGGTCGCTTGAATGGGATTCATTCGCGCATCGTCGTTGCGCAAATCATGGCCTGTTAAAAGCCTGATATGGCTTACGGCAGGGTCGCGCGAACTTTTAGATTGACGAAATCTGAACGTCATGCGGCAAACGTTTGTTGTTCTCCTTAATTTGTAACAGAGAAGGTGAGGGGCTCCATGGACTACGCGAGGCATTTGAATCTGACTTCGGGCTTGGGGTCAGCGACCGTGGAACGCTCCGACTCGCTCCCGCCGTCGACCGAATTCCCGAGTCGCCGACTGCAAGCAGTCTTTGCGGCGGCTCATCCTGAATCGGCGTAATCGAGAGTAAGGAGGGGCTGTACGTCGCGGTGCTCGAAGCGATGTATGCGCGGTTCGCAATACGAGAGGGGAGTTTGGAGTTGTCAGGTCTCCAACCCGCCGCGGCGATACGCGAATCGGCGCAATCGATCTGGACTTACCTACGTGAGAATCCGCAGTGGCTGAGCCTCATCAACAAAGAAAATTTGCACGAAGGCCGATATCTCGAGCGCTCAAGCAAATTGCGCGAAACCATCTCTCCGGTAATCGACCTTGTGCGCGTCACGATCGAACGCGGTGTCGCAGCAGGAGAGTTTCGGCACGGCATCGACCCGCTCGACTTCTACGTGACGCTGGTGGAGATTGGCTACTACATCGTGTCCAATCGCTTTACCCTGCAAGCATTCACTGGCCGGAATTACGGTGAATACCACCGCCAAGCTTCGATTTCCAACCTGCATGCGGACATGCTGCTCGCGTACCTGCGGCCGGCCTCGCCCGCGGTCGAATGACCATCCGTACGAGACGACCCAAGCGCTCGCGGCGGGCAACCATCACATGGTCGGCGCGAGTGAGACAGCGTTGTTCAGCGAGGCCGGCCTGAATCTTCATATCCGAGCTGTGGAATCGCTCAGACGATTTTAGGGTCGCAATCTTATAGTTTCACGGGAAACGCTTAAAAAAAGCAAACCGATGCGTTACCGGGTGCATGTGGACTATCATGTTGATGATCATGCGCATGCATACCAACGTGAAGGAAAGCTCATGGGCAACTTAACCGCCAGGCCACTGCGAAAGGCGACAAATGTCACCGTGCCAGTCGATGTCTATCAGCGGGCAAAAGAGCTCGGCATTAATTTTTCGCGCACGTGTGAGCAGGCGTTGCGGGAAGCCATCAAGGCCGAAGAGGGCCGCCGGTGGGCAGAGGCGAATGCCGATTTCATCAAAAACACCAATGAATGGGTCGAAAAGAACGGATTGCCCCTTGCTGAATACCGGATGTTTTGATGGCGCGATTCGACGTCTATGCG
>NZ_FCOM02000114.1 GCF_001544695.2 Caballeronia arvi
GCCCCGAATCTGACCGCTGATGCTGGTTCGGGGCTGGGCCGCATTCGTGCGGAGGACATCGCCGCTTTCTTGAAGCATGGTCACGGAGGAGGGCTTGTTCCGTTTGGCAGCATGGTGCAGGTCGTCGAGGACAGCACGCAATACATGACCGACAACGACCTGGCGGCGATCGCGCGGTATCTGAAGGATCTGCCCGCTCAGAAGCCTGCCTCCGCGTACGAGCCTCGGTCTGGTGTTGCGCGCATGAGCGTGCAAGCGTTACGAACAGGCGCGATGGAGCGGCCAGGCACCGGCATCTTCCTGTCGTTCTGCGCCAAGTGCCACGGCCCCGACGGAATGGGCAAACCTAACAAATATCCCCGGCTGGCGGGCAACCCAACCGTGCTCGCGCCTGACGTGACTTCACTTGTGCGCCTCGTGGTGGAGGGGGGCGGCGCTCCCCGTACCGAGCGCGGGCCGCAACCGGAGAAGATGCCCGCGTTCGGACCGAAGCTCACCAGCGAGGAAATCGCGCACGTGTTGACCTTCGTGCGCAGCATGTGGGGAAATGAAGCCGCGCCCGTCACTTCTCGTGACGTCGCGTCGCTCAGAGACGGCATTCACAAATGAGGCGCTGGGTGAGCGCCGGTGGTCATCTGCGAGGGCGACCGCCCCTGGTGTTGAGGCCTGCGAACAATTTAAATGGTATCGGTTACGAACGTTGTTTTCGACTTCGCCCAATCGAGCGTCGTCAGACTGCTGAAGGGAAGTGTCGCTCGATCCTCGCCACGCGAGAGCAATGAAAGATCGTCCTAGTGACACGGGCAAACGGGAATGGCGCGTGCTTCTTAGCTTGTTGTGTCGTGGCTCTGATCGATTGATATGGCCTCGTCTCGCTGATCCCGCGACCGCGGCTCGGATCCTGATTGAAGACAGACGCTCCTTGCCAAAATCGCAACTAGGTCGGCTGGTGTACTACACGGGGCTCGCGAGCGCGCTGCACGGTCCTGGCAAGGAGGGCGTCGTGGCATTAACCGCATGGCACATAGTCATAGTCGCAGCCCACCACTGTGCGCGCGCTCAGTGGTACAAGCGATTCGTGAGTTCGGTTCCTGTGTTTTTGATCCTTATGACGCCCCTGGTAGTGAAAGCGCAAACTCCGTCGCCGCTCTCGGAATGGCAATACTCGGCGGGCGTTCCATTGGAAAAACTGTTTGAGTCAAAGCCTCCTGACTGGCAAGTGCGCCTCGGGGTCGGTGCGGCCTTTCGGCCGCTCTATGACGGCGCGGATCGCTATCATGTGCTCGCCGGCCCGAGTATCGATATCCGGTACCGAGATCTCGCCTTTTGGTCGACCGGCGAAGGCATCGGGATGAACGTGCTCCAAGGCGAAAATTGGCGCGTGAGCGCCGCAGCGGTCTACGATCTTGGTCGGCGAGGACTCGACGATCCATCTCGGCTGAACGGACTTGGCAACATCAACCCCGCGCCGGAAATAAAGCTGGCGGCGGAGTATGTCATATCGAAAGAGTTTCCGCTCGTTGTCCGTGCAGCGGTTACCCGCAGCTTCGGTGGCTCCAACGGTTGGATCGCAGATCTCGGCACCTACATGCCGATGCCCGGCAGTTCCGACACGTTCTTCTGGTTTGCCGGCCCTTCGGTGTCGTTCGCCGACTCGACCTATATGAATAGCTGGTTCGGCGTCAACGCAGCGCAAGCCGCCGCATCCGGATATCGCCCCTATGCCGCGAGCGCCGGACTAAAATCTGCTGGCTTCGGCGTGACCCTTGTATGGTTTATTGACAAGCACTGGTTCATGACTGCGGATGGCGCGCTCAAGCGGCTCCTTGACAGTGCTGCGAACAGCCCCATCACACAGGCCAAAACACAGGCGGGCTGCAACATCTCAGTCAACTACCAGTTCTGAGCGCAACTTTTCGAATGACGATCGATGCGCGAATCACACAAGATCACCTCGGTTTTTGCGCAGAAAAGGCTTCATCTGTTTTTTATCCTGAGCCTGTGGTGCAAGGCCATTCTCGCGATTCCAGAAGTCGTCGCTGGCGTCATCACACTGGTCGCTTCGCGGCGAAGTCTCCTGGCGTTCGTGGTTTGGGTCACCGAGGATGAATTCGCCGTAGATCCGCACGATCTCTTCGCGGGCTTTCTGCTGCATACCGTGCAACATCTTTCTGTCGGCACACAGGAATTCGCCGCGATATATCTGCTTGGTCACGGAGTAATCAAATTATGGTTGATTGTCGGTTTGCTGCGTCGACGACTTTGGTACTTCCCGATAGCGATCACGGTCTTCAGCTTGTTCGTTGCGTACCAGCTTTACCGGTACACCTTCACCCATTCCCTATGGCTGCTGCCCATCACGGACTGGATTTCATCATCATCGCGCTTACCTGGCACGAATATAGAGCGCTACGATCGCAGGAGACGGGGCGCATAGACGGGTAGACAAGCTAGCACGGCTTGAACGCTTGAACGCTCCGACGAATCGCTTCGCGCCCTTCAAAGAACCAGGCGATCGCCTGGTAGGTGCTCTTTTGAGTTTCGATATCGCGCCGGACGATGTACCGAAATCACCTCAAGCTCAGGTTCGTTCATCTTTGCTTGTTCGCGGCATGTCCGTGGTGCCTTTGTCGTCCGTTTCATCCGCGGTCTGCGAGCCGTCGGACGAAGTTTCAAGTTGTTTGCGCGCTTGATGCCAGAATTCCTCGGCACCCCCTTCTGGGCTACCTCCTTCTTCCCAGAGGCTGTAGGCCAACGCGCGTATTTGCCCTTCGGTAACAGGCACTTCCATGTCTCTCTCCCCATGTGTCGGCCCGGCCACCCGGAGTGAAGGTCGTGAAATCCAGCACGATGTGACCGAAACGAGCAGGATTTGATGGCGATAGGCGAACCGGAGACCCTGTGTCATGACTGATCGTGACAGATCGTGACGGAGGCGCCAATTAGGACGTTTCCCGAAGCTACGGCTGCTTTGAAGAGGTCGACGAGTGAATCTTCGAACGAGGGACGGCGCCGTCCTCGGATCGTGTTAGCAGTTCTCGCCAAACTCGAATGTCGCGACCGGCGACCGCGGAACGGTTACCTTTCAACACCTCAAAATGAGTCGCATTGTCCGCGCGCCAAAAGCGGATATCGAAGCTTTCCTCGCCGAGTTGCAGATCCTTGAGCGTAACGTCGCTCAGCCAAGGCGGCAGGTCCGGATCGACGAAAAGCATCTTGTTGGGCGCATCGGGTTGAAGGCCAAGCATGGCGTACAACAGCGAGAAGACCGATCCCGCTGCCCAGGCCTGGGGAACATTCGCGCCGAGGTATTGGACTGGGAAGTTCGATCCGTTGCGGCGAAGGCCTGCATAAAGTTCGGGTAGCTGATTGAGCGCGAAAAAGCGTCCGGCCTCATATACATCATGAGCGACCTTCGCGGCCTGCGTCGCATAGCCGTAGCGTTTGAATCCTTCGGCGATGAGGCCGTTGTCGTGTGGCCAGACTGCGCCATTCTGGTAGGAGTAGGGATTGTAAGTCGGGTGGTCGGCCGAGAGCGTTCGTATGCCCCAACCGCTCCACATGTCCTCCTGCACGAGCCGTGAAACGACGCGACCAGCGCGATCTGCGGGCACGATCCCGGACCACAAGCAGTGGCCTGGATTGGAGGCAACACTCAGCACCTTCTTCTTGTCCCCATCGAGTGCGAGCGCATAGAAACCTGTCTCTTCATCCCAGAAATCGGAATTGAATCGTGCGAAGAGATCAGCAGCCTTTGCTCGCAAGGTGCTCGAGCGGGCCTTGTCGCCCAGCACATCATAGATCTTCGCCATTCGCAGCCACGCATCATAAACGTAGCCTTGCAGTTCGCATGTGGCTTTCGGGGCTTGAACTGGTTTTCCGTCCGGATACACGATAGCTTCGCCCGCATCCTTCCAGCTCTGATTCTCAAGCCCGGCGGGCGAGCGCGTTGCGTATTCCTGGAAACCATCACCGTCAAGGTCGCCGTATCTGTCGATCCAGTAGAGACAGCGCTCGGCGGCGGGCAGGTGCTGTCTCAGCAGCGCAAGGTCTCCGGTGCAGCACCACGCGGTATGCAACGCAATGAGGTAGAGCGGCGTTGCGTCCGCCGTCCCGTAATACGGCGAGTGAGGAATTCGGCCGAGATAAGCCAATTCGCCAAGGCGCAGTTCGTGCATGATCTTCCCGGGCTCCGCGTCGCGATAGTCATCCCACTCGGTTGCCTGACGCGCGCCCAGTACTTCCAGCGTTCCGCGCGCAAAAGCCGGATAGACCAATGACGTCTGCAGCGAAGCGATCAAGCTGTCGCGCCCGAATAAGGCAACGAACCATGGTAGTCCCGCGGCCGGCACGACGTGTGTGACATCGGGGCCGGGGGTAGGGGTTATCACCCGCAGGCGAAGCGCGGACAGATCATCCGTGGCCTGGCGAAACAGGCGGCGGACCGTGTCATTGCTGCTGTCGAGTTTGAGCACAGCGCTTTGCCACCGTCTAAGCCGCGCGCTATTTTCTGAAGCATCGTCGTTGTCACCGCAGCAAATGCTCGGTGCCGAGAAGCGTTCGCAGCCGTCCGAGAGATCGTATCGAAGGCAGCAGTGCCAGCGTGCGGCGTGCTCTATCGTAATGTCGAAGGTGATACGGCCATTCGAGTAGGCGGCCGCGGTATCGTTGTTATCGACCGACACTTCAATTGTGCGAACGAAACCCTCGTTGCGATACGCGGTGGTGAGACGCTCCTGGGGCCCAGACCAAGTCGTCGTGATGCGGCCGCGCCGGACGAAGTTTCCCGACTTCACCTCAAAAATATCGGCGAAATCGCTGCGTATCGCTATCTCGAGGTTGAAGCTTACCTTTGAGTTACTGTAGTTAATGAGGTCGATATCTTCGTGTAAGCCGCCGCCAATCTCACGACTGAGCGTGAGCCCGAGTGTATGCGGCAAGACCTGGCCAGCCTCGGTCGTCAGTGCACGGTTCGTCAGAAAAATGCGCGCAGCGAAAGCGGCGGTCGTCCCGCCGTTGAGCAGAGCCCACGGTTCACCGTTCGCGTAGATCGTCCAACTGCTGATCACGCGAGTATCGTAGAAATATAAACCCTTGTTTGTTCTCCCGACGATCTGGCCATCCGGTTCGGTCAAGAGGACAGCATGGCCTTGGTGGATGGCAAGCTGCGGCGGTCCTACTTTGACCTCGAGCGACATCTTCATCTCCCTTGCTGCGGATCATGCGGAAAACCGCCAGGCATCCGATAGCAGTCGGTCCGCATCATCCCTCCTCTCATTCTAGTCTCGCGACATTTCAAATGGCCCGGGTGGCTCAACGAACGCCTGCTCTATAACCCCTATAACATGAAGACCCGCTACAGGAAACTTTGGCCGCTTCAAAATCGCGGAACAAACAGCGTGCTTGGTTCGCCGCTTGCCCGTCAAATAGGCGCAAGCGCCTATACTGAATTGTACGAAGGCGACGAATCTCGCACGACGATCGGAAAGCATGAGATCTTGCAGCGCACCTCGCTCTAACCAGCTCAACATCAGTCAGGCAAACGATGACTATCGGATGTCCAGAATGCGGTGCGCTCGAAGACGTCCCGCCACTGAATCCTCGCTCTATCGCACGCTGCCGGTTGTGCCAGTATCCGCTTGAGCGGCGAAGCGGCCGCAGTCTCACGGCGGCGCTCGCCTGCGCCGCGAGCACCTTCCTGCTGTTATTCCCCGCCAACTTCGCGACACTCATATCCGTTCGCCTGCTGGACGGCGAGCGTACATCACTGCTCGCGTCAGGTATCGTCGGAATAGGGCGCGAAGGATGGACGATACTTGCGCTGTTGCTCGGTCTGTTTGGCATCGTGCTGCCGTTCGTGCGCTTCGGCGGCCTCGTCGTCGTGCTTGGCGCGATCCGCTTCGGTAAGCGATTTCGCAGCATGGGCGCGCTCTTTCGCTGGACGCTTTGGCTCGATGTTTGGGCCATGCCCGATGTCTATCTGGTCGGCTGCTTCATCGGCTATGCCCGCGTGACGCAGAATCTGCATGCGACGATTGGCGCGGGCGGCTATTGCTTCATCGTGGCGGCCATTCTGTCGATGATCACACGCGCAACGCTCGACCGGCGCTTCGTCTGGCGTGCCATTGCTCCGGATAACCCGCTCGATGCGCACGGGCCCATGTTGTCCTGCACGACCTGCGATCTCATCGCGCCACAGGCCTGCCACGGGCAACGCTGCACGCGATGCGGCGCACGTCTCTTCGAGCGCAAGCCCGATGCCGTCACACGCGCCACGGCGCTCTCGCTTGCCGCGCTCGTGCTGACGCTGCCCGCGAATCTCTATCCGATGACCATCTCGATCCAGCTCGGCAAGGACGTGCCGCACCGGATTATCGACGGCGTGTACGAGCTGTTTCATGCCGGCCTGTGGCCGTTGGGCATTCTCATCGTGTGCACAAGCATCGTCATTCCAGTCGCGAAGCTCCTGGGTATGGCGTGGTTCATCGCATCGGTGTGCCTCCAATCGCCGCGACATTTGCGCATGAAGGCGCATCTTTATCGTTGGATCGACGAGTTAGGGCGTTGGTCCAACGTCGACGTATTCACCATTGCGGCGTTCGTGCCGCTGATCCGCTTCGGGGATGTCGCTTCCACGCGCACCGCGCCCGGGGCGACGGCATTCGCGCTGGTCGTATTCCTGACGATGGCCGCATCGCGCTGCTTCGATCCCCGTATGATGTGGGACGCCCGACAGGGGAGACCGACATGACGCAGACCCGGCTGCGCCGCACGCGCGCGGTGGTGCGCCGAAGCTTTTGGCCGGGCTTGATCTGGTCTGTGCCGCTCGCCGCGTTCGGCGTAGTCGGATGGCTCGGCGTGCAGGCGCTCATGCATGGCGGCGAAACGGTGACCATCATCTTCGACAATGCCTACGGCATCAAGGCCGATGAGACCGATGTCACGTTACACGGCGTGAAGATCGGGGATGTGCAAAAGGTGGCACTCGATGCCGACGGCAAGCACGTCAACGTCGAGGCGAAAATCGAACGCGCCAGAAAGAACGATCTACGCAGCGGCACGAAGTTCTACGTGTTCGGAGCGCAGCCGGACCTGAGCGATCCGTCCTCGCTCAAGGCGCTCGTTTCCGGACCGCAGATCGTGATGGAGCCGGGACCTGGCGCACCCACACGGCGTTTCGTCGGAAACGATCGTCGTCCGGCGCTAGCCCCGACACATGCGCCGACGGTCAGCTACGTGGTGCGCTTCACGGGCGCGGTCGGTGGTTTGAAGACCGGCGCCGACGTGGAGTTGCGCGGCTTTCATGTCGGCACGGTAACGAGCGTGCAACTGCGCTACGACGCCGCGATGGGTTTGTTGAGCACGCCCGTGCAAATTGCGCTAGAGCCGGCGCAACTCGGTATAGCCGGCGCGAACCTGCCGCTGAACGGCGACTGGCGGCCGTCCGTCAATGGGATGCTCGAGCGGCTCGTCCGTGACGGCTTGCGTGCACGGCTGGCGCAGGACCCGCCGCTCATTGGCTCGCGCAAGGTGATGCTCGACTTCGTGAAAGGCGCACCAGCAGCGGCGCTTGGCCACGAGGGCGGCGCGCTAGTGATACCGAGTGTCGAATCCGCCGATATCGACGACATGACATCCAAGGCCGATCAGATCATCACGAAGATCAACGAACTTCCAATAAGGGAAACAGGCGACAAAGTGCGTAGCCTGGTTGCCCGCGTCGATGCACTCGCCGCGTCGCCGCGCATCGACGACAGCCTGAGACATATCGATCGCGCCGTCGCACAGATCGATCAGACGCTAAGCCAAGTGACTCCGCAGATCGCACCGCTCGTCGCGCAATTGCGGGAGACGGCAGGTGCAGCCGATGAAGCAGCCGCTGCCGCAAGCCGGACGCTCAACGGCGACCCGACGCGGCAAAACGATCTGCCGAGCGCACTACGCGAACTGAGCGACGCGGCACGCTCGATCCGAGTGCTGGCCGACTATCTTGATCGTCATCCCGAAGCGCTCATTCGCGGCAAGCACGGAGATGAGCAATGACAGCCAGGAGCGCCAGGTCGGTTTCAACATTTGTCGCGATCGTGGCCGCCGCACTGCTTTTACATGCCTGCGCGAGCAGTCCGAAGACGCAGTATGTCACGTTGAACATTTCGCCCGGCAACGCGTTGCCCGTCGTGCAGCCGATGCATCCGGTGCAACTCACGGCACTCCATATCCCGGAGGCACTCGATAGGCCCGAAGTGGTGACGCAGCCCGCGCCGAACCGGTTCGAAATTTCGGAGACCGAGCGTTGGGCCGCGCCGCTGGCGCAGTTGATGCGCCTTACGCTGGCGCGAGATCTGGAGACGCGGCTGCCAGGAGGGGTACTGGTGTTTCCCGAGTCGCCGGTGCCCGATGGCACGCGCGTGCTCGTCGTTACAGTGATCGATATCGGAGTCCCTGCCGACGGCGAGTTGACGCTGCAAGCGGAGTGGGCGCTCGTTTCGAGAAGCCCGGTTCGGACGGAGCTTGCGCAGCGCGCCACGCTGCGTAGCCCTCTAACAGGCGCTGGCGCTGAGGCCAAAGCCGCCGCCCTGAGTCGCGCGCTTGGGAAACTGGCGGACCAGATCGCTTCTTCGTTGGATGGTCGATAGTGGTTCTCATGCTGTTACAGGACCCACTTGAAACGGAGGTAGGGGCATGTCTTCGCCGTCGACGAACGCGGACGCGCAGCGAACGGCAAAGCCAAACGCACTGCTCTCGTTCGCAAATACGCCGAGTGTGCCCAACGAAGTGGCATGTCCATCTTCTTCCTGAATCGACGCTGTTGCTACGAACGATCGCCCGACTCGGGCGATTGTCGGCTGGATGGCGACGCCATGATAGTAGACGATCATGGATTCCTCCTCTTTGCTGGCGCAGCCGTCACCGAGCATTGCGGCGTTGCCCCAAGCGCATGTTCAGCCATTTGGCCTATTTATGTAGCTTTGACAAGAAAGCCGGGCGCGTGCTCTCAACGACCAAGGCGCATCAACGCCAAGATCGGACACGGCGGTGGCTGGCATAGATTGTTCAAAGTCGTGGTGCTTTTGAACGACCCAAACACGCAGCAAGCGGTCCGGCACAGTGCGGCTAGTCGGTCACGCTTGCACCGGCGACCTCGAAAAGCACGCCGCAGTTGACTCGGTCCAACAGCAACGCATGGTTTTCGCCCGTCCACCAGCGCGTAAACACACTTTCGTGCCGGTGTCCGATCACGATGAGGTCGCTCCTCAGAGAGTCAGCCAAACGTGCGATCTCGTCCACAGGGTTACCGACGAGAAGGTGTCCCGTAACTGCAACTCCCCATCCTTGCAACTTTTCAACCCCTTCCTGCAGGATTTCCCTCGCCGCCCGTTCGTCCAGGTCGAAATTAACGGATGACAACACGTCGAACCCCCGAGCCCAGTAAGAGCAGTCCAACATCGCCAGCAGATGCGTCTCGGCTTCTAGTCGTTTGGCAAGTGCCGCGCCGCATCTCAGCGCAGCGCGTCCCTCGGACGTGCCGTCGTAGCAGAGAAGAAATCGATCGAACGGTGCCATCATTGCGCTCGGATCATGGGACACAGTGCCCGTCTAGTTAAAGACCGCTCTAGGTGATCATGGGTACTGCCTCAATGAGTGCCAGGCCGAATACGGCGCCGACCGTGGCACCCACGAGTCTGGGATGCCATCGATCGAGATGAAGCGTTGAAGACAACGCGCCCATCAGTATTACGCCCAGGAGAGCGAACACAACCAATATCATTCCTATTTCGAAATCGCTGGTGATCAACATGACAGACTCCCTTCGCCGCGATGGCCATCGTGACTTAATTATATATCACGTTGTGATGTATTTGGCATTAACGACGGAGTCCGGCAACCCGGATGCTTTGTTTGCTTTCCCATCATGAGCTTGCAGACGAGAAAGCACGCCACAGTGGCGCGCTCGACCCTCTTCCTACGACGTAAACATGCAGCGGCGTACTCGGATAATCGCGACAAGCTGAAAGGCGCGGCGGCCAAACCTACGCCGGTCGTCGCTGCGAGAAGCCTTCGCCTAACGGGGTCCCCCGCATGTATTGTCAGTGCTCTGCGCGGCAGTCCCCTTGTGCATAGGCTCAAATCAAATCGCCTTATGGGACCCTCCAGAGGGACGCTTCGAAATGGCGAACAGGTTCATCGTGCGCTCGGGGACGAAGCGGGATGCTCGATGGCATTCGCGGCTGGTTGCCCGGTCTGCGCAGGCTGTGGAGCGGCCTCCAGATCGACCCAGTCATACCGTACACTCGCAACGGCCTGCCGTAGGGCGTCATTTGCTTCATAGTACTTATGTTGGGAGATCAGCCTCGCAGCATCATGATGTAGTCAAAGATCTTGCTACGGTCCTCGTGCGCTCGTGCGCGCCACTCCACGATCAAGATTTAGCCCCGCCGGCTGCGATCCGCTTGCGCAATGCGGCCTTCTTGTCGGCCATCTCTTTTTGCACCTTTGCATGCGGGACGTTCGGCCGTGGGTCATCTAACGACTTCTGCACCTGTTCACGGAACCACTTTTCATACGCGGTAGCGTTCGAGTGTGCCTGCTTCATCGCCTCCGCGCGATCGGGGCGGCTCGGCCGGTCGAGCTCGGCTTCATCCGGCCGCCAAGCTTCCAGCGAGAATCGCCCGTTCTGCAAGCCCAGTGCGCGGATCACCTCGAGCGCCTTGATCGGGTTGCGGAAGGCGCGCGGCCGGCGATTGTTCGAGGTGACTAGTACAACATCCCCTAATTGCCTTTAATAATTATCGGGCTGCAGATAAGGCTGTAGGAGCGTGACGACGACCTCGACCATCTCGTCGAGTGAGCCTGTGCCCGGCAGCGGCTCCCATCGCCCGGTGTGGCTGCGAAAGGCGGCACTATAACGA
>NZ_FCOM02000115.1 GCF_001544695.2 Caballeronia arvi
ATTCGACGCCTGCCAACACGCGCAGCGGCACCGTCACATTCCTGTGATCGATGGCAGGCATCGAATAACCCTTAACGGTTTGAGACATTAGCATTGACTCTCGTCAAGTGACCGCGTTGGGTCGAGTGCGGCAGTTCGAAGGGGTGGCGCATCGGGCGCTCAGCGCTACTATCTTCATCATCGGCGACCGGCCAACATCCGCCGTCGAGTATCTGATGAGGTGATGGGCCGCTCAGGGTCGCACGAACGAAGGTCGACAGCTCCCAAGTACGACCCGATGGTGCGTGTCTCGCTGGGCGACCTTACGTGAGGTAGAGTCTCTAAGAATCGCTCGTCGCAGTTCCTACCTCCAACCGGCGTTCATTTCATGAAGATCAACCGACTGGACCGGGTGCGCTCCGTCACGCGGGCCGCGTGCCTCGCGCTCATGCTGACAGGATGCGCTTCCTCTTCGGTGGATTCGCAGAATTCGTCCCATGATGGGCAGTCGCAGAGGGCGGGCACGACGTCGCTCGACGCGGCCATCTCCGGACCGCAGCGCAGCGATAAGGCGCGTGCACGCGACGTTTATCGCCAGCCGCGAGAAACGCTGCTCTTCTTCGACGTCTATCCGGCGCAAGCGGTGCTCGAAATCGCGCCGGGTGGCGGATGGTACACGGACATTCTTGCGCCATATCTGCGCGACGCAGGTCTGCTCTGCGAGGCGCAATATCTCAGCACGTCCGCTGATCTTGCCGCAGAGGACTATGCCACTGACGCCGCCTATCAGCGCAAGCTTGCGGACGCGCCAGCAATGTATGGAAAAGTCGTCGTTGGCACATTGAATGCCGGTCGGTTCGCCGGCTTCGACGCCCATGACCGGTTCGACCGCGTATTGACGTTTCGGAATATCCATAATTGGATCAAGGACGGACAAATCGATGCCAACCTGGGCGCATTCTACGGCGCGTTGAAGCGAGCTTGAAACCCGCCGCTTGCGCGTGCTCTATGACGAAAGCCTCAGTCACATAGCCAGAATCGATCATTTGCTGCACGGTCGTTCCCGGCCGCGCGCGATGCTCCTCGACGCCAAGTTCGCCGCCATGCGTTGCGCGCAGCGAGATCAATGCGAATCCAAAGGATACGACGGACCCATCCGCACGGTGTGTGGTCGCTGCCGCCGACATACGAAGGCGGCGACGTCGATCAGTCACGCTATGCCGCTATAGGAGAATCGGATCGCATTGACGCTCAAGTTCGTCAAGCCTTAGCCTCCTATACATTCCGCGAGGTGAATCCGGGTCGCGGTGCTCACGGCGCTTCGTCGCCTTGAACGATGTCCAGGTCGCTGAGGAGCTACGACCGCACGTGGGCAAATGAACTTCACTCCGCGAGCCGCCCATTTGCCGGCTTGTCGCTTATCTGTTCCAGCGCCGCATCGATTATCTGAAGAGCAGACCCTAACCCCGCGGCATGCACCTCGTTGCGCAGGCATCGAAGTCGAGCTCGCGTGCTGGCGACGTCTGTGCCATTTGCTGCCTCCGCAACGAGGCGCACGCGTCGAACGAGCAGAGATGCCCATGGCAAAGGCTCGGCCTGCATGAACGCCTCGAGAGCTTCGGCATAACGAAGTGCGTCATCCCACTCAGCGCCTTCGATGCCGGCCTCCATTGCATGGATGTGGAAGCGCAGAACGGATTGAGCGAGGCAAGGCTCCGCAAGCAATGCCGCGCCTCGACGCAGCGCCTCAGCCCGCCCCTGCGCGTCCGGTGCGGCGCGGGCCAGCATTGCGAGTGTCGCCGCGCCGGCGTACCCCATGCCAGTTTCTTGTGCGATGTATAACGCCGCATGGATCTGACGCACGGCGTCCTCGCGCGCGCCCGCCCTCAGGCGAATCTCGGCCAGCGCCAAAAGAAACGTCGATTCGAAACGGCGGGCGCCGACCTGCCGAGCCAACGACAACCCTTCGAGACATACTGGCTCGGCTTCATCGAATCGTCCGGCGTCGACGAAGATCGTCGCAACGCTTGATAACGCAAACACGAGCGCAGGTAAGAGCCCCGTGCGCCGCGCGTCGATCACTGCCCGCTGCACTTCGTTGGCAGCTTGATCCAGCTTGGCCGAGTACTGCAGGCAATATGCGAGCATGCATCGGTTCGGAATCTCGATGGCGATCCATTGCCGCGCTTCACACAGCGCGACGCAGCGTTTGAACGATTGCAGCGACTCGGTTAAACGTCCCTGTTCGAGTTGTGCATCTCCGAGGCCGCTCAATGCCCGCACCTCACATTCGGGGCAGGCGCCCCGGTTCGCGAAGCGAAGCGCCTGACGATGTTCCATCACGCAGGCGGGCACGTCGCCTCGCGCGAAGTAGATGCTGCCTCGTAGGTAATGAATCTTGGATCGCTCCAGGTCCAGATTCAGCGCTTCGGCGAGCGAATCGGCGCCCGCGAGCGCATCGAGCGCTTCTTCGATGTCGCCCGTTACGCGATACCCAGCCGCAATCTCCATCAATGCGTGGCAGCGTTGCTCGTCGGTTTCTGCAAGTTCGAGTGCGGAACGGTCCGCGGCTAACGAGTCGGTCAATCGGCCGGAGTCGCGCAGCAATTCGCCGTAGAGCAGTGCGAGCTCGCAAGAGACGGATCGGTCGCGAGCCAGGGCCGCGCCGCGTTGAAGAAGCGCGACCGCCGCTTCGGGTTGGAAATGCTGCATCCCATCTCTGGCGGCCAACAAATAGGCGTGCGCGGCGTCAGGATCTTCTGCGCGATCCAGATGTTCCGCACGCAGGACTGGGTCTGCATCTCCTATGCGTAGCGCCACCTTCCGGTGCAGCGAGCGCTTCCGACTCTTAAGCAGCGTGCGATAAATCGCTTCATGCACCAGCGCGTGCGTGAAGTGCAGTTCGTCGCCGTCAGCCCGAATCAACTCCGACTGCAAAAGCGCTTCGCTGTGATCGGTCGCATCACTCGTGATCGCGCACAAGTCGGCCGGCAAGAAGTGCTTGCCGATGACGGACGCCGCCTGGAGAGCAATCCGTTGGCCGGACGTGAGCCGGTCCATTTGCTCGAGAACAAGACTCTGGACCGTGGGTGGAACGGCTCCCGTTTCGCTCTCGGGCGATGCGCGAAGCAAATGCTCCAGAAACAGCGGATTGCCTTCCGCGCGCACCGCGCACTGCTGTAAGACATCGTTTTCTTGCGATGAGCGGGTGCTTGCCAGCGTGCACGATTCTTCGAAGCTCAGCGGACCAAGTTCTACCTGCAACGAAGGGACGCCCCGAAGGGACTTGAACCACGTCTCGTCCAACGGCCTGCCTTCGATGCGCGAAGTCATGGCGAGAATAATCGGCGAATGCCTGACGGTTTCCGCAATAGCGATCAGTTGCCGAAGCAGCGGCACGGGCGCCCAATGGATGTCTTCTAATGTGATCAGGACAGGGCGCCTGCCAGCGGCTCGCTCTAACGTTCTTGCTAGCGCTTCATCCGAGCGCTCGGTTCGAGCTGAGGCGTTCATCGATTCTAATAGCGCCTTGTCGTCCATCGGGAGATCCAGTTCCATCAGAGCGGCGATGAACAGTGCATCCTTCTCCAGCACTATGTCGCAGTCGATAGCGTGCTTGAGTCCCGCTTTCATAGTCGCTTCGTCATCGGACAACGATACGTCGAAAAGAGACGCAAGCATTGCTGGCACGGCTGCCTTTCGACGTGAAACGCCGAAGTCGACTACTTGTCCGCACGGCACCGCAAATCCGCGTGATCGTGCGCGTTGCCGGACCTCGGCCATCAATCTTGACTTCCCGATTCCTGCACGGCCGCGCACAAGTATTGCCGCTCCGCTTCCGACGGACTGAGCCCGCTCCAGTACGCCGGAAATCTGGTCCAACTCCGTCTGTCGGCCTATGAAGGGCGAGTACAAGATTGGAACTGTGCTGAGCCTCCGCAGGCGCCACGCTGCGACGGGAACCGCGAATCCTTTGAGGGAGTGGGTGGCGCAGTCCTCGGCGTCCACCAATGTCGAGACTGAACGATACAGTCCGTCTGAGATCAAGGTGTCGCCCGGCTTGGCCAGCGACTGCAGGCGAGCGGCGAGATTGACGATCTCGCCGGTGACGGTGCTTCTGGACTGGGCGCCGCTACCGATCTTGGTCGCCAGGACTTCGCCTCGGGCAATGCCGATGTGAAGTTTGAGCGGTCGCCCCTCGCAGTCTGTCATCTTTGACGCCTCTGCGTGCATCTCAATTGCGGTGCGAACGGCGCGCTCAGGGTCATTCCCGTGAGCGACGGGCGCGCCGAAGACTGCCATCACTGCGTCGCCGATCCGGTTCAGCACTTGTCCGCCGTGGCGTGCCACGACGCTTTCCATGGCTGCATAGAAGCGGTCGAGCATTGCCTGTACTTCTTCGGCATCACTTTTCGCGCACAGCGTCGTGTATCCGGAAATGTCAGCGAACAGCGCGGTAGCTTCGCGGCGTTCTTCGGCCAACGCGACTTCGCTGCCCGCAGCCGTCCCACACGCGGCGCAGATGAAATCTGAAGCGCTGAGCGGCGCTCCGCACGCCTGGCACTTGGGGTGCAGGGGTGATCCGCATTCTTCGCAAAACTTCGCAGACTGCGCACATTCGTGCGCACAGCACAGGCACTTCATGAGGCGCCTCGCGTCAACCGCACCAACATCAGGCCCCTAGGCGCGTAAGGTCCGCGCGGCAATTGGCTCGAGCACTGGTAGGGAATGTGATTGGTCACACGCTCATTGAGCCCAAGTCGCAACATTGCGCGCGGACAGAGGCGAGGTCAACACGAATGGGCCGGGGATCATCTAACAAGCCGGTGCCTAGTTGTTCTTCTAGGTAACTACTGATTTTGCGCGGACGCTGCGCGAATGTGACTACACGGTGCAGCCTCTCATTTCCTTGGATGGAAAAGCATCTCTCCGGGACAAACTTAGGCCTCGAGATGCCGCGGCGACGGCCAGCAGATAGCTTTCAGCAGTCGTCGATTTTTTCGTTCACTGGGGAAGGGCTGCATGCGATTCTTGCTTCCGTCTTCGGCAAGGGGCCATGAACTGCCATTCGGCCCTCCCGTCCCGCAGACGTGTAAAGATCTGCGTCATTACGGAAAGCCGCCATTCGAGTTTAGACATCGCGCCGGGTGACGGTGCACACGAACGGTCCACGAGCGCGACGCATTGCTCAAAAGAGTCTTGCTGCTTTGATCGCGCGAGTTCCTCGCGCATCGGCGTGCGGCTGACATTCAGTTCGGTTTTGACCGGAACTTCCTCGGACGGTCATCGGTCGAGCAGACCTTCGCCGATCACCAGAAATACGTGGCCTTTACGCCGAACGTGCGCGGCGCCGCGAACGCGTAGCGATACGAGCCGTCGAACGTGTATTCCTCGGCGGCTGTAAAGACGCGCCGGTTGGTCACGTTGCGCACATACGCCATCAACTCGACGTTCTTGTGGTTCGGTATCCAGGTCGCGGACAGGTCAGAGGTCAGATACGGCTTCTGATAGTCGTCGCCGTAGTTGTAGATCGCGAAGTGCTGGCCCGTCTGAAACTTCGCGTTCACGCGGCCGACGATCTTTCCCGCGTCCGTGATCCACGCATGTTCGAGCCCGAACCCGATCGTGAAGGCCGGGCTTTGCGGCGGCGCATTGCCCGCCAGCTGCACGTTCTGGCCGCTGCCGTCATCGACGGCGAAATCGGTGAAGCGCGCATGCAGCCACGCCACCGACAGCGTCACGAGCCCGACCGGATCGATCAGCGCGCGGATATCCGCATCCGCTCCGTAGATGCGCGTGCGTCCGGCATTGACGATCTTCGTGCCCACGCGCCCGTCCGCGAAAGGGACGAGCTGCGCGATCTGCTGACCCGAGTAGTCGTAGTCGAACACGCTCGCGTTGATCTGCACGCGCTGCGCGTTCCACAGCGACTTCGTGCCGATCTCGATGCCTCTCAACGTCTCCGGCGCATATGATCCCGACGATGAGAAGCCGCCCGACTTGTAGCCGGTGTCGTAGCGCACGTAGTTCATCATCGCCGACGTCGGCGCGTACTCGGCCGCGAGGTGGACGGTCGGCTTCGACCACGAGCCCGAGTCGTTCTGCGGCACGTGCGTATAGTCGAACGGCGGCTCGCTCGAGTTCGCGAAGAAGTACTCGCCGTCGCGGCTCTTTTCATCGTGCGTGACGCGCATGCCGGCGGTCAGCCTTATCTTGTCGGTCACCCAGTACGACGACTGGCCATACGCCGCCGTCGAGGTCGTGCGAATGCCGTAGGCGAACGCGAGCGTGGGCAGAAAGACGCCGCCATCGAACGGCGACTCGTTCGCGCTGTACAGCGACGAAGACTCGTGGAAGTACGACACGCCCGCCTGCCACGACCATCTTCCATCGCCCAGCGAGCTCACGCGCACTTCGTGCGTCTGCGTCTTCGGAAACTCATTCTGGCGATACGAAACCGGGTCGGCGAAGCTCGGGCTGCTGTCGGCGGCATGACGCCAGGTGAGGTTGTCGTAGCTGCCGGTGTAGCTGAGTTCGACGCCCGGGAAGTCGTACGCGATGCTCCAGCGCGCGACCGTGTCTTCGATGTTCTGCAATTGCGCGGTCGCATAGGTGAAGGTGCGCGGATCGGCGGGGAAGGGCGGCTTGTCGTGCGAAAGATTGCCGCTCGCGTCGTAGATATAGGGAATGTCGAGTGATACCGGCCCGACGCCCTTCAACGTCGTCTGCTGCGCGGTGAACAGCATGCGCAGATGCGAGGCCGGTTCGAGCGCGACGGACAGACGCCCCGAGCGCGTGTCCTCGTCGTCGCCGTTGGCCTGCGGCGCGTTGTTCACGTAGCCGTCATGCCGGCGCGAGATCGCCGCCACGCGAAACTGGAGCACGTCGTTCACGGGGACGTTCACCATCGCATCGAGATTGCGCGCGGCGTAGTTGCCAACATCGACCGATGCGCGGCCTTCGAATGCCCTCGAAGGTTTCGCCGTCACGATATCGACGATGCCGCCCACCGCGTTGCGCCCGTACAGCGTGCCTTGCGGGCCGCGCAGCACGGAGATGTGATCGAGATCGTAGAGCGTGCCGCTCAGCGCATACGGCCGATTGTTCGAGCTTCCGTCCGTCACGACAACCACCGACGGATCACCGATCTCGGTCGTGTCGCGGCTCGAGATGCCGCGAATCGTCAGCACCGGCACGACGGTCTGCACCTGCGCATAGTTTAGGTCGGGCGCGATCGTGGCGAGGGACTTGATATCGCTGACGCCGGTGCTTTCGATGAAGGCATCGCCATAGACGCTCATGGCGATTGGCGTGCGCTGCTCGGCGGCAGGCTGCCTTTCGGCCTTGACCATGATCGGCGTGAGCTGTTGCGCGGCCGGATCGCTTTCAGCGGCCCACGCGCTCGATGGAAGGACGCAAGCCCCGAACGCACCAACGAAAACGAGACGGACACGACACGCCACCGTGGAAGCACGACGGCAGGAAGCGAAGTCGAAACGCGGGAAGGACATGACAATCGCAGACTGGGTGCAGCACAACACCTGCGATTGCTGATTGCTACGGAGGCTGTCGGACACTGCCGGTCGTCCCCGCTCTCCGAAGGGAAAACGACGTGGTGGAAATAGTTACTGCGCCATGGCGCCGGAAAGCGACGAATTATAACGTTCGTTGCCGATGTTCGTGATACGGCGTCCCGCGACGTTCAGCGCTTCTTGGCCTCTTCGAGACACGCCGCCAGCTTTTCGAAGTAGTCGAGCGCCTTGCGCGTGGGCACCACGGTCTTGATGCGCAGATCGTCGCTGCTCTCGTCGGCGGACACGAGACCCTGCTTCCTCAGGTTCGTCAGCTTGCGATGCACGGTCGCCGGCGCGCCTGCCGCCGAAAGGGCCATCGTCTCCGTGACCGTCAGCGTATGACCCGCATGCCACGACGCCGTGAGGGCTGCCAGCAAGCGTTCCTCGGCGGCATCGAGCTTCGGTACCGAGGGCAAAGCCTGGACAGCTTGAGCCAGGTTCAGGAAGCGAAAATAAGCATCGAAGACGCGCTTTTTGGCCATAAAGAAGCGATTGAATGACGACGGCGTTCATCATAGCATCGACGAAAATCGAATCATGATGGCAGTCCAAGTATTTATCAGTATGATAAGTGAGTGCTAGAATAGTTCAAACAGCAGAGGCTGGACGAAGACATCGATCTTTCTCTTGCCCGCGCCGCTATCGGGGGCACGAGCGTGGTTCAACGACGCGATTTCACTTACATCACACCGACTTTCATCGAGCAGGAAATCGATCATCTGGCGAGGATGATCGGTTCGCGCCACTGGCATCGAAGCGCCGCTTGGCCGGTGTCGTATTGGCGCGAGCGCATCGAGGAGCTGCGGCACGCCCCGACCGTCGCGCCACTTCAGCAGGAGGGGCTGCGCTCGCTGCTCGCCGAGCTGGAACGAATCGCCGCACAGCTCGATCCCGTTGCGGGTTACGGCGAGCTTCCGCAAGCCGACGCGCACGCGGCCAGCGCGGCTCTTGGCGAGGCGCGGCGATAACGTTCGCTGCCCGCCCGCCTGTGAGGCCGGATGAGCGCTGCGGTAAGATACGTCCGCCGCTTACCGGCTGGTCACTCCAATGTCTTCGTTTCTACTTCGTTTTTGTTCTGTCGTCGGAACGGCGCTCCTTTTCGTCGGTTCGCTCTGGCTCAATCAGGAAATCTTCGTTCACTCCGAGTTCGTGCGGGGGGTGAACTGGGTCTATCTCCCTGCCGGTATCCGGCTGCTCAGCACGCTGCTGCTCGGCGCGGACGGAGCGCTTGGACTGTTGCTCGCGAGCTGGGTCGTCGACTTCTTCTATTTCTTTCCCAATGACCCCGTGAGGTCGTTCGTCGGCGGCATCATCGCGACGGCCGCGCCTTATGCGGTCTATCGTCTGGCGCGGGAAACCTACGGGCTGAACGCATCCCTTTCGAATCTGACGGCGGGGAGGCTGATGATCCTCACCGTCGCTTATGCGATTGCCGGTTCGTTGCTGCATAACATCTGGTTCTATCTTCGAGGTGACGCGCAGAACATTACGTCGAGATTCCTTGCGATGTTCGTCGGCGACCTGGCGGGAACCGTCATCGTCATTTACACGCTCAAGGCGCTGCTGCATTTTCTGCCGGTGCCGCGCGGCCCGAAAGCACGTAGCTGGCCGGATCATTGACGGACGCCGTTGTCCCGGGGTGCCGCTCGTCTCTCAGGTTTAGGATCGTCATGCCCTTATGCTCGTCAACTTACCATTTGTTTATCAATTTGATAAGATGCAGCAAGGAGAGCGATACGCCGGGAGGCCGCCCGGCAGAATAAGGACTTCACGATGATTGCCGAACCTACCCTGAGCGGTGCAAGCGCCTTGACAACGAACGCGTGGGAGACCGACGACCGCTATGCGCAGCGGCATACGTTGCAGATCGCGCTATGCTTGCGGACCTTGTGTGTGCGCAGCGATTTCCTGACAGTCGAGTTCGGCGACACGCAGTTCGTCACGCAACTGCTCGACGTCGATTCGCGCCGCGCGCGTTTTATCTTCGATTTCGGCAGCACGGCGCGGGACAATCGCGCGCTCGTCGATGCGGACGAGCTCACGTTCCGCAGCCAGCCTTCGGGCATCCGCACGCATTTCGTGACGGGCGGCGCCGTGGTCGTGACGTTCGAAGGGCGTCCGGCATTCGAAGTGCCGTTTCCTGCGCTGCTTCATTACGTGCAGCGCCGGGATTTCCATCGCGTCGATACGCCCATGTTCGATCCGTTCGTCGCGAGCGGGATCGACGGAGTGGGCGCCGCTTTCCGGTTCGAACTGCAGGACCTTTCGCTCGGCGGCATGGCGCTGCGTGCGCGGGACGAACGCTTCGAATCGCTCGCGGCGGGAACCGTGTGGAACGACGTGAAGCTCCAGGTGGGCGGACTAGGCGCGGTGCCGGTCGATCTGGAGGTGGTCGCGCCCCGGCAGATGGTCACGCCGACGGGGGAGCATCGGACCGTTCTGGGCTGCCGGTTCATCGACTTGAAGGCGAATGCGGAGCGTGTGCTGCAGCGTGCGATCGCGCTGCTGGAGACGCGCCGCAAGGAGCGCCCGGCGCGCGATTGATGCGGATACGGGCCGCTTCAGTCTCAATCAGATCGCTTCATCATTAGGGTCGCGACACGACCATGTCCTCGCCGCCGATTCCATTCTCAGCGGCGGACCGACAAACTCCGGGTGCCACTTCGCACCGAGGCGCGCGAGCGTCGCCGGATCGGGAATGCCATCCGGAATCGCGTCGCGCAACTGGTGTCGGATTGGGGAATCATGGCGGTCGGCAGCCTGATCGGAGGACTGTTGGGCGCGCGCCTTGCCATCTCTGACAAGGCGCGACGCTGAATCGTCGCGTTGCTGATGATCGTCACCATCGCTGAGCTGATCATCTCGCCGGGCCGATGCAGTGGCTCGATTCGCGGTCATATTATTAACGCTTACGGTGACAACGCGTTGGATTGAAACTGACCGCTCTTTGTCGTCCGACCGAAGAGAATATCTCCGTACACGTTTTCTCGTCGGCACGACGCGGTGTTCGCACTAACCAATTGGCCGATCTCGCGCCGACAAGATGCATCCTTGGGGCGGGGTGCGGAACTGACGGAATCGCCGCCGAATCTTCGATACGCTGTCGTTTCGCTCTAAGCGGCTGCAACAGTTTAGGTTTGTAGGATGCCTGCCCTTCACCGTGCAGCTGGGCCCGCACCAAAGGCGCATGCGGGCAGGCGTCGT
>NZ_FCOM02000116.1 GCF_001544695.2 Caballeronia arvi
CTTAAACATAGGCAGAAGACTACCTCAAAATTTAAGCGTTGCCGCATGTCCGGTGTTTGCGGGGGCCGACCCAGCCAGCGAGGCGATGCCCAACGACGCAGTCGCGCGCATCGTTTCGGAACTCGAGAAAGTCGTGACGCTGATGCGCCAAGCTTCAATGCAGCGAGGGTTGCGGCCAAGCCACTATCTTCGTTTTTGCCTGCCGCCATCGCGCATGGAGATGGCGATATTGATCGCTCTCGCGGAGACGTACGGGCAAGCTATTGTCGACAATCCCCGCTTCTATCCAGTGCTTTCCTTTGTGGCGGAGCGCGGAGGGGTGGCCCTTGTCCAGGAGGTGCTCTTCGGCGATTCGATCAGCCGCCCGAAACCTCACGGCGAATCCGATAGTGCGCTTTTGTCACTGTTGGCGGAAGTCCGCCCCGCGTTCGAGTTTCTATGCGGCACTTGGCCGGAGATATTCATGCCGCAAGCAAACACCGTGTTTCGCAGGTTAGGGGCGCCCGCGCTCACGAGGCTCATGACCAAACAGACCAAACGGCAACCAAGATGTATTGGCCCGTCTGACGGCCAGGCTAGCGCTGCCTGATGATGGTAGACATACACGGATCGGCGCCCTACGGACTCGGGGCGCCTCTCACGGTGTTGCTACCGAGCCACCGCTCCCACCGCTCGAAGTGATATGCCCAGCAGTTCTCAAGCAGGTGGCGCGCCCTCGCCCAAGCTTCCATCCGGCGTGCTCGGCCTGGACTACCTCAAGTTCACACAACTCTCAATAAGCGATGATCTCCTCATGCAAGGAGTGGTCACCAGTTCAGCCGTAGACGACGCTTTAAATTCCATCCGTTTGGGGACGATGCGTGCCGCCCGGCCTGCCATGAAAGTATTTTTCGACGGTTGCCTGTTCTGGCTTGCGAGTCACGCCCACCGCTACCAGGCCGCCCGCCTTCTCGACGCTTGTCACCAAGAGTTCTGGTGTGACATTCGAGCGGGTACGAGGCACGACGCAATCCACCTTGCCTCGAAAATTTCAAGCGAAAGACGCTAAGCCTCATGCCGCACCGAATTTAGCGAGCTTACCTGGGCTCTACCAGCTCAGGTCGCCGGTACTGAACGACAAAGAAACCGAGAAGTCGCGACCCATGGGCCAGCATTTACGTCGAGGCTTGTTATAGGCCGTACTGGGTTCGAACCAGTGACCAACGGATTAAAAGTCCGCTGCTCTACCAGCTGAGCTAACGACCCGATCCCCTCGATGCTCTAGCCGATATCAATCGTGCGGCTCGCGGTGCGCGTTGGCTCTAATTTCGGTACCGTCAACGTGAGCACGCCGTTGTCGAATTTCGCCAGCGCGTGATCTGGGTCAGCGTAATCCGGCATCGGGATCATGCGCACGAACGTTCCATGGGCGCGCTCCAGCCGGTAGCAGCCGTTCTCTTCGCTGCGCACGTCCTGCTTTTTCTCGCCACGCAGCACGATCGCCCCGTCCTCGACGCTCACATTCAGATCTTCGCGCGCCATGCCAGGCAACTCGGCTGTTACGCGCAGCACCTTCCCCTCATCGACCACGTCGATGCGCGGCTGGAAGCGAGACGAACTGAAGTCGCCAAACCATCGTTCGAGCGCGCCCCGGGCCGCAAGTGGCTCATGAAAGAACTCTTCCATTGCACGCCACGCTTCGCTTGAAAAAAGTCGCGGAATTTCAGGCCACGAGGCCCGCCCCTGTTCATTTGCCGAAGGCGTTTCCGAGCGCCCGTCCGCATCGGTCTTGCGGGCTGAACCGCGAAGGAACTTGAAGGGATTCCATTTCTTCGGGTCGGTGCTCATCGTATTCTCCTCTATGACGTGGCAGACCAACATTCCGACCCGGCGCAACAATGTCTCTTGGAGGAACTGCTTGCGCACGCGTGCCGGCTGTTCGCTGACTCAGTCTGTCTCCAATGCCAGCACTCGTGTATAACGACCCGCGCCGGAGCCCAGGCAGTCGACAGGTGGCAGCCAGACGGCCACCACCCGGTTCTCCCCCACCGTTGCTGCCGGCCCGCTGGCTCAGTCCGTCCGTACTTCGATCCGGCGCGGCCGGGCTTCGTCGCGGCGCGGTATTGTCAACTTCAACACGCCATCTTTAAGGTTTGCATCGATTTTCGATGCGTCCAGGTCAGCCCCAAGAGAGAACGCCCGCGCGAAATGGGGCCGACGAATCTCCGCGTGCTGCAGGCGCAGTCCTGCCGGCGTGGGTACCACCGCCTCGGCCTCAATGTACAGGCTGCCATCGTGTACCTTCACTTCCAGTCGATCCTTTGTCACGCCGGGCAAATCGGCCCACAGGGTCACGCCCTGGCTGTTCTCGAAGATGTCCACGGGCGGCGTTAGCGTGATGCGACGTTGCGACTGGTCGCCTTCACGCCTCGCCACTTCCGTTTGATCCTTTTTTGCAAGCTCGGTCGTGTCGTTCATGATGTTCTCCTCAATCCGCAAAAGATTTCATTGCACCGTAATGGCCCGCGGCTTGGACGTCTCCCGTTTGCCGATGCTCACGGTCAGGCAGCCATTGGCGTATCCCGCCGAGACCTTGTCGGGGTCAGCGTGCTGTGGGAGTTCAATAACGCGCCGGAAAGTACCGACGAACCGCTCCTGCGCGTAGGTGCGCATGTCGTCGCCAGTCGCTTCTGGCTGCGAAGGCTCGCGCTCGCCGCTGATGGTCAGCAGCCCCTTGTCGATGAACACGTCGAGTTTCTGCGGGTCGACACCCGGCGCGAACGCGACGATCTCGATCGAGTCGTCGGTCGAGCCGATGTTGATCTGCGGGAAGGCGCCAAACGGCCCGGAACGGATGCTGGACGGGAAACCGCCGAAGAGGCCCGCCATCTGCCGTTGCAGACGGTCGAACTCGCTAAAGAGGTCGGTCCCGAAAGTGAGTTCGCTCATGATCAATTCCTCCTTTGAACGAGCAGGAAGACGAACCGGCCTACGCGCTCCAGTTCGTCTGCCGTGCCGCGGGCAAACAAATCGAAACACGCAGTGCGCCGGACTGCTGGCGCGACTGCCTGAGCGAAATCTAAGATAGGTTGCAGAACAGAAATTTCAAGGGGGCGAGCGGTGATGTTTCGTTCATGGAAAGCGGGCGACCGCAGCCCTGTTATCACGGCGCTCCTGACAGACCATGCGACGACACCATGGGATTCGAGTACGAATGGATGAGCTTGACCCGGCGCCAATTCTGTTGCACGCCAATAAGGTTTCCTGACAGAGGCGATGCGTACGTTGGTCAAAGTCATCCGACTGGCGGTGGGCACGGCGTTATCGCGGCACCTGAAAGTCACGCATGGGCACAAACAACGCGATGGGCGCGCATCGCACAACGTTGCTTGCACGCACACGGCGTCGCGCTATTGCGCTCCGACGCGAGCGGAAAACTGGCGGAGTCTCGAGGCGTGGACCCGCTCCGACGCATGCGACGGACGCGCCGCACGATGATCAAGAATAGGCTGGAAACCACGTGGCTCTTGCGGGGGAAATGCTCGACCAGACCAAGCGAAGCCGAGCACAAAAAAAGCTTACTCATCGTCTTCTCCTTCGACGCAGCAAGGAAGAGAACGGGCTTGCGCGCTCCAGTTCGCCTGCGATGCTGCCAGCAAACAAATGGAAACACGCAGCGTGCGACCGATCGGGCGGCGGACACACTGCCTGAGCTAAAAATAACGTACTAAATCTCTCCGAAAATTTCAAGTTGCCGCTGTGGACTGACGGGGCGCAGCAGCGTCGCCGCGCGTGACACCGCGACTCTCGTCGTCTGTCCGCGAAGACGAACGGACCGCCTATGAAGGCGTGAACCCACGGCTGCGATGCTTCTCGGCGACGGGCGTCGACGCCGTCGCGACGGATTCACAGCGCCATGGTCCCGTTCCGGGGATCGATGTCGTCGCTCATCAAATCGCCTGACCGCTTGCTCGTTCTTTCGGTCCAACTTAGGCTTGAAAATCGTCGCTTTGCCCATATCGTCCCGCGCAAATGGATCAATTCGGAGGACGTCGTGGAATTCGATACTGATTGGCGCACACTTGGCAAGCACCGCATCCGGCTGCGCTCGGCCAAAGGCTTCCCGACTGAAGTCATGCACCAACTCGCTGAAGTGACGCGGACCGCGGTCGACAACAATATGAGTGCGCGGGCGCGCGTCGTCGACATCGTCTTCCGGCAAGAGAAGACCTACGACATAACGATCGGCTCTACTGTAGCGGAGGATCGGATCTGCGCGCCGCAACTGGAGGCCGCTCTCGCAACGGTGATGGGGCTTGTGTCCGATCAGGTCAATATTTTCGTCCGGATCGTGGCGCAGGAGGAGGTCGACCTGCACTTTGGGGTGTATGAGCGCATGTTGGCGGAAAAGGTCGGCACCGTGCCACCGATACAGTGATGTCGGGGCCATCGTAGCCGGAGCAGCAAGGGCAAGACCGGCGGCGACTTTGCGTTGTAGCCGGCCAGCTTGTCGAAAATGGGATGCGGCGCAGTCAGCGCGCAGGACCGGATTTTCCGCTCGTATCACGACGCTGGAAGCTCAGTCGCATGGGCGGCACCAAGCCCGGCGCCATGACGTCGAAACGAGCAATTCCGCCCAGCTTGCCCCCAACGGTATCAACGACATCATCGACCAGCCGTGCCGGTGCCCATGCCCTTGCCTGTGCTGCCGTGCCCGTGGCGGGGTTGCCGCGAGAAGCACATGCCGCAACCGGGTCGCGGAGATGCTCGCCCACGCTGACGAATACGTGGCCCACTTTTTGCATGCCCTAGCGGCCGACGGAACAGACACCACACTTCAAACCTATGTTAGCGACGATCGATCAGCCAGCTCCAGGCCGTATCTCAACGGGCGTAGGCGGCCTGGATGATATCCTGGGCGGCGGGTTGACGCCGCACCGCATGTATCTTCTTGAAGGCGCCCCGGGTGCAGGCAAAACGACTTTGGCGATGCAGTTCTTACTCAAGGGTGCCGAAGTCGGAGAGCCCGGCTTGTACGTGACCTTATCAGAGACAAAGGCCGAACTCGTGGCCGTCGCTGAAAGCCACGGCTGGGACACCGCCCACATCACGATCATCGAACTGCTCACGGATGAGGGCCTCGATCCGCGTTACGAACAAACGATCCTACATCCCGCGGAAGTCGAATTGGGCGAAACTGTCCGTGACGTCATCGCGCGGGTCGATGACTTGAAGCCGGTTCGACTTGTCTTTGACAGCCTGTCCGAACTCCGAATGTTGTCGCAGAACCCGCTGCGATACCGACGTCAGATCCTCGCCTTGAAGCGCTATTTCGCAACCCGTGCCTGCACGGTGATGCTGCTTGACGACAACACTTCGGAACCAGGCGATCTCCAGTTGCATAGCATCGCGCATGGCGTGATCAGCCTTGACAATCTGGTACACGACTATGGCGGCGAACGCCGGCGGATGCGCATTGCCAAGATGCGCGGCATTAAGTTTCGCGAGGGTTACCACGACATGACGCTCGAGACGGGGGGCATCAAGGTCTATCCCCGCCTCGTCGCCGCAGAGCATCACAGTGACTATTCGGCGAATGCATTGAGCACGGGAACACACGCGCTCGATGCACTCCTCGGCGGCGGGCTTGTTCCAGGTACTAACACGCTGTTCGTCGGCCCGTCGGGCGTCGGTAAAACGACCACGGTCGCCTCGTGTCTTTTGGCTGCGCTAGAGCGCGGAACGCCGTGCGTCTACTATCTCTTTGACGAGACGCGAACCACACTGCTGAGGCGGTCAACCAGTCTCGGCATCGATCTCAGACGACACCTGGAAAGTGGGTTGTTGACTCTGCGCCAGGTCGATCCTGCCGAGATCTCGCCGGGCGAATTCGCCAGTGACGTGCGTCGCAGCGTTGAGCAGGACAACGCGCGCTTTGTCGCCATTGATAGCCTTAACGCGTTCTTGCAAGCCATGCCTGGAGAACGCTATCTACTGTTGCAGATGCACGAGTTACTCACCTATCTCAACCAGCGCGGCGTGATCACCATGCTTGTTCTGGGACAGCATGGCGTCATCGGCGAGATTCAGAGCGACATTGATATTAGCTATCTCAGCGATGTGGTCGTACTGTTCCGCTACTTCGAGCGTCGGGGTGAAGTGCTCACCGCGGTCACCGCCGTCAAGAGTCGCACGAGTGGACACGAGCGCTCGATCCGCCAGTTCCAGCTTGGCGGCAACGGCCTGATCGTCGGCGAAGCGTTGCGCGACTTTGAAGGCATTTTGGGTGGGCTACCCAAATACCAGGGGGAGACGGCGATGCTGCCCCCTTCGAAAGGCAAGCACAATCCGTCCGCCGACTAGCGCCATGGAATTTCGCGTTCTCATCATGGCGCCCTTCGGCCGCGACGCCGATGTCATCGCCGACGTTCTCGCGAGCGACGGCCGAAGCTGCCTTGCGTGTTCTGATTCGGAATGCCTGTTGAACGAACTCGAACGCGGCGCGGGCGTCGCGATTATTACGGAAGAATCCGTTCAGAACGATAGCGCCGGGGCGCTCGGGGAGTGGCTCGAACATCAAGCTGCCTGGTCCGATCTCCCCATCATCCTGCTCTCCGGGCGTGTCGCCGAGCGCCGTTCCGCTGCAAGCCTCCACCTGCTAGAACGGCTTGGGAACGTACTGGTTCTCGAGCGGCCCCTGAATTCCGAGACTCTGCGTCGAGCGGTGACATCGTCCCTTCGCGCCCGCGCCCGACAGTATGAGTCGCGCAAGCATCTGGCGGAATCCGAGCAGCATCTGATCGAACGCGTGAAAGCGCAAGAAGCGCTCGAGCACCTAAATGAATCACTTGAAAGTCGCATCAGCGAACGCACGCGTGAGCTCGCATCGGCGAATGATCGGCTCATGAAGGAGATCCATGAGCGCGCCAAGGTGCAGGCCGTGCTTGTGCAGTCCCAAAAGATGGAAGCGTTGGGCCAACTGACAGGCGGCATTGCGCACGATTTCAACAATCTGCTGAATGTCATCATGGCCAACGCCGAGCTGCTTGCCCGTGTGAGTGATGATGAGCGGGTGCGCAAGATGGCAGCGACGATCAAACGCGCCACTGAGCGCGGAGGCAAGCTCACCGCCCAACTGCTCACATTCTCACGCACGAGCAATCTCGACCTGAAGGCCGTGAACGTGACTTCGCTGCTCCAAAGCATGCGTGACATCATCTCGATCTCGCTCGGACCGGCCATCGCGTTCTCCACTCATGCAGATGCGGAAGATCTCTGGACACGGACGGACTCCAATCAGCTGGAACTCGCCGTGCTCAACCTCGCCATTAACGCGCGTGACGCCATGCCGGGCGGTGGCCGCCTTTCCATCCACGCAGGCGAGCGCCCCGCGCCGGACGAAACACTTGCCGCCGGACGCTACGTTGTCGTCAGCGTGAGCGATTCGGGCACGGGCATCGAACCAGGCATCGTCTCTCGCGTTTTCGATCCATTCTTTACAACGAAGCCGGTCGGCAAGGGTACCGGACTTGGGCTAAGCCAGGTCTACGGAATCGCACGGCAGGCAGGCGGTATTGCGCGCATTGAGAGCGAGCTGGGAAAAGGCACAGCCGTCGAATTGTGGTTGCCGCTCGTAGCGAAGGAAGCGACCGAAATTGTCGCCGGTTCAAACTTGGATAACCGCGCGGTCGAGGGGCGCCACATCCTTGTAATCGAGGACGACGAGGACGTCCGAAGCATGCTTGTCGAATGCCTGCAGGCTTTCGGGTACACCGTTTCTCAAGCTCGTGACGGCGTTAGCGGTCTCGAGCGCCTTCGCGTCGACGACCCTGACCTGCTGATGGTCGACTATGCCATGCCGGGTTTGAATGGATTGCAGGTCATAGAAAAGGCCCACGAATTGCGCGAGAATTTGCCGGTAATTTTGGCCACAGGCTACGCAGACGTCGATATTTCGACAACCACTGATAAGCGTTTCACGGCACTGCGCAAGCCGTTTCAGCTTGACGAGCTTGCACGCGTGGTGCGCTCGGCGCTGAGCCCGCCCGCATGACGAGATCTAAACGTAGCTCGGCTGGATGACCTCACAACAAGCGACGCGATGTGTAGTTTCCTGGACTGCGAAAGCTCATGTACCAATGACGAACCAAGCACCATAGCGTCCGTTCGCAAGCTGATCTTACGTTAGTCCGACCCGCAAAATTCGATTTCCATCGCAGACGTTTTCCTGCGGTCAACCGAGTTCCGGCGCACTCCGCCAAGTCAGGCAGTTGCGGGAGGTGCGGGCAAGGTTTCTTGCCATATTTCCGACCGGCAGCGCAGCCAGGCAAGTGCAAGCAGTAGCGGGCCAAGCCCCAGACGGACAATGGCGAGCAACAACCAGCGTAGGTTATAGCCCACTGCGCACAACACCGCATGTAACGCGTCGCCGGTTTGTCCTTTTAGCCAGCAACGCTGCATGCCATTATCCTGCTTCAGGTGTCCGATGATCGGTTCTATCGCTTGGCGACGTTCTAACCGTCGTCGCTGTGTACTGGTTAGCGTCTTGTGTTTACCTCTGTGAATCCAACTGTACCGGCGCGACATCGGCATCCACACCACGATAACCGAGATTGGCCAGCACGGTCCTCGGCTTGGAGACGTCCGGCAGATCCTGAAGCAAAATGATCGTTTGTTCAAGTTGTCCGGCCAAGGTATGCCCGTCATACGGGATGCCCGCAAACGAGCGAGCGCCGACGATAAGGCCTTGCTTCTCCGTGATCGCGAGACTTACCTTGACGCCAAACTCATAGGGCTGGCGAGCCTTGCACTTTCGAGATGCATTCCACTTCTGGCGCGTGAAGCGCGTAGAGCTTGTGCTTATCCTTCGCCCGCTGGCGGCAGACACGCCAGGCGCGCTCAACCCAGATGCTCAAGGACGCCTGTTGCTCCGAGGATGCGTTCGATAACTTTCTCTCGATGTCAAGCAGCCAACGTCAGCGCGCACGGCGCACGCTTGCGAGCAGCCGGGCTGATGCCGCCGTTGCGCGCAATCGCCCGATGCATCAATTCTACATCGCGCTCCAGTGCCCGCGCGATCGCGCTGATGCTTTGACCCGCGCGCCAAAGCTCCCAGATCCGTTGCCGCTGAACCGTAAGTCAGTATGACTTTCCGTGGGTAGAGGGGCTGGCCTGGCGTGGGGCATCAACGCGGGTTAGCATCGCTGCCAGAGCCGCATGGGTGGGCAAAGGCCGCACCCCGGCAACTTCCCCACGGAGGCCAGCATGGACAACGATAGCACGGTGTACGTCGGGCTTGATGTACATAAGGAATCGATCACAGTTGCCTATGCGATTGATGCGGGTGAAGTCGAGCTAATGGGTAAGATCGGGACGACGCCGACGGAAATTGATCGCTTGTGCAAGCGACTGCGATCCAAAGGGCGGCATATCCGAGTCGTCTACGAGGCTGGGCCCTGCGGTTATGGGCTGTACCGGCGTCTGGTCAAGCAAGGCTTCGACTGCATGGTATGTGCGCCTTCGTTGATTCCACGGAAGCCTGGAGAACGGGTCAAGACTGACCGACGCGACGCGATAAAGCTAGCGCGTTCGCTGCGTGCCGGCGACCTCTCGGCGGTATATGTACCAAGCGTCGAGGACGAGGCGTTCAGAGATTTGGCGCGAGCCTGGGCATCCGCGAGGGACGATTTACGGCACGCGCGACAACGACTGAAGTCCTTCCTGCTAAGCCACGGCGTGCACTATGTCGGACGCGCGGACTGGGGCGCCGCACACCGACGCTGGCTAAGCAAATATTCCTTCGAGACAGCATGGAGGCAACTTGCGTTTGAAGAACATCGACGCACAATCGAGGATCGTCTAGCGCAGTGTGAGCGACTGGAAGTGGCGCTGCGCGAAGCCGTCGTCGAGTGGGGTTTCTATCCGGCAGTGCTGGCGTTACAGGCGATGCGCGGTATCCAGTTCATTACGGCAGTCGGCATGATCTCCGAGCTCGGCGATCTCTCACGCTTCGAGCATCCACGCCAGTTGATGGCGTGGCTGGGCATCACACCTTCGGAACATTCCTCCGGAGGAACGCGACGCCAAGGGGGCGTCACCAAGGCTGGCAACAGCTATGCAAGAAAGCTGCTGGTCGAAGCAGCGTGGAGCTACCGACATCCGGCCCGCGTAGGCAAAACACTGCAGCCTCGACACGAAGGCATTCCCAAGGCGATCATCGATCTTGCGTGGGACGCACAGCTACGGCTATGCAAGAAGTATCGCAAACTTGCGACGCGAGGCAAGAACGTCAATGTTGCGGTGGTAGCTGTTGCCCGGGAACTCGCGGGCTTTATCTGGGATATCGGCCGGCTGGCGATGTCACTGGCATTGCCGCGGCGCGCTGCACAGCAGGCATAACGCTCACGAGGCAAAAGCCCGTCACAACATTCTTGAGAGTTTCCTGAAGGCGGCGTAGCCCGGTACAAGAGCAACCCACGGCGCCGCTTCGCGACGGCAGACAGCAGGCCGATTCGCGGCGTAAGAAAGTGGCAGGCTCATATGACGGAATGGAATGAACGCCCCCCACTGTGGCCGACGAGGAAATGCAGGAAGGTGGATCCTCGCGGGCCGACGGCATCA
>NZ_FCOM02000193.1 GCF_001544695.2 Caballeronia arvi
AAGCCGGGTGACCGGCCTCTCACTGACCACCAGCGTCGGACCGTAGCCCCTACCGCGCGAGCGGTTTAGTCCTCCGGATATCTGCCGCCGTCCGGCATCAGTGACATCACGAAATTTTCGTATTGTAGGATAGGCTTTAGAGGGGATCCGGCGAAACGGTTTTCAGTCCGACGACGGCACGCAAGATCACGGGCTGACCTCCACGCAATGATACGCATCCGAAAACCGAACGCGCGTGTAATCCCGCGTCACCAAGGACGTCAACGAGAACATCCGAAGCACCATCGAGTACCTTCGCATGTTCTTCGAACGAAGCGTCCGCATTGACGAACCCCTGTATGTCGAGTACTTGTTGCACGCGCTCGAGCGATCCAAGTTCTTCGCACAGCGTCAACAGTAGCTCGAGAGCCGCTTCACGTGCGAATGCGATCCCGTCATCGAGCGACAGCGTTTGCCCTAAACGGCCCTTGGGCATCTTGCCGTCGACGGATCTACCCGCGGATTTACCCGAAACGAAGACAAGATCTCCCCACCCGTGTGATGTTTCTATAGTTCCCTTTCGGTCTTTGCGCCAAGCGATCGCCTCCGATCAGTCGAAGTAGTCTGTCATCTGCACTCATGGCGCTCCCTTGGTCCTTGCGTACGCACCGATCAACGCCGTCATATTGACGATGCGCCGCACCGTCGCCGACGACGTCAGCACGTGAACCGGCTGCGCCGCGCCGAGCAGGATCGGCCCGATGGCGATGTTGTTGCCCGCCGCCGTCTTCAGCAGGTTGTACGAGATGTTCGCCGCATCGATGTTCGGCAGGATCAGCAGATTCGCATCGCCTTCGAGCGTCGATTCAGGCAGCACGTCTTTGCGCAGACGTGCGTCGAGCGCGACGTCGCCGTGCATTTCCCCGTCCACGTCGAGATCCGGCGCGCGTTCCTTCAGGATCGCGAGCACGTCGCGCATCTTCTGCGCCGTCGGCGCGTTGCTCGTGCCGAAGTTCGAATGCGACAGCAGCGCGATCTTCGGCATGCCGAAGCGCTTAACCTCTTCGGCCGCCATGATCGTGATCTCGGCGAGCTGCTCGGGCGTCGGATCGACGTTCACGTGCGTATCGACGATAAAAATCTGACGGCCCGGCAGCACGAGCGCGTTCATCGCCGCGTAGACCTTCGCGCCTTCCTTCTTGCCGATCACCTGATCGATGAAATGCAGATGGCGATGCGTCGTGCTCACCGTGCCGCAGATCATGCCGTCCGCTTCGCCCTTCTTGACGAGCATCGAGCCGATCAGCGTCGTGCGGCGGCGCATTTCGAGCTTGGCCATCTGCTCGCTGATGCCCTTGCGCGCCATCATCTTGTAATAGGTCTGCCAGAAATCGCGGTAACGCTCGTCGTGATCCGTATCGACGACCGTGAAATCCATGCCCGGCGTGAGGCGCAGGCCGAACTTCTGGATGCGCTGCTCGATGACCGCCGGACGGCCGATGAGAATCGGCTTGGCGATTTTTTCATCGACGGCGATCTGCACCGCGCGCAGCACGCGCTCTTCCTCGCCTTCCGCGAACACGATGCGCTTTTTCTCCGGCTCCACGCTGCGCGCGAGCTGGAACACCGGCTTCATCGTCGTGCCGCTGTGGTAGACGAACTGCTGCAAATGCTGCTCGTACGCTTCCATGTCCTCGATCGGACGCGTCGCCACTCCGCTGTCCATCGCAGCCTTCGCAACAGCCGGCGCGATCTTCACGATGAGGCGCGGATCGAACGGCTTCGGAATCAGATATTCCGGACCGAACGACAGATCCTGAATGCCGTAAGCCGTCGCGACGATATCGCTTTGCTCCTGACGCGCCAGCTCGGCGATCGCGTTCACCGCCGCGATTTCCATTTCCTTCGTGATGACGGTCGCGCCCACATCCAGCGCGCCGCGGAAGATGAACGGAAAGCACAGAACGTTGTTGACCTGGTTCGGATAGTCCGTGCGGCCGGTCGCGAG
>NZ_FCOM02000119.1 GCF_001544695.2 Caballeronia arvi
GCTGGAAAACTCGACTTCTCCGCCTTCAACTCGCATGCCCGCTGAGAGCCATCACCCACTCCGTTTTCAAAAGAGCCGATTTTGTCCTGGGCAATAACAAGACGCGCCAACGTATGATCGCCCAATATGCGATCGCCGGGGCACGGCGTGGCGTCGTCATCGGTAGGGATCACGCCGCTGAATCGTCGATGGGTTTTTTCACAAAGTTCGGCGACGGCGGAGCGGACGTACTACCGCTTTCTGGCTTAACCAAGCGCCGCGTCCGAGCGCTGCTGGTCGCTGGGTGCAGAAGACCGTCTGGTGATGAAAGTGCCCACCGCAGACTTGGAGTAATCGCTGACCCCGCAGCGCCCCGACGAGGATAGCTACGGAATCAACTACGAAAACATCGACGACTTTCTTGAAGGCAAGGAAGTCTATGCCGATGCCGCTTGACGATTAAGGGCTTTTACGAGACGACGCGACATCGACGACAGGATGGTATCGCGCTTCATGGCTCCTCCTAAGTCGTTCTATCCGGGGACGCTCCCGTTCGAGCAATGCGAATGCCGGGGTCGCGCGCCGCGGTGTCAGCAAGTTCTTCGGCGAAGCGGCACACTCACGTGAGCAGCTCCGCATCCCCTAAAGGGAGCGCGCTCATCAACCCACAATGGAATGCAATGATTAAACGAGCACTCATCATCGGCGGCACCGGTATCGTCGGACGCAATCTAGCCGAGCACCTTCTTTCGCGCGGCGACTGGGCGATCGCCGGGCTGTCGCGCGGTCGAACGCCCGCGCCCGCCGGCGTGGAATCGATCACGACCGACCTCACGTCGGCCGCATCGGTCACGGAAGCGCTCAAAGGGCGGCAGTTTAGTCATGTCTTCTTCACCGCATGGTCGCGGCAGGCGACCGAAGCCGAGAACATCCGCGTCAACGGCGCCATGGTCGCGAATGTGCTCGCGGCATTGGGACCGACCGGCGCGCTGTCGCATGCAGCGCTCGTCACCGGCCTCAAACATTACCTCGGTCCTTTCGAAGCTTATGCACAAGGCAGCGTGCCGACGACGCCGTTTCGCGAGGAACAAAGCCGGCAGCCCGTCGACAATTTCTATTACGAGCAGGAAGATCGTCTCTTCGACGCCGCTCGTCAATATGGATTCGGATGGAGCGTGCATCGGCCGCACACCATCATCGGTTATGCGGTAGGCAACGCGATGAACATGGGCGTCACGCTCGCCGTCTACGCGTCGTTGTGCAAGGAGACGGGCGAGTCCTTCGTGTTTCCGGGCTCCGCCGCGCAATGGAACGGACTCACCGACGTGACCGACGCGCGTCTGCTCGCGCGTCAACTCGAATGGGCCGCGACGTCTGCCTCGGCTCGCAATGAGGCGTTCAATGTCGTCAACGGCGATGTGTTTCGATGGAGCTGGATGTGGGCGCGCATCGCGGAGTATTTCGGCATCGAGCCAGCGCCTTTCGATGGACAGGTCCGTCCGCTCGAAAACCGCATGCAACAGACGCGCAAGACCTGGGCGGACATCGCGGCGCGCCATGCGCTCGCCGAGCACGACATCGACAAGCTCGTCTCATGGTGGCACACGGACGCGGACCTCGGTCGCCCGATGGAAGTGCTGACGGACATGTCAAAGAGCCGCAAGCTTGGCTTTCTGGACTATCAGTGCACGCCTGATGCGTTCGTCGATCTGTTCGAGCGCCTGAAGCGCGAGCGCATCATTCCTTAATGACGTCGCCCTCGCCACGAGGCATGGAGCAGGGATGCCTTGTCACCCCCGGTCCGAGGGTCCGCGCCGAGGGTTCCGTACATCGCCGTCAGTCTCGCGCAGCCCTAAGCGCTCGATTCGATTTTCGACCGCAACACGCGCTATGCGGCACGCGCTTCGTGAATCGCCCGTGCAGCCGGGTACGGTGGCCACGGTACTCGCGCCATGCACGCTATTCGGGTGCTGCCCTACGCGATGGAACTCGCAGCCCATCCGCGCATCGCGCAAGCGCCGCCCGCTGCCGAGTCAGCCCCAGCCGCTGAGCGCAGTGCCACAGCAAGGCGAGCGAAGCAGTGTGCACATGGCCTTAACTGATGCAGCAGATACGGCGCACATCCGCTGCCATCCATCCGGGCGGAAGATCGGGCGCCGCTGATTGCGGATTGTGATCATCGGAAAAGCTTTCTTATGACAAGCAACTTCAACTCGATCATACGCGCGGGGATACTCTTCGAAAGAGAGTTTCGTCTGAGGTATCCCTGCAACCTCTCTTTGATTGCAACTGGCACCGACGAATGGCCGCTCTCTAAAGCACCAAGGGGTCTGTCGTGGCCCCATAGGGCGGGTGGTGTGGTTCGCCCGTGCATTTCTCTATGGACAAAAACAAGACGCCGTACATACTTATCTTGCGCCGGTCGCACGGCGTGTACCGTCTGTCCATCTTCGCCCGCTGCTGTCTCGCGGGCCTTTTATTCGCTAAATCGTGTCGACCGTCGATGAGTTGAGACGACTTGTGCAAATGACCCCCGACCTTTTGAGCACTTTAGCGTCTGTAATTGGATCTTGGTTGGTCGCCTTCACCACCGAGCATCTGCGATTTCCAACAGATTCGCGAACGCGCTGAAACGTAAGTTCGGTACGCGGACCGTCGCGCTCGAGATGTACAGCACAACGCCATCAACGAGGCGTCGCAAGCGCGCGGACCTGTGCTTCCTGGTCGCGACCGTGGCGGCCTCCCGTTTGCACACGTACGAGCGACGAGTCGATCATTTCTGGAAAGGTGCCGCATCCGGCTCTGTCTTTTTCATACACGCGGAGGAGAAGCGAGCAATGCCCGATATCGCGCCTTTGACGCGAGAGAACCCGCCAACGACGAACTCTTGTCTGAGGTTGTGTTTGAGCGTGATTCAGTCGGTCGACCTGCCTAAGCGATACGGCGCATCCGCCGTTTGCCGGTCATGCTTTCGAGTTGCATCTTGCACGCTGTGGCGATCAGCGACCCGCGGTCTTCTGCGAACTTATCTGCGAAGCGGACCAGCGGACCTTCAACCTCCTTCATGAATTCGAGAAGAAGCGCGCGCCGCTCACGAAGCGGTGGTGGCGCGGCATAAATGCTCCGCTACGAAGCGCGAATCGCCTAAGCGATGCGTAGGATGATCACTCGTCGTCGAACTTGAGGCCGACAAGTGAGTCATATTGGTCGGGGACGGCAGCGACGATCGCGCGCATCATGGCGTTCAAGCCCATGCGACCGCTCAGTTCGCGCGCTATAACGCTGGCAGTGCCTACGCTGACAATCGCGGAGCGTGGTTCGGTCCTTTCGTCTTTGGCGACGAAGTGAAAGCGGTGACCCTCGCTGCTGCCGTCCTCCGCTGCCGCATGAGCCGTGATGGTGACGTTCATGATTGTGATCGGGCAACCCTTTCGTACACTCTAGCACTCGCCTCCGGCGATGTATCATAAAAACACTCGCTGTCGACCGGCGCGCAGATGTAGAGAGGTCATTTTTGCGCATTTCTGTTTAACCTGGATTCACGCGTCGACGCATGTGAAAACGCATGCATGTCCACTTCGCTCGTTCTTCGCGTCGAGCAAACAGGCAGCCTGGCATGTTGACACCGGAAGGCGCAGACGAAGCTGAAATCATTGTCCGCCCGTCCAGCCGAGGAGGGTGGCAAGTCGAGTTTCGCGACGCGGCGGGAATTATTGTCAAGCAGGCGAAAAGTGATTGCGAAGCGGTATTACTCGCCTGTCACCTTCGACCGGATGCTGAGATTCGGCTTCTTCCGGCCACTGAGTCTACTGATACCTTTTCCGTCGATTTCTCAGCGAGACGCGGATCATCCGATATTGAATGAAGGCCGCAAACATCCCCGGCATGCGCTGGCCGGCATGCGCTGCCGTTTTTCTTTGCCTTGTATGGGCGTTGCTCGTTTGTTCTGGGAAGACGGAGCCACTGCGCCAGCCGACCAGACGCGAACCTCCGATTACTTTATGGCCGGTCGACATACGTCCCCAATGGTCGAACAATGTGTCCGCCGCGCAGCTCACGTCCAATTCTCATCGATCCATGCGACCGCCCATTGACGTGCCACTTCCATTGCGGTGTTGTCGTTTGAGTATTTCCCCGTGTCACCGGACCATCGGATCTCCTCCTTGATCTCGCCTCCCGAGCCATATTGGTAGACGATGGCACGAGCGAAGTAGTGCCCGTGGAACGCGAGCGGCGTCACGTCAATACGAAATTGCTTGTAGTCAAAATGCAACTTGCGCCTCCAGAGTGCTCGAAAAGTGGCAATGAAGTCCATCGAGCGCCTCGTGCAAACGGAGCTCAGTCAAAAAGATATGTTGCGTGACCGATGTAGTTCAGGGAAGGGCCACAAGCTAGTCTTCTTCCCGACGCAGCTCGTCGCGCGCGCCCAGCCACAGAAGCGTCTGAATTTGCCGTCTACCCGTCGTACGACGGAAGCGCCGGTAATGTGACTTTGCGGCTCCGGAACACCATCACCCAACTAGTTAGCACTCACGAGGCTAGATATCTTGAGCATTGCCTCCGCTACGCGGCCGCGGCGTGAGCGCGCGATGCCTATTCCCATGGCATCGCACGTCACTAGTCATCGGACCCGCCCTCGCTCCTGCTAACGCTTGCTCATGCCTGCGGCGGCTGTCCGTTGAAAGCGCTGAGGCCCCCGTCCACCGGCATATTGACTCCAGTCACGAAGCGCGCGTCGTCGTTTGCGAGGAAGGCGATCACCGCCGCGTTATTGTCAGGCTTCGCCGCTCGTCGGAGCGGAATCGTTCACGAAACTTGGCCATCAGTTTCTCGTCGCCGGGCATGTACTGCGTGAGATCGGTCTCGGTCAGGCCCGGGCATACCGCATTGACGCGCTCGCCATCGCGGCCGTGATCCATGGCAAGCGCGCGTGACGTTCGTCACCGCGCCCTTCGCTGCATTATAGAAGCGCATCGCTCAATCGCCTCCGAGTCTCGATACAGACGATACGTTGACAATCGACCCAATGCGCGTCGATCAGATGACGAATGGCCGCGCGGCTGCAATAAAAGACGCCGTCGAGATCAGTCGACATGATCGTGCGCCAATCGTCGAGAGAAGCTTCGTCGATGCGCCCGGTGGGCGCAACCTCCGCATTGTTGACGAGCACGTCGATGCGCCCGAACGTCGGCGCAGTCTTCTCGACGAGCTCCTTGCAATGCGCGCGGTCGGTGATGTCGCCGGGCAACAGCAGCGCGCGGCGTCCCGCCTTCTCGGCCCAGCGCGCGGTGTCCTCCGCGTCGGCGTGCTCGTCGAGATAGGCGATGGCGACATCCGCGCCTTCGCGCGCATCGGCGATCGCCACCGCCCGCCCGATGCCGCTGTCCGCGCCCGTGATGAGCGCGAACTTGCCGTCGAGCTTGTTGCTGCCCTTGTAGCTCGATTCGCCGTGATCGGGCTGCGGGTCCGACTACCGGCGACGCGCGGTTGTAACCAAGGTGACTTTCCACCGGCATGTCGCGCTGAAGATGCGCGAACTCGTGAAAGGTAATCCCGTGCTTCTATGAACGAGCTTCTATGAACGCTCCGAGACGAAGGCGGCGGTCGTTCTTTGATGCATCGTTCGTGCCATTGTTCTTGTGGACGGTGGGCGCGCGGCTTGCTAGCAGGCACGGGTTGCCCGTGGGAGGAAAGTCCAATGAGTCGCACCCATCGATCAGCAGTTGCGCTTGCGCTAACGTGTGCGTGCATATTGGCCGCGGCAGGCGCAGGCGCGCAGCAAAACGGTGCGCCGCCCGGCAACAAGTCGCCGGGAGATGGCGTGTCGGGCAACTCCGCGGGCGTGGCAGGCGGCGCGGGCGCGGCGGGACAGTCGGGCACCGATCCCGCGACGCTCAAGCGCGCCGAGGAAGCCCGCGTGCAGCAGAAGCATTCGCCGGGCGCATCGGGTGCGGGCGCTGCGAAGCGTAAGGACTGGAAGGAGTGACGCCTCACGCCGCATCCAATGCATCCAGCGCGTCCGATGCGCAGCGCACGCGCGTGCGCCGCCGCATCGTCGCGGATCTGTGGCGCGCGGTCTGCGCATGGCGCTATCAGACCGCCGCCGCGATCGTGCTGATGATCGGCGCGCGTCTCGCGGTCGTGTCGGTGCCGCTGCTGTTGAAGCGCGTTATCGACGAGTTCAGTCATCCCGCGACGAGCGTCGTTTTTCCCGTTTTTTTGGTGCTTGCCTACGTCCTGCTGCGCTATCTCGGCGATGTACTGAACGAGGCGCGCGATATCGTGTTCAGCATCGTCACGCAACGCACGGTAGCGTCGTTCACCGAGCGAACGTTCGCGCATCTTCATGCGCTGGGCGCGCGCTTTCATGCGCAACGCGAGACCGGGGCGGTCGTGCGCGACGTGCAAAAGGGCGCGGACGGCATCGGCTTTTTACTCGGCACCGCATTCTTCACCGTCGTGCCGGTGATGATCGAAATCGGCACGGTCGTCGCCATCATGGTGAGCAGTTACGCGCTGGAGTTCATGGTGATCATCGCCGTCACCTTCGTGCTCTATTCCGTGTGGACGCTGATCTTCACGCGCTACCGCATGCGCTTCCAGCGCGCGGTCAACAAGCTGGAGGCGCAGTCCGACAGCCGTCTCGTTGACAGCCTGCTCAACTACGAGACCGTGAAGTTTTTCGCGAGCGAGCGCATCGAAACGAACCGGCTTTCCAGCGTGCTCGAAGAGTGGGTCCATGCGCGCGTCGCCAATCAGCGCGCGCTCACGCTGCTGCATGTCGGTCAAAGCACGATCATTGCGGTGGGCATCGCGGCGGTGATGCTGCGCGCGGCGCAACATGTGGTTGCGGGCACGATGAGCGTCGGCGATCTCGTGCTCGTCAACGCGTATATCGTGCAGGTCTGCAATCCGCTCAACACGCTCGGCTTCGTGTTTCGCGAAACCAATGATGCGATCGTGAACGTGGAGCGCATGTTCACGATCCTGCTTTCGCGCGGCCGCGTGCGCGAGGACGTGGATGAGAAAGAAGCGCGGCCGCTCGTCGTGACGGCGGGCGAGATCGAGTTCGATCATGTCGAGTTCGGCTACGATCCCGCACGGCAGATTCTGCGCGATGTCGATTTTCGCGCGCATCCCGGCAAGAAGCTCGCGGTCGTCGGCGGCAGCGGCTCGGGCAAATCCACGCTCGTGAAGCTGCTTTTCAGACTTTATGAGCCGACAGCCGGCGCGATCCGCATCGACGGGCAGGACATCGCGCAAGTCACGCAGGACAGCCTGCGCGCGATGGTCGGCATCGTGCCGCAGGACACGGTGCTCTTCAACGATACGATCGCCTACAACATCGGCTATGGACGTCCCGATGCGACGCGCGCCGATATCGTGCAGGCCGCGCGCGCGGCGCAACTGGACGGCTTCATCGAGCGTCTGCCGGATCATTACGACACGCGCGTCGGCGAGCGCGGCGTGCGGCTGTCGGGCGGCGAGCGGCAGCGCATCGCAATTGCGCGCGCCATTCTGAAGAACCCGCGCATCATCGTCTTCGACGAGGCGACCTCGGCCCTCGATACACGTTCGGAGCGCGCGATCCAGAACGAGCTCGATCGTCTTGCGAAGGGGCGCACGTCGATCGTGATCGCGCATCGGCTGTCCACGGTCGTCGATGCGGACTGGATCCTCGTGATGGAGCACGGACGCATCGTCGAACAGGGCCAGCACGACGAACTGCTCGCGCGCGATGGCGTGTATGCGCGCATGTGGTCGCTGCAATGGCAGCAGGGCGAGCTGGAGCATGCGCAGCGCAAGGTCTCGGCGCAGGCAATCGGACTCGATACACTCGTTGCCGGCGTGGTCGATGCGCTGCATGAAGAAATCGCGGAGCGGGGCGTGAATCTGTACACGGTCATCACCGAACCGGGTTTGCGCGTGTCCGGCGATCCGAGCGTGCTGCAACAGATCGTCGCTGAGTTGTGCCGCGCGCAGATGAGCGCTGCGACGCGCGGCGAGCGTATCGAATTGCGCGTGTTCCGTGAGGACAACGAAGCGAGTCTGACGGTGATGGGGCAGCGTCCGAATCCCGCGGATCTCACGCCGCAGCAGGTGCGTCGCCTCGAAAAGGCGTTGACGGAGACGGGCGGCAGTCTCGCGCCGCGTTATATCGACAAGCACGTCGCCTATGTTGCGACGATGCCTTTGCGTCCGGTGCTGGACGATACGAGCGCGCCCGCAGCTGCGCGCGACGACGCGTTGAAGGCCGTCACCGTGATGGTGCTCGACGACCAGGAAGAAGCGCGTGACGCGCTGGAGGCCGTGCTGGAATCGGTGGGTGCGCATGTGGTGCTGTGCGCATCGGGCGACGAAGCGCTTGTGCGATTGCGCGGCTTGCCCACGGCGCAATGGCCGGATGTATTTCTTTGCGATATCGTGCTCGGCGGTGAGCAGGACGGTTATGAAGTCTTGCGGCTGATACGCGAGGAAGAGGCGAGCCGCGGCGCATCGCTTGCCGAGCGCGTGCCTGCGATTGCGTTGACGGGGCATACGCAGGCCGATGCGCGCACGCGCGCGCACGCGGCGGGGTTTCAGGCGCATTTGACGAAGCCCGTTCCGGCGCCGAAGTTGATCGGGACGATTGGCGCGGTGACGGCGAGGACGTCGTCGGAATAGCGTTGAGGTTCCGACGGAACGACCCCATGCCAAGCCGCTATGGCGTGATTCATGGAACCGTTTCAACACGGCTCGGATCAAGCGATACAGACATGAGAGCCCGATTGCAAAGACTGCCCATGAAGCGAAAGAAGTGAGCCCGACCGAAATTGCGGTGATATATCCGGAATCGTGTACATCTCCGTTGCCGGTTTGGTCTTCCATAGGCTTTGAGAGGGAAACCAGGCACGAAGTCGTCAAACATCTTTGGCGATAGAAAATCAGCCGTCTCACTACACGCCCTGCACAGCCCGTCCTTCCGCCGCTTCAATCACCCTCCGAAAGTGCTGCACAGTGCGCTTCAAACCATCATCCAACCCGGTGGTAGGCATCCACCCCAACACCTTACGCGCCATCGAAATATCCGGCTGACGATGCCACGGATCATCCATCGGCAGAGGCTTGAACACGATCTCCGACGACGATCCCGTCAGCTCGATGATGCGCCTCGCGATATCGAGCATCGACAGCTCATGCGGGTTCCCAAGATTCACTGGCCCGGTAATCCCTTCGGGCGTGTTCATGAGGCGGATGAACGCGTCGATCATGTCGTCGACATAACAGAACGAGCGCGTCTGCGTGCCCTCGCCATACACGGTGATCGGCTCGCCGGAAAGCGCCTGCATCACGAAGTTGGACACCACGCGCCCATCCGACGGATGCATGCGCGGCCCATACGTGTTGAAGATGCGGGCGATTTTGATCGACAGGCCATGCTGCCGCCGATAATCCATGAAGAGCGTTTCCGCGCAGCGCTTGCCTTCGTCATAACACGATCGAGGACCGATCGGATTCACGTTGCCCCAATACGCTTCCTGCTGCGGATGAACGTGCGCATCGCCGTACACTTCGCTCGTCGATGCCTGAAAGATTCGCGCGTGAACGCGCTTTGCAAGCCCGAGCATGTTGATCGCGCCATGCACGCTCGTCTTCGTCGTCTGCACGGGATCGTGCTGATAATGAATCGGCGAAGCAGGGCACGCGAGGTTATAGATTTCATCGACTTCCACATAGAGTGGAAACGTCACGTCGTGACGCATTAATTCGAAGTTCGGGCTATCGAGAAGATGCGCGATGTTGTCTTTCGTGCCCGTGTAAAAGTTATCGACGCACAGCACGTCATGACCCAGCGCCAGCAGCCGCTCGCACAGATGCGAGCCGAGAAAGCCCGCGCCGCCCGTCACCAGAATCCGCTTTCTATACGCTTCTCTCATGTCGTCATGTCCTGTCTGTTTGATCGGCTAGCTGCATACGTAGCGCAACGCTTCGTCCCAGTCGCGGGCGAAGCGGTCGATATGAAAGCGGTCCAGTGCGGTTCGCCGCGCGCCTTCGCCGAGACGCCGCGCTTCGGCGGGATCGCGCAGCAAGTGTTGCATCGCGTCGATGAGCGCCTGCGTATCCGTATGGATGAAGCCGCTTTCGCCGTTGCGAATCACGGTCGATAGCTCGGTCGTCGCA
>NZ_FCOM02000236.1 GCF_001544695.2 Caballeronia arvi
TGGACTTGCCCCCGCATAACCGGACACCCGGTCACGCTTAGGTTGGAGAAACTGCTTGCCGACGAAACTCACGAGGCGAGCGGTATTTCAGGGCGCTGTGCGGGTGTGACTCGTTATAGTGGTCGAACGCGATGGCAAGATTTTGCAACGCCGTCCTGGCGTCGGGTTTCGGCATCCACGAAACATAATCACGCTTCATCGTTTTAACGAAGCTCTCGGCCATCCCGTTGCTTTGCGGGCTTCTGACGGGTGTCGTGACCGGCTTCAGTCCGATTTTCCGAGAGAACTTTAATGTGTCGTCGGCAATGTAGCAGGAACCATTGTCGCTTAACCACTCGACTTCCGTTTCGGTCTTCAACGCGCCGGCGAAGCGGTTCTCGACGGCTTGAAGCATGACGTCACGCACCATGTCGCCAGTGTAACCGCCTGTGCTTGCGGCCCAACTCATGGCTTCGCGGTCGCAACAGTCGAGTGCGAAGACGACACGCAATGGAGCACCGTCATCGCAGCGGAACTCGAAGCCATCCGAGCACCAGCGCACGTTGCTTCTGTCCACCGCGACCTTGCCATCATGCCGACGCGTAGACGCGACTTGACGAGGGCGACGTCCAAGCAGCAAGCCGTGGCGACGCATCACGCGATACACCCGCTTTGCATTGACGCGCGGTTGAGCCAGTGCATCCCGGCTTCGCCTCAGCAGCGCCCAAGCACGTCGGTATCCATATGTCGGCACGTCGCCCAACAGCTCGTGAAGGTCGGCGACAAGCGCCATGTCGTCGAGGACGGGCATCTTGCGGCGGTCGACCCAATCAGCCGACCGCTTCGATTTGACTGCGAGATTTGAGCGCGACACACCCAGGACTTCACAGACCGTTTTCAACGGTCGTCCCCCGGCAGCAATGGTGAGCGCGCAGTCAATTTTTTTGCTCGACCATACTCCACTGCTTCACGGAGGATTTCTACCTCCATCGTCTTCTTTCCCAGCAATCGCTGCAGCTCACGAATCTGCTTCATCGCTTCGGCTAGGTCCGATGCCGGCACAACCTGCTCGCCGGCAGTGACCGCCGATAGGCTCCCGTCTTGATAGAGCTTGCGCCAGCCGAAGACCTGGTTGGCATTTACTTGATGGCGGCGAGCGACGCCAGAAACCGTTGCACCGGGCTCGAACGTCTCGCGAACTATCGCTAGCTTCTCTTCAACAGAACGCCGGCGGCGCTGCTCCGGCTGGGTCAGAACTTCTAGTGGTTCCACGTTGTGACTAGGCTTAAACATAGGCAGAAGACTACCTCAAAATTTAAGCGTTGCCGCATGTCCGGTGTTTGCGGGGGCCGACCCAGCCA
>NZ_FCOM02000120.1 GCF_001544695.2 Caballeronia arvi
GAAACTGATCCCTCATTAAACCGCTTTCTTCCTTTGCTTCTCCGACTACCTGTCAGATGCGGTCTAGGCTAATACACATGATGCGAATGCCCTAAGTCGGCTGCGCCGCTGCACAGGTAGATTTAACGACGCTGTGGTGGAAGACGAGGTGGAAGTCTTCTCGATCACGTCGTCCCTTCATGCGTCATATAGTCAGGCTGAATGCCAAATTCTGATCGGTTCGAACGAGGCGGCATGGTAGCTCCGCGCCAGGCGTCACGTTTTGCCGTACGCGGAGACTGCACGGTCGCGCGACGGCAATGTCAAGATCTGCAGTTGTTCTGACGGTAAGGTTTATCTGCTGTTCAAACGGCAGAAACTAACCTGCACTCGGCTCGATCGAACGAAGACAGATGAGCGTCCGAGGCGCTATATGCCTCGGGCTGGACCGACGCCGTAGCCAAAGTCTGCTGCTCTTCCACGAGAGCCCGTGGATTATCGGCTTAGGGCGGACTGGGCCCGTTGCAGCCACTCGCTGTTATGTTCGCGAGCGTGGCGTGGCCAATGTTTGGCATCGTGCACAATCTCGGCGTAAAGTTCGCGCGCGCGATGGCGGTCGGCATCGTCGGGCCGCGTCGTTAGCCAATCGGCGTACAGGCAACGGGGTGCTGCGTCGCTTGCGCTTTTAAGCGCCGTCTCGAACGCGGCGCGTGTGCCTGGCGCGCCCATCGTTGCCAAAGCCCGCGCATACAGCAGTGCAGGCTCGGGTTGCTGGCGGGCGAGGGAATTGACGGCGAACAGTTTTTCCAGTGTTTCCTGTGTGGCCGAAAAATCGCCGCTAACAAACTGCGCACGTGCCAGCCCTTGAAGTAGATCCGGATCGGATGAGAACGGCCCACTGGCCGCTGCTCTGTAATGCTCTAGGGCTTCGACGGCATTTCCTGTATCGAGGAGCGCTGCACCCAGCCGCATGCGATGCGCGACGGTTGGCGCGCGATCGAAATTCGTGCGCGCTTCGCGCACCGCTCGGTTGGGATCGACAAGCTGAGAGATCGCCCTCGTTGCCGCCCTTGCCCCACGTGACTGGCGTAGGGCGGGCAAGTAGATGACGAACAAGTAAACCAAACTGCCAAGGCCAGGGAAGAGAAACAGGATTAGCAGCCAGTACATGTTCTGCTGCGTGCGCACGGCATGCACCGCAAAGAACACGGCGATGATGACGTAAAGGCTTATTCCGAAAATGCGCATTTACGAGAAGGTCAGTTGTGGTACGTTGCCAGCGGCACGGCAGCGAAACGGCAGAACGCTATTTTGACAGACGCGCAGTGCCATGCCTGGTGGTTCAGTGGGGCACGGTCCCGCCTGGGTCGCGCACCGCGTGAATTAAGAGGAGGCTACTACATCCGCGCCGCAGCAGTGTCACGCGACAGCGGCGCTGCAAATGCGGCGATCCAGCGCGTGGAGTTCCGCGGCCGTGCGACAACGTTGAGACGCTGACCATGTCCTGCAACGGACCATACAGTTGGAATGACGAACGCGTCTTATCCGGCCTTTGCGGTTGTCCGCATGAACCGGGTCCCCTGATCCGTGAATGGCCGCGTTGGCTCCAATGCGTCAGGCAGAAGACGACCCATTTGCGTCGCGGGGTACAAGTTGGTCCGAGGGCGCTTCTCAGGCCACAACGGTCAATCTCCCATCGACTCCGTGAGCAAGCCGTCGGCCATTCCTTTATCTTGCAAATGTACGGCAGTTTGCACCGGTCTTCGCTCGCTGTCCGCAATAGCGTCTTTTTTTAGACCTCCTCTTCCCTGAACTGCACCATTCGCGAATTCAAGTCTTTGAACGAGAAGCCGTTAAACCAGCGATCAAGTCGAGACAAAAACAAGCGAGAAGATGAAGTCAAACCTCCGAACGGCATGGCAGCGCAGCAGTTTCGATCACACCACGTCGGGCCGGACGTTCGGCTTCACATGGGCGCTGTTGACGACGATCGTACTCGTGGATGTCGTCTGGCTGGTCTATGGCGAATGGCAAATACAATGGCAAAGCCTGCTGAACAGAGCGATGTTCATCGCCGCCTGTTTCCTGCCCCTCGTGTTCGGGAGTTGCCGCCGCTCGAGAATGATACGCGCCTTGTGCGAAGCGTACGCAGTTGCGACGGCATTCTCGACGGCCGCAATGATCTTTTCTTATCTCGTCGCTAGCACTGCGCACCCGCTGACCGATTCGTTCCTGGCAGCGGCCGACTTAAGTCTCGGCTTCCATTGGGGTGGTTATTACCAATGGTTCACCAGCCACCCCGACTATGCGCACCTTGCTGGCATCCTGTACGACTGTACGATTTGGGGGCAATTGGTTGTGATGGCATTTCTCGCCCTGAGCGACAGGCGCGAAAGACTCGTCGAACTCGTCGAGTTACTGGCTTCGACTCTGGTTGTAGCGATCATCGTCTCGTATCTCGCTCCGACGACAGGCGCAGCGAAATATTACTGGGGGCAATATCACGCCGACATTTCCCCTTGGACGCAATTCGAACTACTGCGATCCGGCACATTGAGAACTATCGATGTCTCTCATATGCAAGGCTTGATTTCCATGCCGTCGATGCATACCGTGATCGGTGCGCTGCTGTGCTGGTCCGTGCGTAAAACTCGGGTATTTGTGCCGCTAGTCGTGCTGAACATGATGATGCTGTCGGCCACGCCGGTTTATGGCGGACACCACGCCATAGATCTTGTGGCGGGCGCATTGATGAGCGTTGTCGCTGTCACCTTTCGACGTCGCATGACGATAGTCGACGATTCGGCATCATCTGTTGGGCCACGGATTACGATCGATGTCTGAAGAGAGGACCGCCGGCCGCCTGTCGTCATGTCGCCATACGTCCGCTCTTGGCGTGGGCGGCCGGTCAAATGTCAAAGCGAAAGACACGGCGAATGACGCCTGATGGCCCGGTTGCCGATGCTCATAGTAGGAACGCGGAGTCGCCCGCCGAGGCCGCTGCAACACTTCCGCAGTCGGACCCATTTCTGACGTTCGAAGCTTCGTGAACGCAACGGCCGCAGTCGAGAGTAAAGCCGTCGCCGGAACGCTGAATTCGAGACAAGTCAGCGCCGGTTGCTCCGCATCAGCGTTTCCCGCGATGTCCTTCCCACGCCAGTACATGCTCGGCGCATTCAAGAAGCCCTTTTATTAAACGTGCGCGAGGCGATGACCTGTGCCAAAGCACACCGAAGCGCCGCGGTTCCGTCTTGCTCGGCAGTGCCATCCTCGCGATGACGAGCCCCGCTGTCAAAGGCGAGATGATGTCAGGGACGAGCGACACCCCGAGCCCACGGTCGACCATCATCGCGATGGCCATCAGCGAATTCAGTTCGAACAACTCGTGCGGAATGATTTTCGCCGCGCGGAGGTATTGATCAGCCTGCTTGCCGCCGCCGAGCGAACGGTCATAGCGAATAAACGGCTCGCGGCGTAGCAATTCGTGCGGTTCCCGATCCTTCATTCGCAAAGGCGCTAGCACGACAATCGGCTCCTCGCGCAACAGATGCCAGTCATAGGCCTTAGGAAGCGCAAACGCTGGATGAAGGCAAATCGCCACATCGAGGTCACCGCGCTGCAGCGTCTCGTACAACTCCATCGACGTTCCTGCCCGTATCAGTACCTTGGCGTGCGGAAACTCAGCCGCAAAGTGTGCAAGCACATCGGGCAACAGGCTCAGTAGCGCCGTCGTGATCGTGCCGATGCGCAACTCGCCCGCCGCTTCGCCTTCCAGCGCGAAAGCCTTGAGCTCCGAGCACTCGCGCACGAGTCCGCGCGCCTTTTCGATCACCCGATGCCCGGCTTCCGTCGGGATGACCGTGCGTCCGGCGCGCACGAAAAGCGAGACGCCCAGTTCGCGCTCCAGCGCCTGAATCTGTTGGGCGACGGCCGCCGGCGTCACGCCGATGCGACGCGCCGCTTCGGCCATCGACCCGCTATCGACCACGAGCAGCAGATTGGCGAGAAAATCGATATCCATAAAGATAATTTACCTATTCTTTGAAGATAGATGCAGATAGTTTATCTAAATCTATGGCGGCCCTAGACTTGTTTCCAGCGATAAAACGAGAGGCTGGAGACATGAGAAGCAAACTCTTCGTACCGGCATCGCGGCCGGAACTGTTCAACAAGGCGCTCGCGAGCGCCGCCGACGCCTTGTCCTTCGACCTGGAGGATTCGGTCGCCGCCGAACGCAAGCAAGAGGCGCGCAATGCGCTTCGTGAGCTCTTGCGCGCGAGCGACCTCAGGCGCCATGCAAAAGTGCTGATCGTTCGCGTGAACGCGCTCGAATCGCGGCATTTCACCGCCGACATCAACGCCGTCGTTCAGCCCGGGCTGGACTACATCAACCTTCCGAAGCCCGAAACTGTCGATGAGGTTCGTGCGGCGGCGTCCGCAATCGAACAGGCAGAGCGTGCGAATGGCGTTGACCGGCCCGTGAAGCTGCTGCTCAACATCGAATCGCCCAGGGCGTTCCGTCATGCCGCCGAACTGGCGGGCGCGCATGAACGCGTGGCCGGGCTGCAACTGGGTCTTGGCGACCTGTTCGAGCCGCTCGGCGTCGGACGCCGCGACGTGGCCGCAGTCCAGCAGGCGATGTTCGGGTTGCGCATCGCGGCGGGAGAGGCCGGCGTGTTCGCCTACGACTCCGCATTTGCCAATATCAAGGACGAAGCGGGCTTCCGCGCGGAGGCGCAGCTCGCGCGATCAATGGGGTTTCTTGGCAAGAGTTGCATCCACCCGAGCCAGATCGCGCTCGCGAACGAGATCTTTCGCCCGTCGGACGAAGACATCGCGCATGCGGTGCGTGTCGTCGAGGCAGCGCGTGACGCCGAATCGAAGGGCGTCGCCGCTTATGTGGTCGATGGCAGGATGATCGATCCGCCGTTCGTCGAACGCGCACGCGTGCTCGTCGCCCAGGCACGGCGGCTCGGTTTGCTGACGGACGAACAGTGCGTCGCACTTGCGAGCGCGGACGCCGCAAGCTGAGACGCGCAGACCCACTCGAACAGACGGAGAATTTCATGCAAGCTTCGGCCAATCAATCTCGCGCCGCAGGCGGCGGGCCGCTCTCGGGCGTGCGCGTGCTCGACCTGAGCGCGTATATCGCGGGTCCATACGGATGCACGCTGCTCGCCGATCAGGGTGCCGACGTCATCAAGATCGAACCCCCGACGGGCGACAATCTGCGCAAGTATCCGTCGACGCTCGAAGCCGAAAGTCGCGCTTTCCTCGGCGTGAATCGCGGCAAGCGTGGCCTCGTACTTGACCTCAAGCAGCCGGAGGCCCTCGCGGTGCTGATGCGTCTCGTCGAGGCCGCCGACGTACTCGTCCACAACTTCCGTCCGAGCGTGCCCGCGCGGCTTGGCATCGCCTATGAGCAATTGCGCGAGGTCAATCCGCGCCTGATCTATTGCGCGGTGACGGGCTACGGCGACACCGGCCCGAACAAGGACAAGGCGGGCTACGATCAGGTGCTGCAAACGATGACGGGCATGTGCACGTTGCAGGGCAAACGCGGCGGCCCCCCCGAGATTCTGTACGGATCGGTGGTCGATTACTACGCGGCCGCGCTCGTCGCAGCGGGCGTGTCGTCGGCGCTTTTCGAGCGCGAACGCAGCGGCGCCGGGCAATATGTCGGCGTGTCGCTCTTGCGCAGCGCGTTGACGATGCAGTCCGCCCGCATGATCTGGGCCGAGGGCGAACCGAAGGACATCGGTCGCGACATGCGCTCGGGTGGCATCACCGGAATCCATCCGACGCGTGAAGGTCATCTGTACATTTCCGCCAACACGCCGCACTTCTGGCACTCGTTGTGCGAGAAGACCGGCCTCGTAGCGCTCGCGCAGAACGAGCGCTACGACTCGGTACGCAAGCGCGCGCTGCATTGCGACGAAATCGTTCCGCAGTTGCACGCCGCACTTCAGGCGCGTACGGCGCTCGAATGGGAAGCGCTGTTCGGCGACGCCGTGCCCTGTGCGGCCGCGCGCGGTGTCGAAGACATGTTCGACGATCCGCAAGTCGTGGCCGAAGACATGGTGACGCGCTTCGATCATCCGGGCATCGGCAGCTATCGCGGCATCAAGCATCCGATCCGATTCGGCGCGACGCCCGGACGCGATCCGGCATCCGCGCCCGCATTCGGCCAGCATTCCGATGCGCTCCTGCGCGAATTCGGCTGGACCGACGACGCGATCGAATCGCTGCGCGCGACGCGCGCAGTGCTGTAGGGAGACACGCGATGCCGTTCCATCTACCCGCAAACGCATGCGATTCGCACATGCACATCTACGATCGGCGCTTTCTCGGCGATCGTCCGGTTCAAGCATTCGTCGAAGGCGCGACGGTCGCCGATTACCGCAAAGTGCAGGCACGCATCGGCACGCAACGCACGGTCATCGTCACGCCGCGCGTCTACGAAACCGATAACAGCGTGACGCTCGATGCGATCGCCCAACTCGGCATCGACCACGCGCGCGGCGTCGCGGTGCTGCGTCCGGATGTCACGGATAGCGAACTCGCCGCGCTGCATGACGGCGGCATTCGCGGGATTCGCTTCACGCTCTACACGCCGGAGCATGCCGTCGTGCGTTTCGATATGGTCGAGCCGCTCGCGCAACGCGTCGCTGAACTCGGCTGGCATGTTCAGTTGCACTGGACGGCGGAACAGATCGTCGAGCATGAAGCGATGCTCGCGCGTATTCCCTCGACCATCGTCTTCGATCATCTCGCGCGCCTGCCGCTGCCGGCCGGCACGTCGCATCCGGCCTACGCGATCGTTCGACGCCTTGCCGACTCTGGCCGCGTGTGGGTCAAGCTTTCTGGCCCGTATCTGGACTCGGCTGTCGGTCTCGAAGGCCAGTATGCGGATACGACCGCAACCGCCCGCGCCTTTATCGCCGCGCTACCCGAGCGCACGGTATGGGGCAGCGACTGGCCGCACGTCACGGAATCGCGGAAACCCGACGACACGGCGCTCATCGACCTGCTCGCCACATGGAGTGGCGACGAAGCGATGCGCAAGCGCATTCTCGTCGACAACCCCGCGAAACTCTACGATTTCCCCATCTAAAAGCATCAGCGCCCAAACGCACACAGAACGCGTAGGAGCCATCCAATACCGGAGACATTGCATGAAACCCGCAGCCGCAGCCGCGCCCGCACGCAAGACGCGCTTTACCGAAGCGACGATCAGCCTGTTCGAACGCACGATTCCCGATCCCTTCGTCCTCGCGATCCTCATCACCGCGATCGTCGCGGTGCTATCCGTGATCTTCGCGCCGCATGCGTCGTTCGCACGGCTGGTCGGTGGCTGGTACAAAGGGTTTTTCGACATTCTCACGTTCGCCTTCCAGATCACGCTCGTTCTCGTGACCGGCCACGCGTTCGCGCATGCGCCACCTGTGCAGCGCATATTCAAGGCGCTGGTGTCGATCGCGCGCACGCCGGTGCAGGCCGCGACGCTCACCTTTTTGCTGGTCGCGATCGCGTCGTTTTGCAACTGGGGGCTCGGGCTCGTCGTCAGTGCATTGCTCGCGCGTGAAGTGGCGAAGCGCATGCGCGTCGACTTCGCGTGGATCGTCGCGGCGGGCTTCTCCGGCTGGGTCGTGTGGGCGAGCGGCATCTCCAGTTCGATCGCGCTCGCGCAGTCCACGCCCGGCAGCGCGATGAACGTGGTGCAGAAGTTGACCGGTCAGGTCTTGCCCTTCAGCACGACCGTGTTCACGAGCTTCAATCTCGTGCCGACGATCGTCATGCTGGTCGCGATGCCGTTCGTGCTTGCGTTCCTCAAGCCGCGCGATGAAGACGCCGTCGTGCTCGATACCGAGAAGAACCCCGATGCCCCCGTGCGCGCGAAGCCGAAGGGCAAGCTGAGTTTCGCGCGCTGGATCGAGTATTCATGGCTCGGCAGCGCGTTCATCGGCGCGGCGGGCATTGCGTTCATCGTGCTTGCACAGGTTCAGCATATGGCGTTTTCCGGCGTGAATGCCGTGATTTTCATCATGTTCATCGCGGGCGTGATCCTGCATGGCTACCCGCTTGCTTATGCTGATGCCGTGAAGAACGCGGCCAGGCAAACTGGCTCGATGATGCTTCAATACCCGCTCTATGGCGGCATCATGGGCATGATGGACGCAACTGGCTTGCCGGATGTGATCTCGCACTTCTTCATCGCGATCTCGAACGCGCACACCTTGCCCTTCTGGAGCTACATGTGTTCGCTGATCGTGACGTTCTTCATTCCAAGCGGCGGCGGTCACTGGGCCGTGCAGGGTCCGTTCGTCGTTCCGGCCGCCGTCGCCCTGCATGCATCGGTGCCCGCGACGACCATGGCGGTCGCAATGGGCGAACAGGTATCGAACATGATGCAGCCGTTCTGGGCCGCGCCGGTGGTGGCGATGGCGGGCATCGGCGTGCAGCGCGTACTTGGCTTCACCGTGATGACCTTCCTGCTCGGCACGGTGGTCTACGGCGTCGCGCTGTTGCTCCTCGTCTGACCGACACGCCTCAAACAAATCGAACGGGGACAGACGTATGGAATCGGCGACGACACAACGAGCCGCGGCACAGGCCCATCCGAAATCTCTTACGGAGCGCTGGTGGGGCGTGTTCGACACGCGCATTGGCGCGTTGCCCGTACCGGTGTTTTTTGCGCTGCTGGCCGTGCTCGCAGCAATGACGCTAAAGGGCAAGCTCGCATCGGACCTGCCTACCGGTATCGCACTGGTGGCGGTCGGCGGCTTTACGTGCGCGGAACTCGCGAAGCGCATTCCGTGGATTCGCCACATCGGCGCGACATCGATTTTCGCTGCGTTCATTCCGTCGATGCTCGTCTACTACAAACTGATGCCCGCGCCGGTCGTCAAGGCGGTCACCGACTTCACGAAGAGTTCGAACTTCCTCTATCTCTTCATCGCGGCGATCATCGTCGGCAGCGTGCTTAGCATGGACCGGCGCACGTTGATCAAGGGCTTCGTGCGCATCTTCATTCCCGTTGCGAGCGGCTCGGTCGTCGCGGCGATAGTGGGGACCGGCGTCGGCGTCGCGCTCGGCATGCCGGCAAAGCACGCGCTTTTCTTCGTCGTCGTGCCCATCATGGCGGGCGGTGTCGGCGAGGGCGCGCTGCCGCTATCCGCGGGCTATGCGCAGATTCTGGGCGTCGAGCAGGGACCGCTCTTTGCGCAAGTGCTCTCGGCCGTGATGCTCGGCAACATCGCTGCAATCTGCTGCGCGGGTTTGCTGAGTTACCTCGGCACGCGCAAGCCCAGACTAACTGGGAATGGCCAACTCACCATCGCCGGATCGGATGACGGCGCCGGCCAGCCCGCCGCGCCCTCGTTCGAATTCGATGTGAGTTCGGTCGCCGCAGCGGGCGCGACGGCGATCGCGCTCTATCTGCTCGGTGTGCTGAGCCATCAACTGTTCGGCTGGCCGGCTCCGGTCGTCATGCTCGTGCTCGTGGTAGCCGCGCAGCTATTTCAAGTGGTGTCGCCGCGAGTGCGGGGCGGCGCGCGCTTCATGTATGGATTCTTCTCGACGGCAGTCACCTATCCGCTGATGTTCGCCATCAGCGTCGCGATGACGCCGTGGGGTGAAATCGTCACCGCGTTTCACTGGATCAATATCGTGACCGCCGTGTCGACGGTGCTCGCGCTGACTTCGACCGGATTCTTCGTTGGACGGATGGTAGGGATGTATCCCGTGGAAGCGGCGATTGTGAATGCAACGCATAGTGGACTCGGCGGCACCGGTGATGTCGCGATCCTGACAGCCGCCAACCGAATGGAGTTGATGCCGTTCGCGCAGATCGCGACGCGGATCGGCGGGGCCGTTACCGTGATAACCGCGCTGGGTGTCTTCGCTTACTTGCGTTAGAAGTGCACGCGTTGCTTGAGACGTCTGCAGATCATCTCTTCGACAGGTCGCGCGAACACTCAATCGGCCTAATACGTCGGTTATGAAACTGGAAGCGGACACGTGAGGGTCCGTTTAAGCACTGAAGACCAACGACCGCAAATGGCCGGAGGACTAAACCGCTCGCGCGGTAGGGGCTACGGTCCGACGCTGGTGGTCAGTGAGAGGCCGGTCACCCGGCTT
>NZ_FCOM02000095.1 GCF_001544695.2 Caballeronia arvi
CGCCAGACCGGGCGAAGAAGGTGCATCAATCACCGAACCGAGCCAGAAGGTCGCTCGCCGGTTCCTGCTCTGTGAGCCGTAACGGCCACCGACGTCATCGGGCGCTAACGTCCCGTCACGACGTGCGCCGCTCTTCACTGCTCCCTGGGTGGAACGAACGACGCGGCGCGTTATCGCCGTGGCAGAACTTGAACTTCCTGCCACTGCCGCACGGACAAGGCGCATAAGGACCGCGCCGCTTGTCGTCGATGGCGATCATCGCCATGACGTCGGAAGGCGGACGGCCACCGCGATAGAGCTTCGCCATCGTCTCCATTGCGGGGCGCGATTGCCTGAAGAAGAATTCGAGCCCCGCGCACAGATAGTTATGCCCCGCCTCGCCGTCCTTCGACCGCGCGAATCGGTCTTTCGGGCATCCGCCATTGCATAGCGCTCGCACATCGCACTGTCTGCATTGGGCCGTCAGCGTGTCGCGCTTGTCGCTGCCGAACTTGCGCTGCTCGGGCGACGCCAAGAGTTCGAGCATGTGCGTCTCGTGGATATTGCCGAGGCGATAGCCCGGTTCGACGAAGTGATCGCACGAATACAGATCGCCGTTATATTCGAGCGCGGGACCGAGCCCGCACGTCGGCGCGTGAATGCATAACAAATGGCGGCCGAAAAGCGCTTCGAGCGTGACATCGAACAATTGCACGAAGACCCGGCCGACATCGCGGCGCACCCATTCTTCGAAGACATCCATGAGAAAGACGCCGTACTGCTTCGCGCCGACCGAGCGGTCGGTGACGAGCGTGCCGGTCTGCGTGTAGAGCACGCGCTTGTGGCCTTCTCGCTCGCTCCAGCCGCGATTCGCGAGCTGAATAGTCTGCTCCGTCGCGCGCTCGATGACAGGAATGAACTGAATCCACTTCGCGCCGAGTTCGTCGCGAAAAAAGCGATACACCGCGCGGCCATGTTGCTCGTTCGCGGCATTGACCGTACACAGGATATTGAAGTCGACGCCATGCTTGCGCAATTGCCGCCAGCCGTTCATGACGAGATCGAAGGTGCCTTGCGCGCGGCGATCGACGCGAAAGGTATCGTGCAATTCACGCGGACCATCGACACTCAGGCCGACAAGAAAATCATGTGCTTTAAAGAACTCGCACCATTCGTCATCGAGCAGAATGCCGTTGGTCTGAAAAGTGTGCTTCACCACTTGGCCGGGCTTGCGGTACTTCTCGACGAATCCGACCGCGCGCCTGAAAAACTCCACCTTCATCAGCGTGGGCTCGCCGCCTTGCCACGCGACGGTGACTTCCGGCGTGCGATGCGATTCCAATAGCTGACGAATATAGGTTTCCAGCGTCGCCTGCGACATCCGATGTTTTTCATTCGGATACAGCGCCTCTTTCGACAGAAAGAAGCAGTATTTGCAGTCGATGTTGCACGTCGAGCCGCTCGGCTTGGCCAGCAAATGAAAGCGCGGCGGCGCGTCCCGTGGCCGGATCGCGGCCGCCTGGGAATCGTCGATCGTCGATGACGAAGCGCATGACCGCAACGTGGCCTCCATCGCCGTAACGCCCCTCCATTGTTAGAGTGCCGAAAGATTGCCCGACACCATACGCCGGGCGCCTCAACATTTGTTGGGTAGGAATTCGGAAGCAGAACGTCGTAGACACAAACGTGATTCGTATTTAAGACAGCTCGCGTGCAGAAAGCAAACGCATTTTCGCCTTTTTAGAATTAATCGGATTGAAGCAGGTACTTAAGTGGCGGTTTTCTCGCAATCGTTAGTCGCGCGCACCAAATTTACGTTGACGCACGCAAGCCGCCGTTATATCCGTGTGCAGCAACACTGGAACGCAGTGCCCAATTCGAGCCGACAGATCCCTACGGAGGCTGGTTTGGCAAACGTGGAAGCACGCTCGGCGAATCAACTGGCCGAAGAGCGAACTGACCTCGCAACGACGCGCACGCTGATGGCCGCTGACCGCACGTTAATGGCATGGACGCGCACCGCGCTCTCGATGATCAGCTTCGGCTTCACCATCTACAAGCTGCTGGAAGGATTCCGGGAAGCCGGCGTGCATCTCGCGCATCCGCACAGCCCTCGGACCATCGGCCTCTTTCTCACCGGACTGGGCACAATATCGATGGTATTGGGAACGACCGAATACTGGCGATTGATCGTCAGCCTGCGTGAGTATCATCCTGTCAGCGTTTGCCGACCGACATTCTTCGTCGCGTTAATCATGGCCCTTTCGGGCAGCTTTCTCTTCATGAGCATCATCGTGAGGTTGCTCTGAGCGTAGAGCTTCGCCGTACCTGTTCAAGGGTGCCAGTGCCGTGACAGAAACCGTGCTGATCCTGCTTAAGCTCTCCATCGGCGTGCTGATTGCCGGCGTCGGTGCGGGAAGTTCGTTGCAAGATATCACATTCATATGGCGCCGGCCCGGCATGCTGCTGCGTTCCCTGACCGCGATGTATCTGCTCGTTCCGCTGGTCGCGTTTGGCATCGTGCTGATTTTACCCATTGAGCGAGGTGTCAAGGCAGCGATGCTGGCGCTCGCCGTATCCGCGGGCGCGCCGCTGCTTCCGAACCGGCTCAAGAAATTGCACAGCGAGGAATACATCTTTAGCCTTCTGATCACGTCTTCGCTCGTGGCGATCGTCGCCGTGCCCGTATGGACGGCGTTCCTGAGCGACTGGTTCGACGTCGAAGTGAAGCTGTCGGTACGCACTGTCGTGACGGACATCGCGAAAACCATTCTTTTGCCGATTATGGTCGGCATGGGCCTTCGCATCGTGTTCCCCCACGCCGCGACACGGGTGTCGAACCAGGTCATGAAAATCGCATGGATCGTCCTGTCGATCTCTGCCATCGCCCTGCTGGTCACGCACAGAGAGCACCTCGTGGGCCTCACCTGGCAAGGCGTGCTCTCGTTCGTCGCGCTGATGGTCATTGCCTTGATCATCGGTCAGACGCTCGGCGGCCCCGATGCGAATGACCGGACGGCGCTCGCGATCACCTCCGCCATGCGGCACGTCGGCGTCGCCTTGGTGGTCGCGACGGAGTTCGTCGGAGTCAGAACCCTGGTGCTCGTCGTGACGTACTTCGTCATTGCCTTGATCGTGACGGGCATCTACCAGCGCTGGCGCCAACGACAAGCCCCGGAACTTATACGACAGACTCGATAACGCATGCGCGCAGTGAGCTCCAGCTCCGGACCCGTGTCCGCTTCCTTGAAGATGCTGCTGCTTCGTTCTTCGGGGATCGCGTTTTTCATTGGAGTTCCTCCCTGGAAACGGACTCTACGCCGCCACCGTACTAAATGCGGGGAGCAAGTCAGAGCAACTAAAGCGGCTCGAGTCCAATCGCTTCCTCCGCGCAAACGGGTGGCACTTGCATACCTGTAGCAGAACGAAAGACCGAATTCGGATGCTTCGTGCATGCGGAAAAACATCTTCGCGGCCTGCCACGCGGTCCGCTCTATTGGCATATCGATCGCTTCGCGAGCCGTCCGGCTGCCGAGGCAGCCAGGGAGAGAAACGGAACGGTTGTCGAAATCCTCGGTCAGGTCAGGCTTTTCACCATTGCGGGCAAATCTTGGCAAGCATCCTCCGGCGAGCATGTCGGCAACGTGGGCCCCTTGAAGCTGCCTGTTGCCAAGGCATTCATGGCAACCTACATGGAGGGCAATTTCCAACCCGGAATGCAGTCGACGGTACATCGTCATCCCGGCACCGAAGCGTGGCTCGTTCTGTCCGGCGCACAGTGTCTGGAGACCACGCACGGCAAGCAGATCGGCCGGCCCGGCGCGCCGCCGGTCATCGTCCCTCCGGGCGAGCCGATGCTTCTGACCGGAATCGGCAAGGAAGAAGGTCACTGGCTTGTGCTCATTTTGTTGGACGCCTCGATGCCTCGCGGATTTCCAGCCGACAACTGGACGCCGAAGCACACTTGTGAACACGCTGAACCTAGTATGCAGAGCGGCGAACCGGTCCCTCGAAGTGTGTCCGGTCGCGAGTAGGCGTCGACGTCGCCTTGCGGTCCGAACCCGGTCAGGTCGGGGTATCTCCGATGTAGCGTGCCGAGGCGCTGCGTCCTTGCGAGCGCTCTGTAGCGAACGAGCCTACAAGTTTTGAGGCGGCGTTCCGGCCATACCGGCGGCACGCACGCTGGTATCTGCCGCCTAGTCGGAATTTGACCCACGGGCTTCTCAGATCTGTTCTTCGCCCGAAGCAGGGCATCGAGCTCTTTAGGTACGCTTTGACCGCCTGCTAACTATGATAACGCCCGTAAGGCGGGCGCTGAAGCGCAGCGTTCCAAATGACCGAGGGGGATCGGCGGCTCCAATTACGGCTTCGCCGGATCGTCAGCGGCGTCCTTGGAATCTTGACAATGGTCAGCCTTGAGCCGAGTCATCGCGTTCCATGCTGTGACTGAAAGGTTCTCCGTAACACAATGTCGCGCTCGGGGTCTGGCAGCGCCAGCATAGCGTGCATCGTCACGCGCATTGCCCAACACGCGTCGATCGGCGCGGCGGCTGTAGGGTCCTGAGCGTAAGTCGCGTAGCGAGCGACGTTGGCCTGAAGATACCCGAGTTCATGCAGCAAAGACCGCCTCAGGCCCTCGTCGGCCCGTGCAAGTTGCTGCGCACCGAGTGACTCCTGTTCAGCGTCGGTTTCGCTTGCGCGGAGGGCCGCCAACAGCACGCGAAAATACACGTCGATTTGGGCTTCTGACATGTTACTCATCGGAATCCGATTAAGCACCTCGCTCATATCGTTCAGGCCGAAGCAGTCGAACGGAACGAGCGTGTCGAGGAAATGCGAGACAAGTTCGACGTACTGCAGACGCAACGGCGGGGGCACCAGATGGAGGCCACCGGACATCAGTTTCGTACGAACGCCGGGATTCAGAGAGGCGTTTCCCATGCGGTGTACGCTGTCAGCGATGTTGATGTCTCGGCTGATCCGGATTACCCAAGCGAGAATCAATCGTCCCTTATTTGAGGTGGGATCGACCCCATTGGCAGCCATCATTCGCCCATAGACGGACTCAGACTTCGCTATCACCGCCCCTGTCAGCTGATCGAATAGTGTGAGATCGCCTTGCAAGAGTTCAACACGCCGAGTCGCAGCATGGAGGAGCATTGGGCACATCAGTAAGATCAGAAACATGACTAGGCCACGAAGTAACGCGAGCATGTTCTCTCCGGCGGTCGGTTCAGGGGTAAGCGACGCGCCTGCATGCCGGCGCTTACAAACTCTGCGAGCCTCTCTGACTTTCACATAAAGGCGCAGACCGGGATGCGCGCATTCCGGCCGTATCGCCGATTACTTCGTGGTCGGGCGTCACACGACTATCCCCTCGCATGGGCCTTTGAATTCAAATATAGAGTGCGTTTTCGACTCTTGGTATTCGGAGTTTGGTTCAGATTTCCGTACTCGGCTGGCAATCTGCGTGAATAAATGCAGATCCACGTTATCAGGAACAAAACGCCGTTGCTGCGGAGGTCAACTAAGCCGAGGCGATCACCCCGCGGCTGCCTAGTGCCAACGCAGGCCCCCATCGAAATCCGGTCGGGCTCGCGAATTGGTAGTGGGGGTATGTCCCGTATCACTGTCCCGCGCAGCCCTTGAAGCGTACTTTTGGCTCGCGCCTAGTGCGGACGACGCTCGAACGTTGAAGGTCTTCGTTGACGGATTCCATCGCATTCATGCCATCGCCGAGCGAAAGCTCTTGGCGCGGCCTTCGAAGCAAATTGAGCTATCTGCGGCCGACTTCGCTACAGGCTGAGCTCGTCGCTCCGCGCCCTTCCGCTGGTCGCCGATTGTTGGCGGAGCTTTTGAATGTGATATGAGGCGAAGACGATTAGTTGCATTACGTCGACAGTGGCCGCTGCGTCCAGCCGGTTCTGACATGCGCGCTTGATACGCCAAGCGTGGGCTGCACGACGCGATACGGCTGTCCGACCAGCGCCGTGTTTCAGCCCTTCCCTCTGCCATGAAAAGTGAGGCCGAACGGGCGCGTGTTCACCTGGACATCAGCGTGCGTGAGAGAGCTTGATTGTGAACGCTGACGCCGTCCGCGTGCAGCAGTTCATCTGGAACCTGCTTAGCAACGCGGTGAAATTCACGCCCGCGGGGGCGGTCAATCACCATCAGACTCGCGCGATCTGAGAGGCAAGCGCGTCTTCACGTGACCGATTCCGGCCTCGGGATGGATCCAGTGTTCCTGCCCACACGTCTTCAAAATGAATCAACAGGATAAGCAGTTCGCGCACCCAAAAGGGTACGGCAACGGGGGCTGTCAATCGTCAACAGCACGCAGAAATCCATGGCGGTCGCGTACGCGCGCAATCCGATGGTGTTGGTCAGGGTGCTGCATTCTCGGCGCGTCTTCCGCTCACCGACGCTTCAGCTGACCCAACGAGCATTATCAATCCGGCATGACATTTCGAGGCTCGCTGGGGTCCACGTACCGTTCGTCGATGGCGAGCACGAATCGCTGGCGACCATGAGCCAACTACTTGACTTGGCCGGAGTAGTTTGGATTACCAACCAGCGCGTCACTGAGGCCTGTGCGATTGTCGAGCGGAGACGATTAAGGTCGTGCTGGCAGACGCTGGTCTACGTGGCATCGATGGGGTCGGGCAGTCCCGATGTCTGTTCGCGACACAAATAAAGCGGCACGAGCTTTCGGTCGCCGAGCAATACGCTAACGCGGTGGGCCCTGAGAAATCGGCTGTCTATATGACGTCGGCTTGTTCGGCTTTTTCGCATCATGACTTCTGCCTGGTTGACCCATCGCCTTTTTCACAGTTTCGGCGGCCCTCGAGCGGGTTGCTCGTTGGCTGATCAGGCCAGCTTTCGACTCCTGCTGCGACATTAAGATCTTCGACCATTTAGCCGACGAAACTTCGGTTCAAAAGCCCGCTGCGCGACGATCGTCTCCAATCCTTGACGATTGTTCTTGCTTTGTAGCGTTATGCGGCGCAGGCTAAAGGCGCAGTAAGCATCTGAGTCTGGGTCTCGTCAGCCGACACGTGCAACCGCCTCGTGAATGATAGACACCAACCTTATCTGGAGTTCCCGAGATGACGAACCGCCCGCTAATCCCAGCCACGCCAGGCACAAAGCAAGGCAACGACACATCTCAGAAGGCTCGAACTGAAGCGTTACGGCAGGCGGATTTGCAGCGCACGCGGAAGCGGCTCGACAGCGATTCGCATATCGATGTCCACGCAGCAAAGTGGCGCTACGTCTCTTCAGGGGAGTAGGCCGCGGAGGCTCTGTGAATGCGGAGAGGTGTTTAGCGACAGCGTGGGCGCAGCGGCGCACAAAGACCGACTACTGCATCGCGCAGTCGTAGCACATCGAGGATTCACCGTATCGCGTGCGTGAACACGCCGACCTGCCCTTCGATCTTCAATATTGGCACCGTGCTGCGTCGCCTTATTCCGGAGGACGACGCTTCAGCGACTGAACACTTCGCTTCGCAGGTCGGTGGAAAGTTGAAGTAAGGGCTGGTTGCTATGAATGTCACTGGCACCGGATGTCAAACATCTTTCGCTGTTTTCCGCAAAAAGAGCGCGCAGTGTCTCGATGTATCCCTTACCACTGGAACCCGCCATGTCGCGCATGATTAAGGTCGGAAACCATGAATTTCACGTCCGGGTGCAGCCCCTGTATGCCGGCGGTTTCAGCTTTACCGTTGTCGATATCGATCTCACTGGTCCGAAAGTGACCGAGATTCGCCACGAAAGTGCTCTTCGATTCGACACCGAAGAGGGCGCCTACGATGGCGGTTCAGCTCACGCGCGACGACGCGCTCGGATGTACAGACACTGACAGTCGCGAGCGACATTCCGGACGCCCCGCGCTTACGCTGTACGCCCGCCGCGGATTGCGTTCGCTAGGGGCGCAAAACAAGATAGGACGTTTCTTCATGAATTCCTCTTGGAAACTGCCCGTGCTGAGATTGGAAGGCGATCTTTTCTTTAATCATCGAATTATCAACAAAACGTTTCGGATACAGGTGACACATGAGTGCCTGGCCGACATTTTTGGCTCAGATGGCTCGCTAACCGGCGACAACCGTGCGCTGCAAGTGAATCTCCAAAGGATAGTTGCCACGGCGACCCGCAAGATGATGACCGGAATGAACTCGCCCCTCACCGTGCTCCGCTCCGATTTCGAAATCGCCTAAGTTGATGATGTGGCATCCCTCTGTTCCTTTTCGATAGGCGGACACATCGCTCGACCGCGACAAGCGGAGGTCTTGCGTCATGTACGCGTCACCTCTGGTCGATGCGCTCTTACTTCAACTATGGCAGGTGAATAGCGTCCGGGAGCTCGGGGCCCAGGAGGTCTCCGGCTGCGATACAGAAGTCTGTGGTCGCGCAGGCGCTCGATTTTTTCGCGAATCCAGACCGGCGAGCTCACCCTGCGCTTCTCGCCGACCGATGTGTGTGGCCGTTGTCCGAACCATCGCGGACGCGATTCAGAAGGATTTTGAGGCCGCCAGCATCGATTTTCGCGTGGATATTCCGTCTACTGCACTGCTAATCGGGGGCCATGCGGTTTGCATCGAGCAAATCGTTTGGAAAATTTTGAGCAACGCGCTCAAGTTCACGCCGAAAAGCGGACGTGTGATTGTGCAGGCCCGACAACATGACGACAATGTGCGGCCCGAGGTGAAGGATCCCGGCTGCGGGCTCGCACCGCACGCACTCGCTTCCGTCTTTGAGATGTTTCACCAAGTACAAGGGGCAGCCCGCACGAGGCCTCGGTATCGGGCCCTCGCTTGTCAAACAGTTGGCCCAGTGACACTGGTAGCAGCGCCCAAGCGTTTCCGCAGGCGAAGGAAAAGGCGCTCGCTTTGTCGTTTCCTTGCCCCCGCAAGCGTCATGCGCTCGGCGGCAGGCGACTTATTACCCGACGTCTGAGTCTTCAGTGGAAAGCGTTTGCAGCTGGTCCAAGCTTCTCGCGAAGCACTTGAAGCAATGGCGGATCTCCTTTCGATGTAGAACGCGCAGGTTGCAATGGCTGCGTGTGCCGACGACGCGCTAGCGCTCGCAGGACAAAACCTCTTCGATGCGGTCATCACACGCCACTCTCCCCGACATGGACGGGTATGAGTTGGTCGGGCGAAGTCGCAAACTGCCCAACTTCGCATCAGTCCCTATCGACGCCGTGACAGGACGCCTCGCCGCTCAAGAGGAGACAAATGCCCGTAACGCTGGCTGCGACGCCTGCCTGCTGAAGCCGGTAAGCTTAGAAGCCCTTGCTGCAGCATTACGCCGCGAGATCTAATTGAAGGTTCCCCAACACGGCATGATCAAATCCATGCGCCAGCTTTTAGTTGTCGAAGACAGGCGCGAGCGGAGCCGGATGAGGCAAGCTGTGCGCGATTGGCCGACTCGGCGCGGCCGCGCGCACGACGGGCAACGCTAAACTTGCCCAAACGCACACCACGTCGTCGAAGACCGACGTTTCACTGATTCTCGATCAGCAGCGTTTCCACACGGGACAAAGCACGCATGGGTTTCCCCAATACAGCATGTGAACGAGCAACGTTTAAGGCCGATTGCACGATCAGCGAGGGTGGCCCCGACGCATCGACGACGTCGATGAGGAACAGAATCTCGTCACGGATCTGCGAACGCTTCGCCGCCTCGTCCTTGAGAACCAATGAGCGCATGCGCTCGACTGCCATGAGGTACCCCGTTCGTTGTAAGTTCGGTTGCACGCTTTCCATCCTCGACCTCCATTCAAGAGCTCTCGAGCGCAGGCTGTTGGCTGCCCGACGCTGGGCCAACCATGGGCCTACGGAAGGTAGTCAGTCCGTATCCAGAGCCGAGACGTCGTGAATAAATCTGATGAACCCATCGTCCTGCGGATCTATCAGGCCCGAAGCGGCAAATGGGCTGGGCGGCTGATGCTTGTTAGTGAAAAGTTGGCGGATATTGCGCGGTTTGCCTGTCCTCGGAAGATAAGAAGGCAACGCAACAAAACCGGCCCCTTACCGAAACACCTCATCCTTTTCGCCGCCCAGCGATTGACCTTGCATCATAGATGCCCCGCCGGCCTCGTCGAATGCTGCCTCAATGACGAGGCAGCGTCAGTTGCTTTCCTGTGGTTCGATGGGTCGCGACCACGAATCCCGAGTCACTGTCAGAGCACAGCCAAGCTCCAATACGGTTCCTTCATCACTTCACGATCAGTTCTCTTGAACTTTAGAAACGTATGCGCACTCCGGCAAACGGACCCGCCGTCCTAATGTCGTAGTAGAACGAGGACGAGTTATAGTCCTGGGCGAGTATTCGATATCCGCCGGCCAGGTTGACTGACTTGGTGAGGTTCCAGAATGCGGCAGCGACAAGCTGCCAAGCAAAGTTGCTGCCGCCAGCACCGACATCTGCATAGCCAGTCACCGACCATTTTTCCGAGAACTGGTATGTAGCGCGAATTCCAACCAGCCCATCGACCCAGCTGACGTCACGGCCGCGCTCAACGCCTGCGGGTAACAGGGCACTTGGGGAAAAAGACAGGGTGGTGTGGAGATTTGTGTAGCGAAAGCCTGCCAGCACATCAACCGGCGTGGTATCGCTCTCCAGCACCCGGTAAGCACCCGCCACCTGCAGAACACCGTTGTCTAGTTGCAGCTTCGCCGTGCCCAGTTGGCCACCCAGAATCGGATCTGACGTCTTGGACACGCTAACGTAGAATCCATCGACGATGATGCCCCAGCGGCCCTTTCGCGCTTCGAACGTCCCCATGGCGCCGAAATTGAGGTTATGCCAGATATCCGAAAATTTCGCATTGACGTTCTGCGCCGGGATAACCTGACCGACACGAATGGTGCCGCTTTGGCCTGCCATCCAAAAATAGGGCGTCACCGAGAACGTCCAGGCGTTCTCCGTTGGTGCTGCCATCGGCTGATCCTGCGCACCCACTGATGCCGCCAGAGCAAACAACGACGCGCCCGTCCAACAACTCCTGTTCAGTTTCCACAGTCGCGACCGCATATGATCACCTCCCAAGGCGTCGGCACGGTATAACCACTGCAAGGATGCTCCTGTTTCCGGAAGATCCTAAAGCGATGAGCCTTCGCGAAGAACGCCGCCAGTTTTTTGCGATTCTCCACCCCATCCGCAAGCGATTGTTCTCAGTTCGCATTTCAGCTGCCGGTATCCGACGCCTTAAGCCAACTGCAAAGCGCCTGCGTCGACGTGCCCAGCTTGTGGGCCACGGCGCTCAAGCCGTGTCCCTTCTTGACTCGTCGCACGGTTGCTTCCTTGAACTTCGCTGTTTACGGCCGCTTCGGTACCTTGAACATCCAACGTTTCCTTCCTTTACTACAAGTCAATACGTGGCCTCTATACGTGACCTACGTGGTACGGGAAATTTCAGGGAAAGCTCAATGGCCTTCGCCGCTCTCCCGTGGCAACTAATTTAACGCGTCCGACGTGCGACACCGAACAATTCGCACCGGGAAACCAATGGCGTTGTGCGACCATCTCAAGCAATGAGAAATGCTGACGGACGAGTCCATACACATTCAGATCGCCGAGGCGTTCGTACATGACCGTCGAACCCTTGAGATCCGTGAAAACAAATGTCACTTGCCGAATCCCCAGCCCCTCTTTTTCGTCTACTCGTTCCGAGCGGAAGAGGCGCCGGAAGGTTTGTCTCGCCACGAGCGACCCTCCGGAGAGATAGGGTTCGAATTCGAGCGGCGGCTTTACGGCCTGCGCAACGACCTCGGGAGGCCAATTGATCAAGAGCAGCGACCCGCGTGTGCTCCCTGTATTGTTCACTTGAATGACGACGGGTCCGGGCGGTACAACGGAAAGCGATGTGGCAAGCCGTTGTCCGTCATATTCGACCTGCAAGAGCGTCGGCGACGTGGCTCGCTCCCCGGCGACCCGACAAGGCACCAGGGCCAAGCGCCGCCTGCAGAGTCGTCATCGAAGCTGGCGGCAGGAACGTAAGACCGCGCACCAACTCTCGCAAGAAGTCGAGAAACCGGACTTGTTGGCCGGCAAGCCGGCCGTCGCCGTTAAATCGGCGTTTCCAGTGGAAATCCTCGACGGAAAGAGAGTCGGGATCGTGGAACGTGAGCCTTCGAAGTTCGGGCGATATCGAAAACGTGACTTCGATGAAATCGTCCAGGTCTGTTTGGCCCGTAACGTCGCATAGCCCACAGGCATAGTGAGTCTTCAGCCTGCGCAACGAACCGAAGCTTTGCAGGATCATCCCCGACTGCGGACAGAGAACGTCCCAATTCATCTCGAACAATCCGTACCGCGCCGCATGAAGAAAGAGGTCGATGCATTCACTCTCTCGTATGCCGCGATCACGCGCAAATGCGAGCGGGTTGACCCGGTTAAACCGACCGATCGTCGCCGCTCCTGATCAGAGTCTCGAGCTTGGATACCACACGCGGGCTCCATGACCTCGCCTGCTCGATCTCGATCATCCTTCTCTCGAGAAGCTGATCGTCAATGTGCATCGTCGTGGCCAATTCAATGGCAAACTGTCAGACACACTTCGTGTCATGTCGCCGGATTCCCCGAATTACTTCCAAAGGCGTTGCTTCGCCTTGCATACTTCGACTTACCGGAGATTTCAAGATACGGTGACAGCTAGCCGGCGTCAACCGGGGGCAGCGCTTTGCAACGCGCGGCGCAGTCGATATCGCCGGCGCCCGCTTCTTTATCGACGATGAAGCCGGCCATCTGACGCCACCGTAGTGAGGTCGCATGCAGTGTCAACCGACGTCGACTGCCATTCCGGCCGAGGCTTCTGAACATGTTGGTCGCTCGATGCAGAAGGATCGGCTTCCGGCCGTCGGGCGCGAATGATGCGCACTGAAAATCTCTTTGTCATGGAATACTGGTTATCCCGCATTAACTAGTCTCCGGAGATTGTCGTTAGCCGCAACATGACACAAGGTATAACGGCACGCGAAAGCGCTAACGTTTGCGCGAGACCCGGCTTTCCGTGCAGTCGTGGATGGCGTGTCTATGCGCCACATTTCGCGACGTGTGATCGCAGAAACAGATCGGCATCGATAGCGGGACGCCTAGCTGACGAAGATGATCTGTTCGATAAAAAAATAGTGCGTCCAGACGGCAACACGGCGCTTTCTTGTCGATCGCCGGGGCAGCTTCGGCAATGCACTCAGTAGGAGGCCAGTGTGATCCTTGAAAACGAAATTCGGCAACTTGAACGGTCCGTCAACACTCTGGTTTGTCGACCGACACTGATCCGCCGTGAATATTGGGCTGCCCAGACGGAAAGACTTCTCATTTTCCCGGGACTGTCGGCCCGCGATCGCGGCCGATTGACCGCCTTACTTGAGCTTCTTGGAATAACAGCATCCGAGGTACCTCGGTCAGGCTCGCCGGCCGAGACTCCCGGTATTTCCGGAGAAGCGGACCGCGACGTGACCAGTCCGGATTGCACCGTCATCTGACCTTGCCAGGGAACATGTATCGACGCATACGACGTCCACAACGCCGATTGCCAACCTCAATTTGCGTTTATAGTGCACGTGGGTGCATCTTTATCTCGGAGACCACGAACCATGCTCGATCCGGATGCCATCTTGCGTCGCATTTTCCGCGGGTCGCGTCAGGTCAATGGGGAGGCTGCTTATCGATCGGTGCAGAGGAAGTAGGTCGCGTTGCGGGATGCGATAGCCCTCAGGCCGTCGAGCAAGCCGCCCGGGATTCTGGGCTTTACCCAGATCACATTGAAATCGAGGCGGCCTCTTCCGGAGCGACTCATGCATCCGCGGATCGTCGCCTGGGTTGATCTTTCGGCACTGATCCGGGCCTGTGTTTCCCTCGCGTTATTGCGACTAAGAGAGCTTTCCGGCTTATCGCTTACTTCACTTCCCGAACGACACTATGGCGCTTTGCGTTTGCGTCACCTGTCGTTTGGTGCAGAGGTAGCTTCCCTCAAGAAGATGGCCAATCTAAGAAAGATTATAAGAGAACCGAGATCTCCGAATGCTTCAGGTGGCTTCTGGCGCTTCGTGTCGAAGGCAACGCTGAGCGTCGCCGTGCTCGGCGGTATTTTGATCATGATCACGGCCGTTAGCATGGGCGATCACCTAGCCGCGCTTGCGATTCGGGCGAACGAGCGCCTGATCGGGAACGATCTGGTCGCATCAGTCGACCGCGTGCTCTACAGCGCTAGCGCTCAACGCCGCGCAAACATAGAGGCGCTCGCAGGGCTTCCGTGCAACACGTTCGAGCGCAAGCTCGCAGAACTCGAAACGCACCTGCTTTACATACGCGAGGTCTCGCTCGTTGAAAATGGCTACGTCCATTGTTCCTCCGCACTGGGGCCGGTCGATGTTCCTCTGTCCGCTTATCTGAACCCCAGGGGGGCACTCAACCATCGCGCTTCTGCGACAAACGCCATTTCAGCCGGACACCCCGGTGCTTAGTTTGTTCAGTTTCACGAGTGGCGATCGCGGCGTGCTCTATGTCATCGAAGGGGAATACCTCGAGGATGTACCGGTGCATGGCGTCAGATACGGCGCTCAACGCGCTGCATTTGCGATTGAAGGCGGCGGCTTGATGGACGATCACGGCCGTTTCGTTGCGGGGCTAACCTCAGAGGATGATTATTCGACGAAGGTTACGTCGCATGCCTGGCCGTTCGCAATTCAGGTGGCATCTTCGGCGGAGTTCATCGCAAAAAAGCGCTGGAGCTATTCGGCTGGCCTTTGGTGCAGTCGGACTGCTGGCGGCCGGTCTTATTGCCGCTCTATATCTGCTTGCGTTTGCGCCCCGTCGATTACTGCTGAGCGCCGTGCGGCGTGGGCTCAAACGCGGTGATTCCGCGTTGTTTATCAGCCGATTGTCGCGGTAGCCAACCGCGGAACAGTTGGCGTGGAGGCATTGCTTCGCTGGCATCATGCGAAGTGGGGGCCAATCAGTCCGGCAGTGTTCATGGACGAAGTCGAGTCGAGCAACATCCTTCCTGAGGTGACCCGTTTCGTTCTTCGAACAGCACTTGCTGAGATGGAAGCATTTCTTCCGGCTTCGTCCTTGAGGATCGCTGTCGATATCGCCCCGCGTGATCTCGAGCGCCGGGGCTTCGTTGACGAGGTCTTAGCGGCGGTCAAAGACTTGCCACCCAACGTGGAGCTCGTGCTAGAACTAACGGAGCGGTTTCTCCTTTCGGACAGCGTGCGGACATTGGCCGCGTTCGCCGCCTTGAAAGCCGAAGGCGTGAAATTTGCCATTGACGACTTCGGCACCGACCACAGCAATCTTGATCTGCTGAAGCGTTTCCCCTTCGACTATATGAAGATCGACCGGCAGTTCGTCGCTCAGATCGATATCGAAGGAGCCGATTCAATAACGGGGATAGTCGCACTCGCACAGCATTTCGGTCTTCAGGTCATTGCAGAGGGCGTCGAGTCAGAATCACAGCACGACGGCTTGGAATGGGTCGGAGTGCCATACGCACAGGGCTATTTGTATCAACGGCCAGTGACAGCAGAACGACTGATGGCGTCACTTGATACGTCGACAGCAATAACTAGTCCGACCTGCAAAATTCGATTTCCATCGCGGACGTTTTCCGGCGGTCGACCGACTTCCGCCGCACTCCGCCAAC
>NZ_FCOM02000153.1 GCF_001544695.2 Caballeronia arvi
CCCCTCGTGTTCGAGCGTAAGTTTGAACTGTTCGATCGACATTCTCGCTATGCCGAAGGTTACGACGTCGCCGTGCGGGTGTGCCGTCGTGAGGCGGACGGCGGAGGCGGCGCGAGCCGAGTATTCAGACTGGCGCTGACGGTGGCAATCCCGGACTTGGGTGCCGCGCGGCGAGCGGCGTGGGAACGTGGCGAAGACATTATCGACGGAAAGATCGACGGCGCGGACGTTAGCGATCTTTAGCGAAGCTGTATCGAGTGCCTTTGGACCCCTTTTTTTCGTCCGGCTGCCAACGACATGCCACTATCTGTTGCATTCGCCGTGGGCCGCCTTGTTCTTAATGCGGTCTGCCGATTCTTCTGCATCGACGTGCTCAGCTAGAATGCATTCCTATGCAATCAAGCAATTTCCCCGCGACGATACCTGTCGCGGTCCTCGAATTCATTCGTCCATGAACCTCGAGCGTGAAGCCCGCGTGGCCCACCGTTGCCCCTCGTCCGCATTCTCAACTTCGTGAACGGCAGAGAGCAAAGCGTCTGCGGGGTGCCGGCTCGCTTGTCGGCGGGATCAGCCGCGACCACCTGCGAGAGTTGAAGGCCTCGGCGCCGCGATACGAACACGGGAGATTTATTGTCCAACCCGCACCCTAGGCTCGACGGACGAACGCCTCTTCATAGAGATGCCAGGACGGCTCCTCCTTGCCTTCACCGTGGTGATGCCTGATCGATGTCCGCCCGCAGGGTCGATGGATACAGCGGGGCCTGTTTAGCGAGTCGGACGGGGGCTGTCGTGCGAGAACGGATCAGCCAACGGGCAGATCCTTCGCGCCAGTGATCAACAACAGGTACTGAGCCCTGCGCGGCTACCGTTCCGCGCCACCAGCGACCGATCCCAGCCACTCGACTCTTCCCGTCACCCAGCACCAGCGTCTGAGTATCTTTGTAAATCAAAGGAGTACTCGCTCGAGCTAAGCGTTGAGGATAGTCGTCAAAAATGCTTCGATGATAATGCGAATATCATCAAGGCCACTTTTCCCGTCAGAGGTTCGCCGTGGATCCGGATGCTCTTAATCGCAGACCGCCGCGCCGAAGTCCGTGGCAGCGGCGGTCTCGCTAGCTCGTTGTGAAAGACTCAGTTCGCGCGCTTCATTGAGAACAGCAACTCTGACCTGTGCCAGGCAGTGCGCTCCCTCGTCCGTCCATCGCATTTGTTGCTTCTTCGCCATACGATGGCTGACCATTAGGTTCACCGCGGACTCCGCAATGCTGCTACTGCTGATCGGTAGCCTCTTCTGTTCGCGCATGCCATAGTTCACGAGGGTACCGGCGTTGTTCTCGACGTAGAAGTACAGGCGGCGCAGGTTCCAGTACAACGCCGGGTGCTCATAGCCCTCCCCCCGCCAACAGCGTGGCATCCAGGGCCTTGATGCGGGACACGGATTGCCGGCCCTTTCCATGGAAAACCAGCCACTTGGCGTGATCGATCTGTGCCTCTGCAGCGATTCGCTCGTGGGGCTCCATCGTTTGGCTTCCTAACACCGAGTTCTTCGCAGCCTTGAACCTCATCGCGATGTGAAACCAGTCCAGGCCTTCCCCTGGCGAGCTGGCTGCGTCTCTACCGCCTTGCCGAACTCGCCAGCGTCATCGCTGATCAAGGCGACTCGCTCGCGTTACCGACGACGAGTACTACCGAAAGAAATCCCTTTGTCAAACGGAAGGACCTCTCGAAGCAGCTCAGTAGCCTGATGATCAGTCGCATAGCAACTCCGATCGGTTGGCAACGTCGCCAGCGTAGCTGATACTGCAAGCGTGCCGGGCGGCCTCGCTGGGCTCTCTTCGCTAAAAACTTCGCAGATTCCAAGCGCCGTATCCCATCGGGCAAGCCGCAGTCATGCCTTCTGTGACGGCGGTCAAGTTGACGGAAACGGTCTTCCACGGTTTGGTTCACTCTCAACTGAGGTGGAATCAGGCGCACGTCGTGTCCGAGCGCGCGCAGCTCGCGTCCCCAGTAGTGCGCGCCGCATGCCTCCATCGCGACCAGGCACGGTTTCAGATTGGCAAGCCAGGTCGCAAATCGCTGCCGTGCGCCCGCTTTCTGTACCACGACTCGCTCGGCGCCGTCGACCGCATGAACCTGCATGACGTTCTTCGATAGATCCACACCAACACGAGTAATCTTGTCCATGACTTCCCCCTTCCCGGAAGGTTGTGTAGCACCCGCCATGATGGCACCAGACAGTGCCGGTCCGGTGACCGAGGAGGTCCTTACCATTCGCGTCTCGCTCATAGACGGTCCTAAAATGTACAAGACATCCCGCGACAAGGAAGACGGTTGCATCAAGGTCGTGCTCAAGCCGTGAGCGCGGCGAAGGTGCGCGGCACGCGCTTTGCGCAATGCCGCGCATGCCGACACCGAAGACGATGCCCATGCCGCACGCCGATGAACTCTTGCTCGTCATCTCGCCCCATCTCGACGATGCCGTCTTCAGTTGCGGCGCCGCCGTCGCCGCTGCGCCGGATTCGATCGTATGCACGGTTTTCGCGGGCGTGCCACACGATGCGCTCATCACCGGCTGGGATGCGCAATGCGGCTTCACGAACGCGCATCAGGCGATGCGCGCGCGTCGCGCCGAGGACGCCGCCGCGCTCGACATGCTCGGCGCGCGCGCCATCCATCTCGGCTTTCTCGATTCGCAATATGCAGGCGATAGCCCCGCCACGCCCGATGAGATAGCCACGGCCCTGCTCGACGTGATCCGCGCGACGGCCTGCCGCGCGCTCGTCGCTCCGCTGGGCCTTTTTCATTCGGATCACGACCTCGTGCATCGTGCGTGCCGCAAGGCATGGCTCGTTGATCCAATGCTTGCCTGCATCGCATATGAGGACGCGTTGTATCGGCGCATGGACGGGCTCGTGCAGACGCGCCTCGCCGATCTCTGCGCTTGCGGCATCATCGCGACGCCCGTATCCGAGCGCATCGACATGGCTATGCTCGCGCGTCATCACGAAGCGAAGCAGCGCGCCGCGAGCTGCTATATCAGCCAACTGAAGGCGTTCGGCCCGAACGGTTACGACGATGTCTTCGCGCCCGAGCGCTTCTGGACCTTGCAGCCCGCACACCATGACCGATGAACGAGTCGTTCTTCCCGATGCGGACCGCGCGCGGCTCTCCGTCGTCGTGCTGACTTACAACCGTGCCGATCAGGTCATCGACACGCTTGCAAGACTTGCCGTGCTGCCCGATCGCATCGAGATCATCGCGGTCGATAATGCCTCGACCGACGGCACCGCCGGGCGCATCGCGGCAAATTTTCCGTTCGTGAAGCTGGTCGCCGCGCCGTGCAATCTCGGTGCGGCAGGCCGTAATCTCGGCGTCGCGCGCGTCCAAACGGAATACGTCGCGTTCTGCGACGACGATACATGGTGGACTCCCGGCTCGCTGTCTCGCGCCGTCGATGTGCTCGATGCCGCGCCGCGCGTCGGCGTGCTGAATGCGCGCGTGGTCGTCGGCGAACACGGCGCAATCGATGAAACGTGCGAGCGCATGCGCGATAGTCCGCTCGCGCGCGACGGGCTACCTGGACCCGCGCTTATCGGCTTCATGGCGGGCGGGTGCGTGTTTCGCACGGACGTCTTCCGGCAAACGGGCGGCTACGAGCCGAGGCTTTTCATCGGCGGAGAAGAGGCGCTCGT
>NZ_FCOM02000161.1 GCF_001544695.2 Caballeronia arvi
GTGCTCGAACTAGCACGGACGATGTCGGCGTGGTTCTTCGCCGAAGGAGAGTTCGTGCGCGTTACCTGAGCAAGCGCAGGAATGCTTGTAGCAGAGTCGGGACGGGGAGCCGGCGAACTCGCCGTGCTTCACCCGCCCGCTCAATCCCTTCGCTATCCGCAGATGGTCTGTCGCATAGCCACGATAAGCGACGCCTGTCGCGTCGGCGACGTTTTCCCAGTGCCGAGTAAGTGAATTTGTCAGATCCGCTTGCGGTGATCTCGCCCCCGAAAATCGCGGAGGGCCATCTGCTTTGATTTGGCCGGCCGGAACCAGATGGCGGAGCGTCGAACAACGCGCATTGGCCGGTCACTGCCCGACGCGGTCGCCCGAAACCGACCCTCTCCGGACGGCGGACCCGGCGTCACCTCTTCCGTACCCGGTCCGCGCCAGCGGAGCCTCCCCTGCGGATTCGGTTTATCGGGTGGGTTGAGGCCGGCAGCGATCTGGACTCAACCCGCGTGATCAAACAGTATAGGAATGCCAGATTAACTCACCTGCTGACAGTGTGGGCCATCCTCGAGTTTTAACTGAAGCGACGCTGCCAACCTCGCGCCGGTGCAGTTTGCCCATCGCGACAGAAACAGGTGGTTTTGGACGTTCAGCGGCGCTTGTCTGAACGCGGACATCAAGACGACGACCGGAAGAAGCGACTGTGGGATGATCCCAGTCGTGTGCGTCCGCTCGGGAAACCTCCTTTGCATGCCACCTGACGCACCGCGAATACCTTGGTCCCGCTGCTATGTGAACCGTGGAGAGAGCAAACATGGACTGGAATCGCTGGTACAGCTTAAAGAGCTACCTAAGGTCTTCGCTGTGGACTGTGCCGCTCATCGCGATCGCGATTTATGCCGCGGTGAAGCCGGTGGCTGAAATGGTGGGGAGATGGATGACCAGGCAAGGGTCCCTCGACGCGAAAACCAGCCTTCTTGGCCTGTCGATGACCGGGGCGCGGTCGCTGCTCGGTGACATCGTTTCTGCAGACCTGGCGTTTCTGGTGTTCACGTTCGGTTCGCTGCTCGTCGCAATCCAGGTCGCCGGCGGGCAGTACACCCCGCGGATCATCGCAACGACGTTGCTGCGCGATAATGTCATCCGTAGCATCTCGGGCATCTTCGTTTTCACACTGCTGTTCGCCAATAGAACCGCGGGCTGGATGGGTGAGAACGAGGTACTCCAGCTTCAAGTCTTCATTGCAGCGCTATTTGGATTCACTTCTGTCGTCGCTTTCCTTTTCCTCATCGACTACGCGGCGAAATTTCTGCGCCCTGTCAGCCTCGTTGCTCGCGTTGGGGAGCAAGGGATCGCGGTCATTGAGAGCGTTTATCCCGCCCCGTCTGCGGGTGTGATTATCGCGCCGGAACGTGACACAGAGCGAGGCGCACCCGAACGCATCGTTCGCCAGCGCGGGAAGTCCGGCATCGTTCTGGCCGTGAATCTGGAAAGGCTGGTGGCGAAGGCGCGGCGCGCTGACGTAGTCATCGAATTCGTGCCGCAAGTCGGTGATTTCGTCGCCGTGGATGAACCCTTGTTCTATTTGTATGGGAACTCCGACGCAATCGATGACAACAGGCTGCGCACGCTTGTCGCTTTCGGGACGGAGCGCACGATGGAGCAGGACCCTATGTTCGCGTTTCGCATCCTGGTCGATATTGCGCTAAAAGCGCTGTCGGCGGCAATCAACGATCCGACCACTGCCGTGCTTGCGATCGATCAGTTACACCGACTATTGCGCATGGTGGGTAGACGGTCTTTGCGCGTTGAGGAGATCGAGGATAGTTCGGGGCGGGTGCGCGTGATCTTGCGAACGCCCAATTGGGAAGATTTCGTGCACATCAGTTTCCGCGAGATACGACAGTATGGCGCGAGCAGCATCCAAATCGCGCGGCGTCTGCGCGCTGCGATAGAGAACCTCATCCAGAGCCTGCCGGAGCATCGTCATGACGCATTGCGCGTTGAGTTGGCACTGATCGACCGCGCGATTGCCAAGAATCATCCATTTCCGGAAGACCTGGCTTTGGCCCGCATCCCCGACTCGCAAGGGCTTGGAGGTTCGGCTGTCTCGACGACAAGTAACTATCAACTGGCCCCTTCGGAGGCAAGCCGTGCGCAAATTGATAATGGGCATCGTTGAATTCCGCGAGAAAATGCTGCCGCAATACGCGAAGCAGTTCAGCAAACTCGCGCTTGCGCAGACGCCTGATGCGCTCTTCATCACCTGCTCGGACAGTCGGGTTGTGCCGGACCTACTTGCCTCGACCCATCCGGGCGATCTGTTCACGATGCGCAATGTCGGCAATCTGATACCACCAGCAACTGCGGAGGGGACCTCTACCGGTGACCTTTCGGAGGCAAGCGCAATCGAGTATGCGGTGCTAGTGCTGAAAGTTGCGAATATTGTTGTGTGCGGGCATTCGGAGTGTGGTGCAATGAAAGCCGTTTATACACGCAACGCCAAGCTGAAAGCGCCGAACCTCGATAAATGGCTGTTCCACGCCAACAACGCGGCGTTTCGCCTCGAACACGAAGGTCCGCTCGACGAGAGATTGAAACCGCACGATCAATTGTCGCAACTCAACGTCCTTGTGCAGCTTGAGCATCTGATGACATACCCGATCGTCCACCAGCAGGTCACTGCAGGCGCACTGGTATTAATCGGCTGGTGGTTCGACATCGCGACGGGCGACATGTATGCCTATGAGCGCACGAGCCGCTCATTCGAAGTCATCGACCGCGCGATGGCTGATCGAATGATTGCGCGCCTTGCTGCACGGGCGCGGTGAAGGCGCGAAAAACGCTTCTTCACGAGAGCCTTCTTGGGAGTCCGTAGGCTAGCAGAGGCGAGAATGGCATGGCGCGAGGTTTATTGGAGACGTGACTGACATGTTTTGCGCACGAAAGACCGCTGTCTAAGGCGGAGCCGACATTTGGATGCCCCATGAAGGCGCGAACCAATGTCCGTAACTGGCCGAGAGCACCAGTTCAATGAAGGTTGTGGAGATCTCCTCGCGGGCGGCCATCGTGACGCCGCCGTCAACGTGTGCAGTCGGCCAACTGCGGCCGATCGTCGATTGAGCCTGTCATAAATTTCGTGTTCAAGGCATAACATGTGCGAAAAGGAGCATGTATGCCACGCAAACCGAAAGCTGC
>NZ_FCOM02000256.1 GCF_001544695.2 Caballeronia arvi
AACGGCGAAAAGTCGTACCCGGTAGCCGATGCACTCGCGTCGCGCAATATCCGCTTTATTTTTGCGACGGGCTATGGCATCGATGCCGTAGCCGAAGGCTATCGACACCACCCGCGGTGCCAAAAGCCGTGCGACCACCTGGCGCTCCTGAAAGCACTGAAAGGCTAAGGCACCCGATTGACCTTTGAATGCTTTCTTATTGCCACAAGAACGGTTCGCACCTTTCTACAGCGTCCGAAGAACAACCTGCATGAGAAATGGGTTTCGCGGCGCGTTCTTCGTAGGCGGATTGGCGGAAGGCCCCGGTAGGCCTTTCCGCGGCTATGCGCGCGGTTCGCGGCCGTCAGCGGAAGAAGGCCGAGACCGAAGCGGTCGCCTCAGCATCTCGGCAGCGTAATTGATTCAAATAAAAAAATCAGCGTTCGGTTTGTTGTTCTCCATCAGGGAATCTACGGAACCGCATAGGGCGCGAGTGAGAAGCACGCACGGTTGTAGCACGGCAATATAAAGCGCGGCTATCGGCGCGCTCCAGGGCGCGGGATGCGGAATTCCGGCTGAACCTGCGCGAGAGGAACGTTTTGTGCGCAGAGCGGCCTATCAATCGCCGAATCGCCCGATGCGCTTTCTTCATAACAAGCCAGATAGCAAGGTGCAGGGCAGCGCCCGGCCCGCGCATTCGTGGGCGGCGGACTTTGGCCCAGGGCTCGTTACGACCGCGTCGGACAACGACCCCAGCGGCCTAGCGACTTATACGCTCGCCGGCGCATGGTATGGATTCGACATGCTGTGGGTGTGTGTCCTTACTTATCCGTCGACCGTCGCGCTGTAACTGATCGCGAGTCGAGTGGCCGCGATTACCGGCCGCGGACTGACAGTGAACATGCGCGAGCACTATTCGCCGCTGTTCTTCTACTTTGCCGTCGGGCGGTTTCTGCTCGCGAATACGTTCAATATCGCCGTCGATGTACTCGCGATGGGCGTTGCGCTGCGCGTGTTTTGCGGCGGTTCGCTCGCGTGGCTCACATTCGCGTCGGGCGGCGCGTCGCTCGCGCTGCAATGGTGCATTCCATATGCGCGTTATGCCCGGGTGCTCAAGTGGCTGACGCTCGCGATGTTCGCGTATGTCGGCGTCATTCTCGTCGTCGA
>NZ_FCOM02000175.1 GCF_001544695.2 Caballeronia arvi
CCCTGGCGGGCACCCAAACTCCCCCAGGGATGGGCACTTCAATTTCCCCCACCCGATGACCACCGGCTGAACTGCTGAGCGGTCGCTAACGATGCTGCAGGACGTCTATTTTCTTCTCCTTCGAACAAGAAGGAGATCAGGGAGTGAACGTTTTGAAGCAGCATCTCCAAAGCACGATATTCACGTTGCTCGAGCGCGGCGCGAGCCAGCACAAGATCCATGAGCTCACCGGCGTCGATCGCAAGACGATCCGGCGCTATCAGGCGATCTACGAATCCCAGCAGGCGGTGGGCGCAAATTCCCCCACCACCGCGCCCACCGGCGTGGCTGAGCCGGCGGGCGCTCGAATTCCTCCACCTCAAACTCCTCCATCCCCGCGCCCACCGGCTCCTGCTCGGGCAGCGCCGGTCAAACCCTTCAATTTCGCCCGCTCGGCCAGCGAACCCCATCGCGAATGGATCGAGCAGCAGGTGCGCCTGCAGCGCAATGCCCAGGCCATCTACCAGGATCTGGTTGATCAGTTCGGCTTTACCGCGAGCTACGACAGCGTCAAGCGTTTCGTGCGCGCCCTGCGTCACGTCGACCCCGAGCAGTTCGACCGTCTTGCATTTATCGTCGGCGAGGAAAGTCAGGTCGACTACGGTGAGGGCGCCCCGACTCTCGATCCAAAAACGGGGCGATACCGGAAACCGCGTCTGTTCGTCATGACCCTGCGGTACTCGCGACGCAGCTTCCGACGCGTGGTGTGGAAGTCCAGCAAGCAGGTGTGGGCACAGCTTCACGAGGAGGCCTTCCGGTACTTCGGAGGTTCGACGCAATACGTAGTCCTTGACAATCTGCGCGAGGGCGTCATCACACCGGACCTGTACGAGCCGGAAATCAACCGGCTCTACGCCGCGATGCTCGAGCATTACGGGGTCGTCGCGGACCCTGCACGCGTAAGGGATCCGAATCGCAAGGGTACCGTGGAACACGCGATCAAGCATACGCAGGACACGGCCCTTAAGGGTCGCCGCTTCGAGTCCATCGAAGCCCAGAACGAATTCCTGATGCACTGGGAGGAGAACTGGGCCGCCAGACGCATCCACGGCAGCGCGCGGCGGCAGGTCCAGGCGATGTTCCAGGAAGAGAAGCCGCATCTGCAGGCGCTGCCGCTCACCGGGTTCCGTTACTTCAAGGAGGTCGTGCGCACCGTCAACGACGACACCACCGTCAGCATTGACCGCAGCAACTATGCCGCGCGTCCCGCGCCCATCGGTTCTCTCGTGTGCGTGCGCGTCTACGACACCACCCTGGAGATCCGCGATCGCCGCACCCAGGAACTGCTGCGCACGCATCCCCGCCACATCGAGCCCGGCTCGCTCGAGCTTCCCGAGAGCGAACGCCCGTTCAACCCGTCACGCCAGACAAGCCTGGCGCTGGCCAGCGCCGGCGACATCGGACCGAGGGCAAAGGCATTGTGCCAGCACCTGTTCGACGCCGAAGGTCGCGTCGGCCATCGCGGCATGTGGGGCATCGTCGCGTTGGCGAAGAAGTACCCCACTTGGCTCGTCGAACAGGCCTGCGACCACGCCTTGCGTCATCACCTCTATCGCTACCGGCAGGTGCGCGCCGTCGTCGAGCGGCTGTTCGAGCAGGCGCTCGAGCGCCTAGATCGTGCGCCGCAGCTCGCCTTGCCACTCACCCAGGAGCATGCCCTGATCCGGCCCGCCGCCGAATACGGCGCGCTCTTCAACGCCGGCGCGCAGCACAGTGCCGGCACCCCCCCCTCCACAACGGGAGAAACTGAATGACCACCACGCTACCCGACATCGAACGCGCACTCAGCCTGCTACGCCTGTCGGGCGTGCGCGACACGCTCGAGACCCGGGTGCTGCAGGCACAGGGCAGCCAGCAGCCGTTCCTCGAGACCTTCGCGCTGATTCTGCAGGACGAACTCGACCGGCGCCAGTCGCGGCTCATCGAGCGACGCTACCAGCAGTCCGGACTCGATGAGAAGCTCACGCTTGCCGAAATCGACTGGTCCTTCAACCCGAAGCTGCCGCGGCAAGCCTGTTTCCAGCTGCATACCCTGAAGTTCGTGGCCTGCGGCGAGAACGCGCTGATCATCGGCAAAACCGGCACTGGCAAGAGCCACGTTGCGAAGGCCGTGGCGTACCAGGCTGTCCTGCACGGCCACAAGGTGCAATACATCGAGACGGACGACTTCTTTAACCGATACGTGCTGAGCCCACCGGCCCAGCGCGAGGCGAGGCTACGGGCCATCCTCGAGTGCGATCTGCTCGTGCTCGACGATCTGTTCCTCTCGCGCACGATCCCCGACGAGGCGGGGACGTTGCTGCAAACGCTTATCCATCAACGCTACAAGCTGCATCGCAGCGTGGTCGTCACCTCAAACCGGATCGTCCAGGACTGGGGTACCTATCTCGGCGACAACACGATGAGCACCACAATCCTCGACCGGCTCATGCATCATTGCCACCTGCTCGAGTTCGACGGGCGCAGCTATCGCCTCAAGGAGGCCGCCGAAACCCTTGCACGAAAAACGAAAGCGAGCTAAATAACGATCTCGTCCTGCTTCACGGGGTGGGGGAATTTACGCGCCCATAAGTAGGGGAAGTTGAACTGCCCGCCGGGG
>NZ_FCOM02000310.1 GCF_001544695.2 Caballeronia arvi
TGCATTCCGTTGTTGTACCCGTGCTTTTGGTCGCTCCCGCCGCGTTTCTTTTCTGGCGCTCGCGCGGCAGCAAGCGTTGCAGCGATCAACTGCATCGGCAATCTCGGCGGGTTCTTTGGCCAGAACCTCATGCCATATGTCGGTAAGGTGACTCAAAGCCACACCGCTCCAATGCTCGTCCCGACTGCGTGCCTCCTGGTGCTCGCGATTGGTACGGCCGTAGCGCGTTCCATCGGCGCTCGTCGACAGGCGTCGGCAGGGGCGCCTACGGTTAAGGTTTGAACCGGTAGACCGCTCGCATGGTAATCGATAGCGACGCCGCAGGCGTGAGCCGTCCCCTCCAATCCGGTCTGCTTTTTTCGGTCCGCTGAAGAGCTGCGGCGGCGATACCTCGTTTCGGCCGCATTGATAGACGTCGTGCATCAATGAGTCGAAAAAATGCACTTATCGCGTAAGTCATTTTGATCGAGTATTGACCTCACGATCCCAGCAACATGGCAACACACGCAAAAATGCAGCGGAGACACGGGATGTACAACTTGAGGCGTGATCGGCACGGCTAGCACGCTGTCACAAATATCCTTCTTACGCCTTTATTAGCCGAGCGTCGAAGTCAGTCAGTCCAGTCATCAAACAGCGTAGCGCACACGAGAGTCTACCGTCCTCGGACCCGATGGCGCTTTGAT
>NZ_FCOM02000179.1 GCF_001544695.2 Caballeronia arvi
GATAAAACGGCAAGCGATGTGACGCTTGCTTCCTGGCAGTACCGATACAGGGGCGATTACGACGCGTACCTCATGGGCGCGGTGCGCAGATCTCCACACTTGAGCGGGGTCGCCGGTCCCCATAACGATAGGGCTCGATGACGTCTCCGTTGAACACAGAGGGCCGAACATGCGGCTGATCGAACCCGATGAACACAAAGACTTTCTAGCGACCCTGGGGCGCAGTGGCTTGGTAGAAAGCGATTTCGCTCTTCTGGAAACCGATACGACGGACCCCAAAGGTGACGAGAACCTTGGTCTACAGGGCTACGTCACCATAGCCCGGCTATCGACGCAGGTTAAGAGGGAATACGTGATAGGCGACGAAAGCGATTGGCTACAGCATTTCACGAGAGATCTCGAAGCGGGCGTCTTCAACAGGCGGGAATGAGAGCTCGAATGCTATCGCGTACTCGACCTTCGCAACCTGTCCGCATAACTGGTGCTCGGTGGCCTGTCCAGAGCCGGAATTCCCGCGAAGGGAGGGCGGCGTTCATACCGTTCCTGGCGAATTCCTTCAGGTCGCGCCGGCAGGCCTGCAGACGACGGATATAGTGGAATGGCCTCGTCCCACCTCCGGTGGATGAACGCAAACGATCTCCGTCGAAGGACGTGGCAGTATGAGTACTCCCTGATCTGAATGAGCGGAGGCCGTCATGAGCGTTGCGTTGCTGAGCATCGATCTGGCCAAGAACATCTTCCAGCTGCATGGCGTTGACGAGCGTGGCCACCAAGTGTTGAGCCGGCGAGTCAGCCGCAACAAGCTCCTCGAAGCGGTTGTTTGCCTGCCCTGCTGCCGCATCGTGATGGAAGCATGTGGTGGAGCGCATTACTGGGCTCGCCGGTTCTCGGCAATGGGACATTGCGTGCAGATCATCGCGCCACGATTCGTCAAACCGTTCGAAAAATCGAGAAAAACGATCGCAACGATGCAGAGACGATCGTCGAAGCTGCATCCCGTCCGACCATGCGCTACGTCGCCATCACAGCGTCCAGCAGCAGGATATCCAATCCATGCATCGGATCCGCAGCCTGCTCACGCGTGACCGTATCGCCCAGATCAACCAAATACGAGGCCTGCTGGCCGAATACGGCGTAATCATTGCGCAAACAGCGGTGAAGGTTCGGCAGCAACTGCCCGTAATTATCGGTGACGAACGTAACGAGCTGACGGAGTTGACCAGGTCAATGATGCGCGATATGTACGACCGACTTGTACTGCTGGATGAGCAGATTTCCCGGTATGACAAGTTGATCCATCAGGTGCACAAGGCTTCCCCCTCAAGCCAGCGTCTGGAAAAGATCCGCGGGGTCGGACCGTTGATCGCGCCGCTGTCATCGCCGCGGCAGGTAGCGCCACTGAATTCTCGAACGGCAGACAGTTTGCGGCCTGGCTGGGCTTGACACCGCGCCAGCATTCGTCGGGCGGCAAGGATCGTCTGTTCGGAATCACCAAGCGCGGCAACGGATATCTACGAATGCTGCTGGTCCACGGCGCGAGAGCTGTCGATCAGCAAGCCGTAAAGCATACGGATACGCTCTCCCGATGGATACTTGAAGTCCAGCGAGAAGGGGAACAAACGTCGCCGTCGTCGCACTCGCCAACAAAATTGCCAGGACGATATGGGTGTTACTCGCACGCGATCGAGAGTACGAACCGCCGGTATGAGCGACGCGCTGATCGCGCACAGCACTTGCTTTACCTCTTCATCGGTTGCACGGGACCGTCGACGGCAAAACCTGCGCAGACTTAGGGCTTACGAAGCCGTGGATATAAGAAGGAGTCGTCGGGCGAAATCCATGGGGCCAGGCACAACGGTGCCGTCAACAGGCCGAATGTATATATGCAATCCAACACCTGCTTGCAGTAGAACAGATCATTTGGCAAACGGGACGAGGCCATGTATAAGCCTGCAGCCAAGTCCTCGTCGAGCATCACAGCGAGATCGCCTAGCAAGCCGGGCGGCGTTCATATAAGCGTCAAGCAACACGGCGCGCCTCTGCTCGTCGCTGGCCTTTCGGCGGCGATAGCTTTCTACATGAGCCGGTCGCTGGCTGCAACTGTCATGCCGGGGTCGGGAACACGTCGTTCCAGCCAGAGAACGGCTGATTGGCCATTATTATGTGGTACTGAAGCTTTTTTTTATCAACGTCTCTTATTCTCCGACAAGGCAGGCCGATCAGGCGTCGGCGTATCTTCGAGCCGCTTGAGCATGCGGTCGATGGCTTTTTGATCACCTTCCACTGCTGCACGTTCAACGTCGTTCAGCGGTATTAAGAATACCCGTCCTCTCGGCCGGGAATTGGGCCCCGCGGAGGGTCCAGTGTCGCGCCGCGGTCAATCGTTCACTATTTAGACCGTAGCGCCGAATCGGTGAATGGCAAGGTACGATCACTGAGCGTACCGATTCGGTCGGGTGGAAACACGGATCAATCGACTGGGCCCAGTAACACGTCAATT
>NZ_FCOM02000124.1 GCF_001544695.2 Caballeronia arvi
TTCAGCGCGGTTTCGTATCACATGATGGGCGTGCCGACCGCCATGTTCACGCCGCTTTTCGTGATCTCGCGCACGTCCGGCTGGGCCGCGCATATCATCGAGCAACGCATCGACAACAAGATCATCCGTCCGAGCGCGAATTACACCGGACCGGAGAATCTCGAGTTCGTCCCGCTGGCCAAGCGTGCCTGATACACGAGATACGCAAGTTACTTGAGGGCGTTGGGCTCCGCTGCCGCACCAAGCAGCGGGCCCTTTTTTCAGGCTACGAGCCTGCCTCAGCGGCAGGCCATGCAGCGCCGGTCATCACCGATACGAGTCATACTCTTACCTCGGACGGAAAGGCCAGCGGCATCCGAATAGCCCGACTTTCGAACCCAAGGGGTTTCCCCCACAATACCTTGAGCATGGCACCGAAAGACCATGCCATGACCGAGACACCGCGATGAATACTGCAAACCGCAAATCCCTGCCCGGCTCCTCACTCGATTACTTCGATGCGCGCGCAGCCGTCGAAGCCATCGCGCCCGGCGCTTACGACAAGCTGCCTTACACCTCGCGCGTGCTCGCGGAAAACCTCGTGCGCCGCTGCGATCCGGCGATTCTCGATGCATCGCTCACGCAGCTCGTCGAAAGGAAGCGGGAGCGCGATTTCCCGTGGTTCCCCGCGCGCGTCGTCTGTCACGACATTCTCGGGCAAACGGCGCTGGTCGATCTCGCCGGCCTGCGCGACGCCATCGCGGACCAGGGCGGCGACCCCGCGAAGGTGAATCCGGTCGTGCCCGTGCAGCTCATCGTCGATCATTCGCTCGCGGTGGAATGCGGCGGCTTCGATCCGGACGCGTTCGCGAAGAACCGCGCGATCGAAGACCGGCGCAACGAAGATCGTTTCGATTTCATCAACTGGACCAAGAAGGCGTTCAGAAATGTCGATGTGATTCCGCCGGGCAACGGGATCATGCATCAGATCAATCTGGAGCGCATGTCGCCCGTGATTCACGCGGTCGATGGCATCGCGTATCCGGATACGCTCGTCGGCACCGACAGCCACACGCCGCATGTCGATGCGCTCGGCGTGATCGCGATCGGCGTGGGCGGCCTCGAAGCCGAGAACGTGATGCTGGGCCGCGCGTCGTGGATGCGCCTGCCGGATATCGTCGGTGTCGAGCTCTCCGGCAAGCGTCAGCCGGGCATCACGGCGACCGATATCGTGCTCGCGCTCACCGAATTCCTGCGCAAGGAAAAGGTCGTCGGCGCGTATCTGGAGTTCTACGGCGAAGGCGCATCGAGCCTCACGCTGGGCGACCGCGCGACGATCTCGAACATGGCGCCCGAATACGGCGCGACCGCCGCGATGTTCTATATCGACGAGCAGACGATCGAGTATCTGCGTCTCACCGGCCGCGACGACAAGCAAGTGAGCCTTGTCGAGCACTACGCGAAAACCACTGGCCTGTGGGCCGATTCGCTCGATCACGCCGAATACGAACGCGTGCTGCATTTCGATCTGTCGACGGTCGTGCGCAATATGGCCGGCCCGTCGAATCCGCACAAGCGTTTGCCGGTCTCGGAACTGGCGACGCGCGGTATCGCGGGCAAATGGGAAGACACGCCTGGGCAGATGCCGGACGGCGCGGTGATCATCGCGGCGATCACGAGCTGCACGAACACCAGCAATCCGCGCAACGTGATCGCGGCGGCTTTGCTTGCACGCAATGCGAACGCGCAAGGCCTCACGCGCAAGCCGTGGGTGAAGTCGTCGCTGGCGCCGGGTTCGAAAGCGGTCGAGCTGTATTTGCAGGAAGCCAATCTGCTGCCCGATCTGGAGCAGCTCGGCTTCGGCATCGTCGCGTTCGCGTGCACGACGTGCAACGGCATGTCGGGCGCGCTCGATCCGGCGATTCAGCAGGAAATCATCGATCGCGATCTGTACGCGACCGCCGTGCTCTCGGGAAACCGCAACTTCGATGGCCGCATTCATCCGTATGCGAAGCAGGCGTTTCTCGCGTCGCCGCCGCTCGTCGTCGCGTATGCGATCGCGGGCACGATCCGCTTCGATATCGAACGCGATGCGCTCGGCGTCGGCAAGAACGGCCAGCCCGTGTATCTGAAAGACATCTGGCCGAGCGATGAAGAGATCGACGCCATCGTCAAGCAGAGCGTGAAGCCCGAGCAGTTCCGCAAGGTCTATGAACCGATGTTCGCGCTGACGCCGGCGAGCGGCGAGACCATCAGCCCGCTCTACGACTGGCGCGCGCAAAGCACCTATATTCGCCGTCCGCCGTATTGGGAAGGCGCGCTCGCGGGAGAGCGCACGCTCAAGGGCATGCGCCCGCTCGCCGTGCTCGGCGACAACATCACGACCGATCATCTCTCGCCGTCCAACGCGATTCTCGCGAACAGCGCAGCGGGCGAATATCTCGCGAAGATGGGCTTGCCCGAGGAAGACTTCAACTCATATGCGACGCACCGCGGCGACCATCTGACGGCGCAGCGCGCGACCTTCGCGAATCCGACGCTCATCAACGAAATGGCGCTCGTCGATGGTCAGGTGAAGAACGGCTCGCTCGCGCGCATCGAACCGGAAGGCAAGGTCACGCGCATGTGGGAAGCGATCGAAACGTACATGGAACGCAAGCAGCCGCTCATCATCGTCGCGGGCGCGGATTATGGGCAGGGCTCGTCGCGCGACTGGGCCGCGAAGGGCGTGCGGCTCGCGGGCGTCGAGGCGATCGTCGCGGAAGGGTTCGAGCGCATTCATCGCACGAACCTGATCGGCATGGGCGTGCTGCCGCTCGAATTCAAGGCAGGCGCGAACCGGCAGACGTACGGCATCGACGGCACCGAGACATACGATGTGATCGGCGAGCGCAAGCCGCGTGCGGATCTTACGCTCGTGATTCATCGCAGGAACGGCGAGCGTGTCGAAGTGCCCGTGACGTGCCGTCTCGATACGGCAGAAGAAGTGTCGATCTACGAAGCCGGCGGCGTGCTGCAACGCTTCGCGCAGGACTTCCTGGAATCGTCGAAGGCAGCGGCCTGATATCGCACGCTGCCCTCTCTAACAAAGGAATCACATGGCACACGCACCTCAGATCAAGATTGCCGCGACCTACATGCGCGGCGGCACCAGCAAGGGCGTTTTCTTTCGGCTGAACGATTTGCCCGAAGCGGCGCGCGTGCCCGGCCCGGCGCGCGACGCGCTCTTTTTGCGCGTCATCGGCAGCCCGGACCCGTACGGCAAGCAAATCGACGGCATGGGCGGCGCGACATCGAGCACGAGCAAGACGGTCATCGTGTCGAAGAGCACGCGGCCCGGTCATGACGTCGACTATCTGTTCGGGCAGGTTGCCATCGACAAGCCGTTCGTCGACTGGACCGGCAATTGCGGCAATCTGTCAGCGGCGGTCGGTCCGTTCGCGATCTCGGGCGGCCTCGTCGATCCTGAACGCGTGCCGGACAACGGCATCGCGACCGTTCGCATCTGGCAGGCGAATATCGGCAAGACGATCATCGCGCATGTGCCGATGACGAGCGGCGCCGTGCAGGAAACCGGCGACTTCGAGCTGGACGGCGTGACCTTCCCCGCTGCCGAAGTGCAGCTCGAATTTCTCGATCCCGCAGCGGAGGAAGAAGGCGCGGGGGGCGCGATGTTCCCGACCGGCAACGTCGTCGACGATCTCGAAGTCCCCGGCATCGGCACCTTCAAGGCGACGATGATCAACGCCGGCATTCCGACGATCTTCCTGAACGCAGAGGCCATCGGCTACAAGGGCACCGAGCTACAGGACGCGATCAACGGCGACGACGCGGCCCTGAAGCGCCTCGAGACCATCCGTGCATACGGCGCGCTGCGCATGGGGCTGATCAAGAGCCTCGATGAAATCGTCAAGCGTCAGCACACGCCGAAAATCGCGTTCGTCGCGCGGCCGGCGGAATATGTCGCATCGAGCGGCAAGCGCATCGGCGCGGACGATGTCGACGTGCTCGTGCGCGCAATGTCGATGGGCAAGCTGCATCACGCGATGATGGGAACGGCCGCGGTCGCGATCGGCACGGCGGCGGCGATTCCGGGCACGCTCGTCAATCTGGCGGCGGGCGGCGGCGAGCGTGAAGCGGTGCGTTTCGGTCATCCGTCGGGCACGTTGCGCGTGGGCGCGGAGGCCGTCGAGTCGAATGGCGAATGGCAGGTCAAGAAGGCCATCATGAGCCGAAGCGCACGCGTGCTGATGGAAGGCACGGTGCGCGTGACGACCGACGTGGCGCTCTGAGATTAGCGGATTGGTCAGCAGCCCGAGCGCCCGCAGCAAGCGGGCGCTTTTTGTTGAACCATCGCATCAACGATCGGCGAGCTTGCCCGAAATGGCCCGCACCGCGAATGCGCCGACGACCATGAAGCCCGCGACCGCATAGAGGCCGATGCTGTTGTTATGCGTGGTCACGTTGAGCCAGCCGACCATGTAGGGCGACACGAAGCCCGCGAGATTGCCGACGCAATTGATGCCCGCAATGCCCGCCGCAGCGGACGTGCCCGCGAGGAACGCGGCGGGAATGCCCCAGAACAGCGACAGCGCCGACAGGATGCCCGCTGCCGCGACGCTCAACGCGATCACCGCAAGCGCCGGTTGATGCCCGACGTAACCGCTCGCCGCAAAGCCGATCGCTCCGATCACGAGCGCCACCGAGAAGTGCATTCGGCGTGAGCGGAACCGGTCGGCACTCATGCCGGTAAGAATGATCGCCGGAATCGCGACGATATACGGGATTGCCGAGAGCCAGCCGATCAGCTCGACATTCGTGAGCCCGCTGTCCTTGATGATCGACGGCAGCCAGAAGCTGATCCCGTAGAGGCCGATGATCTGGCAGAAATACACGCCGCACAGCTTCCAGATGTTGATGTCGGACAGGAACGCGCGCGCGTTGTGATGCGCCGTCTTGTCCGCCTCCTCGCGCTCGACCGCATGCGTGACGAGACGCTTTTCATCGTCGGTCAGCCACTTCGCCTGCCCCGGCTTGTCGACCATGAACCACAGCACCATGATGCCGACGACGAGCGCGGGAATCGCTTCGATCAGAAAGAGCCATTGCCACGCCGCCAACGTCCCCGAGTGTCCGAACGCCGAGAGAATCCAGCCAGACAGCGGCCCGCCGACGATGCCCGCGAGGGGAATCGCGATGTAATACACGCCGTAGGCGAAGCCGCGCTTTTTCGCCGGGAACCAGTACGTGAGATACAGCATGATGCCCGGAGAGAAGCCCGCCTCGGCGACACCCAGCAGAAAGCGCACCAGATAGAACTGAAACGGCGTCTTCACGACGAGCGTGAGCGCCGAGATGATTGCCCACGTGATCATGATGCGCGCGATCCAGCGCCGCGCGCCGACGCGATGCAGGATCAGATTGCTCGGCACCTCGAATATGAAATAGCCGATGAAGAAAATACCTGCGCCGAGGCCGTAGACGGCATCGGAGAAACCGAGATCGGACAGCATCTGCAGCTTCGCGAAGCCCACATTCACGCGATCGAGATAGTTGCAGAGATAGCACAGCACGATGAACGGCATGATGCGCCACGTGATCTTGCGGTACACGTCCGTCGTGCCGGATTGTGCGACGCCTAGCGTTTCGCTGATTTGGCTCATGTCTCCTCCGTCGCCCTTTGCCGGGCGTTGAGAGTGCGAAGCGCCCGGGCCACCGAACGGACCGGGCGCAAGGGATCAAAGAACGTTAATGTTGCTAGCTGGCGAGTTTTTGCGCCGGCACCTCCAGCTTCATCTCGGCGCGGAAGATGTCTTCCATTTCACGGCGCACTCGAATCGATTCCTTGTTCGCATCGAACGCGATATCGCTCCAGCGCACGGGCTGTCCGGCCGCGACCGGACGTTGCAGCACGACGTTATGCGCGAGACCGATGGGCAATGCGCCGTGCATCAGCGAATCGGCGGCGGGCATCAGCTTGCCGTAGACGGTATGGCCGCCTTCGCCGTCGAGACGCTCGCCCGCACGCAGATCGCGCTTTGCGGTGGCCGCGACATCGCCATGAAAGCCCGAGGTCGCGCCGGTCGCTTCGCCGCGCACCGCGATGCTCGCGATCGAATGCCCCAGTTCGAGGCCGATCAGGTGATACGGCTTGTACATCGCGGCGAAGCGGCCCGTGCTGTCGGTCTTGAGGCCGTACTGCGCGAAGCAGTCGCGCACGTAGTCGGTCGGCGCTTCGAAGACCGCGTACACGCCCCAGCGCAGATCGCGGAACACGGGGCGTCCGTCGCGTTCGAGCGACGACACCACTTCGACGCTGCCGCGATGCGCAAGGATGCCGCCGTCCGATTGCGGACGCAGAAGTGTCGGGAGATCGTCGACGCCGCATGCGGGAAACGCGAGGCCATCGGCGGGCGGGCGCAGATCGCAGGCGTTGGACACGGCCGCCATTTCGAGCGCGGATTTCGTGCCGTCGAGAAACGAGTTGAACATCTGCGCGTTGAAGTCGCCTGAGCCGACCTGCTCTTCGGTGAAGCCGTAGTGACCCCAGACCGTATCCGGCGTCGATTGATGATAGACGGGCAGATACTTCGTGCCCTTGCCGGCGCAGATCACTTCCATGCCGATGGTGCGCGCCCAGTCGACGAGTTCCGCGATGAGCGCGGGCTGATCGCCCGAGGCCATCGAATAGACGATGCCCGCTTCTTCGGCGCGTCGCGCGAGCAAGGGACCTGCGAGCACGTCCGCTTCGACGTTGACCATCACGATGTGCTTGCGATGCTTGCAGCACAGCAGCGCGTGATGAATGCCGGCCGCGGGGCTGCCCGTCGCGTCGATGACGATATCGACGTGATCGCTCGCAATCATCGCATCGGCGTCGTCGGTGATGAACGTCGAGCCGTTGGCTCTTGCTTCGGTCCATGAACGCGCGGAATAACGCGCTTCTTCCCAGCCCACGCGCCTGAGGGACGCGCGAGCGCGATCGGGCGACAGATCGGCCACGCCGACGAGATGAATGCCCGGCGTGCGCGGCGCCTGCGACAGATACATGGAGCCAAATTTCCCTGCCCCGATCAGACCGACCTTGACCGGCTTGCCTTCCTGCGCACGGGCCTTGAGTTTCGCGATGAGCGACATGCTGTGAGTCTCCTGGATTTTCTCGGCTGTTATGAGAACCGCGCGCGGCATGCTTCGTGTTCGCCGCGTTCAGGAAAAAGATAGCAGGCTGTTTCTTGCAATAGAATGGGCAATTCGGCAACCGTCCTGTGCAAAAATCCCCATGCGCGGCTTCGACTGGGACGACATTCAGGCATTCCTCGCCATCGCGCGCGCGGGCCGGCTCACGGTCGCGGCGCAGCAGATGGGCGTCGATCATTCGACTCTGAGCCGGCGCGTGGCCGCGCTCGAAAAGGCCTTGCGCGTGAGGCTGTTCGATCGCAGTTCGGTTGGATTCGTGCTCACGCCCGAAGGCGAGCGCGCGCTCAGCGACGCGGAAGGCATGGAAAGCCTGGCGATGCAGATGCGTCATCGGCTGGAAGATGCGTCGATTGGTCTGACCGGCAGCGTGCGCATCGGCACGCCGGAGGGGTTCGGCACGTATTTCCTTGCGCCGCGCATCGCGCAGGTGGCGGCGGTGCACCCGCAACTCGAGATCGAGTTGATCGCCAATCCGCGCATGTTCAGTCTCTCGAAGCGAGAGGCCGATCTCGCCGTGAGCATGACGCGGCCCGCACAAGGGCGCGTGTATGCACACAAGCTGACGGATTATGCGTTGGGGGTTTATGCGTCGCGCGATTATCTGGCGCGGCATCGGAAGATCGCGTCGCGGCGCGATTTGCCGAAGCATCCTTGGGTCGGATACGTCGAGGACCAGATGTGGTCCGCCGAGTTGAATTATTTGCCGCAGATTTCGAATTCTCTCGTGCCGACGATCCGCATCTCCAATGTCATCAGTCAGGCGGCTGCCGTTTCGGGCGGCGTGGGACTCGGTGTGTTGCCGTGCTTCATCGCGCGCACCGATCCCAATCTCGTGCGCTTGTTGCCAGAGCAGATCGCGTTATCGCGCTCGTACTGGCTCGTGACGCTCGCGGAAACGCGCGATGTCGCGCGGGTCAGGTGGCTCGCGGATTTCATCCGTAATGAATGTGCGGGAAGCTGGTTTCTGGATCAACCGCCCTTTTGTCCGCCCCAATGAACAACTGACGCGGGCGGCCGATTTTCTGCTCGGGATCGGCAATCATCTCGTTCCACTGCGCGATCCAGCCGACCGTGCGCGCCATCGCGAAGATGCACGTGAACATCGACGTCGGAATGCCCAGCGCGCGCTGCACGATACCCGAATAGAAGTCGACGTTCGGATACAGCTTGCGCGACACGAAGTATTCGTCTTCCAGCGCGATCTTTTCCAGTTCCATCGCGAGCTTGAAGAGCGGGTCGTCGTGCAGGCCGAGTTCGTTCAGCACTTCGTGGCATGTCTCGCGCATCAGCTTCGCGCGCGGGTCGTAGTTCTTGTAGACACGGTGACCGAAGCCCATCAGCTTCACGCCCGAGTTCTTGTCCTTCACCTGCTTGATGAACTCGGCGATGTTGTCGACCGAGCCGATCTCTTCCAGCATGTTCAGCGCGGCTTCGTTCGCACCGCCGTGCGCCGGGCCCCACAGACACGCGATGCCCGCCGCGATACACGCGAACGGATTCGCACCCGACGAACCCGCGAGACGCACCGTCGACGTCGACGCGTTCTGCTCATGGTCCGCATGCAGGATCAGGATGCGGTCGAGCGCGCGCACGAGCACGTCGTTGACCTTGTACTCTTCGCACGGGTTCGAGAACAT
>NZ_FCOM02000125.1 GCF_001544695.2 Caballeronia arvi
GTGGAATCGGCGTTCGCTTTGCCGTGGAATTCGTGTTCGCTTTGCCGTGGAATTCGCGTTCGTTTTGCCGTGGAATACTCAGCGATACCAAGCATCGGGTCGGTCTTTATGAGCCGGGTCCTGCACCACAGGGGCCATGCAAGGTCGTCGTCATCAAGCGCAATCCAACTTTCGGGTCTTCGACGAACGACATCCGCCCAAATTTGCTGACCGCGTGACATCTGTCGAAACTCCAGTTCGTGCATGCGGGAATGGTACGTCGCCCCAACGACCCTTCGAGATAGCGAGGGACCGAGTTTGTCAGCAAGACGGCGCACACTGCCGCGGTACCGTACGACCCAGCTCGTGGACAGCACAATGCGGACGTCGGGATATGGCGCCAGCTCGCTCGCTATAAGGTCGACGTTTTCGAACAATGCGTGCCCGGGGCAGTTGAAGAGAAACGGCCCAATGCCGCGTCTCCAATAGACTTCGGATGGGTGGACGCAACCATCGAAATCGAGAAAGATGACTCTCCCGCCCCGGTATCGTGGCGGAGGCGCGTCGACGTCAGGGCCGAAGTTTGGCGGACTCTCGTGCATCGGGCTTACCTATGTTGTTACAACCAGGCAACGGAAGCCCTGTATCATCGCCAGTCTTCGCTATGCCGCCACGGGTGGTTTTGGCCCTTGCGACCAAGTCCCAGGTGCTGCCTGCGTGCCTCGGATAGGCAATTACGCTGAACGTTCTACCCGACTTAGCTCGGTTTTCTTTGAGCTCGATTGAGTAGTTGCCGTAGGCCGCATTGCCATCAGAATTGATGATGCGCATCTCTCCGACAGTTTTCCGTCGTTCGGCACATCCGAGCGGCAGAACTCCAAGCGTCACTAAGGGCATGTGAACCTCCACCGTCATCTCGGCCTCGCTGAGTTGCGGTCAGGCACGCGGGCCTGTCACAGTTGTGTGGTCGCGAAGACGCGCAGGACTCGCTCGAGCAAGCGTATGACGTCGTCATGGTCTTCCATCAGGACTCGTGCTCGGCGCAGGCTTTGTGGGCTTCCGTCAATTGGATGCAGGGTTGCAAACAGGAATCCGTTGTCTGCGGCCATATCGACTCGGTAAAGGGGGAATGGCACTCCGCGTTGAAAGCGCGCGACTGTAGCTGTCATCGTTCCGTCCCGGAGCGGTACCTCAATGATTTTCCTTGAACACGAGGCGAGCAGCGAGGCGGCCTTTCCGAGCAGTCCAAGTTGACCTGTCCGGCGGATTCCCGTCGAGTCTTCCACCTTGCAAATGGAAAGAGAACCCGGAAACGCGTCGCTGACGCCGCCTTGAAAGATGTCGACGACGACCAGCGGGACGTCGATATCGTCTTCATCGTCTACGTCACCTTCGGACTCATCTGTCGGTGACAGGTCATCGGCGTACTCATGGATGGGTCTAGTCGCCACGACGGCTCTCCTTCACTTGAGAATTGAGGCGCACCGCACCCACGTAGACTCGCCCCGCGATGCGCCAAAGCTCGTCTTGGCCACAAGGAGGTGGCTCCGGCAGAGCGCTGAATTGGTACCAATCGCAGAGGGCGAGCGCCCTGTCGATGTCCACCAGCGACGCTTGCGCTGCAAGCAAGCAGGCCTCGACGGCTTGCGCGTTGTCGTAGTCGAAGGGGGCCAGCTCGACGCCGATGTTATGGGCCGTCGCACAACAGGAAAAGCGAATGCAGTCATGGGCGTGCATAGCGCTTGCGGCAGGAGGCAGCTCACGCCACCTTGGCAGCAAGAGCGCACGGGCCTGAGTTAAAAAAATCGAGGTCGGACGCGGTCGACCGGCGAGTGGCGTATGAGTCATGGCGTCAGCGAGGCGGTTTGAACTCAACAAGCCGGAGCTTGCCCGTGAGGTTACGAACCTCCTGATTGCAATCAGCCTTCGCCGCGAATGTTTGCTGGGCTGGAGGCGATGCCCACAGGGAAGGTAGCGCGGCCGCTGAAGCGGCGACGTCGTCGTCGTTCGGATAGTGGCGCAGTGCGCTGGCAGCAGCGGTGCGGACTAAGGCCCACATCAGTGGCTGTTCCGACTCGTGAAGAGTCTCGAGGAGGCGTCGCGTGTCGGTGAGGGCCTTAGTTCTTTCGTAAGGCTGGGTCATATCCGGTGCCCTCTAAACAGCGGAGCCGGCAATCGAAGTTCGTTGGCCGTTGAAAGCGTGACGTCTCGGCACCGGAAGTATTCCTCCACGTCTCTGATGTGAGCGAGATATTCCGTCGTGGCATCGGAAATTTCGCGCACGCTGTGTCGCTGGCACCAGCTAAGAAGAACGTACTGTGCGTTGACGGTCCAACCTGGCGGCCCGACGAGCCGATATGCGCGACCGGTCGATGTGTGTGCGAGCAGCGTCTCCACGTCGAAATCGACGAGTTCGGACGATATGCGCGCATCGAGCGTGTCGGTCCTGATACCAAGGAGGTGTCGCTGACCACGCTCTGGCTCAGTCTCGATGACGCACCACGATTCCAAGCAGATTTCCGGCTCGAGCGTGACCGGCAGTGTGGACCAGATGGGCATTGCTGCCTCCGGCGAAAAAGCAATGGCAGCGGTCGGCGTCGCTGATGGACGTCGCACGCCATTAGGCGGGAGGGCGGCGCACGCTATCGTTCTACTTTTCGGCGCCTAGGTGGTGAGATATTTATCTCAAAGAATAGTCGATATTGACAGCGCGTCAAGGACCGGTTTCCGGTCAGGCCATCGCCTTATCAGCCGTCTTGAGGATGTCGGAGAAATCGACGTACCGCTCAAGGGAGTGAGAGCGTACGATAAACAGCAGCTGCAGAAACAGGGCCAGTGATATTGTGCCCGTCATGATGTGGCTCTCAAGAGCCTCCTCGGTGATGGTCGTTCCGAGCCTGGCTAGCTGCTCCGTGAGTGCTGACAGTTCGGTAACGCCACCCTCTTTGAGTTCAACAAGGACGACATCGCGCGCGGCGCCCGGCCAGTCGGCTCGCGCAGGTAAGCTCGAACGCCACAGCTCAGGGACAGTGGCAGACATGAGCGTGAGGATGTGCAACCAAGAACTCAGGCGAAGGCTGCCGCGGTTGATGCGCAGCACTAGACTGCGCTCGGTATCCTCGACGCCATCGCTCGCAAGGAACTGCACGAGCGACGAATAGGTGCACTCTTTGCGCGCCATCGCGACCCGTACGATACGGCAGGCAAGCCGCGCCCACGGAGAATCGGCTTCGCTCACGAAAAATTCCTTTGCGTTTCGACGAAGGACGAACTATTTTGAAGTTGAGATAAATATCTCACGCTCAAATCGACCGGCAAAAGTCGAACAATTCCACAGCCTCCGGCCGCCTCACTCGTACTCGACATTCTAAAGGATTCGGGAACGTCGCCTTGCACTACAGAGGTGGGTTATGGCAAGTCCGAGTGTGCTCTATCTGGCAGTGGAAGGCGTTCTCCTTCCGTCGGCCACGTACCTGACCAGTACAACGGCAAAACGGGGCTTTCCCTGACGCGCACCTGCATCGACTGAGCGGATTGATTGAGTCGCAGGAAAAAATTCAGGTTGTGCTCAACTCGAGCTGGGTAGCCCGGCATGGCTATCGCAGGGTGCTCGACTTCCTACCTCGCGCGCTCAAGTCAAAAGTTGTGGGAGCGACGGCCCCTGGAAATAGGCTACTCGGGCCCGACCTAAAGCGGGAACCCACATCAAGGCGCTGGCTGCTGGAGCGGGATTATTTTAGACGCGACCCTGACGATGTCTTGGTCGTAGAGTGCGACGCCCGCTGCGTTCCTACGCAACTCCATGAGCATGCATTCATCGTTGAAGATGGGCTATGGCGTGCTCAAGATAGCGCTTGGGCCAGCTTGGGTGAGCAACTCAGGGGATTGGTTTAACGAAGAAATGCACCACTGAGAAATGGGTGCAAAAAATCGTTGACGCGACCTCACCCACCGAGGATAATCCGGTGCCAAGGACGCATGAAACAATGGGTCATAGAAGCGGTTAATGTAGTCTATCTAAAATTTTCTGGAATCTCAAGAGAAATTTGAGAGGCGATGTGTCCATCAAAATTTTAGATGCCCTGGGAGCCTTTCCCAGTAAGCGTTTCGCGGGAGGCTTCCTTTTCTAAAAAGAATGGTGTCGAGTAGCAGCGACCGCTTTTCAGAAAGTTTTAGCCGAGGACGACAGGCCTTAGCGCCTCCGACCGCGCTCATCGGCCTCCTTTAGCAAGGGTTTGCCGGCCAACGTCCGTTCGGATAAAGCGCGCTTGCTTGCACCAATCAGTCGGCGCCGAGATTGTTTTACGTAGGTGGATTCGCCGGACAGGCGAGGTCGATGAGAGAAACCAACAGGAGGGAGGTAGAGGCAGGGCTGAGCGTCACAAAAAAGCTCGGCGTACCCCAGAAATGAAAGTGGCCCGCACGGGTGCAACCGTGCAGGCCGAGGCGTACCCCTTTCGAGGCACCCCACGCTTACGCGCGCGTAGGGTCTCATTAAGGGGGCGAAAAGTCAAGCACTTCCGTAAGTGCTTGATGTCGAATGGAGAATGAGACCCATGAACCCCAGCAACCCCAACGCTTCGCGGTTCCGCGGGTCGAAGGGTCAGCGGCGCAAAGCGTCGCTGCCCTCGACCGATAGAACCCTTCCTCAACTTCCTGCTAATCAGCAGCGAGTCAACAGCACGAACGGTCGAATCAAGGCCGCACTGGTTGAGTACATCCGCCACCAATCTCCATCACCGGTCGTCGACATGCGGCAGCAATACGCATTGTTCTTAGAAAGATATTGGCGCAAGGCCCATCCAAAACCCGCCGGCGCCCAAGATGCGAGAGCGCGTCCAGAGAGCAAGGCGTCAGACCAAACGGACTTTTAGCCCGGGCTAGCTGTTCGCATATCCGAGTGCTACGCGCACCTCACGCCGGTCGGTCGATGACCAACTCGGAACGAGCATCGCAGCGGCACACACGGAATGTGAATTTAGACCGCAACGCAACCTGAACAACGACACGCAAGGCTGCTCGGAAGGACTGCTAACCGAGGATGTGCCGCCGTAGTACAGCGCATCCAGTTCCGCATTATCACGCTCGTGAGTGGTGCACGATTCAACGCAGCCTCCCCACGGGAATCGCACCGGGCCAGGTCGTCGCTTGTCTGTTCGCGAGCGTCTTGGATGCTGAGCGCAGCTTCGCTCTATTCATATCACCGAAAAGGAGGACGGAACGACTATGTCTGAGACGAGCTTTTCTGACGTGGAAGACCTAGCGAGTGACAGTAGGCAAGTATTGGTAACTTCGGTTCAAGGCGAGCTATTGAAACACTCGCCGTACGAGCTTGCCAATGCGAGCCCTCTGGCGACAATCGCGCGCTATTTCAACGTTGCAACCGAGCTGCCGGAATTGATTGAGGTGCCGTCGCCAGATTGGGTGATGAAGCGACTGCAGAATCGCTGTGCGCCCAAAGACCAAAGTCTCTGGTTCGCAGGCGAAAACAAGAAGATTGACGCCTTGGCCGCATTTGCTGACGGCTTCACGGTGATGGAAGAACACGTCCAGTTCGCAATTGTTGTGACCGCAGCCGTGGCAGAGCATGCTAGGTTGAAGCGGTCGAATCCGAGATATGAGCGCCTTCTGTACGCGCTCCCCTACGTAATGAACAAGGCACAAGCCTTACCGGCCAGACGGAATTTCGACCTTTTGGATGGACGCAGCTTCGTGTTGCGAGGGGTCAAGCATAGCGGTCGAAGCGCCTTTCTTCGAAGGCTGTGCGCGATGTACGGGCCACCCTTCTCCGTGGAGCCGAATCTGCCAGACGCCCCCCCAACTCTCTGGTACTTCCCAACGTTGACAGTCAAGCTGGGGGAATGCCGCTCTGTCGACGACGTCATTGCATCCATGAGGCACACGTTCATTGCCGAAATCAAGGACCCGACTGAGGCGCAGAAGGGTATGTTCCGGTCGCTGGAGCGGCAACATGCACAACACGCTGCAATTGCCGCGTGCATATTGCTGAACGTCGGGCTTTTCATCCTAGACGGCGCGGATATCGAACACCTCGGCGACGACTTCGAGAGCATTCTTTCATTCGCAATCAAGCTCAAGTCCTATGGAATACCGGTCCTTCTGTCCTGCACGGAGGCATTCCATCGACGCGCCTCGTTGAGTCCGTCGCGCGTAGTAAATGCGCTTAGCGGCCGCGTCTTGACCCTCCGCCCACTCGGTCCCCCGGAAGACCTGCAAGACGACTTGCTGCCTCCGGACGCGAGTCGAAAGGTAGATGGCGAAGACGATGATGATGAAGACCGCCGGGTCATGTTGGGGGAGTGGGTGTCCTTCTGCCTGTTCTTTTGGTTACAGGGCCTCTTCGGTGAGAGGCGTCCGATGCCGAAGGACCTGCCCAGATGGACGTACGGCATTTGCCTTGGCCGCATTGCATGGCTTGCGGCCGGATTCAAGGCACTTCACGAGCGGCTTGTCTTCAATCCTGACATACAGATTGATGAAGAGTTCGTGACTGAAGTCTTCGTGGAGCAACTCGCTCATTGTGAAGACGTTCGCTACGCCCTTCGCATGTCTCAGACCGAGCAGAGGGTCAGTGAGCATGACTTCATTCGGTTCATGGACCACTTTCCTGCGAACGCCGCTGAGAAATTCAAGCTCGTTCAAACCTTGACTGTTGCTCCCAAGACCCGTGCGCGCCGCTGAACTGCCTCTCATCATCCTCCCGGCTTTCCCCGACGGCGAGCTGGTCAACCCGTATCTACGGCGAGTCAGCAGCATGCATGAGAACAGCTCATTGGCTCACCTCTGCCGCAAGCTGCTTGCTAGAAAGACGGGACTTGACTGTATGCCCAGCTCCTTGAGGGCGTTTCATTCATCAATAGGTCATTTGTACTGCAGCGTCGAAACCCTTCTAGGACGTCACACACATTTCGACTACTACTGCCGCGGGCTTCCCCAAAACCGTCTGGGCGAACAGCGCGCGCGACTCTTGGGCAAACTACCAGGACCGGTGAGATTGTGCCGACTGCCCGTCCTGTTCACTCCCTCCGAGGGGGAGTACCTCATCTGCGCGGATTGCCGCCGAGCGGCAGCTGACCGGTACCCATTCGAATATGTGCATCGGAATCATGTTGCGCCGTTTGTCACGGTATGTGCACTTCATGGTGGTCCGCTGGAATCACCAAGTAGGCAGGGGCTGCTCTTCGACCAGCTATGCCGGTCTTCTCCAACGCGGCATCAGTTGCTGTACGCAATCGAGTTTGCAGGGCGCACGGCCGACTGCGTTGACGATGGTCTCTTTGGCGTGAGCTATCAAAAGGACAACGTGGTGAACGCCTTGACTGAAGCGGGTTGGATTGCTGAGTGCGGCCGAATCCATCTCATTCGGCTAATAGAAGAGTTCCAGTTGTTCTTCGCATCGTCGTTCTCGGACGAGCGGCTTTCGATGCTCCTGAGCTCGCACGGAAACGTGGAAAGCGCACTTCGAGCGCTGACGCGACCCGACCGGGCGCTTCACCCCGTATGGTGCATTCTCTTCGCGTGGTTCGCGCAAGAGTGCTCGCACTGGCAACGTACCGCCACAAATCGGACCAGACGACCGACGGCTTTCCCCGAAGACCGCATCATTCGTGAACTGTTGGAGAAGCATGGCTCGCTAACGCGAGTGGCCCGCGAGGTCGGCGTCGACCCTCATCGATTGTCTCTTCGTTGCAGAGTTGCAGCCATCTCGGTTGTTACGCGCGCGCGACGCGTCGACGAGAGTCAACTTCAGACCATGAGAAGCCTCCTCAGGGAGGGAGGCCGGCCCGATGACGTCGCCCAAACGATGCGAGTCTCTGTGTCGACTGTGTACAGGGTCCTGGCAGCGTCACCCGACCTTCAAAGTCCGAGAAGTCGAGCTGTCAACAACCGTGTTGTAGTAGCCAAGCGGCACTGGCTGTCACTATGCCGCCGTGCACCAAATGCCGGCGTGACTAATCTGCGAGCAAAAGCGCCGGCCGCGTATGCGCAGCTAAGAAGAAACGCGCCGTCTTGGCTATCGACCCATAGTCCAAGGGCTCAACGAACCGCAAGACGCTCTGGCGCGAAGGCCCCCGTAGAGCTCACGAGGACACTAAGTTTGGCCGCAGGCTTGGCCGCCACTGATTGCAGTCGAGTCGACCGCCCACCGTTACGGCGTTCTCGATACCGCCTCCAGCAGAAGCTGGGCATCTCCGAGTATGCGCTCGCGTCGACAGAGGTAGCGGCCATGAGCACATCGTCGCTCGAATCACGCGACCAAGCGATTGCAAACAGGGTGGACTGGGCAGGTAGACGATTGGCCGCAGGGCTTGCGTCGCCCCCTTGGCGACTCGGCAAGGTAGCGAACCTGCGGTCCGCGACCGTCGAGAGAGAACTTAACAGGCTGTTGAAAAGCCCCCATCAAACGCACCGGAGTGACGTTTTTTGAAGGAGCCTCATGCGATCTGCCGA
>NZ_FCOM02000126.1 GCF_001544695.2 Caballeronia arvi
AACGCCGCGGTCGGATCGTCGAAGAACATCACACCGAAACGCGAGAACAGGATGTCGAACGCGCCCTCGGGCAGCTCTGCGCTGCTGGCGTCGGCCACCTGGAACAGGACCGGCGTATCCGGTGTCGCAAGCGCGCGCGCCCGGCTGATCAGCGGTTCGGATATGTCCACGCCGAGCACCTGGCCCCCCGCGCCGACGCAGGCGGCCAGAGCCAGACTCGATGCGCCTGCGCCGCAGCCGACGTCCAGCACGCGCTCGCCCGTCATGGGCGCGGCGGCTTCTATCGCGGCCTGGCCGAACACCAACACCATAGCGTCGAGCCGGGCCTGGTTGGCGACCCAGCGCTCCCCGCTTTGACCATTCCAGTCGGCCACCTGATAGGCATTTGGCTCTGCCATCTCATCTCCTTGTTCTGATTCGTTTTTAACTAGGGCGGCCTCAAAAGCGAGGTGCAACACCTGTCTCGTATAAGGTGTTGCAATGCCCAACAAAACTTCGTATCAGCAGCTTCAACCTGAAGAACGCCTCGCCATTGCAAGCCTGCGACTGCAGGATGTGAGCATTCGGGCCATGGCCCGAATGCTCGGGCGCTCGCCGTCCACCGTGAGCCGTGAACTGACGCGGAACAGTTCTCCTGCTGGCTACGCATCAGTGCCGGCTGAAGCGCTCAGCGCCGCCCGCCGTAGCGCGGGCCGGCGCCCCGCGAAGCTTTGCCTACAAAGCGTTTGCTGGCGGGTCGTGCTCACCCTGCTCGAATGGAAATGGTCACCCCAGCAGATATCGGGCACACTGAAGCGCATGTATCCGACCGACCCGACCCAGCACGTTTCGCACGAAACCATCTACACGGCCATCTACGCTCAGCCGCGCGGCGAATTGCGCCGCCAGTTGATTGCCTGCCTGCGCCACGGCCACAGCACCCGTATGTCCCGCACGCGCGGTACAGACCGACGCGGGCAGATTCCCGACATGGTCAGTATCCACGTGCGCCCGCCCGAAATCGAGGACCGCCTGCTGCCTGGTCATTGGGAAGGCGACTTTATCAAGGGCGCCGGAAATCAATCGTCTGTCGGCGTCTTGGTCGAACGGACCAGCCGTCTGGTGCTGCTCGCCAAGATGGAAGACGCTACCGCCGCTTCAGCGCTGGCGGGCTTCTCTGCCAAACTCAACTCGATTGCAGCACCGCTGCGACAAACCTTTACCTACGACCAGGGAAAAGAAATGTCGCGGCATCAAGAACTCTCTGCAGCCACTGGCGTGCGCGTGTACTTCTGCGACCCACATAGCCCCTGGCAGCGTGGGACCTGCGAAAACACCAACGGATTGCTCCGTCAATATTTGCCTAAGGGCACTGACCTCTCGGTCTACACTCAGGACGAGCTCGATGCCATCGCCGACAGCCTGAACAGCCGGCCGCGCGCAACCCACGCGTTCCATTCGCCATTCGAGGTCTTCACTGCGACACTTGCCTCAGCGAGCCAATCTCAAAGCGCTAAACATTAACCCCCCCGTTGCACTTCGGTTTGAAACCGCCTAGCTCCCCTTTGTTCGAGGCAAGGGGGAGCGGAACCGATGCCAAGGTGCGTATCGTCTCGAACAAACCCGCCTCCACCTGCGATAAGGCGCAATACCTGCGTGTGCTCGTCTCAAGCCTCGAAACCGGTGCCGCGGCGCCGGACCTCGAAGGACAACCGCTCCTGCCATTCCTTCAAACTCGACGATCCGTCCTTCACCGCGCCGATCTACGCCAACCTTTTCGAAGGCGACGACGCAACGGGAGAAGTGAATCTGTGCTCCCAAACCAGCATCGACTGCTGGGCGAAGATACCCGCCATCGCACCCTGCGATGATGCCTGGGTGACCGAGGGTAGGAAGGGCGTCGTGAGGTCGCCGGCGGCGTAAATGCCGGGCATGCTGGTTTGGCGGCGCTCGTCGACCTTGAGGGTGATGCCTGCGGGCGTATCGACCGTGGCGAGGCTGAGCGATTCATGCAGGCTTGCGGACGGCTTGTTGCGCGGATGGGCGAACAGGACATCGACCGCAATATTGCGGCGGGTATCGAGATTGACGGTGGCGATATGGCCGTTGTGATGGGCGATCTCGACGATCCGGCCATCGACGACAGGTATGTTGCGGCGCGCCAGATCGGCCAGGATATCGGGCGCAATGTCATGGCCATCGGCGAAGACAGTCAGCTTGTCCGTCCAATCGCGGAACAGCTTGACAGACTGGTGCGACTGCGGGCCGGACCAGACGAGGCCCCAATGCTGGCCGGCGACTTCAAAGCCGTCGCAATAGGGGCAGGGCACGATGGACGTGCCCCAGCTTTCGGCAAAGCCCGGAACATCCGGCATCTGGTCGGCGACGCCATAGCTCAGGATCAGGCGATGCGCCCTCAGTCTCTCGTTATCGTCAGTGACGACGCAGAAATCGTCGATGGCGCCAGACACGCTCTCGGCCCGGGCATTGACGAGCCTGATCGTTGGATAGCGCGTCAACTGCTGCCGCGCCTCGACCAGGATGTCCAGCGGCGGCTTGTGATCGTGGCCGAGCAAGCCATGCGAGTGGCCTGCAAAGCGGTTGCGCGGCCGGCCGGTATCGAGAACCGTGACCTTGCGGCGGGCACGGCCGAGCTGCAGGGCGGCGGCGAGGCCGGCAAAGCTGCCGCCGATGATGATGACGTCATCCATGGTGATGGGCTCCGTGTTGTGATTGGAGGGGCGGGCTGGGCGTGGTGTGCAATATCGTCCAGCGATACGCGCTCGAGACGGGCAGCGAGCAGGGTTTCGGCATCGGCGAGAAAGTCGCCGATCACTGTATTGATCGGCCGGACAATGCCGCATTCGATATCGCCGGGCGGCCCGGGGAAACCTGATTTGCAAAACCGGTTGAAACCTACCCTTGGCTTGCACATTTAAGATACTGCGTGGTATCGTAGTGCAAGAATTTGAATACTGTCAAGTACTGGAATTGTCGTGACCGAAAACAGCCAGGGCCGGCGCGGCCGGCCCGCCAACGAGGCGCTTCGCCAAACGATAGTCGACGCCGCCTGCGAACTCTTTGTGGAATTGGGGTTTCAAGCGACGACCATGGACAAAGTCGCCCAGCGGGCGAAGATATCCAAGCTCAGCATCTATCGGCACTTCGAGAACAAGGAGGCGCTGTTCAGCGCGGCCATGGCGGCCCACTGCCATCAGTTTGCACCACAGGCCCTTTTTGAAGGCGTTGACGGTTCGGCCGAAGATCAGCTCATGGCGGTGGGATCATCCCTGCTTCGCACGCTGTTGAGCCCCGACGTCCGCAGTGTAGAAGCCATGGTTTTGGCCGACAAGACGAATCAAAAGTCGTTAAGCAAGCTCCATTACGAAGCCGGGCCCGCCTATGTCATCGCCCAAATCGAGGCCCTGTTGCGTCAGTTGCACGCGAAGGCGGTTCTGAAGGTGCCTGATCCTCTCCGGTCCGCCCGCTTGTTTGCCGCGCTTTTCAAAGGATCCGATCTGCTGCTTATCACACGCTTCGATGAGGCGAGAGCAGAGGACAGCAACGAAATCGAATCCTACTGCCGGTCGGCCGTTGCCATGTTTATCGCCGCGCACGGTGGCATCTAAAGGTGCGCTATCGCGGCTTGATGAAGAACCCGCAGAGTTGCACACGCTGTTCGCTCTGAGCAACTGTGGATGACGCGCGAACCGCTGCATGAGCGCAAAGGCTGCCCGCGCGGGCAGGCAACCGGCGCCTTCCTTATGCCGAACGTCGCGCTGCATTCGAGCCAGGTGCCGCAGCGCTTCCACCGTCCGCCCTATGTGGATGGCTCAGTGCGGCAAAACGAGTTCTGAACACATCCCTAACCTTGCGGGCGCTTCCTTTCGATCTGGTGAACGACAAGCTGATTGGTTATAGAGAAATCAAACTTACGTTCGATAGCATCGAGGGTCGAGCAAGACGTCATCCTTGCACGGCGTAAGCCGCTTCACCAACTCACGGGTCTAAGCGTCCGCAGAGGCCGATGACTTGTCCTCCAGGCGACGGCACGGAATGACCGTTCCACTCCGATATCTACCCTTAGGACAGAGACTGCTCGACCGGCTGCAACGGGTCGTCCTGGTCCACTCAAAACCGCGACGGCGTTTCCTTCATCGACCACGCAACAGCGGCCATAGCAATCCAGCAGGAAAGCGAGTCTATGCGTCACGGCCCCACATCGTCGTCGGGCGTCGATCGGAGCCTTGAGGACATAGTACAAACACGGGATCACGTTGACGGATCGATTGTGTCGCCACCTGACCCACAGCGCCAGACAAGAGTTGGATCCGATCCACCAGCCGCGGTGCGAAGGTCTGTCTACGCAACTCGCACTGAGCGCCGTTAAATCCAATGTTTTCAACTGGTTGTTTGATCGCCGCAGCCGTTTGGCACGCACTTTGCCTTGGTTCTTATCGAGGAGTGGCGACGCCCTCAACACAATCCGATATTACTGACTGTTGAACTTATCCTTGGAGAATCAAAATGAACACGCTGGTTATCAAAGACCTTCCCATGGCCGTCGAGATGGATCGTACTGCAATGACCGCCGTCAGCGGCGGCAGGTTGCCGCAGCAGATCGTGAACATCATCCAGGCCGTTGGCGACTATGCAAGTGACGCTCCGACCCAGCACAGTTTCACTGGTAGTGGGGCTTCCGTGACGTACTAACAGATAGCTCAAGGCCCCGCCAACGAGGGGCTTCACTGAATTCGCTTCCGGTGCCTTTGACTGGGGTGCCGATACCGACCGTTCCGCCTCAACTTACGGGTTATCGTGAGCGTGAGCATTCTTCCTGAGGGCGTTTCGAGCGCTTCTCTTCACGATCAACGAGGTATTGGGCTTGGGTTCTCCCAAGCGTGCTCATTTTCTTGTCGCAAACAATGGCTCCCACGCGGACCGCGGGCGCGAAACACCATGACGACGGAGGTCTCACTACGTCAATCTTTAGGGCGGTCCTTGCCTGAAGAACCTGCTTGAAGCGTTAGCCCCCGCGCTCATGCACTGGTCACGGAAATTCAACTTTGTCGCCGCGATTCGGCGGTCTCCGTTACCGACATCGATCGTCAGTGCCGCTGTCGATAATTTTGACTGGAGCGGGCGGGGTTTGCTGCCGATAGACACTGATCGCTTCTATCCCAGAAGCGGAAGGGCACACGCGACCGCGCGATCGCACTGCCTTTTAATGTTGAGCGCTAGAGCAAGAACAATGAAGAACCTGACGATCCGGGCGCGGCTTGCGCTCACCATGGCTTTCCTCGGTTTTCTGCTGGCGCTCTCAGTCGGCTTCGGATTGTACGGCATCAGTGCTACCTACTCATCAGCCAAAGACATCTCTGACAATTCGCTGCCGGCAGTCAACGCCCTCGGCATATCGAACAACTACATCGCTCGCGCGCGACTTGCGCTCGACCGCTATGCGATAAATCCGGAGGACAAAGACGCTGGCGGACTGGTCGCGCGCGCCGAAGGATTCATGGGCCAATCAGACGCGTGGTACAGCAAGTATGACTCTCTGCCGCGAGGAGCCGACGAGGAGCCATTGGCAAAGAGCGTTGCCGAGTCTCGCGCCGTTATGCGGCAGGCAATCAACAGATTCGGCGCTGCGATAATAGCGGGCGACAAAGAGGCGATCGCCCGCATTGCTTTCCAGGATATGCCGATTTCATACACACGGTGTATCGAGGCCTTCGAGAAGCTGCAGGATTTTCAAATTGCCGATGCGAAGCGTCAGACGGCTGAGAGCGACGCCCGCGTGTCAACGCTGCGCACCGTTGGGGTGTTAGCACTGCTCGTGGGTGTTGCTACCGCGGCGCTCGGTTGGTTCTTCCTGCGCCGTGCCATCATGACGCCACTTGCCGAGGCGCTCAAGCACTTCGAGCACATATCCGACGGCGACCTCACCCGCGAGGTGTTGATTAAGACGCACAACGAGATGGGCCAATTGCTTGCCGGCGTTGCCGCTATGAAAGACAAATTGGCCGCCACTGTCAGCACTGTACGGCTGAGTAGTGAAGCGATTGCCAGCGCCAGTAAGCAGATCGCTGCTGGCAACACGGACCTGTCATCGCGTACAGAGGAGCAAGCGGCTTCGCTTCAAGAAACGGCCGCGAGCATGGAAGAGCTAACCTCCACGGTCAAGCAGAATTCTGAGAACGCCAAGCAGGCGAGCGGGCTGGCTGACAACGCCAACGTCGTCGCCAACGAGGGCAGCGCCATGGTCGGTCAGGTCGTCGACACGATGGCGGGCATCGAGGAGAGTTCCGCGAAGATCGCTGAGATCATCGGTATGATCGAAGGCATCGCCTTCCAAACCAACATCTTGGCGCTGAACGCCGCAGTTGAAGCGGCGCGCGCAGGCGAGCAAGGCCGTGGCTTTGCGGTAGTGGCAAGCGAGGTTCGAAGTCTCGCACAGCGCTCATCGGCCGCTGCGAAAGAGATCAAAGGCTTATAATTGAAACGTCCTGCAACCGCGTGCAAGCCGGCACGGAACTCGTCGCACGGGCAGGGGAAACCATGCAGCGCGTTGGCACCGCCATCCAGCGCGTGACCGACATCATGGGCGAGATCGCTTCGGCTTCGAACGAGCAGAGCCGTGGCATCGAGCAGGTGAATCAGGCCATCTCTCAGATGGACGAGGTAACGCAGCAGAATGCGGCGCTCGTTGAGGAAGCGGCGGCCGCGGCCGGTTCGATGGAAGACCAGGCGAAGCAGTTGACGGCAGCCGTCGACGTGTTCCGCACTGGGCGAACGTTTGCAATCGAGGCGACCATCCGTGCTCCGCAGACCGCAAAGCCCACGATTGGCAACAAGAGGCGCACATCGACGCGTGCCTTGAAATCGTCAGCCGCCCCGCGAAAGGCAGCAGTTGTTGACACGGCAGACGGCGACTGGTCGACGTTCTAAGCGTTCCCGGGAACCTCGATGGAAGAAGGAAGATTTCACAGATGGTGAATGCCAATACGCGTTTGTTGGTGGTCGATGACATGGCCACCATCCGAATCTGATCCGAAAAATGCTGAACTGGAATATGCCCAATATGGGCGGGTCGACGCGCCCGTGCTAACGGCTACATTGTGAAGCACGAGTCCGAACAGCAAGTCGGCATGGCGGTTCGAGTACGAGAGGTAGCCGACCTCTTCGATCACCAGGATGTCCGGCGTCGCGTACTGGTGCCGACGCCGACGTGGCGCCGAATCGCTGTCGAGCGCGGCAAGCAAAAGGACACGAGGACCGGCCGTCCCAGTAGCCTCGACGCGCAGAGCAGACGTCGCGTGCTGGATGCGCTGGCCTCGGGCACAACAGTCCCTGAGGTGGCCAGAGCCACGAACACATCGCGCCAGACCATTATGCGAATTCGCGCTCGGGGCTCGGGCTAACGTGATTGCGATTCTAAGAGCGGACGGTCTTTGCGCCGGAAGCGAAATGCCATTGGTGCGAAGATGGCTTCATGGCTCGGACGTATGAGCGCATAGCGACACTTCCGCGCTCTTGGGCGTTCTCACGCGCTCTTCTCTATCTCGATGCGGTCCGGGTAGAGACCAGTATCGGCGGCGGCCTGTTCTACTTCCTTTGTGGATTGAAAAGCACCTAGCTCGCCAATGACCTCCTCCCCAACAGAGAGCCGCCCGCCCCACAACGCGCTCGGAAGGCGATAGATTTGTAGCATCACAGGTTCGTCTTCGTCCAGTTTCATCATCCCTCCAGGAGAGCCGCGTGGTGGAAAGGTAGCACGAAGAACCAGATGCTGGGAGGATTTGTCGACCGCGAGAGCGCATGACGAGCGCATGACGAGCGCATGCCGACATGCGGGTTTCGGGAAACGCGCGTAGACCGCAAAGACTACTGAGCCGATTTGGAGCTCGCGCCTACAAACGGGTGTGGGCTACACCGCTGTGCTAGCTCTCATTTAAGCCGCGCAGTCTCTCGAAGAGGGCAGGCGGCGTCTTCACTGCACAATATGACGCGATGGGCGGCAGAGCGTGCGCTCTTGCTACGGCGCAGGCGTCTCCCATACTCAACTACATGTCCGAGACTTCACTTGGCAAACCAAGCTATTGTGAGCCAGGACCAAGTCAGGGTTTCGCGCAACGGCAATCAGCGCTGGACGGCGAACAATGCGACGCGATGTATGTTCCCGATTTGCAGGGGCCTCTATGAAGAACAGCAGCATCGTGGAGAGATGCGTTCGAGCTCGAATTGGCGCGTCGCCCTTCAGGCCAAAATCTGGAACTCTTCCAATGGACGAGCCGATCGGCGCCGTAACATGTAGTGGACTAGACTAAATCTGACAGTGGTCGGTTTTCTCGTGCGGGCGCGCGTTGACGCGGAGGGCGTTTAGCCC
>NZ_FCOM02000032.1 GCF_001544695.2 Caballeronia arvi
GATGCCCAAAGTGTCAACCATGTCCCCGCCAAATCTGTCAACTATGTCCCCGGTCTATACACAGCAGCAAAGAAAGTTACCCCCGCCCCGGGGAGGGGCAGTGCTAATAGACCGATGCGAAAGCAGGATTTCATAGAAGCCCAAAACCAAAACCCCTCTCGCGGGCCACCGCGAACCATTTCGGCTATGATCAAACCCTACCCGCAGGAGTCAAAAAATGTTACAGATCGCTGATCCGGCGAATCTCGAAGTCCCATCGACCTCGTCGCAAAATAGCCCGATTTCCCTGCCGTGGATCGAACGGCTCATTTCCATCGATACGGTCAGCCGCAATCCGAATCTCGGCCTGATCGAAACCGTCCGCGACGAACTGCGCAAATCGGGCATCGAAGCAACCATCACCACCGACCCGCGCGGTCAGTGGGCGAACCTCTTCGCCACCGTCCCGGCACACGACGGCGAGACCCACGGCGGCATCGTGCTTTCGGGTCACACGGATGTGGTTCCCGTCGACGGGCAGGACTGGCAGAGCGATCCGTTCAAACCCGAAGTGCGCGACGGTCTGCTCTACGGACGCGGCTCGTGCGACATGAAAGGCTTCATCGGCGCCGCGCTTGCGATGCTGCCGAAGATGCAGGCGACGAAGCTCGCGAAACCCATCCACTTCGCGCTTTCCTACGACGAAGAAGTCGGCTGCGCAGGCGCGCCGATCATGATCGCCGACCTGCAAAAGCGCGGCCTGAAACCGGATGGCTGCATCGTCGGCGAACCGACATCGATGCGCCCGGTCATCGCGCATAAAGGCATCAACACGTATCACTGCTGCGTGCGCGGCTTCGCGGCGCACTCGTCGCTGACGCCGAAAGGGCTGAACGCGATCGAATACGCCGCGCGGCTCATTTGCCATATCCGCGATCTCGTCGACGAATTCCGCGCCAAAGGCCCCTTCGACGAGTTGTACGACGTGCCCTTCACCACCGGTCAGACGAGCACGATCAAAGGCGGTAACTCCATCAACACCGTGCCCGCCGAATGCAATTTCGAGTTCGAATTCCGCAATCTGCCGACGATCGATCCGGACCAGATTTACCGGCGCATCGAAGCGTATGCGCGCGAAACGCTGCTGCCGAAGATGCTGAAGGAGCACGGCAGCGCGGCCATCGAGTTCACGAAGCTCGCGTCCGCGCCGGGCCTCGACGCTACCGAGCAGGCCGCGATCACGCAGCTCGTGCGTGCGCTCACGGCGAATCAGGAGAAGCGCAAGGTCGCGTACGGCACCGAGGCCGGCCTCTTCGCCAACGCGGGCGTGCCGAGCATCGTCTGCGGGCCGGGCAATATCGAGCAGGCGCACAAGGCGAACGAGTACGTGTCGCTCGAGCAGCTCGCGCAATGCGAGGCGTTTCTCGGCAAGTTCATTCACAGCATGTCAGTCGAAGCTCAACCGCGCTGATCCACGCCCATGTCCACGTCCGCCCAGCATTCAGACAATACGATCGACGGCACGCCCATCCCGACGCTCGATGAAATCGCAGAGCAGCACATGGTGCTCACGCCCTGGGTTTCGCGCACGCCGACCTTCGAGCGCCACGACTTTCCGACGCTCGAAGGCACGCGGATCACGTTCAAGTTCGAGCTGCTGCAAGCGAGCGGTACCTTCAAGGCGCGCGGCGCGTTCTCCAACCTCCTCGCCTTGAGCGACAGCGAGCGTTCGGCGGGCGTCACGTGCGTGTCCGCAGGCAATCACGCGGTGGCGGTGGCGTACGCGGCGCAGCGCATGGACGTGGGGGCGAAGGTCGTCATCATCAAGAGTGCGAGCCCGGCTCGTGTCGCCCTGTGCCGACGATTCGGCGCGGAAGTCGTGTTCGCGGAGAACGTCGCCGAGGCGTTCGATGTCGTGCGGCGCATCGAAGCGGAAGAAGGCCGCGTGTTCATCCATCCGTTCAATGGCTATCGCACGGTGCTCGGCACGGCGACGCTCGGCTACGAATGGACATCGCAGGCGCCCGATCTCGAAGCGGTGATTCTGCCGATCGGCGGCGGCGGGCTGGCCGCGGGCGTATCGACGGCCATGCGTCTCGCGAATCCATCGTTGCACGTGTACGGCGTCGAACCCGAAGGATCGGACGCGATGCGGCGCAGCTTCGATGCCAATCACACGATCAAGATGGGCGCGATGCACGGCATCGCCGATTCGCTGATGGCCCCGCACACCGAGCAGTACAGCTATGAGCTATGCCGACGGCATATCGACGAGATCGTCACCGTGTCCGACGACGCGTTACGCCGCACCATGCTGCAGCTCTTCAGTGAGCTGAAGCTCGCGGTCGAGCCCGCGTGCGCGGCGGCCACGGCGGCCCTGCTCGGCCCGTTGCGCGAGCGTCTGCAAGGCAAGCGCGTCGGCGTGCTGCTGTGTGGCACGAATACCGATCCGGCCACGCTCGCGAAGCATCTGTCGAACGCCTGAAGCGAAAGCGGCCCCATTAGGGGCCGCTGTCTTGCAATCGCGCGGGTTACATCACCTCGGCCAGCCGTCTTCGTTCACTGCGCTGCATGAAGTAATTCGCAGCGATCACACCGATCGTCACGAGCGCGATGAACAGTGTCGCGAGCGCATTCATCTCCGGATTCAGACCGAGCCGCACGCGCGAGAACACGACGAGCGGCAGCGTCGTCGAGCCGGGGCCGGACAGGAACGCCGACAGCACCAGATCGTCGATCGACAGCGTGAACGACAATAGCCATCCTGCCACGAGCGCCTGTGAGATCAACGGCAGCGTGATCGAGAAAAACACGCGCAAGGGCGTCGCGCCGAGATCGAGCGCCGCTTCTTCCAGCGACGGATTCAGCTCCCGCACACGCGACTCCACGATGATCGCGACATACGAAATGCACAGCATCACGTGACCGATCCAGATCGTGAAGAAGCCGCGATCCGGCCAGCCGATCAGCTTCGACATTTCGACGAACAACAGCAGCAGCGAGATGCCCTGAATGACTTCGGGAATCACGAGCGGCGCGTTGATCATGCCCGTGTAGAGCGTGAAGCCCCTGAAGCGCCCCATGCGCGCGAGTACGAAACCCGCCCACGTGCCGATGACGACCGACGCGCACGCCGTGAAAAACGCGATGCGCAGCGAGAGCCATGCGGCGTTGATGAGCTCGTCGTCGGAGACGAGCGCGCGATACCACTTGAGCGACGGCTCGGTCCAGACCGTGACGAGCGGTGAGTCGTTGAACGAATAGACGATGAGACTCAGGATCGGGATATACAGAAACGCGAACCCGAGCCCGAGCGCGGTGATCTGCAACGGACGGCTGGGCTTGATCATCGCTTCTCCTCCAGTTGCTTCGCCTGGAAATGCTGGAAGAGCGCCATCGGCACGAGCAGCAGTAGCACCATCGCGCAGGTGACGGCGGAGGCCATCGGCCAGTCGGCGTTGTTGAAGAACTCGTTCCACATGACGCGGCCGATCATCAGCGTGTCCGCGCCACCGAGCAGCTCAGGAATCACGTACTCGCCCACCGCCGGAATGAACACGAGCAGACACCCGGCGATGATGCCGTTCTTCGACAGCGGCAGCGTGATCTGCACGAACGCCTTCCACGGTTTCGCGCCGAGATCATAAGCGGCTTCGAGCAAGGTCAGGTCCATCTTCACCAGATGCGCGTAGAGCGGCATCACGAGAAACGGCAGATACGAATACACCATGCCGATATATACCGCGATATTCGTGTGATACAGCTCGATCGGCGAATGCAGCAGGCCGATCGACATCAGGAAATTATTTAGGAGGCCGTTGTTCTTCAGAATGCCGATCCACGCATACACGCGGATCAGGAACGACGTCCAGAACGGCAGCATCACGGCCATCATCAGGATGTTGCGCGAGGCCGGATTCGAGCGCGCGATGTAATACGCCATCGGATAGCCGATGATCAGGCACAGCAAGGTGGACACCGCCGCGACCAGCAGCGAGTTCATGTAGGTCGCGAAGTACAGGCTGTCCTGGATCAGGAACGCGTAGTGAGCGAAGTCGAGCGCGATATGCATCACGCCCTCTTCCATCTTCACGAGATCCGTGTACGGCGGAATGCCGAGCTGGCTGTCCGAGAAGCTGATCTTCACGACAAGCAGGAACGGCACGAAGAACAGCAGCAGGAGCCACAGATACGGCCCGCCGATGACCAGCGAGCGCCCGCTCACGCCGAAACGATTGAGCAGCTTCATCATGACGTCAGCACCACGCCGGCCGATGCACTCCAGCGCACGTAGACTTCGTCGCCGAAGGTGGGCGAATCTATCTCGCCGATCGCGAGGCTCGACAGATTCGCGACGACCACTTTCCCGGAATCGAGCGTCACGTGATAGAGCGTGTAGCCGCCCATATACGCGATGTTCGTCACTCTGCCGCGGCCCCAGTTGTATGCGCCTTCGGGCGGCTTTCTCGTCAGCGCGATGCGTTCGGGGCGCACGGAAATCGTCACCGGCATGCCGAGCGGCCCGGTGATGCCGTGGCTCACATAGAGCCGCACGGGCAGCTCGGACGATTCGACGAACACATGATCCGGCTCGTCCTCTACGACATTGCCATCGAAGAGATTGGTCGAACCGATGAACTGCGCCGAGAAGCGCGTGTTCGGATATTCGTAGACTTCATGGGGCGTGCCGAGCTGCACGATCTGCCCTTCGCTCATCACGGCGAGGCGATTGGCCATCGTCATCGCCTCCTCCTGATCGTGCGTCACCATAATGCAGGTCACGCCGACCGTGTCGAGAATGTTCACGAGCTCGATCTGCGTGCGCTGGCGAATCTGCTTGTCGAGCGCGGACATCGGCTCGTCGAGCAGCAGGAGCTTCGGGCGCTTGACGAGGCTGCGCGCGAGCGCGACGCGCTGTTGCTGGCCGCCCGACAACTGATGCGGCTTGCGCTTCGCGTACTGCGCCATCTGCACGAGCTGCAGCGCGTTGTGTACGCGGTCCTTCAGCTCGCCGCCCTTTACGCCTTCCTGCTTCAGCCCGAACGCGACATTCGACTCGACGCTCATGTGCGGAAAGAGCGCGTAGGACTGGAACATCATGTTCACGGGCCGGTTGTATGGCGGCATCTTCGCGAGGTCTTCGCCGTCGATCAGGATCTGCCCTTCCGTCACCGACTCGAGTCCTGCGAGCATACGCAGAAGCGTCGACTTGCCGCAGCCGGAACTGCCGAGCAGCGCGAACAGCTCGCCCTTTCTCACCGACAGGTTGACGCCGCGCACGGCCGTCGTCTCGCCGAATTTCTTCACGACATCGACGATCTGCACGAAGTTGTCGTCCGTGGCCGGGGCCGCACCGGAACTGCCCGGCTCGCGCCGGCCGGAATTAGGCGCTGCCTTCAATGCGCTCGACTGCTCACTCATGATTGCCTGTTCGACTCCTTGCTTCCATATGTTTCGGGTGACTCGCCCGGCCCTGCGCCGCGGTCACGAACAAAGCCCCCGGAGGTCCGAGGGCTTCGTCGATTCAAAAGAATAGCCAGCTTGCCAGTTTCATCGGCCGGACTTGAATTCCGTCCAGAGCCGCGTCTGCAGGCGCTGGATTTCCGGCGGCAGCGGCTTCAGCAGGAACAGCGTCTTGATGACATCCTGCGGCGGATACACGGCCGGATCGTTCGCGACGTCCTTGTCCACGTACTTGCGCGCTTCGAGGTTCGCGCTCGGGTAATACACCGCGTTCGTGATGGCCGCGTGAACCTGCGGCGTTTCGATGTAGTTGATCCACTCGTGCGCGGCGTCCTTGTTCTTCGCATCCTTCGGGATCGCCATCACGTCGAACCACACCGGCGCGCCGCCCTTCGGAATGTAGTACTCGATCTTGAACGCCTTCTTCGCGTCGACCGCGCGATGCTTCGCGATCACGACATCGCCCGACCAGCCAAAAGTGAAGCAGATATCGCCGCCGACCATGTCGTTGATGTAGCCCGACGAGTTGAACTGCGTGATGTACGGGCGGATCTTCTTCATCATCGCGAGCGCTTCGCGATAGTCGGCCGGATTCGTGCTCATCGGATCCTTGCCGATGTAATGCAGCGCGGCCGCGAACATCTGGTCCGGCGCGTCGAGCACCGAGACACCGCACGCCTTCAGCTTCGAGATGTTCTCGGGCTTGAAGAGGATGTCCCAGTTGTTCAGCTCGGCGTTGGCGCCCAGGATCTGCTTCGCCTTGTCGACGTTATAGCCGAGGCCGGTCGTGCCGTACGCCCAGGGCACCGTGTACTTGTTGCCGGGGTCCGCGCCCTCGACGAGCTTCATCAGGTCGGGATCGAGATACTTGAGGTTCGGGAGTTTCGACTTGTCGAGCGGCGCGAAGATGTTCGCGGCAATCTGCTTGCCTGCATAGTTCGACGTCGGCACGACGATGTCATAGCCCGAGCGGCCGGTGAGCAGCTTGGCCTGGAGGGTATCGTCGCTGTCGTAGTTGTCGTACTTCACCTTGATGCCGGTCTGCTTGGTGAAGTTGGGAATCGTGTCCTTGGCGATATAGTCCGACCAGTTGTACACGTTCAACTGCGTGTCCTTCGCCGTTGCTGCGAGCGGAGTCAACATCGCGGCGCATGTCAGGGCGCCCGCCAGCTTGGCCATACGGCTCGCCAGTTTCTCGTTCATTTCGATTCTCCCTTGTTCCTGCTTGTTCCTGCGTGTCACGGCGTCGTGCCGCGCGATCTCTGCGCGTCGTTTCACGCCCCGATCGGGCTCGCGACTCCCCTTGAAACCCGGAAACTACCATTAAACACAAGCGCGACAAAAATTAATGCGCCGCCTGTCGCGCAAAATGTACACGCCCTTGCGTTGCACGGCCGGCAAGCCTCGCAGCACTTGCGGCGGGCGCGCACCCGCATCGCGGGCCGTCAGAAAGAGCGCGCATTTTAGCCCCTAATCGCTCCCGGCGGCACCTGATAAAACCACACTCGCATCGTGGCGCGCGGGCGCGTAAGGCCGATGCAATGTCATTATTCGTGATCGGCCGCCCGAAGCCCCGCAAGACGGCGTCCGAGCCTGACGAATAGCCAGCGGAACAGTTGTTGCGAGCCAATTCGACGTGCGCCGCGAACGGCGGCGTTTTGTGAACCGGCAACCCGTGCGCACGACTGATCGACGCCGCCGTTGCATCGCTATTCGAGGCCGCTTTCCGCATGAATACCAATCCGTCCGTGCTCGCCCAGCTTTCCGCCGCGAACTCCGGCGCGCAGTCGCCCGCGGCCGGCCGCGAGGATCGGCCGCGGGCGCCGCGTCCGCGCGGGCGGTGGTACTCGTTCGCGGGCGCGGGCGCGCTCGTCGCCGTGGGCTACATGGACCCCGGCAACTGGGCGACGGCGCTTTCGGGCGGCGCACGCTACGGCTACTCGCTGCTCTTCGTCGTCCTGCTCGCGAGCCTGATGGGCATGCTGCTGCAATGGGTCGCGTCGCGCGTGGGTGTCGTCACCGGGCGCGATCTCGCGCAACTGTGCCGCGAGCGCTACAGCCGCCGCACGACGCTCGTGCTGTGGATCGCGTGCGAAATCGCGATCATCGCGTGCGATGTGGCCGAGGTCGTTGGCAGCGCGGTGGCCTTACAGATGCTCTTCGGCCTCTCGCTCACTGCGGGCGTGCTGATCTCGGCGGTCGGAACTTTCGCGATGCTCGCGCTGCAAAGCCGCGGACGCCGACCGCTGCAGCGCGCCGTGACGACGCTCATCTTCTTCGTGAGCTTCTGCTTCGTGGTCGAGCTCGCGCTCGCGCATCCGGTCTGGGGCGAGGCGATGCGCGGGCTCGCGCCATCGCGCGAACTTCTGCGCGACGCCGGCATGCTCTGGCTCGCGGTGGCCATCCTCGGCGCGACGGTGATGCCGCACAACCTCTATCTGCACTCGGCGCTCGTGAAGGAGCACGCGGGCGTCCGGGACGATCCGAGCATCGGGCGCGCGCTGCACGGCGTGAACATCGACACGTTCGCGTCACTCGGGCTCGCGTTCATTGTCAACGCGTCGCTGCTGGTGGTCGCCGCGGCGGTGTTTCACACGAGCGGTCACATCGAGGTCGATGATCTCGCCGATGCGCACCGGCTCATCGCGCCGCTCGTCGGCAGTCATTGGGCGGGCGTCGTGTTCGCCGTCGCCCTGCTCGCTTGCGGCCTGAACGCGACGGTCACAGGCACGCTCGCGGGCCAGGCGGTGATGGAAGGCTTCCTGCGCCTGAAAATGGCCCGCTGGGCGCGCGCCCTGCTGACCCGCGGCCTCGCGATCGGGCCGGCGCTCGTCGCGGTCGGGAGCTTCGGCCAGCACGGCTCGAACGCGCTTCTCGTCGCGACGCAGGTCGTGCTGAGCCTGCAATTGCCGCTCGCCGTCATTCCGCTCGTGCGCTTCGCCTCCGACTTCGGACTGATGGGCCGCTGGCGCGTTGCACGCTTGCCGCTCGCGCTGGCGTGGGCTTGCGCGGGCGTGATCGTCGCGCTGAACGGCGCGATGTTGTGGCAGGCGATGTTTTCGGGCTGAGGCAGGCGATTCGGCGCCGATCTCGGGATCACGATGCCGGTTTCGCTGTCACACCGGGTTGCCGCCCGAAACAGGACACGAACTACATGGCTCAAGGCCCACGATCGATCTGGCCGAATTCCGGCTGCGCACGCACGTTCACGCTTCTTTTTGCGTTGCTCGGTTCAAGCGGCGCGGCCCACGCGACCGTCGCCGTGCTCCAGCCCGCGCGCGAAGCCGCCGCTTCGCAACCGCTGGAACTGACGCTGCTCTATACCGCCGACGATCCGACACCGCTGAGCGTCGAACTGCCGAAGCAACTCACGGTGAACCTGACCAACGGCGATCTGCCGCCCGCGCCGCTCACGCTCGCGCGCGATCCGAGCGTGCCCGACCGCCTGCGCCTCGCGCCCGGCCAATATCGCCGTGTGCGCTTTTCGGCGCCGTGGCCCGACGCGGCGCGCGGCACGGTGAAGATCGACCCGGTCGGTTTCGATGCATCGCCGATGCTTGTCACGATCAATCGCGGCGAATCGCAGACGGAGGTCGCCGCAGCCGAGCGGCGCGAAACGCAGGCCACGACGCCCGCACAGGTCGCGAGCGCGAGCGCCGCCGCGAACGCTGTGCCTTTGCCGATGTCCACCAGCGACACGATGCTCTCGGGCCGTTTCTCGACGTTCGATCCGATTTATTTCGCCGACGGCAAGAACGGCGACAACCTCGCCAAATTCCAGTTCAGCTTCAAATACCGTCTGCATCTGCCCGACGATCCGCGCTCGCGCGGCTTGCTGGACAATCTCTACTTCGGCTACACGCAGACGGCGATCTGGAATCTTTCCGCGGAGTCATCGCCCTTTCGCGACATCAGCTTCCAGCCGCAATTGTTCTATTACGTCGAGGACACCGGATGGAAGAGCCCGCTCTTCACGCGCATCGGCGTTTCCGCGGGTTTCGGGCACGAATCGAACGGCAAGAGCGGCGACGAATCCCGCTCCATCAATATCGCGTTCGTGCGTCCGACCTGGGATTTCGGCGATCTGAACGGCAATCACCTGACGCTCTCGCCGAAGTTCTATTACTACCTGTCGAAGGCCGGCAACGAGGACATCGCGGATTATCGCGGCTATGTGGACTTTCTCGTGAAGTACGGCAGCCCGGACGGCTGGCAGCTCGCGACCACGCTGCGCAAGGGCACGAAGCACTGGTACGGCAGCGTCGAGTCGCAGCTCACCTATCCGCTCGCGAAGCTGATCGGCAGCGCATGGGGCGGCTATTTGTTCGTGAGCTACTTCAACGGCTACGGCGAGGATATCCTCGATTACAACCAGCGAAATCACTGGATCGCGCGAATAGGCTACAGTATCGCGCGCTGAACTTTTTTACGATTTCGACCGCCCTGTTATCGCCCCTTTTTCGGACGATGACGCGGTCACGAGTGAATCCAATGTCTTCGAATCTTCACGATCTTCCCGACAGCCCCTGTATCGGCGTGTGCTCCACGCTTTTCGACGATGTGTGCAAGGGCTGCGGCCGCACAGCCGGCGAAGTATCCAACTGGGTGTTTCTCAACGATGAGGAGAAGCGCGCGATCTGGGAGCGTATCAAGCGCGAGGGCACGGCCATGCGGTTTCGCAACGACAGGCTGTGACCCGGCGCGTACCAATGAAAAAAGCCGCATACGCGGCTTTTTTCCATTCTGCTGGGTGACGGAGCGAGGTTACTGAATCCCCTGACTCGACAAGAAATCCTCGTAATTCCCGCCGAAGTCGCGCAGCGTGCCGTTCGTCTTCACTTCGATGATCCGATCCGCCAGCCCGCTCACGAATTCGCGGTCGTGCGAGACGAAGATCAGCGTGCCTTCGAACTTCTCCAGCGCGATCTGCAGCGACTCGATCGACTCCATGTCCATGTGGTTCGTCGGTTCGTCCATCAAGAGCACGTTGTGGCGGCCGAGCATCAGCTTGCCCCAGATCATGCGGCCCTTCTCGCCGCCCGACAGCACCTTCACGTTCTTCTTGATGTCGTCCGCATTGAAAAGCAGGCGGCCGAGCGTGCCGCGCATCATCTGCTCGTCGTCGCCTTCCTTGCGGTATTGGTCGATCCAGTCGGTCAGTGTCTCGTCCTTCGGAAACTCTTCGTAGGTGTCCTGCGGCATGTAGCCGACGTTCGCGTTCTCGGCCCACTTCACGGTGCCGTGATCGAGATCCAGCGCGCCCTTGAGCGACTTGAGCAACGTGGTCTTGCCGGCGCCGTTCTCGCCGATGATCGCGATGCGCTCGCCCGGCTGCACGGAGAGCGAGAGGTTCTGGAAAATCGTGCGGTCGTACTTCTTCGTGATGTCTTCCGCGACCACTGCGATGTTGTGCAGCTTCTTTTCATACTCGAAGCGGATGAACGGGTTCTGCCGCGACGAAGGCTTGAATTCCTCGATCTTGATCTTGTCGATCATCTTCAGACGGCTGGTCGCCTGACGCGCCTTCGACTTGTTGGCCGAGAAGCGGCGCACGAAGTCCTGAAGATCGGCGACACGTTCCTTCGCCTTCTGATTGGCGTTTTGCTGACGCTCGCGCGCCTGCGTCGACGCGAGCATGTAGTCGTCGTAATTGCCCGGCCAGATCTTCAGCGTGCCGTAATCCATGTCCGCCATGTGCGTGCAGACCTGGTTCAGGAAGTGCCGATCGTGCGAGATGATGATCATCGTCGAGTTGTACTGGTTGAGCACGTCTTCCAGCCAGCGGATCGAGTTGATGTCGAGGTTGTTGGTCGGCTCGTCGAGCAGCAGCACGTCGGGCTTCGAGAACAGCGCCTGCGCGAGCAGCACGCGCAGCTTCCAGCCAGGCGCGACGTTGCTCATCGGGCCATTGTGATCGTTGATGTCGATGCCGATGCCGAGCAGCAGCTCGCCCGCGCGCGCCTCGGCCGTGTAGCCGTCGTACTCGGCGAATTTCGCTTCGAGGTCGGCGGCGCGCATGTAGTCGTCGTCCGTCGCGTCGGGGTTCGCGTAGATCGCGTCGCGCTCGGTCATCGCGGCCCACATTTCCGTGTGGCCCATCATGACGACGTCGAGCACGCGCATGTCTTCGTATGCGAACTGGTCCTGGCGCAGTTTGCCGAGACGGATGTTCGGCTCCAGCATGACGTTGCCGGAACTCGGCTCGAGATCGCCGCCCAGGATTTTCATGAACGTCGACTTGCCACAGCCGTTCGCCCCGATCAGTCCATAGCGGTTTCCTTCGCCGAACTTGACCGAGATGTTCTCGAAGAGGGGCTTGGGCCCGAATTGCATGGTGATGTTGGCGGTAGACAGCACGGCGCGTCCTTTTGAATGGGGTACGACGAAAAACCTGAGATTTTAGCAGCTTTTGGCGGGGTTTTCCCGCGCTTCACCGGAGGCGGGCGCGCTCCGCGAAATCATCGCCCAGAAAAAAGGGCGCGGCCATACGGCCGCGCCCCGTGCGTTTCGACGAAGCTCCGCACGAGGCGGATGCGCCTCTCGCGTTATGTTCGATCGGCGACGAACGCCTTCACCACGCCCGCATCCGCGGGAACGATATCGAATCTTTGTGGCAGGTTTTCAAGTCCCACGAACGCCGAAGGCCGTTCCGGCTCGCGATTGAGCGCCTCGCGGATCGTCTCGCCGAACTTGATCGGCTGCGCAGTTTCCAGAACGATCATCGGCACGCCGGGTTTGAGGTTCTCGCGCGCAACCTTCACGCCATCGGCGGTGTGCGTGTCGATCATCGTCTGATAGCGCTCGAACACGTCGCGGATCGTTTTCACGCGATCGTCGTGCCCGCTCTTGCCCGACACGAAGCCGAACTGCTGCACGCGCGCGAAATCGCCGCTCGCCGCCAGATCGAAGCCGCCCTTCTCCTCGACATCACGGAACAGTTGCAGCACGCGCGCCGGATCGCGGCCCAGCAGGTCGAACACGAAGCGCTCGAAATTCGACGCCTTCGAAATGTCCATGCTCGGACTGGTCGTGTGATACGTCTCCGTCGCTCCGCGAACGCGATACACGCCCGTCTTGAAGAACTCGTCGAGCACGTCGTTTTCGTTGGTCGCGACGACGAGCTGATCGATCGGCAGACCCATCATGCGCGCGATGTGTCCCGCGCACACGTTGCCGAAGTTGCCCGACGGCACCGTGAACGACACGCGCTCGTCGTTGCTCTTGGTCGCGGCGAAATAGCCCTTGAAGTAGTACACGACCTGCGCGACGACACGCGCCCAGTTGATCGAATTGACGGTGCCGATCTTGTGCTTCGCCTTGAACGCATGATCGTTCGACACGGCCTTGACGATGTCCTGGCAGTTGTCGAAATTGCCCTCGACCGCGAGATTGAAGATGTTCGGGTCCTGCAGCGAGAACATCTGCGCGGTCTGGAACGCGCTCATCTTCTTGTGCGGCGACAGCATGAACACGCGCACGCCCGCCTTGCCGCGCATCGCGTATTCGGCGGCGCTGCCGGTGTCGCCCGAGGTTGCGCCGAGAATGTTCAGTTCCTCGCCGTGCTTCGCCAGTGCGTACTCGAACAGGTTGCCGAGCAGTTGCATCGCCATGTCCTTGAAGGCGAGCGTCGGACCGTTCGACAGTTCCAGCAGCGACAGCGTCGCGCCGTTTTCCACGCCGAGCGTCTTCAAGGGCGTGATCTGCGCCGCGCTCTCTTCGTGACGCACGTTGCTGTACACCTGAGCGGTGTAGGTCTTGCGCGTGAGCGAGCGCAGCTCGTCGGCGGGAATGTCGTCGCTGAATTTCGACAGCACTTCGAACGCGAGATCCGCGTACGACAGCGCACGCCAGCGCGCGAGTTCATCGGCGGATACACGCGGATAGTCCGCGGGCAGATACAGGCCGCCGTCTTTCGCGAGACCGCCCAGCAGGATGTCGGAAAACGTGTGGCGCTCGTTCTGGCCGGCGCCGCGCGTCGAGATGTAGTTCATCGTGCTAACCCGTGCTTAGTTGAGCGCTTCCATGCGCAGCTTCGTCACCTTCGAGACGACCGTGGAGAGCGCTTCGATGTCCGCGATCGCCGCGTTCACGTTCTTCTCCAGCGTCTCGTGCGTGATGAGGATGATGTCCGTTTCGCCCTTGTTCGCGCCGTCGACTTCTTCCGATTCCTTCTGCAGCAACGCGTCGATGGAGATGGCCTTGTCGGCGAGAATGCGCGTGATGTTCGCGAGCACGCCGGTCACGTCCGCCACGCGCAGGCGCAGGTAGTAACCGCTCGTCACTTCGTCGATCGGCAGGATCGGCGTGTTCGACAGGCTGTCCGGCTGGAACGCCAGATGCGGCACGCGATGCTCCGGATCGGCCGTATGCAGGCGGGTCACGTCGACGAGATCGGCGACGACCGCCGACGCCGTCGGCTCCGCGCCCGCGCCCTTGCCGTAGTACAGCGTGGTGCCGACCGCATCGCCGTGCACGACGACCGCGTTCATCGCGCCCTCGACGTTCGCGAGCAAGCGCTTCGCCGGAATCAGCGTCGGATGCGTGCGCAGTTCGATGCCCTTCTCCGTGCGCCGCGCGATGCCGAGCAACTTGATGCGGTAGCCGAGATCCTCGGCGTAGCGAATGTCGATGGCCGCGAGCTTGCTGATGCCTTCCACGTAGGCGCGATCGAACTGCACCGGCACGCCGAACGCGATCGCGCTCATGATCGTGACCTTGTGCGCGGCGTCGACGCCTTCGATATCGAAGGTCGGATCGGCTTCGGCGTAACCGAGCTCTTGCGCGGCCTTCAATGCGGTCGCGAAGTCGAGCCCGCGGTCGCGCATTTCCGAAAGGATGTAGTTCGTCGTGCCGTTGATGATGCCCGCGATGTACTGGATCTGGTTCGCCGTCAGCCCTTCGCGCAGCGCCTTGATGATCGGAATGCCGCCCGCCACCGCCGCTTCGAACGCGACCATCACGCCCTTCGCGCGCGCGGCTTCGAAGATCTCCGTGCCGTGCACCGCAAGCAGCGCCTTGTTGGCCGTCACGACGTGCTTGCCGTTCGCGATCGCGCGCAGCACGAGTTCGCGCGCGAAGCCCGTGCCGCCGATCATTTCGCACACGATGTCGATGGAAGGATCGTCGACGACCGCGTTGAAGTCGTCGGTGACGGCGATGCCCTGGGAAGCGGCAGCGTCGGCCTTCGCCGGCGTGCGCACCGCGACGCGCGCGATTTCGATGCCGCGTCCCGCGCGTCGTTTGATTTCTTCCTGGTTACGGCGCAGCACCGTGAAGGTGCCGCTGCCGACCGTGCCGAAGCCCAAGAGTCCTACTTTGATCGGTTCCATGCAGCGCGAGTCTTTAAAGAGAAATTAAGCGGAATGCCGTTTGCGATAGCCGTCGAGGAAGCGCGCGATGCGGTTGATCGAATCCGCGAGATCGTCGACGTTCGGCAGGAAGACCACGCGGAAGTGATCCGTCGTCGGCCAGTTGAAGCCCGTGCCCTGTACAAGTAAAACGCGCTCTTCGAGCAGCAGATCGGTGATGAATTGCTGGTCGTCCTGGATCGGGTACATCTTCGGATCGAGCTTCGGGAACATGTAGAGCGCGGCCTGCGGCTTCACGCAGCTGACGCCCGGAATGGCGGTGAGCATGTCGTACGCGAGCTCGCGCTGCTTGAAGAGACGCCCGCTCGGCACGATCAGGTCGTTGATGCTTTGATAGCCGCCGAGCGCCGTCTGAATGGCGTACTGGCCGGGCACGTTCGGGCACAGGCGCATCGACGCGAGAATGCCCAGCCCTTCCAGATAATCTTTCGCGCGGCGGCGGTTTTCTTCGATCAGCCCGGAAATCGCCATCCAGCCCGCGCGATAACCGCACGAACGATAGCTCTTCGACAGACTGTTGAACGTGACCGTGATCACGTCCTCCGAGAGCGCGGCCATCGACGTATGCGTCTTGCCGTCGTAGATGATCTTGTCGTAGACCTCGTCCGCGAAAATGATGAGGCCGTGCTCGCGCGCGAGCGAAATCAGGCTGCGCAGCAGCTCGTCCGAGTACAACGCGCCTGTGGGGTTGTTCGGATTGATGACGACGAGCGCCTTCGTGTGCGGCGTGATCTTCGCGCGGATGTCGTCCAGATCCGGCATCCAGCCGTTGCTTTCGTCGCACATGTAGTGGCGCGGCGTGCCCGACGAGAGGCTCACGGCCGCCGTCCACAGCGGGTAATCCGGCGCGGGCAAAAGCACTTCGTCGCCGTCGTTGAGCAGCGCCTGCATCGCCATGACGATCAGCTCCGACGCGCCATTGCCGATGTAGATATCGTCCAGCTCCACGCCCGCCACGCCCTTTTGCTGCGTGTAATGCATGATCGCCTTGCGCGCGGCGAACACGCCCTTCGAGTCCGAATAGCCCGAGCTGCCCGGCAGATTGCGGATCATGTCCTGGATGATCTCGTCCGGCGCGTCGAAGCCGAACGGCGCCAGATTGCCGATATTGAGCTTGATGATGCGATGGCCTTCTTCCTCGAGGCGCTTCGCGTGTTCGAGCACAGGCCCGCGAATGTCGTAGCAGACGTTTTGCAGCTTGTTGGATTTGAGAATCGGTTTCACGGCTGGCGCTCTGGGTCTGTTGTGAATGCGGACTGGTTTTCGGTAGCGGTCGGTGCGGCTCGGTATTCTGCGCAGCCAGCCACGCGCGCGGGCAGCCGACGGGCGTGATGCGAAAACCGAGGGTGAAGCCTGAAGGTGGCTCGCCCGGACGACTCGCGCGTTCCCGAGCGCCGAACGATGCATTTTAGACGCCGCGCCAGGTAAGGCATGGGCGATGCGGACCGGATTGCGTGTCGGAGGCGGCTTGTGGCTGGCACGCGAGCGCAACTGACGGCGCACGAGCAAGCCCGGCAGCCGAAAAGTTATAATTTACTGATTATGACTCAGTTCCGCAATGCACCAAAGGAACGCGGTTTTTCGTCGCGAAAGCGGGCGCAAAACGCCTGGCGCCGCCCGGAACCGCTTCTGCACCGAGTCTTCACTCTCTCCCTTGCCGGATCACTGTTTTGAAATTGCACCAGGATTCCAACAGAGCGCTCAACACCATAACAAGCTACGGAGACGGTTTCGTGGCGGTCAATCTCGAAAGACACGAAGGCAGTGTGATCGTCATGCCCGAGACGCCCGTCGCGACGTGGCCGGTGTCGTCGTTCGACGCGCTCACGCCCGAGCACTTCGCGGCGCTCGTCGAGGCCGCGCCGGAAGTCGTCATCTTCGGCAGCGGGTCGCGGTTGCGCTTTCCGCATCCGCGTCTCACCGCGCAACTCGCGAAGCACCGCATCGGCGTCGAGACGATGGATTTCGGCGCGGCGTGCCGCACCTACAACATCCTGATGTCCGAAGGCCGCCGCGTGGCCGCCGCGCTTCTTATCGAAGCCTGACAACCCGCCTAAGGGAGCGTTAAGGAAGCGCTGGCAGACTTCCGCCGACGCCAATATCTGCGCGCCGGCGCCTGCTTCTGGTCAAATTTGACAAACGTCAGCCGGGCGTGCGCTACACTCCCGCCCGCGTGCGTCTTTCCGGACGCCGGACTGGCATGTGAATGACCCGGCACGCCGGCACGGGCGAACTCGCAGCGAAAATGCGTGCCTGAGCATGCGCACGACGTCTCTTCGCGCCGCCCGCATCCAACGCCCATTTCGTTTCACTAGCGCCGCGCATCGCGGCATCGGACAGGTCGACTTCATGAACGATAAGCCTTCGCGGCTACCGCTCACGCATCTTTCGCTCATTCTTCTGGTTCTCGCGCTCGCGATCGTCTGGTTCGCGCCGCTCGGTTATCGTCATCTCATTCCGAGCGACGAAGGCCGCTACGCCGAAATGGCGCGCGAGATGTTCGTGACCGGCGACTGGATCACGCCGCGTTACAACGGCTACAAATACTTCGAAAAGCCGCCGCTGCAGACCTGGGCGAACGCGCTCACCTTCGCCTGGTTCGGCATCGGCGAATGGCAGGCGCGGCTCTATACGGCGCTCACGGGCTTCGCGGGCGTGCTGCTCGTCGGCTACACCGGCACGCGCGTGTTCAATGCGATGACCGGCTTCGCCGCCGCGGTCATCCTCGCGACCTGCCCGTTCTGGAATCTCATGGGGCACTTCAACGTGCTCGACATGGGCCTGTCGTTCTGGATGGAACTGACGCTCTGTGCGCTTCTGCTTGCCCAGCGCCCCGGCCTGCCGACGCGCGAAGTGCGTCTGTGGATGTGGCTCTGCTGGGCCGGCATGGGCGCCGCGGTGTTGTCCAAGGGGCTTATCGGCCTGATCCTGCCGGGCGCGATTCTCATCCTCTATTCGCTCGTCTCGCGCGACTGGGCGCTCTGGAGAAGGCTTTATATCGGCAGCGGGCTGATCGTGTTCCTGATCGTGACGGCCCCCTGGTTCGTGCTCGTGCAGATGAAGAACCCCGAGTTCTTCAACTTCTTTTTCATCGTCCAGCAGTTCAACCGCTATCTGACGCCCGAGCAGAACCGTCCCGGCGCGTGGTACTACTTCGTGCCCGTGCTGATCGTCGGTTTTCTGCCGTGGCTGTCGATTGCCTTTCAGAGTGTGCGACACGGCCTCAAGACGCCGCGTCAACCCAACGGTTTCGCGCCGGTCACGATGCTGCTCGTCTGGTCGGCCTTCATCTTCCTGTTCTTCAGCGCGTCGCACTCGAAGCTGCTTTCCTATGTCCTGCCGATGGCGCCCGCCCTCGCGCTCGTGCTCGGGCTTTATTTGCCGTCGCTGACGAAGACGCGCTACCGCATGCATCTGATCGGCTACGCGGTGTTTCTGATCGCGGCGGCATTCGGCGCGATTTTCATCGGGCGGGCGGGCAACGCGAGCAATCCGAACGCACTCTATCGCGAGTTCCAGGTGTGGGTGTACGCGGGCATCGCGGTGGCATTCGTCGTGACGATCTTCGCGATCTGGCTGAACCGGCGCAGCGTGCTCGCGGGCGCGGCGGGCCTGGGCGCGGCGTGGCTGTTGCTCGGCACGATCGCCGGCTCGGGCCATGATGTCTTCGGCACGCAGAGTTCGGGTGTGAAACTCGTGCCGGCGGTGAAGGCCGCGATGGCCAAACTGCCGCCCGACACGCCCTTCTATTCGATCGCGAAGCTCGATCACACGATGCCCTTCTACCTCGGCCACACGATGATCATGGTCCAGGAAGCCGACGAACTGACCTTCGGCGTGCAGACCGAGCCGCAAAAATGGGTGCCGAGCATCGACGACTGGGTGAAGCGGTGGGATGCGGAACGTTACGCGCTCGCGCTGATGCCGCCGAACCGCTACGACGAACTCGTGGCACGTCATGTGCCCATGCAGGTGATCGCACGCGATTACCGCCGCGTGATCGTCGAGAAACCGCAGCCTTGAGCGACACTGCGCCGCACGATCGTTCGGTATATCGAGATGAACCGAGTATCCTTGTTCCGTATTTGAAAAACGCGCGATGAACCCGATTTCCTTTATTTGCATCGTCATCGGCGTATTGTTGAACGCATGCGCCCAGCTTCTGCTCAAAGCCGGCGTGAACGCGGTGGGCCATTTCGATCTGACGCCCGCCAACATCTGGCCGGTCGGCATCAAGATCGCGACACAGTTGCCCATCATCGGCGGGCTCGCGTGCTATGTACTGAGCGTCGTCGTGTGGATCGTCGGGCTGTCGCGGGTGGAAGTGTCGATCGCGTATCCGATGCTCTCGCTCGGCTACGTCGTCAATGCGTTCGCGGCGTGGTATCTGTTCGGCGAAGTCTTGTCGATGCAGCGGCTCGTCGGCATCAGCATCATTCTCGTGGGCGTCGTGGTGCTCGCACGCGGCTAGCGGCACGCAGTCGAACGTTCGACCGGATCAACTCATTTTTAAGCGCATAGTCCATGACTCAAACAACGCGGCCGTTTCTGCCTTTCGTGAAGCCGGAAATCGACGAAGAAACCATTCAGGGTGTCGTCGACGTGCTGCGCTCGGGCTGGATCACGACCGGCCCGCAGAATCAGCAGTTCGAAGCCGAATTGTCCGCGTACGTCGGCGGTCGGCCCGTGCGTGCGTTCAACTCGGGCACCTGCACGATGGAAATCGGCCTGCGCATCGCGGGCGTCGGTCCCGGCGACGAGGTCATCACCACGCCGATGACCTGGGTGTCGACCGCGAACGTGATTCTAGAAGTCGGCGCGACGCCGGTGTTCGTCGACATCGACCCGGTCACGCGCAATATCGATCTCGACCTGCTCGAGCGCGCCATCACGCCGCGCACGAAAGCGCTCATGCCGGTGTATCTGGCGGGTCTGCCCGTCGACATGGACAAACTCTACGAGATCGCACGCGCCCACAAGCTGCGCGTGATCGAAGACGCCGCGCAGGCGTTCGGCTCCAGCTGGCACGGAAAACGCATCGGCGCGATCGGCGATATCGTGTCGTTCAGCTTCCACGCGAACAAGAACGTCACGTCGATCGAAGGCGGCGCGCTCGTGCTCAATAACGAAGACGAAGCGGAGCTCGCGCGCAAGTACCGGCTGCAGGGCATCACGCGCACGGGCTTCGACGGCATGGACTGCGACGTGCTCGGCGGCAAGTACAACCTGACAGACGTGGCGGCGCGCGTCGGCCTTGGCCAGTTGCGGCAGATCGAGCGCTTCACCGAAAAACGCCGCGAACTCGCACGCACCTATTTCGATGCGTTCGAAGGCGGCGCGGCCGTGAAGCTCGGTGTCGGCCTGCCGCTGCGCAACTTCAGCGACAGCAACTGGCACATGTTTCAGATCACGCTACCGCTCGACAAATTGAAACTCACGCGCGCGGAGTTCATGGCCGAGATGAAGGAGCGCGGTGTCGGCACGGGCCTGCACTATCCGGCGCTGCATCTTTTCACGCTGTATCGAGAGCGCGGGTTCAGGGAAGGCATGTTCCCGCACGCGGAGAAGCTCGGCGCGTCGACGGTCACGCTGCCGCTCTTCACGCTGATGAGCACGGACGATGTCGCGCACGTCGTGAAATCGATCGATGAAATTTGCGAACAGTTCGCGCACAACGGGTAACCAGCAAGGACACTCAGCCCAACATGAGTCATTTGGATTTTCCGGCGACCTCTCCCGAGCTTTCGGTGATCATCCCGGTCTACAACGAGGAAGACGGGCTCGCCGCCCTCTTCCAGCGCCTCTATCCGGCACTCGATGCGCTCGCCACGTCGTATGAGGTGATCTTCATCAACGACGGCAGCCGCGACAAATCGGCCGCGCTGCTCGCGCAGCAGTTTCACGTGCGGCCCGACACCACGCGCGTGATTCTGCTCAACGGCAATTACGGGCAGCACATGGCGATCCTCGCGGGCTTCGAGCAATCGCGCGGCGAGATCGTCGTCACGCTCGACGCCGACCTGCAGAATCCGCCCGAGGAAATCGGCAAGCTCGTCGAGAAGATGCGCGCGGGTTACGACTACGTCGGCACGATTCGTCAGCAGCGCCAGGACAGCCTGTGGCGCAAGAAGGCGTCGCGCGCGATGAACCGCCTGCGCGAGCGCATCACCAAGATCAAGATGACGGACCAGGGCTGCATGCTGCGCGCATACAGCCGCCATATCATCGATACGATCAACCGCTGCGGCGAAATCAACACGTTCATCCCGGCGCTTGCGTACACCTTTGCGCAGAATCCGATCGAAGTCGATGTCGCGCACGAAGAGCGCTTCGCGGGCGAATCGAAGTATTCGCTCTATAGCCTCATCCGCCTGAACTTCGATCTCGTCACCGGTTTCTCGGTCGTGCCGCTGCAATGGCTGTCGTTCATCGGCGTGATTCTGTCGGTAGGCTCGGCGGGCCTGTTCCTGCTGCTGGTGATTCGGCGCTTCATGTTCGGCGCGGAAGTCCAGGGTGTGTTCACCCTCTTCGCCATTACGTTCTTCATGCTGGGCGTGATCATCTTCGCGCTCGGGCTGCTCGGCGAATATATCGGGCGCATTTATCAACAGGTGCGCGCACGGCCGCGCTATCTCGTGCAGACGATCCTCGAGCAGCGCGACGGCCTGCCCTCCGCGGTCAGGCCGCCACAGGAAGCGCTGCACGTGGCGGTCGTCACGCGCGAGGAAGACGGCCGATGAAGCCGCGCGCAGTCGTCTTCGCCTATCACAACGTCGGCGTGCGCTGCCTGCAGGTTTTGCGTGCGCGCGGCGTCGACGTCGCGCTCGTCGTCACGCACGAGGACAGCGCGAGCGAGAACATCTGGTTCGGCAGCGTCGCGCAGGTCGCGGCGGAATACGGCATCGAAACGATCATGCCCGCCGATCCGAGGTCGCCCGAACTCCACGACACGGTGCAACGCATCGCGCCGGATTTCATCTTCTCGTTCTATTACCGGCACATGCTGCCCGTGTCGCTGCTCTCGCTCGCGAAGCGCGGCGCGTACAACATGCATGGCTCGCTGCTGCCGAAGTATCGCGGCCGCGTGCCGACGAACTGGGCCGTGCTCAACGGCGAAACCGAGGCCGGTGCGACGCTGCACGAAATGGCCGAGAAGCCCGACGCCGGCGCGATCCTCGCGCAGACGCCGGTGCCGATTCTTCCCGACGACACTGCGGCGCAGGTCTTCGACAAGACCGTCGTCGCCGCCGAGCAGACGCTCTGGCGCGTGCTGCCCGCGCTGCTCGCGGGCGAGGCGCCGCATCTGCCGAACGACCTCGCGTCGGGCAGCTATTACGGCGGACGCAAGCCGGAAGACGGCCGCATCGACTGGTCGCAGCCGGCGCAACGTGTCTACAACCTGATTCGCGCGGTGGCGCCGCCGTATCCGGGCGCGTTCACGGATATCGGCGCTGACCGTTTCATCGTCGCGCGGGCGCGGCTCGTGCCGGAAACGGGCGCGCCGGGCATCGTGCCCGAAAGACTCGGTGAGCTGCGACGTTTGCCCCCGGGCCTGAGCGTGACGGATAATGCGCTGTTTGGCGTCTGCGGCGACGGCCGCGTCATTGCCATCCACGAGTTGCGTCACCGGCCGCTCGATGCCGGGGGCGTCGCGTCGAGCGAAGCGCGCACCGTCGAACCCGCCGAATTCGGCCGCATCATTCAATCCTCTCGTCATTCATGAAAAAAGTCCTGATCCTGGGTGTCAATGGCTTCATCGGCCATCACCTGTCCAAGCGCATCCTCGAAACCACCGACTGGGAAGTCTTCGGGATGGACATGCAAACCGACCGCCTGGGCGACCTCGCGAATCACGAGCGGATGCATTTCTTCGAAGGCGACATCACGATCAACAAGGAGTGGGTCGAGTATCACGTGAAGAAGTGCGACGTGATCCTGCCGCTCGTCGCGATCGCCACGCCCGCGACCTACGTGAAGCAGCCGCTGCGCGTCTTCGAGCTCGACTTCGAAGCGAATCTGCCGATCGTGCGTTCGGCCGTGAAGTACGGCAAGCATCTGGTGTTTCCGTCGACGTCCGAGGTGTACGGCATGTGCACCGACGAGCAGTTCGACCCGGAAGAGTCCGTGCTCTCCTACGGCCCGATCAACAAGCCGCGCTGGATCTACGCGTGCTCCAAGCAGCTGATGGACCGCGTGATCTGGGGCTACGGCATGGAAGGCCTGAACTTCACGCTGTTCCGTCCGTTCAACTGGATCGGCCCGGGCCTCGACTCGATCTACACGCCGAAGGAAGGTTCGTCGCGCGTCGTGACGCAGTTTCTCGGCCACATCGTGCGCGGCGAGAACATCAGCCTCGTCGACGGCGGCGCGCAGAAGCGAGCGTTCACCGACATCGACGACGGCATCGGCGCGCTGATGAAGATCATCGAGAACAAGGGCGGCGTGGCGTCGGGCAAGATCTATAACATCGGCAACCCGACGAACAACTTCTCGGTGCGCGAACTGGCGAACAAGATGCTCGCGCTCGCGAACACGTTCCCCGAGTACGCGGACAGCGCGAAGAACGTGCAGCTCGTCGAGACCTCGTCGGGCGCGTACTACGGCACGGGCTATCAGGACGTGCAGAACCGCGTGCCGAAGATCGAGAACACGATGCAGGAACTCGGCTGGGCGCCGCAAGCCAGCATGGACGACGCGCTGCGCAAGATTTTCGAAGCGTATCGCGGGCATGTGGGCGAGGCCCGCAAGCTCGTGGAACAGGCGTAAAGAGGCGCGCGTGGCCCGCATCGTTCTCAAGATCGACGTCGATACCCTGCGCGGCACGCGCGAAGGCGTGCCCAATCTCGCGCGTCTGCTCGACAAATACAGCGCCCGCGCGACCTTCCTCTTCAGTCTCGGCCCCGATCACACCGGCTGGGCGCTACGGCGCGTCTTTCGGCCGGGCTTTCTGAAGAAGGTGTCGCGCACGTCGGTGGTCGAGCACTACGGCGTGAAGACGCTCATGTACGGCGTGTTGCTGCCGGGACCGGACATCGGCCGCGAAGCCGTGTCCGAAATGCGCGCGATCCACGAGGCCGGCTTCGAATGCGGCATCCATACGTGGGATCACGTCTACTGGCAGGACAACGTGCGTGCGCGCGATCGTGCCTGGACCGTCGCGCAGATGGAACAGAGCCACGCGCGCTTCATCGAGATATTCGGCGGGCCGCCTGTCACGCACGGTGCGGCTGGCTGGCAGATGAACGGCTATGCGTTCGAACAGATCGACGCGTGGGGCATGCGCTATGCGTCCGACGGGCGCGGCCACACGCCCTACATCCCCGTGCTCGACGGCCGCACGCTGAACCACATCCAGATGCCGACCACGCTGCCCACGCTCGACGAAGTGCTGGGCGTCGATGGCGTCGACGAGAGCAATGTCGCCACGCATCTGCTGCGTCATACGGCGAACAATCCGCACGATCAGGTGTTCACGCTGCACGCCGAGCTCGAAGGCCAGAAACTCGCGCCGATCTTCGAGCAACTGCTTGCCGGCTGGCGCGCGCAGGGACACAGCTTCGCCACGATGGGCGATTACCATGCGGCGCTGGACCGCACGACGCTGCCCACGTACCCTGTGACGTGGGGCGAAATCCCCGGCCGCGCGGGCGAGCTGATCGTCCAGCCGGGCTGAAAACGGCGCTTGGCCGCTGCCGGGTCTCGCCGTAGATTTCGTCGTCGTCTCACCAACGAACCATAACAATCGGAGAAACCTTCGTGTCAGTTGCAGTCGACCAGCCCGTACCCGACTTCACCGCACCCGCAACGGGTGGCGAGTTCACGCTTTCGAGCCTGCGCGGCACGAAAGTCGTGCTCTTTTTCTACCCGAAGGACAACACGCCGGGCTGCACGACCGAAAGCCTGCAATTTCGCGACCACTACGATCAGTTCAAGGCGGCCGGCGCGGAAATCGTGGGCATCTCGCGTGACAGCGTGAAATCGCACGACAACTTCAAGGCCAAGCTGGAGCTGCCTTACACGCTGGTTTCGGACGGCGACGAAGCCATCTGTTCCCTCTTCGATGTCATCAAGATGAAGAAAATGTATGGCAAGGAAGTGCGCGGCGTGGAGCGCTCGACCTTCCTCATCGACGCGAAAGGCGTGCTTCGGCGGGAGTTCCGCGGCGTCAAGGTGCCAGGCCACGTAGAGGCCATCGTCGAGGCTGTACAAGCGATTTGAGGCACGTTATATTGGACCGCAATGAACGCCTGTCCACCCCATTCCTGTTGTCTTTGCGTGAGCCGCCGTGTGCCTGTCGGCGCGGTCGGCATGGACCCGGGCTATGTGGAGTCGGCAAGGGAAAGGCGCTCTGAAACAGAAGTCAGCCGCTGGTTCCGCTAATCGGAGCAGCGGCTTTTTTATTTGGCGTCGCATGAAAACCACGCTGCTTCGGCTCATGCGCGACGCCTTGCACGCAACCTCCAAGGAGCAGATCGAAACTTAGGCGAACCGGCGATTTCGACAACGAAGCGCGCCACCGGGCGCAAACTGCAGGAACCGTATTGCTTCGAGGGCGTACGAGCAGGATGCGACAGGCGGCGCACGATACACGAACCCGATTCCTTTCGAGGGAACACCATGCCTTTGCCTACCGCCCCGGCCAAGCTCGGCCATCTCCTTCCGGCTGAAGAATACAAGGCCAAAGCCCGGCCTTCGAAACAGTCGAAAAAACAAGCCGCGGCGAGCGATGACGACGCCTTCGGCGCGGTCGACACCGTCGCCGCCGAGCGTCCCGCAGCCAACGCCGCGCACACGCTGCGCTCGATCGCGAGCGAAGTGCTGACCCAGATTCCTGCCGAAGCGCATGTCGAAGCGGTCGTGCCGCCGCCCGCGCCCGGCACCGTGCCGACGCGCGGCCGAAAATCGAAACAGACCGCGGCGCTCCTGCAGCCGGCGCCGTCTGCGCGCGAGACGCCCGACGAGGTCGTTGCCCGCGCGGAACGCGCGGAAACGCCCGTGGCGCCCGCACCAGCCGCCGCAAAGGACGAATCGCGCGTGCAGAGCAAACGCCGCAAGGGCGCGACCGCCGAAACCGAATTGCGCAAGCTTTTCGTGCTCGACACCAACGTGCTGATGCACGACCCGAGCTCGCTCTTCCGCTTCGAGGAACACGACGTCTATCTGCCGATGATGACGTTGGAAGAACTCGACAACCACAAGAAGGGCATGTCGGAAGTCGCGCGCAACGCGCGTCAGGTGAGCCGCACGCTCGATGCGCTGGTCGCGCACGCGGGCAAGATGACGGAAGGCATTCTGCTGTCCTCGCAAGGCAACCGCGATGCGCTCGGCCGCCTGTACTTCCAGACGACGCTCACCGATATCGAGCCGGTTCAGGGGCTGCCCGTCGGGAAGGCGGACAACCAGATTCTCGGCGTCGTGCGCGCGCTGCAGAAAGAGCGGCCGGATCGTCAGGTCGTGCTGGTGTCGAAAGACATCAACATGCGCATCAAGGCGCATGCGCTGGGTCTGCCCGCCGAGGACTACTTCAACGACCAGGTTCTCGAGGACAAGGACCTGCTGTACTCGGGCGTGCGCGCGCTGCCGCAGGATTTCTGGACGCGGCACGCGAAGGGCATGGAGAGCTGGCAGGACACGAAAACCGGCACGACGTACTACCGCGTGACCGGGCCGTTGTGCCCGTCGATGCTCGTCAACGAGTTCGTGTATCTCGAACCGCAGAACGGCGAGCCGTCGTTTCACGCGGTCGTGCGCGAACTCAACGGCAAGACCGCGCTGCTGCAGACGCTGCGCGACTACGGCCATCACAAGAACAACGTCTGGGGCATCACCGCGCGCAATCGCGAGCAGAACTTCGCGCTCAATCTGTTGATGAACCCCGAAGTCGATTTCGTCACGCTGCTCGGCCAGGCGGGCACCGGCAAGACGCTGATGGCGCTCGCGGCCGGTCTCGCGCAGGTGCTCGACGACAAGCGCTACAACGAGATCATTGTGACGCGCGCCACCGTGCCGGTCGGCGAAGATATCGGTTTCTTGCCGGGCACAGAGGAAGAGAAGATGCAGCCGTGGATGGGCGCATTCGACGACAACCTCGAAGTCCTCCAGAAAACCGACGACGCCGCCGGCGAATGGGGCCGCGCCGCGACGCAGGAGCTGATCCGTTCGCGTCTGAAGGTGAAGAGCATGAACTTCATGCGCGGGCGGACCTTCGTCGACAAATACGTGATCATCGATGAAGCGCAGAACCTGACGCCCAAGCAGATGAAGACGCTCGTCACGCGCGCGGGTCCAGGCACGAAGATCGTGTGTCTCGGCAACATCGCGCAGATCGACACGCCGTATCTGACCGAAGGCAGTTCGGGGCTGACGTACGTCGTCGACCGCTTCAAGGGCTGGACGCACAGCGGTCACGTGACCCTCGCGCGCGGCGAGCGTTCACGTCTCGCCGACTACGCGTCGGACATCCTGTAGCGGCGGTTTTTCATCGCGACAAACGGCCCGGCGGCGCAATCCGTCGGGCCGTTTTTTTCGTCCCGACGTTTTCCGGCTGCAACACTTACGGCACAAACTTCATGTGAATCCTCAAGACATCTTGCCGCACGGCCGTTCGGCGGGCTAGTATCGGCACACTGCCCTTCCTGGCGAGTTTTTGCTCGCCGATTGCAATGCGTCGAATCTGGCTGCCGCTTCTCGTGACCGTCCTGCTTGCCGCGTGTGGAACCGCGCCGCAGCAGACTGCGCGCAAGCCTACCGCCAGCACGAACGCCAACCGTACCTACAAACCGCCGCCGGGCTTCCCGACTTTCGTCGATCACAGCATCGGGCGCGAGGAAATTTCCATTCAGGCGATGTCGCTCGTCGGCGTGCCGTACCGCTGGGGCGGCAACACGCCCGACGCGGGCTTCGATTGCAGCGGGCTCGTGCGATACGTCGTCGATCGCGCGGCGTCGGTCAATCTGCCGCGCACGACGGCGGAAATGAGTTCGCGCGGCGATTCGGTCGAGCCCGATGAAATCGCGCCCGGCGATCTGATCTTCTTCAACACGACCGGGCGGCCGCATTCGCACGTGGGGATTTACGTCGGCAAATTGCGCTTCGTGAATGCGCCGTCGACGGGCGGCACCGTGCGGCTCGACTATCTGACGAACCCGTACTGGGCGAAGCGCTTCGACGGCATTCGACGCGTCGCGCCGCCGAAAACCGCGCCGACACCTTTCGATGCGCCGACGTATCTCGCGTCGCCCGCGCCCGCATCCGCGCCCGTGCAAGCGCCGCCCGCAGCGGCATCGGCCTACGCGCGTCAGGCGACGCCGCCAACGAACGTCGACGCCTTCGAGCCGCCGCCTCCGACGCTCTCCGCGGAGCAACGGCAATCGCAAGCCGCCAGCGCGACGGCGCCATCGGTCGCGCCCGATCCGATTCAGGCCGCCGCCGATGCGTTCGAACCGCCGCCGCCGACATCGCGCGCGGCACGCCAGCAGGCCCGCGCGGCACAGGCAGTCACCGACGATCCCGCCGAACCGCCCGTGCGCGTGATGCGCGCTTCCACCGGCTCGCTCGCCGCGCCCCGCCCCGCGCAAAACGACGATCCCATCGCCCGCTTCGCGACCGGTACGAACTGACGCGCGCGGCGCGTCTCTGCTATCGTGTTTCGATCATTCGTCGACGGAGCGAAACATGGACCTGGGACTCGCGGGCAAAGTCGTCCTGATCACGGGCGGCAGCAAGGGAATTGGATTTGCCTGCGCGAAAGCGTTCGCGAGCGAGGGCGCGAAAGTGGCCATCGTCTCGCGCGATGCCGCGAATCTTGCCCGCGCCCGTGAACAACTGGCCAGCAACGGATATCACGTGCATCTCGCGCGCGCCGATCTGCATGAGGCGCACAGCGCCGAGGATGTCGTCGAGGAAGCGAGCGCCGCGCTCGGGCCCATCGACATTCTCATCAACAGCGCGGGCGCCGCGCGCCGCTACGATCCCGATACGCTCGACGCCGCCGCGTACAAGGCGGCTATGGACGCCAAGTACTTTTCCTACGTCTATCCGCAGCAAGTCGTGCTGAAGCGCATGGCCGAGCGCCTGCGCAGCGAGCCGGGCGCGGAGCCGGGCGCCATCGTCAATATTGTCGGGATGGGCGGGAAAATTGCGACGGACATCCATATCGCGGGCGGCGCCGCGAATGCGGCGCTGATGCTCAACACCGTCGGCCTCGCGCACCATTACGCGAAACTCGGCATTCGCATCAACGCGATCAATCCGGGCGCGACGCTCACGGAGCGCGTCGAGGAAGCACTGGAACTGGAAGCGAAGCGGCAAGGCGTCACGCGCGATCAGGTGCTCGCCGAGAGCCAGGCGAAAGTGCCGCTTGGACGTTACGCGAAACCCGAGGAAATCGCCGACGTGGCGCTCTTCCTGGCGAGCCGCCGCGCGAGTTATGTTTCGGGCGCCATCATTCCGATGGACGGCGTGTCGTCGCCCATCATCTGACACGCGCCCGCGGGCGCGTGGTGCGGCTCAAAGGAAGCGATGACCGACCCACCAGCCCGCAGCCGCGAGCGCGGCGGATGCCGGGATCGTCAGAATCCACGCCCACACGATATTGCCCGCCACGCCCCAGCGCACCGCGCTGAACTTCTGCGTCGCGCCCACGCCGACGATCGCGCCGGTGATCGTGTGCGTCGTGGAAACCGGAATGCCGAGGAACGACGCGACGAAAAGCGTGATCGCCCCGCCCGTCTCTGCGCAAAACCCGCCGACCGGCTTCAGCTTCGTGATCTTCTGGCCCATCGTGCGCACGATGCGCCAGCCGCCAAACAGCGTGCCGAGACCCATCGACAGATAGCAAAGACCGATGACCCAGACAGGCGGCGCATCGGCGGTGGCGGACGCGTAGCCCGTCGCGATCAGCAGCATCCAGATGATGCCGATGGTCTTCTGCGCGTCGTTGCCGCCGTGGCCGAGCGAATAGAGCCCCGCCGAGACGAGCTGCATGCGGCGAAAACGGCGGTCGACCTTCGAAGGCGGCGTGCGGAAATACAGCCACGACACGAGCAGCATGAAGAACGAGCCGAGCACGAAGCCCAGCACCGGCGAGATGAAGATGAACGCGACGGTCTTGAGCAGGCCGTCCCAGTTGAGCGACGCCCAGCCCGACTTGGCGAGCGCCGCGCCGACGAGACCGCCGATCAGCGCGTGCGACGAACTCGACGGAATGCCGTAGATCCACGTAACGATATTCCACCCGATCGCCCCGACGAGTGCGCCGAAGATCACGTAGTGATCGACGATTTCGGGATCGATCGTGCCCTTCCCGACGGTGGCCGCGACTTTCAGGTGAAAGACGAAATACGCGATGACGTTGAACGCGGCGGCAAATGCGACCGCCTGCTGCGGCTTGAGCACGCCAGTCGAGACGACCGTGGCGATGGAATTGGCGGCGTCGTGAAAGCCGTTCATGAAGTCGAACGCGAGTGCGACTATGACGAGCAAGGCGACTGCCCAGATGGCGAGTTGAATCGAATGCATCAGTTGGTGTTTTTTCTGCCGGCGCGCGAAGACCGCGCGGGTTGTCTGTCGTCGTTACCCGCGTCGCGTCGTGCGTCGCGGGCTCGGGCGGCATGATCAGGCGTTTTCCAGCACGATGCCTTCGATGATGTTCGCGACGTCCTCGCACTTGTCGGTGATCGTCTCGAGCAGCTCGTAGATGGCCTTCAGCTTGATGAGGGTCTTCACGTCGTCTTCCTCGCGGAAGAGCTTCGACATGGCCGAGCGCAGTACGCGGTCCGCGTCCGACTCCAGGCGGTCGATTTCCTCGCAGATCTTCAGGATTTCGCTCGCGCGCTTCATGTCGGCCAGCAATTCCACGGCCTGCTGCACGCGCGTGACCGTGCCCGTGCAGATATGCGCAAGCTGGCTCGCCTCCGATGTCACCGCACGCACGTCGTAGAGTGAAATGGCGGTCGCGACGTCCTCCATCAGATCGAGGATGTCGTCCATCGTGGTGATGAGCTTGTGGATTTCGTCGCGGTCGAGCGGCGTGATGAACGTCTTGTGCAGCAGGTCGATGGTTTCGTGCGTAAGCTTGTCGGCGCGCTTTTCGTTTGCCTGAACGTTCTGCTTGTGAACCTCTGCGTCGTCGAGATTATCGATCAGCAGTTCGAGCTCGCGGCTGGCATCGACCATGCACTTAGCGTGCTCGTTGAAGATCTCGAAGAATTTGCCCTCGGTGGGCATGAAACGACCGAACATGAAAATCCCGGTAAATGGGTCAATCTGAGATAGACATCAAACCGACATATTGTACCCGCGCGCACCCACAGGCGCACCGCGCGTGAACGACGCGCAGCGGCGGATGTCGCGAGGAATTGACAGTCGATGCGTCGAGAGGCTTATTCGCCGCCGTAGAAGTTCTGCGCGCCGGCGAAGTTATCGAATTTCGTGTACTGGCCGTGGAAGGTCAGACGCACCGGGCCGATCGGACCGTTACGCTGCTTGCCGATGATGATTTCGGCGGTGCCTTTGTCGGGGCTGTCCGGGTTGTAGACTTCGTCGCGATAGATGAAGAGAATCACGTCCGCGTCCTGCTCGATGGCGCCCGATTCGCGCAGATCCGACATGATCGGCCGCTTGTTCGGCCGCTGCTCGAGGCCGCGGTTCAACTGCGACAGCGCTATCACGGGCACGTCGAGTTCCTTCGCGAGGCTCTTGAGCGAACGCGAGATTTCGGAAATTTCGGTCGCGCGGTTTTCGCCGCCGCCCGAGCCCGACATCAGCTGAAGATAGTCGACGATGATAAGGCCGAGCTTGCCGCATTGCCGCGACAGGCGCCGCGCGCGCGAGCGCAGTTCCATCGGATTGAGGCCGCCGGTTTCATCGATGAAAAGCTGCGCCTCGCTCATTTTCTGCACGGCGTGCGTGAGCTTCGGCCAGTCTTCGTCCGTGAGACGGCCCGTGCGCATACGGTGCTGGTCGAGCCGGCCGACGGAGCCGAGCATACGCATCGTCAGTTGCGTGCCGGGCATTTCCATCGAGAATACCGCGACCGGCAAGCCGTACTCCACCGCGACGTATTCACCGATATTCATCGAAAACGCCGTCTTACCCATCGACGGACGGCCCGCGACGATGATCAGTTCGCCGCCGTGCATGCCCGAGGTCATGCGGTCGAGGTCGACGAAGCCGGTCGGCGTGCCGGTCACATCGCTCGGATTGGCCGTGTGATAAAGCGTGTCGATGCGCTCGACGACCTGCGTGAGCAGTGGCCCGATTTCGAGGAAGCCCTGCGTGCCGCGCGCGCCGTCTTCGGCGATCGAGAACACGCGCGCTTCGGCTTCGTCGAGAATCTGGCGAACTTCCTTGCCTTGCGGATTGAAGGCATCGGCGGAAATTTCATCGGCGACGGAGACGAGACGGCGCAGCACCGCGCGATCGCGCACGATCTCGGCATAGCGTCGGATATTCGCCGCGCTCGGCGTATTCTGCGCGAGCGCGTTCAGATACGCGAGCCCGCCCACTTCCTCGGCCTTGCCGGCCATCGTGAGCGCTTCGTAGACGGTGATGACGTCGGCCGGACGCGTCGCCGCGATCAGCTTGCCGACGTGCTCGTAGATGATGCGATGGTCGTAGCGATAAAAATCGCTCTGATGCATGACATCGGCGATACGGTCCCATGCGGCATTGTCCAGCAGCAGGCCGCCGATCACGGATTGCTCGGCTTCGATCGAATGCGGCGGGACCTTCAGCGCGTCGAGTTGCGGGTCTTTGGACGGAGCGTTCATGGGGTGGAATTATCGAACAATGCAGATGGGCGGACAATAAAAAATGGCAGGAGCCTTTGCAGCTCCTGCCATTTCTCGACCTGCTCGCGAGGCCCAAAGCCTCGCTTAGCCTCGCTTCGAACTTACGCGTGCTCGCCGAGCACGGACACCGTGACGTCGACCAGCACGTCCGTGTGCAGCGCCACTTGAACCGGATGGTCGCCGACCATCTTGAGCGGGCCTTCCGGCAGACGCACTTGCGCCTTTTCCACTTCCGCGAAGCCTTGCTTCTTCAGCGCATCAGCGATGTCCGCGTTCGTGACCGAACCGAACAGACGGCCGTCGACGCCAGCCTTCTGCGAGATCTGAACCGTGAAACCGCTCAGCTTTTCGCCTTGCGCTTGCGCAGCCGACAGCTTTGCAGCAGCGACCTTTTCGAGTTCGGCGCGGCGAACTTCGAATTCAGCGATGGCGTCCTTGGTCGCGCGGCGAGCCTTCTTGCCGGGGATCAGGAAGTTACGTGCGTAGCCGTCCTTGACCTTGACGATATCGCCGAGGTTGCCCAGGTTGACGACCTTTTCCAAAAGGATGATTTGCATTTTTGGCTTTCCTTAGTGCGTCGTCTGATTAGGCCTTGTGCAGGTCGGTGTACGGCAGGAGCGCGAGAAAACGCGCGCGCTTGATCGCCGTGTCGAGCTGGCGCTGATAGTGCGCCTTCGTGCCAGTCAGACGAGCCGGCGTGATCTTGCCGTTTTCGCCGATGAAGTCCTTCAGCGTTTCCGTGTCCTTGTAGTCGATGTGATCGACACCGGCTGCCGTGAAACGGCAGAACTTCTTGCGCTTGAAGAGCGGGTTTTGTTGCTGACGACGCTTGTCGAATTTCTTACCAGTCGGGCGGGGCATGATTAGTCCTTTCCAATGTCCTGCAATTCTGTGATGTGAAACACCAGGGTTCGCGCGTTACGGCTTTTCTTCGCCAGAAAGCCGGTGAAGCGTGTTTCGACGCCCATCGGACAGCTTTCCAGCTTGCCGCTCGCTTCGCCGGCCGCAACCGCCTGCATGGTCAGTTCGATCTTTCGGGCGATGCCCGCTTCGACGACTTCCGCCGCGTGTTGCAACGTGCAGCTTGCGATCGGGATGCCGGCGGGCGTGTACCGCACCGGTTCGCGTTCCACGACGCTTGCTGTCAGTTGCAGCCGGTTCACTTAAAGTGTTCGTTCCCTGATGGCTTGACAGTGTTGAACTGTCTTTAAGCCTGCGCTTCGGACGGCTGGCTGGCCGCCTTCTTGGCTTCTTCGCGCTGCACTTCCTTCATCATCGGCGACGGGCCGGTTTCGGCCTTCTTCATCTTGACGATGAGGTGACGCAGAACGGCGTCGTTGAACTTGAACGCGTGCTCGAGCTCTTCGAGCGTAGCCTGATCGCATTCGATGTTCATGCAGACGTAGTGAGCCTTCGCGAGTTTCTCGATCATGTAGGCCAGTTGGCGACGGCCCCAGTCTTCGATGCGGTGGATCTGGCCACCGTGCGACGTGATCGTGCTCTTGTAGCGCTCGATCATGGCGGGCACTTGCTCGCTCTGATCGGGGTGCACGATAAATACGATTTCGTAATGACGCATATTCACTCCTTGTAGCTACTTGTGGATTGAAGCCACCCGGGCGTCGGACCGGTGTGGCAAGTGAGAAGCCCGAAACTATATCGCGTTTCGTTTGGTCGGGCAAGCCAAATCGTCGGATTTTCAAGCAGTTAGCGTGCGGGCGCGGGTTCCGTGCGCGGTTCGCCCGGAAGCGTGAGCGGGCGGCTCCAATAACCGGTCTGAGCGTAGGTTTCCTTAAGATAATCAATGAAGTAGCGCACGCGCGCCGGTACGTAGCGCTGCTGCGGATAGACCGCGAGGATGTCGTAATCGGGCAGTTCGAATTCGTCGAGCACGGTTTCCAGTTCGCCCGCTTCGAGTTGCCGCTGGATTTCCCACGTCGAGCGCCAGCCCAGTCCGAGCCCTTCCGAGGCCCAGCGGTGCAGCAATTCGCCGTCGTTGCAATCGAGCGTGCCGGAGACGCGCACCGTTACGACCTTGCCGTTGCGCCGGAAATACCAGCCGCGATTCTGGCCGCCCTGAAGATTGAACGCGAGGCAATTGTGATTCGGCAGATCTTCGAGCGTTTTCGGCCGGCCGTGCTTCCTGAAATACGCAGGCGTGCCGCACACGACGCGCCGGTTGCTCGCAAGTTTCACCGCGACGAAGTTCGGATCGACCGCCCCGCCGATGCGTATCGACAGGTCATAGCCCTCGCGCACGAGATCCACGACGCGATCCGTCAGATTGAACGACATCTGCAGTTCGGGTTTGTCGACGACGAACGCCGGCGCGTGAGGCGCCACGTGCATGCGTCCGAACGCCGCCGGCGCCGACACAATCAGATGCCCGCCCACCGCGCGCCGTCCCGCCGCGAGTTCGTTCTCCGCCTGATCCCACTCGGACAGCAGATTTTTGCAACGATCGAGAAACGCCGCGCCCTCTTCGCTGACGACGAGCCGTCGCGTCGAGCGATACATCAGCTTCACGCCCAGGCGCTTTTCCAGCGCATCGATACGCCGTCCGAGGATCACCGGCGACACGCCCTCTTCCAGCGCCGCCGCCGCGAGACTGCCCGCCTCGGCGACGCGCACGAAGGTCTCGATCTGCTTGAAACGGTCCATCTCCTGCCTCCAATCCGCCCGGCGTCGTCATTCGAAACTTTTTGTACGGGATAAAGCGACTCCGACTGATCTTATCAAACCTTTTTAACACTCTTAAAGTGCAACTGAACCCTGCTTCACATGCAGACAGCGATTACGTATAGAGACCCCAGGAAGGAGACAATCATGCCCAAGATGAGAGCCGTTGACGCAGCCGTCCTCGTGCTGGAAAAAGAAGGAATCGATACCGCGTTCGGTGTGCCGGGCGCGGCCATCAACCCGTTCTACTCGGCGATGAAGAAGTCGGGCGGCATCAGCCACGTGCTCGCGCGTCACGTCGAAGGCGCATCGCACATGGCCGAAGGTTATACCCGCGCGGCGCCGGGCAACATCGGCGTTTGCATCGGCACGTCGGGCCCGGCCGGCACCGACATGATCACCGGCCTGTATTCCGCTCAGGCCGATTCGATCCCTATCCTCGCGATCACCGGCCAGGCGCCGCGTGCGCGTCTGTACAAGGAAGATTTCCAGGCGGTCGATATCGAGTCGATCGCGAAGCCCGTCACGAAGTGGGCCGTCACCGTGCGCGAGCCGGCGCTCGTGCCGCGCGTGTTCCAGCAGGCCTTCCATCTGATGCGCTCGGGCCGTCCGGGTCCGGTGCTGGTCGATTTGCCGATCGACGTGCAGATGGCCGAGATCGAGTTCGACATCGACACCTACGAGCCGCTGCCGGTCTACAAGCCGAAGGCGACGCGCGCACAGATCGAAAAAGCGCTGACGATGCTCAACGACGCCGAAAAACCCCTGATCGTGTCCGGCGGCGGCGTGCTGAACGCGGCGGCGGAAGATCTGCTCGTGCAATTCGCGGAAACGCTCGGCGTGCCCGTGATTCCGACGCTGATGTCCTGGGGCGCGATCCCCGACGATCATCCGCTGATGGCCGGCATGGTCGGCTTGCAGACGTCGCATCGCTACGGCAACGCGACGATGCTCGCCTCCGACTTCGTGCTCGGCATCGGCAATCGCTGGGCGAATCGCCACACGGGCAGCGTCGAGGTTTACACCAAGGGCCGTAAGTTCGTGCACGTGGATATCGAGCCGACGCAGATCGGCCGCGTGTTCGGACCGGATCTCGGCATCGTGTCGGATGCGAAGGCCGCGCTCGAACTGTTCGTCGAAGTGGCGAAGGAATGGAAGGCCGCAGGCAAGCTGAAGGACCGCGGCGCGTGGGTCGCGGATTGCCAGCAGCGCAAGCGCACGCTCCAGCGCAAGACGCACTTCGATAACGTGCCGATGAAGCCGCAGCGCGTCTACGAAGAAATGAACCTCGCGTTCGACCGCGACACGTGCTTCGTGACGACGATCGGTCTGTCGCAGATCGCGGGCGCGCAGTTCCTGCACGTCTTCAAGGCGCGCAACTGGATCAACTGCGGCCAGGCCGGCCCGCTCGGCTGGACGATTCCCGCCGCGCTCGGCGTGCGTGCCGCCGATCCGCAACGCAAGATCGTCGCGCTTTCGGGCGACTACGACTTCCAGTTCATGATCGAAGAGCTCGCCGTCGGCGCGCAATTCAAGCTGCCGTACGTGCACGTGGTCGTGAACAACTCGTACCTCGGCCTGATCCGTCAGGCGCAGCGCGGTTTCGACATGGATTACTGCGTGCAGCTCGCGTTCGACAACATCAACGCGCCTGAACTCGAAGGCTATGGCGTCGATCACGTCGCGGTGGCCGAAGGCCTCGGCTGCAAGGCGCTGCGCGTGCACAAGCCGGAAGACATCGCCCCGGCGCTGAAGCGGGCGCAGGCGTTGGCCGCCGAGCATCAGGTGCCGGTCGTCGTCGAGATGATTCTGGAACGCGTGACCAACATTGCGATGGGCACCGAGATCGACGCGATCAACGAGTTCGAAGAGCTTGCCGAAACGAAGGCCGATGCTCCGACCGCCGTCACGCCGCTCGACTAAAACCCGAGTGATTCCACTGACCGACCATCAGGAAAGAACAATGCCGAAATTTGCCGCGAATTTGACCATGCTGTTCAACGAAGTCCCGTTCCTCGACCGCTTCGCGGCGGCGGCGAACGCGGGTTTCAAGGCGGTCGAGTTCCTGTTCCCTTACGCGTTCTCGATCAGCGATATCCAGCAGCGCCTGAAGGACAACGACCTGCGGATCGTGCTGCACAACCTGCCCGCGGGCAACTGGGAAGCGGGCGAGCGCGGCATCGCCTGCCTGCCGGATCGCGTCGCGGAATTCCGCGAAGGCGTGCCGCGTGCGATCGAATACGCGAAGGCGCTGAACGTGCCGCAACTGAACTGCCTCGTCGGCATTCCGACGGCGGGTGTATCGGCGGAACAGGCGCGCACGACGATCATCGAAAACCTGCGCTTCGCCGCGGATGCGTTGAAGAAAGAAGGCATCAGGCTGCTCGTCGAGCCGTGCAACGCGTATGACATTCCGGGCTTTGCGCTGAACAAGTCGAAGGAAGGTCTCGACGTCATCAAGGCTGTCGGCTCGGACAATCTGTTCCTTCAGTACGACATCTATCACATGCAGCGCATGGAAGGCGAGCTCGCCGCGACGATCAAAAAGAATCTGCCGCAGATCGCGCATATCCAGCTCGCCGACAATCCCGGCCGCAACGAACCCGGCACCGGCGAAATCAACTACGCGTTCCTGTTCGGGCTGCTCGACGAGATCGGCTATCAAGGCTGGATCGGCTGCGAGTACAAGCCGCTGAATGGCACCGAAGCGGGCCTCGGCTGGCTGCAGAGCATCGGCGGCGTGAAAGCTGCCGCCACCGCATAAAGCAACGTTAAGCAACGTTAAGGAGGAGCACAAAGTATGGCAACGATCGGTTTCATCGGACTCGGCATCATGGGCGCGCACATGGCGCGCAACCTCATCAAGGGCGGCCACTCGCTCGTCGTGAACGGCAAATTTCCGGTGCCCGACGATATCCGCGCGCAGACGAAAGTCGTCGAAGATTCGAGCGCGGTTGCGCAGGCGAGCGAAATCGTCATCACGATGGTGCCCGACACGCCCGATGTCGCCAATGTGCTGTTCGCCGATGACGGCGTCGCGAAGGGTCTGTCGAAGGGCAAGCTCGTCATCGACATGAGCTCGATCGCGCCGCTGGAAACGCAGGAGTTCGCGAAGAAGATCAACGCGCTCGGCTGCGACTATCTCGACGCACCGGTTTCGGGCGGCGAAGTCGGCGCACGCGAAGCGACGCTCACGATCATGGTCGGCGGGCCGGAGAAGTCGTTCAACATCGCCAAGCCCCTCTTCGATCTGATGGGCAAGAACATCTCGCTTATCGGCGATAACGGTGCGGGCCAGACCTGCAAGGTCGCGAACCAGATCATCGTCGCGCTGAACATCGAGGCCGTCGCCGAGGCGCTGCTGTTCGCGGCACGCTCGGGCGCCGATCCGGAGCGCGTGCGCAAAGCATTGATGGGCGGCTTCGCGTCATCGCGCATCCTCGAAGTGCATGGCGAGCGCATGACCAAGCGCACGTTCAATCCGGGCTTCCGTATCGAACTGCATCAGAAGGACTTGAATCTCGCGCTCGACGGCGCGCGCAAGATGGGCCTCGCCCTGCCCCACACCGCGAGCGCGCAGCAGCTTTTCAGCGTGTGCGCGGCGAACGGCGGCAAGGCGTGGGATCACTCGGCGCTCGTGCGCGCGCTCGAGATCATGTCGAACTTCCAGGTGGCGGACGAGCCGCAGCAAGCCAAGGCTGCGTGAGGCCGTTCAGCACCTGAACCGTGGGGCGTTCCGCGTATGGGCACGCGGGACAAATGCCGCTCTGGGCTGAGGGCGGCAAGTGGGGTCCGAGAAGCGGCACCCGGCGGTGCGCCGGGTAAGCCTTGGTCGGTCAGACGGTTTGTCGTCGGGTGTCCGCGTCGGATTGTTGCACATTGTGTCCTACCGCTGACGCATGAGCGGTGCTACAAATCCTTTTGTTGAAACTCAGAACTATCTGGTGGTGATCGCGACTAATCTGCCTAGACTTCGCGGGCCTTTCAATCACCGTCGTTAATCAAGGAGTTGAACAATGGGTATCCTCAGCTTTATCAAGGAAGCAGGCGAGAAACTCTTCGGCGCAGCCACGCCGAGCGCGCAGGCGGCCCCGGCTGCCGCGCCCGTCGATGTCGCCGCGCTCAACCAGAAAGCGGGCGAAGCCATCGCGACGTATATCCGTTCGCAAGGTCTCAACGCGGACAATCTGCAAGTCACGTATGACGGCGCATCGCATACGGTGACCGTGTCCGGTCAGGCGCCGGACCAGGCCACGAAGGAAAAGATCCTCGTCGCCGCGGGCAACGTGCAGCACGTCGACAAGGTCGACGATCAGCTGACCGTGCCGAATTCCGAGCCCGAGTCGCAGTATCACACCGTCGTGTCGGGCGACAATCTCTGGAAAATCGCGGAGAAGTATTACGGCAACGGTTCGAAGAACGATGTGATCTTCGAAGCCAACAAGCCGATGCTGAAGAGCCCGGACAAGATCTATCCGGGTCAGGTGCTGCGTATTCCCGCGGCCTGATTCTCTCTGAAGCCTGAATGAAAAAAACGCGAACTTCCGTTCGCGTTTTTTTGTTTCTCAGTAGGTGTCGAAGATCCGCTGGAGGTCTTTCACACCTGCCGCCAGCGCCAGCATCAGCAGCACGCGCGCCTTGTACGGATTGAGCGTGCCCGCGCTGATCGTGCCGAGTGCATCGTCGTTGGCCGCGCCGTTGCGCATCACGTGTCCCGAGCCCACGCGCGACGCGCGCACCACCGCCACGCCCTGCTTCACCGCATCCCCGAGCGCGTGCGTGAGCGTCGCGTGCATCGAGCCGTTGCCCGTGCCCGCGACGACGATGCCCTTCACGCCTGCCGCGACGAGCGCATCGACCATCACGCGCGATGCATCGGCGTGGCTCGTGACGATTTCCACCATCGGCCATTGATCAACCATGGCGAACTCGCTCGCGCTCGTGTGCGGCCGCACGACCGTACGTTGAAATTCCACGCGGCCGTCCTGCACGAAGCCGAGCACGCCGGTTTCGGGCGAGCGAAACGCATCGACCGCGTAGGTGCTCGTCTTGGTGACATCGCGCGCGCTGTGAATCTGGTTGTTGAACGCGACGAGCACGCCTTGCCCTTTGGCGCTCGCGGACGCCGCAACAGTGACGGCGTTGAGCAGATTCAGCGGGCCATCGGCGGACAGCGCGGTCGATGGCCGCATCGCCGCCGTCAGCACGACGGGCTTCGCGCTTTTAACCGTGAGATGCAGCAGGTACGCGGTTTCTTCGAGCGTGTCGGTGCCGTGCGTGACGACGACGCCGTCGATATCGTCCTGTGCGAGCAACGCGTCGATACGGCGCGCGAGCGTCGTCCAGAGCGCGGCGCTCATGTCCTTGCTGTCGATGCTCGCGATCTGTTCGGCCTGAATGCGCGCGACGGACGACAAGGCAGGCACGGCATCGAGCAGTTTGTCGACGCCGACGACGCCCGCCTTGTAGCCCGCCGTCTTCGATGCATCGCCGGCTTGTCCGGCGATGGTGCCGCCCGTTGCCAGCACGGCGATGCGAGGGAGAGAAGATGGTTTCATGCCGGCGATTGTAAATCAGCCGACGCGTGATTTAAGCCGCTTCGCGAAGCTGCGCGGCGATCTGCGCTTCATCGAGCTGCGGCGCGAACATTTCGATCAGCCGATACGCATACGCGCGCAGAAACGCGCCCTTCCTCAGGCCGACGCGCGTCGTGCTGGCTTCGAACAGATGCTGCGTATCGAGCGCGACGAGCTCGGTGTCGCGCTTCGCGTCGTAGGCCATCGCCGCGACGATGCCGATGCCCATGCCGAGCTCGACATACGTCTTGATGACGTCGGCGTCGATCGCGGTCAGCACGATATCGGGAATCGCGCCCGCGCTCGCGAACGCCTGGTCCACATGCGAGCGGCCGGTGAAATCGGTGTCGTAGGTGACGATCGGATATTCGGCGATCTGTTCGAGCGTGATGTTCTCGACGCCGACGAGCGGATGATCCTTCGGCACCACGACCGTGTGATGCCACGAATAGCACGGGAACGTCACGATATCCGGATAACGGTCGAGCGCTTCGGTCGAAATGCCGATGTCCGCTTCGCCGTTGATGATCATCTGCGCGATCTGCTGCGGGCTGCCCTGACGCAGCGCGAGATGCACTTTCGGGAAGACTTCGGTAAAGCGGCGGATGACCTTGGGCAGCGCGTAACGCGCCTGCGTGTGCGTCGTCGCGACGACGAGATGGCCGTTGTCCTGATCCGCGAACTGGCGCGCGACGCGCCGCAGATTCTCGGCATCGAGCAGCATGCGTTCGATCAGCTGATGCACCTGCTTGCCCGGCTCGGTGAGACCGGTGAGACGCTTGCCGCGGCGAATGAAGATATCGACGCCGAGTTCGTCCTCGAGATCCTTGATCTGCTTCGACACGCCCGACTGCGACGTGTACAACACGTTGGCGACCTCCGTCAGATTCATGTTCTGACGCACGGCCTCGCGCACGAAGCGCAACTGCTGGAAGTTCATGTGAGCCTCTCTATTTTTATGATGTTGTCATTGCGCGGGAAATACGCGCAAGGCGCGCGGCACGGCCGTAACGCCATCGCCGATATCGAGCTTCAGCGCGCGCCACGCCTCGCGATCCAGTTCCGCCTCGATCACGCCGCTGCTGCCTTCGAGCTCGACGCGCACCGAGCCGCCCAGCGTCACGACACGTCGCACGCCGACCGTGATGCCGTCGCGATGCGCGCCATCGGCAGGATAGAGCGCTAGATCGTGGGGACGCACATATGCGAGCGCCCGGCCGCTGAAATGCGCGCTCGCGGCGATCGCGGAAATCGGACTTGCGGCGCCATCGGCGATGAAGCCGTTCGCATCGACGTTACCCTGCAGCCGGTTCGCCGCGCCGAGAAACTCGTAGACGAACGACGTCTGCGGATGATCGTACACGTCTTGCGGACTGCCCACCTGCTCCACACGCCCGTGATTCATCACGACGATGCGGTCCGCCACTTCGAGCGCCTCTTCCTGGTCGTGCGTGACGAAGAGCGTCGAGATATGCAGATCGTCGTGCAGACGGCGCAGCCAGCTTCGCAATTCCTTGCGCACTTTCGCGTCGAGCGCGCCGAAGGGCTCGTCGAGCAGAAGCACTTTCGGCTCGACGGCAAGCGCGCGCGCGAGCGCGATACGCTGCCGCTGCCCGCCCGACAGTTCCGACGGAAACCGCTCCGACAACCAGTCGAGCTGCACGAGTTTCAGAAGCTCGTGCACCTTCTCGCGAATGACGGATTCCGAAGGCCGCTCGCGGCGCGGCTTCACGCGCAGACCGAAGGCGACGTTTTCGAACACGGTCATGTGGCGGAACAGCGCGTAATGCTGGAACACGAATCCGACCTGCCGCTCGCGCGCGCCGACTGCCGCGACGTCCTCGCCGTGCAGCACGACCTGGCCCGCATCGGCGAATTCAAGGCCCGCGATCACGCGCAGGAGCGTGGTCTTGCCGCAGCCGGAAGGCCCGAGCAGCGCGACGAGTTCGCCCGCCGGGAAATCGAGCGTGACGTTGTCGAGCGCGGTGAAATCGCCGAAGCGTTTTTGCAGATTGCGAACGATGATGCTCATGATGGTGTCGGCCTATTCAATTCTGTGCGGTGGCTTTGGCTTCGGTGACGGCTTGCGTCATGCGCCGCTCCGCGAGGAGCTTCAGCGCGAGCGTCACGAGCGCGAGCAGCGCAAGCAGCGACGCCACCGCGAACGCGGCCGAGAAGTTGTATTCGTTGTAGAGAATTTCGACGTGCAGCGGCATCGTGTCGGTCTGCCCGCGGATATGGCCCGACACCACCGACACCGCGCCGAACTCGCCCATCGCGCGCGCGTTGCAGAGAATCACGCCGTAGAGCAAGCCCCACTTCACATTGGGCAAGGTCACGCGCCGGAAGATCTGCCAGCCCGACGCGCCGAGCACGTGCGCCGCTTCTTCTTCATCGTTGCCTTGCGCCTGCATCAGCGGAATCAGCTCGCGCGCGACGAACGGGAACGTGACGAAGATCGTCGCGAGCACGATGCCGGGCACCGCGAAGATGATCTGCACGTCGTGCGCGGCGAGCCACGGGCCGAACCAGCCCTGCGCGCCGAACATCAGCACGTAGATGAGACCGGAGATCACGGGCGACACCGAAAACGGCAGGTCGATGAGCGTCGTCAGCAGCGCACGGCCCTTGAACTCGAACTTCGCGATCGCCCACGACGCCGCGAGCCCAAACACGACGTTCAGCGGCACGGCGATCGCGGCGGTCATCAACGTGAGCTTGATCGCGGACCACGCGTCCGGGTCCTTCAGCGACTCGAAGTAATAATCGACGCCCTTCGCGAACGCCTGCACGAACACCGCGACGAGCGGCACGACGAGAAAGAGCGCGAGAAACGCGAGCGCGATGCCCGTGAGCAGCCAGCGCACAGCGCGCGGCTCGGTGACGGGATTGAGGCTTTGCACATCGCGGCGCGTCGCCGTCTGCAACGGAAGAACCTTGCTCATGCCGTTTCTCCCGCAGTCAGCGCGACGCTTGCGGGCGCGGCGCCGGTCTTGCTCGTGCGCCGTTGCAGGAACCACTGCAGCGTGTTGATGAGGAGCAGCATCAGGAACGACACGCACAGCATCACCACGGCGAGCGCGGTCGCGCCGGCGTAATCGTATTGTTCGAGCTTGGTGATGATGAGCAGCGACGTGATCTCGGACTTCATCGGCACGTTGCCCGCGATGAAGATCACCGAGCCGTATTCGCCGAGCGCACGCGCGAACGCGAGCGCGAAACCGGTCAGGAGCGCGGGAAAGAGCGAAGGCAGCACGACGCGGCGGAACGTGAGCCAGCGCGTCGCGCCGAGGCACGCGGCGGCTTCTTCCTGCTCGCGCTCGAAGTCTTCGAGCACCGGCTGCACCGTGCGAACGACGAAGGGCAAGCCGATGAACGTCAGCGCGACGAGCACGCCGAGCGGCGTGAACGCGACCTTGATGCCGAGCGGCGCGAGATACTGCCCGATCCAGCCGTTGCCCGCATACACGGCTGCGAGCGAAATGCCGGCCACCGACGTGGGCAGCGCGAACGGCAGATCGACCATCGCATCGACGATGCGCTTGAACGGGAACGTGTAGCGCACGAGCACCCACGCGACGAGAAAGCCGAACACCGCGTTGATGAGCGCGCCACCGAGCGCCGCACAGAACGTCAGCCGATAAGAGGCCAGCACGCGCGGCGATGTCACCGCGCGCACGAACTGCGGCCAGTCGAGCGTCGCAGTCTTCGCAAAGGTTGCGGCAAGCGGAATCAGCACCACGAGGCTCAGGTACGCCACCGTGATGCCGATCGTCAGGCCGAACCCTGGAAGCGCGCTTGGCTTCCTGAATGTGAGGGTCGTCATCCTTGATTCATCCTTGTTTGCGCGCCGGGGTCGTGGCGCGTTGCTGCTTCAGGGCGCGCGGCATCATGGGTGCGCCGCGTCGCCCGTTCATGTCTTATTGCGGTTGATAGATCGAATCGAACACGCCGCCGTCCGCGAAGTGCGTCTTCTGCGCCTTGGTCCAGCCGCCGAAGGTGTCGTCGATGGTGTAGAGCTTCAGCTTCGGAAACTGCTTCGTGAGCTCGGCCGGAACCTTGTCCGAGCGCGGCCGATAGAAATTGCGCGCGGCGATCTGCTGGCCTTCGTCGCTATACAGATACTTGAGATAGGCTTCCGCGAGTTTGCGCGTGCCGTGTTTGTCGACGACCTTGTCGACCACGGCGACGGGCGGCTCCGCGAGAATGCTCACCGACGGCACCACGATCTCGAACTTCTCCGGCCCGAACTCCTTCAGCGACAGGAACGCCTCGTTTTCCCACGCGATCAGCACGTCGCCCTGCCCGCGCTGCACGAAGCTCGTCGTGGCACCGCGTGCGCCAGAATCGAGCACGCCCGCGTTCTTGTAGAGCTTCGTCACGAAGTCCTTCGCCGTTTGCTCGTTGCCGCCCTGCTTGTGCTGCGCATAGGCCCACGCTGCGAGATAGTTCCAGCGCGCCCCGCCTGATGTCTTCGGATTCGGCGTGACGATGGAGACACCCGGCTTCGTGAGATCGTCCCAATCCTTGATGTGTTTCGGATTGCCCTTGCGCACGAGGAACACGATCGTCGACGTGTAAGGCGACGCATTGTCGGGCAGGCGCTTTTGCCAGTCCGCACCGACGAGGCCCTTGCCCGCAAGCGCGTCGATGTCGTAGGCGAGCGCGAGCGTCACGACATCGGCCTGCAGGCCGTCGAGCACTGCGCGCGCCTGACCGCCGGAGCCGCCGTGCGACTGTTTGAACGTCACCGTCTCGCCCGTATCGGCCTTCCATTTCTTCGCGAACGCCTGATTGAAGTCCTGATACAGCTCGCGGGTCGGGTCATAGGAGACGTTCAGAAACGACGCCTGCGCGTGAGCCTGCGTCGCCATGCCGAAGCCCGCCGCCATCAGCGCCGCCGCTGCGAACAAGCGTCGCGCGCCCTTGCCCAATCCCAGTCTGATGCTTTGCATTCCCCGTTCTCCGTCTTATCGAATTGACGGAATCAGTCTATCGGCGCGTCTATATGATTAGAAATAATCGTTCTTCACTTTTTTATACGTAAATCTGCTAAGAACCATATTCCCGGACGGAAAAAGCGTCGTCAGCGCTGGCGCGGTCCCGCACGGCCGAACTTAAAGTAAAGCTTGAAAAGTGCCGAATACTGTATAAAAATACAGTTACCTGTCCATTCATACAGTGCATCAGGGGCCCGAGCCAGTGACCAGAACATCAAAACTTACCGCGCGGCAACAGCAGGTTTTCGAGCTGATCCAGCGCGCAATCGACCGTACGGGCTTTCCGCCCACGCGCGCCGAGATTGCGGCGGAGCTTGGCTTCAGTTCGGCGAACTCGGCCGAGGAGCATCTTCGGGCGCTGGCGCGCAAGGGCGTGATCGAGCTGGCGGCGGGTTCGTCGCGCGGCATCCGTCTGCTCGGCGACGCATCGCGCATCGATCGTTCGGAAGAACTGCCGCATCAGCTCACGCTGCCGCATCAGAGCATCATGCAGCTGTCGCTTCCGCTTGTCGGGCGCGTTGCGGCGGGTAGCCCGATCCTCGCGCAAGAGCACATCTCGCAGCACTACGCGTGCGATCCCGCGTTCTTTTCCAGCAAGCCGGACTATCTGCTGAAGGTGCGCGGCCTTTCGATGCGCGATGCCGGCATTCTCGACGGCGACCTGCTCGCCGTGCAGAAACGCAACGAAGCGAAGGACGGGCAGATCGTCGTAGCGCGTCTCGGCGACGACGTCACCGTGAAGCGCTGGAAGCGCCGTCCGGACGGCGTCGAACTTATCGCCGAGAACCCGGATTACGAAAACATTTTCGTGCGGTCCGGCAGTAGCGATTTCGCGCTGGAAGGCATCGCGGTCGGACTGATCCGCTCGGGCGAGTTCTGACGGCCCGGTCAAAGCGTTGGGAGGCGCGGGCGGCAGCAAACAAATGATGATCCGCTGGTCGCAAGGAGACAGAAAATGTCTCGGTAAGCGCGGAATATCACCTCACCAACTGCTTCGAACGCCCCAAGGCGTCTCAAACACAACCAGCATGACGGCCACCGCGCGCGGTGCGCCGCGGTGCATCCTATCGACTGGAGAGTCATCATGGAACGTTTTGCCCGTCTGCTGCCCTTCCGTCAGTTCGGCCGCCTGCGCCATCTGCGCACGCTGATCACGTGCGGCATGCCGCGCGCCGAAACGACGCCCGACCTCTTCGACGAAATGCCCGCGCTTCCGTCGCGCCAGCCGGCTTTCGCGCGCGTGTCGCTGAACAGCGCGGTGCACGCGGAGCCCGAACAGCGCGCACCGGTGCGGGTCTATCGCGGACAATCGCGGGTGATTTTCGTGGGCAAGATCGATGAAGTGTCGCGCATGATCGACCGTTGCATCGCCGAGGAAAGCGCGGGGCTCACCGGCGGCATTCTGGCTTGAATCGTGGCGGATGTACGCAGAACGTGAAGTCCCGGGATTTATCGCGCGCCTGCGTGGTCAATTCCGGATTCACGTTATGCAAGAGAGGCTTCGCCGTCGCATGTCACGCACTTCCCGTTCTGTCGCCACCGCGCTCGTCGTTCTGATTCTCGTCGCGGCGCTCGGTTTCGTTTATGCGTCACCGTATATCGCGTTGAATCGCGTCAAGCGTGCCGCCGATGCGCGCGACGCGCAGACCGTCAACGAATACGTCGATTTTCCCGCGCTTCGGGCGAGCCTCAAGGATCAGGTCGCGGCGCTGCTCACACGCCGCATCGATATCCAGAAGAGCGGCAATCCGCTCGCGATCATCGGCGCGATGATCGGCGCGGCGCTCGTCGGTCCTTTGGTGGATTCATATGCGACTCCGGACGGTGTCGCAGCCATTCTGAACGGCATTCCGCCGCGTGGCGATCCGGGCGAGCGTCCGCCGCCACAAGCGAACAACGGCACGTCGGCGAATCCGGCGGCGAGCTCGTCGAATGCGCCTTCCTCGGGCGTGGCTACCGCGCAACAGCCGCCCCGAGAGCCGCCGCAGACCACGGCCGGATACCGTGACCTGAACACGTTCGTCGTCACGTATCAGCACGGGGCCGGCGATGCGCGCTACTCGGCGATCTTCCGTCGTTACGGGCTCGTGTCGTGGAAGCTCGCCGCCGTCGATCTAAACGGTTGACCCGTCAAGCGTCTCCGCTCAGGCGCCGGCTTCGGCCTTGACCGGCTTCGCCGCGTAAGCCGCTTCGTCTTCCGCCTCGGCCGATTCGCCCGCCTGACAGACGGCGACCAGAATGCTGCACTTCACGCGGTCGAGCAGCGGCGTGTTGCCCGCGCCCATCCACCAGCGCGCGAGGCCGCTGCGGCAGCGATGACCCACGACGACGAGATCGACCTGAAGGCTCTCCGCGAGCGCCGCGATCTCGTCGATCGGATGCCCGAACGCGAAGTGCCCCTGCGCCTGCAGGCCGCGCTCGCGCAGCCATTCGACGCCTTCCTGCAGAATATCGCGCGCGGCTTCTTCGAAACGTCCGCAGGCCATGTCGGTCAGCAGTCCGGCGCTTTGCGCAATGCTCGAGCGCATGTCGACCACCGCGAGGACGTGCGTCTCCGCATTCAGGTCGAGGGCGAGATTCGCGCCCTGCCGAAGCGCCTTGCGGCCCTCTCTGGAGCCGTCGTAGCAGAGCAGGATTTTTCGATAGCTTTCCATCATGACCTCCCTGGCCGAATGCCGTTCGCGCCCGCGCGGGCCCGGGCGCGCCTTCATCTTCGTGTGTCGCTCCATGCGTGACAACGCTGGAAAACGCTAACCGACGCGGACACGCTAGCTCGCACCGTGCCAGAACCGCGATCTGCCCGAAAGACAAGCCTCTGGCACTATCGGCCGGAACCGGTTCAACTCGCTCCGCACAATGTTCGACCCGGCGCGCCGCTTGCGGTTGCACGCCGAGCGCCGTGCCGGTGCAATGGATTACACTGCCCGCTGGATTTCCCTATGCGGCTTTCCCCGTATCGAATGCATGACTGATCAAATATTGCAGCGAGCGAAACGCACCGCGGCCGATGAAACCGGTGCGCCGCCCGCCATCGAATTCACTGAAGTAAGGAAGCGTTACGGTGAGCGCACGGTCGTCGATGGCCTGTCGTTCGACGTGCGGCCCGGCGAATGCTTCGGACTGCTCGGCCCGAACGGCGCGGGCAAGACGACGACGCTCAAGATGCTCCTCGGCATCACGTCGCCGGATGACGGCGCGATCCGGTTAGTCGGCGAGCCGGTGCCCGCGCGTGCCCGTTTCGCACGCGAGCGCGTGGGCGTCGTGCCACAGTTCGACAACCTCGATCCCGATTTCACGGTGCGCGAAAATCTGTTCGTCTTTGGCCGTTACTTCGGCCTGCGGGGCGCGCGCATGGATGCGCTCGTGCCGTCGCTGCTCGAATTCGCGCGGCTGGAGAGCAAGGCCGATGCGCGCGTGGGCGAGCTGTCGGGCGGCATGAAGCGGCGCCTTACGCTCGCGCGCGCGCTCGTCAACGATCCCGATGTCCTCGTGATGGACGAGCCGACCACCGGCCTCGATCCGCAGGCGCGACATCTGATCTGGGAGCGCTTGCGCTCGCTACTCGCGCGCGGCAAGACGATTCTCCTGACGACGCACTTCATGGAAGAAGCCGAGCGTCTGTGCGACCGTCTCTGCGTGATCGAGGAAGGCCGCAAGATTGCCGAAGGACGGCCGCACGATCTGATCGAATCGGTGATCGGCTCGGACGTGATCGAAATCTACGGCCCCGATCCGCAGGCGCTCGCCGCGGAGCTCGCGCCCTTCGTCGAGCGCATGGAAGTGAGCGGCGAGACGCTCTTTTGCTACGTCGACGATCCGCAGCCCGTGCATATGCGCGTGAAAGGCCGCGCCGACGTGCGCTATCTGCATCGGCCGGCGAATCTCGAAGATGTGTTCCTGCGCCTCACGGGGCGCGAGATGGTGGACTGAGCTCATGGATACGCTCGAACAATCGCGCGTCGACCGGAAACGCGCGCGCACGCAGCCGAAGCATTCGGACAATCTGTCGCCCCTGTCCAACGCGCTGCCCGCGAACGCCACGCACTGGATGTCGGTGTGGCGGCGCAACTATCTCGTCTGGAAGAAGCTCGCGATCGCCTCGATGATCGGCAATCTCGCCGACCCGATGATCTATCTGTTCGGCCTGGGACTCGGCCTCGGGTTGATGGTCGGTCGTGTCGATGGCGTGTCGTATATCGCGTTTCTTGCGGCGGGCACGGTGGCATCGAGCGTGATGATGTCGTCGAGCTTCGAAGCGATGTACTCCGGCTTCTCGCGCATGCACGTGCAGCGCACGTGGGAAGCGATCATGCACACGCCGCTCACGCTCGGCGATATCGTGCTCGGCGAGATCGTCTGGGCCGCGAGCAAGTCGGTGTTGTCGGGCGTGGCGATCATGCTCGTCGCGGGCGCGCTCGGCTATGCGGAATTTCCGTCGATGCTGATCGCGGTGCCTATCATCGTGCTGACGGGACTCGCGTTCGCGAGCACGGCGATGGTCGTCACCGCGCTCGCGCCGAGCTACGACTTCTTCATGTTCTATCAGACGCTCGCGCTCACGCCGATGCTGCTGCTCTCCGGCGTGTTCTTCCCGATTGCGCAGTTGCCCGCGCTCGCCCGGCACGTCACGCAGGCGCTGCCGCTCTATCATGCGGTGGAACTGATTCGCTGTGCGATGCTCGCCCGCCCGTTCGACGGCGTGGCGCTGCATGTCGGCGTATTGATCGCGTATGCGATCGTGCCGTTCTTCGTGTGCGCGTGGCTCTTCCGGCGGCGCATGATGAAATGAAAACGGCGATGGACTGTGAAAGTCCATCGCCGTTTCTGCATCGTCGAACAGAAGCGTTACTTCACCGGAAACTCGTGATGCCCGCCGAAGCCGAAGCGCATCGCCGACAGCATGCGCTCGGGGAACGATTCGGCGTCGCGTGAGCGAAAACGCGTATAGAGCGCCGCCGACAGCACCTGCGCGGGCACTGCTTCCTCGATAGCCGCCTCGATCGTCCAGCGCCCTTCGCCGCTGTCCGCGACTTCGGTCGAGAAGCGTTCGAGCGTGCCGTCGGTGGCGAGCGCGCCCGCGGTCAGATCGAGCAGCCACGAGGACACCACGCTGCCGCGACGCCACACCTCCGCCACATCCGCGAGATCGAGCGAATAGCGCTCGCCTTCCGCAAGCTCCTTCGAGTCCTTGTGCCTCAGGATGTGAAAACCCTCGGCATACGCCTGCATCAATCCGTACTCGATGCCGTTGTGGACCATCTTTACGAAGTGCCCCGAGCCGACCGGGCCGCAATGCATATAGCCGTTCTCGACGCGCGAATCGCGCCCTTCGCGTCCCGGCGTTTCGGGAATGTCGCCGCGTCCGGGCGCGAGCGTCGCGAGAATCGGATCGATGCGCTTCACCACCGCCTCATCGCCGCCGATCATCATGCAATAGCCGCGCGTCAGGCCCCAGACGCCGCCCGACGTGCCGACATCGACATAATGAATGCCCTGCTCGCGCAACTGCGCGGCGCGGCGGATGTCGTCCTTGTAGAAGCTGTTGCCGCCGTCGATGATCACGTCGTCCGCGCCGAGGATCTTGCGCAGATCGTTGAGCGTGTCCTCCGTGATCTTGCCGGCAGGCAACATCAGCCAGACGACGCGCGGCGCGTCGAGCTTTGCGACGAGGTCGCCCAGATCCCTGGCGCCGGTCGCGCCTTCGCTCGCCAGCGCCTGGGTCGCTTCAGGGGCGTGGTCGTACACGACGCACGTATGCCCGTCGCGCATCAGGCGCCGCCCGATGTTGCCGCCCATACGACCCAGTCCCACGATGCCGATCTGCATGATGGTTCACTCCTTGCCGTTGGATTTGACGCGTTCGATCTGTTTCTTCGCGGCGTCGTAGACCGCCTCCGGCGTGAAGCCGAACTTCGTCTTGAGCGCCTTGAGCGGCGCCGACGCGCCGAACGTGTGCATCACGATCTGCGATCCCAGGCGGCCGACATAGCGGTCCCAGCCGATCGTCGCGGCCTGCTCGACGCAGACGCGGGCATGCACGTCGGGCGGCAGCACCGATTCCTTGTACGCCCGGTCCTGCTGCTCGAAGATGTCCCACGAGGGCATCGACACGACGCGCGCCGCGACGCCTTCGGCCTTCAGCTTCTCGTAGGCCTCGACGCACAGCGAGACTTCGCTGCCGGTCGCGAGCAACAGCACTTCGGGCTTCTTGCCGCCTTCCGTATCGGCGAGCACGTACGCGCCGCGCCGTACCCCTTCCGCCGATGCGTATTTCTTGCGATCGAAGGTCGGAAGCGCCTGCCGCGTCAGCACGAGACACGACGGTTCCCTGGTGTGCGACAGCGCGACGCGCCATGCTTCGCCGACCTCGTTGGCATCGGCGGGACGCAGCAGGCAGAGGCCCGGCACCGCGCGCAAGGTCGCGAGCTGCTCGATCGGCTGATGCGTCGGGCCGTCTTCGCCGACGCCGATGGAATCGTGCGTGAACACGTAGATCACCGGCACTTCCATGATCGCGGATAGGCGGATCGGCGGCTTCATATAGTCGCTGAAAATCAGGAACGTCGATCCGTACGCCCGCAGATTCGACAGCGCGAGGCCGTTGCAGACCGCGCCCATGCCGTGCTCGCGTATGCCGAAGTGCAGGTTGCGGCCGCCGTAGCTGTCGTGCTCGAAGCTGCCCGCGCCTTCGAACTTGAGATTGGTTTTCGTCGATGGCGACAGGTCCGCCGCACCGCCGATGATCCACGGAATGCGCTGGGCGATCGCGTTGAGCACCTTGCCCGACGAATCGCGCGTGGCGAGCCCCTTCGGGTCCGCTTCAAATGTCGGAATCGCACTTTCCCAGCCTTCGGGCAGCTCGTTTCGCAGCATCATCCACGCTTCTTTTGCGAGCTCGGGCTGGGCCTTTTCATAGGCATCGAAACGCTGCTTCCATTCCGTGTGCGCCTTCTTGCCGCGCGCGCCCATGCCGTCGGCAAAATGCTGCATCACGCCGTCTGGCACGTAGAACTGCTTGTCTTCCGGCCATCCGTAGAACTTCTTCGCGAGCTTCACTTCCTCTTCGCCTAACGCCTCGCCGTGCGCGCTCGCGGTGTTCTGCTTGTTCGGCGCCCCCCAGCCGATGATGCTCTTCACGACGATCAGCGTCGGCTTGTCCGTGTGCGACTTCGCCTTGTTGATGGCGTCTTCGAGCGCCTGCGCATCGTTGGCGTCATCGACATGCAGCGTGTGCCAGTTGTAGCCGTGAAAGCGCGCTTCGACGTCGTCGCTGTACGCGAGCTCCGTATGGCCTTCGATGGTGATCGTGTTGCTGTCGTAGATCCAGATCAGGTTCGAGAGCTTCAGATGCCCCGCGAGCGACGCCGCTTCGTGCGACACGCCTTCCATCATGTCGCCGTCGCCGCAGAGCGCGTAGACGCGGTAATCGAAGATCGTGTCCTTGCCCTTGTTGAAGCGCGCTTCCTTCCAGCGCGCGGCCATCGCCATCCCGACGCTGTTGCCGAGCCCTTGCCCGAGTGGCCCCGTGGTCGTCTCGACGCCCGTCGTCAGGCGGAATTCCGGGTGGCCGGGCGTTTTGCTGTCGATCTGGCGGAACTGTTTGATGTCGTCGAGCGAGACGGCGGCGTTGCCGGTCGGCTTGCCGTCGTCGTCGACTTCCTTCACGCCCGCGAGATGCAGCAACGAGTACAGCAGCATCGACGCATGACCGACCGACAGCACGAAGCGGTCGCGATTCGGCCAGAGCGGCGCGTCCGGATCGTAGCGAAGATGGTTCTGCCAGAGATGGAATGCGACGGGCGCGAGCGCCATCGGTGTGCCGGGATGGCCGGAATTGGCCTTTTGCACGGCGTCCATCGAAAGCGTGCGGATGGTATCGATCGTGAGGCGATCGAGATCTTTGTCCTGCGATGATGCTTGAGACATGAGCGACGACTCCTTTGCAAAGAGCGCGCTGTGGCGAAAGGCGCCGCAGCGGGCAACCAGGACCATCGAGCAAGTGTAGTGCCTTGGTGCCGGCACTGCACCGCGGGTGACACGAGGAGCGCGCCGCGAATCCCGCATTGCAGGATTCGGGCGGCATTACGGCAGAGTACGGGCCAAAAGTGAGTCCGGCGTTACCAAGCGATATCGGACGAAGACGCGAACGTCAATGCTGACACATCCGCGCCCGATCCATGCGATTCTCCGTCAAATCGTTGAGCGCACAGGAAATTTCACGGGGCCGGGTTCGGCTGACGTTCGTGCAGCGCGTCGATTTCGGCCAGAATTTCTTCCGACAGTTCGACGTTCACGCTCTCGATGTTCTCCTTCAGCTGCGCGATCGACGTCGCGCCGATCAACGTGCTGGTCGTGAACGGCCGCGTGTTGACGAACGCGAGCGCGAGTTGCGTCGGCGTGAGTCCGTGGCGCTTCGCCAGTTCGACGTAAGACGTGATCGCCGCGAGCGCCTGCGGCTTGCTGTAACGCTGGAAGCGCTCATAGAGCGTGATGCGCGCGCCCGCCGGACGTGCACCGCCTTCGTACTTGCCGGACAGCCAGCCGAACGCAAGCGGCGAGTACGCGAGCAGCCCGACGCCTTCCCGGTGCGTGAACTCCGACAGGCCGAATTCGTAGGTGCGGTTCACGAGACTGTACGGATTCTGAATGCTGACGATCTTCGGCAGCCCCGCCTTTTCGGCTGCGCGCAGGAATTGCGCGACGCCCCAGGGCGTTTCGTTCGACACGCCCACATGACGGATCTTGCCCGCCTTCACGAGATCGGCGAGCACGGCGAGCGTTTCCTCGATAGGCACCGTGTACTCGTCGTCGATATACGGATACGACGGGCGGCCGAAGGTCATCGTGTTGCGGTCGGGCCAGTGCAACTGATACAGGTCGACGTAATCGGTTTGCAGGCGCTTCAGACTGCCGTCGATGGCTTCATTCAGGTTCTTGCGATCGAACTGATTGCCCGCGCCGCGGATGTGACGCGGATTGTGCGGCTGGCGCGCGGGTCCGGCGATCTTCGTCGCGAGCACGATATCGCCGCGTTTCGCGGGATTCTTCGCGAGCCAGGTGCCGATGTATTGCTCCGTGCGGCCCTGCGTTTCGGGACGCGGCGGGACCGGGTACATTTCGGCGGCATCGATCAGATTCACGCCTTCGCCGAGCGCGTAATCGATCTGTTCGTGCGCTTCGCTCTCGGTGTTCTGCTCGCCCCAGGTCATGGTGCCGAGCCCGATCAGGCTGACGTCGACACCCGAATCACCCAGTTTCCGAAACTTCATGTGCTCTGTCCTCATTCTTGTTGGCTTGTTGTTTGCGCGCTGTTGGCATCGCGTTGGCGCATTGTCGGAAATGACTTCTGGCTGGTTTTCCGGCAATCGCAAAACCTACCATAGCCGCGAAAGCTCTGCTGTCGCGGCTAGAATGGCAGCCTTCCCGATACACGAAGAGGAGTGCCCGTCCGATGCCGTCCGCCAGCGATCGCGAGAAGAACAAGAGCTCGTCGCTCATCGTCATGCTCGTCGCGGCGACGTTCTTCATGGAGAACCTCGACGGCACGATCATCGCCACCGCTTTGCCGCAGATGGCGCGCTCGTTCAACGTGCATCCCGCGGACATGAGCCTCGGCATCACGGCGTATCTGCTGACGCTCGCCGTCTTCATTCCGATTTCCGGCTGGGCCGCCGACCGCTTCGGCCTGCGCACGGTGTTCGCCAGCGCGATCGCGGTATTCACGGCGGCGTCCGTGCTGTGCGCGACGACCTCGACCCTGCCCGCCTTCGCGGCGGCGCGCGTGCTGCAGGGCATCGGCGGCGCGATGATGGTGCCGGTCGGCCGCCTCGCCGTGCTGCGCGCGACGCCCAAGGAAGGCCTGATGCGCGCGATCGCGATCATCACGTGGCCGGGGCTCGTCGCGCCGGTGATCGGCCCGCCGCTCGGCGGCTTCATCACGACGTATTCGTCGTGGCGCTGGATCTTCTATCTGAACGTGCCGCTCGGTCTGATCGGCCTCTTGCTGACGCTGCGCCATATCGACAACGTGCGCGAGGACGCGAAGCGCCGCTTCGATCTGCCGGGCTTCGCGCTCTGCGGCATCGCGTGCACGACGCTGCTCTACGCGATGGAACTCGTCGGCCGCAGCGATGCGGACTGGCGCTTCGTCGGCGTGCTCGTCGCGGTGGGTGTGGTGGCGGGCCTCGCGTCGTGGCGGCATTTGCGGCGGGCGGCGCAGCCGGTCGTCGATTTGTCGGCGCTGAAGGTGAAGACTTTCGCCGTCGCGATGGGCGGCGGCTCGCTCTTTCGCATCGCGATCAGCGCGGCGCCGTTTCTGCTGCCGCTGATGTTCCAGGTCGGGTTCGGCATGAACGCGTTCGAATCGGGTTTGCTCACGCTCGCGGTGTTCGCGGGCAATCTGTCAATGAAGCTCGTGACGACGCCCGTGATGCGCCGGTTCGGCTTCCGTCCGGTGCTGATCGTCAATGGCGTGATCGCCGCGCTGTCGCTCGCCGCGATGAGCCTGCTCACGCCGGCGACGCCCAGGCTCCTGATCGTCGTCGTGCTGTTCGCGAGCGGCTTGTCACGTTCGCTGCAGTTCACCGCGCTGAACACGCTCGCTTTCGCCGACGTGCCGACAGCGCAGATGAGCGGCGCATCGGCGCTGTCCAGCACGCTTTTCCAGATGACGATGGGCATCGGCGTCGCGATCGGCGCGATCGCGCTGCGCGTCGGCGAGTGGTTTCATGGCCACGATGCGCGTTCGGTCGGGCCCGAGGATTTCAGCGTCGCGTTTCTTATCGTCGCGTTCGTGGGATTGATCGGCGTGCTCGATCTGTTCGGGCTTTCACGCGACGCGGGAGCGCTTGTTTCGGGGCATCGGAAGCCGAAGGTGTGAGGGGTTTATGACCCGTTCACGAGCTCGAATCTAAACTTCTTGCCGAGCGCTGCCGCGGCGCTTGCCAGAGTCGTTAGCGTGAGGCTTGGATCGCTCGCGTCGAGCAACCGGTTGAGCGCCGAGCGGCTCGTTTTCATCTTTGCCGCCATCGCCGTTTTGGTGATGTGCTGCGCTTTCATTTCCTGCTCGATCTGCCAGGCGATCACCCGCTTGATGGCGGTGGCAGTCACTTCCTCGAGGATGCCTTCTTCTTCGAGGAAATCGTCGAAATCGCTGCCGACATGTTTCTTAGTCATATGGCACTCCGTCATGGAATTCTCTCATGCGAGTCTCTGCCAGCTCGAAATCGCCCTTGGAAACCGCCTGCGATTTCTTGATGAAACCATGAAGCAGAATCATCTCTCCGTTCTTTACTGTGAACAGAACTCGCGCGATTCGTTGATGTAGATGAATCCGAACTTCCCATAGATCTTTCTTCAGTTTTCGAACGAGCGGCATGCCGAGTGGCCAACCGATCTGCACGGTCTTGATGTCAGCGCCAATCGCCTTCTTGCCCGACGAGTCCAGGCTACTCAGCCATTCACGAACCGGCTCATTGCCGCTGGTTTGCCGAAAGAATCGGACTTTCAGTACGAGGGGCTGAATTACTTCTCGTCCTTCTTTCTCTTTGATACGCGAATTTCATAGGCGAAAGCTCTCGGTGCAGGTCTCGGTACTGGTGTCGGTGGATATTTTTGCGCCGCATCGGCGACATCACCTGATCGCGCTGAATGTACCAACATTGGTACGATTTGGCAATTTTGGATCTCTCCCCTAAACCCTCGACCGCCCGCGCCGATAACCGCGGTATGAACGCCCACACCCTCGACGCACTCGCCGCCCTGACCGAAACGGTCGCCGTCATCCGTCACGCGCGCGGCCTGAAAAATCCCCACGATCTCCCCGAAGGCTCGCAAGACTGGCAGCGTGCCGCCGACGCCTTCGCCGACGACTTTCTCCGCGCGCTCGATGCCGAACCGAAGGTCGGCGCGTGGTGGCGCATCTGATCGTCATGCCGCTGTCACGCCGGCAAGGGCGCCGCGCCGATCGTCGTGATTCGTGCGCGCCGCTTCCTCGAATCGGCGTCTTCTGAGTCAAGTCTTGCTAATTGGCGAAACGTTTGCGCACGGCTATCAAGTCACGCGTGCCCGCGCCGACAACTCGCATATCGCCATGACTCAATCAGGAGATGCCAGTGAAGTGGGCAGCGTCACTTTTTGCCATCGCCGTCGCGGTCGCCCTGACCGGCTGCGCGCCGATGCCCGCGGCCAGCACGGCCCAGACCGACAAGCCGGCGAATTCCGCCGACATCATTCGCTTCGAGATTCCCGCTGACGCCCTCGGCGCGCGCGATCCGCAACTGAGCGCGATTCTCGCGAAAGCGGGCGCGCTCGCCGCCGCGCAAAAGCAGCCGACGACCATTCTCGTCACCGCGCTCGCGCAGGACTTCCCGTACCTCAATCAGGCGATCTGGAAAGGCGTTCCGGCGAAGCACACGGTGCGGCTCAGTCTCGAAAACCTGACCGCCAGCGCGCGACAGCCCTACAGCGTGTCGATCAAGCCGACGCAGGGAGGCTGACGCGATGCGCCGAATCTCCCGTCTTTTCCCGATTGCCGCCGCCGGCCTGTTGCTCACGTCGAGCGCCTTCGCCGGTCCGCTCGACGTCAGCGCGCCCGCGTCGGTGCAAACGCTCGCCGCGCTCGGCCCGGCCGTGCAGAAGGTCTATCCGCCTTTGCCGACGCTCGCGATGCTGCCGCCCGCAACCAGCGACGACGATCCGATCGCCCGTCCCGCAACCAAGAAAGGCAAGAAAACGCGCCGCGTCGCCGATTGCAAATGCAGTCCCGAACCGCGCCTCGTCGTGTCCGACGAATCGCGCGTCTATCTGAAGGACATCGAGCTTCGCATCGACAACGCGCTCGCGCAGTAAGCCGCGTCGCTCATCGCCAGAAGGAGCCCGTTTCATGATCCATTCGACGTTCGGCGTCCTCGCCGCCTGCGTTCTGCTCGGCGCGACGCTATTTGCGAGCGCCGCGCGCGCCGACGATTGCTTCGAGCAGGCCGGCGCCTATCAGGGCGTCAATCCGCTCGTGTTGCGCGCGGTCGCGTGGCGCGAATCGAAAGGCGATGCCGCCGCGATCAACCACAACGCGAACGGCTCGATCGATATCGGCCAGTTGCAGATCAACTCCGTCCATTTTCCCGACCTCGCGCGTAACGGCATCCCGCGCCGCGCGCTCGCCGATCCGTGCGTCAACGTGTTCGTCGCCGCGTGGCTTCTGAAGCAGAAGATGGTGAAGTACGGCAACACGTGGCAGGCGATCGGCGCGTATCACTCGGAATCGCCGAAGCATCGCGATGCCTATGCGCGCAGCATCCAGCAAATCCTCGTCAGCTGGGGCGAACTGCAGCCCGCGGTGCGCGTCGTGCGCTAACGTCGCAGCCAGTCGAGCCATCCGAGCGCGATCGCCGCATTGACGATCACGCCGGTGGTCGCCGCGAGCGCCGCGATCATCGTCCAGAAAGCCGAACGGCGCGACGCCTGCGCCGAGTCGCGCGCGAGCTGCGCCGCGTCGTTGGCGGAATTGACCGAGGCGAACATCGCACGGAACTGCTCGTCCTGACGCGTCGCGTCCTTGCCGCGCAGCCACGCACGCTTGAACGGCGCTTCGGGGTCGGCGTCCGCGGATTCGTCGAGGTCCGCGCGCACCGACGTTTCGCCTGCGGCTTCGTAGCGGCGATAGCGCGCCTCGCGCGCGGCCGCTGCATCGCCGCCCCCTTCGTGCTCGTGCTCGTTCTCGTTCTCGCTCATGCCGATGCCCCGTGTGCTTGCCTCGCGAGATTGTGCGCCGGCTTTGCGCGGGATGCGTCGCAAAGCGCGGCACTTACGGTCGACTCAAAGCTGGCTCATGCCGCCGTCGATAATGATCTCCGTGCCGACGATGAACCCCGATTCCGGCGATGCGAGATGCAGCACCGTCGCCGCCACTTCACTCGACTTGCCGAAACGGCCGAGCGGGATCTGGCTGCGCAGTTGCGCGGCGGCATCGTCGGCGAGGCCGAGCTTGTCGTGCAGCGGCGTCGTGACCGGGCCGGGACTCACGACATTCACACGCACGCCGCGCGGCAGCAATTCCGCCGACAGCGTCTTCGCCAGCGACACGAACGCGGCCTTGCTCGCCGCATAGATCGACGACATCGGCATGCCGATATGCGCGTTGATCGAACCGTTCAGCACGATCGATGCGCCTTCGTTGAAGAGCGGCACCAGCGACTGGATCTGGAAATACGGACCCTTCACGTTGATCGCGAAGGTCTCGTCCCAGGCGCGTTCGTCGATGTCCGTGAACGGCCCGAAAGTGGCGATGCCCGCGTTGACGAACACCGCGTCGAGCCGGATGTTTGCGTCGGTCAGGCGTTGCGCGAGTTCGCGCGCCGATTCGACCGTGCCCGTCACGTTGCGTATCGCCAGCGCGTTAGCGCCGAGCGACGCGCGCGCCGTTGCGAGCGAGCTTTCGTCGCGGCCCGTGATGACGACCCGCGCGCCTTCCGCGGCGAATGCCTGCGCCGTCGCGAGACCGATGCCGCTGTTGCCGCCGGTAACCAGAACTGTCTTGCCTTCGAAGCGGTTCATGATGTTGTCCTTGTGAACGTTGATCAGTGTGAAGCCATTATGGACGCGGAGTTGGGCGCTGCCGTGCGACGCGGTTGATGCACACGTTCGATATCGTCGAACGTGTTTCGGCTGTGTGATTCTGCGCGATTTCTGCGTATGACGGCCAACATATCCCCTTGAACCCGATACGCGCGGCATCTAGAGTTACGCAGTCGTACTTCCGACAGGAGGCACATCATGCAAGAGGCTACGAGCGCGAACCCCGATCCGCAACGGCTGCTGCAAATCGGCATGGCGTTCTGGGCATCGAAGGCGATGCTCTCGGCGGTCGAACTGGGCGTCTTCACGGCGCTGTCGAACGGTCCGCGGCAGGCGGACGATCTCGCGAAGGCGCTCGGGCTGCATCCGCGCGGGGCGCTGGATTTTCTCGATACGCTCGTCGCGCTCGATCTGCTCACGCGCGACAACGGCCTCTACGCGAACGCGAGCGATGCCGATTTCTTCCTCGACCGCAACAAGCCGTCGTATGTCGGCGGCCTGCTGGAGATGGCGAACGCGCGTCTCTACCCGTTCTGGGGATCGCTCACCGAAGCGCTGCGCACCGGGCTGCCGCAGAACGAAGCGAAGCATGGCGGCAATCTCTTCGAAACCTTGTACAGCGATCCGGCGCGTCTGCGCGGCTTTCTCCACGCAATGAGCGGCGTCAGCATGGGCGCGGCGAAGGCAATCGCGCGGCAGTTTCCGTGGAGCGAGTACAGCACGTTCATCGACATCGGCGCGGCGCAGGGTGCGCTGCCCGTGCAGGTCGCACTGGCGCATCCGCATCTGACGGGCGGCGGCTTCGACCTGCCGGTGGTCGGCCCGGTGTTCGATGACTACGTCGCCGCAAACGGCCTTCAGGACCGGCTGCGCTTCTATCCCGGCGATTTCTTCAAGGACGCGTGCCCCTCGGCCGACGTGCTCGTGATGGGGCACATCCTGCACGACTGGAACCTGGAGCAGAAACGCGCGTTACTTGCGAAGTGCCACGCGGCGCTGCCATCGGGCGGCTGCCTCATCGTGTACGACGCGATCATCGACGACGAGCGACGCCAGAATGCGTTCGGCCTGCTCATGAGCCTCAACATGCTGATCGAGACGCCAGGCGGCTTCGATTACACCGGCGCGCAGTGCTGCGCGTGGATGCGCGAGGCGGGATTTGCGACGGCGCGCGTCGAGCCGCTCGTGGGAGCGGATTCGATGGTGATCGCGACGAAGTGAGTCCGCCGCCCGGCGCGCGCCGTGAGATCAGTGGTCGTTCGACATCCCTTTGAGACGATCGGTGCCGGCGTCGCGGGCCGCGTCGGCCGTGGCGAAGTTTTCCTCGGAAACCATCGCGCGCTTGACTTCGCGCGCGTTGAAATCGACGAGCGCGATGACCCAGACGAAGCCGCCCGCCTGTTCCGCGGTTTGCACGAATGCGCGCAGATTGCCTTCATTCGACGATGCCATACCGACCTCCTCGTTCACGTTGATGCGCCCAGCCGGCGATGCGGGATGCGCAGAACCGGCGATGCGATGCGTCGGCTGAACGGGCGCTAACGGGCGGCAGCCGGCCGCCGTGATCAGGCTTCGAAATCCAGACCGCCGAACAGCACCGACGGTTCCGCCTGTGAGCGCGTCGCGAGATCCACCTCGCGTGCGCCCTGCCACGCGTCGAGCTTCGCGGCGATTGCATCGAGATAACGCAGGAATCGGGCCTCGCCGCCAACACCGAGCAGACGCTCGATTTCCTCGTCGTCCCAGGTGAGAAACACGTTGAGCGGACAGGCGTAGACGTGTCGACGCCCGTCGCCCTCGCCCGGGGCCCGCTCGGCGCTCACCTGCAGACGCGTCGGCACACGCGGATTTTCGTACGGAAGGATGGCGGCGCGCACACCGTGACCGGCGACACGCGTCACGCGCTCGACGATGCGCGGCATGAACTCGGTCTCGAACCGGAGCGCCTGTTCTCGATTCAACGCTTGTCTCCGCGAGCCGGGCGCCTGCCGTGATGCCGGCGAAGCGGCGCCCTTTTGCGAGGTGCTCAGACGGCCGGCAGGTCTTCGAGCGATTTCTCGATCTGCCCGTCCTGCACGCGCGCCTCGATGCCGATATGTCCGTTCGCGTACGGCAGCGCGGCGACTTTCGGGCCGAGAAACGTGCGGCCGCCGAGTATGAAGAGCGTGCGGACTTCCTTGCCGCTCTTGATGGCGTCCACGACCTGCTGGACATCCACGATGGTCGTGGGCGCGGCCCAGGCGTTGGCGCCCGGATCGAAACTGCCCCAGCGCACGCTGGTCACACGGTCGTTGGTCCAGCGCACACCGTCGATCGCCAAAGTAGCCATATCTGCCTCCCATGTCGTCTTTTTGGGGTGGTTTGAAAATGCTAGCACGGTGGGCGAGAGGCGGTTTGCGTTTGCGACGTGACGCGCGCACACGCGACCGAATTGTCGCGCTGCGGTAAAATTGTCGATTCCCCTTCAGATTCAAGCGGCTCGCCCGAAAGCGCGGCCGCCGTCGCCCATGTCAGCCGTATCGAAGATCAGCCCCCGCCGCGTGTCCGTCGCTCCGATGATGGACTGGACCGACCGGCATTGCCGCTCCCTGCACCGGCTCGTGTCGCGCCACGCCTGGCTCTACACGGAAATGGTGACGACGGGCGCGCTGCTTTACGGCGATGTCGCGCGTCATCTCGCGTTCACGCCCGCCGAAGCGCCCGTCGCATTGCAACTCGGCGGCAGCGAGCCGGGCGATCTCGCGAAAAGCGCGAAGCTCGGCGAGCAATGGGGCTACGACGAAATCAACCTGAACTGCGGATGCCCGTCGGAGCGCGTGCAGCGCGGCGCATTCGGCGCGTGCCTGATGAAAGAGCCGCAACTCGTCGCGGATTGCGTGAAGGCGATGCGCGACGCGGTATCGATTCCGGTGACGGTCAAGCATCGCATCGGCGTCGATACGGTCGAAGACTACGAGTTCGTGCGCGATTTCGTCGGCACCATCGCCGATGCGGGTTGCGAGGTGTTCATCGTGCATGCGCGCAACGCGATTCTCAAAGGCCTGAGCCCGAAGGAGAACCGCGAGATTCCGCCGCTCAAGTACGAGTACGCGTATCGGTTGAAGCGCGATTTCCCGCATCTGGAGATTTCGATCAACGGCGGCATCAAGACGCTCGATGAAGTCGAGGAACATCTGAAGCACGTCGACGGCGTGATGCTCGGGCGCGAGGCTTATCACAATCCGTATGTGCTCGCGGGCGTCGACACGCGCTTCTATGGCGCGGATACGCCGGTTCCCTCGCGCGAAGAGATCGAAGCGGGGCTGATCGACTATGCGCGCCACGAACTCGCGCGCGGCACGTATCTCGGCGCCGTGACGCGGCATGCGCTCGGGCTGTATCGCGGCGTGGCAGGCGCACGCGGATGGCGTCGCGTGCTGTCGGACAATCGCCGCCTCGCCACTGGCGACTTGACGATTTTCGACGAGGCGCGCGGGCAACTTCGCGAGGCCGTGGAAGCGATGGAATCCTGAAGCCTGGGCGTCGGGAAAAGATGCTCAAAAGGACTAGGCAAGCGCAATCTTTGTTCGTATAATCTCGCTTCTTGATTGCTGCAGCAGTTCTAAAGCAGTCGAGATCGCGGTAACAGTGGTGGCTGTAGCTCAGTTGGTAGAGTCCAGGATTGTGATTCCTGTCGTCGTGGGTTCGAGTCCCATCAGCCACCCCACCGAGAATTCATGCAAAAAGCCCAGTCGTGCGACTGGGCTTTTTGCTTTGTGGGCCGTCCCGGGCACGCGCGATGCACGCGAATCAGGTCTCGCCTTCGCGGAGACCAAACATGGCCCGGCATCATCTCGCGGCAGCAGCCCTTCTGCTCTTCACGACCCTCGCCTCTCACGCTCAGACCGCCCGCCCCGACGACAACGCTTCGATGGTGAAACCACCGGGCGCACCCGGCGCGCCCTCCGCGAGCGCGACGCGCCCCGACAACCCCGACAACATGCCGGTCAAGAAACCGACCCCGCCGCCGAACAGCGACCGCATGCTACATCACAGCCCGGCAAGCGACGCGATCGCGAAATAGCGAGACAACGGCATCGGACCGGCTTCGAAGCGCGCGCGACGCCACTATAATGGCGCTCGTTTCGATAACGTAGAGAACCGCGCCTTACGGCCTCAGGCGGTCCAGCCAATGCAAAAAGTCATCCTGCCGCTCGTTTCTGGTTTTCTCGCCGCGCTCTTCTTTCGCGAATCGACCCTGGCGCTTCTGCACGCAGCGGGAGTCATCGATCCGGCCGGCTTTTCCACCATCCCGTTCCTGCCGCTCGGCATTCCCGAATTCATCGCCAATGCGCTGTGGAGCTCGCTTTTCGCCGTTCTGATGGCGTGGCTTCTGCGTGTCGCGCCCGATCACGGCGCACCGTGGATCGGCGCACTCGTGTTCGGCGGCATCGTGCTCACGGCGGTCGGCGCGTTCGTGATCGATCCGGCGCGCGGCATCTGGCCGAGCGGCAACATGCTGCCGCGTCTGGCTCCGAGCTTCATCGCCAATGCGATGTGGGGCTGGGGCGCGCTCGTCTTCATGCGCGCCTTCATGGCGGGCAGCGAATCACGCTGACGTTCGATTAGCGTTCGAACTGCATGGTGCGAAGCGAAAGCGGCCCCGACGGGCCGCTTCGCGTTTCAGTCCTTGAGCAACCGCAGCGGATGCGCCGCCGGCGTCCACGCGCTCTCGAACATGCGGTCCACATCCGCGGCGTTCACATCCTCGGCGCGAGCGATCTTCCAGCGCGGCTCGTTGTCCTTGTCGACGATGCGCGCGCGGATGCCCTCCATCACGTCGCCACGTTCGAACATCGTGCGCGTGAGATCGAGGTCGCGGCGCAGCGTCTCGGCCATCGTGGAGAACCTGGCGCGATCGACTTGCTGCAGCGCTACATCGACGGACAGCGGCGAACGCTCGCGCAGTTCGGCCGCCGTGCGCTTCGCCCAGTCGTTGCCGTTGTCGGCCTCGCGCTCCAGCGACGCGACGATCGCCGCGCCATTGCCCGCCGCGAAGTGCTTGTCGATCATCGTGCGCGCGGCGGCTAGCTCGCTCTTCTCCGGAATCGGCGCGACCTTGTGCTTCGTCGTTTCGCCCTGCACGAAGCGCACGATCTCCACGCCATCGAGAAAGCGCTGGTGCCGCAGCGATTCGATGAGGCCCGGCAGCGCTTCATCGTCGAGATAGGCGTCGGCCATGCGGGCATAGAGCGCATCGGCGGCGGCGAGAGTCGCGCCCGTCGCCGCGAGATAACGGCCGATCGCGCCCGGCGCGCGTGCGAGGAACCAACTCACGCCGACATCGGGAAAGAGGCCGATGCGCGTCTCGGGCATCGCCATCTTCGTCGACTGCGTGACGATGCGCAGCCCGCCCGTGTGATGCGCGCCCTGCGAGATGCCCATGCCACCGCCCATCACGACGCCGTTCATCACCGCGACATACGGTTTAGGGAACGTGAAGATCGCGTGATTGAGCTTGTATTCGTCGGTGAAGAATGCGTCGATCGCGTCGCGCTCGCCTGCCTTCGCGGACTCGTACAGGAAGCGGATGTCGCCGCCCGCGCAAAACGCGCGCACGTGCGGGCTATAGGCGACGACAGCGCGGATCGCCTGATCGTGGCGCCACGCGCGCAATGCCTCGCTGATCGCGCGCAGCATCGGCGGGGTCAACGCGTTGAGTGCCTTCGGACGATCGAGCGCAATGAAGCCGATGCCGTTGGCGGTGTCGATACGGATGTCTTCGGTGGTCATCGTGTTGAAGTGTCGGGTCGGTTTCGAGGATCGGATCCTCGAGCTTCAATTCCGTTGACCGGCGCGAACCACGCGTCGAGCGACAACTCGACGAGCGTCGCGGCCGGCGTCTCGGGCAACGACGCGCCATTCAGATTCAGCGCGACGATGCCATGCAGATTCGCCCACAGCCCTTCCGCACAGGCGAGCGGCGCGGCGTGCGGCGGCAGCCGGTCGGCCGCGCGCAACTCGACGAACGCATCCGCGATCAGCGAAAGCGTCGCCGCACCGGTCGCGGCCGCCTTCCCCGCGCGGTCGTCGCCTTCCGCGTCGGGATCGGCGTGCGCTGCGGGCTCCATGAACATCAGCCGATACGTCTCGGGCTCGGCCAGCCCGAATTCGACATACGCGCGCGCCATTGCGTTCAGTCGCGCGGCCGGGTCCGCGATCGTCGTATGCGCGAGAAACACGTCACGCAGACTCGCGTGGCCTTCCATGCGCAACGCCCGCGCGATCTCGCCACGGCTCTTGAAATGAAGATAGAGCGCGGCGGGCGAATAGTCGATCGCCTCGGCCAGCTTTCTCATCGACAGCGACGCGAACCCTTCGCGCTTCACGATCTCGCGCGAGACTTCGAGTATGCGCTCACGCAGCGCCTGACGCTGCTCGCGTCGCTGCTCGGTGCGCCGCTCCTGCGGACCCATGCGAGGCATTGTCGGCAGCACCTCTTTCGAAGTCAAATCGCGGCGCGCCGGCGGGCGCTCAGACGGTCATCTTGCTGTCGTCGTCGCGCCGCGATGCAGCGCGATAAAGCGGCTCGTCCGATTCGCCCAGCACGACCGAGGCGAACAGGATGCAGAAGCCGAGAATCAGCACACCGACGGCTGCCCAGATGAGCCATAGCGCATTGGACTCGATAAGTGAGTGAAAGAAGGAATGAAACATGACGACCCCGCGCGATTTTTATAATGGTGCTCAAGACAACGCATGCCGTTGAGCAAGTAATGTGCCGAGCGAATCGCATCGCGTGCGGCGAATATCGAGATGGTACTCCGTTGCGCGATCACGCGGAAGGCGGCGCAATGTATCTCGTATCGATATGAAGGACCGCGCGGTGGAGGTCTTACATCGGCCGTGTAAGGGACGACGTTCGCGTGGGCCGGAAATGCATCAGACCGTCACGCGTCCCGGCGGGAAGTGTCCGCTTTTCAGCAGCACGGGCATGCCGTTGGTCACGCGCAGATGCTCGCGCGCGACCGCTTCGATGCGCGAGCGACCCGCATCGAACGCATCGATCCAGCCGGCGCTGTCATAGCTTTGCGCCCCGAAGTGATCTTCCAGCGCTTCCACCGATATGGCGCATGGCACGCGCTTGCCATCGACGATCGCGGCGAACTCGACGGTCAGGTTGGAATCGCGGTAATCGGGCGCGTCCGGGAGGAATCGAATATTCATGATTGTCTCGTTGCTGGGGCGTGGCCGCGGTTCGAAGCGATGCGATCGTTTGCAGCGCCGCAAACGATCGCATGAATCGATTCGGCGACTATGGTACTCGCGCTCGCGCCGCACGGTCCAGCACCCCGCATGGTGCGGCGTTTCAGGCGGCCAGAACCGATTCGTCGACATCCACGACGAGCAGCGAGCTCGCCAGCGGATCGGCATAGTTGAAGTCGAGCAGACGGCTCATTTCGCGCACGCGCTCGCATACGCGGTCGCGCGCTTCGTCGGGCAGATGCGGATAGTCACGCAGCACCTGCGCATCGAAACGGTAATGCACGCCCCACGCGATGTTGCCAGGATGATTCGCCACCCCGCCCGTGCGCCAGCTCACGAAGAGCGCGGGCATCGCCTCGTGGCCGATTTCCGCGACGTCCGCGCCGCTCGGAAACAAATCGATGAGGCAATTCGCGACGTCGTACAGCACCGGATGTCGAAGATGTATGGGACGCATCACGTCGATTGCAGCAATCGGTCGATGTACTCGCGCGCCGCCTGCTCCACATGCTCGAGCGCTTCGCCTTCGGTGGCAAAGCGCCGCTCGGGCCCGAGGTCGACGAGCGCCTCGAAGCGATGCGCGTCGTCCGGGCCGCCGCGCGCGAGGCTCACCGACCCGACATAGATTGGAGCGCCGTCGTCGCCATCGGTGTGCGTTTGCACGAGCCGCGCCGAAGCGCTGATGTAAAACCCTCGATATGGCCCCGTGACTCGTTCTGCCATGCTTCACCTCCCATTTTTTACGTGCCGCGTGTGCGCCGATCCGCATGCGTCATCGAACAGGCAATTCCAACCGATAATCCAATGACATAAGGCGCGCAATCCGGAAAATAGTTCATCGGATATGGCCAGCGCATGCAGGCACTTGTCATCTTTCTTTCGCAAGCAACGCGCCCGCGCCGGATGCCGCGATGGCGCCCATGTCACGCCGCTAACAACCTCTTACGTGCCGCGTAAGCCGCGTATGGGACAATGCACATCTCAAAAAGCGCCCTCGCCGCGAAGCCGCGGTGAACGGCGCACATCGCAATTCCTTTTTCACGATTTTCACGAGGTAGAGATGAAGGAACCCGGCCGGCGCATGCGCCGTATCCCCGCACGCGTCGCGCATGGCGGCGCCGTTTCGCGCTTCACATGGTTGCGCGCGGCCACGCTCGGCGCGGCTGCCGTCGCTGTCGCGAGCCTTGGCGCGTGTGCGTCGTCGAACGAGGCGTCGCTCATCAACCTGCCCGACGGACAGACCGGCTACGCCGTCAACTGCAGCGGCGCGGACGCCGGATCGACCTGGGGAAGCTGCTATGTGCTCGCCGGCAAGAAATGCGGCGCGACGGGTTACGACATCGTGTCGAAGGACAACGAGGAAGGCGGCCCGACGGGCGGCGGCATCAACAACGTGATCTCGGCGAACGTCAAGAACCGCTCGATGATCGTGCGCTGCAAGTAAGCCGGGTCATGCACGCCGTCAGTGCGCGCTCATCTTCGAGAACGCATTGAGCACCACGACGCCCGCGACGATCAGGCCCATGCCGAACATGGCAGGCAGATCGGGCGTCTGCTTGAAGAGGAGCGCGGCGACGAGCGTGATGAGCACGATGCCCGCGCCCGACCACACGGCATACACGATGCCGACGGGCAACGCGCGCAGCGTCAGCGACAGCAGATAGAACGACAGCCCGTATCCGACCACGACGATGGCCGCGGGAAGCGCGCGCGTGAAGCCGTCGGAGGCGCGCAGCGCGGAAGTCGCGATGACTTCAGCGACGATCGCGATGGCGAGGAGCACATAAGCGGTTGAGCGCATCGTGTTGTCGTATTCGTTCGTTTGGTGTTTGTCGTTCGTCGTTTGATCGATGACGTCACTCGTGTCCGAGCGACAGCTTGCCGAAGTCCGCGCCGAGCACGGCGCACAGCGCTTCGACGACCATTTGATGATCGTCGCGCTGCGGAAGTCCCGACACCGCCACCGACCCGATCACGCCCGCGCCCGATACGCGCAAGGGAAACGCGCCGCCATGCGTCGCGAACTCGGCGATATCGAGGCCGTACTTGTCGGCGAGCGTCACGCCCGCCTGCTGCAGCGCGAGGCCGAGCGCATAGGAACTGCGGTGGAAATGCTCGACGGTGCGTGACTTGCGTTCGACCCAGCGCGCGTTGTCCGGCGTCGTGCCGTCGAGCGCGGCATAGAAGAGCTTGCGCCCGAATGTGCGCACGTCGATCACGACGGCCGCATCGCGCGCCAGCGCCATTTCGCGCAGTTGAGAGCCGATCTGCCACGCGTGCTCCGCATGAAATTGCGGGAAGACGAGCGTATGTTCCTGACGCGCGATGGCTTGCAGAACGTGTGGAATGTCCATGAGCGAGCGACTCCTTTATGCGTGTGCCTGGGAATGGTAGGCGCGTGTGACTGCTGTGACTGCTGCACCGGACCTTTGCGATTTTGACATGCGCGGTTGATGCCGCCACGTGCGGGTCGGTCATGGAACGGTGCAATTGCGACTTCGTCTGCGTGTACCGAATGCATCGATAATCACGCGCTGAAAAGCAAAAAGCCCGGCTTGACCGGGCTTTTCGATGTAATGCTGGACGGTGTTGGTTGCGGGGGTAGGATTTGAACCTACGACCTTCGGGTTATGAGCCCGACGAGCTGCCAGACTGCTCCACCCCGCGTCCGTCGAAGAAAAGATTATAAGTCATCGCTTAGTCCGGCGCAATGCCTTGTTTGCTTCGAACGAAGAAAACTCATCGATCGATGAAAGCAGCCCTGCGTCGATGCATCCCGGCGCGAAGCGAAGAGCATGGAAACACGCGTGGCATAATCGTTCGTTCATCATCGTATCGAGCGCGGCATGCAGCATTTGCGTCGGAGCATCATGAGGAAGGTCGGCGGGTTCGCGGCACTATGCGCGATGCTGCTGCTTTCGCTCGCGCCCGCCGCATCGCAGACGCTCGAGCATGCGCGCATCGAATCGCTGCTTGCTTCCGTATGCGCGACCGATACGCAAACGCCGCAAGCGCCGCATCATCCGCAACACGGCGTCGCCGGTCATCTGCACGCGTGCGATTATTGCGATCTCATCGCGCACGCGCCGACGCCGCCCACATCGATCGACAAGGACGGCTTCGTATCTTCATCGCGCGAAGTCTTCGCCGCGCCTCCACTCACCGATGCCCCCCGCCGCGCGTTGCTCAGTGCCGCCCGGCCGCGCGCGCCACCCGCTTTCGTCTGATTCCGCGCAAACACGCAAGCCTTCACTACGCACATCGCAAACATCGCTCGAAGCGCGAACTGCTTCGGGCATGCAAGGACACATCATGCTTTCATCATCGCTCGTGCGCGGCGCGCTCGCGCTCGCATTCATCGGCTCGGCGCAGCTCGCGTTCGCGCATGCTTTGCCGAAGCTCCAAAACCCTGGCCCCGGTGCGACCGTCAGCGCGCCGCATGAAGTCTCGATCGACTTCGGCGAGGCGCTCGAACCGACCTTCAGCAAGCTCATCGTCACCAATGCGCAGGGCACGCAGGTCAACACCGCGAAATCCATCGTCGACAACAACGACAAGAAGCACATGAGCGTCGCGCTCGGCGAGCTCGCCCCGGGCGTCTACAAGGTGCAATGGACCGCGGTCGCGGCGGACGGGCATCGCACGCAAGGCCACAACAACTTCACCGTCAAGTGAGAACGCAATGAAAAAGATCGCTGTACTCGCGGGCGCGCTCGCCTGCGCTTCCATCGCTCAGGCCGCGACGCTCGAAGCCCGCGATTGCTGGGTTCGCGCGATGCCGCCAAACCTGCCGTCATCGGGTTACTTCACCGTCGCGAACAACGGCGACAAGCCCGCGACGATCACCGCAGCCGAGACGCCCGCATTCGGCATGACGATGATGCACAAGTCGGAGACGAAGAACGGCACGGCGACGATGTCGCACGTCGATTCCGTCGATGTGCCCGCGCATGGCACCCTGAGCTTCGCGCCGAAGGGCTATCACTTGATGCTCGAAGAGCCGGGCAAGCCGCTCAAGGTCGGCTCGACGATTCCCCTCACCCTCACGTTCGCCGACAAGTCCACGCTCGACGTGAACTGCGCGGTGAAGTCGGCGGCGACGGTCGGCAAATAACGGTCCCTTCCCAAAGCAAAGCGCGCCGGGTCCGCGAGAACCCGGCGCGCTTTTTTTGCGCGAAGCAAAAACACGCCGTCAGTGCTTGCTGAACAGGTCCATGATCTGCTTGCGCTCGTCGGTCGTGACTTGCGGTGCGGGCGGCGCCTGCATGCCCGCGGGACCGACGCCGCCCATCGTCGTGGCGTCGCCTGCCATCGGATTGGCGTTGTCCAGCCCGATGCTCGCGACGAAGCCCGCGCCCGGCGTGCGGTCCGCGTAGAACAGCTCGCCGTCGACGGTCGTGATGCCATCCGGCTTCGCCATCTGTTCCTGCGGAATGCCGCGCAGCGCGCGGCCCATGTACTCGACCCAGATCGGCAGCGCGAGCTGCGCGCCGAACTCGCGGCTGCCGAGCGTCTTCGGCTGGTCGTAACCCATCCACGCCACCGCGACGAGCTGTTTCTGATACCCCGCGAACCAGCCGTCTTTCGCGTCGTTGGTCGTGCCGGTCTTGCCCTGCAGGTCGTTGCGCTTGAGCACGTTGGTGCCCGAACCCGTGCCCTGCGTCGCGACCGTATGCAGCAGGCTGTTCATCACGTACGCGTTGCGCGGATCGAGCGTCTGCGGCGCGTTGCTGCCTGCGATGAGCGGGCTCGCGCGCGAGATCACGCTGCCGCGCGCGTCGGCGACGTCAGCGATCAGATACGGATTGATGCGATAGCCGCCGTTCGCGAACACCGAGTACGCGCCGGAGAGCTGCAACGGCGTGACGAGTCCGGCGCCAAGTGCGAGCGGCAGATAAGGCGGCGTCTTGTCCTTGTCGAAGCCGAACTTCTGCGTGACGAAGTCCTGCGCATAGCCCGTGCCGATATACGACAGGATGCGGATCGACACGAGGTTCTTCGACTTCTGCAAGCCGGTGCGCATCGACATCGGGCCGTCGGGCTGATCGTCGTCCTTCGGCTCCCAAGCATCGCCGCCGCCCGCCGCGGGGAAATACAGCGGCGCGTCGTTGATGATGGTCGCGGGTCCGATGCCCTTGTCGAGCGCGGCCGAATAGATGAACGGCTTGAAGCTCGAGCCCGGCTGACGCCATGCCTGCGTCACGTGATTGAACTTGTTCTTGTTGAAGTCGAAGCCGCCGACGAGCGCGCGGATCGCGCCGTCCTGCGGCGTCATCGATACGAGCGCGCCTTCGACCTGCGGCAATTGCGTGATCTGCCAGGCGCCCTTGCCGTCTTTCGACAGTCGCACGATCGAGCCCGGCTTGATCGCGAGCGCCTTCGACGCATTGGCGCGCAGCCCCGCCGCCGCGAAGCGCAGCCCTTCGCCCGTAATGGTCGCGGTATCGCCACCGACGAACTGCGCCGTCACCTGCTTCGGGCTCGCGCCCGTGACGACCGCCGAGACGAGCTCGCCGTTGTCGGGATGATCGACGAGTGCGTCTTCGATCGCCTCGGCGCGGTCATCCGCGTTCGACGGCAGATTGATGTTGCCCTCGGGCCCGCGATAACCGTGACGCCGTTCGTAATCCATCACGCCCTTGCGCACGGCTTTGTACGCGGCGTCCTGATCGGCGGAATCGATCGTCGTCGTGACCGTGAGGCCGCGCGTGTACGCCTCTTCCTTGTACTGCGCGTACATCATCTGCCGCACCATTTCCGCGACGTATTCGGCATGCACGCCGTATTCGGTGCCGCCCGACTTCGTATGAATCTCTTCCGCGACGGCCTGATCGTACTGTTCGCGCGTGACGAAATTGAGATCCAGCATGCGCTTCAGGATGTACTGCTGACGCACTTTCGCGCGCTTTGGATTGACGACCGGGTTATATGCCGACGGCGCCTTAGGCAGTCCCGCGAGCATCGCCGCCTCGGCGAGCGTGATGTCCTTCAGGTCCTTGCCGAAGTACACGCGCGCGGCCGCCGAAAAGCCGTATGCGCGCTCGCCGAGATAGATCTGATTCATGTACAGCTCGAGAATCTGATCTTTCGTGAGCGCGCGCTCGATCTTGTATGCGAGCAGCATCTCGTAGATCTTGCGCGTGTAAGTCTTCTCGCTCGACAGGAAGAAGTTGCGCGCGACCTGCATCGTGATCGTGCTCGCGCCCTGCGATGCGCCGCCGTGCATCAGGTCGGTCACGCCCGCACGCAGAATGCCGATGAAGTCGACGCCGCCGTGTTCGTAAAAGCGATAGTCCTCGATCGCGAGCACGGCCTTCTTCATCTGATCGGGAATATCCTGAAAGCGCACGAGGCTGCGGCGCTCTTCGCCGAATTCGCCGATCAGCACGTGATCGGCGGTATAGACGCGCAACGGCACCTTCGGCCGATAGTCGATGAGCGCATTGAGCGACGGCAGGTTCGGGCCCATGACGACGACCGCATAGCCGACGATGAGCGCGCCCACCACCACGCCGATGGCGGCGATTCCGGCGAACCATAGCCCGATGCGCGCCAGCGGTGAGCGGCCGTTGCGATCGTCACGGTTATCGCGGTCATTGCGGCCATTGCGACCGCCGCGGCCATTGCCACCGCCGTTGCCGCCGTTGCGTCCGCCGCTGTCGGCGTTCTTTGCATCGTTGAGGCTGTTCCAGCGGGGTTCGCGATCGTGTCGCGATGATTTCGATGAATCGGGTCGTTTGATGATAGGCATGACTGGGATCGTTCGGCGCGCTGTGAAGCGCGCGCGCTGCCGCGCTGCGATGCGCCGCGTGCGGCGCTACTGCAAAGACGGGACGAGCGAATGGCGGGCCGGTTTCGACCGAGGGTAACGGTGCATTTTAAAGAATTCGGGCGAGCCGCTACAAAACCGCCGGAGATTTTTTGTAAGTAAATGCCGCCGGCCGGTCGAATCGGCATGAATGCGAGGTTACCCACAGAAAGTGTTGAGAGCCTTGTGGACAACCGTATGAGAAAATGCCCAAGTCGTTGATCGCGCGTCTCTTTTGCGCGATGCTCATCGCGCGTGTGATGCGGCGTGGGCCACACCCACCGCCGCGCACAAACCGATATGATGGTTGCATGGATCGCAGGTTCCCCGCGCCCCACTACCCGACCTGCGCCAGCGCTGTCGTGCCCGTTGTTTGATGAACCGAAGCCGCGATCGCCTTTACGATCGCCTTACTGTTTGCGAGCCGCTCATGACGACCAAACCCAGCGAACGCATCGTTGTTTTCGTGACTCCCGCGCAGAAGCTGGCCATCAGCAAAACGGCGGACACGCTCGGCATCAGCGTAAGCGAGCTCATGCGGCGCGCGGTGCTCAATTTCAACGCGACGAGCGAGCAGATCAAGGTGGCGGGCATCGTCGACCGCCTGCGCGCGCCCAAAGCCCCCGATGCACTCAGTGCCGCGCTCAAGAGCGTCGCCGAGAAAGCCGCGGCGCGCGAAGCCCGCGAGGCGGCGGCGAGCGCGACCAAACGTGCTGCGCAGGTGCGCAGCGTGCCGCATACGCCCCCCGTTTCCGATGCATCCGACGAAGAAGTCGAGCACGACACGGATCACGGCGATGACGCCTCCTCGCTCACGGACGGCACGCGTTCCGGACGCTAATCCGCGGCCGCCGCTTCACGCTATCGGCGAGACGCGTCGCGTCATCCTGCGTCGTTACACTCCTTAACCTTCCGTTAAGTCCCGATTAAGTCACGGCATGATCTAATGAGCGGGTAAACCCGGCGTGCATGTGCGTCGCACGTGACGCTTGCAATCCCGCACGTTGCGCCTCACATTCGAGCCGCGTGGCACGCACGTGAGCGTGCAAAGCCGCCGTCTTCATCCAGGAGAAATACATGTCGCTTTTCGATTCCATCACGCGCACGGTCAAAGGCCTCTTGAACGACGCCGCCGACACCATGCAGGACCCTTCGCGCGACGCCCGCCAGATCGTGCGCGAGCTCGACGAAAGCATCGCGAAGGCGGAAAACTCGCTCATCGAGATCGAAGCGCAGGTCGCGACGCAGCAGAGCAAGCGCGACGCCGCCAACGACAAGGCGAAGAAATACGAAGACGGCGCGAAGCGCGCGCTGCAGGCGGGCGACGAAGGCCTCGCGCGTGAAGCGCTCGCGGCGCAGGCGAACGCCGAAACCGAACGCGATGCGCTCGCGGCCGAACTGCAGACGCTTGAACCGTCGGTCGAGCATCTGAAAAAGCAGATCGCCGACATGCGTCAGCGCCGCAACGATCTCAACGCGCGCTCGAACATTCTTCAGGCGAAGCAGCAGATCGCGACCGCGAAGGACACGGCCGCGACGGCACTGGGCGGCATCGGCGGCAGGAATCTTTCCGAAGACTTCCAGAAGCTCGAGGACAAGGTCCAGCTCGCCAACGCGCGCTCGGATGCGCGTCTGAATTCCGCCGATCAGAAGTCCGGCAAAGCGCTCGACGACAAGCTCGCCGAACTCCATCGCGGGCCTTCCGTCGAAGATCGTCTCGAAGCGCTGAAGAAGCAGTTGAACACGCCGGCGCAGTGAGAATCGGCGTCTGATGGCAAGCGAGCGCCGCGAACTATAAGGCGAGCGGCGCGTCGCACGAATATGCGTTACCTTGAGCAGTACACGATTGCATCGACAGGAGACGGACGTTCATCGCGTCCGGCCCGCATCATGAAAAAGACGTTGACGGCTCTGGCGTTGTCCTTGTCGCTCGCTTCCCCGCTCGCGTTCGCCGCGCCGACTGCTCAGCAGGTCGAGCAGTCGATGACGCAGGGGAACTGGCAAAAGGCCGACTCCCAACTGAGCGAAGTGCTCGAAGCGCATCCGAAGAACGCGCACGCGCACTATCTGTACGCGCAGGTGCTCGACCGCGAGGGCCGCTACAGCGACGCCCTTTCGCATCTGCAACAGGCGAAATCGCTCGATCCATCGTTGAGCTTCACGGACCCGTCGCGCTTCGCGGCCACGCAAGCCCGCATTCAGGCCGATGCGACGCGCGCCAGCATCTCGCCGCGGTCCGACAACGGCGCGACGGGCACGGTCACGGTCACGCAGAATCCGTTCAATCAGGGGCAGGCGGCCGCCGCACAGCAAAATCACGGCATCGGCATGGGCGCGTGGATCGGCTTTGCTGTGCTGATCGCGGCGATCGCGCTCGTGCTGCGCTGGGGCTTGCGCCGCGCCCGCGCGCGTGACGACGGCCGCGCCGACGACGACCGCCGCTCCCAGCTCAAGCGCGCAACCGAACTCCTCAACGACGTGCGAACCTTGAAGCTCGACGTGCGGCTCTCTACCGCGCCGGGTCACGAAGCGCTCCTGCGCGACGTGGAAGGCGCGGAGACGCAGTTGCGCGAGATGGTCGAAGCGTTATCGAACGCGAAGAATCCGGTGCCGCCGTACGCCATCGAAGATCTGGAGAATCAGGTCGCGAGCCTGAAGGCGCGTGCCGAAGGCCGGCCCGATCCGAACGCGGCGAATTACGCGCAGAACGGCGCGCCGAATGGGTCGCCTTACGCGCAGGAAGCCGAGCGCTTCGGACGCGGTCAGCCGCAGCCGTATCCGCAACAAGGGCCCTATCCGCCGAATGCGCCGCAGCAAGGCCAGCAGCCGCCCGTCATCATTCAGCAAGGCGGTGGCGGATTCGGCGGCGGCATGGGCGGCCTGCTCACCGGCGTGCTGCTCGGCCAGGCGTTGTCGCACGGGCGCGATCGTGTGATCGAGCGCGACGTGCCGGTCGATCGTCCCGCGCAGAACGACAACGGCGGCCTCGATTTCGGCAACAACAATGGCGGCGGCCTCGACTTTGGCAACGGATCGAACGACTGGAACGACAACAGCGGCGGCGGCGGCCTGGACCTCGGCAGCAACAACGATGACGGCTGGCGCGATTCCTGAACTTGCCGCGCACGCATGATGATGCAAGGGCCCCGTTTGCGCGGGGCCCTTGTCGTTTCGGCGCGGAGAATCAGCGCATCAGCCGCCGCCGAGAAAGCGCAGCAAACCCCACAAAAACTTGAAGAAGCCGACGATGAATTCCCAGATGCGCCCGAGCTGATCCCAGCTCGCGACGCGCAGGATGGCGTGCAGCATCATGTCGATGGTGCCGCGCGGCTGTGAAGGCCCGCGCGTTCATGCGTGATCGATACGTGCATCGGAAAAAAAGAAGGCGGCTCGCGCCGCCTCCTGTCGCTATCGCAAAAACCAGATGATAACCGGTCGCGCGAAACGCCCTGCCGACGCCAGACTCAACTCGCCCCGCTTTCGGGCGGCACCTCGTCCGTCAAGGCTTCTTCCAGCCGCTTGAAAATGCGTTTGGTCGCACCGCGCGGCTGAAGCGCAAACAGCAGCAGCGAGCGGCCCGTCACCTGATACACGTCGTCGGCGCCGAACTCCGGCAACTCTTCGCGAATCGGCGCATTCGTGTCGATCAGACAGATCCATTCGTCCGGGCCCGGAATATCGGGCAGCGTGAAATCGACCACGTCGTGATACGCGTTCACGATCAGCAACAGCGTCGCGTCCGACGCCGGCTTGCGGATGCCGGTCGCCTGCGCGCGCCCGTCGATGACAAGGGCGAAGCAGCGCATGTTCGGATCGTCCCATTGCTCCTGCGTGAGCTCGTCGCCGGTGGTGCCGAGCCATCTGACATCGGCGACCTGCAAGTCCTCGTGATATTCGCCCGTGAGAAAGCGCTGGCGCCGCAGCACCGGCAGCGTGTGACGCAAGGTCGTCAGCTTGCGCAGGAATTCGGTGAGCGCGCGCCCGTCGTCGTCGATATCCCAGTTGACCCAACTGATGTCGTCGTCCTGACAGTACGCGTTGTTGTTGCCCTTCTGCGTGCGGCCGAATTCATCGCCCGCGAGCAGCATCGGCGTGCCTTGCGAGAACAGCAGCGTCGCGAGCATGTTGCGCTTCTGGCGCTCGCGCAGCGTACGGATCTCGACATCGTCCGTCGGGCCTTCCGCGCCGCAGTTCCACGACTTGTTGTCGGAGTGGCCGTCGTTGTTGTCCTCGCCGTTCGCCTCGTTGTGTTTCTCGTTGTACGAAACGAGATCGTTCAGCGTGAAGCCGTCGTGCGCGGTGATGAAGTTCACGCTCGCCCACGGCCTGCGCCCGCGCTTGTTGAACTTGTCGCCCGATGCGGTCATGCGCGTCCCGAGCTCCGGCGCGATGCCTTCGTCGCCCTTCCAGAACTCGCGCACCGTGTCCCGATAGCGATCGTTCCATTCCGCCCAGCCCGGCGGAAAGCCGCCGACCTGATAGCCGCCCGGCCCGCAATCCCACGGCTCGGCGATGAGCTTTACGCTCGAAAGAATCGGGTCTTGCCTGCAACTGTCGAGAAAGCCGCCGCCTTCGTCGAAACCGTATGGCTCGCGGCCGAGGATCGTCGCGAGGTCGAAACGGAAGCCGTCGACGTTCATCTCCGTCACCCAGTAGCGCAGGCTGTCGGTGACCATCTGCAGCACGCGCGGATGCGAGAGATTGAGCGTGTTGCCCGTGCCGGTATCGTTGATGTAATAGCGCGCCTCTTCCGGCATCAGCCGGTAGTACGACGCGTTGTCGATGCCGCGAAACGACAGCGTCGGCCCGCGCTCGTTGCCTTCGGCGGTGTGGTTGTACACGACGTCGAGAATCACTTCGAGCCCGGCTTCGTGCAGCCGGTCGACCATCTCCTTGAACTCGGCGATGACGCCCGGCCCGCGCGCGAAATAGCGCGGATCGGCGGCGAAAAAGCCGATCGTGTTGTAGCCCCAGTAGTTCGTGAGGCCCTTGTCGAGCAGATGGCTGTCGTTCACGAAGGCGTGAATCGGCAGGAGTTCGACCGATGTCACGCCCAGGCTCTTGATGTACTCGACCACTTCCTTTTGGCCGAGCCCTTCGAACGTGCCGCGAATGGGCTCTGGAATCGCCGGATGCAGCTTCGTGTAGCCGCGCACGTGCGTCTCGTAGAAGATCGTGTGCTCCCACGGCACGCGCACGCGCGTCGGGTGTGTCCACGAGAATGTCTGATCGACGACCTGGCACTTCTGCACGAAAGGCGCGCTGTCGCGTTCATCGAACGTGAGATCGTCGCCTTCGGCGTCGAGCGTATAACCGAAGATGGCCGGGTCCCATTTCAGCTCGCCGACATGCGCCTTCGCGTATGGGTCCAGCAGCAGCTTGTTCGGATTGAAGCGATGGCCGTTCTCCGGCTCGTAGGGACCGTGCACACGGTATCCATAGACCGTGCCGGGCTCGAGGCCCTGCACGTAGACATGCCAGACTTCATCGGTGTATTCGGGCAGTTCGATGCGCTGCGTTTCCTGCTCGCCTTTCTCGTCGAAGAGGCAGAGTTCGACCTTGGTCGCGTTCGCGGAGAACAGCGCGAAATTGACGCCCTTTCCGTCCCAGGTCGCGCCGAGCGGGAACGGCGAGCCTTCGGCAATGCGGAGTTCGTTCGGCATGAGATGATGTTTTCGATGTGGATGACGCACCGGGCGTCGGGATTGCGCGATGGCATTGCGGGCTTCGGCGGATCGAACGAAGCACTTCGCGTGCCCGCGTGAGATGCCGGCGCGTCGCTTGCTGTGCAGACGGCGCGCGTTCATGCTGCAGACGCGTCGAGTGTAAAACGTTCCGCTCGCGAGCGTCGAATGCCTGACGTTCGACGAACATTCGACACGCCCCGTCCCGCCGAAGGAGAAAACGCCTTGTCGACACGCCCCGATTCATCGCCGAATTTCCCGATCAGCGGCACAGCCGACGCGAGCCGCGCCACCGGCCGCGCGTTGCGCGACGCCGTTGCCTTCGACGCCCACGGTGCCTGGACGCCCGAGCCGGACCGGCCCGACCCCGTCGAACGCGTGCTCGCGGGCAACGCGGGCCGTCAGGAGCGTCTGATTCCGCTGCGCATGCAGCGCATGGCGGAATCGCCGTTCGCGTTCCTGCGCGGCTCCGCAACGGTGATGGCGTGGGATCTGGCGAAGTCGCCGTCGATCGGCCACAACGTGATCATCGATGGCGACGCGCACATCAACAACTTCGGCCTCTTTCGCACGCCGCGCCAGGACGTCGTGTTCGATTTGAACGATTTCGACGAAACGCTCGTCGGCCCGTGGGAATGGGACCTGAAACGTCTGACCGCGAGCATCAATGTCGCGGCGCGCGAGAACGGCGTCGATGCCGCGGGCCGGGAGCGCGCGGTGCGCTCCGCATGCGCGGCATACCGCACGACGATGGACGGGCTCTGGCAAGTCAGCCCGTACGACCTCTGGCAGATGCGTTCCTACGCGAGCGCCCTGCACATGGACGCGCCGACGAAGCTCGATCAAGAAGAGAAAGCGACCATCGAGAAGACCGTCGAACGCGCGATGAAGCGCTCGCACGCGACGATGTTCGCAAAAGTCGCGGAGCCCGTCGGCAAGAGCTATCGCTTCAAGGTCGACCCGCCGATTCTCACGAAGCTCGACGCCGCCGAGAAAAATCATGTGACCGATGGCCTCAAGGCGTATCTGCAGACCATCGCCGGTGAATGGCGGATGATGCTCGAACGCTACGACGTCGCGGATGTCGCGCATCGCGTGGTGGGCGTAGGCAGCGTCGGCACGCGCGCGTATCTCGTGCTGCTCGTCGGGCGCGCGCTCGGCGACCCGCTTTTCATGCAGGTGAAGGAAGGCATCGTGCCCGCGGCTGCGCCGTTCGTGCCGCCGCTCGACGAGCCGTATCGCCATCAGGGACGGCGCGTCGTGCACGGACAGCGGCTCTTGCAAAGCTCGTCCGATGCGCTGCTCGGCTGGACGACCATCTCCGGCCGCGATTTCTACGTACGGCAAATGAAGCAGATTCGCGGCTCGATTCCGGTCGACTGGCTGCACGGCGCGACCTTCGACTTCTATGCGTGGTGCCTCGGCCTGCTGCTCGCCCGCGCCCACGCGCGCACCGGCGACGCCGCGCTCATCGCGGGCTATTGCGGGCACTCGGACCGGCTCGACGCAGCCTACGCAATGTGGGCCGAACGCTACGGTTCGCAGGTCGTCGCGGACCACGCCGCATTCTGCGCGGCGATCAGCGTGGGCCGCGTGCCGGCCGCATGATGCACGCGTGAGCGCACGAGATGTTCAGCGCGCGGGCGGTTCGCGGACGAATTGACTATCATTGACGTTGCCCGCGCGAAACGCGGCTCACGCTGCGTTTCGCGCGCGTTCCAATGGCATAGCCCTTGCTGCCGTCTGAGCCCGCACAACCATTTGACACAAACTGGAGGAAGCCGCGCATGAGCATGATTGAGGAATTCAAGAACTTCGCCCTGAAGGGCAACGTCATGGACCTCGCAGTCGGCGTCATCATCGGCGGCGCATTTTCGACGATCGTCAATTCCATCGTGAAGGATCTGATCATGCCGGTGGTCGGCCTCGCGACAGGCGGCCTCGACTTTTCCAATCTCTTCGTACGGCTCGGGCACATACCGCCAACCTTCAAAGGCAATCCCGATTCGTACAAGGATCTGCAGACCGCGGGCGTCGCCGTGTTCGGCTACGGCTCGTTCATCACGGTGCTGATCAACTTCATCATCCTCGCGTTCATCATCTTTCTGATGGTCAAGTTCATCAACAATCTGCGCAAGCCGGTCGAAACCGCGCCGGCCGCGACGCCGGAAGACGTGCTGGTGCTGCGCGAGATTCGCGACGAGCTCAAGAAGTCGCCGCGCGTCTAGGCGGACAAACCCGCCCGATCCGCATGGAACCCGCGCCGCGCGCGCGGGTCTGCATGACTGGCACCCCGCCCGCTGGGTGCGCCCCCCCGCTTTTTTCTTTACGAAAGCTGTTCGCGCGGGTAGCAGCAGGACTATTATTGGGATAGATGCTCAGAGGGATGCCAAGCGGGCCGCCTAACGGTCATCGGCACGAATCGTGCGCCAGCAGCGTGCACCGGCAACTAGCCGGACACGAGTTGGCAGGCCCGATTCACCGTGACCTAATCACATCGATGCGCTATAAAAGATCGACGTGCGGCGCGCAAGACGGGAGTGGCCGCATGAGGACGCTGCGTTTCTTGCAATTCTTTTTCAGGCGAGTTTTTATGTCCTTCCCGAAAAAGCGTAAACGCGTGAAGGCCGATGGCGACGAGTCTTTTCTCGCCGTGCTGCGGCATTTCAAGCCATTTGGTCAGCTGGACACGAAGATCGCCCGCGCTCGCGCGCAGGACGAGCCGGTTCTGTACGCACATGTGCTGCCGGGTCTCGATGTCCTTCTGTGCAGTGTGCGGGGCGCACAGCCGCCGTATCCGGCCATCGACGAGCTGCACAGGCGCTGTGTCGAATCCATCACCAATGCGCTCGAGCAGCCGCTCGACGGACTCGAAAACGGCGGTTACTGGTACGAGGCGAACGGTTTCGGTTTCCTTGTGTTCGCGAGCCGCGCACGCGCCCAGATTCTGAGCGAATTCGGCGCGACGGTTTCGGCACGCAGGCGCCGCGGCACCCGCCGCCAGGATGCGGGCGATGCCGCCTCGCGGCCGCTGCGCTGATTCTTCGCTGACATTCCCCTGCGGTTTTCCGAAAGCGTACGAGCCTCGTTCATGAGGCTCGTGCTTGTATGTTCGCGTGCTTCGCGCAAACCCCGACTACACGCGCGCGCATTCCTGTCCTTTAATGAAAGCCACGCGCGATGAGCGTGATGGCGCGTGCCTTGCTGCATCGGTATTGCAGGCTCGCGGCGAACGACGCGTCGCCGGAGCCGATCCATCATTACAAGGAGAACACCATGTCGGAACACGTCTATAAGCAGATCGAACTCACTGGCTCCTCGCCGCAATCGAGCGACGATGCCGTGCGCGTCGCGCTCTCGAAGGCGTCGAAAACGCTGCGCAACATGCACTGGTTCGAAGTGGTCGAAACACGCGGGCACATCGAGGACGGCAAGATCCTGCACTGGCAGGTGACGATCAAGGTGGGACTGCGCATCGACGATTGATGCTTTTTCCGACGTCATGAAAAAACGCGCGTCACTGCGAAGCGACGCGCGTTTCCTATTGCATCGAAGACGGCTTACTTCGGCAACGAGCCGTCGACGCCCTCGACATACCAGTTGATGCGCTGCAGTTCCGGATCGGACAGGGTCTTGCCGGCCGGCACCTTCTCCGCGCCCGACTGATCCTTGATCGGGCCGCTGAACACGTCCCACTTGCCGGTGTGCAGCTCGTCGCGCTTCGCGGCGACGGCCTGCACGGCCTTCGCGGGAATCACGCCGGTGTTCAGATCTTCGAGATCGACGGCCTTTTGTGGAATGCCGAGCCATACGGGATCGTTCTTCCACTTTCCGTCGATGACCTTCTGGATCACGTCGTTGTAGTACACGCCCCAGTGCGCGACCACCGAGCCCAGATGCGCGCTCGGGCCGAACTTCTTCATGTTCGAATCCCAGCCGAACGCGTAGACCTTCTTCTCGGCGGCGGTGTTGAGCGTCGCGTTGGAGTCGGTGTTTTGCAAGAGCACGTCGGCGCCCTGGCCGATCAGCGTTTCGGCCGCCTGCTTTTCCTTGCCCGGATCGAACCAGCTGTTGATCCAGATGACCTTCGTGTGGATCTTCGGATTCACCGAGCGCGCGCCCATCGTGTACGCGTTGATGTTGCGCACCACTTCGGGAATCGGCACCGACGCGACAAAACCGAGCGTGTTCGTCTTCGTCACATAGCCTGCGGCGACGCCCGCGAGATACGCGCCCTGATACATGCGCACATCATAGGTGCCGAAGTTCTTCGCCTTCTTGAAACCGGTGGCCGTCAGGAAAATCGTGTCCGGAAAATCCTTCGCGACCTTCAGCGCGAAGTCCTGATAGCCGAAGCTCGTGGCGAAGATGACCTTGTTGCCCTTGTTCGCGAGATCGCGGAACACGCGCTCGGAGTCGGCGGATTCGGGCACGTTCTCGACGCGCGTAATCTTGATCTTGCTGCCGTACTTCGCTTCGGCCTCTTTGCTGCCTGCGTCGTGCGCAAATGTCCAGCCTGCATCGCCCGGATTGCCGAGATAGACGAACGCGACGCCCGGCGCGTCCGCCGCCTGCACGCCCGTCGACAGCGCGGCGACGGTGGCGGACAGCGCGACCGTCGCGGTGATCGCTTTAAGCCACGGTTTATTCATTGTGATTCTCCTGGTCGATGTTGTGTTTGAGTCGAGAATGCGTGTAACCGAGTGTGGTCGGCCAAAAAAGCGGACGAAATCACGATGCGGCTCGCCAGCAACAGCGTTTTGGCTAACTCGCCGCGAAAAACGGCTTGCCGAGCGAGGCCGGCGCATTGAGCTTGATCGTGTTCGGATTGCGCGAGATGAGCACCAGCACGACGATGGTCGCGAGATACGGCAGCATCGCGAGGAACTGCGTCGGCACCGGCACGCCGATGGCCTGCGCGTAGAACTGCAGCGCCATCACCGCGCCGAAGAGCAGCGCGCCGATGAGCAGCCGCCCCGGACGCCACGTCGCGAACACGACGAGCGCGAGCGCGATCCAGCCACGGCCCGAAGTCAGTTGCTCCTGCCAGACGTGCAGATAGACGATCGAGTAATAACCGCCCGCGATGCCCGCCATCGCGCCACCGAAGAGCGTCGCGCCGTAGCGCACGCCGACTACGGAGAAGCCCACCGAATGCGCGACCGACGGCGATTCCCCGACCGAACGCAGCACGAGCCCCGCGCGCGTCTTGTAGAGGAACCAGCCGATCACCGCGAACATGATGAACGCGAGATAACCGAGCGGCGTGAGCGAGAAGATCGCGGGGCCGAGCACGGGAATCGATGAAAGGCCGGGAAGCGGCATCACGTCGATTGTCGAGCGCACCGCCGCCGACGTGTACGGCTTGCCGACATACGCCGAAAAGCCGATGCCGAAGATCGTCAGCGACAGGCCCGTGGCGACCTGATTGGCGAGCATCGTGATGGTGAGAAAGCCGAAGAGCAGCGCCATCGCGAGCCCGGCGAACACCGACGCGACGATGCCGAGCCACGGATTGCCGGTGATCGCGGTGACGGCGTAGCCCGTGACCGCGCCCATCAGCATCATGCCTTCGACGCCGAGATTGAGCACGCCCGACTTCTCCGCGACGAGCTCGCCCGCGCCGGCGTACATCAGCGGGATGGCGGCGACCACGGCGCTCGACGCGAGATTGCTGGCCTGATTGATATCCATGTTCTTGTGCCTCTCAAGCAGCGTGATGCGCAGGCGTCCTGCGCTTGATGCGGTAATTCACGAACAGATCGCAGCCGAGCAGACAGAACAGCAGCAGGCCCTGAAACACGCCCGCGAGCGCTTGCGGCAATTGCAGCGACGTCTGCACTGCTTCGCCGCCCAGATAGAGCAGCGCCATCAGCAGGCTCGCGAGCACGATGCCCACCGGATGCAGCCGCCCGACGAACACGACGATGATCGCGGTGAAGCCATAGCCCGGCGACCAGCCCGCCTGAAGCTGGCCGATCGGCCCGGCCACTTCGCCCATACCGGCGAGTCCCGCGAGGCCGCCGGAGAGTAGCAGCGAGGTCCAGATCGTCTTCTTGTCGGAGAAACCGGCGTAACGCGCGGCGAGCGGTGCAAGACCGCCGACGTTCATCCGGAAGCCCGCGAAACTCTTGCGCATGAAAATCCACACGAGAGGAATCGCGATCGCCGTCAGAAACACCGACGCGTTGATGCGCGTGCCCTTCAGCCACGTCCAGTGCCAGTCGCCATAGAGGCGCGGGAACAGCGCGTCGTCGCCGAACATCGCGGAAATCGGAAAGTTCATGCCTTCGGGATCGCGCCACGGGCCGCTGACGAGATAGATCAGCAGTTGCGTCGCCACGTAGGTGAGCATCAGGCTCGTCAGGATTTCGTTCGTGTTGAAGCGGCTCTTGAGCAGCGCAGGAATCGCCGCCCAGATCATGCCGCCGAGGATGCCGCCCAGCATCATCAAAGGCAATGTCCACCAGCCGGATGCGTCGCCGGCATGAATCGCGATGCCGCCCGCGACAATGCCGCCGAGCAGCATCTGCCCTTCCGCGCCGATGTTCCACACGTTCGCGCGATAGCCGACCGCGAGCCCGAGGGCGATCAGGCATAGCGGCGACGCTTTCAGCACGAGCTCCGACCAGCCGTTGATGCTGGAGAGCGGCTCGATGAAGAACGCGTGCATCGCGCGCAGCGGGTCCTGGCCGACGAGACTGAAAATCAGAAAGCCGATGACGAGCGTCGCGACGGCGGCGACTACCGGCACGGCGAGCTGCATGGCGCGCGAGGGCGTCGCGCGCGCTTCGAGTCGATAGGGAAAGATCATCGCTTCCTACTTTTTTCTTACTTCGAAAGTGATTCGGGCGCGGCTGCGGGCGCGGCCTTGCCATCGAAGAGACCGGCCATGAAGAGGCCGACTTCCTCCGCGTTGGTTTCGCTCGTCTTGCGCACTGGCGAAAGCTTGCCGCGCGCGATCACGGCGAGCCGGTCGCAGATATCGAACAGTTCTTCGAGCTCTTCGGAAATGACGAGGATCGCGACGCCGCGTGCCGACAGATCGAGCAACTGCTGACGGATGAAGCCCGCCGCGCCGACATCGACGCCCCAAGTGGGTTGCGCGACGACGAGCACCTTCGGCTCCTGCAGGATCTCGCGTCCGACGATGAACTTCTGCAGGTTGCCGCCCGACAGGCTTTGCGCGAGCGCATGGCTGCCGCCGCAGCGCACGTCGAACGATTGGATGCAGCGGTCCGCGAACGCCTTCACCGCGTTCGCCTTGATCCAGCCGCCGCGCACCAGATTTTCGCGATGCGCGGTGAGCAGGCCGTTATCGGCGAGTGACATCGCGGGCACCGCGCCGCGTCCCAGCCGTTCCTCGGGCACGAACGCGAAGCCCCGGCGCCGGCGGCCGCCCGCGGTGAAACGCGCCGCGGGCTTGCCGCAGATCGAGATGGCATCGGCTGCGACATGCTTGTCGCGGATTTCGCCCGACAGTGCCGCGAGCAGCTCCGCCTGACCGTTCCCCGACACGCCCGCGATGCCGAAAATCTCGCCCGCATGCACGGCGAACGAGACGTTGTCGAGCGACGTTCCGAACGGATCGGGGCTCGCGACCGACAGATTCTTCACCGCGAGGCGCACCTCGCCCGGCCGGTGTTCGCGTCGCGTGTAATCGGGCAGCGAATGGCCGACCATCAACTGCGCGAGCGACGCCGGCGTTTCGCGGCGCGGATCGACGTTGCCGGTCACGCGCCCGCCGCGCATCACCGTGGCGTTCTCGCAGAGCGACTGGATTTCGTCGAGCTTGTGGCTGATATAGAGAATGCTGCAGCCTTCCGATGCGAGCCGGCGCAGCACCTTGAAAAGCTTCTGGACCGCCTGCGGCGTGAGCACGGAAGTCGGCTCGTCCATGATGAGCAGCCGCGGATTCTGCAAGAGGCATCGGACGATCTCCACGCGCTGCCGCTCGCCGACTGTGAGGCTATGCACGTGGCGCTGCGGATCGACATCGAGCCCGTAATCCTTCGACACCTCGCGGATGCGCTTGCCGAGCGCCTTCATGTCGAATTTGTCGTCGAGCGCGAGCGCGATGTTCTCGCCCACCGTCAACGTCTCGAACAGCGAAAAGTGCTGAAACACCATGCCGATGCCGAGCTTGCGCGCCGCCGCCGGACTGCCGATCTCGACGGCTTCGCCCTGCCAGCGGATCTCGCCTTCGTCGGGCCGCACGGCGCCGTAGATGATCTTCATCAGCGTGGACTTGCCCGCGCCGTTTTCGCCCAGCACGGCGTGGATTTCGCCCGGCATGACGATGAGATTCACGCCGTCGTTCGCCTTGACCGACGGATACTGCTTGCTGATACCGGACAACGCCAGGCGCGGTGGCGTCGTCGACGTGATGATGGCGTCGCCCATTGAAATCCAGAAATGCGCCCGGCCACCGAGCAGGCCGGGCTGGAAAAGGTTACCGCGAGACCGGTGCGTGACATTCGCGATGACGCGCAAGTTGGCCGCGGGCAGAATTTACAGAATTCGGAACGCTAAGTCGATAACTCAAAATAATGCGCCACACGCCGCACAGCCACTATTTGCGGGTAACCCACACCTTGACGAAATTTTCGCGTCATATTAAAAACTATATGTCACACCCCTGCATCGATCAGCCAGAACATATAGTGGAGATAACATGAGTCAGCAACGCGAGGCGATCGATACATATTTATTGCGCGTCTTGCACACCCTGTTGATGGAACGCAGCGTGACGCGCGCGGCCGTCAAGCTCAATCAGTCGCAACCCGCCATCAGCGCCGCTTTGCGGCGTCTGCGCGATATCACCGGCGACCCGCTCCTCGTGCGCGGCAAGTCCGGCATGGTGCCGACCGAGTACGGCCTGCGCCTGCTCGAGCCCACGCAGAACGCGTTGCGCGAGATCGAGCGGATCAAGGTCCAGCAGCACAACTTCGATCCTTCCACGTCGGTTCGGTGCTATCGCATCGGCTGCCCCGATTATCTGAATGTGCTGTTCGTGCCGACGGTCGTCGAACGATTCCGGCAGGCCGCGCCCGACGCGACGCTCGAGTTTCATTCGCTCGGGCCGGCGTTCGATTACGAGCTCGCGCTGGAAGACGGCAAGCTCGATATCGTCGTCGGTAACTGGCCCGAGCCGCCCGAGCAACTGCATCTTTCGAACCTGTTCGTCGACAAGATCGTGTGTCTCGTCAGCAACACGCATCCGTTTGCGAAGCGCGGCGGGCTCACGCTCGATCAGTATCTCAACGCACCGCACCTTGCGCCGACGCCTTATTCCGTCGGGCAGCGTGGGGCTATCGACGTGCATCTCGCGCGGGAGCGGTTGAAGCGTCATGTCGTCGTTACGCTGCCTTACTTCAATCTCGCGCCTTACGTGTTGATCAAGTCGGATCTCGTTTTTACGACGACGCGGCTGTTTGCGGATCATTACGCACGGTTTCTGCCACTCGCGGTCGTGCCCGCGCCGCTCGACTTCCCGCCTATGCAGTATTACCAGTTGTGGCATGAGCGGTGTCATTACTCGGATGAAGTTCGATGGTTGCGGGGGCTTGTGGCTGAAGCCACGCGGTCGTTGATTGATCAGCCTTGAGGGGCGTGATTTGTTTCTTTCGTGAAACCTGTGTTCATGTCGGTCTATTAGCACTGCCCCTCCCCGGGGCGGGGGTAACTTTCTTTGCTGCAGTGTATAGACCGGGGACATGGTTGACAGATTTGGCGGGGACATGGTTGACACTTTTGGGCATCGAAATGCCTGGACTGACCATGCCTTGGAACCCGCAAAACACCATGCAACTTCGCCTCGAATTCGTCA
>NZ_FCOM02000137.1 GCF_001544695.2 Caballeronia arvi
AGCATCAACAGTAGGGCTGTCGCTTTTACCGCGGCGCGCTTCTGTCGGCTGGAGCGTTCGTTTTTCATGATGTCTCGCTATTCAATATCACCTGGGGCAAAAGACTCTCCGAGCCCCAACGCGAAGACGCGGGGCGAGCAGAAGCGGTCCCTTTGCCCAATTTGCGGGCGTGGGAGTCGTTTCGTGTGGCCTGTTTTTGCAGGCTGTGCGCGGCTCGCCCGTGTTTGGGCTTCCCAGCTTGATTAAGATGCCTAAGTACCAGACGGCCTCATCAGCAGATGCGCGTCAGCACTACCGGCGATTGAGATGGCGCGATCAGCAGCTTCGACAAGCCAAGCCGCCGGTCATCGGTGAAGTTCAAGCGTGGGATGCGTGTGCTGGAGTATCGCCTCGAGCGCCCTGAGGCGCATGGGCCGGCCGCTTTTTTCGTTTCCTGTGCGTACTTGATCATTACATTCCCCGTATCAGGCATTAGATGTGTAATTTGTGCCTGTGTCGCGACGTAACTGTACGCACAAAGTACCGCGCAATTCGTGGTCAAACGAACGCTTCGCCTTCAATCGTAGGATGAATCGTGGGACAGCGCACGTCGGTATTGAACGGCCGTCTTTTACATCGGAGACATTAGTGGCGATCAAGCAAGCAACGAAAGAGACAGTGTCCGATTTTGGTTGGTCGTTCATCAAACCCAGTACAGCACTCAGAGGCGATGGGCCGATTGCGAAATCTGCGGCCATCCGGTGCCCAAAAGCTGGAGTCTCTGAATGGGTGACGGCCTTAGGCGTCGGCAGTCTAAACTGACGCGGCGATCCAACTCCAAAATGTTTCACCGATTCGCACACGGGCGAAAACATGGCATGCCGCAAGGCGAAGGCGGGCATTCAAGCGGGACCATGGACGGCCCTCATCAGAGTTCAGCGCCAGCGTGCGCCAGCCGACAGTATGAAACGAAGCGATCGTTAGAATAGCGGTGCAGATGAACCGGTTGTAGTCATTTCCAAAGTAGCCCCCCGCTTCTTAGGTTGCCCCGCTTCGGCGGGGTTTTTCTCGTTGTGGACACCACCCACGAAGCGCCCATGGCTGGCAAGCGCGAAGAAGCACCTTTGCAAAGCGAGCCTTTTCTTTGACTCGATCGAACTCGAACACGACATCGAGCCGGTTCACGCGTCAATCATTGCATCCGGATCAAACCGGAGTCGGCGACAACAGGGTTGCTAGCCCGGCGGTGGGCCTGATTACGGTCACCCTCGATCCAAGGCGGCTCGATCGGTACAGCGAACAGCCCGCCATCAAAGAACGCGTCGTCAAGTTCCATGATTGGAGTCGTCTCCCATGAGAATGACAACGTATTCGCCTGTCCCATTGCCAGGCACCTCTGAGATTTCCGCCATTGTTTGTTGAGGCGATCGCTCGTCCACGAAAACGCAACCTGTGGTAGCCCGGGATGGTTGGCCGTGTATTTGTTCCATTCCATATGAACCCACTCGCCTTACTTTGACGGGGCTGTTTCTACCACACTAAACGCTTCTGCCACGGAACGCCGATCCGGGATGACGGCTCTTGGTTCGGTGGTGGAAAAGTCAATTTGGCGCACGCTAACCAAAGGGACAGCGGATTCTTCGGTGCGTGTGCGCCAGTGTCAATCGAAGTCAAGAGCTCCCGCGCGTGTGGCCCGCCGAATCGTCCGGCGATCGCGATAGCGCCGTATTACACTGCACAAGCCAGATCTCGGCGCGAATTGACGCAAATACTCGTTGCGCGATGAAGCCGGCCACGCCCGAGTCCTCGGCCGGCGCAGTAAGTGCTCGAAGGAGATGCGGTGTACGCGTCGTATCGGCTCAACGCCGGCGCGCTCTTTGTCGGTAATCTCAGAGTCGTACGGATGACAGACGGGCGAGTGTTATATCCATACGTAGGCGCACCAACTGTCGGCCCGTTCAATTTAAAAGAAGAAGCCTATGCCGCCTCCATCGCATTGGCTAATAAGCTCATCGATGACGATATAAAAAGTCCTGAACCGTGATATTGCTGCGCCAAGCAGGGTCGTATGCGGCGAGCACGACGACACTGGCCTAAGACGGACGAAGATCACCGTTGAGAGATGCGTCGGTCGACTCAGGATGTGGGCGCACGCACCTTCGCTGATGAGTCGACGCGCAGTCAAGCAATGAAGAATCTCGGGCTGTGCGGCCGCGCGCGTCATTGGAATAACTCCCATCCGCTTCATCGCTGCAGATCTGTGTAACGACCGCACGCCGCAGGGTGCGGCCACGACGCTAGAGGACGTGAGCAGAAACGTCACCGTCATCGCCGTAGATCGATGCCGTTGCAACCCTCGTTCAGGCGATCTTTGTTCAAAGCGAATGGGAGATTATTGATAGCCGGTCAAGGAGTCTTCGTCCCCTTATCAATATGTCCGCTTCAGTATTTCCTTCGCAAATGCACAATACCCGGGATTTCCAATAGCTCGGTCGGGTAATGAAACAAGTTGCCGAAAACGCCTTCTTCGACGTTTCCAGAACTGCCACAACTGACTCAATATGCGAAAGCTCTTTTCTTTTCAACTCGCTAACGTTCATATGCGATTTTAATTATATTACCGGCTTTTGAGACAACCGTCCGCTCTCTCCGGTCCCGTATAGCACGATCGCGCTTACGCTCACGGATGTAATGTCGGAAAACCCCGATAATTGCGATAAGTATCGCACCGGCGAGGCCGCTTCCTATTATTGGCTCGCTCATGGTGATTGTGTTGTCAGGCACGTTCCGCCGCTCGGATGCTTAGTTTGTTTTTGGCTTGTTCACCATGCAGGCAATTAAAACATGCGGGCTGTGCGAATGTTATACGGGTTAACGCCCCACGAGGAGTTTAAAGCTGGCGTGCTTTTTTGTCTTGTTAAACAGTGCGCCAAATCGAGAATCAATCGCGATGGCGCTGGAGTCCTACAGCGCTGGAACCAATTCTTGAACCTTCGCATAGAGGAAGCGCAGATTACCCCACTTTTTTTCACAGCCGGGCCTTCGAATCCGCCCGACGGTCGGCGTGTCACAACATTCGGTTTGTGGCTTCGATCGTGCGCATAACCAGACCCGTATGAATCCGCCCGTCCCTATGAATAGCCGGCTTGCCGTGCCGTTATGCCGCCGTCTGCAGCGGGCGATCGGCATGACGCCGCCCGAGCGGCCAGTCAATAGACACCGCAATTGCGACGCGCGGGATTTTTGCAGGCACGATTCCTACGAGGGTCGCCCGATCCTCGCTATGGTCACAGCCCTTTGCGGTCCACTTCACGCTGTGCCTGTCTTACCCGCGACGCTGTAACCGGGCACCGCAACCTGCGGCGCAGTTCCGTCCTTGCCGACCACGCTTTGCATCATCTTTCCGGTCTGACGGGCGACCTTCGAGCCCCCCTCCTTGGCAAAGCTCGTGTAGGCGTGTGCTAGTTCAGAAACGCGACGCGGAGAGCCCGTAACCGTACGACATTCGTCACCTACTCAATGCGTCGCCAGCGCTTATAGGGCCGTCCTTGTCCCGCTGCTGCGCGCGGCAGCCCTGCACGGGGCCTACGTCCGAGTCCGAGGGCCTGAAAATTGGCATACGTGTCGTGCACGGACAAGAGCAGCGCGGTCTTCGTTGTTCCTACATTACTTGAACTCTGGACAACGCCTGTCGCTGTCAACGTACTGAAGTGCTTATCGTCATGGATCGGGTGGCCATCGAGACGGAGCGTGCGCCGCCGGTCGGTACGATCGTGTTCGGTGTAATGCGATGCCGCTGAAATGCCGGTGCGATCGACAGCGGCTTCATCACTCAACAGCTCGAAAATGGTCAGTCACTGCGCGGTTGCGCATCGCCATGCCGCGCGCTCATTAAGGCCGTAGCTTGGCCATTGGACATCGCGAGGATCTCGCCCGAGTGTGACTGCGATCGCGGACCCAGAGCGCGCATCGGTGCACTGAACGGCGGCCTTCAATGCTTCAAAAGCCGCATATTCAATGGGGCGGCTCATAGAGAGAGTCAGGTCGGCACCATTGCGCGATGGAGTCAATGCCAGGGTTTCAATCTCCTGTCCCCGCGCATTGCGCAGAACACGGCGATGTCCATTTTCACCACGCAAGGTCTTTTCAGCGACCCGCTCCATGCCTTCCTGGCCGCTGCCATCAAGGCCAGTAAAGCCCGTCACCTGAGCGGCAACCTCACCCTCGGGACGGAAACGCCGAAAATCCTCCTGGGCGAAGACCCCCTAGCGGCGTAGATGCGCGAGATGTCGGCGTGATTCATCCCGAGCAGGCGCGCAAGCGCGTCAGCTTGCTGCCTTGAGATGCCCGTTCCTCGTCAGCCGCATCAACACAACGAGAGCGAAATGCTAGCCGCGAAGGAACCGCCGTTTCGGTCGAAAATTCGGCCACACGACGCGTGCAGCGGCAAGTCCCGCACTTGCCGGATGTTTTCCTGCTTGCGATAGAACGCGTCGTCAACGCCCAGCGCCCGACGCGCCGCGTGCCAACTTGTAGGTCAGCACGGCTTTCCGCCCGGACCCTAAAGTTTGTCTCCTTTGCGCCGTTAGACCCCGAAGACGATCCAGTTAGTAGGAATACCACCGTTCGGAATGTTTCTGAAGGCATCCGTCGTGCGGACAATGCTTGTGTTGTCGCTACGCCCATAAAAAACTTATCAGGCTCGAAATGCCAGCGGCATCGAAGACCAATCGACAACTGTTCAAGACCACGTGGCCGTTCGTGGCAGTCGTTGCGTCGCTGCTGGCGCTCGTCGCGACGAGCCTATCGATCATGTCGTCCGTGCGCGCTTATATCGGCGGTGAAAGCACATGGTCGAAAGGCCAGAAGGACGCCGTCTTCTATCTGCTTCGGTACGCGCAGACCGGCGACGAGAAAGCCTTTCGCCAATATCAAAGTGCGATCGCATTTCCGCTCAATCTCAAGCGCGCACGGCTTGCGCTCGACAGCGCCAAATCCGATCTCGGCACGGCACGACAGGCGTTGCTCGAAAGCGGCGTCGATCCTGCCGACGTGAGCTCAGTGATCTGGGTCTTCGGTACCTTCCGTCGCGACAGCTTCTTTGAACAGGCCGTCACGTACTGGACGCGCGGCGATGCGCTCGTCGAGCAACTCGTCGCCGCGGCGAATGAACTTCGCCTCGCCAAGGCCGCAGGCCCCTCGGGCCGAAACGAGGTCCAGCGGCTCACGACAGAAATCTGGAACATCAATTCCGCGATCGCGCCGATCTCTCGCGCGTTCGCCGATGTGCTCGGTGTCGCGTTCCGCAAAACAGCGCTGATGCTGTTCGTCGTCAACGTGGTGGTCGCGGCGCTGCTCGTGTGCCTGTCCGTCTGGTACGCACGACGCTTCATCACCGCGCGGCTCGCCTCGGAGCACGCGTTGAGACGAAGCGAGGCGCGCGCCAAGGCCACGCTCGGCTCGATCGGCGAAGCCGTCATTTCGGTGGGGCCGACCGGGTTCGTCGAGTTCATCAATCCGGCGGCGGAGCGCCTCTTCTGCCGCGACGC
>NZ_FCOM02000127.1 GCF_001544695.2 Caballeronia arvi
CCGCTGAAATCATGGCCGACCTGGTGACGCAGGATTGTGTAGATTGCATTGCGGGCTTCGTCAAAAGCGGCGCTCTCGATTTGCGTATCGGCAGCGCCGACCAGCTTATCGAGCATGAATCTACCCGCTGCAAAGCGAGCCAGCTTGGCGCCCATCTGTACTGCGGGTATGGCGAAGTCGACCAGGCCGCTGGAAATTGCGCTCTCGGGCATGTTTGAATGATGAGGACCAAACCCGTCGGCCACCTGGGCGAGTGTGAGCCCGCCGCGCTCCTTGATGGCCTTGATGCCCAGTGTTCCGTCCGAGTCGCCGCCGGACAGCACCACGCCGGCGGACAATTCGCCCACGTCGGTCGCCAGTGCGCTGAAAAAGAGATCAATGGGTCTGCGCTCTCGTCGGTGCGAGTCCTGCGCATGGACGTGCAGCCTACGATCCTCCACGGTCACAACCGCGTCGGTCGGTAAAAGATAAACAGTGTCGACTTCGATAACCGTGTTATCGGTAATGACGCGCACCGGCATGGCGGTGAAGCGCGACACGATCTCCGGCAGCATGCTTTCACGATTCGGGCTCAGGTGGGTGATGATTACGCACGCCAATCCGGGCTTCTCAGGCATGCCGCGAAAAAAGCCCTCCAGTGCCTCAACCCCGCCGGCGGAGGCGCCTAAGCCCACAATCGGGAAATCCGCCGCTGATGTCATGCTTTCTCCGACCGAGCGCGCGCCTTGTCGTCCGCCAGTGTCGGCCGCTTCGATCGGCCAGTAGCTTTGCCGCTCGACGAAGCACGGTGTGACGTCTGCTCCTCCAAGAGCCGTAGCCCTGCGCGGACGACTTCGCTGGCCGAACTGTAGCGACCGGTGGCGACTTCTGCTCTGATGAACGAGGAAAGATGTTCCGTTACGCTGATGCTGAATGCGTACTTGCTGGGCATGGGCGACTCACAACCGGATGGGTAACATCCAATACTATCCTTTGGAGCGCATCCCGGTTATACATTTCGGTCATCTGATCCGGTCCAGTGCGCGCACGGCCGCGAGTCCGCCGTGATTCAGCACAACCTGTCCGCAGAGATGACGTCGATCATATTGTCCACGCCGATTGTTCCGGCATCTTTCCTGCGCTACCGCAAGTGTTCGACTCGCACGAGTGCCGGAACACTTCATTGAGTGGGGTCCCTGCCTGTTGCGCGAGTCCTTCCATCTGTCCCGAGCTGGCGGTGATGCATGAATCATGTAACTGGAAAACGCCCAGAGCTGGTCTTCCACCCAGCGGGAAAGAGTCTGCCCAAACCCGCGGTCGGTAGAGACGACTTCCATATCTATGCCTCGTACCGTGGGAGCAAGACGGCTGGGTTTTTCGGGACGTTGAAGGTTGTAAGAGTCACGGACGGGCGGCTTCTCTATCCTTTTGACGGCGTTGATGCTATCGGTCGATATTCGACTAAAGACGAGGCCATCCGTGCGGCACAACAACGCGGCGAGGAAATCGTCAGCGCCGATCTTGCCTACCCGGAGCTCTAAAAGGCCTCTCAGTAACCGGTGATCTGGATACCGGCAGATCCAGCGGGCGATGCTCAGCACGCCGCGGGCGAAACGCGCGAGGAGGTTGGCGCCCTTAAGGAATAAATAAGACCCTGCTGATGACTCGCGCCGCGGATCCTGACCGTTTCCCGTCCTCTGATGACGAGGACGGAGACGACGGCAAAGAGGGGCGCTCATGCGTCAACGCGCCTCCCCGTTCCGGGAAACCCCACCATCAATCGCACTTACACGCAAGGGACTGCACGGCGCTGCGCGCCTACGCATAGCGCATTCCGCCCGCGGTGATGACGCGCACTTACTAGTATCTGGACGGAGATCCGTAGGCCGCGAACGCTGACTCAACTGGCACTCGCGCATGGCGCGACCGTGGTTGCGTTCGCGTTGCGCGTCGATCCGGCAGCACGACCCCGCGAAGCGAGGTGGCCCCGTTCGTTCGGACAGTTTCTCGAATCCGGGGTCTTGCCCGACAGACTTCAGCACGATATTTGCTCATCTCCGAGAAAAATTCCGCGACATACAAGCATGAAAGCAACAATATGGGGCCATACTCAGCTGCCGGAAGGGCATAAGGAGGTCCATCGTTTCGCGTTCGAACTGCACGATGGAAGTGCGGCGCCGCCCGTCCGAGAATCGGTGTCGCTGCGGACTGCCCGTGTTGTCGCAGTGAGACTACCCTACGGGACGCAGCGCGACGAAAACGATGCGCGCCTCGCGTTGGACTTCGTGCGGCCGGACGAGACCTTCGAGGTCAACGTCAAAGGACCTTCCGATGAAATGCTTGATGCCCTTGAGCGAGCGGGCGCCCAGTACACGGATGACTTCCAGAAGGACTTCGTCCTTGGCAACATCAAGGCACGTGAGCGGATGATTGCGCAATATACAATCGCGGGCGCGCGCGCCGGTGTCGTGATTGGCACGGATCACGCTGCCGAATCGCTGATGGGTTTTTTCACTAAGTATGGTGACGGCGGTGCGGACATTCTGCCACTCTCTGGCCTGACCAAGCGACGGGTGCGCGCGCTGGCACGCTCCATGGGTGCGGCGGAGCGGCTCGTCATGAAGGTGCCGACTGCGGATCTGGAATCGCTCACGCCGCAGCGGCCCGATGAGGACAGCTACGGCATTAGTTACGAGGACATTGACGATTTCCTTGAGGGCAAAGAAGTCAGTGAAGAGGTGCTGACAACAATACACCGATTCTACACAGCGACCGGTCACAAGCGCTCACTTCCCGTCGAGGTCAGTCGAAGCTGACCGCGCGACTAAATCCGGTGCTTTCCAAGCGTTCGGCGAAACGGCATAACGCAACGGTTTGCCAAAACCCACATCGCAGCGGCGTGGCATGGCGTTGGTGCTACTGGTCGAAGTTTCGATGAGTGATGCGCTGTGACCCGGCCGTTGCTGTGGGCTTTAACACCTTCGGTCCGCCCGGCGTTCACGAGTCGCGTGTGCTGCCAACGATGGCTCGGAGAGTCGGTCCGCAGGATAGGTCCATTACTTCCCACTCGGCATCGTCAATCCGGGTGAAAGCCGAATGGGGGCATGCAGTCTGGTGGGCGATCGACCCTTGTTGGCGGATCACTTCTGCTTGCGTATCAAACTCACTTGGCCGTTACGTTCGAGAATGGCTGCCGCTACGTCCTCGAGCGTCGTCGAGTGCAGTTCCTGCCTCGCGGTTTCGAACACATCGGTCCTTGTAATGAGAGCGGCCGACATCTGTTGTTCGTCGAACTGGCCGTCCTTGTAGACTTCCCTTTCCGCGCCGACGACGAGTCTTTCCAGCGCAGGCAAACGCACGCATGCCCACGCAAGAACGCGATGGATCAACACGATCACCAGTGAGGCGATGGCAGTAGGTATGGCGGGCGAAGCGCCCACGATGACACGACTCAGCGTTGCCCCCAGCAAGATTGCGACGACGTAATCGAATGGCGAGCGTTGACCGAACGAGCGCCGACCCGCGATGCGTATCAACGCCAGCGCGCCGAAGAACACCGCGACGGTGCGTGCGGCCATCTGCAAGGAGTCGAGGTCTTTTCCTTCGCCGAAAACGGTTAGCAGCAGGCTCATCGCTCTCTCTGTTTTGCGAATGGCTCAGTCACTGGGACCCAGATAGCCTGGCAGTCCCAGTGCGGCTTTGGTCTTCGCGAATTCGAGCGCCTTCTTCACGAGCGAATCGAATTCCGCATCGGTTTGAGGCGGCGGGAAGTTCTGTCGAAAGAAATCGGCCCAGCGGAATTCCTCCAGCGGGACGGTCGTCTTCTCGTATCCTCCCGCATCGCGAACCGACGCGGAAAGACTGCGGAACTCGTCGTCTTCCAGATCCCAAATGTGCTCGCGCATGTCTGCGAACGACACGCGTTGACCAAGAGCGTTGTACGGATACGTCCAGCGACTGTTTTCCAGCGTCAGCCAGAATTCGGCGCTTGAAAGCGCCGAAAGATCTTTGACGAGCACCACAGGAACGCGCCTTATTCTCGCTCTCCAAAGAGCGGCCGCGACATGGTGATGGTCGATCGCGTAAGCCGCGCCTGCCGGGCCATAGAGGATCGGAACAGGCTTCTCCGCAATGGCCATTTCCAGCTCGTGACCCTCAAGGCTCTGGTACGTTTCCGCTTTTTGCCGGACCTCGCGCAAACCGTGCGTCAGCTGTGTCGGACGGAGTTGTTCGATTTTTAGCGTCTTCGTCGTGTTCTCCAATGCAGTACGTCGGCCGCTGGGGCGGGCTGATCCGCCACGAGGTCCGCCCGCCTGTGGCGCGAGCAATCTCCGCGCCACGGGGCCGCGCAACGCTACAGAACCTAAAGACGCGCACGCAAACCGTTCGTCGTTCCCGCCACTTAAGTGCACGCTGGCACTTTCGATGCTTCGGGCACAAGCACGATTCGCCGGAGACAAGCCATGGACGTTAAATCGCTGATAGGCGGCGCCTTCGCATGGCCCGTTCGCACCTTCAAACGCTTCGGCGCTGATCGCGCCGCACCGATGGCCGCGAGTATCGCGTTCTATTCCGCGTTCTCGCTTGCGCCGACGCTCGTCATGGTGATCGCCGTCGCCGGTCTCGTGTTCGGCGCGGAAGCGGCGCGGGGACAACTGTTTAATCAGATCAGCGGCATGCTCGGAAAGGATGCGGCCGCGAGCGTGCAGGCGATCGTCGAACATGCGCATCGAAGCGGCGGCGGCGGCATCGCGGCGGTGACGTCGTTCGTGCTGCTCGCGGTCGGCGCGTCGGCGACGTTTTCATCGTTGAATACGGCGCTTTCCGTCATCTGGCCGAAGGACGCCGACCAAAAATCGGGCGTCGCAACGCTCGTCAAGGTGCGTCTGATTTCCTTTAGCCTCGTCATGGGCGTCGCGTTCCTGCTGATCGTATCGCTCGTGCTGGACACCGCGGTTCAGGCGGCGGGCAAGTGGGTGTTCGGCGATTCACCGCTTGTTATCGTCGGCGACATCGTGCAGTTCGTGCTTGGTCTCGTGATTCTCTCCGGCGCGTTCGCTGCCCTGTTGAAGTACTTGCGCGATGGCCCCGTGCCCTGGCGCGATGCGCTGGTGGGCGGCGCAATTTCCGCTGTGCTTTTCTCCGTCGGCAAAAAGCTCTTCGCGCTCTATCTCACGCACGCCGGAACGGCGAATGCGTTCGGCGCGGCAGGCTCGCTCGCCGTGCTTCTGATGTGGCTGTATTTCGCCGCTGCCGTCCTGCTGCTCGGCGCGGAGGCGGCGGCCTCGCGCGTCGAAGTGCGTGAGGGCAGGGATCAACACGCGCCGGAAGCATCGAAGGCGAGGGCGCCGAAAGGGGCACAAGCGCCAGCCGTGCTCGCCGTTAACGATGCCATCGCGCCTGCGCCCCCCGTGCGTCTCGTCGAATCGGGCGCGACCATCTGGACGCGACTCTTTGCGAACGGCGTCAACGTTGTGAAGGCCAATCCGAGCCGATTCGCCATCGCCGCCGCGGGTGCGGGCCTGTTCATTTTCACGCGAGGCTCGCATCGTTCGCCCGTCAAGAAACGATGAGGGCGGCCACACCTCAAGGAATAGCGCATGTCCGCTTCGAAAAGCAGGTCATGACTTACGCCATAGGCGTTGCTGGGCGGCGCCGCGGTCGCATCGCTCGGTGTCGCGGCGTATACGGCGATGCACGCGCGCCGGGCAGGGCGCGACTATCCGCCCATCGACGATTTCGGCAGTTCTTGCCGCGTGCGCCAGCGGCCTTCCCACGGGGTCCGCGGCGAGCGTGCGTTGTTGGTGGATGGCTTGCGCCGTCGTTCACTGATCACCGCTTTTTACGTCCTTCAACTCATCCCACGATATCGGCATCGATACCGCCGTGCCCGGGCGGGCGCGTACTGGAGAACGCGGCCACCGTGCTGGCGCTTCGACCATTGCACAGATAGTGGATGAATATCTTGCCGACTCGATTTTTCGCGGCCAGCACGGCTGAAAATCGCTGTAGCACGACGCGCGTCATGTGCTGTGCGACCGCTTGTGAGAAAAGCTTGACCTCCTCCCCCCTGTCGGCGGGTGAGCGGCACGGCGATGTGAAAACCCTAAACGCCGCTGGTCCGTTGGTCTTCGCAAATGAACGCAGGCCGAGCTCATCCAGGACGACTTTGATGAGTGATGCGGCTTCCAACATCGTGGACCAAGGCAGCGCGGGATCGGGATCCGTCAAAGACGACACGGTCGGGGTGTTCGAGATCGGGCGCCACGCCGTTCCACGAGTGGATCTCGGCGACGCTCATCTGAGCGAGCCCGACCAGTGCGCCTGCGGTGTTAGCGATCAACTCGTGAAGCAGGGCCCGCCGCGCCCTCAGTGATTTCTGACCTCCTTGTCTCGCTATAGATGGCCCGTATTTCAAGGCATCTTTTTTGCGGCACTCTGTGCGCTTGCGATCCGCAGGCGCGTCAGGAGCACGGCCATGCATGAAGATCAGGTGAAAGGCGTCGGAGAAAAGGTGAAGGGAAAGATCAATGAGGGCGTCGGCAAGATGACGGGCGATCCCGCACAGGAGGCAAAGGGCGACGCACAGCAAATAGCTGGCGAGGCCAGAAAGCAAGTCGGCAACGCCGAAGAGGATGCGAAGGACGCAGCCCGTGAGGCGGTGGATCGTGACCACGGTTCCGTCGCACCGTAATCTATCTGGTTCAAGAATGAGGGAAGCCGTGTAAGGCTCCGGAGACAGCCATGAATCGCATCTCAGCTCTATTAAGCGTCCTCCTTGTAGCAGCAAGCGGGAGTGCGTTTGCGCAAACCACGCAGAAGGCTCCGTCACCGACGACTCAGAACGGCGCCACGACGAATCAAGCGGCCAACAGCGCTTCTAGCGGGGCAAGCACCCCAGGCGGCCCGACACTGATGCAGCAACGTGAAAAGGGCATGTCGCCGGATGGCGCTTCTGGGGCGGACGCAAACGGAAAGGCGACCGGTAAAATGAAACAGTAAAGCGCCATCCGCCTCTCCGACGTGGGTGTGTCGAGAGGCCGTTCAGTGTCAACAAGCGGCCAGTCCAGCATATCGCGCCAGCGGAGGATAGAAGAGCGAAAGGTTCCTCTTCCAACGGCCGGCGGACCCGCGGCGCGCTCAGCAGTAGTATCTGGCGGACTTGCGTGGCCGGCCCGTCCGGCCCTCCGGCCCGTGTGCCAAGCCGTCAGCGGCGCTCTGCTGCCGTGGCGAGCGATACGTCGCTCGCCATGGCCTGTGCATCAGTTCGCATCTGTCTACCGCGAAACCAGCATGCCAATGATCACGCCTCCGAGTGCAGCGATGGCGATAGCATTTTAAGGTTGTCATGCACGAAGTCGTCGGTCGTCTGCGTCGCACGCCTGTAGTTCTTAGCGACAGTATCCTGCATGTCCGAGAGCTTGTTTTTCACACTTGCGCGCGCGTCGTCGCCTGACGACTGGTTGTTTCCAGACTGTGAAGCTGCGCGTTGATTGCCGTCCCCAGCGGTCGCGGGCGGCTGAGTGTCTTCTCCTGACGCGCCGTGATTTGAGCTGGTCGGAAATTCATAGGGAGTGTCGGCCTT